>NZ_JBBHKQ010000001.1:3275000-3495000 GCF_037482325.1 Ochrobactrum teleogrylli
CAACCCACCTTAGATAGCTAGAAAATTTGAATTGTTGGCGCTTTGGCAAGAACAGTTCAACTTTCTAGTTATCGTAATAAGGTATCTACACCTGAATACATAGGGTGTTAGAAGCGAACCTGGGGAACTGAAACATCTAAGTACCCAGAGGAAAGGACATCAAACGAGACTCCGCTAGTAGTGGCGAGCGAACGCGGACCAGGCCAGTGGCTTAATTGAGTAAAGTGGAACAACTTGGAAAAGTTGGCTAAAGTGGGTGATAGCCCCGTACACGCAACACGAAATTAAGTCCTTGAGTAGGGCGGGACACGTGAAATCCTGTCTGAACATGGGTCGACCACGATCCAAGCCTAAGTACTCGTGCATGACCGATAGCGAACCAGTACCGTGAGGGAAAGGTGAAAAGCACCCCGACGAGGGGAGTGAAATAGTACCTGAAACCGAATGCCTACAAACAGTTGGAGCCCAAGGTTCGTCCTGGGTGACAGCGTACCTTTTGTATAATGGGTCAGCGACTTAGTCTGACGAGCAAGCTTAAGCCGGTAGGTGTAGGCGCAGCGAAAGCGAGTCTGAACAGGGCGTTCAGTTCGTCGGATTAGACCCGAAACCAAGTGATCTAGCCATGAGCAGGTTGAAGGTACGGTAACACGTACTGGAGGACCGAACCCATATCTGTTGCAATAGATCGGGATGACTTGTGGCTAGGGGTGAAAGGCCAATCAAACTTGGAGATAGCTGGTTCTCCGCGAAATCTATTTAGGTAGAGCGTCCAGCGAATACCCCCGGGGGTAGAGCACTGAATGGGCTATGGGGACTCACCGTCTTACTGATCCTAATCAAACTCCGAATACCGGGGAGTACTACTGGGCAGACACACGGCGGGTGCTAACGTCCGTCGTGAAGAGGGCAACAACCCTGACCACCATCTAAGGTCCCTAAGTTATGGCTAAGTGGGAAAGGATGTGAGGATCCCAAAACAACCAGGATGTTGGCTTAGAAGCAGCCATCATTTAAAGAAAGCGTAACAGCTCACTGGTCTAAATAAGGGTCTTTGCGCCGAAAATGTACCGGGGCTAAAGCCATACACCGAAGCTGTGGATGCACGTATGTGCGTGGTAGCGGAGCGTTCCGTAAGCCTGTGAAGGGACAGTCGTGAGACATCCTGGAGGTATCGGAAGTGAGAATGCTGACATGAGTAACGATAAAGGGAGTGAGAGACTCCCTCGCCGAAAGTCCAAGGGTTCCTGCTTAAAGTTAATCTGAGCAGGGTTAGCCGGCCCCTAAGGCGAGGCCGAAAGGCGTAGTCGATGGGAACCACGTTAATATTCGTGGGCCTGCAGGTAGTGACGGATCGCGTGTGTTGTAAGGTCTTATTGGATTGATCTTGCAGCGAAGCGGTTCCAGGAAATAGCTCCTGCATATAGACCGTACCCTAAACCGACACTGGTGGACTGGTAGAGAATACCAAGGCGCTTGAGAGAACTGCGTTGAAGGAACTCGGCAAAATGCACGCGTAACTTCGGAAGAAGCGTGACCTCCATGAAGGCAACTTTGTGGGGGTGGCACAGACCAGGGGGTAGCGACTGTTTACCAAAAACACAGGGCTCTGCGAAGTCGCAAGACGACGTATAGGGTCTGACGCCTGCCCGGTGCTGGAAGGTTAAGAGGAGATGTGCAAGCATTGAATTGAAGCCCCAGTAAACGGCGGCCGTAACTATAACGGTCCTAAGGTAGCGAAATTCCTTGTCGGGTAAGTTCCGACCTGCACGAATGGCGTAACGACTTCCCCGCTGTCTCCAACGCAGACTCAGTGAAATTGAATTCCCCGTGAAGATGCGGGGTTCCTGCGGTTAGACGGAAAGACCCCGTGCACCTTTACTATAGCTTTACACTGGCATTCGTGTCGGCATGTGTAGGATAGGTGGTAGACTTTGAAGCAGTGGCGCCAGCCATTGTGGAGTCATCCTTGAAATACCACCCTTGCCTATATGGATGTCTAACTGCGGCCCGTTATCCGGGTCCAGGACCGTGTATGGTGGGTAGTTTGACTGGGGCGGTCGCCTCCTAAAGAGTAACGGAGGCGCGCGATGGTAGGCTCAGAACGGTCGGAAATCGTTCGTCGAGTGCAATGGCATAAGCCTGCCTGACTGCAAGACTGACAAGTCGAGCAGAGACGAAAGTCGGTCATAGTGATCCGGTGGTCCCGCGTGGAAGGGCCATCGCTCAACGGATAAAAGGTACGCCGGGGATAACAGGCTGATGACCCCCAAGAGTCCATATCGACGGGGTTGTTTGGCACCTCGATGTCGACTCATCGCATCCTGGGGCTGGAGCAGGTCCCAAGGGTATGGCTGTTCGCCATTTAAAGCGGTACGTGAGTTGGGTTCAGAACGTCGTGAGACAGTTCGGTCCCTATCTGCCGTGGGTGTAGGAATATTGATAGGATCTGTCCCTAGTACGAGAGGACCGGGATGGACGTATCTCTGGTGGACCTGTTGTCGTGCCAACGGCATAGCAGGGTAGCTATATACGGACGGGATAACCGCTGAAGGCATCTAAGCGGGAAACCCACCTAAAAACGAGTATTCCCTATCAGAGCCGTGGAAGACCACCACGTTGATAGGCCGGGTGTGGAAGTGCGGCAACGCATGCAGCTTACCGGTACTAATAGCTCGATCGACTTGATCACTCCCATTTACAATATCCATCAAGCTTCGCTTGACGAATACCAGCTTTAACTTCTGTCCTCACGCTGTCGCGGCTAAAGCCGCTTCGCTCCGGACAGGGCGCCGGACAACCGGCGGCACGCAGTCGCGTGCTTATTGTTTATCAGTGCAGAAAGAAAATAAGAGCAGAGGAAACAGTGAGCTAACATACTCCCTTACTGCCCTATTCCCCTACTCCCCTAATCCAGCTTCTCAATTTGTGTTCTTCGCCGACCTGGTGGTTATGGCGGAGCGGCTGCACCCGATCCCATTCCGAACTCGGCCGTGAAACGCTCCAGCGCCAATGGTACTTCATCTTAAGATGCGGGAGAGTAGGTCGCTGCCAGGTCTGCTAAGCACACAAATTAAAACATCTTCTCAAATCATACAAAACACCCCAAACATGCGATAATCGCCAAAAATACCCAACCGGTTCTAAAAAAATACACCCTGGCGCGGGGTGGAGCAGCCCGGTAGCTCGTCAGGCTCATAACCTGAAGGCCGCAGGTTCAAATCCTGCCCCCGCAACCAAACTTCCTAAATCACTTCCCTATCAGATATCGCTGCCGGAAAGCTTCGCTTACCGCACCGCACTCGCCCCTCCTTCCTCGGATCAGAACTTGAAGGGTGAGCAGGAAAAAATTGATCCAGTGAATCAATTCCCCGACCAACGGCGCTAAAGCATGTCGCTGTTAACCGGATTCGGGATTCCCGTTTGGCTTGATCTGTGATTCACTTGTCTCATGGAAGGAGATGCACCATGGGCAAGCCGCATCCGATTGAGTTGCGTGAGCGTGTCGTTGCGTTTGTGAGTGAGGGCAATAGTCACCGGGAAGCCGCTCGGCATTTCCGTGTTTCGCCTCGGTTCGTCAACAACATGATGATCCTGCATCGGTCATCCGGCTGTCTGGCCGCCGCCAGGCAGGGCCACCCGCCTGGTAGTGTGAAGCTTTTGGCTCATGGTGATTGGGTCCGCGAGCAGATGTCCGCCCGTGGCGAAACGACTTTGGACGAACTGTGCGTTGCGCTCGCGGAGCGCGGTATTGAAGTCCACCGCGCCACGGTCGGGCGATTTCTACACCGACTTGGGCTGAGCAATAAAAAAAAGCCTCAAGGCAAGCGAGCAGCGTAGACCAGAGATCGCCAAGGCGCGTGATCTTTGGATCAATCGCCGAAAGCGGTTCTTCAACAAGGCCTTGTCGCGTCTCATCTTTATCGATGAGACTTCCACAAATACGCGCCTGACAAAACGCGCCGGATGGTCTGCCAAAGGCAGGCGCCTTGCCGCCTATGCGCCCTTCGGAAAATGGAAGACACAGACCTTCATTGCCGGACTGCGCTGCCATGGCCTGACCGCGCCATGGATCGTCGATGCACCGATGAACAGCCGCATCTTCGAAACCTGGATCGAGACACAGCTTGTGCCGACACTGTCAGCCGGTGATATAGTCATCCTCGACAATGTCGGCTTCCACAAAAGCCAGAAGGCTGAGCAACTCGTCAAGGCAAAGGGCGCTTGGTTTCTCTTCCTGCCGCCCTATTCGCCGGACCTGAACCCAATCGAAATGGCTTTCTCAAAACTCAAGGCACTTCTGAGAAGGCAAGCAGCACGCAGCTTCGACGCCATCTCAAAAGCACTTGACGATATCATCAGTCTCTTCTCCATCAATGAATGCCAGAACTTCTTTAAGGCTGCTGGGTATGAGGCCGAATAAATGCAACACGCTTTAGCCTGACCCCGCAACCAAATCATCACACCAAAAGCCCCGCATAAACAATGCGGGGCTTTCCGCGTTCTAAGGGCGAGTGAAAGGAAGGGGAGGGCTCTTTTGGTGTCAAAAAGACCAAAGCCTGAGCCATACCATGGTACTCAATAGCGCCGGAGAACGCAGTGCGTGGCGTTTTATTAAGTGCATCTAAAGAGTTTGATGCCGAGATAGCTGTACGATAACAAGGTCTGTCGCTATCGATTTATCAGATTGCGCGCGCGATGAATGCCTCGTAGAGCTTTATAAGGCGCTCGAACTAACCTGAATCAGTACTTATCAACATGCATCAATGACTTGTTGACGAACCATAGTGTAATGAATTTTTGATTCTTACTTAATAGGGGGCGCGCTCAGATGCGCGCGGTGCAATGCGATCGTTTCAGGGGATGTGCGCCTCTCTACGCTACGGCATGATCAGGGCCGGGCTTGAGGTAGCTGCTGCCCCCTTTGTTCGCTCGATCTTCCCAAATGCCGCCGGACGCGGCGTGATTTTTACCTTGCATCATGTGCGCCCTGCGGTCGCGGAGCATTTTTCCCCTAATGCACATCTGTCGGTCACACCGGAATTTCTGGAAGAAGCGATTAGCGCGGCAATCGGCGCTGGCCTCACGCCCGTTCATTTGCATGACCTGCCAGCTTTGCTTGCTGATAAGGGCGACAGGCGCAAATTTGTGGCGTTCACCCTTGATGATGGCTATCGCAACAACACCACGTTCGCGGCGCCGATATTCGCGAAATTTTCTGTCCCCTACACAATCTTCATCAATCCCGGGTTTGTGGAACGTCGGCGCAGCGCATGGTGGGAAACTGCCGAAGCCTTGACGCATAAGGCGTCCCGCTTCGCGTTCGATTTTGGCAGAGGAATGGTCGATGTTCGCGGCGAGACACTCAGTGCAAAGCTAGCAGCCTTTGATCGTCTCACAGACTTTGTTCAGGCTATCGATGAAGATGAAGCTGTGCGCCGGATCGATGCGGCAGCGCAGTTCCATGGCGTGTCGCCAATGGCGATTGTCGAAGATCTGGTGATGGATGAAGGCGAGTTGCGCTTTCTGGCGAAAGACCCGTTGGTTCATTTTGGCGCGCATACGATCAACCACGTCAATCTCCGTCGTGTGACCGAGGACAGGCTGCATCAGGAGATAGAGCAGTCTGCAGCGGCAATTGAACGCTATGTCGGGCAGCGCCCGCGTTCTTTCTCTTATCCCTATGGCTGGCCGACTGCCGTTGGTGAACGAGAGACGTCCGCAGTTGCAGGTGCAGGGTTTGCCGTTGGGGTAACCACCCAGCCGGGCGTGTTGAGCTGTGACCGCGTTCAATCCCTTTTGAGACTGCCGCGTGTGTCGCTGAACGGCTATTATCAGAAGAAGCGCTATGTGAAGGCGCTCATCTCCGGCGTTCCGTTTAAATTCCTGAAAAACAACTGAGACAGTGGTTGCTGTTCGAGGCGGACTCAGACCGCTTATAAGCAAAAATCCCGGACGAAGCCGGGATTTTGAAAGCTAGACTGATCAGAAAACTGGAGCGGGCGAAGGGATTCGAACCCTCGACCCCAACCTTGGCAAGGTTGTGCTCTACCCCTGAGCTACACCCGCTCGCGCCAGCCGATTCTATCAAGAACCGATTCTGTCAGGCCCGCGCTATATGAACCAAGCAAACGCAGATTGCAACAGGTCGGCACTGCTAATTTTGCATTGTTTTCAACGCATCCGACTGATCATGCAGTCATCAGGTTGCAGGCGAATTTACCGCACGCTGGATGCACTTCCCTCCATCACAGCCGGTGCATTGGGTGCCAGCGCATTGCATGACGGAGCCGCTTCAGCTGTCTGCGATGTCGAAGCGACAACGTTTTCCTGTTCATATTTGTCGACCTTCATCGACTTGTTTTCGCGCCAGTTGCCGCGAAGATAAAGAACGCCCGCCATCAGCATGGTGGATAGCATGGCGACCGGAAAACTGAGCCATAGTGCATCGACACCGAGCCAATCGCGCAAGCCAATCGCAACGCCGAGCCGAACCGGATACATCGATACGAAAAGGATGATGAGTGGCCAGATCACCTGTCCATTGGCGCGTACCGTTCCGAACAGGACCATGGAGACGCCAAAGGCGATGAAGCCCCAGGTTGCCATTTTGCCGATATGCTGGCCGATCGGGATCGCAGAACTGTCAGCGCCGAGAAATATCTCCATCGCCTGCCGGTCGGCCATGAGCAGGACAACCACGAGAACACCGGTCATCAGGATCGCATAGAGCACACCGGTTCGGGTGATGTTGCTGACACGGTCCCAGTTGCCGGCGCCGATATTCTGGGCGGCCATGGCGCTGACCGCGGCGCCAAGCGCCATGGCTGGCATCTGCACATAGGTCCATAGCTGCTGGGTTGCGCCGAAGGCAGCTGTCGTATCGACGCCTTCCTGATTGACCAGTCGCATCATGGTCAGCATAGCGCTCGAAACCACGATCATCTGAATTCCCATCGGCAGCCCCTTGCTGAAGATCAGTTTCAGCACTTTGAGGTCTGGTATGAGAAACCGCAGTTCCTCGCCTTTCAAACGCAAGGGGAGATCCTTGCGATAGATGTAGAACAGCATGGCTGCGAGGCTGATGTAATTTGCAACCGCAGTGGCGAGCGCCGAGCCGGATATGCCCAAGGCCGGGATCGGACCGATCCCGAGGATGAGCAGGGGATTGAAGACGATATCCAGGATGACCGCCAGCCCCATGAAGATCAAAGGCGTGATGGAGTCGCCGCTGCCGCGCAGGGCCATCATCAGGATTGTCTGCATGAGGATGGCAGGCATGGCCACGAAGGTGACTTGCAGGAAGGCGCGGGCCAGAGGCGCGATGATGTCCGGCGTGCCCAACAGTGTAAGGACATGCGGCGCCAGAAACCAGCCAGCAATGGAAACAAGTATGCTGATCGGCACGAAAGCGCCAAGCGTGGTGCCCGTGATGGCGCGCGCGGTTTCGAGATCGCGGCGCCCGAAAGACTGCCCGATCAGAATGGTCGATGCCATGCCGAAACCGAAGACAAAGGCCGTGAGCAGAAACATGACGAGATTGCCGTTGGTCGTGGCTGCCAGCGCATCCGTTCCGAGCAAATGGCCGATCCAGATCGTATCGATGGAACCGTTTGCCGATTGCAGGATCGACGATCCAAGCGTCGGTAAGGCGAAGAGCAATAGCGCTTGATTGATCGGCGCTGTCGTCAGATCCATCTGTGTCTTCATACGCCCTCGATAATATTATGAATTACGTTTTACGAAATGCAGCGTTTCCAAATTAAACCGAATTATCAAAACTGCTACAGCTTTATTGTTCCGCATTTTCGGGGCCGCAAATCTGGCGGCTTTACGGCAAGATTTTATGTAAGTTTAGCTTTGACGAATACATCGTAACGGGTGCTTTTGCCCAAGATTTGATGTGACGGCTTGCGCAAGCCCGCCATCGGTTCGGCACGCAACGGCCACTTCAGCACTACCCGATTGAGCGCTGCTTCGAGCGCCACCTGCATCAGCTTTTCCGAATCGGGATCAGTTCCCACAATCTCGCGGATTTGTCGCATTTCCTTTTTGACGAGAGCCGTGTTGCCGCGTGGCGGGTGCATCGGATCAACCATCACCACCTGTGGCCGCAACGCTGGCAACAGCTCGCAGGAATCGCCGTGCAGCAAGGTCATGCGCGCCACCGTCTCAGCATATTGACCACCTTCTGCCGCGGCGCGCGCGAGGCCTTCCGCCAGCAAGGCATGCATTTTTTCCGAGCGCTCGATCAAGGTGACGCGAGCGCCAAGCGAAGCGAGCAGAAATGCGTCGCGTCCTAGACCCGCCGTCGCATCGGCAATCTCCGGTGTGACGCTGCCGGTAAAGCCGACGGCTTTGGCAAGCGCCTGCCCGCGTCCTTCGCCGGAGCGAAACCGGTGGCCGACAGCACCGCCGACGAAATCGACAACCAGCTCCGATGTATCTATTTTCTGCGACATCTATGATCTCAACACAGAATCAGAACGGGCAAGGCGCGGTGAATGTCACGTCGCGCCCGTCGGGATGGCGGAAGGCTAGCTGTTCCGCATGCAGAAGCAAGCGGTCGGTTACTGCCAGTGCCGCGCCGTCCGCATAAAACTCGTCGCCCAGAATGACATGGCCGATTGCCAGCATATGGACACGCAATTGATGCGTGCGGCCAGTCAGGGGAGAGAGACGCAGGCGCGTGCTGTTTTCACCGCGGCTCAAGACCTGCCAGCGTGTCTGGGCCGGTTTGCCATGCTCGTGGTCGACCCGATGGCGCGGCTTGTTGTCGGGATCGATAGCCAGCGGCAGATCGATGAAACCTTCGTCGCTGTCCATATGTCCCCAGACTTTGGCAATGTAGGATTTTTCGGTCGTCCGGGCCTCGAACTGCGCTGCGACATAGGCGTGGGCTTTTTTGTTCAGCGACATCAGGACCAGACCGGACGTGTCCTTGTCCAGACGGTTGATCATCAGCGCGCGGGGAAACTGCTTTTGCACCCGCGTGGCAAGGCTGTCGGAGAGGGCGGGATGCCGACCGGGGACGGACAAAAGCCCGCTTGGCTTGTCCAGCACCAGAAGATCCGCATCGCTATGAATGATGGAGACATAGGGCTCCAGCGGCGGATTATAGATGGGGGCGACGGATGACAACACACTCATGCTGCCTTCTAGCATGGTTCATTGGGCACAGAGAAGTATTGCTGCGATGCTAGGTTATGGATTTCGATGAAGAAAATGGCGGAGAGGGTGGGATTCGAACCCACGGTGGAGTTACCCCCACGCCGCATTTCGAGTGCGGTACTTTCGACCACTCAGCCACCTCTCCGCATTGTGCAATCCGGTAAAGCGATCTATATAATCGCACCGTCAAACAGCATCAAAAGCGAATGCTAAGTGTGTAGCGGCTCAATAGCGGGCTGATTGCAATTAGACAAGACCTAATTTGCATTCTCTCGTGAAAATTCTTGACTTTTCCCACGTTCCGAACCTATAAGCACCAGACCTTAGGCGTGGGGCAATCCGCGCCTATTGTTTTGATTGATGATTTCCGGGTTTTCCGGGGCGACAATCAAGGGGCGCAAGCCCTTCACTTAACCGACTGATAAAAAGACGGCCCATCACTTCGGCGCTAATGTCGTGGAAATGAGAGCCGGACCGAACAACCGAAAGGACAACAAATGTTCGCAGTCATCAAGACCGGTGGCAAGCAGTACCGCGTTGCCGCAAACGATCTGATCAAGGTCGAAAAAGTTGCTGGCGAAGCCGGTGACATCGTAGAATTCGCAGAAGTTCTGATGGTCGGCTCGACCATTGGCGCACCAGTCGTCGCAGGCGCTCTCGTGACCGCCGAAGTCGTCGAACAGGGCCGTGCCCGCAAGGTCATCGCGTTCAAGAAGCGTCGCCGTCAGAATTCGAAGCGCACCCGCGGTCATCGTCAGGAACTGACGACGATCCGTATCTCGGAGATCCTCACCGACGGCGCAAAGCCTTCCAAGAAGGCCGCTGAGAAGAAGGCTCCGAAGGCAGAAGCCGCTGAAGGCGAAGCCGCAAAGCCGAAGAAGGCAGCGCCTAAGAAGGCTGCAGCCAAGGCCGAAACGGCTGAGTAAGTAGAGAGATTAAAGGAGAACACCAATGGCACACAAAAAAGCTGGCGGTTCCTCGCGTAACGGTCGCGATTCAGAATCCAAACGCCTTGGCGTGAAGAAGTTTGGCGGCGAAGCTGTGCTCGCTGGCAACATCATCGTGCGTCAACGCGGCACGAAGTGGCATCCGGGCGCCAATGTTGGCCTCGGCAAGGACCACACGATTTTTGCAACCACGAACGGTTCCGTATCTTTCCGTACGAAAGCCAACGGCCGCACGTACGTATCGGTAAACCCGATCGCGGAAGCAGCAGAGTAAGCCGGGCCTCTTAAAACCACCGGCGTCCCATCGGACCCGGTGTATATGGCAGCCTAGCCAAAAGATCGAAGGGAAGATGGGACCACCATCTTCCCTTTTTGCATCTGGAGGACAGAAAAATGGTTGTCGACGTTTTAGAAGAAGATTGTTACGCAGAAAGCTGTATGAGCCGGGATGAGGGTTTTGCCGATCTCTCCCCCGGTCTGGCGGCTGATCTGGAGCCTGAGCTGGCTCCCGTTTTAGATTGCCCCGTCTTGGTCACCGAAAGGCTGGTTCTGCGCCCGCCACATGTCGAAGACGTAGATGCCATTTCCTATCTTGCCAACAATCTCCGTGTTTCGGGCATGCTCACTCGCATGCCGCATCCATATACGCGTGAGAATGCCGTCGATTTTGTTGATCGCGTGCGAAAAGGCGAGATGGGCAATTGCATCTACGCCATTACACAAGCTGAGACCGGCATCTTTATGGGCTGTTGCGGCATCCATGCGAATAAACATGGCGACGGGCTGGAGATCGGCTACTGGCTGGGCGAACCCTATTGGGGGCACGGCTTTGCAACTGAGGCCGCTCATTCGCTGATTGATCTGGTGTTCCGGGCAACGGCCGTCAACCGGCTGCATATTTCCTGCCGGGCGACCAACAACGGATCGCGCCGTGTGATTCACAAGTGCGGCTTCCAGTTCAGCAGCATGGGCATGTCGGATACGCTTGCCGCCGGAAACGTTCCGGTCGAACGCTATGTTCTCGACCGGCGCACCTGGATCGGCCTGAGAAGCTGGCAGTCATAAGATAATGAGGCCCTGCGGCCTTGTCCGCAGGGTCCGCAATTATCGGAGAGCGAAATGAATGATAAACATGGAAGCGCGCCAGAAAAGATCGTGCTGCGCGCCCTGGATAAGGGCGATCTGCATCGCTATCGCGCCATCAGACTGAGCGCACTGAGCCGCGCGCCACTGGCCTTTGGTTCGAGTTTTGAGGAAGAAAATGCCTATTCCGACAGCGTGTTTGCGCGCCGTCTGGAACAGGTGAATGGCAATATCATCTTCGGTGCTTTCGACGGTGAAAATCTGCTGGGAACGGCAGGCGTGTTTCGTCATGAACGCAAGTCCGAACGTCATCGCGGAACGCTCTGGGGCGTCTATGTGGCGCCGGAAGCGCGTGGACTGGAACTGGGCAAGGCTCTGGTTCAAAAAGTTATCGAACATGCTGCGGCGCATGTCATCGTTCTCGACGCCAAGGTGGTGGCGACGAACGAACCGGCAAAGCGGATTTATGAGGCGCTCGGCTTCAAGACCTATGGGACTGAGCCGAAGTCGCTTTTTGTGCAGGGGCAGTATCTGGATCAGGAACTGCTCTATATCGACTTCAGCGATGCGGTCTGGAAAGACAAAATCGGATGAAATCCGGCTACTGCAACTGTTTGCAGGAAACGGGTTTTGCTGTAATTGCAATTTGGCTCGCGCAATAGGTTGCGCGGGCCCGGGTTTAAGGCGTGAATGCGCCGCAAGAGGTAAGGTTCAATGAAATTTCTCGATCAGGCCAAGATCTATATCCGCTCCGGCGACGGCGGGGCAGGGGCCGTATCGTTTCGCCGCGAGAAATTTCTTGAATTCGGCGGTCCCGATGGCGGCGACGGCGGCCGGGGCGGTAATGTCTGGGTTGAAGGCGTGGACGGTCTCAACACGCTGATCGATTATCGCTATCAGCAGCATTTTCGGGCCAAGACCGGCATGCATGGCATGGGCCGCAACATGACCGGCGGCAAGGGTGACGATGTCGTTCTCAAAGTCCCGGTGGGGACGCAGGTTTTTGAAGAAGATGATGAAACGCTGATCTGCGATATCACCGAAGTCGGCCAGCGCTATCGTCTGGCCAAGGGCGGTAATGGCGGTTTCGGCAATCTGCATTTCACGACTTCGACCAATCGCGCGCCGCGCCGCGCCAATCCCGGACAGGAAGGCATCGAGCGCACCATCTGGCTGCGTCTGAAGCTGATCGCCGATGCCGGTCTGGTCGGTCTGCCCAATGCAGGCAAATCCACCTTCCTGGCCAGTGTGACAGCAGCCAAGCCGAAGATTGCGGACTATCCATTTACCACGCTTCACCCAAATCTTGGTGTTGCGCGCGTGGATGCACGTGAATTCGTGATCGCGGATATTCCAGGTCTGATCGAAGGCGCCAGCGAAGGCGTGGGCCTTGGCGACCGTTTCCTCGGCCATGTCGAGCGCACACGGGTTCTGTTGCATCTGGTGTCGGCGCAGGAAGAAGACGTGGCGAAGGCCTATAAGGTCATTCGCGGCGAGCTTGAAGCCTATGAACATGGTCTCGCTGACAAGACGGAAATCGTCGCGCTGTCGCAGATCGATACGCTCGATCCCGATGCGCGCAAGGCCAAGGCCAAGGCGCTGAAGAAAGCCTGCGGGCGCGATCCGCTGCTGCTTTCCGCTGTCAGCCATGAAGGCCTGAACGATGCGCTCCGCCAGCTTGGGGCTGTTATCGATGCAAGTCGCGCACAGGAAGCCGGAACGGCGCAAGTCGAAGAATAAGACTGAATGCGGCGAGAGGAATGAGAGCATGCTGAAGCAATTGAAAGACTATCGCCGCATTGTTGTTAAAATTGGTTCCGCCCTTCTGGTGGATCGCGCCAAGGGGCTGAAGCGCGACTGGCTGGAAAGCCTGGGACAGGACATTGCCGCCCTCCATCACGCAGGCGTCGAGGTGCTGGTGGTGTCGTCGGGCGCGATCGCGCTGGGGCGCACCGTGCTTGGCCTGCCGAAGAAAGCGCTGAAGCTTGAGGAAAGTCAGGCCGCAGCCGCTGCCGGTCAGATCGCGCTCGCGAAGGCCTATGCCGACGTGCTCGGCGGCCACGGCATCAAGTCCGGCCAGATTCTGGTGACGCTTGCCGACACTGAAGAGCGCCGCCGTTATCTCAATGCGCGCGCGACCATAGAGACGCTTTTGAAGCTCAAGGCCGTGCCGGTCATCAATGAGAATGACACGGTGGCGACGACAGAAATTCGCTATGGCGACAATGACCGTCTGGCCGCTCGCGTGGCGACCATGATGGGCGCTGATCTTCTGATCCTGCTTTCCGACATTGACGGGCTTTATACGGCGCCGCCGCACAAGAACCCGGATGCCGCGTTTTTGCCGCTGGTGGAAACCATCACGCCGCAGATCGAGGCGATGGCTGGTGCAGCTGCTTCCGAACTGTCGCGCGGCGGCATGAAGACCAAGCTTGACGCGGGCAAGATCGCCAATGCCGCTGGAACGGCGATGATCATCACCTCGGGTATCCGCATGGGGCCGCTTTCGGCGATTGATCGCGGTGAGCGTGCGACTTTGTTTGAAGCTGCCCGCGCGCCGGTCAACGCCTGGAAGACCTGGATTTCCGGCAATCTGGAACCGGCAGGCCGTCTGTCCGTGGATGCAGGTGCCGCGAAGGCGCTGAAATCGGGCAAGTCGCTTTTGCCTGCGGGGGTGAAGGAAGTGAGCGGCCAGTTCGAACGTGGTGACACGGTTGCCGTGCTAAACGAGGACGGTCGCGAGATTGCGCGGGGGCTCATTGCTTATGACGCCGAGGATGCACGCAAGATTGCCGGACATAAAAGCGATGAGATCAGCACCATTCTTGGCTATGATGCCCGGGCGGCTATGATCCATCGCAATGATCTCGTGGTGCGCGGCGCAGCCGTGGCTGCCGAGACCGAAAATGCCTGAACACTGATAGGCGGGGAGAGGATGCTGAATAAAGTGGAAGCTGGAAGCGACATAGCCGCGATCATGGCCGAAGTGGGCCGCAAGGCGAAAGCCGCCGCAGCACCACTGGCGATTGC
Organism: Ochrobactrum teleogrylli; assembly: GCF_037482325.1. NCBI lineage: Bacteria > Pseudomonadati > Pseudomonadota > Alphaproteobacteria > Hyphomicrobiales > Brucellaceae > Ochrobactrum > Ochrobactrum teleogrylli. The sequence continues at coordinate 3,289,229 of NZ_JBBHKQ010000001.1, forward strand.
GGGTGCGGAACAGAAGAACAAGGCGCTTCTGGCGGCAGCCGACGCCATTCTCCAAAGCCGCGACGTCATTCTCGAAGCCAACAAGCTTGATCTGGCCAATGCCGCCGAGAGCGGAATGGCCGCTTCCTTCGTGGATCGCCTGACGCTGGACGACAAGCGCATTGAGGCGATTGCAGAGGGCATCCGCGCCATTGCAGCATTGCCTGACCCGGTTGGCGCGGTTATCGCCGAATGGGATCGTCCCAACGGTCTGCATATCGAGCGCGTGCGCACACCGCTCGGCGTTATCGGCGTCATTTATGAAAGCCGCCCCAATGTGACGGCGGATGCGGGCGCGCTCTGCCTCAAGGCTGGCAATGCGGTGATCCTGCGCGGTGGTTCGGATTCGGCCCATTCGTCAGCGGCCATTCACAAAGCCCTGGTGGCGGGACTTGAAGCGGGCGGACTGCCTGCCGATGCCATCCAGATCGTGCCGGTGACGGATCGCGCGGCGGTCGGTGAAATGCTGAAGGGCCTCGACGGCGCTATCGATGTGATCGTCCCACGCGGCGGCAAAAGCCTCGTCGCGCGCGTTCAGTCGGAAGCGCGGGTGCCGGTTTTTGCGCATCTGGAAGGCATCTGCCATCTTTATGTCGACAAAACCGCCCAACTCGACATGGCGCGCAAGATCGCGGTCAATGCCAAGATGCGGCGCACGGGCATTTGTGGATCAGCGGAAACGTTGCTGGTGGATCGCGCCGTCGCTTCGACGCATCTGGTGCCGATCCTTGAGGATCTGGCCGCCAAGGGCTGCGAAATTCGTGGCAGCGAAGAGGTGAGGGCGCTCTATCCGGCAGCGATGGCGGCGACGGAGGAAGACTGGGCCACCGAATATCTGGACGCGATCATTTCCGTGGCGCTTGTGGATGGTGTCGATGGCGCAATCCGGCATATCAATCGCTATTCCTCGCATCATACCGAAGCCATCGTCGCCGAGGATGCGGAAGCGGTTGCGGGGTTCTTCAACGAAATCGACTCGGCCATTTTGCTGCACAATGCCTCGACCCAGTTTGCCGACGGCGGCGAGTTCGGCATGGGTGCGGAAATCGGCATCGCCACGGGCAAGATGCATGCGCGTGGCCCGGTGGGTGTCGAGCAGCTCACCTCGTTCAAATATCGCGTTCGCGGCAACGGGCAGATTCGAAGCTGATGCGCTTTGGCTTCGGTCTTTCCGCATTGAAGGAACAATATCCCGATGTGGGTGCGCATTATCTGCGCATGCCGCATGCCGAAAAAGGCATGGCGGTCGGCCTGTTTGGCGGTTCGTTCAATCCCCCGCATGGGGGTCACGCGCTGGTCGCGGAGATCGCCATCCGGCGGCTGAAGCTCGACCAGCTCTGGTGGATGGTAACGCCCGGTAATCCGTTGAAAGACCGTCGCGAATTGGCGCCATTGGCGGAAAGGTTGCGGTGGAGCGAGGAAATCTCCAGCGATCCGCGCATCAAGGTGACGGCGCTCGAAGCCGCCTTCAACGTGCGCTATACCGCCGATACGCTGGCCCTGATCCGCGACGCCAATCCGGGTGTGCATTTCGTCTGGGTGATGGGCGCCGATAATCTGGCTTCCTTCCATCGCTGGCAGCGCTGGCGCGAGATCGCCAATAATTTCCCGATTGCGGTGATCGACCGTCCCGGCTCGACGCTGGCTTACCTGTCGTCGCGCATGGCGCAGACTTTTTCGCATAGCCGTCTGGACGAGCAATATGCGCCGACGCTGGCGCGCCGCACACCACCGGCCTGGACCTTCATCCATGGGCCGCGTTCTTCGCTTTCATCAAGCGCCATTCGCAAGTCGGGTACACGATCTTGATGGTGTCGTGACTGTCTCAACAAGATATGCGCAAAAAAGAACAAAATATTGAAAAAGTGAACGGCCCTGTAAGGTCCTGACTCTTGAAACAAAACAGGGACTCTGCCTATCTTAGCTATGTACGGTGCTTTTAACTGCCGTAGCAGCTTGTTCTTGTTAGAAAGGCAATACACTGAGAACAGCACTTGAGAAGAAGGCTCACCACGCGCCTTCACCGGTCAGGATGAACGAGACAGATCTCGTGTCCCAGACCTTCGACGCGGCCTTGGCCAGTCTCGAAAACTCCAAGGCAGAATCCATCATCCCCATCGACATTCGCGGAAGATCAACGATCGGCGATTATATGATCGTCGCGTCGGGCCGTTCGCACCGTCATGTGACGGCTGTGGCCGACCATCTTTTGCAGGCGCTGCATCAAGCGGGCTGCAAGAACCTGCGGGTCGAAGGGCTAGAAAGTGGCGATTGGGTCCTGATCGACACGGGCGATATCATCGTGCACATCTTCCGACCGGAAGTCCGTGACTTCTACAATATCGAGAAGATATGGCTCGATGACGATTTCGACGACGAACGCGCGTTGGGAACCGTCCATTGACCTGTCGTCTGCTGCGACCCGGCAGGCTTTAACTCCTGCCATATTGAGGGCGCGATGCGTGTGAGTGTTTATGCCGTGGGCCGGATGAAAGCCGGCCCCGAACGGGAGTTGGTCGAGCGCTATTTCGACCGTTTTTCCAAAGCTGGCCCGCCTTTGGGGCTGGAATTCGCCGGTGTGAGCGAAATCCCGGAAAGTCGTGGCCAGACCGTTGATTTGCGCAAGGCCGAGGAAGCGCAACGCATCCATGAAGCGCTGGATAATGGCGCGGCTCTTATTCTTCTCGACGAACGCGGCAAGGCGCTGGGTTCCGAAGCCTTTGCCGAGCGCATCGGGCGCATGCGTGATGATGGCAAGCGGCAGCTGATCGTCGCCATCGGCGGTCCAGATGGGCACGACCCGGCATTACGGTCGCGCGCCGATCTGGTTCTGGCGCTGGGCGAATTGACCTGGCCGCACCAGATTGCCCGCATTCTGATTGCCGAACAGCTTTATCGCGCTGCAACCATTCTGGCTGGCCATCCTTATCATCGGTCGTGAAAATCTTTGTTTCTTTGCTAAAGCGTTTCTTCTTGGGATTGCACTCTGCAAACAGAAGCGTTTAATGGTCTTACTCTATTGTTTTTATTAGAATATTCTGAAATGCACGAGGAAATGAGTAAGCCTACCGTCATCACGCTCTCGACCATTCCGCCCCGGTTTCACCTTTTAAAGCCAACGCTGCTGTCGCTTCTGTCACAAAGGCTGAAGGCGGCTGAAGTTCGGCTTTATATACCGCACACATACAGGCGCTTTCCCGATTGGGATGGGCGGTTGCCGGAAGTGCCTGCGGGCATAACGATCGTCCGCTGTGACGAAGATCTCGGCCCTGCGACCAAGGTTTTACCCGCTGCCCGTGATCTCAAGGGGCGGGACGTGGATATCCTGTTCTGCGACGACGACAAGATTTACGATGCCGACTGGCACCGGCGCTTCAAGACGGAAGCTGAGCGCAAGCCGGGTCATTGCATTGTTGAAGTCGGTGAAACATTTCCCGACATTGCGGATGCAGGCAGGCCTGCCGACCGGCTTCCGCGCAGTCGCTGGAGGGTCAAGGACGGCAAATACAGAATGAAGCGCATTGCTTCGCTGTTTTTGCACAAGCCGGACCTGAGCACGCCGGGCTATGTGGATCAGATTTCCGGCTTCGCTGGCGTTCTCGTTCATCCCGATTGGTTCGATGAATTGTTCTACGATATTCCCGACATCATGTGGACCGTGGATGATCCCTGGATTTCCGGCCATCTGGAAAGACGCGGCATTCCCATCTGGATGATCGGTGAAAACAGCCGCCGCGCCGAGGGTAAGGGAAGCGGCGTGAGCGCGCTGCTGAACCATGTCGAAGACGGACAGGATCGCGTGGATGCGGACCTGCTGGTGATCGATTATTTCCGGCAGCAATACGGCATCTGGCAAAAAACCGAAATGGTTGACGAAAAGGCGAGCCATCGCACGGCTTCCATGCGCGAAATGATGCGGCGCAGAAAAGTCGAGCTGGGATTGATGGCTGCTTGATGTCGTTCTGGAAACGAACTCTTTTTTGGTAATCAGGGTTTGCGATCATCGGGCTTATGGTTGATGTTTCGTTAACGGTATCGGGATAGGTTGGTCCCGATACCGTTTTCGGCTCTGAATTTGGCCTTGTTTCGTCCCGATAGAACACGCATGAGTCCTGTACTTCTTCCCAGCAAGCTCCGGCTGCTCGCTCTAACGCGGGTGGGCTTGTTTACGACCTTCACTGTTATTGGCATGATTGGGTATCCTCTGTCCGGCATTGCGCAGGATGCCTTGCAGCAGCAGCGCGATCAGGCGGCAGGCGAATATGAGCAGCTGACCAGTGAACTGACTGTGACCGGAGACAAGCTCAAGCAGCTGGAAAGCGAGGTTGCGAGCCTCAAGAAGGATCAGGACACGATCACCGCCGCCCTGATCCAGTCGGCCAAGACCGACAAGAAATTACAGCACGACATTGCCGATATTGCCGAAAAGCTGGTCTCCCTGCACGAGCAGGAGGCCGGTATTCGCACATCGTTGCGGGCGCGGCGCGGGGTGCTGGCCGAAGTGCTGGCAGCCTTGCAGCGTATGGGGCTCAATCCGCCGCCTGCCATTCTCGTCCGGCCCGACGATGCGCTTGCATCGGTGCGCAGCGCCGTGCTGCTTGGCGCGGTGGTGCCGGAAATGCGCGGGCAGGTGGAAGAGCTGACCGGCGATTTGAAGGATATGCAGACGGTCACCGCCTCCATCACGCAGGAGCGCGAAAAGTTGCAACAGACCCGCACCACGCAGGCTGAGGAGCAGAAGCGCCAGTCGCTTTTGCTTGAAGAAAAGAAGAAGCTGCAGGCGCAGTCGGAACAGGAAATGGAAGCGCAGCGCAAGCGCTCGGCAGAACTGGCGGCGAAGGCGGGCAGCCTCAAGGAACTGATCGATACGCTTGACAAGCAGATGGCGGGCGTGCGTGACGCCGCCGATGCGGCGCGCAAGGCGGAGGCCGAGCGTCTGGCGTCGGCGCGGGAGCGCGCAGGCGAGGCAACGCCCGATGACAATCACCTGCGTGCGCAGACGAATTTCGCTTCCCTACAGGGAAAACTGGTACTCCCGGCGGCGGGCAAAACTGCACGCCGCTTCGGCGACAAGGACGGTGCTGGCGGCGCGATGATGGGGCAGGTGCTGGAAACCTTGCCTTCTGCCACGATTACGTCACCTTCCGATGGCGTTGTACTTTATGCGGGACCGTTCAGATCTTACGGGCAACTCTTGATCCTCGATGCTGGCAATGGATATCATATCGTGATGGCAGGCATGGGGCGAATCGATGTGGCGCAAGGCCAGTTTGTACTGGCGGGCGAGCCGGTCGCGGCGATGGGCGATAAACTTCTCGCGAGTGTTGCGCCGATAGAGGTGGGCAATGGTGCGCCGTTGCTTTACATTGAGTTTCGAAAAGATGGAAAACCCGTCGATCCGGCCCCATGGTGGACCGAGCGGCTTTCTGGAAGGACGTAAAAATGATACGTAAACTGTCGCTGCTGTTCGCCGGAGCCCTGATGGGAGCTTCCGCCATGGTGATGGTGCAGGGCGCTCCAGCTTCGACGGCTTTCGCAGCCGCCAAGGATGCTGACGTCTACAAAGACCTGGCGCTCTTCGGCGATATTTTCGAACGTGTGCGCGCGCAATATGTGACGCCGCCAGATGACAAGAAGCTGACGGAAAGCGCCATCAACGGCATGCTGACCTCGCTTGATCCGCATTCGTCCTATCTCAATCCGGAAGCCGCGCAGGATATGCGCGTGCAGACCAAGGGTGAATTCGGCGGCCTCGGCATTGAAGTCACCATGGACAATGATCTGGTGAAGGTGATTGCGCCGATCGACGATACGCCCGCCTCGAAGGCCGGTGTTCTCGCGGGCGATCTCATCACCAAGATCGATGGTCAGGAAGTGCGGGGCCTCAGCCTCAGCGATGCGGTCGACAAGATGCGCGGTGAAATCGGGTCCTCGATTGAACTGACGCTCATGCGTCAGGGCGTCGACAAGCCGATCACGCTCAAGATTGCGCGCGCCGTCATCAAGGTGAAGGCCGTTCGTTACCGTGTCGAAAACGATGTCGGTTATGTGCGCGTGATTTCGTTCACCGAACAGACCGCTGAAGATCTCGGCAAGGCGATCAAGGATATCCAGAGCAAGATCCCGGGCGACAAGCTGAAGGGCTTCGTGCTTGATCTGCGCCTCAATCCGGGTGGTCTGCTCGATCAGGCCGTGGCTGTTTCCGACGCTTTCCTCGACAAGGGCGAAGTGGTTTCGACTCGTGGCCGCGATCCGCAGGACGTGACGCGCTTTGACGCCCGCAAGGGTGATCTGACCGACGGCAAGCCGGTGATCGTGCTGATCAATGGCGGTTCGGCCAGCGCTTCGGAAATCGTTGCGGGCGCTCTTCAGGACCACCGCCGCGCGACGGTGCTTGGCACACAGTCCTTCGGCAAAGGCTCGGTGCAGACCATCATCCCGCTTGGCGAAAACGGATCACTGCGTCTGACCACGGCGCTTTATTACACGCCATCGGGCAAGTCGATCCAGGGCAAGGGCATCACGCCGGACATCAAGGTGGAACAGCCATTGCCGCCGGAACTAAAGGGTGAGGACGTCGTTCGCGGCGAATCCGAACTCAAGGGCCACATCAAGGGTAATGCCGAAGATGACAATGGCTCCGGTTCGTCGGCCTATGTTCCTGCCGATCCGAAGGATGACATCCAGCTCAACGAAGCTCTGAAGCTTCTGCGTGGTGAAGTGGCGAATGCCGCATTCCCGCCGGATCCGAAGAAGGGCGTGCTGAACTGATCGTTCCATGCTGGATCTGAACAGCCCGTTAGGACTGGATAAGAAACCGCGAAAGCGCGGGGGCGAACGCTCCCGCGCTTTTCGTTGGTCTTTGCTCGGCTTGGGCGCGGCAGTCGTAATGGGTGTCGCAGGCGGTATGATGTTCACCGTCTGGCAGACCAACCGCGATGCTTTTCGCAAACCTGAAAAGGCGGCAATTGCCGAGGCGCAAACGCCGCCCGACGCCGCGGTCAAAACTGGGCAGCAGGCATCGACTGCGACCGGTAACACACCCGCGCCGGGCACCGCGCTGCGCGGATCCGGGGGGCAGCAAACCGGCCCGGCAATCATCAAGGTCACGCCTGATATGCCCAATGTCACTGCCGGGACGGCAGATGGCAATGTCGTCGTCGTGCAGAACCAGCACAAGGCAGGGCAGGACCAGCGGGTCGCGCATCTCCCGGAAAAGGCGCTGGTCGAGCAAAGCCCGACCGGACCATTGCCGGTGCGAGGGGCAGATGGTTTGCGCCCGATGGATGCCTATGCGGTGGGCTGGTCGGGTGCGCGGGGCGCAAGGATTGCGCTGGTTATTGGCGGGCTTGGCCTGTCACAGACCGGTAGCATGGAAGCTGTAGAAAAGCTGCCATCGGAAGTGACACTGGCCTTTGCGCCGCAGGGCAACAGTCTGCAGCGCTGGATGCAGGCGGCGCGCCAGAACGGCCACGAGCTGTTGCTGCAATTGCCGATGGAGCCATTCGATTACCCGCGCATCAATCCGGGGCGCAATACGCTGACGGTGGATGACGGGGCCGCCAAAAACCAGACGTCGCTTTTGTGGGCCTTGTCGCGCATGACCAATTATGCCGGGGTGATGAATTATATGGGCGCGCGCTTTACTGGCGAGGCGGATGCATTCGCGCCGGTGCTGGGCGAGATTGGCAGGCGCGGACTTTATTATCTGGATGACGGCACTTCGGCGCGTAGTCAGGCCGACCGGATCGCACAAAAGGACGCCGTACCATTTGCTGCTGCCGATGTGCTGATCGACGCGTCACAGGACCGCTCGGCGGTGCTTGACCGTCTCGAAGAGCTGGAACGCATTGCACGCGCCAATGGCAGCGCGATTGGCACCGGCTCCGCTTTTGGCGTGACCGTCGATGCGGTGCGGGATTGGGCCAACGAGGTCAAGAAACGCGGCATCGAAATCGTTCCGGTTTCGGCGCTGGTCCGTGACCCGGAACGTCAGTAAAACTTACATATCACGGAGAATGTCATGTCGAAGCATAAAGGTCCGGTCGATCCTGAAAGCTTGCCCTATCGCCCCTGTGTCGGGCTGATGGTGTTGAACAAGGCCGGTCTGGTCTGGGCAGGTCATCGCATCGTCATTCCGGGCGATGAGATGGATGGCGCGACGCAGCTCTGGCAGATGCCGCAGGGGGGTATCGACAAGGGCGAGGACCCGGTCGAAGCTGCATTGCGCGAGCTTTATGAAGAAACCGGCATGAAGTCGGTCTCGCTGCTTGCAGAAGCGCCGGACTGGATCAATTATGATCTGCCACGGCATCTGGTCGGTCAGGCGCTCAAGGGCAAATATCGCGGCCAGACGCAGAAGTGGTTTGCCTATCGTTTCGAGGGCGATGAAAACGAGATCGCGATCAATCCGCCGCCCGGTGGCCATACGGCTGAATTCGACAGCTGGGACTGGAAGCCGATGCAGCAATTGCCTGATCTGATCGTGCCGTTCAAGCGCAAGGTCTACGAGGAAGTTGTCGCTGCTTTCCGGCATCTCGCGCCGTGATTTTGGGGCGCCTCCCGAAGAGATTTCAGGATGCGCTCAAATTTGCGCACCCCTCTTGTGCGTTGGACCAACATATTGTCAACTCACTTCAGTTGCGCCGGGTGACGGCGCTCTAACTGTTTGTTTTGACGCACATCTCGCCCGAAAACCGTTTCACACTTTTCGGGATGTGCTCTGGAGGGAGAAAAGCGCATGGATGTTGGAAGTCTGATCGTATTTCTTTTTGTTGGCCTCGTCGCGGGCTGGCTGGCCGGTAAGGTTGTGCAGGGCGGCGGTTTCGGCATGATCGGCAATATCATTGTCGGCGTGATTGGCGCGTTCTTCGCGGGCTGGCTTTTGCCGCGCCTCGGCTTTTCGGTCGGCGGCGGTATTATTGCCTCGATCATCAATGCATTCATTGGCGCGGCGATACTTCTGATCATTCTGCGCATCGTCAAACGCGTCTAGAGTGTCAGCATGTTCTGCAAGGCCCGGCTTGTTGAAGCCGGGTCGTTCCATTCCCGAAGTTCCGTGACATGACACCGAATTCCAAACTGTCGCTCGGTCTGGTTCTCACCGCATCGGCTGGTTTCGTTGATGCAATAGCCTTCCTGCAACTGGGCGGCTTCTTCGCTTCCTTCATGAGCGGCAACACCACCCAACTCGGCGTCGCGCTTGCCGGTCAACCCGGCGTGCAGGGGACGGTGCTGGTCTGGTTTCCCGCCGTGCTGATCGTCCTGTTCTTCAGCGGCGCGTTTCTGGGCACGCTTGCCGTGCGCGCCTATGGTCGCTGGGGTAGCCTTTATGTCATGGCAAGCGTGGTAGTGATGCTCGTGCTAGTCAGTATCCTGCGGCGCGATGGGGCCATGCTCGTCCAGCCGGTGCTGCTGCTTGCCGCCGCCATGGGCGCGCAGAATGCCGCCGTGCAGCCGATCGGCGCGGCGCGTCTTGGCGTTACTTATGTCACGGGAACGCTATTCAATGCTGCCGCAGACCTCGCCGGTGCATTTCGCGGCGAAGTGCCGAAATGGCGCTGGGCGCAGCACGCCGCCGTGTGGCTGGCGCTGATGCTGGGCGCGGTGGGAGGCGGGTTGGGCCAGTACTATATCGGCCTCGACGCCTTGTTCGTGCCGGTCGTGATGATTGTCGGTGTGATGGTTGCTTATGTCAAACTCAAGTGAATAGCGATTTTTCGCTTTCGACCAGTTCCGAGATCAAGGCCGATACCGCCGTCACACGGCGCAGCGTTCGGGCGGATTCATGATAGGCCAGCCAATAGGCGCGGCGGATGACCCGGTCCGGCAGAACCGGCACCAGATCGGGATCGGCGCGCGCGATGAAGGCATGCAATATGCCGATGCCCGCACCTGCGCGCACCGCTTCCACCTGGCCCAGCGCGCTCGACACTTCAAAAGCCGGTTTCCAGTCGCGACTGATTTCCGGCGCATAGGCGAGCGACGGGTTGATGACCAGATCTTCCACATAGCTGATCATGCGATGGTGGCTAAGGTCCTCGGCAGTTTCCGGCGTGCCATTGGCTTCCAGATAGCTGCGATGGGCATAGAGGCCGAGCGTATAATCGACCAGCCTGCGCGCGATAAGCCGCCCCTGATCCGGGCGTTCAACGGTGATGGCGATATCCGCTTCGCGCCGGGACAGCGAGAAGGACCGCGGCACCGGCACCAGCTGGATGGTGAGGTCTGGATATTGCTGTGTCAGGCGGGCAAGGCGTGGCGCCAGAAAGGTCACGCCGAAACCATCCGGCGCGCCGATGCGCACCGTGCCCGAAACCGCGACATCGGCATTGCCGACCTGCGCGCGGGCGGAGAGCATTTCCGCTTCCATGCGCTCGGCGGCGAGCAAAAACTCCTCGCCTGCTTGTGTTAGCGTCGAGCCATTGGTGCGCCGCGTCAAAAGTGTGGTGGAGAGCGCGGTTTCGAGCGCCGTCAGCCGTCGCGCCACGGTGGTGTGGTTCAGACCAAGCCGCTTGGCTGCGCCCAAAATCTGGCCCGAACGCGCCACCGCGAGGAATATTCGAATGTCATCCCAGTTCATGATGTAGGAGTACTATAAAAAATGCACAACGGATACGCTTTTCAGCGTCTTGCAATCACGAATTTGCAGAGTCAAGATAGGGATAACGATGGGGACGATGCGAGTCCTCATAAACGGTAAACAGGGAGGTTTCTCGATGCGCAATATCGGACATTTCATCGGCGGCAAGCATGTTGCCGGTAATAGCGGTCGCACCGCCGACGTTTTCCAGCCGCTCGACGGCACGGTTCAGGCCAAGGTGGCGCTTGCGACCACGGATGAAGTGCGCGCTGCCGTTGAAAACGCCAAGGCTGCCCAGCCTGCATGGGCCGCGACGAACCCGCAGCGCCGCGTCCGCATCCTGCGCAAGTTCCTCGAACTCGTCGAAGCTGAATATGACAGCCTGGCCGAACTTCTGGCGCGCGAGCATGGCAAGACGATTGCCGATGCCAAGGGCGACATTCAGCGCGGTCTTGAAGTTGTGGAAGTCTGCCTCGGCTCTGCGCATATGCTGAAGGGCGAGTTCACCGACAATGCCGGTACGGGCATCGACACCTATTCCATGCGTCAGCCGCTCGGCGTTGTTGCCGGTATCACCCCGTTCAACTTCCCGGCCATGATCCCGCTCTGGAAGGCTGGTCCAGCGATTGCCTGCGGCAATGCCTTTGTTCTGAAGCCGTCCGAGCGCGATCCGGGCGTCCCGATGCGTCTGGCTGAACTGTTCATGGAAGCTGGTCTGCCTGCTGGCATCTTTAACGTCGTCAATGGCGACAAGGATGCGGTCGATGCGCTGCTCGACGATCCGGATGTTCAGGCCATCGGCTTCGTCGGCTCCACGCCGATTGCCCAGTACATCTACGGTCGCGGCTGCTCGAACGGCAAGCGCGTTCAGTGCTTCGGCGGCGCCAAGAACCACATGCTCATCATGCCTGATGCTGATATGGACCAGACCGTCGATGCGCTTATCGGCGCTGGTTACGGCTCGGCAGGCGAACGCTGCATGGCAATTTCGGTTGCTGTGCCGGTCGGTGAAGACACCGCCAACCGCCTGATGGAAAAGCTCATCCCTCGGGTTGAATCGCTCAAGATCGGCCCGTCCACCGACAATTCCGCCGATTACGGCCCGGTCGTCACGCAGGCTGCCCTTGACCGCATTCGCGGCTATGTCGATCTCGGTGTCGAAGAAGGCGCGAAGCTGGTTGTCGATGGCCGTAACTTCAAGATGCAGGGCTATGAAAATGGCTTCTACATGGGCGGCTGCCTGTTCGACAATGTGACGCGCGACATGCGCATCTATAAGGAAGAGATTTTCGGCCCGGTTCTCTCCGTTGTCCGCGCCAAGAATTACGAGGAAGCGCTCGCACTGCCGAACGATCATGAATATGGCAACGGCGTCGCCATCTTCACCCGCGACGGCGATGCGGCCCGCGATTTCGCAAGCCGCGTGCAGGTTGGTATGGTCGGTATCAATGTGCCGATCCCGGTTCCGATCGCTTATTACACCTTCGGTGGCTGGAAGGCTTCCGGTTTCGGCGATCTCAACCAGCACGGCCCGGATGCATTCCGCTTCTACACCAAGACCAAGACCGTCACCTCGCGCTGGCCGTCTGGGGTTAAGGATGGGGCAGAGTTCGTCATCCCGACGATGAAATAACCCCAGACGATTTTTTACGTTTGCGCGTCCTCGCTTCGCTGCGGGCGCGCGGCGTGGGTTAAAGACGGGGCAAAATTCGTCATCCCGACGATGAAATAAACCATTACCTCCCAAATGAAACCCCGCCTTCACGGCGGGGTTTTTCTTTCGCCGGTGGTTTCCAGTGTTTTGCGGTAGGATTCCTCGTCCGACTGTGCTACGGCGACGCTGTCCCCTTTCCTGAACGCAAAACGCTTCAGCAACGAAGAGACCGTTTCCTATGGCTGTCAGCTCCAAGCATATTCCCGCTCCCGATCTTCATCGGGTGCGCCGCGCCCTCCTTTCCGTTTCCGACAAAACCGGCCTGATTGAATTCGCCAAGGCGCTCCGTGCGCATGGCGTCGAAATCCTCTCGACCGGCGGCACTGCCAAGTCCATTGCGGCGGAAGGCATTCCGGTGCGCGACGTTTCCGAAATCACCGGCTTTCCTGAAATCATGGACGGGCGCGTGAAGTCGCTGCATCCGGCAGTCCATGGCGGCCTGCTCGCCGTGCGCAACGACCCGGAACACGTTGCCGCAATGGAAGAGCACAAGATCGGTGGTATCGATCTTGCCGTGATCAATCTCTATCCGTTCGAGGAAGTGCGCTTCCAGGGCGGCGATTACGACACGACCGTCGAAAACATCGACATCGGCGGCCCGGCCATGATCCGCGCTTCGGCCAAGAACCACGCCTATGTCGCCACCGTTGTCGATCCGGCCGATTATGCCGAAGTGGTCACCGAGCTTGAAAAGCATGCCGGTTCGCTGCCGCTCGCTTTCCGCAAGAAGCTGGCCGCCAAGGCTTTCTCGCGCACCGCAGCTTATGACGCGGCGATTTCCAACTGGTTCGCCGAAGCCATCGAAGAAGAAACGCCAATCTGGCGCTCGGTTGCGGGCAAGCTGCATTCGGTCATGCGCTATGGTGAAAACCCGCACCAGACGGCAGGCTTCTATCTCTCCGGCGAAAAGCGCCCGGGCGTTGCCACGGCCACGCAGCTTCAGGGCAAGCAGCTTTCCTACAACAACATCAACGACACCGATGCGGCTTTCGAGCTCGTCGCCGAGTTCGATCCGGCGCGCACGGCTGCCGTCGCCATCATCAAGCACGCCAATCCGTGCGGCGTGGCGGAAGGCGCATCGATCAAGCAAGCCTATCTGAAGGCGCTGGCCTGCGATCCGGTTTCGGCGTTCGGCGGCATTGTTGCGCTCAACAAGACGCTGGATGAAGAAGCCGCCGAGGAAATCGTCAAGATTTTCACGGAAGTCATCATCGCTCCCGATGCAACGCCGGGCGCGCAGGCCATCGTCGCCGCCAAGAAGAACCTGCGTCTTCTGGTGACGGGCGGTCTTCCTGACCCGCGCGCCAAAGGCATTGCCGCGAAAACGGTTGCCGGCGGCTTGCTGGTTCAGTCGCGCGACAATGGCGTCGTCGATGATCTCGACCTCAAAGTCGTGACCAAGCGCAGCCCGAGCGAAGCCGAACTGAACGATATGAAGTTCGCCTTCCGCATTGCCAAGCACGTCAAGTCGAACGCCATCGTCTATGTGAAGGACGGCGCAACCGTTGGTATCGGAGCTGGCCAGATGAGCCGCGTCGACTCGGCGCGTATCGCTGCCCGCAAGGCGGAAGATGCAGCCGAAGCCGCCGGTCTGGCAGAGCCGCTGACCAAGGGTTGCGTGGTTGCCTCTGACGCATTCTTCCCGTTTGCGGATGGTCTGCTTTCTGCCGTTCAGGCAGGCGCTACGGCGGTTATTCAGCCGGGCGGCTCCATGCGTGACGAAGAAGTGATCGCTGCTGCCGACGAGCATGGCATCGCCATGGTCATGACCGGAATGCGCCATTTCCGTCATTAATTCATCGACTTAGAAATCTGAAAAAGAGCCCCGAAACGAAAATTTTCGGGGCTTTTTGTTTTCATTGAGTTTCGAATTATTTCGTTTTAAATTCGTTTATGAGCGCTCACGTAAATACGGGAGCTGCTTTGCATCAGGGGAGGACGCGGAGGCATAGCAAGCTTTTTCATACCTGATGTAAACTAAAAGCATTTTACACAAACATATTCGAACGGGAGGATACTGTGAGTACCAAGCAATTTATCGGCTCCATCGATCAGGGAACCACCAGCACGCGCTGCATCATTTTCGATCAACTGGGCGATGTCATCGCTATGGATCAGCGCGAGCATGAGCAGATTTATCCCAAAGCCGGCTGGGTGGAGCATAGCCCGCTTGAAATCTGGCGCAACACGCAGCACGTCGTCGCGGAAGCGTTGAAGAAGGCCAAACTGACGGCAGCGGATATCGCCGCGATCGGCATTACCAACCAGCGCGAGACGACGCTGCTCTGGGACAAGGCGACCGGCCAGCCGCTTTATAATGCGCTTGTCTGGATGGATACGCGCACCGCCGATCTGGTGGCGCAATATACGAAGAATGGCGGTGCTGATCGTCTTCGCGCCCGGACGGGGCTGCCGATCACCACCTATTTCGCCGGACTGAAGCTGCGCTGGATTCTCGACAATGTTCCGGGCGCGCGCCAAAAGGCCGAAGCAGGTGAGGCGCTATTTGGCACCATCGATACATGGCTGGCCTGGAACCTTACCGGCGGACCGGATGGCGGCATTCACATTACCGATGTCACCAATGCCTCGCGCACGCAGCTGATGGATATTGCAAGCCTGCAATGGGATGCGGAAATTCTGGACCTCTTCCATATTCCGCGCGCTTGTCTGCCGGAAATCCGCTCATCGAGCGAGGTTTATGGCGAGATTTCGGTTCGGTCCCTGCGTGGTGTCCAGCTTGCGGGAATTCTGGGTGACCAGCAGGCAGCTTTGTTCGGTCAGGCCTGTCTTGAGCCGGGCGCGGCCAAGAACACTTATGGCACGGGCTGCTTCATGCTGATGAATACGGGTGACAAGCTCGTTTCGTCCGATTACGGCCTGCTGACCACCGTTGCCTATAAGATCGGCGATGCCCCGCCGTCTTATGCGCTGGAAGGCTCCATCGCCATTACCGGCGCGCTGGTGCAATGGCTGCGCGACAATCTCGGTATCATCCGCAACAGCAGCGATATCGAAACGCTCGCCCGTACTGTCGATGATAATGGCGATGTCTATTTCGTCCCGGCATTTTCCGGTCTTTATGCGCCGCATTGGGAATCGTCTGCGCGCGGCGTCATTGCCGGGCTGACGCGCTTTGCCAATAAGGGTCATATTGCCCGCGCGGCACTGGAAGCAAGCTGCTATCAGGTGCGCGAGGTGCTGGAAGCCATGGTGAAGGATTCTGGCGTGGAGATCGGTGAACTGCGCGCCGATGGCGGCATGACTGTCAACGAATTCGTCATGCAGTTTCAGGCCGATATTCTGGATGTCCCGGTGGTCCGCCCCAAGATCGTGGAAACCACGGCGCTGGGGGCGGCTTACTCGGCTGGGCTTGCCGTCGGCTACTGGAAATCCATGGAAGATGTTGTCGAAAACTGGCAGGTCGGCCATCGCTGGCACCCGAAGATGCCGAAGAAGGAGCGTGAACGCCTGTTCGCCTCATGGGAAAAGGCGGTTCAGCGCTCCCTGAACTGGGTGGATTAAGGCCAATTCGGCGCTCTATAAGGCCGCCTTGTCGGCAGGATAGGGCGTCGCTTTCGTCAGACAGAGACCAGCGGCGAAGAAGATCACCAGCACCGCCATTCCAATGGCTGCCGACCCGCTGATGGCGGTGACGGTGGCGACAAGAAATGGCGCGAGGAAACTGGTGGCGCGGCCCGCCAGCGCGTAGATGCCGAAATAGCGTCCCGACTCTTCCGGCTCGATGCTGCGGGCAAACCATGAGCGCGACGAGGCCTGCACAGGGCCGAAGGCCGCGCCGATCATCAGGCCATAGATGAGATAGGCATGTTCGGCAGGCGTCGAAAAAAGCCCCTGCGCGGTGCTTTCCGCAAAGGGTAGCAGCCCGAAGAACGTATAATCGCGCCCTGTCGATACAATGCCGAGCGTGGCGAGCAGCAACAGGATCAGCGATGCGATGACCACGGCTTTTGAGCCGAAACGTGAATCGACGCGGCTGGCGACAAGGCAGCTGAAGATCGCCATCACATTAAGGATCATGCCGAACAGGCCGATCTCGGTAATCGACCAGTGAAACATGGCGGCAGCATAGCCGCCGCCCAGCGCCAGCAAAGCGTTGACGCCGTCCTGATAGACCATGCGGGCAATGAGAAAGCGCAATATGCCGGAGCGCTGGCGCACCTCGCGCAGCGTGGCTTTCAGCTCAGAAAGGCCATGGCGTAGCGCCTTGCGCAGAGGTTCGCCGCGCGCCGAATCCGGGGTGAACAGGAACATCGGCAGCACAAAGATCAGATACCAGAGCGCTGTAAGCGGGCCGGTGATGCGGGCGTCTTCACCGGTGGTCGGATCAAGGCCAAAAAGAGGATCAACGCCGATGATCGTTTTGCCGGTTTGCGGTGACCCGGCCAGAAACAGCACCACGAAGACCAGCACGATCATGCCGCCTAGATAACCAAGCCCCCATGCGATATTGGAAATGCGTCCGATATCTGCACGTGGCACAAGACGCGGCATCATGGAATCATTGAAGACGATGGAAAATTCAGCTGCCACCGAGGCGATCGCAAAGGCCAGCAGCACCCAGAACAGGCTTGCTCCCGGCGCCGCGAACCAGAGGAGCGACAGGCTGACGATCTTCAGAACGGCGAAGAAGCCGATCCACGGTTTGCGCGCGCCGGTGCGGTCGGAAACAGCGCCGAGCACAGGCGACAGAATGGCGATGATAAAGCCCGCCGCCGCGATGCCATAGCCCCATGCAACTTGCCCGGCTTCCGGGCTTGCCGCCATGCGGGAGATAAAATAGGGGCCGAAAACAAAGGTCGTGACGACGGTAAAAAACGGTTGCGCCGCCCAGTCGAACAACATCCAGCCCCATATGCCGCGCCGTGACGCATAGCTGCGTTCGCTGACTGTCAGATCGCTCAAATGCCACTCCCTTGCGAATGTGGCCGGAGCTTATACGGCGAGCGACAACCTCACAAATGAAAAGGGCGGCCTTAAGCCGCCCTTTCATTTTTATTGCCGGGCGCGGATTACTGCGCCAGATCGGACATCAGGCCAGCGGCGACAGCCAGCCGCGAGACGGTGAGGTCGCCGCCTTCGGTGAGCGCGACCATGCGATTTCTGACCTGCTCGATCCGGACGCCGTCCGCATCGAGCCACGCCGCTGCCGGGTCTTTCTCCTTGGCGAAGCGCTTCAACGCCGCGATGGTGATCCCGCGTGCCGCCTGCGTGATGGTCTCGCTCGCACGCGACAGGGCCAGTCCGTCATAATAGTCGGTGACGGGGATGGACCGTGCCGCATCTTCGATGCGTCCGATGCGGAAGGCTTCCGACACGCCGAAATAGGCCTTGGCGGTTGCCACCAGATCGGCGTTCGCCAGATGCGCGATCAGCGCGATATCCGGCATGATGCCCGCAAGCTGGAGATTGGCGAGACGCTGGGCCAGCTTTTCCGGTGCGCCCTTTTCCACGAAGGCAGCCTTGTCGGCACGCACCGTGTTGCGCAGGAATTCAGGCATCAGGCCCTCGAAACGCGGTTCCAGTTCGGCACGCGCCTTGACGATGGTGCCGACCAGTTCGGTGAGGTTTGCGCGGGTCGTATCATTGCGCAGCACCCATGCCGTCGTCGCCTGCAACATTTCGCCGACGAGATGGTAGAACTGGTTCTGCACATCGCCCGGCACGCGATTGTCGAGCGCATCGATGGCGTCATAGACTGCGTCGATCTCGAAACCGTCACGCACCGCGATATAGGCGCGAACAATATCCGAAGGCGACTTGCCGGTCGTGTCGGCCAGACGGCTGATGAAGGTGATACCGCCGCGATTGATGACATCATTTGCCAGCAAGGTTGCAACGATTTCCCGCTTCAGGCGGTGGCCCGAGATTTCCTCTGCGTAAGTCTTGGCCATACGTTTCGGGAAATAGCCGAACAGCAGTGACTGGAAGTAAGGCTCGTCTGGAAGCGCACTTGCCACCAGATCGTCACTGAGCGACAGCTTGGCATAGGCCAGTAGGACCGCCAGTTCCGGGCGGGTCAGTGGATGGCCTGCCTTCTGGCGATCAGCCAGTACGGTGTCGGACGGCAGATACTCGACCTTGCGATCCAGCAGTTTGCGGTGTTCCAGTTCCGCCATGAAGCGGGCCTGGTAGGGGAGTTCGGCAAGTCCCTGACGTTCACTCAGAGAAAGCGCCAGCGGCTGGAGATAGTTGTTGCGCAGCACGAGCTCCGAAACATCGTCGGTCATGCTGACCAAGAGCTTGTTGCGGGCAGGGCGCTTGAGCTTGCCCGAACGCATGGCTGCGGCCAGAGCAATCTTGATATTGACCTCGACGTCCGAGCAGTTGACGCCAGCCGAATTGTCGATGGCGTCAGTGTTGCTGCGACCGCCTGCAAGCGCATATTCGATGCGCCCGCGCTGGGTCATGCCGAGATTGGCGCCTTCGCCGATCACACGGGCGCGAACATCCGAACCGGTGATGCGAATGGCGTCATTGGCGCGGTCGCCCACCTGCGCATCCGTTTCGCTGGAAGCGCGGATATAGGTGCCGATGCCACCGAACCATAAGAGATCAACCTGAGCTTTCAGGATGGTCGTCATGATTTCCTGCGGCGTTGCGGTGGTCTTGGCAAGGCCGATGGCAGCCGCTGCCTCGGCAGACAGGGTGATGGTCTTTTGGCTGCGGCTATAGATGCCGCCACCCGACGAAAGCTTCGAGCGATCATAGTCCTGCCAGCTTGAGCGCGGCAGTTCGAACAGGCGCTTGCGCTCGGCAAAGCCGTCCGCCGGAACCGGGTTCGGATCGATGAAGATATCGCGATGGTCGAAGGCCGCCACCAGCCTGATCTGCTCGGAAAGCAGCATGCCATTGCCGAACACGTCGCCCGACATGTCGCCCACGCCGACAACCGTAAATGGCTCGGTCTGTATATCCATGTCGAATTCACGGAAATGCCGCTTCACAGCTTCCCAGCCGCCACGGGCGGTGATGCCCATGCCTTTGTGGTCGTAACCGGCAGAGCCGCCCGACGCGAAAGCATCGTCCAGCCAGAAATCATGCGCCTGACTGATGGCATTGGCCGTATCGGAGAAGGTGGCCGTGCCTTTGTCGGCGGCGACAACGAAATAAGGATCGTCATTGTCGTGACGCACGACATTTTGCGGCGGCACCACAGCGCTGTCATGGATATTGTCGGTGACCGACAGAAGCGTTGAGATGAACACCTTATAGGCGTCGCGACCCGCTTCGAAGACGGCATTGCGGTCGCCGCCCACCGGCAGGCGCTTCGGATAGAAGCCGCCCTTGGCGCCGACCGGCACGATCACCGCATTCTTGACCTGCTGCGCCTTGACGAGACCCAGCACTTCGGTGCGGTAATCCTGCGCGCGATCCGACCAGCGCAAACCGCCACGGGCGACCGCGCCGAAACGCAAATGCACGCCTTCGACTTCCGGGCCGTAGACGAAAATTTCGCGATACGGGCGCGGATCGGGCAGTCCATCGACCAGCCGCGGATTGAGCTTGAAGGCGAAGGTGACACGTGGCTTGCCTTCGGCATCCAGCGTATAGGCGTTGGTGCGCAGCGTCGCTTCGATCAGGTTGCGGAACCGGCGCAGGATCTGGTCGTCGTCGATGCTCGGCACACCGAGAAGGGCGGTTTCGATGGCGTCGATCAGCTTCTTTTCCGCTGCGTCACGGCGCTTGGCCGATGGGTTGAAGCGCAAATCGAACAGCGAATAGAGATCGCTGGCGATTTCCGGATACCGGTTGAGGGCGGCGGCGATGAAGCCCTGCGAATAGGCGATACCCGCCTGCTGCAGATAACGGCCATAGGAGCGCAGAATCATGATCTGGCGTGCGGTGAGGCGGGCCGTCTGCACCAGCGCATTATAGCCGTCGTTGTCGGCAAAGCCGTCCCAGACAGTGCGGAACACGTCTTCCAGCATTTCGCCGTCATCGGAAAGATCGACCGGTGCGCCATAGGCGTTCACAAGCTGCATGTCGTGCACATAGACCGGCGCACCATCTTGACCGGCATGCGGCAGATCAATGGTCTGTTCGCTGACGACGCGGAAGCCCATATTTTCCAGAAGCGGAACGCGCTGCGACAGCACCACCGGCGCGCCGTGATGATAAAGTTTTAGCGAAACCGCATCCGGTCCATCGGTGCGATAACGGTAGAAATCCACGAAAAGCGGTGCTTCCGGGCTGAGACCCGCAATGCGCTCCGCATCGACCAGCGCTTCCGGTGCGGTGAAGATTTCGCGATAGGATGGCGGGAAGCTCGCGGCCAGCGCCACGACACCAGCATCGGCGTTTTCCACGCTTTCACGCACCGCATCTTCCCAGGTGCGGACGATGGAACGCACTTCCGCCTCCAGCGCTTCGCGATCCACATGCGGCGTGGAGCGTTCGTGACGGCGAATGACGAACT
The DNA here is from genome assembly GCF_037482325.1 of Ochrobactrum teleogrylli. Lineage (NCBI taxonomy): Bacteria > Pseudomonadati > Pseudomonadota > Alphaproteobacteria > Hyphomicrobiales > Brucellaceae > Ochrobactrum > Ochrobactrum teleogrylli. Next base: position 3,310,004 of record NZ_JBBHKQ010000001.1, read on the forward strand.
GAACGCGCGTCAGGCCGTTTTGAAGGAAGACCGGATGGAATTCAAAGCTGTCGCCGCCATAGACGTCGACGAGATAGCGACCGATCTTTTCACGTACGACCGAGTCGTAACGGTCGCGCGGTATATAGACCAGCACGGTCGCGAAACGGCCAAAACGGTCGAGGCGCGGAATGGCGCGCACACGCGGACGCTCGCCCAGCGCGAGGATGAGTTCGGCATTGGCCGTCAGGCTTTCCGTGTCGATCTGGAAAAGCTCGTCGCGCGGATATTCTTCCAGCACGTTGATCAGCGCCTTGCCGGAATGGTCTTCCCGGTTGAAGCCCAGATGCTTGATCACTGCATCGGCCTTCGAGCGAATGAACGGGATGCTGGCCACCGAGCTTATATAGGCGACCGAGGTGAACAGGCCGACGAGGCGCAGTTCGCCAATGGCTTCGCCCTTCGGTCCGAAAATCTTCACGCCGATATAGTCGAGATAGGAGCGGCGATGCACCAGCGACAGCGTATTCGCCTTGGTGACGATCAGCGGCTCATTGCTGTCGAGGAATTCGGTAACCTCGCGCGGCGTGACGGTATCGTCGTCATCCTTGCGCAGCACGCGCACTTCATTGTCGCCAAGGACGCCCAGCGGCTCCTTGACGGCGACGAGGCTGCGCTTCTTGCCCGAACCTTCAAAAGCAAGCTCACGCATGCCGAGGAAGATGAAATGATCGTCGCGCAGCCATTCGAGGAAGGCGATGGCTTCCGGCATGGCGGCATTGCCGTTCAGCTCATAAGCGCGCTTGTAATCTGCGATGGCGTCATCGAGACGCTTCAGCATCGGCTTCCAGTCGCCGACGGCAAAACGCACCTGTCCGAGAACGCGCTTGAGCCCGTCCGTCAGGTCGGCCTTGGCCTGCTTGCCGAGCGCTGGCAGATGAATCTGTACAAGGCTGACGCGCTCAACGCCCTTGGCAGGTGCGAGCTGCGATGCTTCGCCGAGAATAACCAGCCCATCCTTTTCCCGGGTAACATCGAGAACCGGGTGCACGACCATGAAAATCTGGCCGACGTGATTGTTCAGCTCGCCCAGAATGGAATCGAGCAGGAACGGCATATTGTCGTTGACGATGGTGATGACGCTCACCGGGCGACCATGGCGTTCGATACCATTATCGACGCTGATGATGCTTTTGCCCTTGCGGTAGGATTCGAGAGCCGCATAGCCATGACGGGCTGAACTGTCGAGCGCTTCGGCGTCGTAAGCTGCCATATCTTCTGGCGGTGCCCACTCGAAGAGAAGCTGTGAGAAGGCTGCCAGCGCCTTGGGCTTCCCTCCCTTTTTGTCCTCTTTGCTTGCCTTGGAATTCTTAACTTTGCTCGACCGATCCTGCTTTGCAGTCACGTCGGATACTCCTGTCATGATGGCAATGCGCGCCAAACTAGCAGATCAGACATTTCTTTCGATGACAAATCGCTGCGACTATCGAAAAAAATCCTGAAAAGTCAGAAAAATGGCATCTAATCCATTTAATTTGGAATAAAATATCGAAAACTTTGGGCGATTTTTCTAAAAATACCGGGGAAATTCCCGGCGCGCAAAAAATTGGCGTCAAATGACGGCGCAGATGGCTTCGCTTCGCCACAATTCAGACCAAAGTCGTAGATGATTCTGAGATGCTGGCGCTGTCAGAGCTCGATCAGATGATCGTCCAATTCGTTCATATTGTCGGCGCCTGCGGGGAAGTGTTTTTCCAGCAACGTGCCAGCCTGACCAATCGCGATGACGAAGCCCTCCGCCATTTGTGACCGCGATGCGTGATGGATCAGCGTCGCGACGATGGCGTTCCACTCGTCCTGCTCGACGCGGGCATGGATGCCTGCATCGGCAATCACTTCGGCATAATGCTCGGCCATGGAAACAAACAGCAGAATGCCGGTGCGGTTTTCGGTGATGTGGACATTGCGGGCCAGAAACTGTTGCAGCGCATTGAGATGGGCGCGCTTGTAGCGGATGCGGCGAGGCACCAGCAACATGCGGATCGATGGTAGCAGCCAGAGAACAAGCATGGCCGAAATGAAAGCGGCGAGAATGGACAGGCCGAACATCGGCAGACTGATATCAAACCAGTACCAATGCGCGAGGCAGGCTGCGATCACCGAAGCAAGCAGGATGCCGCAGGTTGCGACAAAGCCGGCTGCAAAGAAATAGTCGTCGCTGCTGCGCGCCAGCACCGCATAGATTTCGCCGCTGGTGCCTGCTTCCGCGTGACGAATAGCATCTGCAATGCGGGCATGGTCTTCGGCGCCGATCAGCGTATGGTGCTTCATCGCTACCTCTCCCTACCAGCTTCCAGAGGCGCCGCCGCCCCCCGATGAGCCACCGCCCCCGCCAAAGCCGCCACCGCCGCCGCCGGATGACCAACCACCGCCACCACCCCAGCCGCCGCCGCGACCGCCGGAGCTGCCGCTTGAATTGGTGTTCAGCGTCATGCCCAGCCATTCATAGCGTCCGGGGCCGAGCTTGCGTCCGAAGATCGGGGCAAGCACTGCGAAGCCGAACCCGCCAAAGAAAATCAGACACCAGAAGGTGATGAAGATGACCGCAACCCAGTCTACATCGTTACTACTGGTTTGCGCATTGCGCTTGGCGCGCGCTTCCAGTTCGGCGGCGTCGCCGGAGAGAACGGAGAGAATGCCGTCCACGCCCTGCACGATGCCGCCACTATAGTCGCCGGTGCGGAAGGCTGGAATGATGGCGCCGTTGATGATGACGCTCGACAGCGCGTCGGTCATGGTGCCTTCAAGCCCGTAGCCGACCTCGATGCGGACTTTGCGGTCGTTCGGGGCGACAACGAGCAGTATGCCGTTATTTTCCTGCTTCTGGCCGAGAGCCCAGCTGCGGAACAGGCGGTTTGAATAGGATTCGATGTCCTCGCCATTGAGGCTCGGCACCGTCACCACCACCACCTGATCGGAGGATTTAGCCTCGAAATCCGCCAGTTTCTGGTTCAGTTGCTGCCGTTCAGCCGGATCGATGATGCCTGCATTGTCCACCACACGGCCGGTCAGCGCCGGTGTGGCCTTCTGTGCCGTATCCTGCGCCCATGCAGCCGAGGTTGGTTGCAGGGTCAGGACAGCGGAAAACAGCAGAAGCAGGCATGCAAACAGGTATCGCGGCCAGTGAAGGCCGCGATGCCGATGCCGGAATGCTGCGCCCGTCGCCACGGAAGCGACCGTCAGTTAAACTTGACTTGCGGTGCTGCCTGGCTGCCGGCGTCGGCGCTGAAGGTCTGCATCGGTTGCGCGTCGCGATACCAGATCCAGGTCCAGATCATGGTCGGCATGGTCCGCAGCGTGGTGTTGTAGACGCGAACCGCCTCTATATAGTCGCGGCGTGCCACGGCAATGCGGTTTTCCGTGCCTTCAAGCTGCGATTGCAGCGCAAGGAAATTCTGGTTGGCCTTGAGGTCCGGATAGCGCTCGACCACAACCATCAGGCGCGACAGGGCGCTGGTGAGGTTGGCCTGATTGTCCTGAAACTGCTTGAAAAGTTCAGGATTGTTGAGCGTTTCCGGCGTGATCTGCACCTGCGTCGCCTTGGCGCGCGCATCGATCACCGCTTGCAGCGTATCCTTTTCGTGGGCGGCATAGCCCTTCACGGTCTCGACCAGATTGGGCACCAGATCAGCGCGGCGCTGGTACTGGTTCTGCACCTCGCTCCAGGCGGCCTTGGCCTTTTCCTCATTGGTCGGAATCGTGTTGAAACCGCATGCCGAAAGCAGCGGAACAAGAAGGGTGAGACCAAGGGCGATGAGAATACGGCGGAAAGAGAAAGAAGAGGCAACCGTCGCAGCCGACATGGGTTTCTCCTGAAAAAAGACGCTTTGCGAAGCGCCCGAATACGGATGTCGTGGCCCGAATATTCGCATTCACGAAAATGCGAGCCGTCAAATCAACAAGATAGCGTAATTTCGCGCCTCGTCCAGCCCGTTTGCAACACTGTTCCACCGCTGTCCGGGCGCAGAGGGCGGGTGGGCCAGAACCGGCCTCGCGCTTGCAATGGCGCATTTCTATGTTGACTCTATCAACATATTAAATATTGATAGAGTCAACATAGGGGAGGCGCTGAACCACGGCGTATACAGCAATGACGGAACCGACCAATCAGGCTGACATCGGCGCATTGCGCGCCTTCAATCGAGCCTATACGCGTCGTCTCGGCCTGTTGAACGCGCATCTCGACAAAAGCCCGTTCACTCTGACCGAGGCGCGCATTCTCTACGAGATAGCAAACCGCACCGCGCCGACGGCGGCGGACATCATGCGGGCGCTGGGGCTTGATCGCGGCCAGCTCAGCAGAACATTGAAGCGCTTCACCGAGCGCGGACTGATCGAGACGGAACAGCACCCGGATGGCGGGCGCAGCCGCCCCATTCTGCTGACCGAGATGGGACGCAAGGCGTTCAGCGCTCTGGAACGCAATACCTGTGATGCAGTGGGCGAACTTCTGGATGGCTTACGGCCCGACCGCCGCCGCGATCTGCTGACGGCTGCCGGGGCAATCATGCGCGTTTTCGACGAGAGGCAAAACGGGCAGGTGCAATTGCGTGATCTCAAAGCCGGTGATCTCGGCTGGATCATCCATCGTCAGGCCATCCTCTATACCGGCGAATATGGCTGGAACAATGAGTATGAGGCGCTTGTCGCCCGCATTCTTGCGGATTTCACGGAAAATTTCGACCCTGCCCACGATGCCGGCTGGGTGGCGGAAATCGACGGTCGCGTGGTCGGTTCAGTCTTTCTGATCAAGGGCGGTCAGCCCGGACTTGGCAAGCTGCGCCTGCTCTATGTCGAGCCGGATGCGCGGGGCGCAGGTGTGGGGGCAAAACTCGTCAACGCCTGCATCGAGCGCGCGCGGGCTGTCGGTGATGAGCGTCTCACGCTCTGGACGAACAGTGTGCTGACCGCCGCTCGGCGTCTTTACGAGCGCGCCGGATTTAAGCTTGTCGAAGAAGCGCCGCACCATTCCTTCGGTGTCGATCTGATCGGCCAGACATGGGAACTGGACCTTCCGGCAAGTCTTCAAGGACAAATGAAGGCCAGCGCATAAAAGAAAAGCGGCGGATTGCTCCGCCGCTTTCTTAAAAGGCAAACTGCGCGAAAGATTATTCGCTTGCAGCAGCTTCTTCAGCCGGAGCGGCTGCGGCTTCAGCGGCAGCAGCAGCGGCTTCTGCAGCCTTGGCAGCAGCTTCTTCTTCAGCCTGCTTGGCCAGAGCGATACGCTCCTGAGCCTTCTTGCCCGGCTCACCCTTGGTCGGGTTGCTGCGGGCCGGACGCTTGGCAATACCAGCCTGGTCGAGGAAGCGCAGAACGCGGTCGGTTGGCTGTGCGCCCTGGGCGATCCAATGCTGGATGCGGTCGGCGTCGAGCTTTACGCGTTCAGCGTCCTTGGCCAGCATCGGGTTCCATGCGCCAACGGTTTCGATGAAACGGCCGTCACGCGGGCTGCGGACGTCGGCAACAACGACGTGGTAGTAAGGACGCTTCTTGGAGCCAGCGCGGGCGAGACGAATCTTGAGGGACATTTTTTCTTTCCTTTAGACAAATTGTTCGGCCCTGACGGGCTATCGGTTGTTCTGCCCATCTGGGCAATGGATCGAGCCGTTATCGGCTATTTATTTTCCGCTGTGGTTGGCAGCGGCATGCTCATGATGCCGAATGACTTCCTTCACGATGAAGTTCAGGAATTTTTCGGCGAAATCGGGGTCGAGATGGGCATCGACAGCCAAAGCGCGAAGACGCTCGACCTGACGCTTTTCTCGAGCCGGGTCAGCCGGGGCGAGGCCCCGTTCGGCCTTCAGCACGCCCACTGCCTTTGTGCAGCGGAAGCGTTCAGCCAGCATATGGATCAGCGCCGCATCGATATTGTCGATGGAGGCGCGCAGTGACAGAAGTTCGGCGGGTGCAGTGTTCTGTTCGTCGCTCATAATGCTCACTTTTTCTTCGGCAGACCCGGAAGGCCGCCACCGAGACCCGGAAGCTTGGGTCCGCCCAAACCGGGAAGACCGCCGCCCGAAAGCCCAGGCAAACCGCCGCCTTTCGTCAGACCGGCTGCTTCCGCCTGCTTGGCAAGCGCCTCAAGCTGCTTCGGGTCCATCTTCGACAGATCCGGCATGCCGCCGAGGCCGCCCATGCCACCACCCAGACCGCCAAGGCCCATCTTGCTGGCAAGACCGCCCATCATCTGCTTCATCATTCCGCCTTTGCCCTTGCCCATGACTTTCATCATGTCGGCCATCTGGCGGTGCATCTTGAGAAGCTTGTTAATGTCGGCGGCGTTGGTGCCGGAACCCTTGGCGATGCGCTGCTTGCGGCTGTGCTTCAAGAGATCGGGATTGGCGCGCTCAGCCTTGGTCATGGAACCGATAATGGCAAGCTGGCGGTCGAACACCTTGTCGTCGAGACCGGCTGCAGCAACCTGATCCTTCATCTTGCCCATGCCGGGCATCATGCCCATGATGCCGCCCATGCCACCGAGCTTTTTCATCTGGCCCAGCTGGTCGGCGAGATCGTTGAGATCGAACTTGCCGGACTGCATCTTCTTGGCCATCGCAGCGGCTTTTTCCGCGTCGATGTTTTCAGCAGCTTTTTCGACGAGCGAAACAATGTCGCCCATACCCAGAATGCGGTCGGCGATGCGCTTCGGATAGAATTCCTCAAGCGCATCCATTTTTTCGCCGGTGGCGATCAGCTTGATCGGCTTGCCGGTGATGGCGCGCATCGAAAGCGCTGCGCCGCCGCGACCGTCTCCGTCCATACGGGTCAGAACGATACCGGTAATGCCGACGCGTTCATCGAAATTGCGCGCCAGATTGACGGCGTCCTGACCGGTCAGGCTGTCGGCGACAAGCAGAATTTCATGCGGATTGGCGGCCTTGCGGATATCCGCCATTTCCACCATCAGCGGCTCGTCGATATGCGTGCGGCCTGCGGTGTCGAGAATGACGACGTCATGGGCGCCGAGCTTTGCAGCCTGAACGGCGCGCCTGGCGATTTCGACCGGCGACTGACCGGCGATGATCGGCAGCGTGTCGACGCTGGTCTGGATGCCCAGCTGACGAAGCTGCTCCTGCGCGGCTGGACGGCGCGTATCGAGCGACGCCATCAGCACCTTCTTGCGCTGGCGTTCGGTGAGGCGCTTGGCGATCTTGCCGGTGGTGGTCGTCTTACCCGAACCCTGCAAGCCGACCATCATGATGACGACCGGTGCCGGTGCGTTGAGATCGATGGAAACGCCTTCGGTGCCGAGCATCTCGATAAGCTCGTCATGGACGATCTTGACGACCATCTGACCGGGCTTGATGCTCTTCAGGATTTCAGCGCCGACGGCCTTCTCACGAACGCGGTCGGTGAAGGAGCGAACCACTTCCAGCGAAACGTCGGCTTCGATGAGCGCACGACGCACTTCGCGCAGCGCCGCCGTCACGTCGCTTTCGGAGAGAGCGCCGCGTCCGGTGAGGCCGTTCAGAATGGAGCCAAGACGCTCCTGAAGTGATTCAAACATCGCGTTTCCTTATATCCGGGAATAGGCGGGAGGCTTCATCCGGGATAGATCGTCCCGCGTGTCTGCCAGTTCAAAAAGCACCCAAAGCGATACAGCACCCGAGGGCGCATCGCGCTGTCGGATGTGGACCTCCGGGATCGTTTTATACCATAATGGGTCCCGGTCGGTGGCTCGCGTTCTGAAGATCGCGGATAGATTGAGGGGTGGATTAGGCGTCGAAGAGCCGAATGTCAAGCAAAACTCGGTCAAATTGCCGTTCTTTCACCCAATTTAGCGCATATCCGCCGATGACAATACAGTGTGGTAATGGCAAATTCCCGCATAAGGCGAATCAATTTCGCTAAACAGTTCACAGCTGATCACTTCACAAGGAGAGAAGAATGGCGTTGACTGCCAAGGGCCGGATTTGGGCGGCGACAGTTCTTGCAGCAGGCATGTGTGCGGGTGCAGGCGCGGCTGAAGCCGCACAATGCGGCAACAATGCTGCCGGCTACAATGCGTGGCTGCAGCAGACCCTGAAGGAAGCGCCGTCGCGCGGCGTTGGCAAGGCGGGCCTCAGCGCGCTCGCCAGCACCAAATATGCGCAGGCCACCATCAATGCCGACCGCAACCAGAAGAGCTTCAAGCTCTCCTTCGAAGACTTCATGAAGAAGCGCGGCGCGGATACGATCATCAAGCGCGGCAAGGCCATGAAAGCGCAGAACGCGGCTCTTTTCGCCAATATCGAAAAGCGTTATGGCGTTCCTGCCGGTCCGCTGATCGCGATATGGGGCATGGAAACCGGCTTCGGCAACTATCTGGGCAAGCAGCACACGATTTCAGCCGTTGCAACGCTGGCCTATGACTGCCGCCGCACCGAATATTTCACCGGTCAGCTTTATGCGGCTCTCAAGCTGGTCGATCAGGGCGATCTCAGCCCGCAGGCAGTTGGCGCCATGCATGGTGAAATCGGCCAGACGCAGTTCATGCCGGCAAACGTCCTGAAATACGGCGTCAGCGGTTCGGGCAGCGCCCATTTCGACCTGAAGAACAAGGCGGATGCTCTCCACTCGACTGCCAACTTCCTGGTCGGTCACGGTTGGAGCCGTGGTGCAGGCTATCAGCCGGGTGAGCCGAATTACGGCGCGATCCAGGGCTGGAACGCAGCGCAGGTTTACCAGCGCGCCATTGCCGTCATGGGCAAGGCCATCGACGGGAATTAACAGAAACCACGGAGCGCTGCCAAAGCGCTCCGCTCTGCCTGGAAACAAAAAAGCCCCGGTCGAACCGGGGCTTTTTATTGCCGTCTGGCAGGAATTACAGAATAGGCTCACCGGCTTCGGGGCGTTTGAAGTCGCCGCTCTGCTGATCCATGACCCAGAGCTCGCCGGTCGAAATATCGAACCATGCGCCGTGCAAGGTGAGCTTGCCCTTCTTCTCCAGAATATCGACGCAGGGGAAGGTGCGCAGATTATTGATAGAGTAGCGGATGGAAATGCGCTCCAGCGCTGTCTGACGCTCGGTCGGCGTCATCAGGCTGTTGCCGCTGACGGCTTCAGCCGCAGGTGCAATCAGGCTCATCCACTTGCCGATGAAATCACCGGGCGACAGGGGCGCGCTTTCCGTATCGAGCGCAGCCTTGATGCCGCCGCAGCGTCCATGGCCCATGACGACGATGTGCTTGACCTTGAGGCTTTGCACCGCAAATTCCAGCGCAGCCGATGCCGCATGAAACTCGCCGTCAGGCTCGTAAGGGGGAATGAGATTGGCAACATTGCGCAGGACAAACATTTCGCCCGGCGCAGAGTTGAAGATTGTTTCGGGAGCAGCGCGGGAATCGCAGCAGGCAATAACCAGAGTTTCCGGTGATTGTCCTTTTTCCGCCAGTTCGCGATAGCGCGCGGTTTCCCGTGCGAAATGCTCCGTCATGAAGGTTCTGTAACCTGAGAGGAGTGTGTCCGGAAGATCAGCCATAGCGTTCCAATATCCCTAACGAAAACCGAGATCAATCAAAATGATCATGCCGCAGAAAGGTCGCTGAGGCGTCAGGCGCGCAATCCCTTGGTCGGGTGCACAAGACGGCGCGTCTGCACCATGGCCATCGGCGAGGCGAGGCTGGAGGCATCGGCTTCCAGCATCAGTTCGTCGGCGCCGCGTTTTGCCGACCGCGCCATGATTTCGAACACGGCAGCGGTGGTGCTTTGCAGAGTCTTTTCTTCCGACAATCCTGAAAGGCGGCGCGCAAGAAACACCGCCGATGTCAGGTCGCCGAGCCCGTTGGTGGGGCCGTCTACCTTGCGATGTTCCGCCATCAGCGCCATGGTCGGCGTCAGCAAGATATTGCCGATGCTGCCCGCCATCAGCGGGAAGGCGGAGGTGACCAGCATGGTTGCCGGGCCAGCGTCCAGGGCAGCTTCCATCAGTGATTTGTTGTCTTCGAGCGGCACGCCGGTCAGCCAAGACAGTTCGAAGCGGTTGGGGGTGGCGATATCCGCAAGCGGCATAAGTTTGTCGCGAATGCCGATGGCGGTTGCCTCGGGCACATAGAGGCCCTTTTCATCGCCGATGACCGGATCGCAGAGATAGACGGCGTTCGGGTTGCGCGCCTTGACGCCTTTGACCAGCTCAGCGACAGCTGCCGCCTGTTCCGGGTGACCCAGATAGCCGGTCAGGATTGCGCCGACTTCGCCCAGCCACGGGGCGCGCTGGAGATCCTGCATCAGGCGGGAAAACTCTTCGGGCGGTGGCACGATGCGTCCGGCAGGACCATGGCCGGGATGCCAGGGCAGAACAACCGTGGGCACAGCCCAGACCGGAAAGCCCAGCGTTTCCAATGCGAAGACGGCGGCCCGGTTACCCACCGAACCGCGCACGACATGGCTTGAAATGACAATAACGGTTGTCGCGTCCGGAGGCGCAGAAAGCGTCATGTTAGACCTAGCTTTGCATGAGATAAAAGACGAGCCAGACGATGATCGCCAGCGTGATGAGAAGGCCAAGCGTCCGCCCAATGCGGGTGGCCCAGAGTTCGATGCGGTCGTTTTCCGGCGCGTCCCCGGCGGCAAGGTGTGTGGCGGTGCGGGCAAAACTACGACGGACGATACCTTCCGCGCCGGTTTGCTCGCGTTCCAGCCGCTCCAGAATACGGCGCGCTTCTTCCTGGCGCTCGCGTCCCGGACCGCCGGCGTCCTCGCCTATGCCAGCCTGCTGGCGTTCACCCATGATCTGCCTGCCTTGCCGAAGTGACTCATATCCGAAACCCGGCATAGCATCGTGCCCGAAATGATGTTCTGCAAGCGGAATAGTTGCATTCTATGTGAGCTTGACGACAAGCTTGCCAAAATTGCCGCCGTCGAGCATCGAAATGAAGGCCTTTGGCGCGTTTTCGAGCCCCTCCACAATGTCTTCTCGATAGCGGATTTGTCCGTCGGCGATCCATTTCGCCATATCGTGATAAAATGCGGGGCGTTGATCGACAAAGTCGCGCTGGATGAAACCGCGAATGGTCAGGCTCTTGGACAGGATATCACGCATCACAAGCGGCAGGCGGTCGGGACCGTTGAATGGGCCGCTCTGGTTATACTGCGCGATAAGCCCGCAAACCGGCACACGGGCAAACTGGTTGAGAAGTGGGAAAACTGCTGCAAAGACCTTGCCGCCGACATTTTCGAAATAGACGTCGATGCCGTCCGGGCAGGCCAGCGCCAATTCCTGCGCGAAATTCGGGCTGCGATGGTCAACCGCAACATCGAAGCCGAATTCGTCAATCAGCGCCTTGCATTTATCTGCGCCGCCGGCAATGCCGATGGCCCGCGCGCCTTTCAGTTTGGCGATCTGACCGACCGCAGAACCGACAGGACCTGTCGCTGCCGCAACGACCACCGTTTCGCCTTCCTTGGGTTGGCCGATGGTCAAGAGGCCGGAATAGGCGGTGAAGCCCGGCATGCCGAGAACGCCAAGGGCGGTGGTGAGCGGTGCCTGTTCAGGGTCAAGTTTGCGCAAGGTGGAGGCATTGGCCACCGCATAGCTTTGCCAGCCGGAATGAGACAAGACGAAGTCACCGGGCGCGAAGCCCGCGCTGCGGCTTTCCACCACTTCGCCCACCGTGCCGCCTTCCATGACGGAACCGATTTCCACCGGGGCGGCATAGGATTTGGCAGCGCTCATGCGACCGCGCATATAGGGGTCGAGCGAAAGATAGCGCAGCTTCAGAAGCACTTCGCCTTCGCCAGCGCTCGGAACTGCCGCTTCTTCCAACCGGAAGTTTTCCGCCGTGGGGCGTCCGTCTGGACGCGACGCAAGTACGATGCGCTGATTGATCTTTTCGCCCATGGGATAAACTCCTGTTGTTGAGGATCGGCTTGAACCGGAACGGCATGTGATGCATCCGGTTCCGCGACGGTTACTCACTTTTGAAGACGGCTTGGTGAAGAACTGCTATGGAATGATGTAACAGTGATTTGTAAATCCATTCGCTTTGAGGCCAAAGCAAAATGACCCAAGATTCGTTGTTTCTTTTGACCCCGGGTTTCAAAGATCCGGCCTATCCCGGACAGGAATTCTATTGCTGGCACTGCGCGCTGATTGAGGGTGTTCTGGCGTATTTTCCGTCGCTCGGTGGTGATCTGAAAATCGAGCGCGTCGCATTTTCCCGGCCACGTGAGAAGGTGATCCAGCTTGCGGGTGAGGAAAACCAGTCACTGCCATTGCTGATCTTGAAGGACGGCGACCGCTCGCCGCTGGAAACGGGCACCTATCTGGGGCGTTCGCTGATTGCCGATCCACACAAAATTCTGGCCGCGCTGACAGAGCGGCACGGTTTCCCAGCGCCGCATCCGTGAACGTGTAAAAGCGTTAGACGTAGCTTCCGAGCGCCACGCGGCTGAACTGCCAGTTGACCTCCGGCAATTCGGAGGCCGGGAAGGACAGCACGATTTGCTTGGATGTGACAGGCCCGCGGAACCCAGCGAAGAAGATCGTGTCTTCCAGTTGCGGCGCGACTTCGAAACAGGAGAACACCCAGGTGTCGTCCCGGTCGGCAGACAGGACGATCAGGCCGTTCTCATCATAGGAAATATCGACCGACGGGTGCAGGTGGAACCGCACCGCAATATTGTCGCGTCCATTGGCTTTCAGCGGTCGTCCGTCGCCACGATAAAAACGGTCTGCCCCCTGAATGACACTGCCATTGTGCGACAGCACAAGACGGCGCTCATGATAAATGCCGAACAGGCGCGCATAGCCGTCATGGCTCGCAACAAAACCTTGTCGCCCCATTTCTTCGATGCGGTCACGCTGTACGCGCGTCGGTCCGGCAATGATCGGCGTACCGATCATGTTGGAGAGGCCAGCATTGAGGCTGAACCGGCACGACGATGTGTCGTTGATGGTCGCTGTCGAATGGGCAGCCGTGGAGCGTCCCAATGGACGAAATTCCGGCGGGCCGAAACGGTCGATGCCGGAATTGACGATATAGCGCTGGCGTCCGGAGGACATTTCAAAGGCAAGGCAGCCCGCATGGGCGTCGCGCGAGGCAGTGACCGGCGGCGGCAGGCCGGTATCGGCGATGATGGTCGTCGATCCCATGGAAAGCCGTTCATAGCCGGAATAGGGCGCGTGGGTCAGCGGCGAACCGGCGGTTTCGTCATGACGCAGCACGGAAATGATCCGTTCCGGCATGGTCGGGCCCACGCCATTGAACAGCGCGAGGCTGCCATCCTGATGACGGAAGAAGCGCAGCGCAGGCAGCATGCGCTCGACCGCTTCGATCAGGGCCTTGGGCGGCGATTCCGTGCCGTTGGCATAGGTCTGGCGCAGCGGCAGAAGATCGGCCAGCAGCTCCAGAACGGTTACCGGATTGCGCGAAATATGCCCGCCATCGGGCAAAATCTGGCGCTTCAGTTCATATTCGAGATTGCGTCGGGCGGCGCGGGCAGTCGGCGGTGAGACCGGCAGCGCAAGGGCGGCGAAAGCCAGTGCGATACGCGCGCGCAGACGCTCTTCGCCGTCGTCCATCGCGCCTGCAACGGTGCGCAAGTAGCGGACCTGCATGGCGAGCGAGCGCATGAATTTGCGATAGGCCGGCATTTCTGCGCCAGAGAGGATCAGGTTGGAATGCTGCAACCAGGCGATGATGCGCTGCGCCGTCACTTCCGGCGCCCATGCGAGACCGCCGATACGCTTGCCAAACATGCGCATCCAGTCATCGACCAGCGCCCGCGCATTGGCGGTCGCCAGTTCGCTGTTGGCACTTTTCAGATGGCGCAGCCAGCCGAAGCTCTGAAGCGCTGCTTCCCATTCGGGGGTCGGCGGCTCAACGGCAAATGGCGAAAGCCCGCCGGTTTCGACAAGGCGACCTGCCAGCGCGAAGCGCCCGTGATAGAATTCCTGCGCCAGCTGCGGGTCGGCGACGCGCAGATCGGGCGGTGCAATCAGGATACGGTCGGGCGTAAAGCCGGTGAAGCGCCAGCTGTAAAGCGGCCCCATACGCAGGCGGCGGCTGAACTTGCGCCACGCCTGTGCAACGGCCAGTCCCCAAAGGTGAGGGGTTTCGCTCAGCGCGACTGCCACCCGGTCTTTCTCCGTGTCGTTTGTCATTGTGTCTACGCATTATCCAACGCAAAACCGCTTCGCACTTTTGCTGGAAATGCTCAAATCCTTTAGGCCAGATCAGAATTCCAGCCTTCTTTACAATTCTATAGAATGATGAATCGAGCGTTAACCATAACGGGTATCGCACCCCGTTATGACAATTTTTACGATTTAGTTTGGCTTACGCGCGCCGCTTGAAGCGTGCTGCGAAGAAACCGTCCATGCCCGCCCTATGCGGATCGCCGTTGAAACGCTCGGGCGGAAGATCGGCTGGCGTGGAACGAAGATAGCCTTCGCTGGTGATCAGACCTTCCAGACCGGCGCAATCGTCCACGGTGATCGGGAAAGGCTCCAGCAGCGGATTTTCTGCCGCCCTGCGCGCCATTTCCTCGCCTTCGAGCGGATGCAGCGAGCAATTGGAAAAGACGATCACGCCGCCGGGCTTTACCAAGGTTGCAGCATGGGCCAGCAGCTTGCCCTGAAGATCGGCAAGCTTGGTGATATCCTGTGGCGTCTTGGTCCACGGAACGTCGGGATGACGGCGCACCGTACCGGTGGAAGAGCAGGGCGCATCGAGCAGAACTGCGTCGAAAAGCTCTTCCGGCGCAAAATCCATCAGATTGGTCGCAACGGTCTTCGCCTCGTAACCAAGCCGTTCCAGATTACCGCGCAGGCGCTTCAGCCGGTTCTCGGACATGTCGAGCGCGGTGACGCGGGCACCTTGCTGCACGAGCTGGGCCGTCTTGCCGCCGGGCGCGGCGCAGAGATCGGCGACGCGTTTGCCATTGATATCGCCCATCAGGCGTGCAGGCAGGCTTGCCGCCACGTCCTGCACCCACCAGTCCCCCTCGGCGAAGCCCGGAAGATCGGTCAGTGCACCCTCCACCGTCTGCACACGGACAGAGCCGTTCGGCAGCGCAATGCCGCCAAGTTTCTCGGCCCATAGCTCCGGGTCGCTCTTCACGGTGAAATCGATTGGCGGCTCAAAGGCATGCATGGCGAAGATGGCCGCAGCCTTTTCCGCGCCGTAAGCATCGACGATGCTCTTGGAGAACCATTCGGGCACGTTGCCTTCCGGTAGCAACGTGTGTGCCAGCGCGCGTTCCTTGTTGCGCGACAGGCGACGCAGCAATGCGTTGACCAGACCGGCATATTTGCGATTGCGCGGATCGGCATTGGCGGCTTCCACCGCCAGATCCACCGCCGAATGATCGGGAAGGTCGAGATAGAAAATCTGCGCCACGGCGACATGCAGCAGGTGCTTCAACGCGACGGCGTTTTCCGGCAGCGGGCGGTCGAGACGTTTGGAAATGGCCCGTTCAATGGCGCCGCGATTGCGCAGGCTTGCACCCAGAATGGCGCGTACCAGCGCGCGGTCACGCGGTTCCAGCGCCAGATATTGCGGATGGCCATGGCTGTTGTCGGTAAGACCGTCCAGCGAGGTGTTCTTTTCGATCACCGCACCCAGCAGGCGCGCCGCACATTGACGCGCGCTCAAGCCGGGGCGTTCCACCGCGTTGTTCTGCACCGATGGCTTGTTGTTTCCGCGCTTTGGCGCGGGCTTCTTATCGTTCACGCTATTCTGCTTTTATGAGATGATTTTCAGGACCATGGCCCCCGATAGATAACCGGAACCGCCACTGTTGTTATCGCCTGCATTACCACTTCTTTGGCCCCAGGGACCACTGTTTTGTGACGGGGCAGCAGCGCGGGGAGCCATTCCGGTTGAGCGAATGCCCATTTCTCCGGCCAATTGTTCAAGCGCCGCGATGCGATTGTCGGTGTCCGGATGGGTTGAGAAAAGATTGTCGGCACCCCGTCCGCTCAGCGGATTGATGATGAACATATGCGCCGTTGCCGGGTTGTGTTCGGCATTTTCATTGACGGTGGCTTTGGCGCTGCGGGCGATCTTGTTAAGCGCCGAAGACAGCCATAGCGGATTGCCGCAGATTTCCGCGCCACGTTTGTCGGCGGCATATTCGCGGGTACGGCTCACGGCCATCTGCACGATCATCGCGGCAAAGGGCGCGACGATCATCGCCAGAATGGTGCCGATAACACCAATGACACCATTGCCGTTTTCCCGGTTGCCGCCGAGGAAAAAGGCGAAATTGCCGAGCATCGAAATGGCACCGGCCAGCGTCGCCACGATGGTCATGGTGAGCGTATCGCGGTTTTGCACATGCGCCAGCTCATGCGCCATCACGCCCGCGACTTCTTCCGGTGTCAGGCGCTGGAGAAGACCCGTGGTGGCGGCGACAGCCGCATTTTCGGGATTGCGCCCGGTGGCAAAGGCGTTGGGCTGGTCCTCGTGGATGATGAACACCTTCGGCATCGGCAGACCGGCATTGGCGGCAAGGCCGCTCACCATGCGGTAGTAATCCGGGGCGGTGCGCTCATCCACCTGCTGCGCATTGTACATGCGCAGCACCATCTTGTCGGAATTCCAGTAGCCGAACAGATTCATGCCGATAGCGAAGACGAGCGCGATCATCATGCCGCCGCCGCCGCCCAGCAAATAGCCGATGCTCATGAACATGACTGTCATGAGAGCAATCAGCATGGCAGTTTTCGTCATATTCATGCGTCGTGATCTCCAATTCAGCGAGAGTTTATCTCAAACAGGGTTTTGCGTCCCACCTATTCCTGCCTATATGATGGGTATCAAAAGCCTGCGCTTCAATAATAGGACTTCAGCGGATGACCGATAAACGCGACGAAACCGACATCGACGAGAACGCTGCGCCGCGCAAGTTTGACGATCTGCCTCCGGCTGCCCAGCGCGCCCTCAAGGAAGCGGAAGAACGCCGTGCTGCCGAAACCAGTGCCAAGGCTCCGCGTGAAATCGGCGGGCGCGGCGGCAAGGACCCGGCGCGCTTCGGCGATTGGGAGATCAAGGGGCGGACAATCGACTTCTAAGCTTCAGATATTTCCGCTCCTGCGGCCTGCGCGCGCCCCTCATCCTGAGCCGGTGCGTAGCACCGTGTCGAAGGACGAGGCTGTGCTTCCCTCCTGATCCTTCGAGACAGCGGCCTTCGACAAGCTCAGGACGCTTCCTCAGAATGAGGAGGGCGAGGGCGCATCCAAAAATGAAAAGGCCGGGAAAATCCCGGCCCTTCTGTTTTACTTCTTGTTTTGACGGTTTTCGATCAGGTCGTCCACCACGCCCGGATCGGCGAGGGTTGACGTGTCGCCCAGTGAACCGAAATCGTCTTCGGCGATCTTGCGCAGGATACGGCGCATGATCTTGCCCGAACGGGTCTTCGGCAGGCCGGGCGCGAACTGGATCTTGTCCGGCGTTGCGATGGGGCCAATTTCCTTGCGCACGTGCTGGGTCAGCTCCTTGCGCAGTTCGTCGGCATCCTGTGCTTCCGCGCCGGTCATCAGGGTGACGTAGCAATAAATGCCCTGTCCCTTGATCCCGTGCGGATAGCCAACAACGGCTGCTTCGGAAACCGAATGATGTGAGACAAGCGCCGATTCGATTTCCGCCGTGCCGAGGCGATGGCCGGAAATATTCAGCACGTCATCGACGCGACCGGTGATCCAGTAATAACCGTCTTCATCGCGGCGGCAGCCGTCACCGGTGAAATACTTGCCCTTATAGGTGGAGAAGTAAGCCTCGATGAAGCGCTTGTGATCGCCGTAAAGCGTGCGCATCTGGCCGGGCCAGCTGTCGGTGATGCAGAGATTGCCATCGGTCGCACCATCGACCACATTGCCTTCATTATCCACGAGCTCCGGCTTGACGCCGAAGAACGGGCGCGTGGCGGAGCCGGGCTTGAGGTCGGTCGCGCCGGGCAGCGGCGTGATCAGAATGCCGCCGGTTTCCGTCTGCCACCAGGTATCGACGATGGGCGACTTTTCCTCGCCGACCACATGATAATACCATTCCCAGGCTTCCGGATTGATCGGCTCGCCGACCGAGCCGAGCAGGCGGAGCGATGAGCGGGAAGAACGCGTCACGAATTCATCGCCAGCGCCCATCAGCGCGCGGATCGCGGTTGGCGCGGTATAGAAGATGTTGACATGGTGCTTGTCGATGACTTCCCAGAACCGGCCCTGATCGGGGAAATTCGGCACGCCTTCAAACATCAGCGTCGTGGCGCCATTGGCCAACGGTCCATAGACGATATAGGAATGGCCCGTGACCCAACCCACATCCGCCGTGCACCAATAGGTGTCGCCGTCGTGATAGTCGAAGACATATTGATGGGTCATCGAAGCATAGACGAGATAGCCGCCCGTGGTGTGCAGTACGCCCTTCGGCTTGCCGGTGGAACCGGACGTGTAGAGGATGAAGAGCGGATCTTCCGCATTCATCGGCTCCGGTTCGCAATGCGGCTCGACGCTGGCGACTTCCTGATGATACCACAGATCGCGGCCACGGCCCCAGCTGACCTTGCCGCCGGTGCGGCGCACGACCAGCACCTTGTTGACCATGACATATTGCTTGGCGGCAATATCGATGGCGGTGTCGGTGTTTTCCTTCAGCGGAACCGGCTTGCCGCCACGCACGCCTTCATCGGCGGTGATGACAAATGTGGATTCACAATCGACGATACGACCGGCCAGCGCTTCGGGTGAGAAGCCTGCGAAAACCACGGAATGCACCGCGCCGATGCGCGCGCAGGCGAGCATGGCATAGGCTGCTTCCGGGATCATCGGCAGATAGATCGTGACGCGGTCGCCCTTCTTGACGCCGTGCTTCTTGAGCACATTCGCCATGCGGCAAACGTTTTCGTAAAGCTCGCGATAGGTGATCTTCTTGTCGATATACGGATTGTCGCCTTCCCAGATGATGGCGACCTTGTCGCCACGGCTCTTCAGGTGGCGATCAATACAATTATAGGAAACGTTGGTGACGCCGTCTTCATACCACTTGATGGAAACGTCGCCGTTAAAATCGGTGTTCTTGACCTTGGTGAAAGGCTTGAACCAGTCGATGCGGCGACCGTGCTTGGCCCAGAAGCCATCCGGATCGCTCACGCTTTCCTTGTACCATTCGAGGTAGGTCTCATTGTCAATGAGCGTGTTCTTCTTTGCCTCCGGCAGCACGGGGTAAAGCTTTTCCGACATCATTTCCTCCAAGTTTCACCAACGTCCTCTCGTCGGTGCGTGGTTCGTAACCACTGTTGGGTCCTATCTAGCTTCCTAAGCGGTGAAGGTAAATTAGACGATAGGACCGTCTGCCGTCCACAATGACGCAGGCTAAATCTCCGCATTGGCAGCACTCATGTCTTTATGGTGCTAACATATTGTTTTTACACTTTAAAAACCATTTGGAGCGATTATCTCAAATACAGGAGCCAAATATACGGCTCTTCAAAAAAAGGGGAAATCGCCATGACGACGTCCGCTTTTCACGCGAGATCGGCCTTCGAACTGCAACTCGCCGGTTACGGTCTGACGACGGCAAAACTTTTCTATCACATGCCGGATCACCCGCATCTGCTGCAGCTGTTTGTCTGGCAGGAATATGATGTCGCGCCGGAATTTCCGGTGCTGCATCATTTCATCGAGTTCTGGAAACGGGAAATCGACGGGCCGCTGCATTCGGTGACTTACACCCATTGCCGCTTGCTCGGCCCATCGGACTGGAAAAATGTGCAGGGGGAGATCGTTCTGCACTAACTTCCTGCACGACTGAAAAAATCAGGCCGGAGACGTATTGGACCGACCGCCGAAAATCGCTGAGCCGACCCGAACCGAGGTCGCGCCGAAGCCTATAGCGGTCTCATAATCGCCTGACATGCCCATGGAGAGCTTCTCGACGCCAGCTTCGCGGGCGAGCTTTTCCAACAGGGCAAAATGTGGTCCCGGGTTTTCATCGGCAGGCGGGATGCACATCAGCCCTTCGATGGCGAGGCCATGTTCATCACGACAGCGTGCGACAAAGGCGACGGCGTCCTTCGGTGCGATGCCGGCCTTTTGTTCTTCCAGACCCGTATTGACCTGCACATAGAGCTTTGGGCTCTTGCCCTGCTTGGTGATCTCGTCGGCAAGCGCGGCTGCGATCTTCTCGCGGTCCACCGTTTCGATGACGTCGAACAGGGCGACGGCATCGGCTGCCTTGTTGGATTGCAACGGGCCGATCAGATGCAGTTCGATGCCGGAATAGTGTTCGCGCAGTTCAGGCCATTTGGCTTGGGCTTCCTGCACGCGGTTTTCGCCGAAGACGCGCTGTCCGGCATCGAGCGCCGGGCGGATCGCGTCTGCGGCGAAGGTTTTCGACACGGCGACGAGCGTGACCGAACCTTCGTTGCGATGCGCTTCCTTTTCGGCATTGGCGATTGCGGCCTTGACCGTGTTCAGGTTCGTGACGATATCTGACATGAAACTCTCGCTTTCAGGCTTTTCATCCGCAAAAGGTTGACGCTTTCGCCAATACGTGGTGAAGGTCGCCATTAAATATCGACTCTCCTTATTGCATCACCTTCGTACGAGTAAATACGGACATGGCAGCCGAACGTTATAATCCGCGCGTGGCGGAAGCTCACTGGCAGAAAGTCTGGGAAGAAAACCGGACTTTCGAAACGGACAACAGCGATCCGCGCGAGAAGTATTATGTGCTTGAGATGTTCCCCTATCCATCGGGGCGCATCCATATGGGCCATGTGCGCAACTATGCGATGGGCGATGTCGTTGCCCGCTACAAGCGTGCCAAGGGTTTCAATGTGCTCCACCCGATGGGTTGGGACGCGTTCGGCATGCCTGCGGAAAATGCCGCGATGCAGAACAAGGTGCATCCGAAGGAATGGACCTACCAGAACATCGAAACGATGAAGCGCCAGCTCAAGTCCATGGGCCTGTCGCTTGATTGGTCGCGTGAATTCGCGACCTGCGATGTGGAATATTACCATCGTCAGCAGATGCTGTTCATCGACCTGTTCGAAAAAGGTCTGGTGACGCGCAAAACCTCCAAGGTCAACTGGGACCCGGTGGACAACACCGTGCTCGCCAATGAGCAGGTGGTGGACGGTCGCGGCTGGCGCTCTGGCGCGCTGGTCGAACAGCGCGAACTGACGCAGTGGTTCTTCAAGATCACTGATTTCAGCGAAGAATTGCTGGCCGGTCTCGACACGCTCGACCAGTGGCCGGAAAAAGTTCGCCTGATGCAGCGCAACTGGATCGGCAAGTCGGAAGGCTTGCAGGTTCGTTTCGCGCTCGACGGCAAGACGGCACCGGAAGGCTTCTCGGAGATCGAGGTTTACACGACGCGTCCCGACACACTGTTCGGCGCGGCTTTTGTCGCGATTTCCGCCGATCATCCGCTGGCCAAGAAGCTTGCCGAAGGTAATGCTGCGCTGACCGGCTTCATCGAAGAATGCCACCAGCACGGCACCTCGCTTGCAGCGCTTGAAACCGCTGAAAAGAAGGGCTTTGATACCGGCGTCAAGGTCAAGCACCCGTTCGACGAGAACTGGGAGCTGCCGGTCTATGTCGCCAATTTCGTGCTGATGGAATATGGCACGGGCGCTGTTTTCGGCTGTCCGGCGCATGACCAGCGCGATCTGGATTTCGCCAATAAATATGCGCTGAAGGTAACGCCGGTCGTGCTGCCGAAGGGCGAGGACGCTGCCACTTTTGCCATCACCGACACGGCCTATACCGATGACGGCGTGATGATCAATTCGCGTTTCCTCGATGGTCTGGCGCCGGAAGCAGCCTTCAACGAGGTTGCAAACCGTCTGGAACAGACCACGCTTGGCAATCGTCCGCAAGCGGCCCGCAAGGTGCAGTTCCGTCTGCGCGACTGGGGCATTTCGCGCCAGCGCTATTGGGGCTGCCCGATCCCGATGATCCATTGCGAGAGCTGTGGCGTCAATCCGGTGCCGCGCGCCGATCTGCCGGTCAAGTTGCCGGACGATGTCGATTTCGACCGTCCGGGCAATCCGCTGGACCGTCATGCCACATGGCGTCATGTGAAGTGCCCGAAATGCGGTGGCGAAGCCCGTCGCGAGACGGACACGATGGATACGTTTGTCGATTCGTCCTGGTACTATGCGCGCTTCACGGCGCCGTGGGAAAACGAGCCGACCGATCGTGCGATTGCCGACCGCTGGCTGCCGGTCGACCAGTATATCGGTGGTGTCGAACACGCGATCCTGCATCTGCTCTATTCGCGCTTTTTCACCCGCGCCATGAAGGTTACGGGCCATGTCGGTCTGGATGAGCCCTTCAAGGGCCTGTTCACGCAGGGCATGGTTGTGCACGAAACCTACAAGGCCGATGGCCAATGGGTTGCTCCTGCCGATATCCGCATCGAGGACATTGACGGCAAGCGCACCGCAACCATGCTGGATAGCGGTGCGCCGGTTGAAATCGGTTCCATCGAGAAGATGTCGAAGTCGAAGAAGAACGTCGTTGATCCCGACGATATCATCTCTTCTTATGGTGCAGATACTGCGCGCTGGTTCATGCTGTCCGATTCGCCGCCGGAACGCGACGTGATCTGGACGGAAGCAGGCGCCGAAGGCGCGCATCGTTTCGTGCAGCGCGTCTGGCGTCTGGTGTCGGAAGCAGCCGAACATCTGAAGGATGTCGCGCCGAAGACCGGTTCGCAGGGCGAAGCGCTTGCCGTTTCCAAGGCCGTGCATAAGACGGTCAACGCTGTTGGCGACGATATCGAAAAGCTCGCTTTCAATCGCGGCGTTGCGCGACTTTATGAGCTGGTGAATGCGCTTGCAGCACCGTTGCAGCTTGTCGCTTCGGACAAGGCCGATGATGAGCTGAAGGGCGCTGTTCGTGACGCCACGGAAAAGCTTATCCAGATGCTCGCACCGATGATGCCGCATCTTGCTGAACAGTGCCTGACGGAACTGGGCGGCAAGATCGCCGGACAGGAAACGTTGGTCGCCCGCGCGCCATGGCCGCTCTTCGACGCCGCATTGGTGGTGGAAAACGAGATCGTGATGCCGGTGCAGATCAACGGCAAGAAGCGTGGGGATTTGACAATCGCCCGCGACGCTGATCAAGCTAGCATCCAGCAGGCGGTGCTCGAACTTGACTTCGTCAAGGCTGCGCTCAACGGGGGCTCGCCGAAGAAGATTATCGTGGTGCCGCAAAGGATCGTCAATGTCGTTGCCTGATCGTTTCCTCTCCGCAATCAAGACTTTCCGCGTCGCTTTTGTGGCTGTGGGAGCTGCGGTTCTCCTTGCTGGCTGCACGGTGCAGCCGCTTTATTCGTCGGGCGGCGGTGCCGGTGGTTCGATCGGCGGCAGTGTGACGCCGGATATGCGCACCAAGCTTGCTTCCGTGTCCATCGATCCGGCTGGCGATGTCTATGGCCAGCAGGTGCGCAATCGCCTGATCTTCCTGCTCGGCGGTGGCGCTGGTGAACCAGCCAACCCGATGTATCGTCTGAGCCTCGGCCTCAGCACGAGCACGATTTCCGCCGTAAGCGTGGATATCGGCGATCAGACCGACCGCACGGGCCGTCCATCGGCTGGTATCGTCAAGGCGACTTCGAATTTCGTGCTGCGTGACAAGGACGGCAAGCCGCTCGCCACGGGCACGCGCACGACGGGCGCTTCCTTCGATCGTCCGCGTCAGGAATTCGCAAACCTTCGTGCAGAACGCGATGCGCGCAAGCGCGCCGCGGAAGAACTGGCCGAACAGGTTTTCCTCGCATTGGCGCAGAAGCTGTCGAAGCTCTGATCGTTCCTCTGATCTGAAATCACAAAAGCGGCGCTTCCGGGCGCCGTTTTTTTTGTTTCGCTAACCACAAAAAGGCTCAAGGAATTCAGCAAGGTAACATTGCTGTTCCCTGCAAACATTTTTATAACTCCTTGTTTTAAATGAACTAATTTACAATTTGCATATTGCCCGAGGCGTGACGCGAAAAATGGGAAGCGACTTCCCCATGCGTCATGCGTGAAAGCCGCGCGGTGTGTCCGTCGGTTCAATCATTATTTCAGGAGTATTCAGATGATGCGATTTTCAGACCTCATGAAAGGCATGGCCTTTGCGGCACTAGGCGTGGCGGGACTGGCCGTTGCGGGTCCGGCAGCGGCACAGGAAAAGGCAGCGCCGTTGCAGTGGCAGTTTTTCCAGGCCGATGAGAATGGCTTCAACCGGACGCCGGTTCTGTTGACGGGGGAAAAGGAAGCCATTCTGCTCGATGGCGGTTTTACCTTCTCCGATGGCAAGGCCGTTGCCGAAAAGATCAGGGAAACCGGCAAGAAGCTCACCACGGTCTATGTCAGCCAGAGCGACCCCGACTATTATTTCAACCTGCGCGAGATCAAGTCGGCTTTCCCGGATGTCAAAATCATCGCTGCTCCTGAAACCGTTGCCGCCATCAATGGCAATGTCGAGACGAAGCTTAAGGTCTGGGGACCGCAGCTGAAGGATAATGGCCCGCAGAACCTCTCCGATCTGGTCCTGCCGCAGGCCTCGGATGTGAAGACGCTCACGCTGGAAGGCAACGAGATTGAGATCGTCCCGACTGAAGGCATGAAGAACCGCCGCTATCTTTGGGTGCCATCGCTGAAGGCGGTGTTCGGCGGCGTGTTGATTGGCGCAGGCGAGCATATCTGGCTGGCCGATACGGCTGACAAGGCGCAGCGCGAGGCATGGATCAAGAACCTCGATGCGATTGCGGCTCGCAATCCTGAAGTGGTTGTCCCGGCCCATATGATGGCCGGTTCTGCGACGGATGTTTCGGCGGTCAAATTCACCCGCGATTATATCGCTGCATTCGATGAGGAGGCCGACAAGGCCAAGGATAGTGCCACGCTTATCGCTGCGATGAAGAAGCGCTATCCGGATCTGGGCGGCGAAAGCAGCCTGGAACTGGGCGCCAAGGTCATCAAGGGCGAGATGAAATGGGAATAATGCGCGGCCAAGAGACAATCGCCGGTTCGAGCCTGTGACGGCCTTGGCCGGTTGATTGGAATTTGTGGTTCGCATCGAGACGGATATAAAGGGCGGCGCGGCATGTGCCGCCCTTGTTGTGTCAGCCTGTTGTGGAAATCATGCGCCTCGCTTCCTTTTCGGCCAAAGGCTATCGTTCGCTGCGTTCTGTCCGGTTCGATCTTGGACAGGTGACGGTGTTCGTCGGTGAAAACGGGGCGGGCAAATCCAATCTCTATCGGGCTTTGCAACTGATCAAGGCGGCTGCGGAAGGCAATTTCTCCACGGAGATCGTGCGGGAAGGCGGCATGCAGTCGGCCATGTGGAGCGGCGGTCGTCGCAAGCACGAATCGGCGCGGATCATTCTGGAAGCGGATTTCGAGGACGAAAGGCTGGCGTCGCGCCTTTCCTATCGGGTGGAGGCGGGTTTGCCGCCACCTGTTTCCGGGGCATTTCCTTTCGAGCCGCAGATCAAGGAAGAACAGCTTAATCTCGATACGGGTCGTCGCCCGGTCGATCTCATGGACCGGCGCGGTCCGGCGGTCTTTGCCCGCGATGGGGAAGGGCGGCGCATGGAGCATCCGACGCGGCTTCTGACATCGGAAAGCGGGCTGGCCGTGCTTGGTCAGTCGGGCCATTATCCCGAGATCGGCGACCTCGCGGCGCAACTGCGTGGCTGGCGATTTTATCACGGCTTCCGAAGCGACCGCGACGCTCCTGCACGCCAGCCTTCCATTGCGGCCACCGCAGCCATGCTGGACGAGGATGGCGGCAATCTTGCCTCAGTCTTTGCCACGCTTGCGCATATCCGTCAGGATACGGTCGATCTGGATCGCTTTATAGAAGAGGCGCTGGATGGTGCGAAACTGGTCGTTCCTTATCCGGAAGAAACCGCCAGTTTCGGCCTGAATTTTCCAGCTTTCCCGCCCCGCATCTTTCGACCCGGCGAATTGTCCGACGGACAGATTCGCCTATTGGCGCTGGCGGGCGCGCTTTTAGCCTACCGCCTGCCGCCATTGATCGCGCTGAACGAACCGGAAGCAAGCCTGCACCCGGACATGATCCCCTCGCTTGCGCGAATGATCGCGCAGGCGTCAGAACGCAGCCAGATCTGGGTTGTAACCCATTCCAGCGCTCTTGCCAGCGCTATAGCCGAGCATTGCGGCAGCAGGCCGATTCGGGTCAGCAAGCAGGATGGTGAAACGGTTCTGGAATAAAAAAGCGGGCCGAAGCCCGCCTTTCATTTGTTTCGCAAAAATCGCTGATTAAGCGATCTTCTGACCGGTCTTCGCCCAATCGGCGAGGAAGGTTTCGAGGCCCTTGTCGGTCAGCGGATGCTTGACGAGCGCCTTGAGCGTTGCCGCAGGCGCGGTCACGACATCGGCACCGATCAGCGCTGCTTCCTTGACGTGATTGACGGTACGAACCGAAGCGGCAAGAATTTCGGTGCGGAAATCGTAATTGTCATAGATCGTGCGGATTTCAGCAATCAGTTCCATGCCATTGATAGCCATATCGTCGAGACGACCGATGAATGGCGAAATGAAGGTCGCGCCAGCCTTGGCTGCAAGAAGCGCCTGATTGGCCGAGAAGCAGAGCGTCATATTGACCTTGTGGCCATCGGAAGACAGAGCCTTACAGGCCTTGAGTCCGTCGAAGGTTACGGGCAGTTTGATGCAGATATTATTTGCATATTTGGCGATGTGGGCAGCTTCCTTCATCATCTGCTCATATTCGGTCGCGGCAACTTCGGCAGAAACCGGACCCTTGACGAAGGAGCAGATTTCCTTGGTAACTTCCTCGATATTGCGACCCGACTTCAGGATGAGGGATGGGTTGGTGGTCACGCCATCGACCAGTCCAAGGTCGTTCAGTTCGCGGATTTCCTTGACGTCCGCAGTGTCCACGAAAAACTTCATAACAGCGTTCCTCCATAGTGAGCGCGGGTGGTTTTGGGAGCTAAATCCGTTTAAGTCCCGGAAGGTGGCTTTTCTTTAGCGCAAAGCCGCGCCAAGGTCACGCGATCATGTCGAAAGATTCGCACGATATTGCTAACCCTGTTCTGGGCCTGTTTTCGGACGCGCTGCCGGGCTTCACGCCGCGCGTGGTTCCCGTGCTGGTGCCTATGCCAGCAGAACGGCCTTATTCTTATATGGTCCCGGAGGGCATGAACGTCCAGCCCGGGTCGATCGTGCGCGTCCCGCTCGGACCGCGTGAAGTCGCGGGCATCGTCTGTGAGGGCGAAACCGATGCGGTCGACGCCAAAAAGCTCAGAGCGATTTCCGAAGTGTTCGATTGTCCACCGGTGGATGGCGAGATGCTCCGCTTCATGCGCTGGGCTGCGGATTACACGCTTTCGCCGCCCGGCATGGTGGCGCGTATGGTTTTGCGCGTGCCTGCCGCCTTCGACCCTGAGCCGTCTGTGCCGGGCCTGCGTTATTCCGGCGGTGAACCGGAACGCATGACCGACGCG
Source organism: Ochrobactrum teleogrylli (assembly GCF_037482325.1). Classification (NCBI taxonomy): domain Bacteria; kingdom Pseudomonadati; phylum Pseudomonadota; class Alphaproteobacteria; order Hyphomicrobiales; family Brucellaceae; genus Ochrobactrum; species Ochrobactrum teleogrylli. Next base: position 3,337,450 of record NZ_JBBHKQ010000001.1, read on the forward strand.
CGCTCCCGCGTGATGGAGCTTGCCCGCGACGGGCTTGCCTGGACCCGGTCGGGTCTCGCCCATGCGGCGGGCGTTTCGGCAACGGTCGTAGAGGGATTGAAGGCGCAGGGCGTCTTTGATGAAGTGATGCTGCCACCGCCCGCCGTAGTGGCGAAGCCCGACACGGATTATGCCCGCGCCACGCTCTCGGAAGACCAGCAGGCAGCCGCCGAAATGCTTTCTGATTCCGTCGTGGCGGATTGTTTTTCCGTTTCCCTCCTCGATGGCGTGACGGGATCAGGCAAGACCGAAGTTTATTTCGAAGCTGTCGCCAAGGCGCTCGATCAGGGCAAGCAGGTGCTGATTCTCCTGCCCGAAATCGCGCTGACACAGCAGTTTCTCGACCGCTTTCATGATCGTTTCGGTGCCAAGCCCGCCGAATGGCATTCCGACCTTGCGCCCCGCACCCGCGAGCGCGTCTGGCGTCAGGTCACGGAAGGCACGGTACGGGTGGTTGCGGGCGCCCGTTCGGCGCTGTTTCTGCCCTTCAAGGAACTGGGGCTGATCGTGGTCGATGAAGAACATGATCCGGCTTACAAACAGGAAGACCGGGTTTTCTACAACGCCCGCGATATGGCCGTCGTGCGCGGCCATATTGGCGGTTTCCCGGTGGTGCTGGCCTCGGCCACGCCGTCCATCGAAAGTCAGGTCAATGCGGATCAGGGCCGCTACAAGCGAATCAAGCTTTACGGGCGTTATGCGGAAGCCGCACTCCCCGATCTTAAAACCATCGACATGCGGCGGTCACCGCCGCCGCCGGGACGCTTTCTGTCGCCCGCACTCACCGAAGCGGTCGGCAAGACCGTCGCGCGCGGCGAACAGGCCCTGCTGTTCCTCAACCGTCGCGGCTATGCGCCGCTGACATTGTGCCGGGTGTGCGGTCACCGCTTTCAGTGCCCGCAATGTTCAAGCTGGCTGGTCGAGCATCGCTTTCGCGGCCAGCTGATGTGCCATCAGTGCGGTTATCACGAGCCGGTGCCCGAAGCCTGCCCGGAATGCGGCACACTCGATCATCTGGTCGCCTGTGGCCCCGGCGTGGAACGGATCGCGGAGGAAGTTGCCGCGACGTTCAACGAAGCGCGAATCATAGTGCTTTCGTCTGATATGGCGGGCGGTGTGAAGCGGCTGCGTCTGGAACTCGACGCCATTGCGAAGGGCGAGGCGGATATCGTCATCGGCACGCAGCTTGTCGCGAAGGGGCACAATTTTCCCAATATGACGCTGGTGGGCGTGGTGGATGCTGATCTGGGGCTGGCCAATGGCGACCCACGCGCCGCCGAACGCACTTTCCAGCTTCTCAATCAGGTGACGGGCCGTGCGGGCCGTACGGGTCGCAAGAGCCTCGGTCTAATCCAGACCTATCAGCCGGATCATCCGGTGATGCGCGCCATTGTCAGCGGCGATGCGGAAGCCTTTTATGCTCGCGAGATCGAGGAGCGGGAGCGCAGCGCTCTGCCGCCATTCGGACGGCTTGCTGCGTTGATCATCTCGGCCGATAACCGCCCGGATGCGGAAAACCATGCGCGTGCGCTTCGCCGCGCCGCACCGTCCTCTTCGGAGATTTCCGTGCTCGGTCCCGCCGAAGCGCCGCTGGCGCTGGTGCGCGGCAGGCATCGTTTCCGAATCTTGATCCACGGGACAAAACGCGCGGATATTCAATCCTTTATCCGTGCTTTGCTGGCTGCATCACCCAAGGAGCGAGGCTCCATCCGGGTGCAGGTTGACATCGATCCGCAAAGCTTTTTGTAAGGTTGGGCAACTATCGACGTGCCTGCAAGAAATAGGGGCTTGCTTCTCTAGTCGCTAGAGGATGCAGACTGGTTTTCAAGGTTCCAATGAGGCTTGAGACCAATGAAATATACCCCTTCCCAACCCGCGCAATCATCAGCGAAGAATGGTCCCGGATTCTGGCTGGTCGCCCTTTTCGGGCTGGTGGTCTGGACATTGTTAATGTGGTTTGCCTATTCCATCTCGGATGCTGTGATCGTCTGGATCAGCGGCAACGGAGCGGTTCTGGCCGAGACCGGAAAAAGCCTGATCGGTTCGGAAGTAACAGCGCTGCTGGATACGACCAAACTGGACCAGATAGCCGGTTCAGGTATTGGATTGCTGCAGAGTTTGCTTGCGCCCGCGCTTGCGATCATCTGGGTGATCGGTGCCGTGGCCATCCTCTTCATCCGGTCGATTCTGGCGCGCATCATCGGGATGCGCGGTTCGCTATCGCGCTGAGGACTGGCTCCATTGATGTGCGTTCATGCCGTGCGATCGGTTTTCGTTTGGGCAAAACTGGTTTATAGCCGTGCTGTTCAAATTGAGGGGTGATCGCGATGGAATTCTATCTTCCCACCACGACCGGCGAATGGCTCGCCTGGAGCTCGGCAGCCGTGACGGCCTTTGCGGGCATCGTCATGCTGTTTGCGCCCGGCATCACCATGAAGCTGTTGCGGTTGCAGCCGGTCAATGCGCGACCGGAAGCGTTCAGTTCCATCCGCGCCGTGCTGGCCGGTCCATATCTCGGTCTGGGGCTTGGCTGCCTCATTTTTGCACAACCCTTCTTGTGGGTTGTTCTGGGGGCGGCGTGGGGCTTCGCCCTGTTCGGGCGCTTCATCTCGATGATGTCCGATAATGTCGGACGCGGCGGCGGCACGATCTATAACTGGTTGGCAGGAATTGTAGAATTCCTTCTGGCCGCCGGGCCATTGCTCTACGCGTTTGGCTTCATCGGTTAACCCTGCGACTTTTTTGATCGGAAAACGCGACAAAACTTACACAAAAGTGCGGGATTCGCGTGTTGCGAGTCCGGTTCGTCTATGCTAGACGGCAATCACATTTCGGTGTTGACGTGCTCGCGCGTCAGTGGTTTTCCGGAAACATTCAATAAAATCATCGGCTTGGCGTCCTGAGCAACATTGGGCCCCAAAAGGATGGTTTCAACGTAGAGAGCAGGTTGTTCGTGGCTGAAACGTCTTCGCTCATTTCAGGTGTGGCACAGCGTTACGCCGGATCGCTTTTCGAGCTGGCGCTCGAAGCCAAGTCCGTTGCTGCTGTGGAGAAAGATCTTGTTCGTTTCGAGGCGCTTCTGAGCGGAAGCGAGGACCTCAAGCGTCTGATCTCCAGTCCGGTATTTTCTTCGGAAGACCAGCTCCATGCGATCGGCGCCATTGCCGACAAGGCGGGCATCAAGGGTCTGGTGGGAAATCTCCTGCGCGTCGTCGCAGCGAACCGCCGCCTTTTCGCCCTGCCGGGCATCATCGCCGCATTCCACAAGATTGCTGCTGAACATCGCGGAGAAGTTTCCGCCGATGTCACTTCCGCGCATGCGCTGACCGCTGCGCAGGAAAACGAATTGAAGGCAACGCTGAAGAGCGTGGCCGGCAAGGACGTGACGATTAACGTCACCGTCGATCCGTCGATCCTCGGCGGTCTTATCGTCAAGATGGGTTCGCGTCAGATCGACACGTCCCTTCGCACCAAACTATCTTCTCTCAAGCTTGCACTGAAAGAGGTCGGCTGATGGACATCCGCGCTGCGGAAATTTCCGCTATCCTGAAAGAGCAAATCAAGAACTTCGGCAAGGAGGCTGAGGTCTCCGAAGTCGGTCAGGTTCTGTCCGTCGGCGACGGTATTGCTCGCGTCTATGGTCTGGACAATGTTCAGGCTGGTGAAATGGTCGAATTCCCCGGCGGCATTCGCGGCATGGCGCTCAACCTTGAAAACGACAATGTTGGTGTCGTTATCTTCGGTGCCGACCGTGACATCAAGGAAGGCGACGTCGTCAAGCGTACCGGCGCCATCGTTGACGTGCCTGTTGGTCCGGGTCTGCTCGGCCGCGTTGTCGACGCTCTCGGCAATCCGATCGACGGCAAGGGCCCAATCGTTGCTACCGAGCGTCGCCGCGTCGACGTCAAGGCACCGGGCATTATTCCGCGCAAGTCGGTTCATGAGCCAATGTCGACCGGCCTCAAGGCTGTTGACGCTCTGATCCCGGTTGGTCGTGGTCAGCGCGAGCTGGTCATCGGTGACCGTCAGACCGGCAAAACCGCCATCATTCTCGACACCTTCCTGAACCAGAAGCCGATCCACGACAACGGCCCGGACAGCGAAAAGCTTTATTGCGTTTACGTTGCTATCGGCCAGAAGCGTTCGACTGTTGCTCAGTTCGTCAAGGTTCTCGAAGAACGCGGCGCACTCGAATATTCGATCGTTATCGCTGCTACCGCTTCCGATCCGGCTCCGATGCAGTACCTCGCTCCGTTCGCAGGTTGCGCAATGGGCGAATACTTCCGTGACAACGGTCAGCACGCTCTCATCGGTTACGACGATCTGTCCAAGCAGGCTGTTGCTTACCGTCAGATGTCCCTTCTGCTTCGTCGTCCTCCGGGCCGTGAAGCTTATCCGGGCGACGTTTTCTATCTGCACTCCCGTCTTCTCGAACGCGCTGCAAAGCTCAACGACGAAAACGGCGCTGGCTCGCTGACGGCTCTGCCGGTCATCGAAACGCAGGGCAACGACGTTTCGGCCTTCATTCCGACCAACGTGATCTCGATCACCGACGGCCAGATCTTCCTCGAAACCAACCTGTTCTATCAGGGTATCCGTCCGGCTGTTAACGTCGGTCTGTCGGTTTCGCGCGTTGGTTCTTCGGCTCAGGTCAAGGCCATGAAGCAGGTCGCCGGTTCGATCAAGGGCGAGCTCGCCCAGTATCGTGAAATGGCCGCCTTCGCACAGTTCGGTTCGGATCTCGATGCCTCGACCCAGCGTTTGCTGAACCGTGGCGCGCGTCTGACCGAGCTTCTCAAGCAGCCGCAGTTCTCGCCGCTCAAGACGGAAGAACAGGTTGCCGTGATTTATGCCGGTGTGAATGGCTATCTCGATAAGATCGCCGTCAACCAGGTTGGCAAGTTCGAAGCAGGTCTTCTTTCTTCGTTGCGCACCGAGCACAAGGATGTGCTGGATGCGATCCGCGATCAGAAAGCACTCACCGACGACATCAAAGCAAAGCTCAAGGCAGCGGTCGACGCGTTCGCCAAGTCTTTCGCTTGAATTTTGTGACGGGATGAACGGATGCCTTCACTAAAGGATCTGAGAAACCGTATCGCCTCGGTCAAGGCGACGCAGAAAATCACCAAGGCGATGCAGATGGTCGCCGCGGCGAAGCTGCGCCGTGCCCAGGAAGCTGCGGAGGCCGCGCGGCCTTACTCGCAGCGCATGGGCGCCGTTCTCGCTAATATCGCGCAGAATGTCAGCGGCGAAGATGCACCGGCATTGATGGCCGGTACAGGTAAGGACGACGTGCATCTGCTCGTCGTCTGCACTGCAGAACGTGGCCTTTGCGGCGGTTTCAACAGCCAAATCGCACGCCTGGCGCGCGATCATACCCGCAAGCTCCTCGCTGAAGGCAAGACGGTCAAGATCATCACGGTCGGCAAGAAGGGCGCAGATATTCTGCGTCGTGAATTTGCCTCTCTGATCATCGACCACGTCAATTTGCGCGAAGTCAAGCAGCTCGCTTTTGTGCATGCCGACCAGATCGGCCACAAGGTGATCGAGCTGTTCGAACAAGGCGCATTTGATGTCTGCACCCTGTTCTATTCCGAATTCAAGTCGGTGATTGCACAGATCCCGACTGCGCAGCAGATCATTCCGGCTTCGGCTGGCGATGTTGCGCAGGCGGAGGCTGCAGGCGATGCGATTTATGAGTACGAACCTGATCCTGCGGCGATCCTGAGCACGCTGATCCCACGCAACATTTCGGTCCAGATTTTCCGCGCACTGTTGGAAAATGTGGCGGGCGAAATGGGCGCGAAGATGAGCGCCATGGACAATGCGACGCGTAATGCCGGTGACATGATCAACAAGTTGTCGATCACGTATAACCGTCAGCGTCAGGCTCAGATCACCAAGGAACTGATCGAAATCATTTCGGGCGCGGAAGCGCTCTAGGGTTTACCGCATGGTCTATCCGGGAAGTCTGCAACTTTTCGGGACCATGCTAACGGAAGGTAAGGATCGATGGCAAAAGCAGCGACCCCGAAAACTACCGCCGCGGCCGAAGCAAAGCCGGCAGCGGCGAAGAAGGCTCCAGCCAAGGCTACACCAGCTAAGGCGGCTGCCGCCAAGACGCCAGCAGCTCCCAAGGCTGCGGCGACCGGTGCAGTTGGCAAGATCACTCAGGTCATCGGCGCTGTTGTCGACGTACAGTTCGAAGACGGTCAGCTGCCGCTGATCCTCAACGCTCTGGAAACCGACAATCTGGGCAACCGCCTGGTTCTCGAAGTTGCGCAGCATCTGGGCGAAAACACCGTTCGCACCATCGCCATGGACTCGACCGAAGGTCTGGTTCGCGGTCACGAAGTGCGCGACACCGGCAACCCGATCATGGTTCCGGTTGGTGAAGAAACGCTTGGCCGCATCATGAACGTCATCGGCGAGCCGGTTGACGAAGCTGGTCCGATCAAGACCACGGCGCGCCGCGCGATCCACCAGGAAGCGCCTGAATATATCGAACAGTCGACCGAAGCTGAAATCCTGGTAACGGGCATCAAGGTCGTCGACCTTCTCGCTCCTTACGCCAAGGGTGGTAAGATTGGTCTGTTCGGCGGCGCCGGCGTCGGCAAGACCGTTCTCATCATGGAACTGATCAACAACGTCGCCAAGGCGCACGGTGGTTACTCGGTATTCGCGGGCGTTGGTGAACGTACCCGTGAAGGTAACGATCTTTACCACGAAATGATCGAATCGGGCGTCAACAAGCTCGGCGGCGGTGAAGGCTCCAAGGCCGCACTCGTTTACGGTCAGATGAACGAGCCTCCGGGTGCGCGCGCTCGCGTTGCCCTTTCGGGTCTGACGGTTGCTGAAAACTTCCGTGACAAGGGCCAGGACGTTCTGTTCTTCGTGGACAACATCTTCCGCTTCACGCAGGCTGGTTCGGAACTTTCGGCTCTTCTCGGCCGTATTCCTTCCGCTGTGGGTTATCAGCCGACGCTGGCAACCGACATGGGCGCGATGCAGGAACGCATCACCACGACGACCAAGGGTTCGATTACCTCGGTTCAGGCAATTTACGTTCCTGCCGACGATTTGACCGATCCTGCTCCGGCTACGTCGTTCGCTCACTTGGACGCGACCACCACGCTGAACCGTTCGATCGCTGAAAAGGGTATTTACCCGGCTGTGGATCCTCTGGAATCCACGTCGCGTATGCTCGATCCGATGATCGTTGGTGAAGAACACTACGCCGTTGCCCGTCAGGTGCAGGCGATCCTGCAGCGCTACAAGGCTCTTCAGGACATCATCGCCATCCTCGGCATGGACGAACTGTCGGAAGACGACAAGCTGACCGTTGCGCGCGCTCGTAAGATCGAACGCTTCCTGTCGCAGCCGTTCTTCGTTGCTGAAGTCTTCACCGGTTCGCCAGGCAAGCTTGTCGCGCTCGAAGACACCATCAAGGGCTTCAAGGGCCTTTGCGCAGGTGAATACGATCATCTTCCAGAACCGGCCTTCTACATGGTCGGCTCGATTGAAGAAGCGATCGAAAAGGCGAAGAAGCTGGCTGCTGAAGCCGCTTGATGAATTGAGTTTCCCGGTGGGCCGAAAGGCCCACCGAGACGACCTGTTCATTTGTTTGAGCACGATCTTTCCGCAAACCGGTTTCCAGTTTCGAGATCACGCTCAGGAAATTTAAGTGAGAACCATGGCTCAAGCTTTCCAATTCGAACTCGTGTCGCCTGAACGCCTCCTGCTTTCCGCGCAGGTGACGGAAGTCGTCATTCCGGGTAGCGAAGGCTATCTGACGGCTCTCGCCGGTCATTCGCCGCTGATGTCGACGATCATGCCGGGAGTCGTTTCGGTGAAGCTTGCCGACGGCAAGTCTGACTCTTATGTGGTTTTCGGCGGTTTTGCCGATATTACCCCGCAGAGCTGCACCGTGCTGGCCGAATCCGCAACGCATGTCGACGCCATTGAGCCGTCGGACATTACGCGCCGCATCGATGAAGCCCGTAAGGCGCTCGATGATGCGACTTCGCCGGAGCATCGCACCAAGGCCGAAATCTTCCTGCACCAGCTGATGACGCTGCAGGGCGCGGTTATACCGGGCTGATACGGTAGAAAATTCACATATATTTGGGAAAGCGGACTCTGGTCCGCTTTTCTTTTTGGTTTTATTGTTCGTGTATATTTTTCTTATTTAAAATTTATTCATACTACCCGTTACTTCGGTTCTTTAATTCAGTCGCTCGCGAAGATCTTATTCTCGCACAACCTACCTTCAGCGGGTTTAAACTTCACGCTTGCGTGAGTTTTGCGTGCGGCCATTGAAAATGAACCGTGGGCCATTTATCCAGAAACACAATCGTTAGTTTACTAATATATAAGGCATCGGATATGAGCACCGCAGATCTCAGAGCAGAAATGATTGATGCCATGGCGAAGGTCAACCGCAGGCTTCGCACCGTTTTTGACGCCAGGGTAAAAGAGCGGGGCCTGACACTGGCGCGCGCACGCACGCTACTGGCATTGATCGAGCAGGAAGGTCTTTATCAAAAGGAACTGGCCGAAACGCTGGAGATCGAGAATGCGACCATGGTTCGTCTTCTCGATGGCCTGGAACGCCAGTCATTCATCGAGCGCCAGACGGTCGAGGGTGATCGCCGCGCCAAGCGGGTGGTGATGACCGAAGAGGGCAAGATTCTGGCCGAGCAGGTCGAAAAGCTTGCCGGTGATGTGCGTGAAGACCTGCTTGAAGGCGTGACCGACGAGGAATTGAGCGTGGCGCTGAATGTGTTGCGCAAAATGTCGGAATCAATGAACAAGACACATTGAGCGTCGCTCTCTTCGCACGACAACCAGCCGGGGCTAGCGTTCCGGCTTTTTCGTTTGCTCACGGTTTTGTGTAAATCTGCCCTTAAGCTGGTCTACTTGTGCCATTTTTCGGTCGCCAGTGCAGCGTTCACTGCACCCACAATTTTCAGGTTGGCTGCCGGGAGCGCCGGAAATGCGTTATTCGACTCAGACCCTTGTGGGCCTCATGGCTATTCTTTCCATCGTTTCGGTGCAGGCCAAAGATATGCGCCACGGTACCCGCCATTCCTATGCGCTGGCGCTCAACGATGTGAATACGGATGACGGCATGGTTTTCGACACCAATGCATCGACTTCGTTCGACGTGGCGACCGAGCGCACGCGAAGAAATGTTGTTTTGCGTTGAGCCGCCAGAGCATTTCCAGCAAAAGTGCGTAGCGCCTACGCGGGGAAATCAGTCCACTGGACTGATTTCTGCTCCCGCTTCGATACGTAGGATAATGCTTAAAAACAAATAAATAGAGCGGTTCCACGATTCCGTCTCAAACGTCAAATTCGAAAAATCCACTAGATACATATACTTGCTAGTGGTCTTTTTGATTCCAACATTTGGTCAGCGCGTGAACCGAGGGATGCAAATGTTGGAATCAGACCACTAGGTCAGGGAGCAAGCGTGCGCAGATATTCCATCAGTTCACTTGCCGTATTGCTGGCGCGTTCCGGTTCGCGTGACACGATGGCCTCAATGAGCGCCGCATGGGCATTCGCTGAACCGGTGATGCTGGCCGAGGGTCGCAAACGGAACCAGAACCGGCGGCTATGGGTCTGAAGCGGGGCCGCGAGACGGGTCGCATAAGGGTTATTGGCCGCCGAGCCAAGCACGATGTCGAAAGCCTTGTCGGCATCAAGAAATGATTGCACATCTTCATTGGGAATTGCCTGCCGCATGGCGGCCGCTGCCGCTTCCAGCCGCTGATAGTCACGCGGGCTGCCGAAACGCGCGGCATCGCGCGCCAGCACACGCTCGACGCCTTCGCGGGCATCGAGAACCTTGGCGAAATCCTTGGGGTCGATGGGCGTGATCGCAATGCCGGAACGGGGGCGAACCTCCATCAGCCCTTCCCAGGCAAGCCGCTGAATGGCTTCACGCAGCGGCGTGCGGCCCATGCCCGTCAGCTCAATGAGCGTGCGTTCATTGACCACAGCGCCTGGTTCCAGCTCAAGCGTGACGACCATGCGTTCCAGCGTCTGATAGGCTTGCTCGGCAAGGCTTTCGCCGCCCAGGCTATCAATGGCGGGGATCGATTTGCCGGTGGCGCTCTTGATCGACCGTTCGCGGAGGCTCGTCTGTGTCATGTGGTCCAGTGTCTTCTATGATGGCAATTGACAGGAAACGATCCTACAAATATATCTCTGATATATCAATATCGACCAAGGCAATAGCCTTGCCGCACCCGTCCTCGCACTACCGGGTTTGAGCATAGTGTTATTCCGAAAATTTGTTGGACGGGGGATTTTCCCAATTTCAAAGTTAGCCTGATTTCGAACCAGCGTCGTGCCGGGCAGGGATCGATAGCGAATACGAAATCAGTTACCGGGAACCCGGTATTGACAAAGGCAGGGGCTCCATTCGTGATGACGCCTCGATCTGCATCGGTGGGGAGCCGCAAAAAGAATGAAATCTGATCCCAAAAATCAACAGAAAATGGGTCAGCAGGATATTGTTATCATCGGCGGCGGCATTGTCGGTTCTGCGACGGCAGCCTTGCTTGCCGAGGCCGGACGAAATGTCCTCGTCATCGATCGCACGGGCATCTGCGAGGAAACCAGTTCGGGCAACGCGGCGGCGCTTGCTTTTTCGGATATTCTGCCGATGGCGTCCAAGGGCGTCATGCGCAAGGTGCCGGGCTGGCTGATGGACCCGCTGGGGCCGTTTTCGATCCGTCCGTCCTACTTCCCGAAAATGGTGCCGTGGCTTTATCGTTTCTGGCGTGCCAGCAGCGCCAGGGCGCTCGAGAAAACCGCTGTCACACAGGCAAATATCATGCGGCTTGCGGAAAGCGAGATGCTGGCCTTGATCGACCGGGCCGGTCTGCGCGACCGCTTGCGGGAAGACGGCAATCTGGAGCTTTATGAATCCGAAGCGGAACTGACTGCCGCGTTGCCAAGCTGGGAAATTCGCGAGAAGGCTGGCATTGCGCACGAGCATGTCCACGGCGCGCGACTGGCCGAATTGCAGCCGGGCCTAAGCCCGCGCATTGTGGCGGGAACTTTCGTGCCCGGCTGGAAGAATGTCAGCGATCCGAAACTGTTCGGACAGGCCATCTGGGCCCATGCGGAGCGCCTCGGTGCGCGCTTCTTGAAAGCGAAGGTGACGAGCGCGCAACCGGCTGATGGCGGCGCGCGCGTGCGTCTTGAAGACGGCACGGAAATCAGCGCGAAGAACCTCATCGTGATGACGGGCGCCTTTTCGCGGGAATTCGCCAAGGGCTTTGGCGATGTCGTGCCGCTTGATACCGAGCGCGGTTACAACACCACGCTGCCGGTCGGTGCTTTCGACGTCAAGCGGCAGCTCACCTTCCCAAGCCATGGTTTCGTCATCACGCCGATGGCGACAGGCTTGCGCGTCGGCGGCGCGGTTGAATTCGGCGGGCTTGATCTGCCGCCAAATTATGCGCGCTCCAAAGCTATGTTGACCAAGGCCTCCCGCTTCCTGCCGGGTCTCAAGACCGAAGGCGGACGCGAGTGGATGGGCTATCGTCCGTCCCTTCCGGACTCTCTGCCGGTCGTCGGACGGGCATCATCTGGCGGCAATGTTTTCTACGGCTTCGGCCACGGCCATCTGGGCCTCACGCAATCGGCAGCGACGGCACGCCTCATCCGCGATCTGATCACCGGCGCGAAGCCTGCAATCGATATCGAACCATTCAAGCCTCAACGTTTTCGGAACTGACCATCATGGCAAGACATTCTTTTTTCTGCGTCGACGGACATACCTGCGGCAACCCAGTGCGCCTGGTGGCTGGCGGCGGCCCGAACCTCGAAGGTTCGACCATGATGGAGAAACGCGCGCATTTTCTGCGCGAGTTTGACTGGATCCGTACCGGCCTGATGTTCGAACCGCGCGGCCACGACATGATGTCTGGCTCGATCCTCTATCCGCCGACGCGCCCGGACTGCGATGTGGCGGTGCTGTTCATCGAGACCTCGGGTTGCCTGCCCATGTGCGGTCACGGCACCATCGGTACGGTGACCATGGCGATCGAGCAGGGCCTCGTGACACCGAAGACGCCCGGCAAGCTCAATCTCGACACGCCAGCGGGTCTCGTTGCCATCGAATATGAGCAGAACGGCCAGTATGTGGAGCGCGTGCGCCTCACCAATGTTCCGGCTTTCCTTTATGCGGAAGGCTTGGAAGTGGAATGCCCCGATCTTGGCACGCTCAAGGTCGATGTGGCCTATGGCGGCAATTTCTACGCTATCGTCGAGCCGCAGGACAATTACACCGACATGGCCGATTACAGCGCCTTGCAGCTGATCGCCTGGAGCCCTGTTCTGCGTCAGCGCCTGAATGAGAAATACAAGTTCCAGCACCTGCTGCTCGCCGATATCAATCGCCTGACGCATATTCTGTGGACCGGCAAGCCGACCAAGCCGGAAGCCCATGCGCGCAATGCTGTCTTCTACGGCGACAAGGCCATCGACCGTTCGCCTTGCGGCACCGGCACATCGGCTCGCATGGCGCAGCTGGCCGCCAAGGGCAAGCTGAAGCCGGGCGACGAATTCGTGCATGAATCTATCATCGGTTCGCTGTTCCACGGTCGCGTGGAGCGGGCGGTGGAAGTCACGGGGCCTGAAACGGGCCAGGAAACCGTGTTGCCGGGTATTATTCCGTCAATTGCGGGCTGGGCACGCATGACCGGTTATAATACGATCTTCATCGATGACCGGGACCCTTTTGCTCACGGTTTCACAGTTGCATAAAAACGGGTACGGCTGGTCAAAAATGACCAGCCACCCTATTTCTTGCCTTTTGAGGCTTCGGGGAAAATATGGAATAACGCGCCCGTTTCGGTAGAAAAGGACGCATAAAGGGGCTTTTCATAGGGGACATAACCGGTTTGCGGAGGGATGAAGCAATTAGTCTTTTGTTTTAGACGAAAGGGCTTGCATTCCGTGATGCAGCCGTTAGGTGTAATCGACCGGGAAAAAAATGAGGGTGCACGAAATAATAATGCGCCAATAAGATTCCGGCTTGTAAAATGGGTGGCTTTTCGATGGAATATTTCCTCCAGCAGGTGATCAACGGGCTCGCGCTCGGTTCGATCTATGGCCTGATCGCCATCGGCTACACGATGGTCTATGGTATCATCGGCATGATCAACTTTGCTCATGGCGATGTCTTCATGCTCGGCGCCTTTATGGCGCTGATTGTTTTTCTCATCATCACAACTTTCATCGGGGCGCTGCCGATTGCGTTGCTGCTGCTTCTGATGATGGTGGTCGCTATGCTCATGACCGGCTTGTGGAGCTGGACGATTGAGCGCGTGGCCTACCGGCCGCTGCGCGGTTCGTTCCGCCTTGCGCCGCTGATCACGGCAATCGGCATGTCGATCGCATTGTCCAATTTCGTCCAGGTAACGCAGGGCCCGCGCAACAAGCCGGTTCCACAGCTTCTGAACGGCTCCTACAGCCTGTTCGGCACCGACGTCACGATTTCGCTGAAGCAGATCGTCGTGATCGTGGTCACCGCCGTGCTGCTGACGATCTTCTGGTACATCGTCAATCGCACGTCGCTTGGCCGCGCCCAGCGCGCCTGTGAGCAGGACCGCAAGATGGCCGCACTTCTCGGCATCAATGTCGACCGTGTGATTTCGCTGACCTTCGTGATGGGCGCCATGCTCGCAGCCGTCGCCGGTACGCTTTACCTGTCCTTCTACGGTGTGATCTCCTTCGCCGACGGGTTCATCCCCGGCGTTAAGGCGTTCACGGCTGCGGTTCTGGGCGGTATTGGTTCGCTTCCGGGCGCTGTTGTCGGCGGCCTGCTGATCGGTCTGATCGAAGCGCTCTGGTCGGCTTATTTCTCGATCGACTACAAGGATGTCGCGGCGTTTTCGATCCTGGCCATCGTGCTGATCTTCATGCCGTCGGGTATTCTTGGCCGTCCTGAAGTCGAAAAGGTGTAATCATGGCTGTACAGTCGAGTTCACGCCCGGATTCCCTTTTTGGCCGGGCCATTCGCGAGGGTATCGTCGCCGGTCTTCTGGCGCTGGGCCTCTTTATCCTGATCATCGGTTTCAAGACCGAGCAGAACATCAACAATGAACTGGTGCTGGTGCAGCGCTGGGGTGCACTGGCCGTCATGGTTGCGCTGGCGGCGGTGGGACGCTTCCTGTTCGTCGCCTTCCTGCAGCCGCAGCTGGAGGCGCGCAAGCTCGCCAAGAGCAGCCGGACGGTTGCCGCCACCGATGGCCAGTCATTCTTCCGCACCCATTTCTCCAAGCTCGGCGTTGCCTTCCTCTTTGCCTATCCGATCCTGATCGTTCTGGCGCTGGGCTGGCAGGGCTCGCTCAAATGGGTCGATAATTTCGGCGTCCAGATCCTCATCTATGTGATGCTGGCCTGGGGGCTCAACATCGTCGTCGGTCTCGCCGGTCTTCTTGATCTCGGCTATGTGGCTTTCTACGCGGTCGGCGCCTATTCCTATGCGATCCTGTCCAGCTATTTTGGCCTGTCCTTCTGGATGCTGCTGCCCATGGCAGGCATTCTGGCCGCAACCTGGGGCATCATTCTGGGCTTCCCGGTCCTGCGATTGCGCGGTGATTATCTGGCCATCGTGACGCTCGCTTTCGGTGAAATCATCCGTCTGGTGCTGATCAACTGGACCGATCTCACCAAGGGCACCTTCGGTATTTCGGGTATCGCCAAGGCCACCTTCTTCGGTTTGCCGTTCAAGGCCGGCCCGGATGGTTTTGCCGCCCATATGGGAATTGCCTTCTCACCGGCGCATTACAAGTTCTTCCTCTATTACGTCATTCTGCTGCTGGCACTTCTGACCGCCTGGGTCACGATCCGTCTGCGCCGCATGCCGGTTGGCCGTGCGTGGGAAGCGCTGCGTGAAGACGAAATCGCCTGTCGTTCGCTCGGCATCAACACCACGACCACCAAGCTGACGGCTTTTGCCACGGGCGCCATGTTCGGCGGTTTTGCAGGCTCGTTCTTCGCGGCGCGTCAGGGCTTCGTGAGCCCGGAATCCTTCGTGTTTCTCGAATCGGCGGTTATCCTCGCCATCGTGGTTCTTGGCGGCATGGGATCGCTCGTCGGTATCGCCATTGCTGCAATCGTCATGATCGGCGGCACGGAAATCCTGCGTGAAATGGGCTTCCTGAAGGCGATCTTCGGTCCCGATTTCACGCCGGAACTCTATCGTATGCTCATCTTCGGGCTCGCCATGGTGGTCGTCATGGTCTGGAAGCCGCGCGGTTTTGTCGGAAGCCGAGAACCAAGTGCGTTCCTGCATGAGAAGAAGATGGTGTCGGGTGCCTTTACCAAGGAAGGGCACGGCTGATGGCGGAGACAGCGAGAATGCCTGACAATGTTCAGAAAGACACTGTTCTTCAGGTTGAGCATCTGTCGATGCGCTTCGGTGGCCTCGTCGCCATCAACGATCTGAGCTTCGACGTGAAGCGTGGTGATATTACCGCGCTGATCGGCCCGAATGGTGCCGGTAAAACCACGGTCTTCAACTGCATCACCGGCTTCTACAAGCCGACCGGTGGCATGTTGACCATGCATCGCAATACGGGCGAGACTTTCCTTCTGGAGCGTCTTCCTGATTTCCAGATCACCAAGCAGGCCAAGGTGGCGCGCACCTTCCAGAATATTCGCCTGTTTTCGGGCCTGACCGTTCTGGAAAATCTACTGGTCGCGCAGCACAACACGCTCATGCGCTCGTCGGGTTACACGGTCCTTGGGCTTCTCGGCCTGCCGGGTTACAAGAAGGCCGCCAAGGAGGCTATCGAAAAGGCGCGTTACTGGCTGGAAAAGATCAACCTCACCGCACGTGCGGATGATCCGGCTGGCGATCTGCCCTACGGCGATCAGCGCCGTCTGGAAATCGCCCGCGCCATGTGCACCGAGCCGGAAATCCTCTGCCTCGACGAACCGGCAGCAGGTCTCAATCCGCGCGAGTCGGCGGAGCTGAACAAGCTTTTGCTCGATATCCGTAAGGAAACGGGAACCTCGCTCCTGCTGATCGAGCACGATATGTCGGTGGTGATGGAAATTTCCGACCACGTGATCGTGCTGGAATATGGCACCAAGATTTCCGATGGATCGCCGGAAGAAGTCCGCAACGATCCGCGCGTCATCGCCGCTTATCTCGGTGTGGATGACGAGGAAATCGCCGAGCTGATCGATGAGGCCGACAAGCCCGGTACGGGCGATCCGGCGGATTTCATCGCGACCCAGCTTGCCGAAGAAGCGATCGAGCAGGAAAAATCGGCGGAAGTCGTGCAGTTCGCCGGTGGACTGGGCGCGCCACGCGATGGCAAGGCCGACAACCTGACGCTCGTCAAGGGCATCGGTGCGGTCAACGAGAAGAAGCTGAACGAGCACGGCATCTATCATTTCGATCAGATCGCCGCGTGGTCCGAGGCCGACATCAAGCAGGCCGAAACCTATCTGGAATTCGATGGCCGCATCGCCCGGGAAGACTGGGTGGGGCAGGCGGCGCAATTGGCCGCCGGTCAGGCGACCGAATTCTCGAGCCGCGTCGAAGCCGGTGATGTTCCGACGAGCCACAAGACCACTCCCGCAAAGGCGCCGCGCAGCCGCAAAGCTCCGGCCAAGCCGAAGAAGGGAGGCGAATGATGCAGGCTGAAACCATGCAGAAAAAGCAACCGCTTCTGGCCGTTGAAAAAGTCGAGACCTATTACGGTAACATCTGTGCGCTGAAGGGCATCGACCTGACGGTGGACGAAGGTGAAATCGTCGCCCTGATCGGCGCCAACGGTGCTGGCAAGTCCACGCTGATGATGACGATTTTCGGTTCGCCGAAAGCGCGCACCGGTCGCATTCTCTTCAACGGCAAAGACATTACGTCCATGCCGCCGCATGAGATTGCGAAGCTGCGTATCGCGCAGTCGCCGGAAGGGCGTCGCATCTTCCCGCGCATGACGGTTCTGGAAAATCTCCAGATGGGCGCGAGCCTCGACAATCAGCAATACTTCGAAGAAGACGTGAAGCTGATGTTCGACCTGTTCCCGCGTCTCAAGGAGCGTATCAGCCAGCGCGGCGGTACGCTGTCGGGTGGTGAGCAGCAGATGCTGGCTATTGCCCGTGCTCTGATGGCGCGTCCGAAGCTTCTGCTTCTCGATGAGCCGTCGCTGGGCCTTGCGCCGCTGATCGTCAAGCAGATCTTCGAGGCAATCAAGGAACTGAACCGCACACAGGGCCTGACGGTGTTTCTTGTCGAGCAGAACGCATTCGGCGCGCTCAAGCTCGCCGACCGCGGTTATGTGATGGTCAACGGGTCGATCACGATGAGCGGTTCGGGCCGCGATCTTCTGGCTGATCCGGAAGTGCGCGCCGCCTATCTCGAAGGCGGAAGGCATTAAGGAGGAAATCATGCAGGGTATTCTCTACGAAGAACCGTCTTTCTGGCTGTTTTTCCTCATTACGTGTCTTCTCGGCGGCTGGGCTGCCTGGATGACAGGCCGCGCCTGCGCGCAGACCTGGCGCAGCCTGCCGCAGTTGCTGGTCTATCTGATCCCGCTGGGCGCTGCGGTGCGTTTCATCCACTTCGCGCTGTTTGAAGGCACGCTGCTCTCGCTCCACTATTATCTGGTGGACACGATCGTGCTGATGATCATCGGTGCGATCGGGTTCCAATACACGCGCACCAAACAAATGGTGCGGCAGTATGGCTGGCTTTATGAAAAAGCTTCGCCGCTGAGCTGGAAAGCAAAATAATTCGAAGCTTCGCCGTTCGCGGCGGAGCTTTTTTTACAAGATCACGTTGACAGTATCATGATTCAGCGTAGATATTGCTGAGTATTCAGCAAGATAATAATGCGATGCAAAACATCGTATCGGGGTAAATACAAGGATGGGAGTTCCAAAAATGAAGAAGTATCTTTTTTCGGGCGTGGCTCTTGCTGCTGTGATGGCTTTTGGTGGCTCTGCATGGGCTGATGTACTTCTGGGTATCGGCGCGCCGCTGACCGGCCCGAATGCCGTTTACGGTGCGCAGATCCAGAAAGGCGCCGAAGCTGCTATCAAGGAAATCAACGATGCCGGCGGCATCAACGGCGAGAAGATCGCGATCACGCTCGGCGACGACGTTTCGGATCCGAAGCAGGGCATTTCGGTGGCTAACAAATTCGCTGCCGATGGCGTGAAATATGTGGTTGGTCACTTCAACTCGGGCGTTTCTATCCCGGCTTCTGAAGTCTATGCCGAAAACGGCATTCTCGAAATTTCGCCTGCTGCAACCAACCCGGTCTACACCGAGCGCCAGCTGTGGAACACGTTCCGTACCTGCGGCCGTGACGACCAGCAGGGTATCGTTGCCGGCCAGTACATCTTCGACAACTTCAAGGATGCGAAGATCGCCGTCATTCACGACAAGACCCCTTATGGTCAGGGTCTTGCCGATGAAACCAAGAAGA
The DNA here is from genome assembly GCF_037482325.1 of Ochrobactrum teleogrylli. Lineage (NCBI taxonomy): Bacteria > Pseudomonadati > Pseudomonadota > Alphaproteobacteria > Hyphomicrobiales > Brucellaceae > Ochrobactrum > Ochrobactrum teleogrylli. The sequence goes on from NZ_JBBHKQ010000001.1 coordinate 3,355,962, forward strand.
AGCTCAATGAGCTCGGCACCAAGGAAGCCCTTTATGAAGGCGTGAACGTCGGCGAAAAGGACTTCTCGGCGCTGATCGCCAAGCTCAAGCAGGCTGGCGTTACCGTTGTTTACTGGGGCGGCCTCCATCCGGAAGCTGGCCTGATCATCCGTCAGATGGCTGACCAGGGCCTCAAGGCTCAGTTCATCTCGGGCGACGGTATCGTGTCGAACGAACTGGCTTCGATTGCTGGCGACGCTGTTGCCGGTACGTTGAACACCTTCGGCCCGGATCCGCGCAACAACCCGGACAACGCCGACCTCGTCAAGAAGTTCCGCGACGCTGGTTTCGAGCCGGAAGCCTACACGCTTTATTCCTATGCAGCTGTTCAGTCGCTCGCTCAGGCCGCCAAGGCCGCGGGCAGCAACGACCCGCAGGAAGTTGCCAAGGCGCTGAAGGAAAAGGGCCCGTTCAAGACCGTGCTCGGCGATATTTCCTATGACGAAAAGGGCGATCCGAAGCTCCCGGGCTACGTCATGTACAAGTGGGAAAAGGGCGCTGACGGGAAATACACCTACATTCAGCAGAAGTAAAAACGCATTATTATTGCGTCAATGGAGAATGCCCGGTCATCGTGCTGGGCATTTTTCTTTTGTTTGCTAATATAAAATCTTAAAAAACAGAATGGTCTGATTGAGCGCGTTGATCTTGAGGGGGGCAATGCGCGCGCAATTTTCTGTAAAAAATGTATTTAAAAACAGTGTATTATAACATTTCCGATACTCGACCTATTGTTGAATGACCTCCGTCGCATGACCTCATGCGAAAAACGCCGAAAGTTGAGGATTTCTACGCTTTACTTTTACGTCTCTGCGATTTTACCTAGCAAGGTGATTTTGCGTAGTGTGATTCTCTACGTTTAATCTCGCCTTCTGGGGAGGAGGCCGGTCATGCGGGCGGAGGTGCTTCATTTTCCCCCAAACTGCACCCGAAACGGGAATGCGGAATAGCCGGTTTCTTTCGACATAAAGAGACAGGGCAGTGCCGGTTCAGTTGGCAACGCTCGAAGTGGGAGTAATCGAAATGAAGAAGTCTTTGTTCTGCGGCGTTTGCCTTTCGGCTCTGGTCGCTTTTGGCGGCGCAGCCTTTGCCGATGTGATGGTCGGTGTTGGCGCGCCTTTGACCGGCAGTCAGGCCGCATTCGGCGAGCAGATCAAGCGTGGTGTTGAAGCTGCTGTCGCGGAAGCCAATGCCAAGGGCGGCATGAATGGCGAAAAGATCAGCATCGTTTATGGTGATGATGCCGCCGATCCGAAGCAGGGCATTTCGGTTGCAAACAAGTTCGTTGGCGATGGCGTTCAGTTTGTCATCGGCCACTTCAATTCCGGCGTCAGCATTCCGACCTCGGATATCTATGCCGAAAACGGCGTGCTGATGATCGCACCGGGCACCACCAACCCGACCTTTACCGAGCGTGAACTGTGGAACACCTTCCGCACCTGCCGTCGTGACGACCAGCAAGGCATCGTCGCCGGAAAATACATGGCCGACCATTACAAGGATGGCAAGGTTGCGATCCTGCACGACAAGACGCCTTACGGTCAGGGCCTTGCCGACGAGACCAAGAAGTCGCTCAACGAGAACGGCATGAAGGAAACGCTTTATGAAGGCGTGAATCAGGGCGACAAGGATTTCTCGGCGCTGATTTCCAAGATGAAGGCCGCAGGTATCACGGCTGTCTATTGGGGTGGCATGCACCCGGAAGCTGGTCTTCTGATCCGCCAGATGGCCGATCAGGGCCTCAAGGCGCAGTTCATTTCGGGTGACGGTATCGTTTCCAACGAACTGGCTTCGATTGCGGGCGATGCGGTGGCTGGCGTCATGAACACTTTTGGCCCGGACCCGCGCGACGACAAGGCGAATGCAGACCTGATCAAAGCTTTCCGCGACAAGGGTTTTGAGCCGGAAGCTTATACTTTCTATGCCTATGCCGGTGTGCAGTCGCTGGTCAGCGCTGCCAATGCAGCAGGGAGCAACGATCCGCAGGAAGTTGCGACGGCGATGAAGGACAAGGGGCCGTTCAAGACCGTGCTGGGTGAAATTTCCTTCGACAAGAAGGGTGATCCAAGCCTGTCGCCTTACGTCATGTTTGAATGGCGGAAGGGTGAAGACGGCAAGTATAATTACTTCCAGAAGTAATTCTGCCTGATATATTGGCATAAATTGCTATAAAATTAATCAGAATGCCCGGCTTTTAGCCGGGCGTTTTGTTTTTAATTGGTGGTTGCACAGTTTGTTTGCGCTTGATCATATTGCAAGGTAAGCAATGGCGCCTTCGTCTTTGCAGTTAGGGAGATCTGCCTTGCCTATCAGGAAAATTCTGGTCGCCAATCGATCTGAAATCGCAATTCGCGTATTCCGCGCCGCCAATGAGCTGGGGCTCAAAACGGTGGCCATATGGGCCGAGGAGGACAAACTTTCCCTGCATCGCTTTAAAGCGGACGAGAGCTATCAGGTCGGTCGTGGACCGCATCTGGCGCGCGATCTGGGGCCGATCGAAAGCTACCTGTCGATCGACGAGATCATCCGCGTCGCCAAGCTTTCCGGCGCCGACGCCATTCATCCGGGCTACGGCCTGTTGTCGGAAAGCCCGGAATTCGCCGAGGCCTGTGCCGAAAACGGCATCATCTTCATCGGTCCGAAGCCGGAAACCATGCGCCGTCTCGGCAACAAGGTTGCAGCGCGCAATCTGGCCATCGAAATCGGCGTGCCGGTGGTGCCAGCCACCGATCCGCTGCCGGACGATATGGAAGAGGTGAAGAAGCTTGCGGCACAGGTCGGCTATCCCGTCATGCTGAAAGCCAGCTGGGGTGGCGGCGGTCGCGGCATGCGCGCCATTCGTTCCGAAGCCGATATCGCCCGCGAGGTCACGGAAGCCAAGCGTGAAGCCAAGGCAGCCTTCGGCAAGGACGAGGTCTATCTTGAAAAGCTCATCGAGCGCGCGCGCCATGTTGAAGTGCAGATTCTGGGCGATACGCATGGCAACGCGGTGCATCTGTTCGAGCGCGACTGCTCTATCCAGCGCCGCAACCAGAAGGTCGTGGAACGGGCGCCTGCGCCTTATCTCAACGACGCGCAGCGTCAGGAGCTTGCCAATTACGGTTTGAAGATCGCCCATGCCACCGATTATATCGGCGCGGGCACGGTCGAATTCCTGATGGATGCGGATAGCGGCAAGTTCTATTTCATCGAGGTCAATCCACGCATTCAGGTTGAGCATACGGTCACCGAGCAGGTGACGGGCATCGATATCGTCAAGGCGCAGATCCATATTCTGGAAGGTGCTGCCATTGGTACGCCGGAATCGGGCGTGCCGCGTCAGGAAGATATCCGGCTCAACGGTCATGCGCTGCAGTGCCGTATCACGACGGAAGACCCGGAACAGAACTTCATTCCCGATTACGGGCGCATTCAGGCTTACCGTTCGGCTTCGGGCTTCGGCATTCGCCTTGATGGCGGCACGGCCTATTCGGGAGCGTTCATCACGCGCTATTACGATCCGCTGCTGGTGAAGGTCACGGCTTCGGGCGTGACGCCGCTGGAAGCCATCCGCCGTATGGACCGCGCGCTGCGTGAATTCCGCATTCGCGGCGTGGCGACGAACCTCACCTTCCTCGAAGCGATCATCAACCATCCGAAATTCCAGTCGAACGACTATACGACGCGGTTTATCGACACCACGCCGGAACTGTTCGAGCAGGTGAAGCGGCAGGACCGTGCCACCAAGCTTCTGACCTATATTGCCGATGTGACGGTCAACGGTCACCCTGAAACCAAGGGACGCGCTAAGCCGGCTAAGGATGCTGCAAAACCACGCGTGCCGTGGTTCGGCGATACGCCGGTTGCGGACGGCACCAAGCAGCTTCTGGACAGTCTCGGACCGAAGAAGTTTGCCGAATGGGTACGCAATGAAAAGCGCGTTCTCGTCACCGATACGACCATGCGCGACGGTCACCAGTCGCTGCTGGCCACCCGCGTGCGCACCTATGACATTGCGCGCATCGCCAATACCTATGCGCAGGCGCTGCCGAACCTGTTCTCGCTGGAGTGCTGGGGTGGAGCGACCTTCGACGTTTCGATGCGCTTCCTGACGGAAGATCCGTGGGAGCGTCTGGCGCAGGTGCGTGAAGGCGCGCCAAACTTGCTGCTGCAAATGCTGCTGCGCGGCGCCAATGGCGTTGGCTACAAGTCCTATCCGGACAATGTGGTGAAGTATTTCGTGCGCGAAGCCGCGCGCGGCGGCATCGACCTGTTCCGCGTGTTCGACAGCCTCAACTGGGTTGAGAACATGCGCGTGTCGATGGATGCGGTGCTGGAGGAAAACAAGCTCTGCGAAGCCGCCATCTGCTATACGGGCGATATTCTGAACCCGGACCGGGCCAAATATGATCTCAAATATTACGTCAATCTGGCGAAAGAGGTCGAGAAAGCAGGCGCGCATATTATCGCCGTCAAGGATATGGCGGGCCTTTTGAAGCCTGCTGCTGCACGGGTGCTGTTCAAGGCGCTGCGGGAGGAAACCGATCTGCCGATTCATTTCCACACCCATGACACGTCCGGCATTTCTGCCGCGACAGTGCTGGCTGCGGTGGATGCGGGTGTGGATGTGGTCGATGCGGCGATGGATGCCTTGTCGGGCAACACTTCGCAGCCTTGCCTCGGTTCCATCGTGGAAGCGCTGCACGGCGCCGAGCGTGATCCGGGTCTCGACCCGGAATCGATCCGCCGCATTTCCTTCTATTGGGAAGCGGTACGCAATCAATATGCGGGCTTTGAAAGCGACCTCAAGGGACCGGCTTCGGAAGTCTATCTGCACGAAATGCCGGGCGGCCAGTTCACCAATCTGAAAGAACAGGCGCGTTCGCTGGGCCTCGAAACCCGCTGGCATGAAGTGGCGCAGGCCTATGCCGATGTGAACCGGATGTTCGGTGATATCGTCAAGGTCACGCCGTCCTCCAAAGTGGTGGGCGATATGGCGTTGATGATGGTCAGCCAGGATCTGGACGTCAGCGATGTCGAGAACCCGGACAAGGATATCGCCTTCCCGGATTCGGTGGTTTCGATGATGCGCGGTGATCTGGGGCAGCCGCCTTCGGGCTGGCCGGCAGCACTTCAGAAGAAAGTACTGAAGGGCGAAAAGCCGTTCACCGTGCGTCCCGGCTCGCTGCTGGCCGCTGCCGATCTCGATGCGGAGCGCAACGGGTTCGAAGAAACCGTGGGCCGCAAGATCACCGATCAGGAATTCGCTTCGGCACTGATGTATCCGAAAGTGTTCACGGATTTCGCAGCCGCGCAGGAAACCTACGGCCCGACAAGTGTTCTGCCTACGCCGGTTTATTTCTACGGCCTCAAGCCGGAAGAAGAAGTTTTCGTCGATCTGGAGCGTGGCAAGACGCTGGTGATCGTCAATCAGGCGATGAGCGAAACCGACGAGAAGGGCATGGTCACCGTGTTCTTCGAACTGAACGGCCAACCGCGCCGCATCAAGGTGCCGAACCGCGCCAAGGGCGCCTCTGGCGGTGTCCGTCGCAAGGTGGAAACCGGCAATGACAAACAGGTCGGCGCGCCAATGCCGGGTGTCATCTCGACGGTGGCGGTGACGAACGGCCAGAAGGTTTCGCAGGGCGATGTGCTGCTTTCCATCGAAGCGATGAAGATGGAAACGGCAATTCATGCCGAGCGCGACGGCACCATTGCCGAAGTGCTGGTGCGCCCCGGCGAGCAGATCGATGCGAAAGATCTCCTGGTCGTCTATTCGGTGTAATTCTTGGTTCAACGGAAGCGGGGCGATTTGGGGTCGCAGTACCCGACGCCTCCTTTTCCCTCATCCTGAGGAGCCGTTGAAAACGGCGTCTCGAAGGGCGAGGGAAATGCACGGCGCCTGCCCTCGTCCTTCGACAGGCTCAGGATGAGGGGGAGGCGTAGCGCCCGTCAGACCGAACGGTCGCTTTCGCAGCAGTGAAACCATCGGAAATCCCATGCCGCGCCTGTCAAAAGGCGCGGCATTTTGTTTGCGCTTGCAGTATGTGCAAATTCTGCTATGCATGTTTGTGCCGATTTATGCATGTTTATGCTTGTTGGGAGAATTAAGTGGCGACGGAGCTTTTGCTTCACGAAAGACAGGCGCGTATTCAGGACCTGTTGCAGCAGTCGGGTCGCGTGCTGGCGACGGAGTTGGCTGAGAGCTTTGGCGTGTCGGAAGACACGATACGCCGCGATCTGCGTGATATGGCGGCTGCCGGTCTCTGCAAGCGTGTTTACGGCGGCGCTCTGAAAGCTGCACCGTCATCGCTGTCGCTGGCCGAGCGCGACGGGGAACGCACGGCGGCCAAGGCGGCGCTGGCGGGTGTGCTGCTTGGTCTGATTGAGCCGGGCATGACGGTGTTTCTGGACGCGTCCTCGGTCAACACGGCATTGTCGCGGCTTCTGGTGGAACGCGGCGAGGCGCTCACAGTTGTTACCAATACGCCGTCGATTGCCGCTATTTTGCTTCAGTCGTCGGAAATAGAGGTGATCACGATCGGCGGGCCGATTGATCGCCGTGTCAGTGCGGCGGTGGGCGCGCGGGCCTTGCGCGATGCGGAAACAGTGCGTCCTGATCTGTGCGTGCTGGGTGCCTGCGGCGTTGCGGCGGAAATCGGCGTTACGGCTCTTTTTCTGGACGATGCCGAGTTCAAGCGCACCATTGCCAGCCGCAGCCGGTCTGTCGTACTGGCAATCACCAATGACAAGCTTGGCACTGTTGCAGCGCATGATGTCGTCTCGCTGGATGATATTGGTGTCATGGCTGTTGAACAGGATGCCGATGAGAAATTGCTCGCGCCTTTTGTGGCGGCGGGCGTGAATATATTACGCGCGGCAACAGGCCGTGGCTGAGGGACACATGGAACAGGTTTCCGGACGGGAAGATACCGCGCCATCACGCGCGCCGATGATCACCAAAGAGCGTGTCGCTGTCGCGCTGCTCTTTCTGGCTAACGGCTATATTTTTGGCGGCTGGGCTCCGAAAATTCCAGAATTCGCCGCACGCCTTGGGCTGGATAGCGCAGGCATGGGGCTTATGATCCTCGTCTTCGGCGTCGGCTCGCTGGCCATGATGCCCGTGGCAGGCGCTTTGTCGGCGCAGCGCGGTTCCGGCGCGGTGGCACGCATTTTCGCGCTGGCCTTCATCCCGGCGCTACTGATTATTGCGCTGGTGCCAAATGTGGTCACAGCGGTCATCGTGATGTTCTATTTCGGTGGCACCATGGCTGCGATGGATGTGGCGATGAATGCCAATGCGGTCGCCGTGGAAAAATCCATGCGCCGCGCCATCATGTCGTCCTGTCATGCATTCTGGAGCCTCGGCGGGCTTATCGGCGCAGCGACAGGCGGCTTTCTCATCACGCAGTTCGGCTCGACTGTTCATGCGCTGGTCGCGACCATCGCTGCGGCGATAATGATTGCTGTCGCGTGGCCATCGATCATTGCCGACAAGTTCCACCATCCAAGCGGCGAAAAGCAGAAGCTCACCCTGCCGCGCAATCCGCTGCCCTGGCTGGTGGGTGTGATGGCCCTGTTCTCGATGGTGCCGGAAGGCGCGATCATTGACTGGAGCGCTTATCACATGCGCCAGGATCTGGGCGCGTCGGTCACGCTCGCGGGTTTCGGCTTTGCGGCCTTCTCCTTTTCCATGGCGGTGATGCGCTTTGCGGGCGATCTGGTGCGTGACCGTTTCGGCGCGGTGCGCACGCTGCGCGCCTGCACGACGATTGCCATTATCGGCATGTTGATCGTCGGCTTTTCCACCGATCCCTATGTGTCGCTGGTCGGTTTCGCCATCTGCGGCATCGGCATTTCCAACATGGTGCCGATTGCCTTTTCGATGGCCGGAAACATACCGGGCGTGAATCCGAGCGTCGGCCTGTCGATTGCCACCACGCTTGGCTATTCCGGCATGCTGGTGGCGCCGTCGCTGATCGGCTTTGTTGCCAAACATAGCGGTTTCGGCGTGGTGTTTATCGCGCTGCCAGTCCTGCTTCTTGTTGTGCTGGCCTTTTCCAGTCTCGCCCGCTACGCTGATCAGAAGCATTAAAGCATGTCGCTGTTAACCGGCTTCGGGATTCCCGTTTGGCTTGATCTGTGATTCACTTGTCTCATGGAAGGAGATGCACCATGGGCAAGCCGCATCCGATTGAGTTGCGTGAGCGTGTCGTTGCGTTTGTGAATGAGGGCAATAGTCACCGGGAAGCCGCTCGGCATTTCCGTGTTTCGCCTCGGTTCGTCAACAACATGATGATCCTGCATCGGTCATCCGGCTGTCTGGCCGCCGCCAGGCAGGGCCACCCGCCTGGTAGTGTGAAGCTTTTGGCTCATGGTGATTGGGTCCGCGAGCAGATGTCCGCCCGTGGCGAAACGACTTTGGACGAACTGTGCGTTGCGCTCGCGGAGCGCGGTATTGAAGTCCACCGCGCCACGGCCGGGCGATTTCTACACCGACTTGGGCTGAGTAATAAAAAAAAGCCTCAAGGCAAGCGAGCAGCGTAGACCAGAGATCGCCAAGACGCGTGATCTTTGGATCAATCGCCGAAAGCGGTTCTTCAACAAGGCCTTGTCGCGTCTCATCTTTATCGATGAGACTTCCACAAATACGCGCCTGACAAAACGCACCGGATGGTCTACCAAAGGCAGGCGCTTTGCCGCCTATGCGCCCTTCGGAAAATGGAAGACACAGACCTTCATTGCCGGACTGCGCTGCCATGGCCTGACCGCGCCATGGATCGTCGATGCACCGATGAACAGCCGCATCTTCGAAACCTGGATCGAGACACAGCTTGTGCCGACACTGTCAGCCGGTGATATAGTCATCCTCGACAATGTCGGCTTCCACAAAAGCCAGAAGGCTGAGCAACTCGTCAAGGCAAAGGGCGCTTGGTTTCTCTTCCTGCCGCCCTATTCGCCGGACCTGAACCCAATCGAAATGGCTTTCTCAAAACTCAAAGCACTTCTGAGAAAGCGAGCAGCACGCAGCTTCGACGCCATCTCAAAAGCACTTGGCGATATCATCAGTCTCTTCTCCATCAATGAATGCCAGAACTTCTTTAAGGCTGCTGGGTATGAGGCCGAATAAATGCGACACGCTTTAGTCTCTATTTTTACGCATTATCCAGCGCACCGAAGCGGGATCAGAAATCAGTCCAGTGGACTGATTTCCCCGCGTAGGCGCTTCGCACTTTTGCTGGAAATGCTTTTTATTCCGCCGTCCAGCCGCCTTCGACCGGCAGGGCCGCGCCATTGATCTGCGCAGCGGCATCGGTGGCGAGAAAGGTGGCAAGCGCGCCGATCTGCGCGGTGGTGACGAATTCCTTCGTCGGCTGTTTATCGAGCATCACTTCGCGGATCACCGTTTCACGATCCATGTTGTGCGCTTTCATCTGATCGGGAATCTGCGCCTCCACAAGCGGCGTCAGCACATAGCCGGGACAGATGGAATTGGCGGTGATCTTCGCGGTCGCCAGTTCCAGCGCCAATGTCTTGGTAAAGCCGACAATGCCATGCTTGGCCGCAACATAGGCCGACTTGAACGGCGAGGCGACCAGTCCGTGGGCGGATGCAATATTGATGATGCGTCCCCAGCCGCTCGCGCGCATATGCGGAATGGCGGCGGCGGATGTATGGAAGGCGGAGGTCAGGTTGATCGCGATGATGCGGTCCCACTGCTCGGTCGGGAATTCTTCCACCGGGGCGACATGCTGGATGCCCGCATTGTTGACCAGAATATCGGCGCTGCCGAAAGCCTTGACGCTATCGGCGATCAGCTTGCGGCAGTCGTCGCCCTTCGACATATCGGCTGCGATATAGACCACGCTTGCGCCATGTTCCTCGCCCAGCATGCGGGCCAGCGCATGATCTTCGTCGCGGTCGGTGAAGGAATTGATCACAACGTTGTGTCCCGCAGCCGCCAAGGCGTGGGCGATGCCAAGGCCGATCCCTGAATTGGAGCCGGTGACAATAGCGGTTTTGCGGGCAGTTGCGTCGGTCATGGTCTGGCATCCTCGTTTATGATGGCGCGCATAATGAGAGGGCGACAATGCGTCGGCAAGTGATTATATAGATCGAAATCCTTATAAGTGCAGACCCAGTTAAGAACAGAGCAAAATGTCTTCCGAGACCGTCAGCTATTTCTCGCATCCTTTCCCTCGTCGCCAATCGGTTGGCGTCAGTGTCGGCGGCGTTGTCGTCGGCGGCAATGCGCCGGTCGTCGTGCAGTCGATGACCAATACGGATACGGCGGATGTGGACGCCACCGTCGCGCAGGTCGCAGCCTTGCATCGCGCGGGTTCCGAGATTGTGCGTATCACGGTGGACCGCGACGAATCCGCTGCCGCCGTGCCAAAAATCCGCGAAAGGCTGGAGCGTCTCGGCCATAATGTCCCGCTGGTCGGCGATTTCCATTATATCGGTCACAAGCTGCTCGCCGATCATCCGGCCTGCGCGGAGGCGCTGGCGAAATATCGCATCAATCCGGGCAATGTCGGCTTCAAGGACAAGAAGGACAAGCAGTTCGCCGATATCGTCGAAATGGCGATCCGCTACGACAAGCCGGTGCGTATCGGCGTCAACTGGGGTTCGCTTGATCAGGAATTGCTGACCACACTGATGGATCGCAATCAGGATGCGGGCGCGCCATTGAGCGCACAGGAAGTCATGCGCGAGGCCATCGTGCAGTCGGCGCTGATTTCCGCCAATCTGGCCGAGGAAATCGGTCTTGGCCGCGACAAGATCATTCTGTCGGCCAAGGTCAGCCAGGTACAGGACCTGATCGCCGTCTATACGATGCTGGCGCAGCGTTCCAATCATGCGCTGCATCTGGGTCTCACCGAGGCTGGCATGGGCACCAAGGGCATTGTCGCCTCGTCGGCGGCCATGGGCATTTTGCTGCAGCAGGGCATTGGCGATACGATCCGCATTTCGCTGACCCCCGAACCTGGCGGCGACCGCACCCGCGAAGTGCAGGTGTCGCAGGAGCTTCTGCAGACGATGGGCTTCCGCCAGTTCATCCCGATTGTCGCAGCCTGTCCCGGTTGCGGACGCACGACATCGACGGTGTTTCAGGAACTGGCGCAGACCATTCAGGACGATATCCGCCGCAACATGCCGGTCTGGCGCGAAAAATATCCGGGCGTGGAAGCACTTTCAGTCGCGGTGATGGGCTGCATCGTCAACGGTCCGGGCGAATCGAAACATGCCGATATCGGTATTTCTCTTCCCGGCACGGGCGAAACGCCGTCCGCGCCGGTGTTTGTCGATGGCAAGAAGGTCACCACTTTGCGCGGCCCTGCCATTGCCGAAGAGTTCCAGAAGATGGTTGCCGATTATATCGAGAACCGTTTCGGCCTTGGGCAGAAGATGGCTGCCGGACAGAATTAACACTACAGTTGCATTCTTCGTGATGCCGGTCTGCAACGCGCAATTTCCTGCGCTCCGGTGCTCACGTACATTGAAGTACGCTCCGCTCCGGTGCTCAAAAATCACTCGTTTCGCCACGGCCTGACGAATTTGCAACTGTAGTGCTAAGCCGAGCAGGTTACTGCGCGCGTCGCAGCTTCTGGTGTTGTTTTTAGTGTTGCCGCCCAGAAGACGAGTGTGGCAAGGCTGATGCCTGCGCCAAGCAGGCACACGCCATTCCAGCCCGCATGGGCATAGACCCAGGTTGAAACCGCCGAGCCAGTCGCGCTGCCGATGGAATAAAACACCATATAGGCAGCGGTCAGCCGGTTCTGGGCGTCCGGGCGCACACGATAGATCATCGCCTGATTGGTCACATGGACTGCCTGTAGGCCGAAATCGATGATCAGAACACCCGCGACCAGCCACAGCAAAGACTGTCCGAGCAGGGCGATAGGCACCCACGCCACCAGCATCAATGTGAGTGCTACGCCGGTCATGCGCTGTGCATGGCCGCGATCCGCAGCACTCCCGGCCCGTGAGGCGGCCAGCGCTCCGGCGGCGCCCGCAAGGCCAAAGAGGCCGATCTCCGCATGGCTCAATTCAAAGGGCGGTGCACTCAGCGGCATTACCAGCGGTGCGAGCAGGGTGGTGATATCGGCAAAGATCAGCATGGCGATGATAGCGCGGATGCGCAGCACGGGCTCCTCTTTGAAAAGGGTTGCGAGCGAGAGGATCAGCGCCGGATAGGAAACGCTTGCGGCTTGTCGGATCTGGCGCGGCAGGCTGCACCAGAGCATGAGGCCGATCAGAAAGGTAATCACCGCTGAACTGAGATAGACGCTGCGCCAGCCGCCAAGGTCGGTTAGCGCGCCTGCAACCGCGCGGGCGAGCAAGATGCCAAGCACGATACCGCTGGTCACAATCCCCACGACATGGCCGCGCCGCGCCGGTTCGGCAAGGCTTGCGGCATAGGCGACGAGGGCCTGTGTCACCACGGCAAGAAGGCCGGTCGCTGCCATCGCGAGAAAGAGCAAGGATGGTTGTCCGGCAATGCCTACGGCGGCAAGTGTCAGCGAGGACAGGAGAAAATGCGCGACGATCAGTTTGCGCCGGTCGAAGAGATCGCCGAGCGGCACCAGAAAGATCAGGCCCAGCCCGTAGCCGATCTGGCTGGCACCGACGATCAGTCCTGCCGTGGAGCGGTCTAGCCCTATATCGTCCGCCATCACATCCAGAAGCGGATGCGCAAAATAGACATTGGCAACGGCAAGACCGCTCGCAATGGCAAACAGAAGAAGCGTTGGGGTGGATAGTGATGGGCGCGCGTCACTGTTCGCGGCAGTTTGCGCTGCCGCGTCGGGAGAGATCTGCATGATGAACTCCAGCAATTTTGGTTTTACTATGAAACCATTTTGTTTTTAGCCAAATAGGTTTTATATTGCAACCAAATTGAATGGATGGAGTGAGATGGTTCGCAAGAAGAGCCTGAAAGGCGACTATTGCCCCAGTGCGCGGGCGCTGGATGTGATCGGCGACTGGTGGTCGCTGCTGATCGTGCGTGAGGCGTTTGACGATGTGACGCGCTTCAGTGCCTTTCAGAAGAATCTGGGCATTGCGCGCAATATTCTGGCCGAGCGTCTGCGCAAGCTGACGGGCGAGGGCATTCTGGAAAGCGTGCCTGATCCCAATGGCGGCGCGCATCAGGAATATCGGTTGACTGCGAAAGGGCGCGATCTTCTGCCAGTGGTCGTCGCGTTACGGCAATGGGGCGAGAAGCATCTGTTTACGCCGGAGGAGCCGCATTCACGGCTGGTGGACAGCGTGTCCGGTCACGACATCGCAAAGCTCGACGTGCGCGCACAGGATGGACGCGTACTTTCCGTCGATGATGTCGTTCTGATCAAGGTTCGAGAGGACGATCTCTGAGTATCAGCTCTGGCGTTCGGCGATGAAGCGCGCGGCCTGCTTGAGAATGTCGGCATCCTTGCCGAACGGCGCGAGCAGGCTTTCCGCCTGGGCGACGAGGCCGGACAATTGCTTGCGCGTCCAGTCGATGCCATGCAACGCCACAAGCGTGGCCTTGCCAGCAGCCGCATCCTTGCCCGTTGCCTTGCCCATTGCAGCGGCGTCTGCCGTCACGTCCAGAAGGTCGTCGGCAAGCTGGAAGGCGAGACCAATGGCCGAACCGAATTCCGCCATGCGTTCGCGATCTTCGCAGGAGGCATCGGCGATGATGGCTCCTGCTTCGCAGGCAAAGCGGATCAGCGCGCCGGTCTTCATCGCCTGAAGCGTGATGATACCGGCTTCGTCTGGCTTTTTTGTCTCGGCCATCAGATCGAGGGCCTGCCCGCCCGCCATTCCGCCAAGGCCGGAAGCGCGGGCAAGGGCGGAAACCAGTTTTACGCGCACGGAGGAATCGAGATCGGTCTCGTCAGCGGCAATAATGTCGAAGGCGTAGGTGAGGAGGCTGTCGCCCGCGAGAATCGCAGCCGCTTCATCAAACGCCTTATGCACTGTCGGCTGGCCGCGGCGCAGATCATCGTCGTCCATGGCCGGAAGATCATCGTGGACAAGCGAATAGCAGTGGATGCATTCCAGTGCAGCCGCGACCCGCAAGACGGCATCGCCGCTCTTGCCGAACAAGGCCGCACTTTCCACAACGAGGAACGGACGCAGTCTTTTGCCGCCATTCAGCACACCGTGACGCATGGCCGCGATCAGCCGTTCCGGTCGGGCGATCTCGCCGGTGCGCAGGCGCTCGTCAAGAAGCCCGATCAGCGTCGTCTCTACTTCGTGGGCGCGACGGTTGAGGGCATCGGTGAATTCGACAGTCACATTTTCCATGATGATCGGCATGGACGAAAGCGCTAATTTGGTCAACTGGGCATATCGATCAGCACAGGCTTTTTCATCAGACGGTCATCAAACGTTGTGTTTCCAGCTTGTTTCCAACGCAGGATTATGGAATCGGGTTCTATATTATTAAAGAATGGTTTATGTCGCTGGGGGAGTACATCAGGCGGTGGACGTGGCCAAAATCATCATCAAGAGCAAAAACGGGCGCAATTACCTGGCTGATCCCGTGTGGGGGCGCCGGATTGTTCTCGCCTTCCGCTTTCTGGTGGTGCTGGCGGTGTTGCCCCTGTTTCTCCTGCTTGTCTATTCGGTTCCCTTCGTGCGCCCGGTCTCGATGCTGATGGTGAAGGACTATGTCCTGTTGCAGGATGTGGACCGGCGATGGGTGAGCATCGACGATATTTCCCCGCATTTGATCAATTCGGTCATGATGGCGGAAGACGGTCAGTTTTGCAGCCATGGCGGAGTGGACTGGCATCAACTGAGCATCGTGCTGGATGATGAGGGCGGTCCAAGCCGGGGGGCTTCCACCATCACCATGCAGACGGTGAAAAATCTCTTCCTGTGGAATGGACGCTCTTTCATTCGCAAGGGGCTGGAATTTCCGCTGGCGCTGGCCGCCGATGCAATTCTGTCGAAGCGGCGCATCATGGAGATTTACCTGAATATCGCCGAATGGGGACCGGGCATTTATGGCATCGAAGCCGCCGCGCAGCATTACTTCAAGCGACCGGCGGCAAAGCTCAATGCGCAGCAGGCAGCCCTTCTCGCCGTGACGCTGCCCAATCCGGCGCTGCGCAATCCGGCCAAGCCGACCCGCAACATGCAGCGCCTCGCACGGGTCGTTGCCGGTCGCGCGGTGCGCTCCGGCCCCTATGTGACCTGCGTACAATAAATGCGGGTCATGAAAAAAAAGATCAGACTCCGGCTGGTCAAAGCCCGCAAGAGCGTGTATAGGCACCTGACTTTCCGGAATTTTGTCCGCTGTGACAGGCTCCACCGGGGCCGTGCCGGACGTTTATTGACCGATCAGTGGAGCTGGATCCATGGCAGTACCTAAAAGAAAAACGTCTCCGTCGAAGCGCGGCATGCGCCGTTCGGCTGACGCTGTGAAGGCCCCGACCTATGTCGAGGACAAGAACTCGGGCGAGCTTCGTCGTCCGCATCATATCGATCTGAAGAGCGGTATGTATCGCGGCCGTCAGGTCCTCGAAGCTAAGGAATAGGTCTGACGCTGCGGTTACCGCGGCTAGCAGACAGGTTTCAAAAACGCTGTTTCCGGGAAACCGGAAGCGGCGTTTTCTTTTATTATCTTTTGGAATTTTAGAGAAACAAAGAATAAATCACCTGAAACAGCCACCCTAAACTGACCGGACATTTTTCCGCCTTAATGTCGCCCTTGAAAGTTATTGTTTATTATAAATTTATTTAAGGGTGGCTATCAATGGATGATCTCGTTAGAGCTGTTTTATTAAATTCTGGTATTTCTCTTAGAGCTGTATCGTCACTTTTTAATGTAATGGACAGTACTTGTCATAGCGATTCTTTTTCTAGGCACATGTCTGATACACCAAATCTTGACGGGCGATTGGATGAAAACAGCGCACGGGCTATTGCGCATTTTGCGAGCAAGAACTTACGATGACAGATCAAAAATAAAGGCCGCGAGTATTTCGCGGCCTTTCTCCTGTTCTGCTCAGCCTGCATCCGCAGCAAAGCCAGCCTTTTCTATTCCTGCAACGGCGACAGTTTCGTCATTGTCGGACGTATCTCCTGAAACACCGACAGCGCCGATAATTTCTCCATCGCTATTCTTGATGATGACACCGCCCGGCACAGGAACGATTCTGCCGCCGGAGACGCCGGAGAGACCTTCCAGAAAATGCGGGCGGTCCTTGGCCTGATTGTGCAGCCAGCGCGAACCGCTTCCGATCGCCAGAGCGCCGAAAGCCTTACCGGATGCGATTTCGAAGCGCAGGATCGACGTGCCGTCCTGACGTTGAAACGCCTTGAGATTGCCACCTGCATCGAAAACCGAGACCGCCAGCGGCTTGAGCTTCAGTTCGGCGGCCTTGGCAAAGGCCGTCGCGATGATGGAATTGGCTTGATCGAGCGTGAGTTGGACCATGGGGAACTCTCCTGTTTCAATGCAGCTAGTTTAGCGCCTGTCAGATGATCCGCATCCGCTAAAGTACCTCGTTTTCGGAGAAACAGCTTTTCGCTTTGCTGAAGGTTTGATGTAATCCTTGCCAAGGCGCGCTTTTTGGTTTTTCTCTGTCGCAACAGTTTGTCACGGAGGAATAGCATGACTGCCGCAACCGATCCGAAAGCTATCGTTATCGCCAGCGCCGCGCGTACGGCGGTGGGCTCCTTCAACGGTGCTTTCGCCACTGTTCCCGCCCATGAGCTGGGCGCGGCGGTCATCAAGGCGGCTCTGGAACGGGCAGGCGTTGCTGCTGATGACGTCGATGAGGTTATTCTCGGACAGGTGTTGACGGCAGGCGAGGGGCAGAACCCGGCGCGTCAGGCTGCTATGGCGGCTGGCTGCCCGAAAGAAGCAACGGGCTTTGCGATCAACCAGCTTTGCGGCTCGGGCTTGCGCGCCGTTGCGCTCGGCATGCAGCAGATTCAGTCGGGCGATGCGAAAGTTATCGTCGCTGGCGGTCAGGAATCGATGTCCATGGCGCCGCATTGCGCGCATCTGCGCGGCGGCGTGAAGATGGGCGATTTCAAAATGATCGACACCATGATCAAGGACGGACTGACCGATGCGTTTCATGGCTATCACATGGGGATCACCGCAGAAAACATTGCGCGCCAGTGGCAACTGACCCGCGCCGATCAGGATGAATTCGCGCTCGCGTCCCAACAGAAGGCAGAAGCGGCGCAGAAGGCCGGAAAGTTCGAGGATGAAATCGTCCCGTTCACCGTCAAGACGCGCAAGGGCGATGTTGTCGTTTCATCCGACGAATATATTCGTCCGGGCGCGACCCTCGAAGCGCTGACCAAGCTGAAGCCAGCTTTCGACAAGGAAGGCACGGTTACGGCGGGCAATGCATCCGGCCTCAATGACGGCGCTGCGGCAGTCGTGCTGATGGAAGCCGAGGAGGCAAGCAAGCGTGGCGTCAAGCCGCTGGCGCGCATCGTTTCCTGGGCAACGGCTGGCGTCGATCCCTCGATCATGGGGACGGGTCCGATCCCAGCCACGCGCAAGGCGCTGGAAAAGGCTGGCTGGACGGTGGCCGATCTGGAACTGGTGGAAGCTAATGAAGCTTTCGCCGCGCAATCCTGCGCCGTGGTTCGTGATCTGGGTCTCAACCCGGAAATCGTCAACGTCAATGGCGGCGCAATTGCTATCGGTCATCCAATTGGCGCTTCCGGCGCGCGTGTGCTGACCACGCTGCTTTATGAAATGAAACGCCGCGATGCCAAGCGCGGTCTCGCGACACTCTGCATCGGTGGCGGCATGGGTGTTGCCATGTGTGTCGAGCGCGACTGATCCGTTTCCGACCTGCTTTATCTTTCGGCCAGGCTGTGGGTTTCCGCAGCCTGCCTTTTTATGTCCGCAAACACAGGTTTGATAGCGAATGAGGGGCGGGGCTGTTTTGGATCACCCGCTCAAAGGTTAACGCCAAACGCCTTCTCTGTTCATTTTAGGGTGTATCGTTGCGTCAGCTGATGTTTCAATATGGTGCGGTTGGCAAAAGCCTACCAGATGTGGTGAGAACAAAGAGGGAAAATTGATCGATCACCGATTCGTCGCCGATTCGTTCCGGCTTTGGCCTAAAGGTTAATGAAAACGGCTTTGGCGGCTTGATGTTCGATAACCAACTATTAGGAATTGTTAAGTTTTCTTTACGCTGCTCAAACTGTCATCGCTCACTCTTGACGCGCTTTGGTCAAAAGTTAACGGCGCTGGTGTTCTGTTCTGTTTGTGTCAGGATGTTACGCAGGGGAGATTCAGCATATGGTGCCTATCGAAAATCCGGTTACCATATGTTGCCGTGAACAAAAGGCGAAGGAATCAGAGTCAGCGATTCGTAGCCGATTCGTTCCAGAGTCGTTCTATTCGTTAAATTGGACCCTTTGTTAAAATCGGGCGTTTGGTAAAACTGTCAGGCTGCCTATGTAAAAACTCGGGCGGCTTAAACTTAACAGGAGCGCTTTCGGCCAAGGTCGTATAGTGCTATCGCAACACACGACAATCGGCACCCCAGTTGCATGTTGGGGTGCTTGTACCGGGAATCAATTATTGGCATGAACCAACGCCCTGCCCATGATTTGCCGCTGAGCTTGAGCGGTCGCGACGTGACTGCGGTGTTGGGGCCGACCAATACAGGCAAAACCCATCTCGCCATCGAGCGCATGCTGTCGCACGGCAGCGGCATGATTGGCCTGCCGCTGCGCCTTCTGGCGCGTGAGGTCTATAATCGTGTCGTGGAGCGGGTGGGCGTCGCCAATGTCGCGCTGGTCACGGGCGAGGAAAAGATCGTCCCGCCCACTGCGCGTTATTCCGTCTGCACCGTCGAAGCCATGCCGCGCCGCACCGATGTGGCATTCGTCGCCATCGACGAGGTGCAACTCGCGGGCGATCTGGAACGCGGGCATATTTTCACAGATCGCATTTTGCATCTGCGCGGACGGCAGGAAACACTCCTGCTCGGTGCCGCCACCATGCGCGCCATTCTGGAAAAGCTCCTGCGCGGCATCAATGTGGTGACGCGTCCGCGCCTGTCGCATCTGGCCTATGCCGGTTCCAAAAAGATCACGCGCTTGCCGAACCGTTCGGCCATCGTCGCTTTTTCCGCCGACGAGGTTTACGCCATTGCCGAGCTGATCCGTCGCCAGCGCGGCGGGGCTGCGGTGGTCATGGGGGCCTTGTCGCCGCGCACACGCAATGCGCAGGTCGAGCTTTATCAGTCCGGCGATGTGGATTTTCTGGTCGCGACCGATGCCATCGGCATGGGGCTCAATCTCGATGTCGATCATGTGGCCTTTGCGCAGAACCGCAAATTCGACGGCTATCAGTTCCGTGATCTGACGCCAGCCGAAGTGGGGCAGATTGCCGGTCGTGCCGGTCGTCATCTTCGCGATGGCACATTTGGCGTAACGGGACAGGTGCAGCCCTTCGACGATGAGATGGTCGAACGGGTGGAAGCGCATAATTTCGATCCGGTGAAAGTGCTGCAATGGCGCACGGAGCGTTTCGACTTTTCGTCGATTGAAGCCTTGCGCCGATCACTGGAAACACCAGCACCAGTCGAGGGGCTGGCCAAGGCTTTGCCGGCTGTCGACCAGCAGGCGCTTGAAAATCTGTCGAAAGACGGAGAGATTGTGCGCCTCGCGACAACACCGGCGCGGATTGAACTTTTGTGGGATGCCTGTGCACTCCCGGATTATCGTAAGATCGCACCGGCACAACACGCCGATATCATTGCGTCTATCTATCAGGATCTAGTGCGCCGAGGGAGCGTCGATGAAGATTATATGAGCGAACAGGTGCGCCGCGCCGACAGTACAGAGGGGGAAATCGACACTCTGTCGCACCGTGTGGCGCAAATTCGAACCTGGACTTTTGTGTCGCACAGGCCCGGATGGCTTGCCGATCCGACACACTGGCAGGAAAAGACGCGCGAAATAGAGGACAGATTGTCCGACGCGCTTCATGAAAGGTTGACGAAACGCTTTGTAGACCGCAGGACAAGCGTGCTTATGAGGCGCCTGAGAGAGAATGCCATGCTTGAAGCAGAAATCAGCCCGGCCGGGGACGTGAGTGTCGAAGGCCACAATGTTGGGCAACTGGAAGGATTCCGTTTCACCGCCGACGTCCAGGCCGAGGGGCCAGACGCGAAGGCGGTGAAGACGGCTGCGCAAAAGGCGCTGGCCGCCGAGTTCGATCGCCGTGCGGAGCGCTTTGCGGCTGCTCCCAACGGAGACTTCGCGCTTGGTTCGGACGGTGTGTTGCGCTGGGTCGGTGCAACCGTTGCATCTTTGGTCGCCGGTGACGACATTATGAAGCCGCGCACGGTTATCCTTGCCGACGAACAGCTCACCGGTCCTGCACGGGACAAGGTTGCTGCGCGCATCGATCGTTTCGTGGCTCACCACATCGAAACCGTTCTGAAGCCTCTGACCGATCTGGCCGGCGCCGACGCGCTGACCGGCATGACGCGCGGTCTCGCTTTCCAGATCGTTGAGAATCTCGGCATTCTCCAGCGCCGTGAGGTGGTGGAGGAAGTGCGCGGTCTCGATCAGGATTCGCGTGCGGCACTGCGTCGCCTCGGCGTGCGCTTCGGCGCCTATCACGTGTTCATGCCCATGCTGCTGAAGCCGGCTCCCGCCGGTCTCATCACGCTGCTCTGGGCCTTGAAGAACGATGGCCGCGAGCGTGCCGGTTACGGCGATGTGGTCAATGTTCTGGCCGCTGGTCGTACCTCGGTTGTGGTCGATCCGGCTTTCGATCCGATGTTCTATCGTCTGGCAGGCTATCGCGTGCTGGGCCGTCGTGCGGTTCGCATCGATATTCTGGAGCGTCTTGCCGATCTCATCCGTCCGGCTCTGGCCTGGCGTCCGGGTTCTGGTACGCGTCCGGATGGCGCTTATGACGGCGGACGTTTCATCGTCACGCCTGCCATGATGTCGATCCTCGGTGCGACCACTGAAGACATGGAAGAAATCCTGAAAAGCCTGGGCTATCGCCATGAGGCGATGGAAGCTGGCGATGTTGCCGCCAAGCTTGCGGAACTGGATGCCTTTGCTGCCGAAGCTGCCGCCAAGGATGCAGGCGCTGCCGTTTCTGCTGTTGCAGCGGAAGCGGAAAAGCCTGCCGTGCCTGCGGCGGAACCGGTGCCTGCGCCGGTTGTCGCTGTTGAAGTGAAGGCCGAAGAGACCGCACCTGTGGCGGAAGCGCCTGCTGCAGAAGCCGCTGCACCTGCCGGTGACGCGGTTGCGGAAGAGCCGAAGCCGGTTCTCCTGTGGCGTCAGGGCCGTTTCGAAGGTCGTAGCCGCAATCAGGACCAGAACAACCGTCAGCGTCATGGTGGCCAGCACAATCGCGGCCAGCAAAACGAGGCGCGCAAGTCCGAAGGCGGCGACGAGCAAAATGCGCGTGGCGGCAAGCGTTTCGACAAGAACAAGCGCCACAACCATGACGGCGAAGGTCAGGGCAAGCGCGAAGGCTTCAAGGGCAAGCCGCGTGACGGTGGCGGTCGTGATCGCCAGCCGAAGCGCGATCACGCTGCCCCCCATGGCGCGTCTAATGGCAACAAGCGTTTCGAACAGGAACGTCCGGCACGGATCGATCCCGACTCGCCGTTTGCCAAGCTGCTGGCTCTCAAGGAGCAGATGAAGAAGTAAGATGACCGGCGAACACAGCGGAAGACAGCGTATCGACAAGTGGCTGTTTTTCGCGCGCGTGGTCAAATCAAGATCGCTGGCGGCGAAACTCGCCGTCGGCGGCAAGGTCCGGGTCAACCGGGATAAGATCGAGCAGGCCGCTCATCAGGTGAAAATCGGCGATGTGCTGACCATCACGCTTGATCGCCGCATCCTCGTTTATAAAGTGCTTCTGCCCGGCGAGCGGCGTGGTCCTGCTCCGGAAGCCCAGCTTCTCTATGAAGATTTGTCGCCAGCGCCAGCCTCTTCGTCCGAGATGACGGCGGCTGCCCTACCGCAGCGCGAAAGCGGCGCGGACGCCCCACCAAGAAAGAACGCCGCGATACGGACCGTCTGCGCGGGATTTGATCTGGACGCGTTGCCGCAGCGTTGAAGACAGCTGCGATGGAAATTGCGCCGTAAAGTGTTTTGACGAAAGTGTTTTCTACGCTTAGGGGTTGAGACGAAAAGCCGTTTCTGCTGTCTGGCCTATGCTTACAATGCGGCGATTGCACCCTTGTCAGAGAGAGATAAAATCGCTACCTCACGCTGTGTCACGAAGAACATGGCGATGAAAAGGGTCGGATGATCCGGGATTGCTCCATGGGTCGTGATGTCGTGGCGAGATATTCCGTGACGCAGCCATTCCCATGGACCTGTCGAAATATCGGCGCAAATAAACAGGATAGACAAGCCTCCACTCGGGAAGAGGGGCGGTAACAGGAGTTCGACGATGACTTATGTCGTGACCGATAATTGCATTCGCTGCAAATATACGGACTGCGTCGAGGTCTGTCCGGTCGATTGCTTCTATGAAGGCGAGAACATGCTCGTCATCAATCCTGATGAATGCATCGACTGCGGCGTGTGCGAGCCTGAATGCCCTGCCGAAGCGATCAGCCCGGATACTGAGCCTGGCCTCGACAAGTGGCTGGAGCTGAATACGGAATATGCGGCGAAGTGGCCCAATATCACCGTCAAGAAAGATGCCATGCCGGAAGCCAAGGAAATGGACGGCGTCACGGGCAAGCTCGAAAACCATTTCTCCCCGGAGCCCGGCAGCGGCGACTAGGCCCAAAGGCCCGTCTATCGTCTTGTCATCGCATGTAGATTAGCTTTGCCTTTCACTTGCTTTTTCTACACGAAGGCGGCAAAAGACGAATAAAATCACGGGAAAGCACCGGCAAAACAGGTGTATTGAGTTGCCAGACGGGACATATCTGGCAATTTGTTGATTCTTTCGCGAAATTGTGTTAGCCTGCACCAATAATTTCGGTGACTGGACGTCAATTCGTGGCGCAAAAGCGTTTTTCTCAGAAAGGCTGATGTTTTTTACCGGGCTAAAATTGGCACCGGGGTGGATGATTGCGATCAAACGCAAGGTCCTGAAAAGTTGTTGGCTTCTCAGGGCGGTTTTATGCGCCGCAACACCATTCCGTTCCTGCTCCTTTTCTTGCCCGTTAGAGAAAATCTGCCGTTAGAGGCGTTTCCGGTTCATCGCATGTTGCAGTCAGATGAAAAGCATCTGACGCCGCATAAATGCGCCTAACAGCGGCTCAGAGTGCCGATCTGCTTATGAGATCGACTTGCTCTGGTGCCGACAACAGCTTCCGCGCTTCTCAGAAGTGCGGTCGGGTATCATGTGTCAACCGGCGGGTCGCGCCGGGCACAACAGGGAGTATTGAAGCGTATGTCATCCCAGCAGAAAAAATCCGCAATCCGTGGTGGTTTCAAGACCGGTGAGTCGATTGTGTATCCGGCTCATGGCGTTGGTCAGATCGTGGCGATCGAAGAGCAGGAAGTGGCTGGTCACAAGCTTGAACTTTTCGTGATCGATTTTGAAAAAGACAAGATGCGTCTGAAGGTTCCGGTCGCCAAGGCTGCAACCATCGGAATGCGCAAGCTGTCGGAAACGGATTATGTGGAGCGTGCTCTGAAGGTGGTGCAAGGTCGTGCTCGTGTGAAGCGTACCATGTGGTCGCGCCGCGCGCAGGAATATGATGCGAAGATCAATTCCGGCGATCTGATCTCGATTTCGGAAGTCGTGCGCGATCTTTTCCGCGCCGAAAACCAGCCGGAGCAGTCCTATTCGGAACGCCAGCTTTATGAAGCTGCGCTCGACCGCATGGCTCGCGAAATCGCAGCCGTCAACAAGCTGTCGGATACCGAAGCTGTCCGTCTGATCGAAGCCAATCTGGCCAAGGGTCCGAAGCGCGGCAAGGCCGATGCTGAAGCCGACCTTGAAGACGATGAAGTCGAAGCTGCATAAGTTTTGCTTTTCTTGATGTTTAAAAAGCCCGGCGAAAGCCGGGTTTTTTATTTGTGCTGTTCAAAGCGCCTCATATCATGCTGGTCGGATTATGCTGGCGGTGACGGATATTTGCTTCAAAGTGGAATTGTTTTCTCAAGCGATTGTTTACCCCAGCCGGCTTTTGTCAGCGTTGTCAGATATTTATACTTTTCGAAGGGAACCAGATCGCTTTTCGCGCGTTGTGAAAAGATACCAGTTCGTAATGGGTCTGTTTTGCGGCGTTTGAACGTGTGCCTCAAGACTGTTCCGAGAGGGCGTTCTGAACGACTTATGTAAGTGTTCAATTGTTCTTCGTGTAACTGGCATATCCTTCAGCCTGGCGTCCAGAAGGGTGCCAGTTCAGAACAGGAGAACCAGATGAAGCCGTCATCAATAAGCAGTTCTTCCGCAGTTCCCGCACCTCGCATGCTTCCGGCTGCGCGTAATCTCCCAACGCCAGCCTCATCCTCCCAATCCATGATCCGCAGCGCAATGTCGGCTCCTTATCTGGAGCGCGAAGAGGAGCGGGCTCTCGCCATTCGCTGGAAAGAATTGAAAGACCAGGATGCCCTGCATCGCATCACATCCGCGCATATGCGCCTTGTGATTTCCATGGCCGGGCGTTTTCGCAAGTTCAAGCTGCCGATGAATGATCTCATTCAGGAAGGCTATGTCGGTCTTCTGGAGGCCGCCGCCCGTTTCGACCCGGACCGGGAGGTGCGCTTCTCGACCTATGCTTCCTGGTGGATCCGCGCATCCATGCAGGACTATATTCTGCGCAACTGGTCCATCGTTCGCGGGGGCACGAGCTCGGCCCAGAAAGCCTTGTTCTTCAACCTTCGCCGTCTGCGCTCGAAACTTGCCCAGGCTGACGACAGCATGACCAAGGCCGAAATCTATCGCGAGATTTCGGATCAGCTTGGCGTTTCGGCGACCGATGTGGAGTTTATGGACAGTCGCCTGTCCGGGCCTGACAGCTCACTGTCCGCTCCGGTCAACAATGATGAGTCCGGGGCTTCGCGGCGCATGGACTTTCTGGTCGACGATCATCCGCTTCAGGATGAAGTTGCCGAAAGCTCCATCGATATGGAACGCCGGAACCAGTGGCTGCATGTGGCGCTGCACTCGCTCAATGAGCGCGAGCTGCACATCATCCGCGAGCGGCGTCTGGACGATGATGGCGTGACACTGGAGGCGCTGGGCGAAAAGCTCGGTATTTCAAAGGAACGTGTGCGCCAGATCGAAAGCCGCGCGCTGGAAAAGCTCAAGATTGCTCTGCTCAGCCAGCATGAACTGGCAGCCTATCAGGCTTGAGAAGAGGATAAATCAGGCAACGCCAGAAAAGGGGCGGTTCGACCGCCCTTTCTTTTGAGGTCAGGACTTGTCGCCTTCGAGGCGGTTTGTCCAATCTTCGACCTTGCGGTTTTCCAGACGGCGGACAGCATAGCGCTTCCAGCTATCAGCCAGATGCGGGATATTGGCCATGAGCGCCAGCTCGTCGTAATTCAGCATATCAACATAAAGCAGATGCCAGACGCGGTGCAGCGACCATTCCGGTGAAAGACGGTCGACCAGCACTATGCTGTCGCCAGTCTCCGCTTCCCCTTCTTCCAGGACGCGATAATACCAGCCGGTACGTCCGGTCTTCTGGACGCGGATTGCCATGTCCGGCGTTTCGAAACGCGCATTAAGCTTCCAGCAGGGCTGACGTCCTTGCGACACTTCGACCAGCGCGGTTCCGAAACGGAAACGGTCGCCAACAGCGACATTGTGTTCATCGAGGCCGGTGGTGGAAATATTCTCGCCAAAAGCGCCTGCTGCGCCGAGGCGGTGATTGTCGCCGATATCCTTGCGCCACAGGGCGTAATGATCGCGTGGATAATGATGCAGCGCCTTTTCCGGCCCGCCATGCACCTTGCGGTCGCCTTGCTTATCGCAATCCAGCCCGACCGATGTGACACGGACCTTGCCGGTGACGGGGCGCTTGTCGATGGCGCTTGGCGTGCGCGGACCGAGCGGAGCGATCTGGCCTGCAAGCAAGGCGTCGATGCGGGTTTCCATGTTACTCACTGATGATTTTCACACGGTCGCCGACCGAGACGGTGGCGCCGGCTGGCATAGCGTTGAGCAGGCGGAACAGTTCCAGCTTGCGCGTGGTGCCCTGAACCCGTGACGAAAGGCTCGCCATGGTGTCACCCGGCTTCACCGTCACAACGCGGATGCGCAGCGGCTTGATGGCGTTCTGCTCGGCAGGTGTCAGAAGACGGAAGGACTGCGTCACCGTCTGCGAGGCCGGAAGCAGCGCGGTGCTGCCCTTTGGCGCGGCGGTGAGGAAACGATAGACCTTGTCGTTTGCGCCAATCACCACGATGTCGAACTGCCAGCGGTCGGCAGCGGCACGTGCAGTTGCGGCTGGCAATCCATTGACGGTGGTTGACTGAATGGAGCTTTCATCCAGCCCCGTGACCCAGCCCGATTTGATATAATCGGTGAGGCTGGAACCGGATGGCAGGGATGCGCCGTCAAACCGGATCGCCACTTCGCCCGGACCGCTCGCCATGACCGCGGTGGCGGAATTGTCGATGGTGAAGCCGTCAGGCGCGCGGAACGTTACGCCGAGCTTCGGATGGATGAAGGTCTGTTCGCGAATATAGCCCTCATTGGGCGAGTCGCCGTAAAGCAGCCCGTCAATGCCATTGAGGAACGAATCACGGTCGGTTGTACCGACGCCCGGCGCGCCGATACGCCGGGCATGGCCGAGCGCCAGTTCGATGCGTTGCGGCGTTGCGGGATGGCTCGCGAGGAAGTCGAGGCTGGCATCGGTCGCGCCCGATACGGAACGGAAACCGGTATAGGCTTCCATCGACTGCAGGAAACGGGCCGAGGCGAATGGATCATACCCCGCTTCGCCGATCATCTTGATGCCGATGGCATCGGCTTGCAGTTCCTGATTGCGCGAGAACTGGGCAAGCCGCAGCTTGCCGCGAATGAGCGCTTCACGGCTGGCGGATTCATTATGCAGCACTTCGCTGGCCACGCGACCGGCGATCTCTGTCTCCGCTTCCTTCTCCTGCCGCAAAATGCCGTGATTGGCGACGACATGGCCCATCTCATGGGCGATCACGGCTGCGACTTCCGAGGAATCATTGGCGAGCGCCAGCAGTCCGCGCGTCACATAGAGATAGCCGCCGGGCAGGGCAAAGGCGTTGATGTTGGGCGAATCGAGAATGGTGATGCGGTAGGTCTGCTCCGGCTTGTCGGAAACGGTCGTGAGCTTCCCCACGATCTTCGCAACCATGCGCTCCAGCCGCTGGTCCTTATATTCGCCGCCATAGGTGGCGAGGATGCGCGGATGCTGTTGCGCGCCGATCTGCGCCAGCTTGTCGTTGCGCGTCACATTATCGACCGTCACCGGATTGTCCGATGGCTGCAAGCCGAGATCCTTGCTGGAATTGATCGACTGGCAGCCGGAAATCAGGGCGACAGCAAACAAGCCAAAGCCAATGGCTGCTTTCCGCCAATTGCGCTGCGCCCGTTCTGGCAGGGAGACTGGAAGACACAGGGAGGCCCGGATACGGGTCTTGTGACGGAACAGTATTTTATCCTCGCGATTCATAGATCATCAGGTCGTCCGCAAATCTAGTCACAGACCAGCAGACGTACAAGCGGCCCAATAGAGTTGAATACGGTTCTTCCGGGCGGATTGCGAACAAAATATGTCCGCACCCGTAACTCTATTTGAGATTTACCCGCGCTTGTCACCGATATAGCGCCGCAGCGCTTCAGGTCCAGTCTCCGACAGGAGGTCGCGAGCGTGGCCTTGCGCCGCAACCGCACCATTTTCGATGAACAGCAATTGCGCATCGAGATAGAGCGCATCTTCCGGCGTGTGCGTAACCATCAGCACAGTCATGCCGGTTTCGCGGCGCAATTCATTGACGAGATCGAGCATCTGATGGCGCAATGCTGGCCCAAGCGATGCAAAGGCCTCGTCCAGCAGCAGCACCGGGCGTTCGCGAACAAGTGCGCGGGCAATCGCCACACGCTGGCGTTCGCCACCGGACAGGGCTTCCGGCTTGCGCTGCTCCTTGTCCTTGAGGCCGACGCGGGTCAGCGCTTCGGCGATGGCTGCGCGGTCACTATCCGTCAGTTTCAGGTTTGGTGCGCGACCAAGGCCGATATTTTGCGCCACGGTGAGATGGGCAAACAGGTTGTTTTCCTGAAACACCATCGAAACCGGGCGCTCTGGCGGCGGCAGCCGGGTCACATCGACACCGCTGATGGCAATGGTGCCGGATGAGGGCGTCTCAAAACCGGCAATGAGGTTCAGAAGCGTGGATTTGCCGGAGCCGCTTGGGCCCACAATGGCCGCAATGGCGCCGCCCGCGATCGTCAGGTCGAAGCGCATTGCGGTTTCGCCATAGCTGAAGCGCACGTCGGTAAGGCGGATGTCGGCGGATGCAGTCATGCGTTGGAATTCACTTTCCGGGGTATGGCAGCACGGTCGGCAAGCATCATCAGACCAAGGCAGAGAAGCCCCAGAATGAGCGCCAGACCGGCGGCATCGAATGTGCGGTAACTGCCCATGCGCTGCAAGAGAAGATAGGGCAGGGTCATCAGCGCATCGCTGCCGAACAGTGCGATTGTGCCAAGGTCGCCGATGGAAAGCGCCATGGCGAAAGCGAAGGCCATGCCGAAAGGCTTGCGGATCGACGGCCAGTCGATGAGCCGCAGCCGGTTGAAGCCCCGAATACCAAGCTGGGCGCAAAGCCGGTTGTGGCGCGCTGCTGCCGTATCCCAGGCAGGGCGCAGCAGGCGAACGGCAAAAGGCATGGCCATGGCCGCGTTGACCGTCACCACCATCACCGGCGCAATTGTGAAGGGATCGGTGATGTGGCGAAGCAGGATGAACCATCCTGCACCGATCACGATGGGCGGCATGACGAGAATGAGGCTCGCGCCCGTATCGAACAGGCTGGCTATCCGGTTGCTCCTGACCGCTTCCCGCGCTGAAACCAGCGCCAATGAAAGGATAACCGACAAAGTGGCGGCGGAAAAGCCGAGCGCAAGGCTGGTGCCAATTGCGCGCCAGACGGTCTCTTCGCTGAGCAGGCGGGCGAGGTCGGCAGCGAGGCCAGACACGACCACGCCGGCAATCGGCAAGGCGACATAAAGAAAGCCGATGAGAATGGCGACGATGTTGAACAGGCGTTCGCCCCCGGAAGGTCTGCCGTAGCGGCGTGGTGTTGCCGTGTGGGTAAAGCCTTCTTCGGAAGGACGGCCGGTCAGACGCAAGGCCAGCAGGATCAACAAGGTCAGGCCGAGCTGGGTGGCGGTGAGCGCAACCGCACGCGCCGGGTCGAAATCGAAATGCAGGCTTTGATAGATCGCCACTTCCAGCGTTGTGGCGCGCGGGCCACCGCCGAGCGTCAGCACGGTGGTGAAGCTCGTCACGCAGAGCATGAAGATCAACCCCGCCATACCGGGCAGGCTGCGGCGGATGACGGGCCACTCGATCAGCCGGAAACGGGCGCGGTTGCCCATGCCAAGCTGGGCCGCGAGTTTCCAGTAATCGGCGGGTATCGATTCATAGGCGGCGAGGATGAGCCGCACTGCCAGCGGCATGTTGAAGAACACATGCGCGATCAAAATGCCGGTAATGCCATAGATATCCGGCTGGAAAGGGTATCCCACAGTGTCTGATATATGGGCGATGAGGCCGTTGCGGCCATAAATACTGGTCACACCCAGCACAGCGACGAGGGCAGGCAGTGCGAGCGGCAGAGCGAAAAGCCGCAGGATAAGGCCGCGTCCGGGAAAATGCGCTTCCGAATGGAGGGCGCGGGCAACGGGGATCGCGAAGGCGACCGAAAGCAGGCTGGATGCGATGGCTTGTGTGATGGTGAAACGGGCGGTTCGCCAGAGATAGGCATCGAAATTTGCGGCGGCATCGAAGCCGCCGCTGGCCTCAAAGGCAAGTGCGACGAGCGCACCACCGGCCAGCACGGCAAGGAAAGCCAACGCCAAAGCCCCCGCGATGGGTTTCATCGCGGGGGTGGGGTGCGTAGCTTTGCTTGCCGGAGCGTTTATCATTTGCTGGTGGCTGCCAGCCATTCATCGACCCAGGCCTTGCGGTTCTTCGCAACCTCGTCGGATGGAATGAGCAGGGTCTTTTCCGGTTTCGGCAAAGCGTCGAATGCGGCGGGCAACGGCGTCGAGGTCTTGCCTGCCGGGAACATCCAGTTGGTTTCGGGAATCACATCCTGAAAGCCGGGGCCGGTCATGAAGGAGAGGAATTTCTGCGCCAGCGGGTTCTTGGCGCCGGTCGTCGTCTGGGCGGCCAGTTCGATCTGCAGATAATTGCCTTCCGGAAAGGCCAACGCCTTGTAGCGATCCGTCTTCTCCGCGATGACATGATAGGCGGGCGAACTGGTATAAGAGAGTACCATCGGCGCTTCACCCTTGGTGAAGAGACCATAGGCTTCCGACCAGCCCGGCGTGACGGTGAGAATGCGCTTTTGCAGCTTCTGCCAGGCGTCGTCCGCCTGATCGCCATAGACGGACTTAATCCACAACAGCATGCCGAGGCCGGGCGTCGAGGTGCGCGGGTCCTGAAGCACGAGCTTCTGCGACGGGTCGCCTTCGACCAGTTCTTTCAGGCTCTTGGGCGGATTGGGCAGCTTTTCCGAATCATAGACGACGGCGAAATAGCCATAGTCATAGGGTACGAAAATATCGTCCTTGAAGCCGCCCGGCACGCTGACATTGCCAAGATCGATGCCGCTTGGCGCAAAGTAGCCGCTGGCGCGCGCTTCCGTGGTCAGATTGGTGTCGAGACCCAGCACGATATCGGCCTTGGTGTTGCCGCCTTCAAGCTTCAGCCGGTTGAGCAGCGCTACGCCATCGGCGGAAGCAACCCAGTTGATCTCGCAGTCGCAATCCTTCTCGAAGCTTTCCTTCACCTTGGGACCGGGGCCCCATTCGGAAATGAAACTGTCATAGGTGTAGATGGTGAGCTTGTCTTTCGCCTGCGCTGCGGGCGTAAGGCTTACCGCTGCCGCGAAAGAGAAGGCCAGCAAAGATAACAGCCGCATAACGGCACGTCCTTTCATCAAGTTAAAAGGATATAGCGCCGCTTGGGTTCAGGAACACAATCATCACCGAAAGGTTGGAACTTGAAGCTGCAACTTTTCGGGATCGTGCCGCAGAGCAGCATCTAATCCCTCCGCCGGTGCAAACCGGATCAGGTTCGGCGGGTTGGCTTTTTGAAAAGCCTCTCAGCCATCTGCTTGCGCCGATGGCACCCCGTTAGAGCGTTGCGACATTAATATGTCAGGCCGTGAAGGGCAAGAGAGGCAAAACCATCGACAAGTCGGGCACAACGGACTTCCGGCTACGATTCGCCCATGATATGAGCGACTTATGAGCACATTCGTCATCCTTCTCGGCGGCGATCTCGCCGTAACCGAACGGCTGCGGCAGCAGATAGCTGGCGCGCGCATTCTTGCCGCCGACGGCGGCATTCGTCATGCGGCGGCATTGGGCGTCGAGCCAGAACTTTGGCTTGGCGATTTCGATTCGACGCCACAAGCGCTCGTTGAACAATATGCGCATGTGCCGCAAAAGACATTTCCCCGCGCCAAGGACATGACGGACGGCGAACTGGCTTTCGAGGAAGCGTTTGCCCGTGGCGCAACGCGCGCCATTTTGTGCGGCGCTTTCGGCGGACAGCGCACCGATCACACGCTTCTGCATCTCACCATGGCGACGGCGCAGGCGGAAAAGGGGCGGAACGTCTTTCTTTCCAGCGGTGCGGAAGAAGCCTGGCCGGTGACATCCGGCGAATTTGCCTATGATTTTCCAGATGGTACGCTGTTCAGCGTCATCAGTTTCTCGGCTTTGGACGGACTTTCAATCACAAATGCCGAGTGGCCGTTAGACAACGTGACCTTGCCTTTTGGTTCTTCGTGGACTGTTTCCAATATAGTGCGTGGAACACTTCGTATTACTGTGCGTTCTGGCTTAGCGATACTTGTCGCAAACTTAAGTTCTGAACACGCCAACAGTGTGCCGCTAACCTTACCGATTGAAAAGGCTTGACGCTCGATAGCGAAACGTATTTCAAATGCAGCAAGCGGGTAAATTCGCTAACGCCGAAATTGGGGACGCAAAATCGGCACCTGAAATGTCAACTTTGACAGGAGATTGTTTGATGAAATCACGTCTTTCCATGATTGCGGTTGCCGGGGTGCTCGCTTTGTCAACAGCAGCCTGCACGACCAACGAACAGCGTACGGCTGGTTACGGCGTTGGCGGTGCAGCAATCGGCGCTCTCGCCGGTGGTGCAATTGGCGGCAATGGCCGTGGCGCTCTCACGGGTGCAGCGATCGGCGCTGTCGCCGGTACGCTGGTGGGCGCTGCCCAGTCGCGCAATGGCGTGCAGTACTGCCGCTATCGTGACAATTACGGCCGCATCTACGAAGCGCGTTGCCAATAAGTTCGCGCCACTAAGCTCGGCAAGCTCGCAGAGCTTGAGCCAGCTTAGGCTTGAAAACCAATCACGGCAGGCCGGGGAAACCCGGCCTGTTTGTTTTTCATGCCTCTTTCCTATCGATCCATTTGACAGAACGGCTTTTGTCGCGGACAAGCAGGGCGGAATTTCAAAGCCCATCGCGCGAACCGCCCAGAAAGCCTCAGAAGAACCATGGCACCACCGCTCCTTCGTCTAGACCAGATCAAGCTCACCTTCGGCGGCACGCCGCTTCTGGAGGATGCGAGCCTTTCGGTGAGCGAGGGCGACCGCATCGCGCTGGTCGGGCGCAATGGTTCTGGCAAATCCACGTTGTTGAAGATCGCCGCAGGCATGGTCGAGCCGACCTCGGGCGAAGTGTTCAAGCATCCGGGCGCGACCATTCGCTATCTGCCGCAGGTGCCGGACATGGACGGTTTTGCCAGCGTGCGCGCCTATGTCGAAGCAGGGCTCGGACCGACCGACGATCCGCATCGCGTGACCTATCTTTTGGAGCATCTGGGCCTGACCGGCGAAGAAAATCCGGATCATCTTTCAGGTGGCGAAGCGCGCCGCGCAGCGCTGGCGCGTGTGATCGCGCCGCAGCCTGATGTGCTTTTGCTGGACGAGCCGACCAACCATCTCGATCTGACGACGATCGAATGGCTGGAAGGCGAGTTGCGCCAGATCCGTTCGGCTATCGTTCTGATCTCGCATGACCGTCGCTTTCTGGAAAATGTCAGCCGCGCGACCGTCTGGCTTGACCGTGGTATCACACGCCGTCTGGAGCAGGGATTCGGTCATTTCGAGGAATGGCGCGACAAGGTTCTGGAAGAGGAAGAGCGCGATCATCACAAGCTTGGCCGCCAGATTGCCCGTGAAGAGCACTGGCTGCGCTATGGCGTGACGGCGCGCCGCAAGCGCAATATGCGCCGCCTTGGCGAACTGCATTCCATGCGCGCCGATTTCCGCAACCACCGCAAGGCGCAAGGCACGGCGGTTCTGACCGCCAGTGATTCCAAGGAATCCGGCAAGCTGGTGATCGAGGCCAAGGGGCTGAACAAGGCCTATGGCGACCGCGTGCTGGTCAAGGATTTTTCGACCCGCGTGCAGCGGGGCGACCGGATCGGTCTGGTTGGACCGAACGGTGCCGGAAAAACCACGCTGCTTTCGCTTCTGACTGACAAACTTGCGCCGGATTCCGGTACGCTTCGGCTGGGCGTCAATCTGGAAATGGCCGAGCTTGACCAGAAGCGCGACAGTCTCAATCTGGATGAGACGCTGTCGCATTATCTGACCGATGGGCGTGGGGAGAACCTCGTCATCAATGGCGAGCAGCGCCATGTCGTTTCATACATGAAGGATTTTCTGTTCCAGCCGGAACAGGCACGCACGCCGATCCGCGAGCTTTCCGGTGGCGAAAGAGCGCGTCTGATGCTGGCCCGTGTGCTGGCCCGTCCGGCCAATCTGCTGATCCTCGACGAACCGACCAACGATCTCGACATGGAAACACTGGATCTGTTGCAGGAACTGGTGGCGGGTTTTCCGGGCACGGTTATTCTGGTCAGCCATGATCGCGATTTCCTCGACCGCACCGTGACATCGGTGATTGCGCCGGAAGGCGATGGCCGCTGGCTGGAATATGCGGGCGGCTATGCCGACATGATGGCGCAGCGCAAGGAACAGGCGCTGGAGCGTCGCAACGTGAAGACAGCGACTGCCCGCGATAAGAGCGACGACAGCGGTGACGAGGCTTCGCAGCCGAAGCGTGAGGAAAAGCGCAAACTTTCCTACAAGCAGAAATTCGCGCTGGAAACGCTGCCGGGCAAGATGGACGCCTTGGGCAAGGAAATCACCGTGCTCGAAGGCAAACTTGCCGATCCGCAGCTTTATGCCAAGGACCCGACGCTATTTGCTAAGACTGCCGATCTTTTGG
The DNA here is from genome assembly GCF_037482325.1 of Ochrobactrum teleogrylli. NCBI lineage: Bacteria > Pseudomonadati > Pseudomonadota > Alphaproteobacteria > Hyphomicrobiales > Brucellaceae > Ochrobactrum > Ochrobactrum teleogrylli. Next base: position 3,390,396 of record NZ_JBBHKQ010000001.1, read on the forward strand.
AAAAGAAGCGCAGTGAGAACGCGGCCATGGAAGAAGAGTGGCTGGAACTCGAAATGCTGCGCGAGGAGATTGAAGGTTAATCGAACCTGCCGATATGTCGACGAGGATGGTCTGCAAATGGCAATTTGCGACGCTTCCGGTGCTCACGTACATTGAGTACGCTGCGCTCCGGGTCTCGGAAATCACCATTTTCGCCTCATCCTGGCCGACATATATGCCAACTGGATAGGACTTTTAAGCGCTTGCCTTGTTGAGCAGGGCCAGATCGTTTTTGCTGAGCTTCAGCTCGGCGGCGCTGATCAGTTCTCCTAATTGGGTCAGGCGCGTGGCGCTGGCAATCGGCGCAGTGATCGACGGGTGAGCAACCAGCCAGGCGATGGCCACCTGCGCCTGCGTGGCGTCGACACTGCGGGCCACCTGGTCCAGCGCGGCGATGATCCGCGATCCGCGATCCGTCAGATATTTCTCAACCGACTTGCCGCGAGCGCTCTGGCCAAGATCGTCGGCAGAGCGGTATTTGCCGGTCAGAAAACCGGCGGCCAGCGCGTAATAGGGAATGACGCCAATTTCATTGTCGCGGCAGATGGCTTCCAGCCCATCCTCGAACCCCGACCGGTCATAAAGATTATAGAGCGGCTGCAAGGTTTCGTAGCGCGGCAGGTTGTGCTGTTTTGCAACGTCCAGCGCTTCCGTCAGCCGCTCCGGCGTCAGGTTGGACGCGCCGATGGCGCGCACTTTGCCCGCATCGATCAGCTCTTTATAGGTTCCGAGCGTATCTTCGAACGGTGTTTCAGGATCGTCCCAATGGGACTGGTAAAGATCGATATAGTCGGTCTGCAGCCGTTTTAGGGAGGCGTCCACGGCTTTGCGAATATAAGCGGGAGAAAGGCCTTTTTCGTCGGGCCCCATTTCCGAGCCGACCTTGGTGGCGATGACGACCCTGTCGCGCAGGCCGCGGGATTTCAGCCAGTTGCCGATGATGGTTTCGGATTCGCCGCCGACATTGCCATTTGCCCAGGCGGAATAGACATCCGCCGTATCGATGAAATTCAGGCCTGCATCGACAAAACGGTCGAGCAGCGAAAACGACGTCGCTTCATCGACCGTCCATCCAAAGACATTGCCGCCGAAACAGAGCGGCGAAACTTTCAGTTCGGTACGTCCGAGCTTCTTATATTCCATGGACCCAATCCCCTTCCTCTGAATGCGAATCAGGCGTGATCCGCCGGGTTCCGATTTCAGGAAGAAGGGGTAAAAGCTCCGGGTAGAGCTTTGGGTCAGCCCATGCCAAGCGCGTCCATATAGAGCTGGAGCATCGCTTCTTCTTCCTGACGTTCATGGTCTTCTTTTTTACGCAGACGAATAATGGTCCTCACGACCTTGCTGTCAAACCCCGAACCCTTCAATTCCGCGTAAACTTCCTTGATATCGTCGGCGATGGTCTTTTTTTCTTCCTCGAGGCGCTCAATGCGCTCGATGAAGGCACGCAATTGGCCGACGGCAATGGTTTGGGCTTCGCTGGTAATGTCGTCGCTCACGCGGCTTCTCCAATTCTTGTCTTGATGGGTGCGAACGACGCGGAGGCACGATTTCGCATGTCTGAAATTCTGCACCGGTTTTCCCGCGAGTCGCGGGCAAAATTAAGAGCCTTTTCGATGCCCGGCACGATTTATGGGGCCAAACCTTGTGGAAGAGTGTGGAACACTGTGGAAAAGCGGTGGTTCACGCCACCGTGCCGGTGCGCGAGCCGAAATGCCGGACCTCGTGCATGCCGTCGAGCGTGTTGATCTGCCGCAGCATCGAAGCAAGCCGTTCCGCCCATTCCACCGCTCCGGCCTCGTCTGCGATCAGATCCTGCCGCACCTCGATCAGCACATGGGCAAAGCCCTTGACCGTGGCGTGGCGATACATGGCGTCGTTGCGCAATGCGCCGTCATAGGGCTCGTTGTCGCCGACCACCAGACCGGGCTCGGCGCGCAACAGCGACAGAAGCGGCGCGACGGCGCGGTTGTCCTTGTCCCACAGTAGGCCGATCTGCCAGGGGCGGGCCCTGTCTTTCCAGCGCGGTGTGAATGAATGGATGGATACGATGAAGGGCGCATGTCCGCTTTCGCGTTCCACGCGGGCACTCATTTCCGTCACAGCCTCATGATAGGGACGGTAAAAACGGGTCAGCCGATCTTCCCGCTCACCCGCCGACATCGGATAATTGCCGGAAATAACCGCGCCATCCGATAGCTGCATGATGAGCGTCGGGTCATCCTCGCCGCGATTGGGATCGATCAGCAGACGGGAAAAGCCGCCAAGCACTGCGGGCGCCTGAAGGCGGCCAGCCAATGCCCGCGTCAGGGCTTCGACACCGATGTCATAAGCGATATGACGGTCGAATTCGCTTTCTTCCAGACCCAAACTACCGTATTCGGCAGGCACGTCGCGCCGTGCGTGGTCGGCGGTCAGAAGCAGGCCGAGGCGAAAATCGCCTTCAATCCTGTAAACGGGCGAGAACGAAGTGGCTGACGGTTTTGCGAACGACACGGATTGAATTCCCAGGAACAATTCGGGATTGATTTTCATCGGGCGCGGGAAGCTGTTTCAGGTCTGTCATGAGAAAGCCGGGATTGCAACGATCATTCTTTCGTCATGTGCTTTCTTCTCGGCGGGACTGCGTTGACATCACCGGCGAAACTGCCGAAAAGAGAGCGACCGAAATGGGATTTCCAGACGTGAAACAAAAGCGATTGCGGGCTGAAGGGGTTCGGCGGATGCGACTTCCACACTTCCTGGCTGTATTTTCCGCCGTGTTGCTTGGTGCGCTCGGCATGACCTCTGTGGAGGCGCGGGCCGATTTCCGCGTCTGTAATTCGACGCAGAATCTTGTCGGCGTCTCCATCGGTTACCGGGCCAAGACCGGCTGGGTAACGGAAGGCTGGTGGCATATCGAAGGCTCGACCTGCAAAACGCTGATCGAAGGCCCGCTGACGTCGCGCTATTATTATCTCTATGCCGAGGATGCCCAAGGCGACGGCCGCTGGCAGGGCAATGTGAATATGTGCGTCGCGGAAAAGGAATTCCGCATCTCGGGCGTGCAGGATTGCTACGCGCGCGGCTTCCAGCGCAACGGCTTCCAGGAATATGATACCGGGGAACAGTCGAGCTGGATGGTTCAGCTTGCAGACGAAACACCGCCGGAAACCCCCACTGTTACAGGAACGAATAGTCAATGAAGCGCAACCGCAAGGTCAAGATTCTCGCAACGCTGGGTCCGGCGTCTGGCGAGGAAGCCGTCATCCGCAAGCTCTTTGAAGCCGGTGCCGATGTTTTCCGCATCAATATGAGCCATGCCGACCATGACCTGATGCGCACCCTCGTGAAGCGCATCCGCAATGTGGAAAAGGCCATTGGCCGCCCGATCGGCATTCTCGCCGACCTTCAGGGGCCAAAGCTGCGCGTCGGCAAATTCAAGGACGGAAAGGTCGATCTCGTTCCCGGCCAGACCTTCACGCTCGACAATAACGAAGCGCCCGGCGACGAAACCCGCGTCTTTCTCCCGCATCCAGAAATTCTGGAAGCGGTCGAGCCGGGCCACCGCCTGCTCATCGATGACGGCAAGCTGCATCTCGTGGCTGAAGCCACCGACGGCAAGTCCATCCGCTGTAAGGTCGTTTCCGGCACCCGCATCTCCGACCGTAAGGGCGTCAGCCTGCCGGACACCACGCTCGGTGTCGGCGCACTGACTGAAAAGGACCGCAAGGACCTTGATGCCGTGTTGAAGGAAGAAATCGACTGGGTTGCGCTGTCCTTCATCCAGCGCCCGGAAGATCTGGCCGAAGTGCGCAAGGTTTCGCGCGGCAAGGTCGGCATCATGTCGAAGATCGAAAAGCCGCAGGCGGTAACACGCCTTGACGAGATCATCGAGCTTTCCGATGCCCTGATGGTCGCCCGTGGCGATCTCGGTGTGGAAATGCCGCTTGAAAGCGTTCCGGGCATTCAAAAGCAGATCACCCGCCGCGCGCGCCGCGCCGGCAAGCCGGTTGTGGTGGCCACGCAGATGCTCGAATCCATGATCACCGCGCCGGTGCCAACGCGCGCCGAAGTGTCGGACGTTGCAACGGCTGTGTTCGAAGGTGCGGACGCCATCATGCTTTCGGCTGAATCGGCATCGGGCCAATACCCGGTCGAAGCGGTCGCCACGATGAACCGCATTGCCGAACAGGTTGAGCAGGAACAGACCTATTCGACCATCATCGATGCGCAGCGCGCAGCACCTGAACCAACCGGTGCCGATGCGATTTCGCTTGCGGCCCGCCAGATTGCCGAAACGCTGAAGCTCTCGGCCATCGTGACCTACACGGCTTCCGGCACCACCGGCCTGCGTGCCGCCCGTGAGCGTCCGCGCACACCGATCATCGCGCTGTCGCCGGTCGTCGACACCGCCCGCAAGCTGTCGCTCGTCTGGGGCCTGCATTGCGTCGTAACCGCCGATGCCCACGATCTGGAAGATATGGTCGATCACGCTTGCCAGATCGTCTTCGAAGAAGACTTCGGTAAAGCCGGTTCGCGCATCATCATCACCGCCGGTGTGCCTTTCGGTACGCCGGGTGCGACCAACATGCTCCGCATCGCCTATATAGGCGCCGACGGAAAGTCCGGCGTCTAAACTGGCGATATTCGGGCTCTGGTGGCCTGCAAATGGCACGTCTTTGAGCTTCCGGTGCTCACGTACTTTATGTACGCTCCGCTCCGGGTCTCAAAGCCCCATCATTTTCGGCACACCATCATCCCGAATCTCATCCAGTTTCGGTGCTCTTGCGTATAAGTAAAAAACGCGCTCCTTCCGGGGCGCGTTTTGTTTTATGGGATAGGTCTGTTTGCAGACCGGCATCACAAAGAATGCAACTGTAGTGTTAGGTGCGCGTGTCGGCCAGCTCATCGGCTAGATCGCTGAAATTTTTCTGGGCGTCCCGCATCATCGGATAAACAATCAGCGCCTGCTCATAAGCCTTCATGGCCTGCTCCTTGAGGCCACGGACGCGCAGAATGGCCGCCATGCCCGTCAGGGCGCCGTAATGGCGCGGCTCCAGCTCCAACGTACGATTGATGTCATACATGGCGTGAGCATAATCTTTTTGCAGGAAATAAACCGTCGCGCGGCGGTTCCATGCTTCCGCATAATCCGGATTGAGAGCGATGGCTTCGTTCAGGAAATCGAGCGCTGACGTATAGCGATGTTCCAGCATGGCGGCGTTCGCCCATTGGACCAGAAGGTCGATGGTGGCGCTGCCGGATTGCGACCAGAGCGTATTGATCTGTGATGCGATGCGTCGTGCCTTGGCTTCGTCCGTTGTTTTGCGAAGCTCGGCAAACAGCTTGTCGAGACGCTCTTCCGGCGTCTGGGGCGCTGCCGCTTTGGCGGGGGCTGTTTGCGAGGAGGAGGGCTTCTGCTCGCTGTCTGCGCCGATCTGTACAGGCGTGAGCGGAGCAGTCAGCTGGGCGTTCAATGGCGCCTTATCGGGTGCCATCTCGGCGCGTGCGCCGTGAATGGTCAAAGTCGCCGCGCTGAATGCGGCAACCGTCGCAAAAATCTTCAGACATGCAAAAACGTTCCGCATATGCATAGATTTCCCTATGCACGGCGGAACGTCAAATGCAAAATCAAAAATAAGATTAGCCCTGACGAGCCTTGTAGCGCGGAGCAGTCTTATTGATGATGTAAACGCGGCCCTTGCGGCGGACCAACTGGCAGTCGCGATGACGGCCCTTAAGCGCTTTAAGCGAGTTCTTGATCTTCATGTCAATCACCGGTCTGGTTGGCCCATCGACATGAACACGCCGCCGGGCTTCATAAAAACAGCGCCCAAGGCGCCAATTGATTACAGACACGGTATATGTGCCTGAAGGGTTGGCCGAAATACACAAGGTTTCGGGTAAATGTCAACTCCTGCGCGGCAGATTCACGGGCGGGAGCCTGAAAATCTTGTCGCAGCGGGCGGAGTCATCGGGAATCGTCCAGATTCCCGACAAAGCCTAGCGCGCGCGGGGCTTGATATGGGTCACATGGCCCATTTTCCGGCCTTCGCGAGCTTCCTTTTTGCTATAGAGATGCAGCACGGCATTGGGTTCCGATAGAATCGCTGGCACGCGATCAATATCGTTGCCGATCAGGTTTTCCATCACGCAATCGGAATGCCGGTCCGTATTGCCAAGCGACAGCCCGGCAACGGCGCGGATATGCTGTTCAAACTGCGAGATCGCGCAGGCGGCTTCCGTCCAGTGGCCGGAATTGTGCACACGTGGCGCAAATTCATTGGCGAGCAGCGAACCGTCCTTGAGGACGAAGAATTCGAGCCCCAGAACACCGACATAATCCAGCGCATGCAAAAGCTTCTCTGCCGCCTGCCGCGCAGCATCCGCCGTCTGTGCGGAAATGCGGGCAGGAACGGTCGATGTCGAGAGAATGCCGTCCTTATGGACGTTTTCGGCGATGTCGAAAATGGCAACATTGCCGCTGCGGTCGCGCGCGGCGATGACCGAGACTTCACGATCGAAATCGACAAACCCTTCGAGGATCGCCGGGGCCTTGTTGATGGCGGTCAGCGCGTCATGGGCAGCTGTTTCGTCCAGCGAAGTCAGGCGCACCTGTCCCTTGCCGTCATAGCCGAGGCGGCGGGTTTTCAGGATACCGCGTTCGCCAAGCGCACCAAGTGCTGCGATCAACGTTTCTTCGTCATCGACCAGACGCCAGGGGGCGGTTTCGATGCCGCTTTCATTGAGGAACTGCTTTTCGTTGAAGCGATCCTGCGAAATTTCCAGCGCCGCTGGTGGCGGCAGGACGATCGCGGTCTCGGCAAGCTTGTCTGCGGCGCTGACCGGCACGTTTTCGAATTCATAGGTAATGACGTCGGAAGCCGCGGCCAGTTCGGCCAGCGCTTTCGGATCGTCATAGGCGGCGACGATCTGGCGGTTGGCAACCTGCGCCGCCGGGCAATCTGCCTGTGGCTCCAGAATGACCGTCTGGAAGCCGAGCCGCGCTGCGGCCATGGCCAGCATGCGGCCCAATTGTCCGCCGCCGATGATGCCGATCGTTGCGCCGGATGTGAGTGCGGATTTTTCCATATCAGACCTCATTGGTAGGACGTTCAGCCACGCTCTCGGTCTGGGCGCTGCGCCACTCATCCAGACGGGCGGCAAGAGCATCGTCGTGCAGCGCCAGAACGGCGGCAGCGAGCAGGGCGGCGTTGACGGCACCAGCGCGTCCGATGGCCAGCGTGCCGACGGGAATGCCAGCTGGCATCTGCACGATGGACAGGAGCGAATCCTGGCCGGAAAGAGCTTTGGACTGAACCGGCACACCAAACACCGGCAGCGGCGTCATGGCGGCGGCCATGCCGGGAAGATGTGCGGCGCCGCCTGCGCCAGCGATCACAACCTTGAAGCCGTCGGCCTTCGCGCCCTTGGCAAAGGCCACCAGCCGGTCGGGCGTGCGGTGCGCGGAAACGATACGGGCGTCAAAGCCGATACCGAGCGCCTCCAGCGTGTCTGCGGCATGGCGCATGGTTTCCCAATCAGACTGGCTGCCCATGATAATGGCGACGTCGGCGGTAACGCTCATTGGTCTTTCCTGCTCCGTTTCATGCTTTCGCGGATGAGATATTGCGTGGGTAAAAATGATAAAGCCGGGCGGACCCCGGCTTTGCTTTCGATATGAGGCGCGATCAGGCGATGATGTCAGGAATGACCTGATCTTCCATTTCCTGAAGCTTGTCCTTGATCGCGAGTTTTTTCTTCTTCATGCGTTGGACGCGCAACTGGTCGCAGCCGACGGCAATCATCGCATTGATCGCCGCATCGAAATCCGCGTGCTCCTGTTTCAGACGTGCGACGGCCAACCTGATCTCGGCCTGTTCCTGATCGGACATGCGAACCCCATTCTGTTGAATAGTTTTACGGGCTGCGCCGAACCTCGTTCAAGGCGCTGCGCAAGCCCGTTTCGGGCGAAGCCCTTATCACATTTTTCGCGATTGGAAAATGCTACCACGACAAATTCGACTTTGCACCAAACTCATGCCAAACTGTCATGGTTCTGTCATGGATGGCGGCTGTCGAAGGCGACAAATCAAAACCGCATGCATGGCAGCCGGGACTGCGTGTTGGCCCGGATAAACAGGAGGTGTGCCGGGCGTTCATGCAGTTAAGCAGATGGAACAACAGCACCTGCCGCAATGGTTGATCTGGGGTCGGTCTGGCTGTTCCGTTATCGTGTGGAAATCAACCAAAGGAGAACTGATGATGGCTATCGAGTCCCATCTTGCCACGCTTGAAAAGAAGCACGGCGCTCTGGAGCAGGAAATTTCCGATGCTTTGGCGTCACCGGCAATGGATGATCTTCACGTTGCGTCTCTCAAGCGCAAGAAGCTTATGCTGAAGGACCAGATAGAGAAGCTTAGATCTCAGGTAACGCGTCACTGACGCAAACCCAAGGGGCATAGACAGGGAAGCCGCAAAGGCGCTTCAAGCCATTTTATATCGGACGTGGAACAGACTGGCTTAAGCCGGGTGTTGCTGCGGCCTGATATAGCGATAAGCATCTCGGCCAGAACGGTCGATGGCGGCAGCGCCTTTGAGAGCGCATCTTGAAAACCGAAAAACGGTTTTCAGAAAAGATGTGCGTTGAAATAGACAGTTAGAGCGCCGATGTGATGAATCAGATCGAACCTCGCTCTCACGGCTGCACCTTGCCCGACCTGAGTTTAATATTGGCGGCTGTGCCACAGCCGCCGAACATTTTGATTCATGTTTTTTCTATCGGCGCGGTTTCAGCGCTATCCCGCTTCTTTCAATAGACGATCAGATCAGCTTTCCGTTTCGGCTCTCGGATCGAGGTTCATCGCTTCCGGTGTCGCACCACGTTCAGATGGCATGCTCTTGAACTGATCCTTCTCTTCCTTGGGAACCGCGGCGCGTTGGCGCGAGCGGAACAGCGCGTAGCCGGTAATCGAAATATGCGCCAGCATGGTTATGGCAAAGAGCCCGGAAGGCCAGAATATATCCATGGCCGCAGCGGCCAGAAGCGGGCCGAGCATGGTGCCGAAACCGTAGAGCAACAGCAGGCCGCTGGAGACTTTCACAAAGCTTTCCGCCGTTGCATGGTCGTTGGCGTGCGCCACGGCGACCGGATAGAGCGCATAGGCAAGCGCGCCGTAGCAGCCCGTCATGACGATGATGACGGAGCCGCTGGTCGGCCCGACGATGAATGCGACGAGGCCGACGAGGGCTGCCAGTGCGGCAACGCCCGCAAGTACAAAACGGCGATCCACCAGATCGGAAATGCGCCCGATAGGGATCTGCATCAATGCGCCTGCCGCAATGGTCACGCTGACCATGAGGGCGATTTCTGTGGTCGATATGCCGGATTTTGCGCCGAAGACAGCGCCAAGCGTGCCCCATGCGCCATTGGCGATGCCGATCAATATGCAGCCGACGAAGGCAGCGGGCGAGTTGCGGTAGAGCGCCTTGAGGTCGAGTTGCACTTCGGTCAGCGGTCTTGGGCTGACGGCTGTTGAAATGGCGGTCGGAATGAGCGCCAGACAGAAGAGAATGCCGCAAATCATGAACAGATGATCGGAGCGCACGTCGCCGCCTGCAACCAGCATCTGGCCGGTCATGGTCGCCCCGTAATTGACCATCATATAGAGGCCGAAAATCTTGCCGCGCGATTCGTTGGTGGCGCGCTCATTCAGCCAGCTTTCAATGACCATGAAGGCGCCGGCCATCGAAAAGCCGGTGAAGGCGCGCAGAATGACCCATATCGTCGCGTCGACGAATATGCCGGAGAGAAGTGCGATGACCGCCGCCGATGCGGCAAAGCAGCCGAAGGCGCGTACATGCCCGACACGGCGCACAAGGCGCGGGGCGAAAAGACAGCCCGCCACGAAACCGCCTGCCCAGGTGGTGCCCAGCATACCGAGCGAGGTGACCGAGAAACCTTCGGCACCGCCGCGCAGGGGCAAAAGCAACCCATGCAGACCCGATGCCATCAGGAGAAAGGCTGTTCCACAGAGAAGGGACAGGACCTGAATGTAAACGCGCACAACGACATTCCTATGTGATTGCCCCGCATTGATGCCGGGGATTTATGGAAGCCGCTGGCGTGGCTTCCACTGGCATTTTTAGCGAAACAAAGCTTCTGCCGCGGCGCGACTGTCGCCTTTCTTCAGTCTATGGGTTTTCAGACGCTCGATTTCCGATTGCAACAAGACAATGCGCTGATCGATCTCCGCGACTGAAAGCAGCGACAATTCATCTTCGCTGAGCACAGCGCTGTCGCGTGGTTTTATCGCATCTTCTTCGAAACCGCTCATGGCCTTCCTCCGTGGTCAATGATGCCATAGTTACCGAGAAAAGATTTAACACCTTGAATCTTCGCATATACATTTGGGAAAATCGATTACGATTTCTCTAACGGAATTGCGTGTGGCCAGGATCGAACCCAGATCAGACCTTTTGTGAGGTATTTCTGCGACGGTGCGAAACTGTGTATGGCGCATGCGCTTCCGGCTGCGTTCGAACAGGAGTTTTGATGATGATGGCCGATTTACCTTCACGGATGACTGCAATCGAGATTTCCGAACCGGGTGGCGCGCATATGCTGCGCCCCGCGCAGAGGTCCATGCCGGAGCCGGGGGAAGGACAGGTGCTGGTGCGTGTGCGGGCTGCCGGCGTCAATCGGCCGGACGTGCTGCAAAGGCAGGGAAATTATGCGCCGCCGCAGGGTGCATCCGATATTCCGGGTTTGGAAATCGCAGGCGATATCGTGGCTGTCGGGAGTGGTGTGAAGCGCTTCAAGAAGGGCGATCAGGTTGTCGCTCTGCTGCCCGGCGGCGGCTATGCCGAATATGCCGTGGTGCATGAAACCAATGCGCTACCGATGCCCTCCGGCTATGGCTATATCGAAGCTGCGGCCATCCCTGAGACTTTTTTCGCCGTCTGGCACAATGTTTTTCAACGCGGTGGCCTGAAGGAAGGCGAGACCCTGCTGATCCATGGCGGTTCGTCGGGTATCGGCACGACTGCTATCCAATTGGGCAAGGCGTTCGGAGCGACGGTGATCGTGACCGCCGGGTCCAAGGATAAATGCGATGCCTGCGTGAAGCTCGGCGCCGATCACGCGATCAACTATCGTGACGAGGATTTCGTTACTGCCGTCAAGGAACTGACCGGCGGGAAGGGTGCCGATGTCATTCTCGACATGGTGGGCGGCGATTATGTTGATCGCAATTATAAGGTTGCCGCCGAAGATGGCCGCATCGTGCAGATCGCGTTTTTGAACGGCGCCAAGGCCACCGCCAATTTCGCGCTGCTGATGACCAAGCGTCTGACCCATACCGGATCGACCCTGCGCGCCCGCCCGGTTGAATTCAAGGCAGAACTCGCACGCGAGCTGGAGGCAAAAGTCTGGCCGCTTCTGGCCGAGCGTCGTGTCGCGCCGGTCATGGATATGATCTTTTCCCTGAAGGATGCCTGGCGTGCCCATGAGCGCATGGAAGAGGGGCGGCATATCGGCAAGATTGTGCTCGATATCGCCTGAGAGTTTCGGCTCGTCATAGCCGCAATCGAGAAATCACGCACAGATTGTTGTGCGGGCTTCAGCGCATTCTTGCCCTGCTGCCAAAAAACCTATATATAGGCCGTGATTTCCCGGAAATTGTGGTTTTTTCCACGTCCCGCGCCACCGGAGCGGACGAACAGAAGGATTATATCTAATGGCCACTCAGCTTCTTATGCCGAAGGCAACGGCCGTCTGGCTTGTCGATAATACGGCTCTGTCGTTTGACCAGATTGCAGCTTTCTGCAAGCTGCATCCGCTGGAAGTGAAGGCGATTGCCGATGGTGAAGCCTCTCAGGGTATCAAGGGTCTCGATCCGGTCATTACAGGACAGCTTTCGCGCGAGGAAATCGCGAAGGGCGAAAAAGACCAGTATTACCGTCTGAAGCTTGCTGACCCGAAGGTTCGCGTTCCTGAAGCCAAGCGCAAGGGCCCGCGCTATACGCCGCTGTCAAAGCGTCAGGACCGTCCGAACGCGATTCTCTGGCTGGTGCGCAATCATCCCGAGCTGAAGGATGCGCAGATTTCGCGCCTGATCGGCACGACCAAGTCGACCATCGAACAGATTCGCAATCGTTCGCACTGGAACTCGGCCAATCTGACGGCGATGGATCCGGTCACGCTCGGCCTTTGCTCGCAGATCGATCTCGACATCGAAGTCGAACGCGCAGCCCGCAACCGTCCGGCTGCACCGGAATCCGACAGCACGCTGCTGCCGGCTTCGGCAACGGAAAACTTCGATTATCGCGACGAACCAGCTGCGGAAGAAGAACTCGACGCGGACAAGGTTTTCGCGAAGCTTTCGTCCCTCAAGGGCACGAACACCGACGAAGACGAAGAATAATCGTCAGGCATCCGCCTCTCGATATCTGTCAGTTGGCGCCCGGCTTTATGCCGGGCGTTTTCGTTCAGGCCGCCTTGTGTTCGGTTTTGTCCACGGGTGTTGCGTCTATCCAGCGCTCCAGAACCTGAACATAGCGGCTTGCCGCGCTTTCGAGCGCATCCGGTGCCAGCTTGTCTGCTGCATAGAGGAAGAACGGCTCGGCCCATTCCAGCCCGCACCGATTGGCTGTGGCACGCAACGGGGCCATAAGATCATTCATTGGAAACAGGTTGCGTCCGCCGGGCGTATAAGCCTCGGGCACGTTGCCAGCGGTCGCGGCGATCATGATGGGCGTTCCTTCCAGCGCCCGGCCTTCCTGTTCATAAGTCACGTAAAACATGCGGGTCAGCACGGCATCCTGCCAGGCTTTTAAAAGCGGCGGCGTTGAATACCACTGGAGCGGAAATTGCAGCACGATGCGATCCGCCGCGAGAAGGCGTTGCGCTTCACGCTCGCCATCTTTGTAAAAGTCGATCCCGGTGGGATAGGCAGTCTGCATATCGACAATGTCCACTTCCGGCAGTTGGGCGGCTGCACCTGCCAGCGTGGCATTGGCTTTTGATTGCGACAAATCGGGATGAAAAAGCAAAATCAAAGTTCTGGACATCATCTGTTCCTTTCAACGGCTCCTTATGTTGGAAGGATGATGAAATCGATGCGGTAATTATTCCAATATATTATTTATATATGTTATTATTGATTTCATGAATTTAAGGGCGATAGATCTCAATCTTCTGGTCATTCTGGATGCACTTCTCGACGAGGCGCATGTCAGTCGCGCGGCGGATCGTCTGCATCTGACACAGCCAGCCGTATCCAACGCCTTGCAACGCTGTCGAGTGGTCTTCGCCGATGAGTTGCTCGAACGCGGGCGCGGTTCGATGCGGCGCACGGCGCGCGCCGAAGCCTTGCGCGCGCCGTTGAAGACCTTGCTTTCCGATGTCATGGCGCTGGTCGACCCGCCGCATGTGCCATTGGCTTCGATCCGACAGACAATCAAAATCTGCATGGCCGATTATCCGGCCATCTTTGTGATCAAGCCGTTGTTGCAGGTCCTTGCTGCGGATGCGCCGGGCATCGATATCGTGGTGCAGCCGTGGCATGGCGCGGCGGCCGCAAAAGAAGCGCTGGTGAGCGGCGCAAGTGACCTTGCACTATCGGTGTTTCCAGATGCGGACGACGATCTTCAGCGCAAGCATCTGCTGGACGAGACGTACCGTGTCGTCATGCGCCGTGATCATCCAGCGGCCAGAGGGTTTACGCTCGATCACTGGCTGGCTTATCCGCACATACTGGTGTCGGGACGCGGCGACACCAACAGCCCGGCAGACAAGATTCTCGCTGAAAAGGGTTTGAAGCGGCGCATCGGTCTCGTGGTGCCCAATTTTGGCATGGTGCCGGATCTGCTCAAAAGCACGGATATGATCGCCATGCTGCCTTCGCATTGCGTTCTGGATGCGGATAGCGACCTTGTTGCCTTCCCGCCGCCTATCACAGTCAGCGGCTTTCCGTTGCATATTGCCTGGCACAAGCGCCGACAGGAGGATCAGGCGCTTCAATATATCGTGGCACAACTCAGTGCGATTCTGACGGAGCAATGAAGAAAAAACTCCGTCGAATGCAGAACATTCGACGGAGCAGAGGCTGCAGTCTTCTTGGGTGATTTCAATCCTTGAATGCGTTGTACTCGCTCATTTCCATCAGGCGGTAGAAATCGGCCAGCGTTTTGCCGCGCTCGGCGCGAAACCGGCGGCCCGCTTCGCTTGCTTCGACAATACGGTCGGTGCGGAAGGTGCGGAACGCATTGCGCAACTCGCACCAGCCGATGACGGTCCACACCTTGCCCCAGAACCACAGGCCGAGCGGGCGAATGTCGCGTTCGCTCTCGCGCGCTTCGAGGTCGCGGTAGCGGATATTGAGCACACTGCTTTCATCCACGGCGCGCTCGACAGCATCGATGATGCGGCGCTCGTCAATGCTGATTCTGGCAGTAGGGGCGTGGATCTGCGTGCCGGTGATCCGCGCACGTTCTTCCTTGGGCAGAACGGCTTCGATCTTGACCAGCGCTTCCTCGGCGCCGCGCGCCATGGATACGCCACCCCAGGCGCGGATGAGGCGCGCTCCTGCCACCAGCGCGACGATTTCATCCCGCGTGAACATCAGGGGCGGCAGCTCGAAACCCTGCCGCAATATATAGCCGACACCGGCCTCGCCATCGATCGGAACGCCGGTTGATTGCAGGTCGGATATGTCGCGATAGATCGTTCGTTCGGAGACTTCCAGCCGTTCGGCAAGCTGGCGCGCGGTGACAAGCCTGCCACCGCGCAGGTGCTGAACGATCTGGAAAAGACGGTCTGCTCTGCGCATTCCGGGTTCACTCTCCGTTGCAATATTTTGTCTTGCGCTGTTCCAGATAGCGATCCGGCCAGCCCAAATCCTTGCGCAGATCTTTCGGTAAACCGTCCAGTGCCCGCTGGGTGCGGACAAAACGGCGGCGCTCATCATGCTTGCGCCGGTATTCCTTCAAGATTGCGATCAGCGGTGCGATTGCGAGTGCCATAGTTCATCTCCCTCATCCTTAGGGAAACACTATCGCACACCCCTCCTGACAGCTTTCTGTCAGGAGCAAAGCGATATTATTATGTCGCTAATATATGCCCACTGCAACAAGGGCGCGGGGTCTGCTTATGGTTTGAAGGGCGGTTCAGCCAGATAGCTGAGCGGCAGGCGACCGCCATCGGCATAGATCGTCTGGCCGGTGATGTAGCTTGCGTCCCGCGATGCGAGGAAGGAAGCGATGGATGCGATTTCCGCCGGATCGCCAATGCGGCCAAGTGGCGTTCGCGACAGGATCGTCTTTCGCGCCTCGGCGTCCGTATTCACTGCTGACAGCATATCGGTCTGGATCGAGCCGGGGCCGATGGCGTTGACGCGAATGCCCCATTTCGCCAGCGCCACGGCCATGGTGCGTGTCAGCTGGCTGAGCCCGCCCTTGGAGACGGAATAGGCAAGCTGGTCCGGCAGTCCGAAAATCGCGTTGATCGATGACATATTGATAATCGTGCCCGCTTCGCCGCCAGCTTCCACACGCGCGACCATGCGTTTGGCGACGGCTTGCCCGCACAGAAATGCGCCCTTCAGATTGACGCGCATGACGCGGTCGAAATCCTCTTCCTTGAGGTCAAGAAAATCCGTCTTGTGAACGATACCGGCATTGTTGACGAGAATATCGATCTCGCCAAGATTGGTGACGGTATAGGTCATCAGATTATGGATATCGAGCTTGTCGCCGACATCCGCCGCCATGGCGCGCGCATCGCCGAATTGTTCGAGGTCTTTGACCGCCTGCAAGGTGGCCGTGTTGTCGATATCCGACAGAACGACGCTGGCGCCGTCCATGAGGAAGCGTTTTGCGATGGCATAGCCAATACCGCGGGCAGCGCCGGTGACGATGGCTACCTTGCCTTCAAGCTGCATGGTCTGTTCTCCGTTTCGCGCGGAGAGTGGACCGGCGAAAACCGCCGGTCAATAGTTTGGCTGATGCCGCTATAAAGCTCAGGCGAAGGCCATTCCGATATGGCGCTCCCGCAAAAGAGTGCTGATTTCATCGAGAACCGCCGGGTCTTCGATGGTGGCGGGCATTTTCCATGTCTCGCCATCGGCGATCTTCTGGATGGTTGAGCGCAGGATTTTGCCCGAGCGGGTCTTGGGCAGGCGCTTCACGGTCAGGGCCAGCCGGAAGGCGGCGACCGGGCCGATGGCGTCGCGAACCATGGCCACGCATTCCTTTTCGACTTCGTGCGGATCGCGGTCGATATTAGATTTCAGCACCAGAAAACCGCAAGGCGCTTGCCCCTTTACGGGATCGGAAATGCCCAGCACCGCGCATTCCGCCACATCGGGATGACCGGAAAGGACCTCTTCCATCGCGCCGGTGGACAGGCGATGGCCCGCGACATTGATGATATCGTCGGTCCGGCTCATGATATAGAGATAGCCATCACTATCCATATATCCGGCATCGGCGGTTTTATAATAGCCGGGGAACTCCGCGAGATAGGCTTTCCTGAAGCGTTCATCGGCATTCCACAGCGTCGGCAGGCAGCCGGGCGGCAGTGGCAGCTTGATCAGGATATTGCCTAGCTGGCCGCGTTCCACCTCATGGCCTTCATCATCCAGCACGCGGATATCGTAGCCCGGAAGGCAGACCGCAGGCGATCCGTATTTCGTTTCCAGAAGGCCGAGACCAAGCGGATTGGCTACCATCGGCCAGCCGCTTTCGGTCTGCCACCAATGGTCAAGCACCGGGCGTCCGATCAGGTTCTCCGCCCAGTGGATTGTGTCCGGATCGGCGCGTTCGCCTGCCAGAAACAGCGCACGGAATTTCGACAGGTCATAGTTGCGGACGAAATTCCCGTCGGCATCTTCCTTTTTGATGGCGCGCAGCGCCGTCGGCGCGGTGAACATCACCTCCACGCCATGTTCGGCGATGATGCGCCAATAGGTGCCCGCATCCGGCGTGCCAATGGGCTTGCCTTCGAACAGGATCGTCGTGGCGCCTGCCAGCAGCGGCGCATAGACGATATAGGAGTGGCCAACCACCCAACCAACATCCGAAGCGGCCCAGAAGACCTGCCCCGGCTCCACGCCGAAGACGTGTTTGAGCGACCACGCCAGCGCCACCATGTGCCCGCCATTGTCGCGCACCACGCCCTTTGGCTCGCCGGTGGTGCCGGATGTATAGAGCACATAAAGCGGATCGGTCGCGGCGACTGTCGTGCAGGGCACGTGTCGGCCCCGCGCGGCGTCCACAGCAGCCGTGTAATCGATGTCGCGCCCTTCAACCGGGGTATGGGCATGCTGCTCGCGCTGCAGAATGATGCAATGGCCGACCTTGTGGTGGGCGGATGCAATGGCTTTGTCGAGCATGTCCTGATAGGGCACCACGCGCGTCGGCTCGATGCCGCAGGAACCGGCAATGATCATCACCGGCTTGGCATCGTCGATGCGGGTTGCGAGTTCATTGGCGGCGAAACCGCCAAAGACGACAGAATGAACTGCACCGATGCGCGCCGATGCAAGCATGGCAATTGCCGCTTCCGGCACCATCGGCATATAGATCAGAACGCGGTCGCCCTTCTTCACGCCATTGTCGAGCATGACGGCGGAGAGCGCCTCCACTTCCTCCAGCAATTCGCTATAGGTGAACTTGCGCACCTTGCCGGTGACGGGGCTTTCATAGATCAGCGCCAGTTGATTGCCGCGCCCATTGGCGACATGGCGGTCGAGCGCATTGTAACAGGTGTTGCATTCCGCACCGGTGAACCAGCGACCATAGACGCCTTCGTCGCCTGCAAAAACCTGATCCCAGGGCTTGAACCAGTCAATCGCCTCTGCGGCTTCCGCCCAGAACCGTTCAGGATCGGCCTGCCATGCGGCATAGGTTTCGGCATATTTCGAAGTCATGCTGTTTCCTCCCAGAAACACGCACCGCGCACCGCCCGCATGACGGACGTTCCAAGGTGCGATTTTTCATCTGATGTCAGCGCGAGCGCGGCCTCCTCAGACCGGCATCCTCCTGGATTTCTCCGTACACTTTCATCTCCTCCACCCTTAATTTACGCCGAGCCGTGAAGCTTCGTCCATGGGACTTAAGATGAAGATTGGAATAGAAACAAGAAGACTTGCGGCTTGCAAGCGCCTGCGTCACAAGGAGGGGAGAGGTGTCGCCCGTGACCAAAGTTTTGCCTGTGCTGCTTGTCCTGCTGATGGGAATGCACATCATCAAACCGCTCGGCCTGCCGGGATTGAAGCGTCGCGGCGATTTCTGGAAAATTGCCGTCATCGCCATATTCGTCATGGCGCTGGCTGTCGGCTTTCATTTCCACGAATCATGAAAAAGCCCGACCCAAACCGGGCTTATCCTTTCTATCGCTGCCCTGAAAAAAATCAGGCTGCCTGTTCTAGTTCTTTTTTCCAGCCGCCGGTTGCGGCAAGGCCGTTCATGCGGGCGCGGTGGGTGAAGGCACGCTGACCGGCAGCGACGTTCTCCGGCTTGCCACCCCAGGCTTCGAGGGCTGCCGCCTGCAAGGCGCGTCCGTAAGAAAATGTCATTTTCCACGGCATGTCGTAAGCTTCATTCATGGCCGAGAGATGCGCTGTCGCCTCTTCGCCCGTCTGACCGCCGGACAGGAAGGCGATGCCCGGAACTGCGGCGGGAACGGTGTTGAGGAAGCAACGCACGGTCTTTTCAGCCACTTCCTCGACCGACGCCTTGCGCGCATTCTTGCCATCGAGAACCATGTTCGGCTTCAGGATCATGCCTTCCAGCTTGACGCGGGCGTCATAAAGCTCGGCAAAAACCGTCTTTAGAACCAGCTCGGTCACTTCATAGCAGCGGTCGATGCTGTGATCGCCCGGCTTGCCATCCATCAGGACTTCCGGCTCGACAATTGGCACAATTCCAGCTTCCTGACAAAGTGCAGCATAGCGCGCCAGCGCCTGTGCATTCTGCCTGACCGCGCCCCATGTCGGCAAAGCGTCGGAAATTGATATGACGCCGCGCCATTTGGCAAAACGCGCCCCCAGGCCGTGATATTCGTTCAGGCGTTCGCGCAGGCCATCCAGACCTTCGGTGATAGTCTCCCCGGGGAAACCAGCCAGAGGCTTCGCGCCCGCATCGACCTTGATGCCCGGAATCGAGCCCGCATTGCGGATGATGTCGTTGAGCGGCGTGCCGTCTTTGGCTTTCTGGCGGATGGTCTCATCGTAGAGAATGACGCCGGAAATGTAGTTCTTCATTGCATCGTCAGCGCGGAACAGCATCTCGCGGTAATCGCGGCGCGTCTCTTCCGTGGACGCCAGATTGATGGAATCGAAGCGCTTCTTGATGGTTCCGGAGCTCTCGTCAGCAGCCAGAATGCCCTTTCCGGAAGCGGCCAGGGCAATCGCAATATCTTCAAGACGTTCGGTCATTCGTAAGCTCCTCTTCAGAACCGGCCGACTGGAGTTCGCCTCGGTCGGCATCGGAAATTGATGACTTATCGCCGATGGCAGAAGTGTCCGGTAAAAAGATGGCATGCGCAACTGCTTGAAACGATTGAAATTTTTTTAAACGATTTAGGCCGAGCACGTTTTCTTCTCGCCGGTCGAACGAGGCCGGTTCAAGGTTTTTACGGTGAGGGGTTTCATCTGGGCGACAAGACCCCATGTAACAATAACCTGCCGTTCTCATCGCCTAACGCCTCCGAGGAGAAGACATGCGCGTCGCTCATCTCAGCCTGCTATTTGCTCTCGCCGCATCGGTTGCATCTGTTCCGATGCAATCCGCCTGGTCCGCCAGTATCAATGCGGGCGACCGCGAAGCCAAGGTCGAGGCGCCATTCACCGTCACAAGTGTTGCGGAGTTCAACACGCCGTGGGCGATTGCTTTCCTGCCCGATGGCCGTCTGGTCGTGACGGAAAAACCCGGAGAGATTTTCATTGTCACCGAGGCGGGCAAAAAGACGGAAGTGGCGGGCGTGCCCAAGGTTGCCTTTGGCGGGCAGAACGGTTTGCTCGACATAGAGCCTGCGCCGGATTTCGCGAAAAGCAAGGCGCTCTATTTCACCTATAACGAACTTGCGGACGGCGGCAGCAGCGTGGTGCTGGCGCGGGCCAGACTGGCAGAGAGCGGCGACAAGGCCGCGCTTGAAGACCTGACCACGCTGTGGAAGCAGGATGTGGTCGCCAAGGGCGGTCAGCCGGGCGGAAAGATCGCCTTCGCACCGGACGGCAAGCATTTGTTTCTCACGGTCGGGGACCGTATGCAGCCTGCCACAGCGCAGGATGACAAGGCCCCGATGGGCAAGATTCTCCGCATGAATCTGGACGGGTCCGTGCCGCAGGATAATCCCAATGCGGGGGAGGATGGCATTCGCGGCCTGACCTGGACGACCGGTCACCGCAATCCTTATGGGCTGGCCTTCGCGCCCGATGGCACGCTGTGGGAACACGAGATGGGGCCGCGCGGCGGCGACGAGTTCAATCTGATCAAACCCGGCCTCAATTATGGCTGGCCGGTGGTTTCCAATGGCGACAATTACAGCGGCAGGCCGATCCCGCGCCACAGCACGCGCCCGGAATTCGAAGCGCCGCGGGTCTACTGGAATCCGGTGATTTCGCCGGGCGGTCTGACCTTCTACAAGGGTAATTTGTTCAAGGCGTGGGACGGTTCCGCCCTGATCGCCGGTCTTTCTTCGATGGCGCTGGTGCGTGTCGCTTTCGACAGCAAGGGCCAGCCGGACGAAGCCGAGCGCTTCGATATGGGCAATCGCATCCGCGACGTGGCCGTTGGTCCAGACGGCGCGATCTGGCTGATCGAGGATGATGATCCCGGACGCCTATTAAAACTGACGCCGAAATCTTGAACTGAAAAAGGCCCCGTTTCCGGGGCCTTTGATTTGTTCTTCCGCATTGTCCTGCGCATCGAAGCGGGATCAGAAATCAGTCTAGTGGACTGATTTCCCCGCGTAGGCGCTTCGCACTTTTGCTGGAAATGCTTTATTTCTTCAACACATCGACGCCCGGAAGCGGCTTGCCTTCCATCCATTCGAGGAAAGCGCCGCCTGCGGTCGAGATATAGGTGAAGTCGTCGGCCACACCGGCATGGTTCAGCGCCGCGACCGTATCACCGCCGCCGCCCACCGAAACGAGCTTGCCAGCCTTGGTGCGGGCCGCGACATGCTTGGCGGTCTTGACCGTCGCGGTGTCGAACGGGCGCAGTTCGAATGCGCCGAGCGGGCCGTTCCAGACCAGCGTTGCCGCATCGTCGATGGCCGAGGCGATCAGATCGGTGGACAACGCACCTGCGTCGAGGATCATGCCATCGCTTGGTACAGCGTCGACGCCATAGGTCTTGTTCGGCGTATCGGCGGCAAAGTGCCAGCCCACAACCGCATCGACCGGCAGGATGATGGCGCATTTGGTGGTTTCGGCCTTGGCCATGATTTCACGCGCGGTATGGGCGAGGTCATGTTCGCAGAGCGACTTGCCGACATCGTGGCCCTGTGCGGCGAGGAAGGTGTTGGCCATGCCGCCGCCGATTACCAGCGCATCGACCTTTTCGATGAGGTTCGAAAGAAGGTCGAGCTTGGTCGAAACCTTTGCGCCACCGACAATGGCGACAACCGGACGGGCCGGATTGCCGAGGCCCTTTTCCAGCGCTTCCAACTCGGCCTGCATGGCGCGACCGGCAAAAGCAGGTAGGACATGGGCCAGACCTTCGGTCGAGGCATGGGCGCGGTGGGCAGCCGAAAACGCGTCATTGACGTAGAGATCGCCATTGGCGGCCAGCGCCTTGACGAATTCCGGATCGTTCTTTTCCTCGCCCTTGTGGAAACGGGTGTTTTCCAGAAGCAGAACGTCACCGTCCTTCAGCGCATCGACAGCGGCCTTGGCCTTGTCGCCGATGCTGTCTTCCGCGAAATGGACGCCCCGACCAGAAATATAGGGCCCGAGAACCTTGGCGAGCGGCTTCACGACATGCTTCAGCGAATTTTCGTCGGAGGCAACGCCTTTCGGGCGACCGAAATGGGCGAGCAGAATGACCTTTGCGCCCTTCTTCGACAGTTCGGCAATCGTTGGAACGATGCGCTCGATGCGGGTGAGGTCGGTCACCTGTCCGTCGGTCATTGGCACGTTGAGGTCAACGCGGACCAGAACGCGTTTGGATTTGACGTCGGCGTCGTCGAGAGTGCGGAAACCCATAAGTTTTCTCCCTGGCTTGTTCCGGCGCGTGGTGAAGCCTTATCGCTCGGATAGTGTGGCTTAAACGGGCAGACGCTGGAACAGGGTTGGATAATCGGTAACAAGCCCGTCTTCATCGACGGGTAGATCGGCGGTGAAAGAGCGGTCCGCCGCCGCGTAACGATAGAGCCTGCCTTCTTCCAGACAGCGATAACGCTGGCTGTCGCGCAGGGGCTGAAAACTGTCGAACGGCACATAAAGCATGTCGAGCTGAACGGTGCCGCTTTCCGGTGTCAGGCCAAGCCTGCGTATTGGCAGTGTGTTGGTGAAGGGCGTTCCTGCCAGATCGATGTCGATGCAGCCGTCGAACTCCGGCAAAGGCTCGCCAGTCATCGACTGCCAATGGCCCTCGCCATCGGAGGAGAATTCCAGCTTCTGGCCGGATGTGGTCTCGATAAGGAAATGAATAACGCGCCAAGTGCTGTCGCAGTCGATGCTGTAGCGGACACCGTAAGCATCGCCGCCGCGATTGCCGATCACCACGCTTTCGGCATGAATATTGCGGCCCGCGGGCGCAAGATTCAAATGTTCGAGCCCTTCTCCTTCCAGCGGACGCCAGCGGGCGACAGTGGGGAGAAGGGCGCGAAACATAGTCAGGCCACGGGGCTTAGATCAGCTTGCCGAGAGCGACGGCGGTGTCGCCCATACGGTTGGAGAAGCCCCATTCATTGTCGTACCACGACAGGATACGAACCATGGTGCCGTCCATGACCTTGGTCTGATCCATGTGGAAGACCGAGGAATGCGGATCGTGGTTGAAGTCGTGCGAGACAAGCGGCTCGTCCGTGTAGCCGAGGATGCCCTTGAGGCGGCCATTGGCGGCTGCGCGGATCGCGTCGTTGATTTCCTGCACGGTGGTCGAACGCTTGGCAATGAAGGTCAGGTCAACGACCGAGACATTCGGGGTCGGGACGCGGATAGCGACGCCGTCCAGCTTGCCCTTCAGTTCCGGCAGCACGAGACCAACAGCCTTTGCGGCACCCGTCGAGGTCGGGATCATGGAGAGCGCTGCCGCGCGGGCGCGGTAGAGATCCTTGTGCATGGTGTCCAGCGTCGGCTGGTCGCCCGTATAGGAGTGGATCGTGGTCATGAAGCCCTTTTCGATGCCGATGGCATCATTGAGGACCTGTGCCACCGGCGCAAGGCAGTTGGTGGTGCACGACGCGTTGGAGATGACCTGATGCTCTTTGGTGAGCTTGTCGTGATTGACGCCATAAACGACTGTCAGGTCAGCGCCGTCGGCAGGAGCCGAAACGATGACGCGCTTGGCGCCAGCTTCCAGATGCATTGCCGCCTTGTCACGCGCGGTGAAAATGCCGGTGCATTCCAGCGCGATGTCGACGCCTTCTTCCTTCCACGGCAGTTCGGTCGGGTTGCGAACGGCGTGCACCTTGATCGGACCATAGCCGACGTCGATGCTGTCGCCAGCGACCTTCACTTCCTTGGGGAAACGGCCGTGGACGCTGTCATAGCGCAGAAGATGCGCATTGGTTTCCACCGGGCCGAGATCGTTGATCGCGACGACCTGAATGTCGGTGCGGCCCGATTCCACGATGGCGCGGAGAACATTGCGGCCAATGCGGCCAAAACCGTTGATTGCGACGCGAACTGCCATTTTCTGTAAATCTCCCGATAGGATACTGCACTTGCAGTGCTTCATAATTCAGACGGTGCCGGGCATTCGGACAAATCCCGCGCGGCACTGACCGGAAACTTAAACGCCGGCGTTTTTGAGACGCCGGCGTTCAAAAAATCATGCTGCGGCGTTGAGCTTCTTTTCCGCGGCTGCAACGGCGTGTTCTGCCGTGATGCCGAAGTGCTTGTAGAGATCGTTGATCTCACCCGAAGCGCCGAAGCCCTTCATGCCGATGAAAATGCCGTCTTCGCCGATGAAGCGTTCCCAGCCGAGCGAGATTGCCGCCTCGATGGCAAGCTTGACCGGCGCATTGCCGATGGTTGCCTGCTTGTAGGCGTCGCTCTGGCCTTCGAACAGTTCGAAGCACGGCACCGAGACCACGCGTGTGGCAATACCCTTGCCTTCGAGAAGGTCGCGGGCCTTGAGCGCGATTTCCACTTCCGAGCCCGTGGCGAAGATCGTCACCTTGGCGTCGTCGCTGGCGGTCGCCAGTTCGTAAGCGCCGTAAGCGGAGAGGTTTTCTTCGCGATGCTCGGTGCGCACGACCGGCAGGTTCTGACGGGTCAGGGCCAGCGTCGACGGGGTTTTGGTCGACTGCAGGGCGATCTGCCAGCATTCCGCCGTTTCCACAGCGTCAGCCGGACGGAAGACATTGTGGTTCGGAATGGCGCGCAGTGCTGCCAGATGTTCGACCGGCTGGTGGGTCGGGCCGTCTTCACCCAGACCGATGGAATCATGCGTCATGACATAGATGACGCGGATGCCCATCAGCGACGACAGACGCATGGCCGGACGCGCATAATCCGAGAAGGTCAGGAAGGTGCCGGAATAAGGGATCAGGCCGCCATGCAGCGTGATACCGTTCATGGCTGCCGACATGCCGAGTTCGCGGATGCCGTAATGGACATAACGGCCGCCGTAGTTTTCCGGCGTCACTGCCTTGGTCTGGCTGGTCTTGGTGTTGTTCGAACCGGTGAGATCGGCAGAGCCGCCAATGGTTTCCGGTACGACGCCGTTGATGACTTCCAGCGCCATTTCCGAAGACTTGCGGGTGGCGACCTTCGGCTTTTCAGCAGAAAGCTTCTTCTTGTATTCGACGATGGCCGCATCGAAACCGGCAGGCAGATCGCCACGCATGCGGCGTTCGAATTCTGCGCGGGTTTCCGCGTCGGCAGCGGCGAAGCGCTTTTCCCATTCCTGGCGCTTCTTGGCGGCGTTGAGGCCAGCCACGCGCCAAGCGTCCAGAACTTCAGCCGGAACGACGAAAGGTTCTGCCGACCAGCCGAGCGCCTTGCGGGTGGCTGCGATTTCTTCCGCGCCGAGCGGCGAGCCATGCACCTTGTTGGTGCCAGCCTTGTTCGGTGCGCCAAAACCGATGGTCGTCTTGCAGGCGATCAGGGTCGGCTTGTCGGAAACCTTGGCCAGTTCGATGGCCTTGGCGATGGCTTCCTGATCGTGGCCGTCAACAGCCAAGGTGTTCCAGCCGGAAGCAGCGAAACGGGCTGGCTGGTTGGTGTTGTCGGCCATCGAGATCGGGCCGTCGATGGAAATGTTGTTGTCGTCCCAGAAGGCGATCAGCTTGTTGAGCTTCAGGTGACCGGCCAGCGAGATGGCTTCCTGGCTGATGCCTTCCATGAGGCAGCCGTCGCCGACAAGCACATAGGTGTAGTGGTTGACGAGGCTGTCGCCGAACTGTGCGTTCAGGATGCGTTCGGAGAGCGCCATGCCAACGGCATTGGCAATGCCCTGGCCGAGCGGGCCGGTCGTCGTTTCGATGCCGGCTGCATGGCCGTATTCCGGGTGACCGGCGGTACGCGAGCCGAGCTGGCGGAAATTCTTGAT
Source organism: Ochrobactrum teleogrylli (assembly GCF_037482325.1). Lineage (NCBI taxonomy): Bacteria > Pseudomonadati > Pseudomonadota > Alphaproteobacteria > Hyphomicrobiales > Brucellaceae > Ochrobactrum > Ochrobactrum teleogrylli. The sequence continues at coordinate 3,416,145 of NZ_JBBHKQ010000001.1, forward strand.
TTCATCGATGGTGATGTCTTCGTAGCCCGAAAGATAGAGCAGCGAATAAAGCAGCATCGAGCCGTGACCGGCTGACAGCACGAAACGGTCGCGATCCGGCCAATGCGGGTTCTGCGGGTCGTGCGAAAGGAAACGGGTATAAAGCGTCGTCGCTATGTCAGCTGCGCCCATCGGCAGGCCGGGGTGGCCGGAATTGGCTTTCTCAACCGCGTCCATCGAGAGGAAGCGAATTGCGTTGGCCAACTGATTTTGTTTGTCGGAATTGCTCATGGTCTCAGCCGTCTTTCCATGGGAGGGTTTAACGGGGTTGCGGCGATGCCTTTTGGCTGAGCACGAATGGCGCCGAAAACCGTCCTCCGTTTTTCGGGTCCGTACTCCAGAAGGCACCGGGACACATAGCACCTGCGCATGAGGAGTCAATAAATGCGTGGCTTTTGGGCAATAAACTGTCTGCGACTAATCGATTGAGTTCTGTGGAAAGCAGCCCGACAATCGCTCAAAAGCCATTTTTGCACCGATTAACGGTGCATGAAAGCTCATATGGACACCTCATTTGTTGCTTATCCGGCGGTCGATTATTACAATCTTTTCAAAGAGGCCTGTCCGGCAGACGCGATTCGATGCCGTTGAATGGCATCAGAAAGGACATGGATGGCACCCGAAGCGACCCTCAGGCAAGTTTTGGAACGGCTGGAAAAAGCACTCAACACGCTCGAAGGCGCGGTTGATCTGCGGCTGGACAAGGAAGGCGATTTCGCCGAAGCCGAGGAAGAGGTGCAGCGCATGAATGCTGACCGCAGCCGTCTCGCTCAGGAACTCGACCAGTCCGAAGCCCGTGCAGAGCGGCTTGAAGCTGCCAACCGCGAAGTGTCGCGGCGCCTTGTCACGGCGATGGAAACCATCCGCGCCGTTCTGGATCGATAGGAGGCTATCATAGCGACCGTTACCGTAACCATCGATGGCAAGGCTTATCGCATGGCGTGCGATGAGGGGCAGGAAGAGCACCTCAGCGGACTTGCCGACCGTTTCGATCAATATGTCACGCATCTCAAATCGTCGTTCGGAGAGATCGGCGATTTGCGCCTGACCGTCATGGCCGGAATCATGGTGATGGACGAGATGGCCGAGATGCAGAAGCGCATCAATGGTCTGGAAAGCGAAGTCGAGACGCTGCGCCGCGCGCGTGATGAAGCGCTCGGGCGCGCCGACAGCAACGATGCGGCGCTAACCGGCATACTGTCGGATGTCGCGTCGCGTCTGGAACAGGTGGCGTCCCGCATTGCGCCACGCGCCAGTTCATAAGCTAAGCGCTTTCTGAATTTTCTGAAAAGATTTCGCGGTGAAAGCCTCGCAGCCTCTGGCGCAGCCCGTTGCGAGCGACTATATTCATCAGCGGCGTACTGCGCTTCCCGACAGGTGTAACAGCATCCCCGGGGCCTTATTGATCTCTAAGGGAACTGTCCCTGTGAAGGCTTGCGGGCTTTCGCATATGGTGCCCACCTACTTTGTAGGTTCCCGGGATCAATCACTACCATCGGTTGTCGTGGTCGCCGCTTTCCTTTCATCTTGCAATGCGTATGAAAATCCAGTCCTCAAGACTTGATCTGTGCTACGCATTGCCCGTAAACATGCGATAAACCTTAATTATTCGCATGTTCTGATGGAATCTCCCCAAGTTGCACCGCCCCAAAAGCCGCGCCCATTTGAAAGACTGTCGGTCGCCGTGCCGGTGGCTTTCGCCTATGGCCTGATTTTATACATGCTGATCTGGTCCGGTGTGGCTGACGATGAGATGCCGTTCTTTGCCGGTCTCATGCTGCTGCCGATGGCGGTGGCGAGCCTCGCATCCAGTCTGGCCGACCCGCGTGCCGAAAAAGACCTGTGGCGGCATGTCCGCATGGGCTGGGCCATCATCGGCGGGCTGGTCGTTGTCAGCATGGTGCTGTTCCACGAAGCGGGCATCTGCGTGGTGATGGCTGCGCCCTTCTTCGTGGTGTTCTCGACACTCGGCTCGACATTGACGCTGTGGATCATCCGCAAGCTCCGCTCGCGCCGTTCGACAATGCTGGTGGTCGCCCTGCCGCTGGCCGTCTTTCCGGCAGAGCTTCAGTTTTCCTATGCCCCGCATGACGGGTCGGTGACGACGGTGATCGATATTGCCGCACCGCCGGAAGTGGTGTGGAAGCAGACCGTCGAAATCCGCAATGTGCGCGCCGATGAACTGTCCTGGACATTCAGCCATGGTATTGTGGGCGTGCCGCAGCCGGTCAATGCGCGCATCGAAGGGGAGGGCGTGGGCGCCGTGCGCCAGTTGCAATGGACGCGCGGGGTGACTTTTCAGGAGATCGTGACGCAGTGGGAGGAAAACCGCCTGCTGGCCTGGGATTTCCGCTTCGGCCCGGGCTCCATTCCCGCAGCCGTCGAAGCCCATATCAAGGTGAACAGCAGCTATCTTCAACTGGCCAATGGCGACTACCGGCTGGAGCCTCTGCCCGATGGCCGCACCCGCCTGACGCTGACCACGCATTATCGCATCGCAACGCCGATCGACTTCTATTGCGACCTGTGGGGCAAGGTGTTTCTCAATGATTTTCATGGCGTCGTGCTGAAGGTGATCCGTGACCGGTCGGAGCGGATTGCCGACGCTGTCTGATCCATCACTTGACGGATCGTCTCATTGCGGTTCCACTGTTACAGTCGGATTATGCAAATGGAGAGGTTTTGGGGGATGGCAGCAGCGGCTCCGGATGGCAGTCAGGAAAAACAGGCGCTCAGGCGTGCCGTGCTTGCCCGCCGCGATGCGCTGGAACCCCGTTACCAGTATGAAGCCTCGCTCGCGGCTGCGAAACACGGCGAAGAGGCGCTGGTCATTCCCAAGGGAACGCTCGTGGCGGGCTATTGGCCGATCCGCTCTGAAATTGATCCGCGTCCGCTTCTGTCCGTCCTGCGCGGCAAGGGCGCAAGGCTCTGCCTGCCGGTGGTGCTGGACAAGGAAACCATTGCCTTCCGTGAATTTCTGCCCGATGCGCAGCTTGTTCAGACAGGGTTCGGCACGATGGGTCCCGATGCACGGGCGCCGCTGGTGGACCCGACCATCATGCTGATGCCACTTGCCGGTTTCGACCCGCGTGGGCATCGTCTGGGCTATGGTGCGGGTCATTATGATCGCGCGCTGGCACGGTTTGCCCAACGCGGTTTGCAGCCCTTGCTGATCGGCATGGCCTATGACTGTCAGCAAGTGGAGCATGTGCCCGACGAGCCGCACGATATCGCGCTCAACCAGATACTGACGGAGAGCGGCTTGCGTTCGCTGGGCGCAGGCTTATAAGGCTCATCTCATGAGATTGCTTTTTCTTGGTGACATGGTGGGCCGGTCGGGGCGCACGGCAGTTTATGAAAAGCTGCCGGGGCTGATTTCCGATCTGAAGCTGGACTTCGTGATCGTCAACGGCGAGAATGCCGCGGGCGGTTTTGGCATTACCGAAGAGATTTTTCATGAAACGATCCGCGCTGGCGCGGATGTCGTGACCACCGGCAATCACGTCTGGGATCAGCGCGAGGCGCTCGATTTCTCCAAGCGCGAGGACCGCTTCCTACGCCCGGCCAATTTTCCGAAGGGAACGGCAGGCAAGGGCGAGGGACTTTACATCGCCAGGAACGGCGCGCGCGTGCTCGTGTCCAATGTCATGGGGCGCGTCTTCATGCATCCCGATCTGGATGATCCGTTTATCGCGGCGGAGAAGATCCTTGAAGCCTGTCCGCTGGGCGAGCAGGCCGATGCCGTGTTCTTCGATTTTCATGCCGAAGCAACCAGCGAAAAGCAGTGCTTCGGCCATTTCGTCGATGGCCGTGCGAGTGCTGTCGTCGGCACGCACACGCATGTGCCGACCGCCGATTGCCAGATCCTGCGCAATGGCACGGCCTATATGTCGGATGCGGGCATGTGCGGCGATTACGATTCGTCGCTTGGTATGGACAAGGAAGAGCCGCTCAACCGCTTTCTGTCCAAGGTGCCGAAGGGGCGTTTTGAAGCAGCCAATGGTCCGGCGACCATTTGCGGTGTCGGTATTGAAATCTCCGACCGCACCGGCCTTGCCGAAAAGGCAGCACCTTTGCGCATCGGCGCGCGTCTGGAAGAAACTATCCCGGAATTCTGGCGCTAGCCTACAATCGCAAAAGAATCGCGCATCTTGCCGGAGGCCGTTCTGACCGGGCGGTGGCCGATCCATTGCACATGACGGGCGAGAATGGCGGCGGCGTGGTCGATGTCGTTCTTGCGCAGGGCATCGAGAATCGCCCGGTGATCGTGATCGGTGCGTGCTTCCCACTCCGACCGCCAGGTCGCAAACAGAAACCGCGCGCTGGCCGCATGCAGATCGTCAATGGCGGCGAGCAGGCGCGGCATCCGGCATGGTTCCAGAATGAGCCGGTGAAAGCGCCGGTTGGCGTCTTCCCAGCTTCGCACGTCCCGTGATTTGTCGCCGTCGAGCGTGGCGCGTTCGGCAGCATCAAGCGTGGCGCGGGTGATGTGCGCCGCCGCATGCCGTAAAGCCAGCACTTCGAGCGCGGCGCGCATTTCCGCCACTTCGCGAATCTCGCCAATGTCGAAGGAGGCGACGCGCACACCCCGGCGCGGCTCCGAAACGGCCAGTCCCTGCGCTTCCAGCCGCCGAAACGCCTCACGCACCGGCACATGGCTGGTCTGGAACTCTTCGGCGATGTGATCCTGCCGCAATTTGGTGCCCGGCTCGATTTCCCCTTCGATGATACGGTCAGCCAGAACCCGGCTGATACGGGCAGCGATGGTCTCGTTCGGGGCCTTCGGGGATGGGGCTTGCGGGCGTTGATTCATGATTTTATCGATAAGCTGCTTTGTCGCCCGGGTCGAGCCTTATTGAATTTTTTGACAGGTGAGGGCCTCGATCCGCGCTTTTGCTGGACGAATGAGGCTCAATTCCTTATAACGCCGCCATTCTGCACGGAAAGCATTGTGGCCGGACTTGCGGCCCCGCTTGTGTGATACTCTCTGCGTGAGATTGTCTGTTCATGCGTAACGCTTTTCCGTGCGCGACGATTAGAACAGAACAGGGGTGCCATGGCTGGCCATTCACAGTTTAAGAACATCATGCACCGCAAGGGCCGTCAGGACGCCGTGCGGTCGAAAATGTTTTCCAAGCTCGGACGCGAGATTACCGTCGCCGCCAAGCAGGGTCTGCCTGACCCGACGATGAATCCGCGCCTGCGTCTGGCGATTCAGAACGCCAAAGCGCAGTCGATGCCGAAAGATAACATTGAGCGCGCCATCAAGAAGGCCGCCGGCAATGACGGCGAAAACTATGATGAAGTGCGCTATGAGGGCCGCGGCCCCGGTGGCGTTTCGGTTATCGTTGAAGCGCTGACCGACAATCGCAACCGCACCGCGTCCAACGTCCGCGCAGCCTTCACCAAGTCTGGTGGCGCGCTGGGCGAAACCGGTTCGGTTTCCTTCATGTTCGATCGCGTTGGCGAAATCGTCTACAAGTCCTCTGTCGGCGATGCCGACAAGGTCATGGAAGCGGCTATCGAAGCTGGCGCCGAGGATGTGCAATCCGGCGAAGAAGAACACGTCATCATCTGCGCATTCGAAGATATCGGCGAAGTGTCGAAGGCGCTTGAAGCAGCCCTTGGCGAAGCCGAATCGATCAAGACGATCTGGAAGCCACAGACCAATACCGAGCTGGACGAAGAAAAGGCCCGCTCCGTTCTCAAGCTTCTCAACACGCTGGAAGACGATGACGACGTGCAGAACGTCTACACCAACTTCGAAGTCAGCGACGAAGTGATGGAAAAGCTCAGCGCCTGATTATAGCCGCTCATGCACTATCGAAGCTCCCGGTCAAAACACAAGTTTGTCCGGGAGTTTTTTTATTGCCTGCTTCTGGCAAAGTGCAGGCAATAAAAAACCCCGCCGAAGCGGGGTTTTCCGAATAAGTAACCTGGTATTAGATGCCGAGGTTGCCGAAACGGTTCTTGAACTTCGTAACGCGACCGCCGCGATCGAGCAGGGTCTGCGAACCGCCAGTCCAGGCCGGATGGGTGGTCGGGTCGATATCGAGGTTCATCGTATCGCCTTCTTTGCCCCAGGTCGAACGGGTCTGGTATTCGGTGCCATCGGTCATCACGACCTTGATGGTGTGGTAGTCGGGATGGATATTGGCTTTCATCTTCTCAATCCTGATAGTCTGGCCTGAAAGTCTGGAAGAAAAGCGCAGCCTGAATGTCAAAACTGCGGCACTTTCGCCCAATGGCATTTACGAAGACCCATCACCCGCAGGTGACGGCTTCCAAAAGGGTTGCCGAGCCTATACATCAGGCGCACGGCAATAACAAGGGCACAATCTCAAGAATGGCCGATCATAATAATCCAACTGGTGTGAATCCGGAATCGAATGCAGACGAGGCGCGCAAGCGCCGCTCCCTCAAGCCTCTGCGGCGCATGGTTCCGTTCGTCGCCCGCTATAAGCTGCTGGTTATCGGCGCTCTCTTTTCGCTGGTTCTGGCCGCCGTCACGACGCTCGCAGTGCCCGTCGCACTGCGCCGCATGATCGATCACGGCTTCACCGGCGCCAACGCCATTTTCGTAAACAATTACTTCGGGATGCTGGTGCTGCTGGCGCTGGTTCTGGCGGTTGCGTCGGGGCTGCGTTACTTCTTCGTGATCTCTCTGGGTGAACGGGTCGTGGCCGATTTGCGCAATGCGGTCTTCGCGCATGTGACAGCGCTTTCGCCGGAATTCTTCGACCGGTCGCAGTCTGGCGAAATCGTGTCGCGGCTTTCCGCCGATACGACACAGATCAAATCGGTGGTGGGTGCCACCGCGTCGGTCGCGCTGCGCAATGTCATTTTGGGTGTCGGCGCACTGGCCATGATGGTTGTCACAAGCCCGAAACTCTCCGTGCTGGTGATTGCAGCCATTCCGGTGATCGTCGTACCGCTGATCGCTTTCGGGCGTTCCGTGCGCCGCCGCTCGCGTCTAACGCAGGATATGCTCGCCAATGCCAATGCCTATGCAAGCGAGCAGATTGGCGCGATGCGCACCTTGCAGGCCTTCACCAATGAAAACATGGTGGTCGGGCGGTTTGCCCATGCCGTGGAAAACGCCTATCAGGCGGCGCGCTCGTCCATCAAGGCGCGGGCGGTGCTGACGGCCTTCGCCATCTTTCTGATTTTTTCCAGCGTGGTTGCGGTGCTGTGGTTCGGCTCGCGCGATGTTTTGTCCGGCACCATGTCGCCGGGCACGCTCGGTCAGTTCGTGCTCTATGCGGTTTTCGCGGCCAGCGCCTTCGGCGCCCTCTCGGAAGTCGGCGGTGAACTTGCGCAGGCGGCCGGTGCAACAGAGCGTCTGGCTGAAATTCTGGATGAAGACCCGGACATTTCAGCGCCTCGCAATCCGGTTTCCTTGCCGGAGCCGGCGCGTGGTGAGATCGTCTTCGATGACGTTTATTTCTCCTATCCGACGCGCCCTGATGCGCCATCGCTGAATGGCGTAAGCTTTGCGGTCAAACCCGGCGAAACGGTTGCCATTGTCGGCCCGTCCGGTGCGGGGAAGAGCACGGTGTTTTCGCTGGTGATGCGTTATTATGATCCGCAGTCCGGCAAGGTGCTGATGGATGGCGTTGCCTTGCCGGAGGCCGATCCGGCAGCCGTGCGCGGGCGCGTGGCCATGGTGCCGCAGGATGTGGCGATCTTTGCGACCTCGATCCGCGACAATATCGGCTTCGGCAGGCCGGGTGCGAGCGATGCGGAAATCGAGGCTGCAGCCAAGGCTGCACTGGCGCATGATTTCATCATGGCGCTCGCCAATGGCTATGACACGGAAGTCGGTGAGCGCGGGGTAACATTGTCTGGCGGACAGCGCCAGCGTATTGCCATTGCTCGCGCCATCCTGCGCGCCGCGCCGATCCTGTTGCTGGATGAAGCCACCTCGGCGCTCGATGCAGAAAGCGAAATGCTGGTGCAGAAGGCTCTCGACGGGCTGATGCAGGGACGCACGACGCTGGTGGTCGCGCACCGTCTTGCAACGGTGCTGAAGGCGGATCGCATTCTTGTGCTCGATAAAGGCCGGATCGTCGAAGAAGGCACCCATCAGAGCCTTGTGGAGCGCGGCGGCATCTATGCGCGTCTGGCCAAGCTGCAATTCGAAGCCGGGGCAGGGGTGTACTAAGCGGGGCTCGAAAGAAAGGGGCGTTTTAGCGCCCCTTTATTTACCTCTCGGTCAGCTTCAGCTCGATGCGGCGGTTTCGGGCGCGGGCATTAGGTGAATCCGAGGCTTCCAGCGGCTGATACTCACCGAAGCCTGCCGCCACGAGACGGTTGGCCGGAACGCCGTTGGCGATCAGGAATTTGACGACCGCCGTGGCGCGGGCCGAAGACAGCTCCCAATTGTCTCGGAAGCGCCCCGTACCGGCGAGCGGCACATTATCGGTGTGGCCATCCACGCGCAGCACCCAATTGATATCGTCCGGGATTTCCTTGTTCAGCTCGATTACCGCGTCGGCGAGCTTCTTCATCTCCACTTCGCCAGCCGGGTTAATATCCGACGATCCGGTCGGGAACAGCACTTCCGACTGGAAGACGAAACGGTCGCCGACAATGCGGATATTGTCCTTGTCGGAGAGAATTTCACGCAAGCGCCCGAAGAAGTCGGAGCGATAGCGGTTCAGTTCCTGCACGCGCTGGGCCAGCGCCACATTGAGGCGCTTGCCAAGGTCGGCAATCTTGGCGTTCGATTCGCGGTCGCGGCTTTCCGATGCGTTGAGTGCGTCTTCAAGCGCTGCAATCTGGCGGCGCAAGGCGGAAATCTGCTGGTTCAGCAGTTCCACCTGACTGAGCGCGCGGGCGCTGACCTGTTTTTCCGCATCGAGACTTTCAGACAGTTCACCGGCGCGTTTTTCGGCGGCGGCACCCGCGCCGCTGCCCTCGTTCAGCAGTGTTTGCAGGCGCGAACGCTCGCTTTCGGCAGAGGAGAGTGAGGCTTGCAGATTGGCGATAGTGTCCTGCATATCCTGCGAATTGCTCTTCTCCAGCGACAGAAGCTGGGTCAGTTCCTGAATCTGGCTATTGAGGCGGGCCAGCACGCTGTCCTTATTATTGACCTCGCGGCTGAGCAGAAACTGCGCCAGCACGAAGACGGTCAGCAGAAACATAATGGCGAGCAGCAGCGTCGTCAGCGCATCGACGAAGCCCGGCCAGTAATCGACATGCCTTTGCTGGCGGCGGTTGCGGGCAAGAGCCATGAGCCTTACTCCGCCTTATCGCTTGGATGTGTATCGTTGCGATCAGACTTGCGTTCGTGCGACGTCGCGCCAATGGCCTTGGACAGCCGGTCGAGCGTCTGGCGGATAGCCTTTTGCTCGTCCGCCTGCTTTTCCACCCAGTCACGCATGATCTGCTGTTCGCTACGCATGCTTTTCACCAGACCCTGAATACCCTCGGCCAGATTGGCGAGCGCAGCCGTCGTGCGCTGGGTGGAATCGCCGCCCTGCGTCTTCAGCCGCTCGGCCAATGCATGCAGTTCGCCTGCCTGACCATTTTCGGCGTTGAGGTCGGAACCAAGATCGGTCACGGAGGAAAGCCAGTTTTCGAGCTCGGTATAGAAACGGTTCTGGGCGCGGCCCGCCTGCAGATCTAGGAAGCCCAGAATGAGCGAACCCGACAGACCGAACAGCGACGACGAGAAAGCGGTGCCCATGCCGGACAGCGGCGCCTGCAAACCGGCCTTTAGCGCATCCAGCACATCGCCGGTACTGCCAGAGCTTGGGTCCAGCGTCTGGATGGTGCGCCCGATGGAGCCAACCGTTTCCAGCAAGCCCCAGAACGTGCCGAGCAGGCCGAGGAATACCAGAAGCCCGATGAGATAACGCGAGATGTCGCGGCTTTCATCAAGGCGTGTCGCGATGGAATCGAGGATCGAGCGCATCGACGTGGTCGTCAGCGCCATCGATTGCCGACGTCCGATCAGCGCACGCATCGGCGCAAGCAGGACCGGCGGGCGGGTGGTGCCGTCGCGGTCGCCATCGCGGAAGGAATTGACCCAGCGGATTTCCGGCAAAAGGCGCAGAACCTGCCCGAAAGCCAGCAATATGCCGACCAGCAGGACGCCGAGAATGAGGCCGTTTAGGCCGGGATTGGTAACGAAGAAAGTATGGATCTGCCGCATCAGCACCGCTGCCAGAAAGGCAACGATGATGAGGAAGATCACCATGGATAATATAACGATACGCGGGCTGCTCAGGCGATAGGGGTCATAATCGCGTCCCTCATCCAGACGTGTTCTCGGTTCCCTAAAGTCACTCATGCGTTCCGCTCCATCGTCGGCTGTTTGACGGGGAGCCTACTTCATAATTTTGTGAAGCGGAATCGCCTGAGCAGGAAAAAATGAGCTCTAAAAAACTTCAGCGCGCCGGTGGCGCGCTGAATAAGGTTTCATCAGATGGAGTTTGGTCTGGATCAGATCGGCTTCTTGATCGTCTTGAGAAGTGCTGCTTGAACGGCTTCGTTCCCAGCAACAATGTTCTTCTTTTCGAACATGTTCTGTCCGCCGTCCTTATCGGAGACGAAACCGCCAGCTTCGCGGATCATCAGCATGCCTGCGCCGATATCCCATGGATTGACGCCTTCTTCCCAGAAACCATCGAGGCGACCGGCGGCGACATAAGCAAGGTCGAGTGCGGCAGCGCCCAGGCGGCGGACACCGGCTGTTTCGGCCATGACATTGCGCAGTTCGACCAGATAATGGCCATGATGGCCGCGGCCAAGATGCGGGATGCCGGTGCCGATCACCGTATCGACCAGCTTGGTGCGGGCTGCAACGCGCAGACGACGATCATTGAGGAAAGCGCCACCACCGCGTTCGGCAGTGTAAAGCTCGTCCATGGCCGGATTATAGATGACGCCAGCCACGATCTGTCCCTGACGCTCAAGAGCGATGGAGACTGCGAAAACCGGGATACCGTGCAGGAAATTCGTTGTGCCGTCGAGCGGATCGATCAGCCAGCGATGCTGCCCGTCCTTGGCTTCCACCTCGCCGGATTCTTCCATCAGGAAGCCGAAATCCGGGCGGGCGCGGCTCAATTCCGTATAGATGATCTGTTCCGCCTTGCGGTCCGCCTGGCTGACATAGTCGCCGGGGCCCTTGAGGGATACCTGAAGATTCTGGACTTCGCCGAAGTCGCGGGCAAGGTTACGGCCAGCCTTCATAGCGGCCTGTACCATAACGTTAAGAAGGGCTGAGCGGGCCATTTCTTTATCCTTTTTGGCAAAATCCCACGGCCATCGAAAAGGCGTGGATATGGGCGTGGATCGTGCAGTTAAACAGATCCTTGAAAATCCGAGGCGCATGCACGCACACAGGCTTTCGAGGAATTGAGCAATCTGAGAAAGAACAGTCGCGGTTCAATCGCGACAAACTGCGATGCCCGTTGGGGCATCGCAAAAGACGGGCGCTGGATTAAGCGCGGCTGACGTAGGTCAGTTCATTGGTGTCGACGATCACGCGCTCACCGGAAGCGATGAAGGGCGGAACGAGGATACGGATGCCGTTTTCAAGCACGGCAGGCTTGTAGGACGAGGCTGCGGTCTGGCCCTTGACGACCGGATCGGCTTCGGTGATTGCCAGCGTGACCTGATCCGGCAGACGAATGCCGATCGGCTTTTCTTCGTAGAGTTCGACGGTGACCATCATGCCGTCCTGAAGGAAGGCAGCGCGGTCGCCCACGAAATCCTTCTGGAGTTCGAGCTGTTCGTAGGATTCCGTATCCATGAAAATCAGCGCTTCGCCCTGTTCATAGAGGAACGAAAAGTCCTTCTGCTCGAGGCGCACGCGCTCGACGGTTTCAGCGGCACGGAAACGCTCGTTGAGCTTGGTGCCGGTAATGAGGTTCTTCAGTTCGACCTGATTGTAGGCGCCGCCCTTGCCGGGCTTGACGGCGTTGGTCTTGACGGCAACCCAGAGCCCGCCGTCATGTTCGATGACGTTGCCGGGACGGATTTCGTTACCATTGATCTTCATGAGCTTGATCCGGAATGAATTGAAACCAATTGCGGTCCGGCGCACGACGACAGAAAAGGCAACCGCCCGGCTTTTTTACGGGGATTGCGTAAGCGTCTTATACTCGAACCACGATAATCGGCGTCTCCAAGACCACAAAACGGCGCTTTGTGCAAGCCTGAGCGCGAAAAGAGAATCTTTTGGAGACGTAGAATCGTCAGAATTGCTAGCGAACTCTGAGATCGTTAGCCGTCTCGATAGCCTGTTTGATCTGATCATCGGCCAATCCGTCCATCAGATCGTTGAGGTCGGGCGAGCGAAAACCGGCGCGCTGCGCAATGATATACCATGCCGCTGCCTTCACGGAATCGCCATCGGTGCCGATCCCGTCGCGATAAAGCCGGGCAAGCCAGACTTGCGCCATCACCATGCCGCGCCCGGCGGCAATCTGAATCCAGCGGAAGCCCTGTTCATAGTCCTTGTCGCCGCCACGGCCCTCCACCAGCCAGCGCCCAAGATCGAACTGGGCCGTGTCATAACCTTTGCGCGCCGCGCGGATCAGATATGTGCGGGCCTTGTTGTCGTCACGGGCGATCTTTTCGGTGCCATTGGCATAGATCTGGCTCATCGCATATTCGCCGTCGGCAAGCTTTGCCTCCGCCGCTTTCTCGAACCATGGGAAAGCAAGATCAAGGCCGGGTTTGCCGGGATGTTTCACCATCAGCATCTGGCCCCAGTTGAACTGGGCCATGGCGTTGCCGCCTTCGGCTGCCTTCTGCATCAGGGCTTCGGCCTTGGCCTGATCCTTCTTGACGTAAGTGCCCTGTAGCAGCAGCGCCGCATAGCGGAACTGCGCCTCGGTGATGCCCTTTTCGGCGGCTTTGCCATACCATTCGGCTGCGAGCTTCTGGTCGGCAGGGATGCCCATGCCGCGCGCATACATTTCGGCAATCAGCGTCTGCGAAGCCGGATCGCCTTTTTCGGCCTGCGGTTTCGCCAGATTAAAGGCGGTCAGATAAAGCCCGCGCTGGAAAGCGCCGAAGGCCTCGTCGGCAGGCTTGTCGCCGAAGCGGCTCAGATCGATGGCGGGCATCGGGTCCGTCGTCGCGGGCTGTGGCAGCATCACCGGCTGCTTCGCGGGCTTGTCGCTTTTCTTGTCCTTGTGAGTACCCTTGGCACTATCGCTCTGGCTTTTCGCAGGCTCGCCTGCAGCGGCAGCCGGCAGGGCAGGCAGCGCGAATGTCAAAGCGGCAGCGAGAAGAAGTTTGCTCTTCGTGGGCATCAACAAGACCTTGGGAATGGAATGCGTTGGCTTAGTTTTCAAAACGCGGCGCGTGTTCATCGAGAAGGCGGTTTGCTTCCGCAACCGCTTTCGCCGGATCTTCCGCCTCGAACACGGCGCGACCGAGCGCCACGAAATCCGCGCCAGTCTCGGCTGCCGGGATGATGCTTTCAAGCGTGTTGCCAGCCTGCGCAATGGAGGGGATTTCGACCATTTGCGCCCACCATTCGGCTAGCGCAAGATTACGCGGATGTGCGTCCGGCTTGTTGTCCGCGCCGATCTTGCCGAAGAAAATATAGTCCGGCTGCAATTCGCCGATTTCCATCGCGCCATGACGGTCGCGCAGATTGCCGGTGCCCACGATCATTTTCGGCGTGTGCTTTTCGATGGCGTCTGCAAGCTCAGCCGCTTTGCCTTCAATATGCACGCCATCGGCGCCGACACGGCCAGCAATGCGCGTATCGTTCAAGATGAGGGCGGCTGCACCCTTTTCCTGGATGATCGGCACTGCCTTTGCGGCGACGGCCTGAAAGGTTGCTTCATCCAGATCGCCGGTGTCGAGAATCACACTTGCGACATCGCCGCCGGAAAGCGCTTCCGTCAAAAGTCTGGCCAAAACCGCGCTATCGGCAGTCGGCGGGGCGACCAGCACGATGCGGCAGCGTTCGGGTTCTGTCTTGGGAGCGGACTTGTTCATGGGGCGAAGCCTAACGAGAAAAACATGATGGAATTCGGGCAAGAGTGAAGTTCTGTTTATCCGAAACGGATGCAGCGCTCTATCTATTTGTTTTGGCGCAAATAGGCGCCTGGCTAATTGTCCTGATGCGTGTATGCGATCCAACGGGCCAAGAGCAAGCGCTGCGCGCGCGTCGTGGCAGCCCTGCCGGAGAAATCCGATAGCCGCTTAGCATTATGTTATCCACTGGAACGAAAGTTGATCGGAACCAACCCCGTTCTGCCGGGATTAATGGGTATATAAGGCCCATCAAACGTCGGGCAATAAACGCTCCGATGAAGCATGTGGCTTTCATCCGATCTCCCATTCGGAGAGCTGCAACTTGAGAGATTGGAGAGCGTCGCGGTCCCAAGCGCCGGTGCTTTCCAGCAGAGACAGACAGGCTGGTAAATGACGATTGCGACCGCAAGAGAAGCGATGCCCGCGCCGACCGCAAAAGTGCGCGACACGCGCATTGACGTGTTTCGTGCACTTGCCCTGCTGACCATTTTCATCAACCATGTGCCGGGCACCATCTACGAGCATTTCACGCACAAGAATCTCGGCTTTTCCGATTCGGCGGAAGCCTTCGTGCTGATTTCCGGCATGGCCGTGGCGCTGGCCTATGGCAGCAAGTTTGGCCCCGGTAGCCGCCTTCTGCTGACATTGAAGATGTGGCGTCGTGCGGGTGTGCTTTATACGACCCACATCATGACGACCATGGCGACGATTGCCATCTTTGCTTCCGCTGCGATTTTTCTGAAGCGCGCCGATCTGCTCAAGGAAATCAATATCGAGCCGCTGCTCAAGCACCCGGTGGAATCGCTGTTCGGTCTCGTCACGCTGGGCCATCAGCTGGGCTATAACAACATCTTGTCGATGTATGCCGTCATGCTGGTTCTGACGCCGATGCTGCTACTGCTGGCGCGCATCAGCCTGCCCCTGATGCTGGGTGTCTCGGGCGTAGTGTGGTTCCTGTCGGGACTTTATAACGTCGCGCCGATCAATTATCCGACGGAAGGCGTCTGGTTCCTGAACCCGCTTTCCTGGCAGTTCCTGTTTGCCATCGGCATTGCAGGCGTGATGCATGTGCGCCGCGGCGGCCAGTTGCCCAACCATCCGGCGCTGATCGCCCTTGCCGTTGGCTATCTGGTGCTGGCGCTGGCCTGGGTCCGCATTCCGCTTTGGGGGATCGATGCCTCGATGGGCCTGCCGATGGTCATCACCGGTTTCGACAAGACTTTCCTGTCGGGCCCCCGTCTGCTGCACATTCTGGCGATGGCTTATCTCATTGCCGTTGTGCCGACGCTGAACAATATCGCCCGCACCGCGCCGGATAATCCGCTCGCCATCCTCGGCAAGCATTCGCTGCCGGTGTTTATCGCAGGCACGCTGCTTGCCATGGTGGCGCAGGTGATGAAGCTCGTGAACCCGGGTGGTCTGCCTTACGACACGCTGCTGATCGCAACCGGTATCGTGATGCAGTTCGCGCTGGCCTATTATCTGGAGTGGCTGCCGACAATTGGCTGGGGCAAGAACGGTGCGGCTGCCAAATCTGCCAAGCCTGTAGTGCCTGCCGCCGAGCCGGTGAAGATGCAGTCAGGACCGAAGCCGCAGCCAGCGCTGCAGCGCTATTGATAAAAAGCCGCCTTCGGGCGGCTTTTTCTTTCTGCGCGGCCGTCCCGCTGGCATTTTCCACAGGTCCAACTCAAAATTAACCATTCATTAATCTTAAGAGGGTTTAATCATTTACATCCAGTTCGGCTGGATTCTTACCGAGTGGTTTTGCCACTCTGTTTGACGCCTCCCTGTTAAACTCCTGAGAGCCGCCATTGCGGCTCTTTTTTTGTGCCTGCAAGGCTCTAGCCGCCAGCGTTTAAACGCATGAGGGGAACCGGAAACCGGTTCGACCCGTTCTGCTTGCAGGGATAGTTAACTACCCCTTGAAAATGTTAACCGAACGTTAAACATAATCTTGCGCGACCGTGCATGAAGGTGCAGTTTATCGTGGACTTGTTTGTCATGACAGTTCCGTCCGAACGTCCTGCGTGATCGAAAGACGGTTCAGCAATTTTCAGTCGCGTCCATTTTTCGGATGGATGCGGGCAACGGAATGGGCCGCCGATGCAGGCGGTCACGCAAGGTGGCAGAGCAGTGATTAGCGAACAGAGACAGATGCCGAGCAATATGATCAGCCTCGCGGAGCGCATGGTCTTCTCGGATTCGTTCAAGCCGATCTACAGCCAGGGCATGGATATGGTCGAGGAAGCGGCAAGCTATCTCGACGGTGAAGGCCGTGAAGAAGCGCGCAACCTGTCCCGGATTGCTGCAACCCTCTATGCCGCCGAATCAATGCGCCTCACCACCCGTCTCATGCAGATCGCTTCCTGGCTGCTGCTCCAGCGCGCCGCCCGCAACGGTGAAATGAACCGCCAGCAGGTGTCTGCCGAAAAGGCCAAGGTGCGTCTCGACACGCCATCGGCTGGAGAGGGCGCGCCGGGCTGGAACGAGTTGCCTGCAGCTTTTGCCGAACTCGTGGAGCGCTCGATGCGTTTGCAGGCGCGCGTGCGCCGCATGGACCGAGAAGTCTATGGAGATGTGGTTTCCTTGCAGACCAATCCGCACGACAACCCGGTTTCCGAACAGATTGTGTTGCTGAAGACGGCTTTCGGCGCGTCTTGAGGGACAGCTGATATTTCGGCTTTGACGGCCTGCTAATGGCGTTGTTTTCCGCTTCAGGTGCTCACGTACCTTATGTACGCTGCGCTCCGGTTCTCAAAGCCCACCATTTTCGGGTCGTCATAACCGAAATCTGCGCTGCCCCGACCGTGCTCTCGGCGCATGTTTCTCTTTTGTTCACTTTTCTGCTGTCAAGTGAATCCGTCTGAGGATAGGGTTCGCTTATGAAAGAAACGATTCGCATTATTGGCATCGATCCGGGCCTGCGCCGCACGGGGTGGGGCATTGTCGAATCGCTTGGCAATTCGCTGCACTTCATCGGCTCGGGCACGGTGACGTCGAATGCCGAGATGGATCTCGCCTCGCGTCTTTGCCAGTTGCATGAGGGGCTTTCCAAAGTCTTGCATGAATTCATGCCGCATGAAGCTGCGGTCGAACATACTTTCGTCAACAAGGATGCGACCGCAACGCTCAAGCTTGGCCAGGCGCGCGGCATCGCGCTGCTGGCACCGGCCCAGGCAGGTCTACCGGTGGCGGAATATGCGCCGAATGCGGTCAAAAAAGCGGTGATCGGCGTCGGTCACGGCGAAAAGCAACAGATTCACATGATGGTCAAAGTACTGATGCCGCGTGCGTCGTTCGATACGAGCGATGCCGCCGATGCGTTGGCTATTGCCATTTGCCATGCCCATCATCGTCAGAGCATTGTAAGCGCCCGCCGGATGCAGGCGTTGTTAGCGGGGTAGAACCGGAATGATCGGCAAGCTTAAGGGCGTGATCGATGAAATTGCCGAGGATCATGCAGTCATCGACGTGCATGGCGTCGGCTATGTGGCGTTTTGTTCGGCGCGCACGCTGGGCAATCTCGGCGGAGCGGGCGAGGCGGCCATTTTGTTCATCGAAACCTATGTCCGCGAGGACATGATCCGCCTTTACGGTTTCGCCAATCAGCTTGAGCGTGAGTGGTTCCGCCTGCTGCAAAATGTGCAGGGCGTCGGCGCCAAGGTGGCTCTGGCCGTGCTTGGCACATTGTCGCCGTCGGAACTTGCCAATGCGATTGCGCTGCGAGACATCGCCATGGTGTCGCGTGCGCCGGGCGTCGGCAAGAAAGTGGCGGAGCGCATCGTCACCGAATTGAAGAACAAGGCCCCGGCTTTCGCTGGTGAGGCGAGCGGCACCATCGGGCTCAAGCAGGAACTTGGAGCCGGTGCGGCCCCGGCCCCCGTCGCGGATGCCGTGTCGGCGCTTTCCAATCTCGGTTATTCGCGCGATCAGGCGGCGAATGCCGTCGCGGCTGCGCTGAAAGAAGCGGGCGAGGATGCCGATTCGGCAAAGCTCATCCGGCTTGGTTTGAAGGAATTGTCGCGGTGATTAGCTTGTGTCGGCGATATGTTCATGCGAGGAGGAAGGCATGAGCGACCGCAACCCTCTCATCGATGCCGACAAACGCGTGGACGAAGACAATACGCTGCGCCCGCAGACGCTTGACGATTTCGTGGGGCAGGCAACGGCGCGCGCCAACCTCAAGGTCTTCATCGAAGCGGCCAAGGTGCGCGGCGAAGCGCTGGATCATGTGCTGTTCGTCGGACCTCCCGGTCTCGGCAAGACGACGCTGGCGCAGATCATGGCCAAGGAGCTGGGCGTCAATTTCCGCTCCACCTCCGGCCCGGTCATCGCCAAGGCTGGCGACCTGGCGGCTCTGCTGACCAATCTCGAAGAGCGCGACGTGCTCTTCATCGATGAAATTCATCGTCTGAGCCCCGCTGTGGAAGAAATTCTCTATCCGGCGATGGAAGATTTCCAGCTCGATCTGATCATTGGTGAAGGCCCGGCAGCGCGCTCGGTAAAGATCGATCTTGCCAAATTCACGCTGGTTGCGGCGACGACGCGTCTTGGTCTCCTGACCACGCCTTTGCGCGATCGCTTCGGCATTCCGGTACGGCTCAATTTCTATACCGTCGAGGAACTCGAATATATCGTGCGCCGTGGCGCGCGCATCATGCAGATGGGCATTTCGCCGGATGGTGCGCTGGAAGTCGCGCGCCGCTCGCGAGGCACGCCGCGCATCGCCGGACGCCTGCTGCGCCGTGTGCGCGATTTCGCGCTGGTCGCCGGTAGCGACGTCATCGACCGCAAGATTGCCGATGAAGCGTTGTCGCGGCTTGAAGTGGATAATCGCGGCCTCGACCAGCTCGACCGGCGTTACCTCAATATCATCGCGCGCAATTTCGGCGGTGGTCCAGTCGGGATCGAAACCATCGCGGCGGGGCTTTCCGAACCGCGCGATGCGATTGAAGACATTATTGAACCCTATCTCATCCAGCAGGGCTTTCTGCAGCGTACGCCGCGCGGTCGCGTTCTGACGGCGATTGCGTGGCAGCATCTGGGATTGCCTGCGCCCGCCGAAATCATCCAGCAGGCGCAATTCGGCCTCTTCATGGAAGACAATGACTAAGACAACCGGAAATGATCGAAACGACCATGCGGCGCTTGAAGGCGTATCGGGTGCGCTGAAAGACGGGGCGCATCACCTTTATGCGCGCATCTATTATGCCGACACGGATTTTTCAGGTTTTGTCTATCACGGGCGCTATCTGGAATTTTACGAGCGCGGACGCACCGACTTCTTGCGCTTGCAGGACGTGCACCATATCGAGCTTGCCGAAGGTGCGCTTGGTGAAGAAATGGTCTGGGTCGTGCGGCGCATGGAGATCGATTACAAGTCTCCGGCCCGGATGGACGATCTGATCCTGATTGAAACGCGTGTCAGCGAAATACGCGGCGCGCGGGTCATCATGGCGCAGACAATCACCTGCGAAGGGCGCCTGCTTTCGGAAGCGAAAGTGGAAGCGGTGATGATCACCAAGGAAGGCCACCCCCGCCGGATACCGGACGAGTGGCGTGAGGCTTTCACCAAGGCAAGCTGATTTTCTGCCGCCCCTCCCAAGAATTGAGGGTGCGCCTATCGCGTTTATTTTTAAAGCGCTGGCTCATTTGATGACCGAATTTGGCATCCTGGGCCGTTATTGGTGCAAATGCTAACGCATCTTTAACCATAATCTCCGATTAATCATCCTGACGGAATCGGTTGAAGGGCAGGCGGCAAGCGCAGCGCCTTCCTTTCACCAAAATTAACCGTAACAAGCGCCGTAGGGATTTAAAGTTGTAAATCCGGCATGTGTGCTTTGGGGCGGTTGCGATGCGAATGTCTGCATGTCCTGCCTGGATGTGCGAACAGCGCTTGAAGCAGTTTCGGGAAAAGTGCCGAGCGTTTTTCCTGATCCAACTGCATCGAACAAGACGTAAAGCTGCGCAGATTTGGATCACCCGCATCAAAGGGCGATCCGTGACGATTTGCGATGCCGCCCGGTCCCGTGCCGGGCGTTTGGATTCAAAAACAGGATATTTCCAGCAGAAGTACGAAACAGCTCTGCGGATGGAAATGCCTAAAGACAGAGAAGGTTGGGGTCTGCGGTCCGGGTGTCGGACCGGCAAGAACCTCGAAACGGTGGATCGATGGAAAATGTTGCGTTAGCGGCCCCCGCCGCCGATGTTACCCTCTGGGGCCTGTTCATGCAGGCAAACTGGGTGGTCAAGCTGGTCATGCTGGGCTTGCTTGGCGCTTCGGTCTGGACCTGGGCTATCGTCGTGGACAAGGTGATCGCCTATAGCCGCGCACGCCGCGCCATCGACCGCTTCGAACAGGCTTTCTGGTCGGGCCAGTCTCTGGAAGAACTCTATCGCAATCTGGGCGAACGCCGCACCACCGGCATGGCGTCGATCTTCATGGCCGCCATGCGCGAATGGAAGAAATCCTTCGAGAAGGGCGCACGTTCCCCCATCGGCCTTCAGATGCGTATCGACAAGGCGATGGATGTCGCGTTGGCGCGTGAAAGCGAAAAGATGGAATCGCGTCTCGGCTTCCTTGCCACCATCGGTTCCGCGGCGCCGTTTATCGGTCTGTTCGGTACGGTTGTCGGCATCATGACCTCGTTCCAGGCCATCGCGGCCTCCAAGAATACCAGCCTTGCGGTTGTGGCGCCGGGTATCGCCGAAGCCCTTCTCGCGACGGCCATCGGTCTTCTTGCCGCTATCCCGGCCGTTATCGCCTACAACAAGCTCTCGTCCGATGCGGGCAAGATCGGCGGACGACTTGAGGGTTTTGCGGATGAGTTCTCCGCCATACTGTCGCGCCAAATTGATGAGAAGCTGACGCCGCGCAGCTAAGCGCCTTCCAGCGAATACGGCAAATCGAGCTTTCAGGAATTTTGCAATGGGCATGTCGGTCGGAAATGGAATGCAGTCGGGCGGACGCCGCAGGCGCGGTCGCAGACAAGCATTGATGAGTGAAATCAACGTTACGCCGTTCGTCGACGTAATGCTGGTGCTGCTCATCATCTTCATGGTCTCTGCGCCGCTTTTGACGGTTGGCGTGCCGATTGACCTGCCGGATACGCAGGCCAAGGCGATGAACGCCGATACGCAGCCGATCACGGTTTCGGTCAGCAATGAGGGCAAGATCTACTTGCAGGAAACCGAAATTCCGATCGAAGAGGTTGTGCCGAAGCTTCAGGCCATTTCCAAGACGGGGTATGACGAGCGTATTTTCGTGCGCGGTGACAAGGCTGCCGATTACGGCACCGTCATGAAGGTCATGGCCCGCATTTCCGCCGCCGGTTTCAAGAATATCGGCCTTGTGACTCTCCAGGAGCAGGATAGCTGACGCCATCATGAAGGCTGGCCTGACATCTTCTGTAGCGCTCCATACCATCGTCATTGCGCTGGGGCTCTTTTCCTTTTCCTCGCCGAAGGCTTTCGACGTGCAGGATTCGGAATCGTTCCCGGTCGACATCGTGCCGATTGAATCCATCACGCAAATTCAGCAGGGCGAAAAGACGGCACCCATGAAGGAGAAGTCTGCGCCGATCCCGACCACCAAGCCGCAGACCGTTCCCGATGCCCAGAATGTCGGCGATCAGGACGTAGACACCACGACCCCGCCGAAGCCCGATACCAAGGCAAAGCCTATCGAGGCGGCGGAAGAGCCCAAAGCCCAGCCGGAACCGGTGAAAAAGCCGGAACCGAAGCCGGAGCCAAAACCCGAACCAAAGCCGGAAGAAAAGCCGACGCCGGTTCCCGCGACCGAAATGCAGGCCAAGCCTGAACCGAAGCAGGAAGTGAAGCCTGATCCGGTGGCGGAGGCCATCGAAAAGCAGGCCGAAACGCCGGATGCGAACACGCCGAAGCTGCCGGACAATGTTCCCGCGCCGCAGTCCAAGCCGAAGCCGCCCCAGGCGCAGACCGCCAAGACGCCGGATCGCAAGCCGACGGAAGAAAAGAAGCCGACGCAGTCCGCATCGCAGACCTCGCAGTCGAAGAAGGATGCGATTGCCGATGAGGTTGCAGCCCTTCTCAACAAGCAGAAGGCTTCCGGTGGTGGCGCGAAACGTTCGACCGATCAGGCTTCGCTCGGCGGCAAGAAGAATACAGGCGGCTCGAAGCTGAGCCAGAGTGAAATGGATGCGCTGCGCGGTGCGATTTCCAAGTGCTGGAACGTGCCTGCCGGTGTGGCCGATGCGCCGGGGCTGGTTGTGACCGTGAAGATGAAGCTGAACCAGGATGGATCTATTCAGGGCGTCCCGGAAGTGACATCCGGCGGCGGCGGCGACGGCGTTGGTCGCGCGGCGGCGGAAAGCGCCAAGCGCGCGGTTGCACGCTGCGCCCCGTATAATCTGCCCGTCGACAAATATGATTCATGGTCGGAAGTGATCGTCAACTTCGACCCGAGCGAAATGTTCTGATCGGGGTTTCCCGGTCGCCAGACTAAATGAAGCCCAGTAGGGGCAAAGGACAAAAGAGGTCCCAGAAGATATGAAAACCGGCATCATGAAAACAAAGATCCGGACAGTCCTCTCGGCTTTCGCCTGCATGATTGCCGCAAGTCTTGTCTGCACCATGCCAGCGCGCGCCGTGGTGGAAATCAACATCAACAAGGGTGTGATCGAGCCTCTGCCGATCGCCATCACGGATTTCCTGTCCGCGGACCAGCTTGGTCCGAACATCACGTCGGTCATCGCTGCCGATCTTGAGCGGTCCGGCCTATTTGCGCCCATCGACAAGGGTGCCTTCATTGAAAAGATTTCCAACCCCGATGCCGCGCCGCGCTTCGAGGACTGGAAGGTCATCAATGCGCAGGCACTGGTCACCGGTCGCATCACCAAGCAGCCGGATGGCAGGCTGAAGGCGGAATTCCGTCTCTGGGATACGTTTGGCGGTCAGCAGATGATCGGCCAGCAGTTCTTCACCTCGCCGGATAACTGGCGTCGTGTCGCCCATATCATCGCCGACGCCATCTATGAGCGCCTGACGGGTGAAAAGGGCTATTTCGATACGCGCATCGTTTTCGTCGATGAATCCGGCCCGGCCCAGAAGCGCATCAAGCGCCTCGCCATCATGGATCAGGACGGCGCGAATATCCGTTATCTATCCGATGGTCGCGACATGGCGCTGACCCCGCGCTTCTCGCCGAACCGTCAGGAAGTCACCTATATGTCGTTCGCTGGCGGTCAGCCAAAGGTTTACCTGCTGCAGCTCGAAACGGGCCAGCGTGAACTGGTCGGCAATTTCCCAGGTATGACCATCGCGCCGCGCTTCTCGCCGGATGGCCAGAAGGTCGTCATGAGCCTGCTTCAGGACGACGGCAGCGCCAATGTCTATGCAATGGATCTGCGCTCGCGCACCACGACCCGTCTGACCAACAGCCAGGCGATCGATACCAGCGCTTCCTATTCGCCGGATGGTTCTCAGGTTGTGTTCGCATCCGACCGCGGCGGTCGCCCGCAGCTCTATATCGCCGGTGCCGATGGCTCCAATCCGCGCCGCCTGTCGATGGGCGACGGCAGTTATTCCACACCGGTCTGGTCGCCGCGTGGCGATCTCATCGCCTTCACCAAGCAGTCGCAGGGTCAGTTCTCGATTGGCGTGATGAAGACCGACGGTTCGGGCGAACGCCTTCTGACATCGGGCTTCCACAATGAAGGTCCGACCTGGGCACCGAACGGTCGCGTGCTGATGTTCTTCCGCAAGGCGGCAGGCGCGGGCGGTCCAAAACTGTTCACCATCGATCTGACAGGTCGTAACGAACGTCAGATCCAGACGCCGAATTTCGCGTCCGATCCGGCCTGGTCGCCGCTGCTCGAATAGGCTGACGGTCGGAGAATCATAAAAAGATTAAGGCGCGGGATTTTGGTTCCGCGCCTTTTTCATTGGTCCTTATCGCGCGATATGCGATGTTTTTGGCCTACATTTAAGGCGATTGCCATAATCCGCCCCAAAAGCCCTGTTTCTGCCGCATTTTGCCATCAAGGCCTAAAAGCAGAATTGCAGTCGGAAACGCCGGTTGCATTTGGTCTCAAGACAATATTAACCATACTTCTTGAGCCTGCATTAACCTCGATATGATTATTGGTTGGTTACGCAGGAACATCAAATCTTAAGGAGCCTCGGCCCATGCGCCGCATCCAGTCGATTGCACGTAGCCCGATCGCTATTGCCCTATTCATGTCGCTCGCCGTCGCCGGTTGCGCATCCAAGAAGAATCTCCCGAACAATGCCGGTGATCTCGGCCTCGGCGGTGCAGGCGCGGCAACGCCCGGCTCGGCGCAGGACTTCACGGTCAATGTCGGCGACCGCATCTTCTTCGATCTCGACTCGTCGCTGATCCGCGGAGACGCACAGCAGACGCTTTCGAAGCAGGCCCAGTGGCTGCAGCGTTACCCGCAATATTCGATCACCGTCGAAGGTCATGCTGACGAACGCGGCACGCGCGAATACAACCTCGCTCTCGGCCAGCGTCGCGCAGCCGCCACCCGCGACTTCCTCGCTTCGCGTGGCGTGCCGACCAACCGTATGCGCACCATCTCTTATGGTAACGAACGTCCGGTCGCAGTTTGCGATGCCGACTCGTGCTGGTCGCAGAACCGCCGCGCAGTCACCGTTCTCAACGGTGCCGGCAGCTAAAATTTGCAAACGCACAACAGCGTTGCAGGAAAAGCGGCCTTCGGGCCGCTTTTTTTGTTTTCATGCCAATTGATCAGGCATTTCGACAAACTTTGGCCGAAGTCGCGCCTGTCATAGTGAACCGAGATCAGGGAAAGCATCTTTGCTTTTCGCGGATTTGCTCTAAAAGCGGAACTGGCCGTGCGGTATGGCGTGTTCAGCAAGCATTCAGGCGCGGCACTCGATCATCCTGTTCATTGTAAACTCGCAGGGGCAATAGGGAATGAGGACAACAATGAGGAAAGTGACACTGGCAATCGCCATGCTGCCGCTTTTGGCGAGTGCTCCGGTTTTGGCGCAGACTGGCGATCCGGGTGCAAACCAATATTCGCAGCAGGTGTGCAATCTCGCCCATCAGAACGCGCAATCCTACAGCAAAATCCTGCAGCTCCGCGACAGAATCGTGAAAATCCATCGCGATAACGAAGCCCGTTTTCAGGCGCTCGAAAAGGGCAAGGGCGGCGGGCAAAATCGCGTCAGCGTTGGCTCGACCGCTATTCTCGATGACGCCATGCGTGGCGGCGGTGCATCCGCACAGAATGGCGGCTACCAGAGCCCCGGCATGTTACAGGAACTGGTGCGTAACCTGACCGGCAAGATTGAGGATGTGGACGCGCAGATCGCCTTCACCGACAATCAGCTGCAAAAAACGCAGGAAGACAACGAATTCCGGTTCGAGGAACTCGAAAAGAAGAACGGCATCACCTCACCGGCTTCGAGTGTGGCGGGTCAGTCGGCTGCAGCCGCACCGGCCCCGGGCGCCGATCTTTGTGCGCAGGGCGGAGGCGATGCGGTCAGCATGGCCGATACGCTGGGCATGCGCGCTGAGGCCATGAACTTCCAGATCCTCGAAATGCAGGATCAGATGCAGAAAATGCAGGAAGAATATGAGCAGCGCTTCCAGTTTCTTGAAACGGGCAAGCGCGCCGAAACCGGTGAGCGGTTGGGCAATGGCGGCGGTTCCAGCGATGGTAGCGCTCTCGCCAGCAGCGGTGCCGCCGGAAACCCTGATGCCGGGGTTTCCGCAAGTGCCGGTCAAGATGGTTCGATTTCGGACCGGACACCGGCTCTGGATGCACCGCAGACCGCACAATCGGGCGCAGTCGGCGCCGATTCTCTTGCTACTGGTACAACCGGTTCGGGCGCGATGGCGCAGGGCGGCCCCCAGCGCGGCGAGCCGCCGCAGACATTGGGGTCCATCCGGTTCGATTCCAGTGGCAATGTAATCGGCGATTCGTTGAGTGCTACACCACGCCCTGTCGAACAGGGCGGTCTGCCTGCTGGCCAGGGTTCCGCTGGGAATGGCGGCGCGCAGGACGGCACGGCGGTTGCTTCGCTGCCAATGGGCGATAATCCGAACACGCTCTATCAGGCGTCGTATCAGTATCTGATGTCGGGTGACTACAAAGCTGCCGAATCGGGTTTCCGCCAGCATGTGAAGCGCTATCCGGCTGATCCACAGACGGCGGAAGCGCGCTTCTGGCTGGGAGAGTCGTTGTACGGTCAGGGACGTTATCCAGAGGCTGCGACCGTGTTCATCGACACGCAGCGCGACTATCCCGATTCCCGCCGTGCGCCGGAAAACATGTTCAAGCTCGGCATGACGCTTGAGAAAATGGACAATCACGACGTTGCCTGTGCGACTTTCGAGCAGATTCCGCAACGTTATCCCAAAGCGGCTCCCGCCATTTTGAAGCGCGTTGCCGAAGAACGCACACGCGTAAAGTGCTGATTGCGGAGTTGTTTCGTGGGGCTTTCCCCGACTGATATTTTTAAATCTTTTCATCTGGATCAGGCAAAGACTGTTATTGCGGCCGTTTCCGGTGGCAGCGATTCGCTGGCAATGCTGTTCCTGCTTAAGGATTATTTGGCGACACTGGTTCACTGCCCGGCATTGCTGGCGGTGACTGTTGATCATCGCTTGCGTCCCGAATCAGCCGAAGAGGCTGAAAATGTCGGGGTGCTGTGCCGCGAGCATGGTATCGCGCACCGCATTCTGGCATGGGACGATCCCAAGCCGACGCAGGGGCTGGCCGCAGCCGCGCGCAGCGCGCGCTACCGGCTTCTGGTGCAGGCGGCGCATGAAGCGGGCGCGAGTGTGATCGTGACCGGCCATACGCAGGATGACCAGATCGAGACTTTCCTGATGCGCAAGGAGCGCAGCCGCCATGCGGAGGCGAGGGGGCTTGCCGCCATGGCCGCTCAATCGTGGCTGGAAGGGTCTGTCGAACTGATCCGACCGTTGCTTTCCGTTTCGCGGCAGGCATTGCGGGACGAACTGACAGCGAAAGGTCTCCGCTGGGTCGATGATCCGAGCAATGCCAATACGGATTACGAGCGCCCGCGTGTTCGCCAGGGCGCTGCTGCTGATGCCGATCCGCAGATTGTTCTGGCGCAAGTGGCTTTGGCCAGCGCGGCGCGCAAGCGCGACAACGCCGCTCTCGTTGCGGCCTTGGCTGATCCCGCGAGTTTGCATGTGGATGTTTGCGACCGGATGGAAATCAACCCGGCCATTTATGCCGCCTTGCCCGAAACCGTGCGGCGGCTCTTTTCCGGCCTCGTGGCTTCCCTGGCTGGCGGGCGGCGTTTCCTGCCGGGCGACGCCGAGCGGGTGCGTATTGAACGCATCCTGTTGGGCGAACACGAAAGCCAAAAACACGAAAGATTGACCATTTTTGGCGCGTTGATCGAGCGGGGAGCCAAAGGGCAGCCGCATCGCTTTCGCCGCGAGCGGCGCAATTTGCCGTCCGTGCCGTTGCCCGCCGGGGGTAGTTGCATCTGGGATGGGCGCTTCCGCTTTTTCAATACAGGCGACCGCGATTTTGAAATCGCCGCGCCGGGACGACAGGCGCTGATCGATTTTCTGACCGATTCTCCAGTGTCCCTCCCGGAAAATCCTTCAGAAACAAATACGCGATGGCGCGAAGCGCTTCTGGTGCTGCCCGCGGTCTATGTGGATGGAAAGATTGTCTCTCTGCCGTTCCTTCCGGGGCAGAATCTGCCGGCGGAAGTTCGTATGGAGCGGCATTTCGCTTTGTTCGATCATGTGTTGCCGGGATATGATTTTGCACTTGCCCAGGCGATCGAGAAGCGGATTTGCCGTCAAACTTCGCTAAACTCCTAATTTTTATAAACCAGAGTGGGAAGAATCTCCCATGCGGCGTGATACGCGCCTTGGCAACGCCTTCCTTCGATCCTATGTTAGATCGAAACATCGTTCCGCGGTTGCGGAATGGCCGTGGTATCGATTGGACCCGATATGAATCCGAACTATCGCAACTTCGCCCTCTGGGCGATCATTGCTCTTCTTTTGATCGCGCTGTTCAACCTGTTCCAGAGCCCTGGTCAGCGCACGAATTCCCGTGAAGTTTCCTATTCGCAATTTATTGACGACGTATCCAATGGTCGGGTGAAATCGGTCACGATTACCGGCGAGCGCATTACCGGCACCTTTGCCGACAATGGCTCGACGTTCCAGACCTATTCGCCTGGCGATACGGGCCTCGTTGCGCGGCTTGAAAGCAAGGATGTTGCGATCACTGCCCGTCCCGAAAGCGACGGCTCCAGTTCGCTGATTGGCATTCTCCTGTCGTGGCTGCCGATGATCCTGATCCTTGGCGTGTGGATTTTCTTCATGCGCCAGATGCAGGGTGGCTCGCGCGGTGCGATGGGCTTCGGCAAGTCGAAGGCGAAGCTTTTGACCGAAGCGCATGGCCGCGTCACCTTCCAGGATGTGGCTGGCGTCGACGAAGCCAAGCAGGACCTTGAAGAAATCGTCGAATTCCTGCGCGATCCGCAGAAGTTCCAGCGTCTTGGCGGCAAGATTCCGCGTGGCGTGCTGCTCGTTGGCCCTCCCGGAACCGGTAAGACCCTTCTGGCGCGCTCGGTTGCGGGCGAAGCCAATGTGCCGTTCTTCACCATTTCCGGTTCGGATTTCGTTGAAATGTTCGTCGGTGTTGGCGCAAGCCGCGTCCGCGACATGTTCGAACAGGCCAAGAAGAATGCGCCTTGCATCATCTTCATCGACGAAATCGACGCTGTCGGTCGTCATCGTGGCGCCGGTCTCGGCGGCGGTAATGACGAACGCGAACAGACCCTCAACCAGTTGCTGGTCGAGATGGACGGTTTCGAAGCCAACGAATCGATCATTCTGATTGCCGCGACCAACCGTCCGGACGTTCTTGACCCGGCATTGCTGCGTCCGGGCCGTTTCGACCGTCAGGTCGTGGTGCCGAACCCGGATATCGTCGGCCGCGAACAGATCCTCAAGGTGCACGTGCGCAACGTGCCGCTGGCACCCAATGTCGATCTCAAGGTCGTCGCACGCGGTACGCCGGGCTTCTCCGGCGCGGATCTGATGAACCTCGTCAACGAAGCCGCCCTGATGGCAGCGCGCCGCAACAAGCGTCTCGTCACCATGCAGGAATTCGAAGACGCCAAGGACAAGATCATGATGGGTGCGGAACGCCGCTCCGCCATGACGCCGGAAGAAAAGGCCAACACGGCCTATCACGAGGCAGGTCACGCCATCGTGGCGCTCAACGTGCCTGCCGCTGATCCTGTCCATAAGGCGACCATCATTCCGCGCGGTCGTGCGCTGGGCATGGTCATGCAGCTTCCGGAAGGCGACCGTTATTCGGCCACCTATACCTGGATGGTGTCGCGTCTTGCCATCATGATGGGCGGTCGCGTGGCAGAAGAGCTGAAATTCGGCAAGGAAAATATCACGTCTGGTGCATCGTCGGACATCCAGCAGGCAACCAAGCTCGCCCGGTCCATGGTCACCCAGTGGGGTTACTCCGACAAGCTCGGTCGTGTGGCTTACGGTGACAATCAGGAAGAAGTCTTCCTCGGTCACTCGGTCTCGCGCACGCAGAATATTTCGGAAGAAACCGCGCAGATCATTGATGCCGAAGTGCGTCGCCTGATCGACGAGGCCTATGCCGAAGCGACCCGCATCCTGACCAAGAAGAAGAAGGACTGGATCGCGCTCGCCGAGGGTCTTCTGGAATATGAAACGCTGTCGGGCGACGAGATCAAGGAACTGATCGCGGGCAACAAGCCGTCGCGCGATCAGGGCAATGATACGCCGTCGCGCGGTTCCGGTGTTCCGAAGGCGGGTAGCCCGCGCAAGCGCAAGAGCAGCGGCGAACCGGGGAATGAACCCGGCATGGAGCCGCAGCCGCAATAAGTTGCTTATGGCAAACAGACGAAGAAAGCCGGGTTTCGCCCGGCTTTCTTTTTGATTATATCTCCAAGACAGCTGCCAAGCCCTGCAAAGGCTCGGTTAACGATTTCGGTGCATCATCTTTTGAGGGATACAACTTTAGCGACCGGCATCGCTTTGGACGCTGCCAAAGACGAAATTGCATAGAACAGGCATTTTAGGATATTAACCCAGAAATTCGCCGTCAGAGTTGCGGGCCTGCGCGACTATTGCGCTCCGGTTGAAAGGAGCGGCATATATCGACGGCGCCGGGATGGCGAAGTGGCTCAACGCAAGGCTAAACATATGACACGGAAATACTTCGGAACTGACGGCATTCGCGGACAGGCGAACAGTTTCCCCATGACGCCTGATGTGGCCATGAAGGTCGGCATGGCGGTGGGCCATATTTTCCGCCGTTCGGGTCAGGTTTCGCGGGTGGTAATTGGCAAGGATACGCGCCGTTCGGGCTATATGCTGGAAAACGCACTGGTTGCCGGTTTCACGGCGGCGGGCATGGATGTGTTCCTGCTGGGGCCGATCCCGACACCGGCTGTCGCCATGCTCTGCCGTTCGCTGCGCGCAGATATCGGCGTGATGATTTCGGCTTCGCACAATCCCTATTACGACAACGGCATCAAGCTGTTCGGTCCCGATGGCTTCAAGCTGTCAGACGAGATCGAGCTTCAGATCGAAACGCTGATCGAGGGCGATCTGTCCTCACTGCTGGCAAGCCATGGGGCCATCGGCAAGGCCAAGCGCGTCGACGGCGACATCTATCGCTATATCGAATTTGCCAAGCGCACCATGCCGCGCAACATCGCGCTCAACGGTCTGCGTGTGGTGATCGATTGCGCCAACGGTGCTGGCTATAAGGTGGCTCCGGCAGCGCTCTGGGAGCTTGGCGCGGAAGTCATCACTATCAATGACGAGCCGAACGGCATCAATATTAACGAGGATTGCGGTTCGACCCATCCGATCGGCCTGATGAAGAAGGTGCAGGAACTGCGCGCCGATGTCGGCATTGCGCTGGATGGCGACGCGGATCGCGTGCTGCTCGTCGATGAAACCGGATCGGTAATCGACGGTGACCAGCTGATGGCGGTGATTGCCGAATCATGGGCCAATAGCGACCGGCTGACCGGCGGCGGCATTGTCGCGACCATCATGTCCAATCTCGGACTGGAGCGTTTCCTGACCGATCACAATCTGACGCTCGCCCGCACCAAGGTGGGCGACCGCTATGTGGTCGAGCATATGCGCGAACATGGCTTCAATGTGGGTGGCGAACAGTCCGGCCACATCGTCCTGTCAGATTTCGCGACGACCGGGGACGGACTGATCTCCGCCTTGCAGATATTGGCTGTCATGCAGGAAGCGGAAAAGCCGCTCAGCGACATCTGCCGCAAGTTTGAACCCGTGCCGCAATTGCTCAAGAATGTGCGCACTGCCGGTGGCAAGCCGCTGGAAAATAAGAATGTAAAACACGCCATCGATGAAGCGCGCGAGCGTCTTGGCGTGCAGGGCCGCCTCGTGATCCGCCCATCGGGGACCGAACCACTGATCCGCGTGATGGCCGAGGGCGATGATCGCGTTCTGGTTGAGAAAGTGGTCAACGATATTGTCGATGTCATCTCGTCGGTGGGCAACGCGGCTTAACTTAATAATAAAAATTCGAATGATTGAAACGGCGCGTCTCTACGCGCCGTTTTTATTTTAGCTACGTCTAAGATTTATTAAAAAGGATCGTTAAAAAACAAGGTTAAGTTGTAATTAACCTTTCAAAATTATGTTCCCTACAGAAAGCGAGGATGACGCTCTGGCGTAATGATATTTCAATGGGGCAGATGATGAACGGTCTTGTGAAAACTCTTTTCGGCGGCTTGGCTGCATCTGTCGCCATGATGGCTACGGGCGCTTTGGCGGCCGATATGATCGAACCGCCGGTGGTTCCGGAAGTTGTTGTAGCGCCGCCTGCTGTCGGCGGCTGGTATCTGCGCGGCGATCTCGGTTATTCCAAGCCGAAATTCAAGGATGCGGATTACTCAACGATCGACAATTGCGCGACATGCGGCGGTAATCGGACATTCGGCAGCAACACACTCTACGGCGACCTGAAAGGTTCGTTCCTGATCGGTGGCGGCGTCGGCTATCAGCTGACGGATTACTTCCGCACCGATCTGACGGTCGATTACATGACCCGTGCTAAGTTCGAGGGCAACACATTTGGTGAAGCCTGCAACGGCGATCTGAATTGCGCTTCCGATGAACGCGCCCATTTCTCGGCGCTGTCGATCCTGGCTAATGCCTATGTCGATCTCGGCAACTTCAGCGGCTTCACGCCTTATGTCGGCGCCGGTATCGGTGGAACGCGCGTCAGATGGAGCGATCTGGACGATGTGCGCTATGGCGGCTCCATGGAAGGCACGGCCAACTGGCGCTTCACCTACGCCCTCATGGCCGGTGCTTCGGTTGATCTGACGCAGAACCTCAAGCTCGATGCCGGTTATCGCTATCGCCATATCAATGGCGGTAAGATGTTTGAAGGCAACCAGTATATTGGCGACGGTTACGACAAGGGCATGGACATTCATGACTTCCGTGTCGGCCTGCGCTACATGTTCGGCGGAACGAATGCGCCTTATGCTCCACAGCAGGTTTCGACCATTGTGGACGGCCCCGTCTACAAGTAAGCGAATACAGAGATATCTGATTGTTGAGGGCCCGGGA
Source organism: Ochrobactrum teleogrylli (assembly GCF_037482325.1). NCBI lineage: Bacteria > Pseudomonadati > Pseudomonadota > Alphaproteobacteria > Hyphomicrobiales > Brucellaceae > Ochrobactrum > Ochrobactrum teleogrylli. The sequence continues at coordinate 3,448,843 of NZ_JBBHKQ010000001.1, forward strand.
AACCGGGCCTTTTTCTTTGCGGCTTCGCTTGAACGATCCCCCAATTTTTATCGGGCGTTAACCATAGGTGTTCATAATTGAGATAATTCTTATGAGCGGGGTTCTCATCATGTTTGCGAAGTGGCGTGCTCTCGATCTGTCGGCCATTGTTCTGGCGGGTTTCAGCGTTGTATCCGTTGCCTCGGCGGCCGATCTCGATGCCGTCGGCTATGAGCCAGTTGTCGAAGCGCAGCCGGTCGAAGTCGGCTCCGGCTGGTATTTGCGCGGCGATCTCGGTTACAATATCTCTTCCAAAACCGGCCTTTCGGCCCGCGATCAGTTCGGGAACAGCATTTCCGAAAGCTTCGATCTGGATAAGAATTTCGTGCCTTCGGTCGGTATCGGTTATCAGTTCACTGATTATCTGCGCGCCGATGTGACGGGCAGCTATTCCAAGCAGGATATGGAAGATTTTCCCGCCGAAGCCCGTATCTGGGACATGATGGCCAACGCCTATGTGGACCTCGGCAATTTCGCAGGCTTCACGCCCTATCTCGGCGGGGGACTTGGCTTCGCCAATGTGCGCTATACATTCGATACCGGTGTTGGCGATCTGAAGTCCGACGATGACTATCGGTTCGCCTGGGCGCTGATGGCTGGTGTCGGCATCGATGTTGCCTCGAACATCAAGCTCGATCTCGGCTATCGTTACGGCGTCATCAGCAGCGGCGATGTCGTCAGTGGCAATGGCATCACAATCAGCGATCAGGATATCAAGTCGCATCAGCTGCGCGCCGGTATCCGTTTCACGACCTGGTAGTCAGTGCGATTGAAAGCAGGCTGGAAACAGGGCCCTTGCGGGCCCTTTTTTGTTGCGACCACACCGTTCTACGAATTTTGATATCGTGCGGCAGTTAAGAGCAAAATATTCCTGAAAAGCCCTGTTGTGGAAAAATGCGCTTTCCGCTATTCCCATCAGTGGGCCACGTCTCCCCACCGAGACGCGTGCTATCTGAGAGGATAGAAACAACATGACGACGATTGCGAAGCCGGTAGTTCGCCCGGCTAACCCTAATTTTTCATCCGGTCCCTGTGCAAAACGTCCCGGCTGGTCGCTTGATGCGCTGGTCGATGCCGCTCTTGGCCGTTCGCATCGCGCGAAAATCGGCAAGACCAAGCTGAAGGACGCCATCGACCTTACCCGCGAAATCCTGCAGGTGCCTGCCGATTACCGCATCGGCATCGTTCCGGCATCCGATACCGGCGCTGTGGAAATGGCGCTGTGGTCCATGCTCGGCGCGCGTGGCGTCGATATGGTCGCGTGGGAAAGCTTCGGCGCGGGCTGGGTTACGGATGTGACCAAGCAGCTCAAGCTCGAAGATGTGCGCACTTTTGTGGCGCCTTACGGCGAGATTGTCGATTTTTCGCAGGTCGATTTCGACCGCGATGTCGTCTTCACCTGGAACGGCACAACGTCGGGCGCGCGCGTACCGAACGCCGATTTCATCCCGGCTGATCGCAAGGGTCTGACCTTCTGTGATGCCACCTCTGCGGCTTTCGCGCAGCGTCTGGATTTCGCGAAGCTCGATGTCGTGACCTTCTCCTGGCAGAAGGTTCTGGGCGGCGAGGGCGCACATGGCATGCTGATCCTCAGCCCCCGCGCCGTGGAACGTCTGGAAAGCTACAAGCCTGCATGGCCGCTGCCCAAGATTTTCCGCATGACTTCCGGCGGCAAGCTGATCGAAGGCATCTTCGTCGGCGAAACCATCAACACGCCGTCCATGCTCTGCGTGGAAGACTATCTCGACGCGCTTAACTGGGCGAAGTCGATTGGCGGCCTTGATGGTCTGGTCGGACGAGCCGACAGCAATTTTGCCGTTCTGGATGCTTTCGTGGCCAAGACGCCATGGATCGCCAATCTGGCCGCGAAGCCGGAAAACCGTTCCAACACCTCCGTTTGCCTGACCATCGTCGATCCGGAAGTGACCGCACTTTCTGCCGAAGCTCAGGCTGCTTTCGCCAAGGGCATGGTTACGGCGCTGGAAAAGGAAGGCGTTGCCTTTGACATCGGCGCTTATCGCGATGCGCCTTCGGGCCTGCGTATCTGGGCCGGTGCGACGGTTGAGACGTCAGATCTGGAAGCGCTGATCCATTGGCTCGACTGGGCTTTTGAAACGCAGAAAGCTGCACTCAAGGCTGCTGCCTGAGGCGCGTTCCTGTTAAGCCGTGGCCAGTCGTTCGGCCACGGCTCGCATTCCCAAAATATTTGCAGCATTTCGCATGAGCCCAATGCGGTGCCTATCTGCAAGCTCACGGTTTGAAATGCTTGGTCAGGAATTGTTTGAAGGAGGCCCCAATGGCACCTCGCGTTCTCGTATCCGATAAGCTTTCGCCCACTGCCGTCCAGATTTTCAAGGATCGCGGTGTTGAAGTCGATTACTTGCCCGATCTCGGCAAGGATAAGGAAAAGCTCCTCGAAGTTATCGGCCAGTATGATGGTCTGGCAATTCGTTCGGCCACTAAGGTCACGGAAAAGCTGATCGCCGCTGCTAAAAATCTCAAGGTTGTCGGTCGCGCCGGTATCGGCGTGGACAATGTTGATATCCCGGCTGCTTCGCGTCGCGGTATCATCGTGATGAATACGCCTTTCGGCAATTCGATCACCACAGCGGAACATGCCATTGCGCTGATGTTCGCCGTGGCGCGTCAGTTGCCGGAAGCCGACACTTCCACCCGCGCCGGCAAGTGGGAAAAGAACCGCTTCATGGGCGTGGAAATCACCGGCAAGACGCTCGGTGTCGTCGGTTGCGGCAATATCGGTTCGATTGTCGCCACGCGCGGCATTGGCCTCAAGATGCATGTGGTGGCTTTCGATCCGTTCCTGTCCGAAGCCCGTGCGCAGGAACTGGGCGTCGAAAAGGTCGAGCTGGACGAATTGCTCGCCCGCGCCGATTTCATCACGCTGCACACGCCACTCACCGACAAGACCCGCAATCTCATCAATGCGGAAAGCCTTGCCAAAACCAAGCCGGGCGTCCGTATCATCAATTGCGCGCGCGGTGGTCTGATCGTTGAAAAGGACCTCATTGCCGCATTGAAGTCCGGTCACGTGGCCGGTGCCGGTATCGATGTTTACGAAACCGAGCCCGCGACGGAGAATGAGCTTTTCACCCTGCCGAATGTGGTCTGCACGCCGCATCTGGGGGCTTCGACCTCGGAAGCGCAGGAAAATGTCGCGCTTCAGGTGGCCGAACAAATGTCGGACTATCTCACCAAGGGTGCGGTTTCCAACGCCATCAACATGCCGTCGATCACGGCGGAAGAAGCGCCGCGCCTACGGCCTTTCGTCAAGCTGGCGGAAGTTCTCGGTGCTTTTGTCGGTCAGGTGACGGATGAACCGATCGAGGAAGTGGAAGTGCTGTTCGACGGTTCCACCTCCGCCATGAACACCCGCGCTTTGCTGAGTGCGGCTCTGGCCGGTCTCATTCGCCCGCAGGTCGCCGATGTCAACATGGTTTCGGCGCCGATCATGGTGAAGGAGCGCGGCATCATCGTTTCGGAAGTGAAGCGCGACAAGTCCGGCATTTTCGACGGCTATATCAAGCTGACCGTCCGCACGACGCTGCGCGAGCGCTCCATCGCCGGAACCTGCTTCTCGGATGGCAAGCCGCGCTTCATCCAGATCAAGGGAATCAACCTCGATGCCGAGGTCGGTCCGCACATGCTCTACGTCACCAACAAGGACGTTCCGGGCATGATCGGCCTGCTCGGCACGATCTGCGGCAAGCACAATATCAATATCGCAAATTTCTCGCTTGGACGCGATCATCCCGGTGGCGACGCCATTGCCATGCTCTATGTGGATGAACAGATTCCGCAGGCAGCACTTGACGAACTGATAGCTCAGGAGGCAATCAGAGCGGCAACACCGCTTGAGTTCAACGTCGGAGAAGTTTGAAAACATGACTGAAGAGATGGCACAGCCGGAATGGCGGCGCATGCACGAGCAGGATATCGAGCGCGTGACTGTGGTAGCCAATGTGGTCCATCTCGACTTTTTCGAGGATGAAGCGGTCTTCCGGGACCGCTTCAAGCTCTACCCGGCGGGTTGTTTCGTCTATGCCCGTGACAATGACATTCTGGGTTATGGCATCAGCCATCCATGGAAACTCGATACGGTGCCCGCGCTGAATTCGGTTCTCGGCGAACTGCCGGAAGACACCAGCACCTACTATATCCACGATATTGCGCTTTTGCCCGCCGCCCGCTCCGCCGGTGCCGCCACGCGCGTGCTGGAACTGATGGCCGCCCAGGCCGAAACAGACGGCTTCTTCACCATGTCATTGGTGGCCGTGAATAACTCCGAAGGTTTCTGGGAAAAGAAGGGCTTCGTCTCCCGCGACCTGCCAGCACTGGAAGAAAAGCTGAAAAGCTACTCTGATGATGCCGTCTATATGGTTCGCGCAGGCTAGCTCGCAGATATTCCGCTTCTGACGGTCTGCAAATGGCGTGATTTTTCGCTTCCGGTGCTCATGTACCCAAAAGTACATTCCGCTCCGGTTCTCCAATCCCACCATTTTCGCCTCGTCATAAACGGAATCTCAAGCGACCTAAGCGCCTCTTCTGTCCACCGTGCTCGCAAAAATCGTGATTTTTTTGCACGAAAGAGTCGCGCAAGCGGGATTCAGTCTGTATAGAGACGAGGGATCAGCACCCCGTGAACCTTTCGGGGAAGCTTGCGATCCTTGGGTTGTTAAAGGCCAATAGTTAGTTTTACGCATTTCCGAACGCAAAACCGCTTCACACTTTTGCTGGAAATGCTTCATGCCGACCGAGGAGTTTTCTTAAATGGCAAATGTGGTTGTCGTCGGGTCGCAATGGGGCGACGAGGGCAAGGGTAAGATCGTGGACTGGCTGTCCGAACGCGCCGATGTCATCGTGCGCTATCAGGGCGGTCACAATGCCGGTCATACGCTTGTTATCGATGGCGTCAGCTACAAGCTTTCGCTGCTGCCATCGGGTCTGGTGCGCGGCAAGCTCAGCGTCATCGGCAACGGCGTCGTCGTCGATCCGCACCATTTCGTCTCTGAAGTCGCGAAGCTGCGCGCACAGGGCATCGAGATTTCTCCCGACGTTCTGCGCATTGCCGAAAACGCGCCGCTCATTCTGTCGATCCACCGCGACCTCGACGCCATGCGCGAAGGCTCCAATTCGGGTCTCAAGATCGGCACCACCAAGCGCGGTATCGGCCCTGCCTACGAAGACAAGGTCGGCCGTCGCGCCATCCGTGTCATCGATCTGGCCGAGCCGGAAACGCTGGAGCCCAAGGTCGAGCGCCTGCTGTCGCACCACAATCTGCTGCGTCGCGGCATGGGCCTTGAGGAAATCGCCGTCGAGACGATCCTCAAGGAACTGACCTCGGTTGCCGATGAAATCCTGCCTTATATCGATCAGGTCTGGCGCGTGCTCGACGAGCGCCGCAAGGCGGGTGACCGTATCCTGTTCGAAGGTGCGCAGGGCGCTCTGCTCGACAACGACCACGGCACCTATCCGTTCGTGACCTCGTCGAACACCGTTGCCGGTCAGGCTGCTGCCGGTTCGGGCCTTGGCCCGACGGCTATCGGCTATGTGCTGGGCATCACCAAGGCTTACACGACCCGCGTTGGCGAAGGTCCGTTCCCGACGGAACTCCACGACGAAATCGGCGAATTCCTTGGCACCAAGGGCCATGAATTCGGCGTGGTGACGGGCCGCAAGCGCCGCTGCGGTTGGTTCGATGCCGTGATCGTGCGTCAGACGGTTCGCACTTCCGGCATTACCGGCATCGCGCTGACCAAGCTCGACGTTCTTGATGGTCTGGACGAAATCAAGATCTGCGTTGCCTACGAACTCGACGGCAAGCGCATCGACTATCTGCCGTCCTCCATGGGCGCGCAGGCTCGCGTCAAGCCGATCTATGAAACGCTGCCGGGCTGGTCGGAAACGACCGCAGGCGCCCGTTCGTGGAACGATCTTCCGGCGCAGGCCGTGAAATATGTTCGCCATATCGAAGAACTGATCGGCGCTCCGGTGGCCATGCTGTCCACCAGCCCGGAACGCGAGGACACCATCCTCGTCACCGATCCTTTCCAGGATTGATCATTTCAAGGTGGCGTATTGATCAACCCGAAGCAGTTTTGCATAAACTGCTTCGGGTTTTCAGTTTTTGAGCATTGCAGTGGTGTCCGGTGGTTCAGATTGGCCAGAAAATGCCCGAAGCTTCGTCAAATCTGCCGCTATTTCGCCTCATCGTTTTGAAAAGCTTCGCTTAATTACTGCCAGACACTTTGCTTTCCCTTGATTATTGTGATTATTGGGACATTTAATTGCATCCAGTGCTTGTGGTATCTGAACGGGCGATAAACCGGGTAAGACGGAATGGCGGATTTTGTAGCTGTACTGAAAAAGACGATCGATGCGCAGGCGGACAAATCGCCTGAATTACGCCAGCGCGTTTACGCGAAGGCGCGCGCGACGATCGAGCAGAAGCTTGTGACGGCAAATGCCTCGCAGGCTGTGGCGGTACGCCAGCGCAATATTCTTGAAGATGCGATTGCCGAAGTCGAAGCCTTTTATGCGCCGCCGGCCGCTGCGGCGGCACCCGACCCGGTCAATGATGCGCTCGAAGATTTTCTGCAGGAAGCGAATCACGGCGTAAGCGCCACACGCGCTCATCATGACGACGATGACGATGCCGCTTTTTCTGCCGCACCGGCTGCGGAGCGTCACGACCATGTGTCGGAACCGGACGAAGATGCGTCGTTCAGCGCGGATCGCAGCGGGGACTGGAAGATCGACCGCGCCAAGGAAAAGGCTCAGGCGCGCCGCAGCGAATATATCGAGCGCAACGCCGTCAAGGAAAAGCGCTCCTATAAGGGGCTGATTGCCGGTCTCGTCGCTCTGCTCGTTCTGGGCGGCGCGGGTTACGGCGTCTGGACCAACAAAGACAAGATTCAGGAACTCGCATCGAGCCTCGGTCGCAACGATGCGCCGTCCACGCTTGCCAGCGGCGACGCGGGCACGACGACGCCGCCTCCCGCCGAGAACCACACGGCAGATCAACAAACCACGCTACCGCCGGAACATCAGGCTCAGCCACCGGCTGGCGAGCAGAAGCTCACCCAGCGTTTGATGCCGGATGGCAGCGAAACCGATGAAGGTCCCGCTGGCGGCGCGCCGGGTCTCGGCGAAGGCAAATCCACGGCAGCATCAACGCCGTCTGGCTCGCAGGCGACACCGGGCGAGCAGCCACCGGCCTCGCAGCAGGCTGTGGCCGTCGGTCAGCAGGCGCTGCTTTATGAAGAGCGTGGCGGCACCGAATCCGGTTCTGTGGAAAAGGGCAATGTCGTCTGGTCGGTCATTCAGGAAAGTCCGGGTGACGGTCAGCCGGAAGAACCGGCGGTCCGTGGCACGGTGACGATGCCGACGAGCAATCTTCAGCTGAAAATGACGATCCGCAAGAATACGGATCAGTCCATCCCCGCCAGCCATTTGATCGAGATGGTGTTCACCGTTCCCGATGGCTTCACCGGCGGCGTGATCGACAATGTTCAGCGCATCACCTTCAAGGATACAGAGCAGGCAGCGGGTAACCCGCTGATCGCGGTTCCGTCCAAGATTGCGGATAATTTCTTTATCATCTGGCTCAATGATGCCCGCACGGCACAGGATACCAACCTGTCGCTGATGCGCCGTCTGCAATGGATCGATATTCCGGTTTCCTATCGCAACGGTCGCCGTGCGCTGATCAGCCTTGAAAAGGGCGTTCCGGGCGAGAAAGCCTTCACCGACGTTCTGGGCGCTAACTAAAGCACCGTTATTGCAATGAAAAAAGGCCGCGCGAGCGGCCTTTTTGTTTGCAGAAATCTCTGCGTTATTTCTTGTTCTTTTCCGTGAAAGCCTTGATGGCTGCGGCAACTTCATTCTGTGCTGTTTCAGCGGTATCAAAGCCACCCAGTTCCACGACCTTGCGGCCTTCTGGCAACTGCTTGTAGACGCGGAAGAAGGCTTCCAGACGCTGCTGCTCAATCTTCGGCAGGTCGGCGACTTCCTTGATGTTGTCGTAGGTCGGATCGATATCGGAAGCCGGAACGGCGACGATCTTGTCGTCCTTTTCGCCGCCATCGATCATCTTCAGGACGCCGATCGGGCGAACCTTGATGATGGCACCTGGGACGATCGGCTCGCGCGTGTAGACCAGCGCATCGAGCGGATCGCCGTCGCCGGCCAGTGTGCTGGTGATCGAGCCATAATTGGCCGGATAGATGACCGGCATCGACTGGTAGCGATCAACAACGATATGACCGGTCTTGTCGTCGATTTCGTATTTGGTGAAGCTGCCCTGCGGAATTTCGATGGCCGTGAAGAATTCCTTCCCATCCTGTTCCTTCTGCGGATAGTCGAGATAGGAAACATAGTCGGAAGCAGATGCGGCAGTGGCAGCGGTCAGCGCAAGAGCTGCGGCGAGCAGGAGCTTTTTCATGGGATGTCCTTTAGGCATCGGTGAAACACACTTTGTGCCTAAAGGCCTACCATTGCAGTTATTTGAAGCTTTTATTGCGGTTGGATGACGGTTCCGCGAGAAAGCGTCTGCGATATTCCGCCGGGCTGATGCCGATCTTCTGTCGGAAATGGTGGCGCAGCGTGTAGGCGCTGCCAAAGCCCACGGAAGCGGCGATATCGTCCACACTGGCCGGGGTCTGGCAGAGCAGTTGCTTGGCGGTCGTCACCCGTTCGGCAACCAGCCATTCGCCGGGCGTGGTCGCGGTCGCTTCCGCAAAACGCCGCAGAAAAGTGCGGGCGCTCATGCGGCTCTCGCTGGCCATTCGTTCGATGGTCCATTCCGAGCCGAGATTGCTTCTGATCCGATCGAGGAGGGGGCTGATTTCGGCGCCTTCGCGTTTGGCGACCGGCCTTTCGAGAAACTGCGCCTGTCCGCCGGTGCGGTGCGCTGGCATGACCAGACGGCGGGCGACGGAATTGGCCGCCACCGGACCAAAGTCCTGCCGCACGATTTCGATCAGCAAGTCCATTCCCGCAGCACTACCCGCAGAGGTCAAAATACGATCATGCTCGCGATAGAGCGATGCGTCATCGACCGCAATGTCAGGGTGTCTGGCGCGCAGGGCCTCCGCATAGCGCCAATGGGTCGTGGCCTCACCTCCATCAAGCAGACCTGTCGCTGCCAGAACAAATGCGCCGGAACAGATCGAAGCCAGCCGTGCGCCGCGCCGGTGCGCGCGCCGCAGTCTTTCGCAGATCGCTTCGGGCACGGGAATATCGGCGCCTTTCCAGCCCGGCACGATGATGATGTCAGCCTCATCGATCAGTTCCGGCCCATGGTCCGGGGTGATGACGAAACCGCCATGCGCGCGCAATGGGCCATCCTCAATCGGGCAGCTGGCAAAGCGATACCAGTCCGGCCCCATTTCCGGGCGGGGCAGACCGAAGATTTCTGCCACGATGCCGAATTCGAACGTGCAGAGTCCATCGTAGAGAAGGGCGACGACCAGCGGGCCGGCGGTTTGTGGCGTCTGTTTTGTCATGATCTTTACGTATATTGTCAATCGCGCCAATTGCAAGCGCGATGATGTTCAGGCGAAAAGAATGGCGAACATTACAACAGGAGATCGCCATGACCATTGCGTTGAAGACCCCGGCCAAATCCGCCGTGACAGCCATTGAAGCCGCGCCAAGCGCTTTGGCGCGCGACCATTTTGCAGCGCAATTCGCTTTCGAGACGGATTGCTGGGATGTGCATGATGCGCTTTCGAAGGGGGCCGATTTTGTGCTTCTCGATGTGCGCAGCCCAAGCCAGTTTGCAAAAGGGCATGTGCCGGGCGCGATCAATCTGCCGCACGGCAAGATCATCGGCTCGAAAATGGCAAAATGGCCGGAAGAGACAGTGTTTGTCACATATTGCGCGGGGCCGCATTGCAATGGTGCGGCGCGTGGCGCCTTGCGGCTCGCCGATCTGGGCAGGCCGGTCAAGCTCATGGCTGGCGGGATAACCGGCTGGATCGATGAGGGTTTTGAGCTGGAAACCGGGGAGGCGGCAGAATAGCCGTGCCCATAAACGAATCTGCCGCAGGGCGCTTCACGCATCCTGCGGCAGAAAAAAGTGCTTAAGGTTTAAGCCTTTATGCGTGCGCTTCCTCGACGTGGTTCAGCGCCTTTTGCTGCTTGAATGCGGCAGCCTTGACGGCAGCCTGCACCTTTTCAAAGGCACGCACTTCGATCTGGCGCACGCGCTCGCGGCTGATACCGAACTCGCTGGACAGGTCTTCCAGCGTCATCGGATCGTCGGAAAGACGGCGGGCTTCGAAGATACGACGCTCGCGATCATTCAGCGTGTCCATGGCCTGTTCAAGCATCGAGCGGCGGTTTTCCAGCTCGTCCTGTTCGATCAGAACCTGTTCCTGGCTGTTGCTGTCATCGACCAGCCAGTCCTGCCATTCGCCGGATTCACCTTCGCTTGCACGGAGCGGCGCATTGAGCGAGGCGTCACCCGACAGACGGCGGTTCATGGAAACCACTTCGTCTTCACTGACATTCAGCTTGGTCGCGATTTGCTTGACCTGATCCGGGCGGAGATCGCCATCGTCGAGCGCCTGAATCTTGCTCTTCATCTTGCGCAGATTGAAGAACAGACGCTTCTGGTTGGCGGTCGTGCCCATCTTCACAAGGCTCCACGAACGCAGGATATATTCCTGGATCGAAGCCTTGATCCACCACATGGCATAGGTGGCAAGACGGAACCCGCGTTCCGGCTCGAAACGCTTGACGGCCTGCATCAGGCCGACATTGCCTTCGGAAATGACTTCGCCGATCGGCAGGCCATAACCGCGATAGCCCATGGCAATCTTCGCCACGAGACGCAGATGGCTCGTCACCAGCTTGTGAGCGGCTTTCGGATCCGTATGTTCATGATAACGCTTGGCCAGCATATATTCTTCCTGCGGCTCAAGCATCGGAAAACGGCGGATTTCTTCCAGATAACGGGTAAGGCCACCGTCACCGGACGTAATGCTCGGAAGATTCATTTGGGCCATAGAGCACCCTCCTTTATAATTTCAGGTTCCCATTTGGCGAACCTGTCGCGGGGGCTGCCTCCTGCACTTCCCTCACGCGAGCCTCCATATATAGGCATGATTTTGGCGAAAACACGATCCTTTAACTCATGAAACAATCTGTCACTGCAATGTGAACGCTGATCTGCGTGAAAAGTTGCAGACAGCGTTTGTAACGCGCAGCGAACCGGACTGTTCCTGATGATCCAGGCGCAGCTTTCCAAGTAACTGCACCCGGAACGACAATGGTTCGGTTCTACCCATGCGCTTCAGAAGCCATGTTTACATGCGACGCGAGGCAAGGGAGAACCGGAAGACCTGACGGTATTATATGGAGTGCGCGCGGAAATTTTCCAGTAGGTGCTCCATATCTTCGGGCACGGGCGCTTCAAAACGCATCAACTCATCGGTTGAGGGATGCGTGAAGGCCAGAAGCCAGGCGTGGAGCGCCTGCCTGTGAAAGCCGTTTACTGCTTCCTTCAGCGGTTCCGGCAGCTTGTTCGCTTTGGTTTTATAGGCGCTGCCATAATCCATGTCGCCGACCAGCGGATGACCGATATGGGCCATATGCACGCGAATCTGGTGTGTGCGACCGGTTTCAAGACGGCATTCCACCAGAGACGCCAAAGCTGTGGCATCCTCGCGGGGGCCGAATTTTTCCACCGTCGCATAATGGGTGACAGCGTGGCGCGCATCTTCGCGCTCCTCGTTCACCACGGCCTGCTTCGTGCGGTCGCGATGCGAGCGCCCGAGATGCGCATCGATGACGCCTTGCGGGCGCTCGGTCATGCCCCAGACGAGGGCGAGATAAGCGCGCTCCAGATCGCCGGTGCGGCCATGGTCGGCAAATTGTTCGCTCAAATGCCGGTGCGAACGGTCGTTCTTGGCCACCACCATGACGCCGCTCGTATCCTTGTCGAGACGATGAACAATGCCCGGACGGCGGATTCCGCCTATGCCGGACAAGCTATCGCCACAATGATATATAAGGGCATTGACAAGCGTTCCCGTCCAGTTGCCGTTGCCAGGGTGAACGACAAGGCCAGCAGGCTTGTTGATCACGATGAGATCATCGTCCTCGTAAAGAATATCGAGGGGAATGTTCTCGCCTTGCGGTTCGGCAGGTTCAGGCTCGGGCAGCACGATGGCAATCTTCATGCCTTCGCGTAGCTTCTGCTTGGTTTCACGAGCAGGTTCGCCGTCGATGGTCACATGACCGTCGGCAATCAGGGACTGAACGCGACTGCGGGAGAGTTCCGGCCCTAATGCTGCGGCCAGCCACTGGTCCAATCTTTTGCCCGCAGCATCAGTGTCGGCAATTAGTTCTTTCAATTGTCTCTTCCCTTCGTTATCACGCGCCACGGGTGCATGAACCGGAGTCATTTAATGCAGGATCCACACTATCCGCGATACCAGAATCAGCAGGATTCAGGATATCAGGACTATCAGCAGGGCTATTATCAGGACGAACAACCGTCCGAGCCTGTGCTTGATCCGGCAATGGAACGTGTGCGCCGCAAGATGATCCGGCTTCTGGCCGTTTCCATCGGCGTTATGCTGATCGGTCTTATGGCCGTGCTCGCCGCTGTTGTCTACAAGATCAATCGCGCGCCCGAAACCCCTGCCACGCAGGAAGCCCGTTCGGATATTCCGGGCCAGACCGCAGCGCAGCCTGTAAAACCGGAACCGCCGAAGCTGATCGAGTCGCAGATCAACCTCGTGCCCGGCACCCGCCTTCTGTCGCAAAGCCTGTCCGGCAATCAGCTTTCGCTGGAAACGCTGCTGCCCGATGGCGGCACAGAACTCATCATCTATGATTATCGCGAATCCCGCGTGGTTGGGCGCATCAAACTCGGCAGCGTCGAGTAAGATCGGGCTGTCTATCAATGCAAAAAGGGCGGCTGGAGCCGCCTTTTTATATTCCCGGATTGCGCTTTTCTGTAAGGGCGATTATATCAGCCAGCAGCAGACCCTATGCGCCCATCGTCTAGCGGTCAGGACGGCGCCCTCTCACGGCGCAAACAGGGGTTCGATTCCCCTTGGGCGTACCATTGGTTTCCAGCATATTATTTCGATGACTCATAAACTCCGGTTATCCCTTTCCGCGCAGAGGGCAGACATTTTCGCTGTTGGTGAAGGGCGTTTTGTCGGCGAAATAAAAACCCCGCCTGAAGCGGGGTAGAGGTCATCATCGATATGATCGCTCGTGATCATTTTGGACATTCATCGCCGTACTGAATGCCCGCATAGTCGTCCACGATCAAACATTTATTGGTACCCTCTATGCAATAACAAGAGCCTCTTTGCTCTGCGGCGGCACCGGACATTGAGGCAGCGACCAGAAATGTTGAATACAATACGAGGCCGACCAAGTTTTTCATGAAAAGACCCTCCAAATAAACTTTCAAATGATTTTGAAGATATTTTCGGCAGGCATTCCTCGCAATCGCAATAGGTTTTCCGCCAAAAACCTTTGGCAATAAATATGGCGCTTGAGAGCCTCATTTAAATCGCTGGGGAGATTGCCTCATTCCAGTTGCGAAAATTTGCAACTGGCGGCGGGAGGGTGCATAATCAGCGCATGAGCGAACGTTACAAAAAGCCCGATTACGAACAGGAATTGCGACAGGCCGGGGTGCGCATCACGCGCCCGCGCCGCATCATCCTGAATATTCTGACTGAAACGGAAGATCATCCGGATGCTTTGGAGATTTTTCGCAGGGCGGTCGAGATCGACAGCAGCATTTCGCTTTCGACCGTTTACCGCACCATGAAGCTTCTGGAAGAGCGCGGTGCCATCCATCGTCATGCCTTTGCCGGCGGTCCGTCGCGGTTCGAACAGGCAAGCGGCGCCCATCACGACCATATCATCGATATGGATTCCGGCGAGGTCGTTGAATTCCGCTCCGACAAGATCGAAAAATTGCAGGAAGAAATCGCCCGCTCGCTCGGCTATGAGATCGTTCATCACCGTCTCGAACTTTATTGCAAAAAAATAAAATCCTGACGGAACCAAATTCCAGGGCCTGCGTTTTTGGTCCATGAAGCCCGTGACCCCGCCCCCCAACACGGTCTTCACAGTTCGCCCCAACTCCCCCAACAAGGGTGGACGGCGTGAACGCCGCGCAGACGGTTAACCGTTGTGCCAGCAGGCGTTTCGCTCTTTTTTAATAAGCCGTCATGGTTCGTCCATGACGGCTTTTATTTGGGCCGGAGTGTTGTCTGGAAATCAGGAATCGAACTGTTCGTCCGGTATGGTCAGCGAATAGACAGCGCCGGTGCCATCGATGCGGTATTGCGCCTGGCCATTGACCGAGGCGGGGACTATGCGCTGAAGCACAGCGCTGCCGAAACGGGGATCGTGCTGATAGACCTCCGGCATGGCCGGATTGGTTTCTTCCCAGCGGAAGACCAGCTTTTCGCCTTCGTTTTCGGTGCGGACGACTTCTGCCGAAATAGCCACACGGCCATAAGGGATCGAAAGGCCACCGAATGAGGTCGCATTGACCACCAGCTCATGCAGCGCCAAACCGACATGCAAGGCGGCGCCCGGGAAAAGATAGGGGTTGTCTCCTTCGAGACTGAGTCGCTCATCGGTGACGTCGATATATTTTTCCACCTGAGAATGGACAAGGTCGCGGAAAAGCGCGCCGCGCCAGTTGGAATCAGTCACCAGATCCTGTGAATAGGACAGCGACTGGATACGCCCGCGGAATTTCAGGAGAAAATCATCGATCGTGTCGGTGAAGCGCGCTGTCTGGCTGGCGATGCTCTGCACGATGGCCAGCATGTTCTTTGACCGGTGACTGACTTCGCGCAAAAGCGTTTTCAATACCTGCTCACGGCGTTTCAGCTCGCTGATTTCCAGTGCTGTCGTCACCAGTCCGAGGAGATTGCCGCTGGTATCGCGGTCGCAATCGATATGCAGTTCGACCCAATGGAGCTTGTTGCCGTCCATGATGGAAAGTTCGACATTCTGCGCCGTCATGGTTTGAAGCGCCGTCTCTTTGGCCGATTTCAGCTTGGCGAGCGATGTGGAAACGATGAAATCCTCGTCGGTGCCGCCGGCTTTCCAGTTATTTTGCCAGTAGACGGGTAGATTTTCCCCCCAGGCATAGGTCAGATCGGGACGCTGATAGAGCACGCAGACATTGCTGTTACGGACTGCCCGAAGGAGCGCGCGCAGACGGGCTGCATCCGGTTCGGCTTCGCGTAATGGCAGGTCTGATGCGCTCATTATAGTCTCGATAACGGTCGATTGGGCCGGATGGCGTGCGCTGACTGAAGGTCGGGACGGTGGACCCTATTTTTCTCCAGAAAGCAAACCGCCGCGCAATCTCGCGCGACGGTATGTTGTTGTTCATATCGGTAGGGCCGGTTTACGGCCAAAAACAGACCAGTTCTGAACTGGGTTTTTCTCCGCTCTATCAGGCCTTGCGGATCGCCGAGGCTATCAGCGAAATGACCAGCAAGGCTAGGAACACGAAGAACAGAATCTGGGCGATACCCGCCGATGCTCCGGCAATGCCGCCAAAGCCCAGCGCACCGGCGACAAGAGCCACGACGAGAAATACGAGCGCGTAGTAAAGCATATCCGATCTCCTCTTTTGTATATGAGGAATAAACTACTTTGCTATGCATTCGGTTCCTGCCAGCGCTTAAAAATGAGTTATTCAGGGTTGAGAGCGGGGCTTTCTCAGGTTGCAAAGCGGGAATGCACGCCGCTCCGGGAAGAGGGTTTCCCTTTCCCGGAGGCGATTACAACCGCCAAACTTGGCTGTAGCGGGCCGAACTCAGGCCGCGACTTGAGAAGCCTCTTCGAAAAACAGCGCCTGACTGATCAGGGCTTTCACCATGTCGGGATTGAACGGCTTGGTCACGAGGAAGGTTGGCTCGGGGCGTTCGCCGGTCAGCAGGCGTTCCGGAAAGGCCGTGATGAAGATGACAGGGATCGTGTCGTCTTTCAGGATTTCATTCACGGCGTCGATGCCCGAGCTGCCATCGGCAAGCTGGATATCAGCCAGAACCATCCGCGGCTTCTCTTTTTCATAAAGTGCGAGCGCCTCATCCTTGGTGCGGGCGATGCCGACGACCTCATGTCCGAGGCTTTCGACCATCTGCTCGATATCCATGGCGATCAGCGGTTCGTCTTCGATGATCATCAGGCGGGTTGCGACCTGACGCGAGATTTCCGTCGATGCGGCGGAAAGGAGACGCCCCAGTTCGCCATCGTCGACATTGAGAACCTCGGCGGCTTCCTTGTCGCTGAAGCCTTCGACGGCCACCAGCAAGAAGGCCTGACGGGGCAGCGGCGCAATATGCGCCAGATTGCGATTTGCCCGCTGTTCCCAGCCGATCTCCGAAGATTGTTCCGGCACCCGGATCGATGCGGTCTTGTAGAGGTCGCAGAACAGGCGATAGACGCCGATGCGGTCCGACGATGTATCCGGGAAAATGCTCAGATCGGCGATCAGAGCTTCTAGCACGGCCGCCACGTAAGCATCGCCGGATGTCTGAGAACCGGTGAGGGCACGCGAAAAACGGCGAAGATAGGGAAGATGCGGCGCGATACGCGTCGATAACGTCATGGTAATGGAACTCCTCATCTGCCGCTTTGTTTTACATTCGCATGAATCCGGTTTGAACAATCGGCTCGAACCAGCTTTTGGCCAAGCGCGATCATCCGCAATCGGGCGCGGCATTACGGATGGAAACGATGCGACTTGAAAAAAGTTCCGAACTGACGGCATAATTTCTGGAACTTTTTTGGGGCTGGTGCATTCCCCGTCCAACAGAAGCTTTGTAACAAACAGGACAGGGCTCATCGCCTAGAACGATACAATATGACAGATAAAGATAACCTTCATACGAATGGCGTCGCGGCGTCGCGGCGCGTCCCGAAGGACATATTAGGACCCAATTGTGAAGTCGGATTGAAACTCAAGGCGTTATACGCCTCGATTCAAGATGAGACGATCCCGGACCGTTTTCTCGATCTTCTCGAAAAACTCGATCAGGCTGAACAGGAGAGTATGCGTGGACAGAGCACCCGTTCCGTCGGTTGATGGAAATGCACCTCAGGAGGGCCCGCAAGGCGCGCAGTTCAAGCGAGAGCTGCTGGCGTCGCTGCCAAGCTTACGCGCATTTGCCGTGTCACTTATCGGCCAGCATGACAAGGCAGACGATTTGGTACAGGACACCATCATGAAGGCCTGGGCCAAGCAGGAAACCTTCGAGATGGGCACCAATATGAAGGCCTGGCTTTTCACCATCCTGCGCAATGAATTCTACACTCAGATGCGCAAGCGTGGGCGTGAGGTGCAGGATACGGATGGCCTGTTCAGCGAACAGCTCGCCGTGCATCCTTCGCAATATGGCATGCTGGATCTGCAGGATTTTCGCTCGGCGCTTGAGCAACTGCCTGACGATCAGCGCGAAGCGATCATTTTGATCGGCGCTTCCGGCTTTGCTTATGAAGAAGCGGCGGAGATTTGCGGCTGTGCGGTCGGCACGATCAAAAGCCGTGTCAGCCGTGCGCGGACCCGGCTTCAGGAAATCCTGAAGATCGAAGGCGAGGGCGATTACGGCCCCGATGCCGATTCGTCCCGCGTCACCTTGAGAAGTTTTGCATGAGGCTTCATGCCGCCGGATTCTTTGATCCGGCGGCATTCACCACAAGCTTAAGCAGTTTGTGTGCCATTTTGGCTTAAATGATCCGGTGCCGTCGCCCGGCGGCATTTATTTTCGCTGGTCATGACAGTTTTTTGCCCCAGACACTTGAAGGTTAGCCGCCACTGATATTTGCTATCTGAAGTGGGTGTTCAATTTGTATTGGGGCGCGTTTTGCCATCAGTCTTGTTGCAGAAACTGCTTCAGTCTTCACCGAAACCGATTGCGGTTATCGTCTCGCTCGGACTTGTGCTTCTTTCTGCCGTGATGACGCTGTTTCTGTCCTCGAGCGTTACGCATCAGATTGTCGATATTTCCCGCAATTATGCCTTGCGCCAGCAGGTGGACAAGGTTGCCCGGCTCGCCAACAATATCGAGATGAGCCGTCGCGGCTATCTTCTGACGCTCGACGAGGCGCATCTCGATCTCTATCGCAATTCGATCCTCTCTGTTGAGCAGACATTGACCGATCTGGAGGCCCTGTCGGTCCCCAATCCGTTGCAGGATACGCGGGTAAAGCAGATTCGCGCTCTGATCGAGCGGGAAGAAGCGGATGTGCGCCAAACGGTGGAGCTTGCATCGTCGGGCAATGTCGCAGCAGCGATGCAGCGGGTGCGCAGCGACGAAGGCAAGGCGTTGATGGACCAGCTGTCCACCACCGTGTCGGACTTCATCGATGTGGAAGAAAAGCAGCTTACCGAACGGAACGAGCGCATCAACCGGATGCGCTACTGGATGACGGCCACCTCCATCGTGGCGCTGGCTTCGGCGGCGATGCTGGGCTTGCTGCTTTTCAGCCGCGTGCAGCGTTATGCGCGCACCATGTTCGAAGGGCAGTCGGCGCTGCGCTCTGAAAACGAGATTCTTGAACAGCGGGTGCGCGAACGCACAGCCGAACTGGAGGAGGAGCGCCGCATTGCGGAGCGTGAGCGTTATCGCGTCGAGCTTCTGCTACAGGACACCAATCACCGTATCGGTAATTCTCTGGCGACCGTCTCCTCCCTGCTGGGTTTGCAGATGCGACAGGCGCGTAGCGAGGATGCACGCGCTGCCCTTTCGGCGGCGCGCGACCGAGTGCAGACGGTTTCGACAGCCCATCGGCGTTTGCGGCTGGGCGAAGACATGGAAACCGCCCGCGTCGACGAGTTTCTGACCACGGTTATCAACGATATCCGCAATGCCATCGGTCAGGACCGCCAGATCGAGATCGTGACGAATTTCGAGCAACTTGACCTGAAAGCCCGGGATGTGACGACCATTGGCATCATCGTCGGCGAACTTGTGACCAACGCCATCAAACATGCTTTCAAGGGGCGACCAGGCGGACAGATTTCTGTCAGTTTTCAGGCGGATGCCGATGGTGTGCCCGTTCTGGCGGTGGAAGATGATGGCGTCGGTTGGGGGACGGAAGGCGCGAAGCCGGGCGACAAGAACGGACTTGGCACGCTGGTAGTAGAACAGCTTTGCATGCAGTTCGGCGAAAAGCCGGTCTATGGTGAAGCCGTGGATCGCGCTGGCACACGCGTTTCTGTGCGCCTTGCATCGCTGGTCGATAGCACCGACGCGGCTGCGCAGTAAAGCGAAGCGCCTCCCGATGACCCATGAAAAAACACCGGAACAGGTTCCGGTGTTTTAATTTTTATAGGGCTTTTGTCAGGCTTTGGGCGGTCGCTTCTTCTTGTCTGAGAGGAGCGAAACCAGAGCGATGCCTGCAAGCGGCAGGGCGGCTGCCAGTATCGGCCGCTTGAGGATCGATGGGATCGTCGCAAGAGCGGCTGTCGCCATCATTGCCGATTTGTCGGCTGCGATCCGCTCTTTGCGCTTTTTCGCCTCTGCTGCGGCCTGTATCTTCAGCACAGCGAGAACGAGCAGCGCAAGTATCAGCGAAATGGCGGCAAGAATCAGTGCTGCAAGCGGACCGCCATAGGTCTGCGCCAAAGCCAGAAAGGCCGCGACACAGAGAAACGTGACCGTGATGATGCCGAAAATGCCAATCGCCACGCCGTAAATCGCTGCGCGTCGCGTTTGGCTGACGGTGAATCTCACTTCTTCGCCAGCCAGAGCGGACAGGATAGGGACCAGAGCTTTAAGCATGGGACGCCTCAGCGGCGGGAAAGAAGGGCGAGCAGATAGCCGATGCCGAGCGCGGTAGCGAGCGATGTAATCGGACGTTCACGAACGGTTGCCGTCAATTGCGCTTCGAGGTCCTGCGCCTTTCCGCACAATTCATCAACAACATCGCCGCCTTGCAGATAGGCGCTCTGATAGGTTTCCTTCGCGGTGCGCTTGGCGTCGCGGACGGTCTGGTTGCCGAGATTGGCGAGCGTCGCGGCGATGGCTGCGATGTCTTCCTTCAACTGCTCGACCTGCGCCTGCAAGTCTTCCGTGGTCGAATCGGTCAACGCTTCCTCGATCTTTTCTTCGATCTTGTTCGTCTTCGCGGATGCACGCGCCATATCTGGCCTCCTGTCATAACGGATTATCGTTGTAACAACGCTTTTCGTCACCAATGGTTGCACGCATTAGCCAATTGCAGCAACGCCGCGCGTCACTTCTCGTGCGTCATGGTAAACGGGCACAGCCGTCGCAGGTGCTCGTCAGAACAAGGCGTGGTCAGACCATGTCAGACGAGGAACAGATAGGCTGCGCCTGCAATCATCAGGAAGGCAAGGCCGACATGGGCCGGTTTCAGCGCGCGCTGCGGAGCTGGCAGCGGATCATCATTGCCCGCCATGGCGGTTCTTGCCGCATGTTCGAGTGCCTGAATGTCTTTGTGCATCATGTGCATGCTCCTCCTGCCGGACCGCACGCCCCAATATTGTTGATCAGGGAGACGAACACATCCGACATGGTTATCAGGTCTGATTTGTCCGCATTATGCAACAGCTATTTATAAGGGGTTTGACAGGCCCCACCTCCCACAAAAGCTGGCAGAAAAGGGCAGTTAAAACAAAACATGACTTGCATCATCATATTATTGGGGGTTAAAAAGGGTTCAACAAGCAGCGCTGCGGCGTGCGTGATGGGTCGTCCTTGGCGCCCGAGTTGAACAATCAAAAGGCGATCAAGATGACTGGTTTCTGTCGGAAAGGCTTCATGGCTGCGGCGATGGGCATTGTCTTGCTGGGCGTTGGTCCGGCATTGGCTCAAGAGGCGACACAGCCCAATCCTTCAACTGCCCCCGCAGCCGCTCAACCAGCCACCCCGCCTGCATCGGCAGCGCCTGCCGCACCCGCGCCGTCGGTCCCAGCAGCACAGCCTGCTCCGGCAGCGCCCGCCGCGACTGCGCCTTCGGCCCCGCAAGCCGAGCCACAGCCCGTAATCGCTGGGCAGCCTGCCGCTGAAGAGCGCGATGCCAGCCTCCCGCATGATCTGTCGCCCTGGGGCATGTTCATGGCTGCCGACTGGATCGTGAAGGCGGTGATGATCGGTCTCGGTCTTGCCTCGCTCGCAACATGGACCATCTGGGTCGCCAAGTCGCTCGAATTGGCTGGCGCTCGCCGCCGGGCTAACAAGGCGCTGAAGACCATCGGTCATTCCGCCACGCTTTCCGAAGCGGTCCGCGCGCTTGACGGCGTCAAGGGTCCGGGCGCCATCATGGTGCGCGCCGCAGAAGACGAGGTTCGTCTCTCCAGCCCCGCACTGGCGCGGGCTGGCGGCGAGGGCCTGAAGGAACGCGTTTCGTCGCGCCTGTCCCGCATTGAAGCCAAGGCTGGCCGTCGTCTGTCCAAGGGCACCGGCATTCTCGCCACCGTCGGCTCGATTGGACCATTTGTCGGTCTGTTCGGCACCGTCTGGGGCATCATGAATTCCTTCATCAACATCAGTGAAGCGCAGACGACCAATCTGGCCGTCGTGGCTCCCGGTATCGCTGAGGCCCTGCTCGCTACCGCCATCGGCCTTGTGGCCGCTATTCCGGCGGTTGTGATCTATAACGTCTTTGCCCGTGCGATCACCGGCTACCGTTCGCTTCTGGCCGATGCATCGGCAGGCGTTGAACGTCTGGTCAGCCGCGATCTGGATTTCAGGGCAGCAGGTGTGCGTGAAGGCACGCTGCACGCAGCGGAGTAGGCATCATGGCGAGTAAAGTCCGCGAAGGCGGTGGTGACGATCTCGAGCTCAATCACGAGATCAACGTAACGCCCTTCATCGACGTGATGCTGGTTCTGCTCATTATCTTCATGGTGGCAGCACCGCTTGCGACCGTGGACGTGAAGGTTGATCTGCCTGCATCGACCGCTGCCGCCGCGCCGCGTCCCGACAAGCCGCTTTATGTGACGCTGAAGGAAGACCTGAGCGTCAGCGTCGGCAATGATGTCGTGGCGCGCGATCGTCTGGGGGCGGCACTGGATGGTCTTTCGGAGAAGAACAAGGAAACGCGCGTTTTCCTGCGCGCCGACAAAACCGTCCCTTATGAAGAGCTGATGCGCATCATGAATTCGCTGCGTGAAGCGGGCTATCTCAAGATCGCACTGGTCGGCCTCGAAACTGTCGGCGCGGCTGCTCCTGCTGCTCCTGCGTCCCCCGCACCGGCGTCTGCTGCGCCCGGAGCGGCACAATGAACGCACTTCCGCCCGATCATCCTCCCGTGAAGGTGGCTTCTGCCGACGCCCATCACCATTCCTTCTGGCATGATGCGGGACGCTGGATCGGCGCGGGAATTCTTGTGCTGACTGTGCATGCGGCTGGTGCTTATGCAATCTACCAGATGCGGGAAGAAGACCAGCCGGATGGCGGACAGGTCGCAGCCATGGTGGTTGAGCTTGCGCCGGAGCCGATGGCTCCGATGGAAGAGCAGGTTGCTGATGAGGCACAGCCGGAAACGGCGGAAGCGCCGCAGGAAGTCGAGCCTGAGCCGGTCGTTCAGCCGGAACCGCAACCTGAAGAGCCAACGCCGCCAGAGCCCGAGCAGGTAACACCACCGGAACCCGAGCCGCAACCTGAGCCGGAAGTTCAGGAGAAGCCGGAAGAGATTATTCCAGATGTGGTCGAGGCTGAAAAGCCGGAACCAAAGCCCGAGCCGAAGCCAGAACCCAAGAAGGTTGAAAAGCCGAAGCCTGAAAAGCCCAAGCCGCAAAAGGTTGAGAAGCCGAAGCCCAAGAAGGCGGAAAAGGCACCTGAGACCCGTCAGGCCAGTGCGCCCCGCATGGACGCTGATAATGGTGAGCGGGCCGCCGCTAACCGTCGCGGCGAAAACTCAGCCTCGGCTGGTGTAAGCTCGGCCAAGTGGACATCGAAACTGCAGGCTCACATGGCCCGCAACGTACGCTTCTTGCAACGCAAGGCGCGCAATGCCAAGGGTCTGGTACAGGTAACATTTGTGATTGATCCATCCGGGAATGTTATCTCGGCGCGTCTGGCCGGTTCGTCCGGCGATCCGGCGGTTGACCAGCTAGCGCTGGAAGCCGCACGTCGCGCCTCTCCTGTGCCGGCACCTCCGGCAGCTATGGCCAGAGCACGGATGCCGATCACGTTGCCTCTGCTGTTCAAGTAAGTTCTCGAGCTTGTAATCGAAAAAAAGCCGGGCGAAATGCCCGGTTTTTTCGTTTGGGCTTTACTGTGTCAGCGCCGCCTGTTGGCAGATCACCCCGGTAACTTGCACATCGGCTTGGCCTAGTTTGACACCGAGCAAATCCAGAAGAGCAAAGAGCAGATTGTCAAGCAGTGCTGAGATAGGCGTGAGAAGAGCACCGAGAAGACTGAAAACGCCGCTTAAATCCAGAGAAATCAAACCCAGATCTACGTTCACTTCCATCTTCGAAAGCAGGGCGGATGTGAGTCCCCCCAGGAGCTTGGTCGACGAGGCAGTTTGGATTTTTTTATTCTGTATGTCGCTATAACTGAAGTTGAGAATTCTTTGGACATCATCTCCCAACGGAATTTCTGCCTTCGCATATACATCGGGTCCAATACCCAAAACCTTTATTTGCGCAATCTTCTTGCTGGTGACCACCGGCTTCTTGTTGAGATTTTTAAAGTCGGGATCGCTTAGATTTCCAAGGTAAACCCCAGCAATTCCGGTCGTCACACCAATGCCGACTTTCGCACTTTGCGGCCCCGCCGGGCAGCTTACGCTTTTCAGTTCCCCTTCCGCCGAAGCAACATCGACATAGATGGGTAATTTCAAATCTCCGAGCGTAATGAGCCCTAGAACCGAGCTGTTTAACAGCCCCACATAGAGCGATATTCTGATTTGAGCGGTGCGAACGAGCGAACCGACAGCGCCAACCCTGAAATATGGAGTCGATTGGGCTGGTTCGCCGATAGCGACACTGACCGTAACGGTTGCAAGCCCGCCAAGGTCGAGCCCTGTTCCAACGTCGATCTGGTGCTTGCCACCCAAGATTGCGGATGCGGTCACAAGCTGCAAGACATTGGCGGTGATGTTGTAATTGCCAGCAGACCCTATACTGGCATTCGCCAGAGAACCAAGCCCAAGCAGTTTTCCGACTGGCAGTTTGGTGGAAAGTGCTGCAGCATTTTTTCCAAGAACATTGAGCGCCGCCTTGGCTGTTGCGTTGTTGGTCACGACATCCGCCATCACCTTTGCCAGAACGCCGACTGACACATCCGTGTTCAACAGCTGGTCGTAAGTCCCGGCGGTCAGCCCAACCTGCGGCGCCAGTTTGTCGAGAAAGCCAAGCAGATTGATATCGGTGGCGGCAAGCGCGTTATAATCCAACAGCTTGAGATTGAGGGTTGTACCCAACAAACCGCCGAGAAGTCCGTTCAACGCGCTTTCATTCGTGTTCAGACTGGCCAATCGGGAGCCGATGGAAAAGGCCGCTTCCGCATGGGAGGCGGCCATGCCGCTCGCGCTGACCGCAGGGCGATCCATCAGCGCCTGACCGAAATAGAGATTGCCAGGTTTTGCGAGCGTCACCCGCACGGCATCGGGACTTGTTCCACCTGCCACGAAGCGTGACCCGACAGCCACCGATTTATCGGCGGTATATTTGCCGGTCTCCACCCAGACACGCGTGAGATTATCCGTCTTGCCTTTCACGATGGACGGATCGTAAGCGCCCGTCATCATGACCGGATCAAGCCCGTTGGCCTGCAATTGCTTTTTCACCGCGTCGCTAGCAGTGCCTATTGCGCTTGCGCCACTGATAGCCGCCAGATCGGCCATGTTCTGCAATTGCCGTCGCTCCAGATAGAGCGAGCTTGAATCGATGGTGAGTGCGGCGATTGCCAGAAAGAGCGGCGCGACAAGGGCCGCCATCGTGGCCAGATTGCCTTCGCGCGCCTTGAGAAACCGTAAGCCCCCCGCCCGCATGTCATGTCCCTCCGAGCCGGATTGTCGAAGCGCGCGTGATCGTCTTGCCCGGCAAAGGCAATCCCGTGAACAGATTCCAGATCGGCAGATTGGCCGCGTTATAGCTGATCGTGACTGTGAACTGGCTTGGATCCGACGCAGCATTGTCGATTGCGGTCTCGATCTGCGCCGGGTTGATCAGCGTGTATTTGGCCGCATTTTTCTGGATATAGGTCGTGGCAAGGGTCTGCCGCTCCGCCGCATCGATGCCCGCAAGCGCCGTGCGCGTCGCATCCGCAGCAAGCTGCTGCACGGCATTGGCCGCCCCAAGATAAATGCCAAAAGCGATCACGCCCATCAGCAGCAGCAGAAAAACCGGCGCCAGTATCGCAAACTCTACTGCCGCAGTTCCCACTTTATTACGTGGAAAAAGAACAGCAGATCTTAAACTCTCCTGAAACCATGCTTTTCTCTTCAACGATGGGGAATTAATCGTTTTAACTGTGTTCCCGCAGTCCATATGCCCTCCCGTCCAAGAGCAGATAAACTTTTATGTATATACATCACGAATGAACATGCTTCATGCACGCGCATTCAACTGTTTGACAGAAGAAATGCGTTCGATTTTTATTTTTATTACTTTTCATATTAACGCCGTCGACGCCATATCAACATAAAATAATTTAATAAAAGCTAAATAGATAGAAACAGCAAAACCTTATTCAACTCGCAGTAAATTATAACTACAAGTTGCACGATATAACGACAGTTAAGCGACTGCCCTTGTTTTCCCACGCTAGTCTACAGCGAAAGCGGCCACCCGCCAGCCAGACCCCGAAGCGTCGACAATGGCTGGTTGCATGACAAATAATTAAGATGAAATCTTGAGTGCGAAAGTTTAGATAACCCGAAGCACCACTTTATTGGGAGAGGTACGGGCACGCTTCGGTTATCGGGCGTGCAGGCTTGCGGCCAGAACGGGTGCTTTTCACGGACAAGGCATGGTTTTCCCGCGAGAGCGGGGATTCAAGAATTCAGGGGATTTAACGTTGGGCACATCTTCCGCTTCATCCGGCTCGGGCCAGAAGGCGACATTGTCGCAAAAGCGCGCCACCGGCAAACGCCGTCGCTGGTGGCTGTGGCTGCCCACTGCGGTCATTGCTGTCTGCGCTGGCTGGTATTTCTTCGATGCGCGCGCAGCCGGAAACGAAAAGAGCAGCTATCTCGCTGAAACGGTTGTGCGTGGCGATATTGAAAACGCGATCACCGCGGTGGGTACACTCAGCGCCCTGCGCAGCATCAATGTGGGTGCGCAGGTCTCGGGACAGCTCAAAAGCGTGCAGGTGGAAGTTGGCGACCAGGTCACGGAAGGCCAGTTTATCGCCGAGATCGATCCCTCTCCCTTCGAGAAGAGGGTTGAGATCGCTAGCGCGCAGCTCGACAATCTGAAAGCCCAGCTTCTCAGCAAGGAAGCGCAACTGACGCTCAAGAAGCTCAACGCAACGCGGCAGAAGTCCCTGCTTGCCACGCGCGGCGTTTCTCAATCGACGGTCGATCAGGCCGAAGCCGATCTCGCCATGGCCGATGCAGATGTGAAGGCGCTTGGCGCGCAAATCCGCCAGCAGCAGTCGCAATTGGCGAGCGACACGGTCGATCTCGGCTATACCAAGATCAACAGCCCCATGGCGGGCACCGTCGTCGATCAATCCGCCAAGGAAGGCGAGACGCTGAACGCATCGCAAACCGCGCCGACCGTCGTGACGGTCGCCGACCTCAAGGTCATGACGGTCGAAGCGCAGGTTTCCGAAGCGGATATCGCCAAACTGAAGCCCGGCATGGAGGTTTATTTCACCCTGCTTGGCCAGCCGGAAAAGCGATTCACGGGCACGCTGCGCCAGATCAAACCGACACCGGCCACTGAAAACAACGTCGTGCTTTATTATGCGCTGTTCGATGTGCCGAACCCGACCGGCGAACTCATGATCAATATGAGCGCGCAGGTCTATTTCGTGATCGATTCGGCCAAGGATGTGCTGCTCGTTCCAACCTCTGCGCTGAGCTTCAAACGCCGCGATCCTTCCGGTGAGGCGGGAGGTCAGCAAGCCGAACGCCCGCAAGGGCAGCGCAACGGCACCCGCAATGGCGGCAGCCCGCGTGAGGGCCAGCATCGCGGAAGACCGCAGATCATCGTCAGGGTCGTTGACGCAAATGGCGCTATCGCCGAGCGCACGGTCGAAGTCGGCGTGCGCAACCGCGTGCAGGCCGAAATCAAAAGCGGACTGGAGGATGGCGACAAGGTCGTCGTCACCAGCGCTTCGGGAACTTCGTCCGCTGGAAATGCCAATGCCCGTGGCGGTCGTCGCCCCGGCGGCATGTCCTTCTTCTGAGGACGGCCCCCATGCAAGACGCGCCCCTCATCCGGCTTGAAGAGATCAGCAAGACCTATCACAATGGCGACCTCGCCGTTGAGGTTCTGCACGGTATCAGCCTCGACATCCATGCGGGTGAGTTCGTCGCCATCATGGGCGCTTCGGGTTCAGGCAAATCCACCCTCATGAATATTCTGGGCTGCCTCGACAGCCCGACCGGCGGGCAATATCGGCTCGACGGCGAAGATGTTTCCACCCTCGATGCCGATGCGCTGGCCGCCCTGCGCCGCCGCACATTCGGCTTCGTCTTTCAGAGCTACAATCTGATCTCGACATCGACCGCGCAGGAAAACGTCGAGGTTCCAGCGATCTATGCAGGCATGCCCGCTGCCGAGCGTCACGAGCGGGCAGCCGAACTGTTGAACTCGCTGAAGCTCGGAGACCGTATCGACCATCGTCCCAACCAGCTGTCGGGCGGTCAGCAGCAGCGCGTTTCCATCGCGCGCGCTTTGATGAATGGCGGGCGCATCATTCTCGCGGACGAGCCAACGGGCGCGCTCGACAGCCAGAGCGGCGAGGATGTGATGGAACTGCTGCGCAACATGCACCAGCAGGGCCACACCATCATCGTCATCACCCACGCCCGCGAAGTGGCGGAGCGCGCGGACCGGCTGATCGAGATCAAGGATGGCGAAATCCTGTCCGATACGACCAAGCGGGGCATTCCAGACCGGCAGGCGCCGCAGCGACTGCAGCAGGCGGGCGACGGGCATGCCGCGCGTATCGCCGATATTTCGGAAGCCGTAAAAATGGCCATGCGCGCCTTGCGGGCCAATATTTTCCGCACGGTACTGACGCTTCTCGGCATCATCATCGGCGTCAGTTCGGTGGTGACGATGCTGGCCATCGGCACCGGCGCGCAAAATTCGATTCTTGACCGTATCAACGCCATGGGCACCGATCTGGTGCTGGTGCGCCCCTCCATGACGGGTTTTCGCGGCTCGGGCAGTATCGCAACGCTTGTGCCAGCCGATGCGGACGCGATCCTCGAACTGCCGAACATCAAATCCGCCGTGCCGGAAGTGACAGGCACAGTCACGCTCAGGCGCGGCAATGTCGATTACCAGTCACAGGCCAACGGCACGGTTCCGGCTTTTTCGGAGGCCAAATCCTGGAAGCTCGCGACAGGCGATTTCATCACCCAGAACGATATAACCTCCTATGCGCCGGTTGCCGTACTCGGAGCCACGGTGGTCAAGACGCTGTTTCCGGATGGCAGCAATCCGATCGGCCAATATATTCTGATCCAGAAAATCCCGTTTCAGGTCATCGGAACGCTTGCGCCGAAAGGGGCTGGCTTCGGCGGTACGGATCAGGATGATGTGGTCATCGTTCCGCTTTCGACCGGCAATCTGCGCCTGTTCGGCCAGAAATATGTGCGCACCATCACCGTGCAGGTGAAGGATGCGGACCTCATCAACACGACGCAGGAACAGATTCAGGACCTGCTCGACGAGCGCCACAAGCAGCGTGACACGATGATCACCAATATGTCGTCGATTCGCGACGATGCGGCGGCCATGGGCAGCACCATGACGCTGTTTCTCGGTTCAGTTGCCGCCATCTCGCTTCTGGTCGGCGGTATCGGAGTCATGAATATCATGCTGGTCAGCGTCACGGAGCGCACACGC
Organism: Ochrobactrum teleogrylli; assembly: GCF_037482325.1. Classification (NCBI taxonomy): domain Bacteria; kingdom Pseudomonadati; phylum Pseudomonadota; class Alphaproteobacteria; order Hyphomicrobiales; family Brucellaceae; genus Ochrobactrum; species Ochrobactrum teleogrylli. The sequence continues at coordinate 3,477,917 of NZ_JBBHKQ010000001.1, forward strand.
GAAATCGGCGTGCGCATGGCCACCGGCGCAAGGCGGCGGGATATCCTCCTGCAATTCATCACGGAAGCGCTCACTGTCTCGGCAATTGGCGGCGCTTTCGGCGTGGTCATTGGCCTTGGGGCTGCCGCCATCGCCGGTTGGGCTGGGCTTTCGGTCGGCTATAGCATCGGTCCGGTTCTGCTGGCTTTCGCCTGCGCCTTCGCAACAGGGCTGGTCTTCGGCTTCCTGCCCGCCCGCAAGGCGTCGCGCCTACTTCCAGCCGTCGCGCTGTCGTCTGAATAGGACCACGCGGGAACTGATGGAAAAAAACGGGCATTTCGCCCGGCTTCTCATTCAATCTATTTCCTTGGTCAGGCCGTGCCGGTCGAGCCGAAGCCGCCCGCGCCGCGCGTGGTTTCGGTCACCTCAGTGCGTTCCTCGATCTTCGGCTGCACCACGGGTGCAAAGACGGCCTGTGCGATGCGCATGCCGCGTTCGATGCGGAAATCGTCGTCACCCAGATTGACCAGCAGCACTTTCACCTCGCCGCGATAATCGGAATCGATGGTTCCCGGTGTGTTGAGGCAGGTAATGCCGTTTTTGAAGGCGAGGCCGGAGCGCGGACGAATCTGCACTTCAAACCCTTCCGGAATTTCGAAGATCAGGCCCGTCGGCACCAGCGTCCGGCGTCCGGGCAACAGCACGATCTGGCGGTCTTCGGCAACGGCTGCGCGCAGGTCCATACCTGCAGAACCGGAGGTCTCATAGGCGGGAAGTTCAAGGCCTTTCGCATGTTCGAGGCGAATGATGCCGAGCGTTGGTGCTTGAGCGGATGCTGCGGTCATGAGGGAGCCTTTCCTGCGGGAATTCAAATTGGCGACGCTCATACGTGAAAACAGATCAAAGGTGTACCGCCTATTTGGCGTTTTGCAATGATAGTACGGCACAGGATCATGCTTTTTTTCGTGTATGGCCGATCTGACGCTGCCGTCAGCGCAGGTCGAGCGGGACGACGGTGGTTTCCTTGATTTCTTCCATCACAAAGGAAGCCGAAACATCCGACAGCGGAACGCTGGCGATCAGTTGCTGATAGAGCCGGTCATACGCCTTCACGTCGGTGACCCGCGCTTTCAGCACGTAATCGAGATCGCCGGTCATGCGGTAGACACCGACGATTTCCGGGAAACGCGCCGTGGCGTTGCGGAATTTGGCCAGCCATTCCGGATCATGGCTGGATGTGCGCACCAGAATGAACACGGACAGGCCGCAACCCGCCAGCTCGGCGTCCACCAGCGCGACGCGCGCCTTGATGATGCCTTCCTCTTCCATGCGCTTGACCCGCCGCCAGCACGCATTGCGCGACAGGTTCACGCGCTCCGACAGAGAATCAACGGACAAAGTGCCGTCAATTTGCAGCTCTCCCAATATTTTTCGGTCTATCTCGTCCATAGATGCTATCATGGTGGGATGATTGTCCCAATTTTTTACAGATTTCAAGGATATTTTGAGATTTCATCTTCCTCTTTCTTGCTAAAATGATTTTCCAGAAAGGCGCTTCAGCGCAGGGCATAAGAGAATGAATTTCTCAATCAAACGGGAGCATTTGCAATGACGACGCGTATTACCCGCATTTTCACCGAGCATCCCGCATCGGTTGATGAGACCTATTTCGAGCATATGGCATTTGCATCGCGGTTTTCATTCAAACTGTTCGGGGCAGCCTTTGCTGCTTTGATCCATGCATTTTTGCCATTTTTGTTCGAAAAGACTGCAAGCACCATCGTCCGTCAGCTTTATGAGCGGACGCATAACAGAGGTCGCTAAGTTACGCGGTTTCCGCTTTCGGGCGACACGTTTATATCGGATCGCACATGTGCCGTTGGGCCGCCTATCTCGGACCTGAGACCTATCTGGAAGACATTATTTCGTCTCCCTGTCATTCGCTCGTGGCGCAAAGCCACGATGCGCATGAAGCCAAAACACGCACCAATGGCGATGGTTTCGGCGTCGCCTGGTATGGGCATCGCACCGAACCGGGCCTTTATCGGGATATTCTGCCCGCCTGGTCCGATCAGAACCTTGGCAGTCTGGCGCGACAAATCCGGTCGCGCCTTTTTCTTGCGCATGTGCGCGCCTCGACGGGCGGGCTGACCAGCCGTTCCAACTGCCACCCCTTTGTTTCCGGGCGCTGGAGCTTCATGCATAACGGGCAGATCGGCAGTTTCGACCGGCTGCGCCGCAGGCTGGAAGCGCATTTGAGCGATCATGTCTATGCGCAGAAGCACGGCGCAACCGATTCCGAACTGATCTTTCTGCTGATGCTGGAATTCGGCCTCGACAGCGATCCGGTTCAGGCCATGAAGCGCATGGTGGCGACGATCGTAGATGAAGCCGGAAAGGCCAATGTGCCTCCGTTTCTGCGGCTGACAGCCGCCTTTTCCGATGGCAACCAGCTTTATGCAATCCGCTATGCCACCGACGCCTTTGCGCCGACGCTTTATACCGCGACGCTTGGCGCATCGTCCGGCATCTGTGTGGTGTCGGAGCCGCTGGATGGCGAAGCCGCCAACTGGATGGCCGTGCCGGCAAACAGCTTTGTCACCGTCTCCCGGCAGGGGCGCATCGCCATCGACGGTTTTGAGGGGACGATGGCGTCTCCTCAGGGTGTGGCAACAGTTTAGGCGTTGCCGATCAGAATACCCGCCGCCAGAACCAATGCGCCGCCCAGCACCACTTGCAGGACCGAGCGGAAGAAAGGCGTTTCCATGAAGCGGTTCTGGATGAAGGCAATCGCCCAGAGTTCAAAGAACACGATGACCACCGCCAGAGACGTAGCCGTCCAGAAATCGGTGATCAGATAGGGCAAAGCGTGGCCGAGGCCGCCCAGCGCCGTCATGATACCGCAGGACAGGCCGCGTTTGATCGGCGAACCACGGCCAGACAGTTTACCGTCATCATGAATGGCTTCCGTGAAACCCATCGAGATACCCGCGCCGACCGAGGCGGACAGGCCAACGAGAAAAGTCTGCCAGGTGTCCTGCGTAGCAAAAGCGGCAGCAAAGATCGGCGCAAGGGTGGAGACCGAGCCGTCCATCAGACCCGCAAGGCCGGGCTGCACATAGGTGAGGATGAACTGCTTGCGCTCCAGCGCACGCTCCTCGTCCTGTACGGTTTTGGGCGTCAGCTCATGTTCCAGCGATTCGGCTTTAACCTCGTGCTGCTTTTCCTGAAGCGCCAGATCGCCCAAAAGCTTGCGCGTGGCCGCATCTGTGACGCGCTTTGCGGCCTCGACATAGAAGCGATAGGCCTGATCTTCCATCTCGGAGGCCGCGTCGCGCACCTTGTCGATGCCCAGCGGACGCACCAGCCAGTCGGGCTTGCGGTCATAATAGCCGCTGACATGTTCGCGACGAATGAGCGGAATATGGTCGCCGAAACGCGCGCGGTGCCGCTCGATCAGCGCATCGCGGTGCCCGTGTTCCTCCGCCGCCATCTGCTCGAAAATCTTCGCCGACTGCGGGAATTCTTCGCGCAAACCATCGGCATAGGCGAGATAGATGCGCGCATCGTCCTCTTCAGACGAGATGGCAAGCGCAAGGATTTCCTGTTCGGAAAGCGAATCGAACGGGCGACGACCGTTGCGGAAAAATCGACTCAGCATAATCAAATCCATCAGTTTAGAATTATTCTAAAGTTATAATGAGTCAGCTGAAAGTCAAGTCTTGCGGTGCGGGCTTGTTTGGCGCATTACATTTCGGCCCCGGTAAAGCGGGGTTTTGCAAAGCAATGACCTGACGAAAAAGCCAGTAAAGAACAGGATCGATGGCATCGATGAACACGCACGCGCAAGGCATTAGCCCCCGTCCGCTGAATGGACAGGATTTCCGCACCCTTGGCCTTTCGGCCCTTGGCGGCGCGCTGGAGTTCTATGATTTCATCATCTTCGTGTTCTTTGCCAGCGTCATCGGGCATCTGTTCTTTCCGCCGGATATGCCGGACTGGCTGGTCATGATCCAGACTTTCGGCATTTTCGCAGCCGGTTATCTGGTGCGCCCGGTCGGCGGCATCGTGCTGGCGCATTTCGGCGACAAGTTTGGGCGCAAGCGGGTTTTCGCTTTCTCGGTGTTCCTGATGTCGATCTCGACATTGGCCATGGCCTGCCTGCCCACTTATGCGACGCTGGGTGTCGGCGCGCCGATCCTGCTCATCGTGTTTCGCATGTTGCAGGGCGCGGCCATTGGCGGCGAGGTTCCCGGCGCGTGGACCTTTGTGGCGGAACATGTGCCTGCCAATCGGGTCGGCATGGCCTGCGGCTTTCTCTGTTCCGGCCTGACGCTCGGCATCATGATTGGTTCGCTGATCGCTACAGCCATCAACTGGATTTTCACCCCGGAAGAACTCTCCGCCTACGCATGGCGCATTCCGTTCTTCATCGGCGGTATTTTTGGTCTGCTTGCGGTTTATCTGCGGCGCTGGCTGGCAGAAACCCCGATCTTCACCGCGATGAAGAACAGCCATTTGCTGAAAGACAAGCTGCCGCTGAAGACCGTTCTGCGCGAGCATAAGCATGGTGTCATCATCTCCGTGCTTCTGACCTGGATCTTGTCAGCCGGTATCGTTGTGACCACGTTGATGACGGCGACTTTCCTGCAAAAGCTCTATGGTTATACGCCTTTGCAGTCGCTTGCCGCGACCAGCTTCGGCACGCTTTTCCTGATGTTCGGAACTGTGACTGCCGGTTCTATCGTTGACGGTATCGGCAGCGGACGTTTCTTCGCGGTGGCCGGTGTTTTCTTCGGCATTGCCACCTTCGTTTTCTACAGCTTTGCCGGTACGTCGCTGCCGGTGCTGTTTGCGCTTTATGCGGTGATGGGACTTTCCGTCGGTATGGTTGGCGCGGTGCCCTATGTCATGGTGCGCGCATTCCCGGCCCCGGTGCGGTTCTCCGGCCTGTCTTTCTCCTATAACATTTCCTATGCGGTGTTCGGTGGCCTGACGCCGGTGATCGTGACGACGATGCTGGCGGTCAACCCGATGGCCCATGCCTGGTATCTGGTGTTTATCGCGGTGCTGACCTCCGGGCTCGGTTTCTACCTCATGGCGCGCAGCGACCGGGTGGAGGGCGCAATCGGCCTTGATGATTTGTCGGTCGTAGACGCTGTTCCACACAGGAGCTAACAAAAAGGGCCGCATCAGCGGCCCTTTTCTTTTCGTGTTTAATGCGCCGCCAGTTGGGCGGTGCTCAAGTCCTTGTCGTGAAGGGCGAAGCGGTCGATCATGTCGGCGCTGGCTTCGTTGAAACCGATCACCGACACCTCGGTGCCGCCGGTACGATATTTCATCACCACCTTGTCGAGTGCGCCGACTGCGGTGATGTCCCACAGATGCGCGTGGCTGACATTGATGGTGATCTTTTTCGCCGGCTTGGCGAAATCAAACGCGGCGATAAAATTCTGCGCCGAAGCGAAGAAAATCTGGCCCTGAGCAGTATAGATGCGTTCGCTACCGTCGCTGTTTTCGGCCTCGGAGACGCGGAACATCTTGGCGACCTTGCCCGCAAAGAACACGCCGGAAAGCAGAACGCCGACCAGAACGCCTTTGGCCAGATCATGCGTTGAGACGACGGTGACCACCGTTGCCAGCATGACGAAGGACGAGGATGGCGGGTTACGACGCAGATCGAGGATAGATCGCCACGAGAATGTGCCGATGGATACCATGATCATCACCGCCACTAGTGCCGCCATCGGAATGATGCGCACAAGATCGTCGAGCACCAGAATCAGGAACAGCAGGAAGGCGCCCGCCACGAAGGTCGAAAGCCTGCCGCGTCCGCCGGACGAAACATTGATCACCGACTGCCCGATCATGGCGCAGCCGCCCATGCCGCCGATCAGCGCCGAGGCGATATTGCTCGTGCCCTGACCGATACATTCCTGGCTTTTGTTGCTGGGCGTGTCGGTCATGTCGTCAACAATCTGGGCGGTCATCAGCGATTCGAGCAGCCCGACCGCCGCGAGCGTGATCGAATAGGGCAGGATGATCTGCAAGGTTTCGAGCGTTACCGGCACTTGCGGCAATGCGAAGACCGGCAATGCGGATGGCAATTCGCCGAGATCGCCCACGGTACGAAGATCCATCCCGCTCCACCAGGCCAGTGCGGTGAGAACCGCGATGGCGACCAGCGGCGAGGGGATCGCCTTGGTCAGTCGCGGGAATAGATAGATGATGGCGAGGCCGCCCGCGATCATCCAATAGGTCTGGACTGGCACATGGATCAGCTCTGGTAGTTGTGCCATGAAAATGAGGATCGCCAGCGCATTGACGAAGCCGGTGATGACCGAGCGCGATACAAAGCGCATCAGGCGTCCGAGCTTCAGGAAACCGGCAAGGATTTGTATTATGCCCATCAGGATTGTGGCGGCAAACAGATATTGCAGCCCGTGTTCCTTGACGAGCGAGACCATCACCACGGCGGTTGCAGCCGTGGCGGCGGAAATCATGCCGGGGCGACCGCCGGTAAAGGCGGAGACGCAGGCAATGGCGAAGGAAGCAAAAAGGCCGACTTTGGGATCGACCCCGGCGATGACCGAAAAGCCGATGGCTTCGGGAATAAGGGCAAGTGCTACGACGATGCCGGAGAGAATATCGCCGCGAATATTGGAGAACCACTCGCGGCGGTAGGCAGCAAGACGTGTCATTGAATTTTCCGCAAATAGAAGACGGGCGTTGAGAGCCGTCCGATTCAACATGGCCGATTGTAAAAATGGGAGATGTTGTTGCGTTGTCTGGCGGATAGGCGGCCAGAAGAGCCACCCGGGCTTTCACCGGGTCCTTGCGAATACACGTGTATAAACAAAAAGAACGCAGCAGGGCAATAACCCGCTGCGTTTTCTATTGAGCACTATTGGATAGATCAGAGAATCTTCTGCATGAACGTCAGATCGAGCCAGCGTCCGAATTTCTGGCCGACTTGTTTCAAGGTGCCACAATCTTCAAAGCCCTGCGATTTATGCAGCGCGATGGACGCGGCATTGCCCGCCTCGATACCAGCCACCAGCACATGCACCTTTCGGCGGCGCGCTTCTTCCACCAGTTCGCCCAGCAAGGCGCGACCGATGCCGCCGCCGCGCGCATTGCTTGCCACATAGACCGACAGTTCGGAGGAATGGCGGAAGCCTTCGAAGGGCCGGAAAGGACCATAGCTCGCATAGCCGACAACCTGGCCTTCGCGCTCGGCTGCCAGCACCGGGAAGCCGTCGCGATTGCGGCCTCCCAGCCATTGACGCCGGTTTTCCAGATCGACGAGCGTTTCGTTCCAGATGGCAAGCGTGTTTTCGACCGCATCATTATAGATGGCGAGCAGCGCGGGGAGATCCGCTTCCGTCGCATGGCGGATGGAGAGGGTCATTTCAGATGCCTTTGTAAAAGAGCGTGGTGGCGCAGGGGCTGCCATCGGGAAAGAGCGCGTAATTCGGGATCACGCCGACAGGCTGCCAGTTCAGATGCGTATAGATCGCTTCGGCGGGGCTACCGGTGGCGGTGTCAAGACAGATCAGCGTTTTGCCATGCATGCGGGCTTGGACTTCCGCCGCGGCCATCAGCTTGCGGGCAAGGCCGAGGCCGCGCGCCTTGCGGTGGATCAGCAGCTTTTTCAGATCGGCGCGATGCGGCTGATTGGGCATTTGGGAGAGACCAAGCTGCACCGTGCCGACGATCGCGCCCTCATGCTCAGCGACGATGAGCAGCGTCTCGCCGTTCTCCGTCTCGCGGGCGATGCGGGTCCAGTAAGGCGTAAAATCCTGCGGCTCACAGGGTGCCATGAACCCGACCGATGCGCCACCCATGACGCAGTCGGCAAGAATTTCGGCGAGCGCCGGAATGGCTCGTTTCGCTTCTTCTGCATTGAGAACGTGGATCATCGGACGGTCTTTCAGAGGTTGCTGCGGCGTTCGAGCACAATGGCATAGCGTGCAGGGGTCGAACCTGGATTGTGAAAAGTGATGCCCGCCATGATCGGCATATAAAGGCAGTCGCCGGGCTTGAGGCTATAATGCGTGTCGCCGACGGTCATTTCCATTGCACCGGCAAAGAGCCACATATGCTGGGTGATACCGGCATTGGCGGTCTGGGGTGCGAAAGTGACCTTGCCGCCCGCCGGAAACTCGACCTCGATCAGATCGACATTCGAACCGGTGCCGGGCGGGGATACGGACCGGCGCACATAGCCGGTGTCGGGATCGCGCCAGACGGGTTGACGATCGTGGGGGAGGTAGGGCGAGGGCGGGGCTTCCGCATCGCCAAAAAATGCTGATAGCGACGTGCCAAGGGCGGCGCAAATGCGCGCCAGCAGTTGTGCGGTGGGGCTTGTCTCGCCGCGCTCGATCCGCGAGATCATGGCGCGGCTGACACCGGAAGCATCGCCCAACGCATCCAGCGTCATGCCTTGCGCCAGACGCAGGCGGCGCAGGTTCTCACCAATGGCGTTGTCGAGTTGTTCGATTGCGTTTTCCATTATGTTAGAAATAATATCTATTATAATGGAGTCAAGCGATTTCGCATATGAAAACGGCGGGATTTCTCCCGCCGCATTCAATCTGTTTCTACGATCAAAGCCCGAGGCTCAGGCAGTGACCTCGCTCCCTCATCCTGAGCCGGTGCGAAGCACCGTGTCGAAGGGCGAGGGCAGGCGCTGGGTTCGCTTTCCCTCGTCCTTCGAGACGCCGTTTTCAACGGCTCCTCAGGATGAGGGAAGGGGACGTCGGTGCATTAAACCGATCAGCCTTGCGCCTTCAGTTCCAAGCGGCGGCGATGCAGGACCGGCTCGGTATAGCCGTTCGGCTGTTCGCGGCCTTTGAAGACGAGATCGCAGGCGGCCTGAAACGCGATGGACTTGTCGAAATTGGCAGCCATCGGGCGATACAGCGCATCGCCTTCATTCTGCTTGTCGACGACAGCGGCCATGCGCTTCATGGTTTCCATGACCTGCGCTTCCGTGACAACGCCATGGTAGAGCCAGTTCGCAATGTGCTGGGCGGAAATGCGCAGTGTCGCACGGTCTTCCATCAGGCCGACATTGTTGATGTCCGGCACCTTCGAGCAGCCGACGCCCTGATCGACCCAGCGCACAACATAGCCGAGAATCCCTTGCGCGTTGTTGTCGATCTCTTTCTGGATGTCTTCCGGCGTCCAGTTTGGACGGCTGGCGACCGGCACCGACAGAATGTCGTCGAGCTTGGCGCGCGGACGGCTCTTGAGCTTTGCCTGAACGGCCGCAACGTCCACTTGGTGATAGTGGGTGGCGTGCAGCGTGGCAGCGGTCGGTGACGGTACCCATGCGGTGTTCGCGCCTGCCTTCGGATGAGCGATCTTCTGCTCCAGCATTGCCGCCATCAGGTCGGGCATGGCCCACATGCCCTTGCCGATCTGCGCGTGGCCGGAAAGGCCGCATTCGAGACCGATATCGACATTCCACTGCTCATAGGCACCGATCCAGGCGGCCTGCTTCATGTCGCCCTTGCGGATCACCGGGCCAGCTTCCATCGAGGTATGAATCTCGTCGCCGGTGCGGTCGAGGAAGCCGGTATTGATGAACACGACGCGATCCTTGGCGGCGCGAATGGCTTCCTTGAGGTTGATCGTCGTGCGGCGTTCCTCGTCCATTACGCCCATTTTGAGCGTGTTGGGCTGCATGCCGAGCAGTTCTTCCGTCCGGGTGAAGATTTCATTGGCGAAAGCCACTTCTTCCGGGCCATGCATCTTCGGCTTGACGATATAGACCGAGCCTTCGCGTGAGTTCATGTGACGGCCATTCGGGCCGATATCGTGCAAGGCGATCAGGCTGGTAAAGGCGGCATCCATGATGCCTTCCGGCACTTCATTGCCGTCAGTGTCGAGAATGGCCGGATTGGTCATCAGGTGCCCGACATTGCGAACCAGCATCAGCGAGCGGCCCTTGAGCGTCAGGTCGGAGCCATCGGCGGCGCGATAGCTGCGGTCGCCATTGAGACGGCGCGTCATCTGCTTGCCGTTCTTTTCGAACGTGTCTTCCAGCTTGCCGTTCATCAGGCCGAGCCAGTTGCGATAGACTGCAACCTTGTCCTCGGCATCGACGGCGGCAATCGAATCCTCGCAATCCTGAATCGTGCTGATGGCCGATTCCAGAACCATGTCTGCAATATGCGCCGGATCGGTCTTGCCGATCGGATGGTCGGCATTGACGACGATATCGACATGCATGTTATTCTTGGCCAGCAGCACATTGGTCGGGTTGGCGGCGTCGCCATTATAGCCCTTGAACTGGCTGGCATCTTTCAGAACCGTTGCGGAACCGTTCGTCAGCTTGATGTCGAGCTTGCCATCCTTGACGGCAAGGCCAGCGACGTCGGCCCATTTGCCGGAGGCGAGCGGCGCGCTTTCATCGAGGAAATTCTTCGCCCAGGCGATGACTTTCTCGCCGCGCTTCGGATTGTAGCCCTTGCCCTTTTCCGCGCCATCGGCATCGGAAATCGCGTCGGTGCCGTAAAGCGCATCATAAAGCGAACCCCAACGCGCATTGGCAGCGTTGAGGGCGTAGCGGGCGTTCATGACCGGGACGACAAGCTGCGGACCGGCAATATGGGTGATTTCCGGATCGACATTGGCGGTCGAAACGGTGAACTCCCCGCCTTCCGGCAGGAGATAGCCGATGTCCTTCAGGAACTGCTGGTATTCCGCCTGGCTATAGCCTTTGTCGCGGTTTTCCTTGTACCAGCTGTCGATCTTCGCCTGCATGTCGTCACGCTTTTTCAAAAGCGCGCGGTTCTTCGGGGCAAGATCGCGAACGATTGCGGCAAAACCTTTCCAGAACTTGTCCGGGTCTACGCCGGTGCTGGGCGCGGCCTCCTTGGCCAGAAACTCCACGAGTTCAGGGGCAACACGCAAACCTTCAATTTCGACGTAATTGCTCATGGCTTGGCCTCCTTCAGAATAAATACAACTACCGCCAGCGCTTTTCAGGCGTCAGCTACCATGCTGCCTTTGAACCGCTTTGGCGCGCTTTCGTCAATCGACGCGGCGGCACATCATCTGTGACGCTGGGGAGAAAATAAATCACAACTTTAAGGTGTGTCTTATTTGGTCCGGCGTCCATCCCTGTTCACGCAGCGATGTAAGAGCGGTATCCTTGCGGCTTTTCGACAGTTTCAGCCCATCGTCGCCCAGCACGAGGTCATGATGGTGATAATGCGGCTCCGGCAGACCGAGAAGCTTTTGCAGGAGGCGATGCACAGCGGTCGCGTGGAAGAGATCGCGGCCACGCACGACATGGGTGACGCCTTGCAGGGCGTCGTCCACCACCACAGAAAGATGATAGCTGGTCGGCGTGTCCTTGCGTGCGATGATCACATCACCCCATCGGGCGGGATCGGCGGCAATGCGCCCGGTCTCGCCATCCGGTCCGGCGCCGTTTTCTTCCCAGAACAACGTTTCACCCACGGTGGCCAGCGCCTTTTCCATGTCGAGACGCCAGGCATAAGGGACGCCGGATACGATCCGTTCCAGCCGGTGCGCTTCATTGAGGTTGCGTTCGCCCTTTGGATAAAGCGGCGTGCCGTCCGGGTCCGACGGCCAGACCTTGCCCCTGGCGTGGGCTTCGCCAATCCGCTCGCGCACTTCGCCACGACTGAGAAAGGCCGGATAGACAAGGCCCTTGTCGGCAAGCTTTGTCAGCGCATTGCGATATTCGCCAAAATGTTCCGACTGGCGGCGTACAGGCCTTTCCCATGACAGGCCGAGCCAGTGCAGGTCGTCGTAAATGCCCTGTTCCAGCGCAGGCGTGCAGCGCGCCGTGTCGATGTCTTCCATGCGTAATAGAAAACGACCGTCGCTTTCGTTCGCCATGCGTGCATTGAGAAGGGCGGAATAGGCATGGCCGAGGTGCAATTGGCCATTGGGGCTGGGGGCAAAGCGAAAGACGGGTCTGGTCATGATCATGTCAGTTGATTGTCATCTGAGCACATTGGTACTTTGTCGGCGATTGAAATGAAAGGCCACAGCATGCAGCGTATCGATACATTGGAGGATATAGAGGCTGGCCTTGAAGCGCTGGTTTTGGCCGATATGCGCCTGGCCGATATTCGCAGCCGCGCCCATGCGGTTCCGCTGCGTCGCTCACCGCCAGGGTTCGAAAGTCTGGCTTCCATCATCGTGGCACAGCAGGTTTCAACTGCAAGCGCTGCGGCCATCTGGGGGCGGTTGAAACAGGTGATCGATCCGCTGACGCCGCAGGCCTATATTGCTGGCGGCGAAGAGGCGTGGCGCTTTGCCGGGCTGTCTCGGCCCAAGCAGAGGACGCTTCTGGCTGTCTCGCAGGCGCTGGTGGATGACGGGATCGATCTGCACGGGCTTTGCGATCTGCCTGCGGAGGAGGCAATAGCTGCGCTCACCGCTATCAAGGGCATCGGGCCGTGGACGGCGGAAGTCTATCTGCTGTTTGCAGCCGGTCACCCGGACGTGTTTCCGGCGGGTGACGTGGCGCTGCAAGCTGCCGTCGGTCATGCCTTTGCCCATGAAACGCGCCCGGATGCTGTGGCGCTGCGCAAGCTTGCGGAAGACTGGGCGCCGTGGCGCGGCGTGGCGGCGCGATTATTCTGGGCCTATTACGCGGCAATCAAGGGGCGCGAGGCGGCCCCACTTTTGTAGATGCATCTGTAAATGTTGCGTGTTTCCGGTGGCACAAATGCGTTTCCGCTTCACAATCCTGTCACGTCGGGCTTACATTATCGCCATCAGCTGATGACGGTATTTCGATTCGCAGAAGCTTGATTTTCTGCTGATTGCAGTCCCGTCCTCGCGAGGTTGGAGCGTCGTTGTTGCGCCCACAATGGACGCGCGGCGCTCCGATGAAGAGCGCAATTCCGCTTGGAAAGTCGTCGTTTCGCCCTTTCTCGGAGTTGCTCTGAAGGAGGTGCGTCCTTGACCATTGCAGTCTCACCCCGGACCGTCTCGACGAGTGGCTTGCCCGCTCTGGTCCTCAACGCGGATTATCGTCCGCTCAGCTATTACCCCTTGTCGCTCTGGTCATGGCAGGATGCGATCAAGGCGGTCTTTCTCGAACGCGTGAATATCGTCGCGGAATACGACCAGATCGTTTCCTCGCCGTCTTTCTCCATGCGTGTTCCGAGCGTGATCTGCCTGAAGGATTATGTGAAGCCGCCGCGCTATCCGGCGTTTACGCGCTTCAATCTTTTCCTGCGTGATCGTTTCGAGTGCCAGTATTGCGGCTCGCCGCATGATCTGACCTTCGATCACGTCACCCCGCGTTGCCATGGCGGCGAGACGACGTGGGAAAATGTGGTCGCCGCCTGTTCACCATGCAATCTGCGCAAGGGCGGTCTCATGCCTGCGGCTGCGCATATGTGGCCGCGCCAGAAGCCGGTCATGCCGACCGTGCAGGATCTGCACAATAATGGTCGTCTTTTCCCGCCCAACCATCTGCATGATAGCTGGCTGGATTTTCTGTATTGGGATGTCGAACTGGAGCCTTGACGCATGTTGCGCAAAACTGCGTAGCAATCCTGCGACAACATCATGCGAAAAAAGAAGACCTAAGCCCCTCAGAATCTTCCCTTACTTGCCACTCTTCGCGAAAGCGCCGTAGTAGCCGATGGCTGCAAAGAACAGGCTTGCGACGATATTCCATCCGGCAAAGGACAGACCAAGGAAAAAGCCGGGTGCGCTGTCGCATGCGGGCGGGCGCGTATTGAGATCGCCCAGAAGGTTGCCCGCGTCCAGCGTGACTTTCATCGTCGCCGCGCTGCAGTCGGCCGGGCCCGGCCAATACTTCAGCTCAACACCCGTATGATAGACCGCCAGCGCCAGACCATAGGTCATCAAAAGCGCGCCGATCAGGATGAGGCCGCGTGTCAGAATCGGCGGCCATTTCAAGCCGTAGGAAAGCCAGGCCGCAGCCAGAACCGGAACGCCGATATAATAAGGCGTGCGCTGTTCAAGGCAGAGTTTGCACGGCATGAAACCGGCAATATGCTCGAAACCGAGCGCGGTGCCGACAGTTGCGGCCAGTCCGAAGGTCATGATGCCTGCGGTCCATGCCTGTGTTTTGCCAACCGGGTTATTGAGTGCAAATGCCATATGAAAATTCCTGACGCGGCTCTTTATATGCAGCTAAACTAAGATAGAGACTTGTTTCCAAGCAATTTATTTTGACCGGCGTGAGGCGGCCGGCTCATGCGTGAAGATATTTCACAGCAAAGAACAGGGCGATCAGCAAGACCGCCACGGCGCTGGCGATCAGGCCAAGGCGCTTTTCGATAAAATGGCGGATCGGCTCGCCATAACGGCGCAGCAGCCAGGCCAGGAAATAGAAGCGCGCGCCGCGCGCAACAATGGCCGATGCGATGAACAGCCAGATATTGACGCCAGCCGCCCCCGACAGGATTGTCACAACCTTGATCGGCGGGAGATGGGCGAGGCCCGATGTGATCAGCATCAGCAAAATGGTGTCGGCGCTGGTCGTGCCGCGCAGTTGCTCGAACGTGTCCAGCTTGCCATACATTTCCAGCACCGGCTTGGCGATCTGTTCATAGGCATGATAGCCGAGATACCAGCCCGCGATGCCGCCCAGCACCGATGCAACGGTTGCGATGAAGGCGTAGCGCCAGGCGCGTTCCGGACGGGCCAGCGCCATCGGCAGAAACAGAACGTCTGCCGGGACAAGGAAAACCGAACTCTCCACGAAAGCAATGATCGCCAGCCACCATTCGGCTGATTTTCTTGCGGCAAGCGAAATAGTCCAGTCGTAAAGGCGGCGCAGCATGGATTGTCCGGATAATGTGCGGCGGATAGCCGTCGTTGCGGTTGCACCGTCTATAAATAAAAAAGACGGCGCGAACAATCCGCACCGTCTCTTCATTCGCTTATATCAATCAGCGCTTATAGGCGCTGCAGATATATTTGGTTTCGAGATATTCCTCGATGCCGTATTTGGAGCCTTCGCGACCGAGGCCGGACTGCTTGACGCCGCCGAACGGCGCGACTTCATTGGAGATCAGACCGGTATTGTGGCCGACCATGCCGTATTCGAGCCCTTCGCTGACGCGGATCGCACGGCTGAAGTTCTCCGTATAGAAGTAAGCGGCGAGACCGAAGATCGTGTCGTTGGCCATGGCCAGCACTTCCTCTTCCGTGTTGAAGGCAAAGAGCGGCGCGAGCGGGCCGAAAGTTTCTTCCTGCGCAACGGCCATGTCCGATGTCACGCCGGTGAGAACAGCCGGTTCGAAGAACAGGCCGCCCAGTTCCTTGCCGCCGGTGATGAGCTTTGCACCCTTCGAAACCGCATCTTCAATATGCGCCTTGACCTTGGTGATCGCCTTTTCCTCGATCATCGGGCCGATGACCACACCCGGTTCGGTGCCGTTGCCGACCTTCAGCGCCTTGACCTTCTCCGCGAGCTTTTCAGCAAATTTGTCGTAAACGCCGCGCTGAACATAAATGCGGTTGGCGCAAACGCAGGTCTGACCGGCATTGCGATATTTGGAAATCATCGCGCCTTCGACAGCGGCGTCGAGATCGGCGTCGTCAAAGACGATGAATGGCGCATTGCCGCCGAGTTCCAGCGACACTCTTTTGATCGTTGGTGCGCACTGGGCCATCAACAGGCGGCCCACTTCCGTGGAGCCGGTGAAGGAGAGCTTGCGCACAGTACCATTGCTGGTGAGTTCAGCGCCGATTTCGCGTGCCTTGCCGGTCACGATCTGCAAGACACCGGCAGGGATGCCAGCCTTTTCAGCCAGTACGCCAAGCGCCAGAGCCGTCAGCGGGGTCAGATCGGCAGGACGCACGATCATCGTGCAGCCAGCCGCGAGTGCCGGTGCAGCCTTGCGGGTGATCATGGCGGCAGGGAAATTCCACGGCGTGATCGCGGCGGTGACGCCAACCGGCTGGCGGATCACCGTCAGGCGCTGACCGGCCTGCGGGGCGGGGATGGTGTCGCCATAAACGCGCTTGGCTTCTTCCGCAAACCATTCAATGAAAGACGCGGCATAAAGCACTTCACCGCGCGCTTCGGCCAAAGGCTTGCCCTGTTCCGATGTCATGATCAGCGCAATGTCATCGGCATTGGCGACAATGAGGTCGAACCACTTGCGCATGATGCCCGCGCGTTCCTTGGCGGTTTTCGCGGCCCAGGCGGGAAGCGCCTTGGCGGAGGCGTCGATGACTTCCTTGATGGTGTCTACCGACAGCGACGGAACCGTGCCGATCACCGAGCCATCAGCCGGGTTGGTGACATTAATGGTCTTGCCATCAGCGGCGTCGATCCAGCGACCGTCGACCAGGCATTTCGATTGAAGCAGCGAAGGGTCTTTCAAGGTGATCATGTCTGATGTTCCGTCCCAGTCTTGCATTTGATTGTTTGTTCAGTATATTGAACACGCTTCGATATATTGAATTAAACAGATCATGGCAGCCAAAGTCAATCGGGAAGCCGATGATCTGTCGGGCAGATGGTATGTCAGCATAGGAATGAAACGATGACCGAAGAGGCAGGTTCCCTCAAACTGGTTCCGGCGGTCATGCGCGCCGCACAGATACTGGATCTTATCGCCAAGGCTGGCGACGGCACGGGCGGAGCGCTGAAACTATCCGATATTGCGCGTCAGGCCGGGCTGCCCAAAAGCAGCGTGCACGGGCTTTGCCAGACGCTGGTTCATCTGAAGCTTCTGAAGTTCAATAGCGACGGCAACTTTTCCATGGGGCCACAATCGGTGCGCTGGGCCAATATCTTTCTGGCGGGCAGCGATATTGTGGAGGTGTTTCATGAGGCTGTGGCGCAGGCAGAGGGGCTTGGCGCCTACACGCTGACGCTTTCCCATCTGGAGGGACCGGATGTCATTTATCTGTCCTGCCGCAATTCGTCCGCGCCGCTTGGGATAACGTTCCGCATCGGCATGCGCGTCCCCGCAGTCTTTACGGCAACGGGCAAGGCCATGCTCGCGGCAATGCCGAATGACGAGCGCGCACGTCATCTTCCCGCACATTGGCCGGAACTCGCTACACCAGCCAGCGTCGCTTCGCTGAAGGCGCTCGAAGGCGAGATGTCCGGCATA
>NZ_JBBHKQ010000001.1:3500000-3759143 GCF_037482325.1 Ochrobactrum teleogrylli
TCCAACGCAGACTCAGTGAAATTGAATTCCCCGTGAAGATGCGGGGTTCCTGCGGTTAGACGGAAAGACCCCGTGCACCTTTACTATAGCTTTACACTGGCATTCGTGTCGGCATGTGTAGGATAGGTGGTAGACTTTGAAGCAGTGGCGCCAGCCATTGTGGAGTCATCCTTGAAATACCACCCTTGCCTATATGGATGTCTAACTGCGGCCCGTTATCCGGGTCCAGGACCGTGTATGGTGGGTAGTTTGACTGGGGCGGTCGCCTCCTAAAGAGTAACGGAGGCGCGCGATGGTAGGCTCAGAACGGTCGGAAATCGTTCGTCGAGTGCAATGGCATAAGCCTGCCTGACTGCAAGACTGACAAGTCGAGCAGAGACGAAAGTCGGTCATAGTGATCCGGTGGTCCCGCGTGGAAGGGCCATCGCTCAACGGATAAAAGGTACGCCGGGGATAACAGGCTGATGACCCCCAAGAGTCCATATCGACGGGGTTGTTTGGCACCTCGATGTCGACTCATCGCATCCTGGGGCTGGAGCAGGTCCCAAGGGTATGGCTGTTCGCCATTTAAAGCGGTACGTGAGTTGGGTTCAGAACGTCGTGAGACAGTTCGGTCCCTATCTGCCGTGGGTGTAGGAATATTGATAGGATCTGTCCCTAGTACGAGAGGACCGGGATGGACGTATCTCTGGTGGACCTGTTGTCGTGCCAACGGCATAGCAGGGTAGCTATATACGGACGGGATAACCGCTGAAGGCATCTAAGCGGGAAACCCACCTAAAAACGAGTATTCCCTATCAGAGCCGTGGAAGACCACCACGTTGATAGGCCGGGTGTGGAAGTGCGGCAACGCATGCAGCTTACCGGTACTAATAGCTCGATCGACTTGATCACTCCCATTTACAATATCCATCAAGCTTCGCTTGACGAATACCAGCTTTAACTTCTGTCCTCACGCTGTCGCGGCTAAAGCCGCTTCGCTCCGGACAGGGCGCCGGACAACCGGCGGCACGCAGTCGCGTGCTTATTGTTTATCAGTGCAGAAAGAAAATAAGAGCAGAGGAAACAGTGAGCTAACATACTCCCTTACTGCCCTATTCCCCTACTCCCCTAATCCAGCTTCTCAATTTGTGTTCTTCGCCGACCTGGTGGTTATGGCGGAGCGGCTGCACCCGATCCCATTCCGAACTCGGCCGTGAAACGCTCCAGCGCCAATGGTACTTCATCTTAAGATGCGGGAGAGTAGGTCGCTGCCAGGTCTGCTAAGCACACAAATTAAAACATCTTCTCAAATCATACAAAACACCCCAAACATGCGATAATCGCCAAAAATACCCAACCGGTTCTAAAAAAATACACCCTGGCGCGGGGTGGAGCAGCCCGGTAGCTCGTCAGGCTCATAACCTGAAGGCCGCAGGTTCAAATCCTGCCCCCGCAACCAAATCATCACAAAAGCCCCGCATAAAACTGCGGGGCTTTTGGTGTTTTAAGGGCGAGTGGAAAGGAAGGGGAGGGCAGCAGCGGTCGAGGATGTGAAGTTTTACCTTGTTAGACCGGTACGAACCGCGATAAGCCGGTGACAGGTATCACACCTCAAGATGCATAATCTTATCGATCTCCTTCCGATGGGGACCGGTTATGCCCTAATTGGACAAGCACTATGACCACGCATACCACCGGCCACGGCCTCAACGACCTTTCCTCGCTCATTCAGCAACTCTCGGACAAGGCGGAGCCGAATCTGATTGAGATTCGTCGCGATATCCATGCCCATCCGGAAACCGGTTTCGATGTGGAGCGGACGGCGGGCGTGGTGGCGCGCGAACTGGAGCGTCTTGGCATTGAGCATGAGACGGGCGTGGGACGTACAGGTGTTGTCGGGTTGATCAAAGGTGGGCGCCCGGGGCCGACGCTGGTTATCCGCGCCGACATGGATGCGCTGCCCATCGAGGAGCAAACTGGCCTGCCTTTTGCCAGCACGCATCAGGGCAAGATGCATGCCTGCGGTCATGATCTCCATACGGCGACGCTGATCGGCATAGGCAGCGTACTCAAGGAAATCGCGCCGCGTCTCAGTGGCAATGTGAAGTTGATGTTCCAGCCAGCCGAAGAAACGCTGGAAAGCGGCGCCCGCGCCATGATTGCTGACGGTATTCTGGACGGTGTTGACTATGCGCTCGGTTTTCATAACCAGCCTGAAGAACCAACCGGCACCTTCACCTTCGTGGAGGGCGTGGCCAACGGCTCGTCGGACGAGTTCGACATCACCGTTCATGCGGCTTCCGGCCATGCGGCGCGTCCGCATCAGGCGGTCGATCCGATTGTCGCGACGGCGCAGCTGATCAATCAGCTGCAGACCGTGGTGTCGCGAGAAGTCGACCCGATGCACACCGCTGTGCTGACCATCGGCTCGATCCATGGCGGACACACGCATAATATCATCCCGGATGCGGTGACGCTGATGGGCACGGTTCGTTGTCAGGATGCCGCGACGCGCAATGTGGTCGAGGCTGCAGTGCGGCGCATCTGCGCCGGGCTTGAAGCCTCGATGCGGGTGCGCTGCGAAATCAATTATGTGCGAGGCGTGCCGTCAATGGTGTCCGATCCTTATTTGATCGAAACGACGGGCGCGGCCATTCGCGAACATTATGGCGATGTCTATTTCAAGCGTGGCGGCAGCCTCGGTTCGGAAGACTTCGCCCTGGTGGCTGAGAAGGTGCCGTCGTTCCAGCTGGGCATCGGTGCATCGCAGGAAGGCCGTAACGACAAGCTGCACAATTCCGATTATCAGCCCGACGAACGCTCCATTAAAAATGGTGTCGTTGCGCTTTCGCTGGCGGCGATCCGTATTCTTTCCTGATGCAAAAAAGGCGGCCATTTTGGCCGCCTTTTTCTTTTGAGATGAAGCGCGAGATCACGCGCAGAGATATTTGCTCGACAAAGCATGGATGTGATTGGTGCCGATACCGCAGCAACCGCCGATAATGCGTGCGCCGTTCTTCACCCAGCGCTGCGCCCAGCTGCCATAGGCATCTGGATCGAGATCGGCGCGTACTTCCGTCACCGTCGCATTGGCTTCTTCGTCGCCCTGCTGGGATGGAAATGCATTGGCATAAACGCCAACCGGAATGTCCTTGCCGAGTTCATCGAAGACGTTCTTTGCTGCCAGAATGGCGGCGTCCATCACTTCCGGCATGGCGCAATTGAAAAGTAGCGCTTCTGCGCCGAGCTCGGCGGCAAGACGCGCACCTTCGGCTACGGTTTCGCCTGAACGAAGCTGGGCCTCGCCCATATCTTCCGGCGCAACATCATCGCGCAGCGTATAGGACACCCAGAGCGGCTTACCGGTGCCGCGCGTGGCTTCATGAGCGGCTTTCACTTCCGCGAGGCTGCTCTGGGTCTCAGCCAGCCAGAGATCGACTGATGGCGCAAGACCGTCAACCAGAACGCCGAGCAGTTCGCCCGCACGCGCCGGTTCGAACAGGTCCGGCTGGTAGGAGCCAAAAACCGGCGGCAGCGAACCTGCCACCTTCACGTCGCGGTCGGAGGCATCGGCGGCTTCGCGGGCAATCGTGCCGGAAAGGGCTGCAAGTTTGAGACCCTCGGCTGCAAAGCGCTCTTCGCCGATATGGAATGGCACCACGGCGTAGCTGTTGGTGGTGATGACGTCGGCACCGGCGGCAATATAACCGTCATGCACTTCACGCACGAATTGCGGGCCTTCGATCAAGGCAAGCGCCGACCACTCCGGCTGGCGGAACGGCGCGCCGACGCGCTCCAGCTCGCGGCCCATGCCGCCGTCGAGAATGATTGCCTTCTTGCTCATAATGTCGTGTCCTTTCAGAGATTATTCTGTGCCGTGCAGCTCTCGTCCGGCAATGATGCCGTCGAGCCAGCCGGGTTCCATTTGCGGAACGGAAGCCAAGAGCTTGCCGGTATAGTCATCGAAGGGCGGCGTTAGCACACTGGCCTTCGGGCCATAGCGCACCACCTGTCCGCGATGCATGACTGCAATGCTGTCGGCAATGGCGCGCACGATGGCCAGATCGTGTGTCACAAAGAGATAGGATGTGCCGGTCTCGTTTTGCACCCTGCGCAAGAGATCGAGTATCCCTTCAGCCACTAGCGGATCGAGCGCCGAGGTCGGTTCGTCACAGAGCAACAGCTTTGGTCGTGCGGCAAGTGCACGCGCAATGCAGACGCGTTGCTTCTGGCCGCCGGAAAGTTCAGCCGGATAGCGCTCCAGCACGGTTTGCGGCAGCTCGATGCGATCCATCAGTTCGGCCACGGCCTTGTGCCGGTCGGCGCGACCCATGCCGAAATAGAACTGCAACGGGCGTCCGAGGATGTCGGCAATGGTGCGGCGGGGATTGAGCGCCAGATCGGGCAACTGGCTGATCATCTGGATATTGCGCAGCGTTTCCTTCGACCGGCCTTCAAGGCGCGGCGACAGAACGGCTCCGTCAAAGCGGATTTCACCGGCGATTGGCGGCAGAAGCCCGCAAACCACACGCGCCAGCGTCGATTTGCCGGAACCGGACTCGCCGACAATGGCGAGCGTACGGCCCTTTTCCAGCTCCAGCGAGATATCGCTCAGAACCGGATTGGCCGGGTCATAGGCAGCGCTGATCTTGCTGACGGTCAGGAGCGGTTCGGCGGTGAGCGGCTTGCCTTCCACTTCCTTCTGGCGCACGGCAACCAGCTGGCGCGTATAATCTTCGCGCGGCGCATCGAATATCTGGCGGACGGACCCCTGTTCGACCATGCGGCCATGGCGCAGCACCATGATGTCGTCGGCGATCTGGGCGACGACCGCAAGGTCGTGTGAGATATAAAGCGCCGCCGTGCCTGTGGTTTCGATGGCCTTCTTGATGGCGATGAGAACTTCGATCTGGGTGGTGACGTCGAGCGCCGTGGTCGGTTCGTCGAAAACCACCAGATCGGGCTTCGGGCAAAGCGCCATGGCGGTCATGGCGCGCTGCAACTGGCCGCCTGATACCCGATGCGGATAGCGCTCGCCGAAATGCTCCGGGTCGGGCAGGCCAAGCATGGCAAAGAGTTCTATAGCGCGCTTTCTGGCTTCCGCACGCTTCATCAGTCCGTGCCAGACCGTGGCTTCGATCACCTGATCGATCAGGCGATGGGCGGGGTTGAAGGCAGCGGCTGCCGATTGCGCCACATAGGCGACACGGCTGCCGCGCATGGCCTGCATGTCCTTGCGCGACAGCGACAGGATGTTGCTGCCGTCGAGCGTCACGGTCCCGCCGGTAATCTGCAAGCCGCCGCGTGCATGCCCAAGGGCTGCAAGACCGATGGTGGATTTTCCCGCGCCGGATTCGCCGATGAGACCAAGCACCCGGCCTTTGGCAAGGGTCAGGTCGACCTTGTCGACGACAAGGCCATCATCGGAGCGGATTTCCAGACCGGTGATTTTAAGCAAGGGTTCAGCCATTATCCTGCGCACCTCGCTTCAGGCTCGATGTGCGCTGCAAGACCCAATCGACGACGAAATTGACGCTGATCGCCAGCGCCGCAATGGTGCCGCCGGGAATGAGTGCGGCGAAGACGCCGAACATCAACCCGTCCTTGTTGTCTTTTACCAGACTGCCCCAGTCGGCCACCGGCGGCTGCACGCCAAGCCCAAGGAAAGACAGGGTGGAAAGAAACAGAATTGCAAAGACGAAGCGCAGCCCGAATTCGGCCAGCAGTGGCGACAATGCATTGGGCAGAATTTCGTTGAAGATGATCCAGCCTTTGCTCTCGCCGCGCAACCGCGCGATTTCCACATAGTCCAGCACCACCACATCCGAAGCGATGGCACGGCTGACGCGGAAAACGCGGGTCGCTTCCAGCACGGCCATCACGGCGATGAGCACGAACACGCTTTTCGGCAGAACGGCGAGTACCACCAGTGCGAAGATCAGGGTCGGGATCGCCATCAGCAGATCGTTGGCGCGCGACAAAAGCTGGTCCGGCCAGCCTTTGGAGAGCGCAGCAAGAAAGCCGAGCGGCACGCCGATTGCAAAGGCCACGATGGTCGAGGCGGCGGCAATCGATAGCGTTAGCCGCGTGCCCCAGATAACTCGGGACAGAAGGTCGCGACCGATATTGTCGGTGCCGAGAAGAGCTTGCGGCGAGGGGCCTTGCCAGACAGCGCCCACCACTTCCGAAATTGGATGCGGTGCCAGAAAATCTGCGAAAATGGCGACGAACAGGAAGAAGGCGATGCCGCCGAAACCGATGATCGCCAACAGCGGCGAAGACTGTTTGCGCTTTTTCATCGCGGGTGCCTCAGCCGTGGATTGGTCAGGATCACAATAACATCGGCGATGATGTTGAGGCCGATATAGACGGCGGCAAAGATCAGGCCACAGGCCTGCACCACCGGCACGTCACGCTTGGCAACGTGATCGACCATATATTGCCCCATTCCAGGATAAACGAAGATGACCTCGACCACCACGACGCCAACCACCAGATAGGCTAGGTTCAGCGCAATGACATTGATGACCGGCGACAGCGCATTGGGCAAAGCGTGTTTCAAAAGAATGCGCCAGCGCGGCAGGCCTTTCAGCTGCGCAGTCTCGATATAGGGCGACGACATGATGGACAAAAGCGAGGCGCGCGTCATCCGCACCATATGGCCGGTCACGGCGATCACCAGCGTCATGCAGGGCAGGGCAACAGCCGTCAGACGCTGCCAGCCGCTCATCGACGACGTGACGAGCGCGCTTGATGGCAGCAGGCCGAGCGAGATCGCCAGATAGGCGATCAGAATATAGGCTACGAAGAATTCCGGCAGCGATATGGTGGCAAGCGTTGCCACGGCAATGCCCCGGTCGATCACCGTGCCGGCATAGAGAACGGAAATCAAGCCGAGCAGCAGCGCCAGCGGTATCGCGAGCAGCGCCGACATGGCAGCAAGATAGAGCGTGTTCGACAGGCGCGGCGCGATGCTTTTGGCAATGTCCTGCCGGTTGGAATAGCTGCGACCGAGATCGCCTTGCACGGCATTGACCAGCCATTCGGAGTAACGCTGGATCGCCGGTCGCTCAAGGCCGAGTTCCTTGCGGATGTTTTCGACGGCCTGCGGGGTTGCCTGCTGGCCGAGCATGGCGGTTGCCACGTCGCCGGGCAGGATCTGCGTGCCCGCGAAAATGACCACTGAAATCGCCCAGAGCAACACGATACCGAGCAATACGCGCCGCACGATCAGCCCGAGAAGCGAGTTGCCGCGCAGAAAGCCACCGGAGCGTTTGCGTGAGGAAGGCCTATAGGCTCCCGCGACGGCGGCTTGCGCGTCGATATCGGGTCGCTCTGTCGGCATGTCTGTCATTCGTGGCTCAGTGTTGGGGCGTCGTTCTGCCCCGGAGAAAAGCTTGCGGCAAAAGGGGTCGCCCGGTTTTGGGACCTGCAACGTGTTAATGGTTCGCTGCGCCGCTGCCAAGCCCTGTTTGGGCTTCATTCTTATTTTCTATAAGTTTGCTTCCGGTTCGGAATGCGCCTCGAAGACGGGGAGGGCCTAAAAAGCAAAAATCCCGGACGAAGCCGGGATTTTGAGAACTGCCTTGCTGGAAACTGGAGCGGGCGAAGGGATTCGAACCCTCGACCCCAACCTTGGCAAGGTTGTGCTCTACCCCTGAGCTACACCCGCTCGCGCCAGTTTCGACTTGAAAGCGCTTCCGAAGGAAGTCGTTTCCGTCAGGCAGGCGGTATATGAACCAACGCATTGCAGATTGCAACAGGCAAATCGAGCCTTTCGATGGAAAATTTTTCATCGCTGTGGATGAACGAAATCATGCTCCCAAACGGTGAGCGCCGAGGCGCGAAAAGCTGATTACCGATGCAAACAGCGCAAAGCCCGAAGCGATGAACAGGATATAGGGCGAGCCTTCCACGCCCCATTGCGCCAGCAGGAACGCCACGAAGGCAGCCCCCAGCGACTGGCCGAGCAGACGAGCGGTGCCGAGCATGCCGCTTGCAGCGCCGGAGCGCGCACGCGGCGTCGAGGTGATCATCATGCGGTTGTTCGGCGCCTGGAACAGACCGAAGCCGATGCCGCAAATGGCCATGCGCCAGCAAATATCGGCAATCGTCGGATGGGCGGGCAACATGCCAACCAGCGCCAGCCCGGCAGCAAAAGTGATGAGGCCGAGCAGCCCGAGTATCGCTGGGGAATATTTGTCCGAAAGCTTGCCGGATAAAGGTGCGACCAATGCCAGCGCAATCGGCCATGGCATCATGAGAAAGCCCACCTCAATCGGCTTGAAGCCGAATACGGTCTGAAACAGGAACGGCAGCGAGATGAAGGCCATCATCTGCGCGAGGAACGACATGATTGACGTGCAGATCGAGAGCGTGAACACCGGAATGCGCAACAGATCGAGCGGCAGCAGCGGGTCTGTAGTGCGCAACGAGCGGCGTGTCAGTAAAATGCCCGCCACGAGACAGGCCACGGCCTGCAGCACGACGACAGTTTGACTGACCTCGTTGCCAGCACTGTCGATGGTCGTGATCAGAAGGCCGATGGTCAGGGCGCTGAGGATGGCGCTGACGACATCGAACTTGCGCGCCGAGCGCTCATTTTCCGGCAGGGTTCGTAAGCCCATCGCGACCGCTGCGATGCCGAGCGGAATATTGATGACGAAGAGCCACGGCCAGGTCAGCGAGGACAGGATGACGCCTGCAAGCGTGGGGCCGATGGTCGAAGAAACCGCGACAAAGAGGGCGTTGAGACCGATGGCAGTACCGAATTTGGCCTGCGGAACGGTATAACGCAACAGCGCGGTATTGACGCTCATCAGCCCCGCCGCGCCCAGTCCTTGCACGATGCGCGCAAGGGTCAGCGTTTCCAGCGAGCGCGCGAAGACGCAAGCCACCGATGCGACGGTGAACAGCGTCACGCCTGCCAGATAGATGCGGCGATAGCCGTAGATTTCGCCAAGCGCTGCCAGCGGCAACAGGCTGATAACGATGGCGAGCTGATAGCCGTTGACGATCCAGATGGAGGCGGCGGGCCCGGCGGCAAAATCGGCGGCGATTGTCGGCAAGGCGACATTGGCAATGGTGCCGTCGATGACGGCAAGCGTCAAACCGACCATCAAGGTAGCCCATGCCCAATAGATTCTCGGCTTGGGCAATCCGTCCGGTGCGACGGACGTGCCTTGCTTGATGACGGTTTCGTGCTTCATGTCATTGACCAGTCTGAGGGATGGCGCCAACCTTAACCCGAAAGGGAAGGTGAGCAAGCTATCTAACCCAAAAATGCCAGCCGAACATCGTTTTTGCCCGATAAATTCACCGGGTAACGCTATTGTGTGCCATTCGCTGGCGAAACCGGCAGATTCATCACCCGCGGATAATGGCGGGGATTGAAGCTCAGATAGAGCGGGCAGATCGCCGCGACCAGAACAAGGTGCAAGATCCAGCCGGAAGCAAAGCCGCCGGTGATATTATGAAGAAGCGCGGTTGCGACGGGTCCAAGTGCTGCAATCAGAAAACCGCCGCCTTGCATCATGGCGGCCAGAGCGCCTGCTTCCTCCGGTTTCGGCAAATGGTCGAGCGAGGTGATCATCGCAAGCGCGAAGCTGCCGCCGAGGCCGGCACCACAGATCGCCGACCACAGGACCGGTGAGATATCCGGCGCAAAGGCAAGCCCGGCAAATCCCACAGCCTGCATCAAAAGGCTGAAAAGCAGCCATGGGCGGCGGTCGGTGCTGCGTCGTGCAAGCATGGGCAGGGCGAGGGCGCTCAAAGCCTGCGCAATCGCCATGGTCGCGACAAGGCTGCCCGTCGCCGAGGCTTCAAGCCCGAGCGTCTGGTAATAAGGTGCAAGCCATGCAACCATTGAGGAATAGCCGGCATTGACGAGGCCGAATGCGGCCATCAGCGCCCAGGTGCGCGGACGCCGTAAAAGCGTAGCTGTAATGCCCGACTTCTGGCCTGCTGCTTTCGTTGTGCTTGGGGCCTCTTTCAGGATCGGCACGGCAGCGATCAAGGCGAGCACGGCAGGCATCGCCAACAAAGAGAGCGCATAGCGCCAATTGTGGGCGGCACCGGCAAACCATGGCGCCAATCGCGCACCCAGTGCACCCCCGCCCATGATGGTTGCGGAGTAAAGCCCGGTGATCGTGGCGATGGACGATGGAAATCTGGCCTTGATGAGACCGGGCATCAGCGCCTGTATCATGGCAACGCCAGCGCCGCAGAGAATGGCTGTGAATATCAGCGACAGGCCGTCCGGCACGATGCCGCGCAGCGCCGATCCGGCTGCGAGGATTGCGAGTGCTGCGAACATGCTTCGGCGCGTACCGAAAAGCGACTGGATGCGCGGCGTGACAAATGCGCCAAGCCCCATCAGCAGCATCGGCAGAAAAGTCAGGAGAGAAAGCGCGCCAAACCCCATGCCGGTATCAGCGGCAATCTCTGACAGAACCGGCCCGGGGCCCGTCAGGAAAGGCCGCAGGTTGAAACCGATCAGCGCGACGAGCGCGACAAGGGCAATGGGTGCGGTCCGGTTACCGCCGGTGCTGGCAGGGTTGCTGGGCATGATGAGACTTTACTGGGTGTCTGTCCGGTCCTGCCATGCGCGCAGCAGGCGTTCGCCTTCTTCCGACGGGCAATGTTCAAAGCGGATACCGGTCTGCGCGCTGACGGGCTTGGCCAGTTCAGCAGCGATTTTTGCGGTGGAAAGGCCATAGGATTCGGCCTGTTCGTTGGAATTGGCGAACAGGATTTTGTCCACGCCTGCCATGCGCATGGCGGCAAAGCACATGGGGCAGGGCTGGCCACTGGCATAGACGGCGCAGCCGTCGAGACGTGGCGATTGCAGGGCCTTGCCCGCCGCGCGCAGCGCCAGCAATTCGGCATGGGCCGTTGGGTCGCAATCGGCCTGCATGCGGTTGACGCCGGTGGCAATGACGTCGCCGTCCTTGACCACCACGGCGCCGAACGGGCGTCCGCCCTGATCGACATTGTCGAATGCCAGCGCTATGGCCTGATCGAGAAAGATCCGGTCGGTGTTCATTTCGCACCTGCCTTTTCGAGAAGGGCGACCATCGGTGCATAGCCGCGCTGGCGCGCATGCTGCAATGGCGTCACGCCGTCCTTGTCGGCGATGTTTACATCGGCACCGGCATCGATCAACTGCTTGACGATTTCGACATGGCGCTCGCCGCCATCGGCCAGAATGATAGCCTCCAGCAAGGCGGTCCAATGGAGATTGTTGACGTGATCGACATTGACGCCCGCCGCGATCAGCGTGCGCACCGTCTCGACATGGCCACGTTCGGCTGCCGGGATCAGAGCCGTTCCGCCATAGCGGTTGGTGCTTGTCAGGTCGGCACCGTGCGCCAGTGTCAGTTTCAGGATTTCCAGATGGCCGCGCGCGCCCGCATAAAGATAGGGGCTGTCATTGATTGCGTCCTTGGCATTCACATTCGCGCGCGCCTCGATCAAAGCGCGTGCGACATCGATGTGATTGGCATGGGTGGCGGCGAGGAGGGCCGTTTCGCCATTCTTGCCGCGCGCTTCAAGATCGGCTCCGGCCTTGATGGCGGCCTTCACGGCGGGGAGGTTGCCGGCGCTGGCTGCTTCGATAAGACCGGTTTCGGTTTGTGCGATGGCCTGATGGCCGGGCAAGGTGGGTTCGCTCATGACAATGGCTCCTGCAATCAATGCCAAGGCACTCAAGCTGAATAATGTTCGGCGCATTTACGGCTCCCTTGGTTGATCGTTTTCATACAGCTTGCCAGTTCTATTTGAAAATTAAATGTTGAACTGATATCCAGTGGATTTATGAATACTATCTTCAATCTCGATCTGATGCGGGCCTTTGTGGCTGTCGTCGATAGTCGCAGCTTCACGGTTGCGGCGCAGCAATTGCATTCGACGCAATCGACCATCAGCCAGAAGATATTGCGGCTGGAAGAGGTGGCGGGGCAGGCGCTGCTGGAGCGCGCACGCCGCGATGTGCGGCCCACCGATGCCGGGGAAAAGCTGCTCGGTTATGCGCGGCGCATGCTGCATCTCCATGACGAAGCCGCTGCCGCCATGACCGGCAGTGCGCTTGCAACAGTGTTTCGTCTGGGACTACCGGAAGATTTCGCGTCGCGACTGGTCACGCCTGCCCTGGCGGCTTTCATGCGCGAGCATCCGAACATCAAGCTGGAAGTGACGAGCGGTCTCAGCCGCGACTTGCAGAAAGGTTTTGAAACGGGTGATTTCGATCTCGTCATGGTCAAGCAGAAGCGCGGCGAGACGGCAGGCAAAATGCGCTGGCCCGAACCTTTGACATGGCTGGAGAGTGCGGACTTTCCCGTGTCGTCAATGTCGCGGCTTGAGCCGCTGCCGCTAGTCGCCTTTCCGCCGAACGGGCTTTATCGCAGCGACATGATGGAGGCGCTCGACCGGATCGGCAGACCGTGGCATGTGGTGTTCACCAGCTCCAGTCTGGTGAGCATTCAAAGTGCTGTGGCGGAGGGGCTTGGCGTCAGCCTGTTGCCGATGCGCGTTATGCTGCCCGCCCACCGCGCCGTGCCGGAGCTTGCGGGCCTGCCTGCGGTCGAACCGATGGAAATCGTCATCCGGCACATGGATCACGGCCCCGAACAAATCCGGCAACTGGCAGGGATACTAGCCGAAACCGTCGAAAACTGATGATGACCGTTTGAAGAAAACGACCGGGCGTGCCAACCCGACGCAATTTATCCGGTCAGCACACCTTCCAGAAATTTTCAGTCGTCAACAGTCTCCAATCTTTTCAGAAAAGTCGTTGAAATTCGGATTGACCGATTTTGTATCCAGGATATAGTTTGCGAAAAGTTGGGAGGCTTTTCGATTGGCGGCTTATGAATGGCGTAGTCAGACCCGTTTGCTGGACGAAGTGGCAGAGGCGCTTCGGGAGCGAATCTATGCGGGCGTTTATGCGCCGGGCGCGATCCTCCGGCAGGAGCATATAGCCACCGAATTCGGCATCAGCCGCACGCCCTTGCGGGAAGCCTTGCGTGTTCTGGAGCGCGACGGGCTGGTCATCCACCTGCCGGGCAGGGGGGTGCGTGTCGCCTCCGCCGATCTCACCCGCCTGATCGATGCCTATGCCGTGCGTGAAGTGCTCGATGGTGTTGCCGCACGCTTTGCCGCTGAACGGGCGAGCGATGCGGATATCGCCAGGCTGCGCACCCATGTCGCGGGTCAGTCGGCAGTAGTCGATCCGTGGGATGCCAAAGCCTATACCCAGTCCAATGTCGATTTTCATATGGCGGTGATGAACACGGCGGGTAATGCCTCGCTGATCGCCTTCGTGCCGTTGTTGCGCATGACATCGCAGGTTTTCGCGCCATCCTTTTCGCTATCGGTAGATCGTGCACGCGATGCAATCCGCGAACATGGCGCGATTGTTGAGGCCATTGCCGCGCGCGATGGCGAGCAGGCTGAGCGGCTGGCGCGGGCGCATATCCGCGCCACCACTGCAAGATTGGAGGCGGAACAGCCTCTTCGGGAGAATGAAGATGAAGCATGAGAACCAGACGGGAGGAGCGGGCTTGCTCCGTTACGGCAATTTTATCGCGGGTCAGTGGCAGGATGCGGCTGGCGGCGAGCATATCACGGTCAAGAACCCTTCCGATGGCAGCGATCTGGCGCTGATTGCGCGCGGCACCAAGGCCGATATCGATCAGGCTGTAGCAGCAGCCCGCAAGGCGCTTTCCGGCGACTGGGGCAAGCTGACCGCGACCGAGCGCGGTCGTGTATTGCATCGCATTTCGGAAGAAGTGCTGAAGAATATCGACCTCCTGACGGATCTGGAATCGAAGGATGTTGGCAAGCCGGTCGGCCAAGCCCGCGCCGACGTGGTGGCGCTGGCGCGTTATCTCGAATTCTACGGTGCATCCGCTGACAAGGTGCATGGCGATACGCTGCCCTATCAGAACGGCTTCACGGTTCTGTCGATCTATGAGCCGCACGGCGTCACGGGCCATATTATTCCGTGGAACTATCCGATGCAGATTCTAGGGCGCAGCCTTGGCGCAGCATTGGCCATGGGCAATGCCGCCGTGGTCAAGCCTGCCGAAGAAGCCTGCCTGACCATTCTCGAATTTGCGCGCATTGCCGAAAAGGCCGGTCTGCCGAAGGGCGCGCTCAATGTGGTGACCGGGCTTGGCGCGGAAGCGGGTGCAGCACTCTCCGAACATCCCGATGTCAACCACATCTCGTTCACGGGATCGGTGCGCACCGGTGAAGCGGTACAGGCCGCAGCAGCGAAGAACACTGTGCCGGTGACGCTGGAACTTGGCGGAAAATCGCCGCAGATCGTTTTCGCTGATGCCGATCTCGACCGCGCTTTGCCGTTTCTGGTCAATGCCGGCATTCAAAATGCCGGTCAGACCTGCTCGGCTTCGTCGCGCATCCTCGTTGAGCGCAGCATTTACGAAGATGTTGTCGCGCGCATGAGCGAACGCTACCGCGCATTGAAGGTTGGCCCTGCAAGTGCTGATCCGTCCGTCGGTCCGGTGGTGTCGCAGCGCCAGAAGGCGATTGTCGAAAGCTATCTGGATCTCGCCAAGGAAAGCGGACTGGCCATTGCCGCGCAAGGTGTGCTGACCGAAGACGCGCCGGAAGGTGGGGCCTATGTGTTGCCAACGCTGATCCGCGACGTGCCTGCCGATCATCGTCTGGCGCAGGAGGAAATCTTTGGTCCGGTGCAGGTTATCCTGCCGTTCGATACCGAAGAGGAAGCCATCGCCATTGCCAATGGCACGTCCTACGGTCTCGTTTGCGGCATCTGGACCAAGGATGGCGGACGCCAGTTCCGCCTCGCCCATGCGATCCATTCGGGGCAGGTGTTCATTAACAATTACGGCGCTGGCGGCGGTATCGAACTGCCGTTCGGCGGCGTGAAGAAATCCGGCCATGGCCGCGAAAAAGGTTTTGAGGCGCTCTACGGGTTTGCCTCGCTGAAGACGATTTCCGTGTATCACGGTTAAGGAGAAGCATAGTGTCGCTTGAAGGTAAGGTCGCGCTCATTACAGGAGCAGGTTCGGGGTTTGGCGAAGGCATGGCGAAGCGCTTTGCTTCAGGCGGCGCAAAGGTCGTCATCGTCGACCGCGACAAGGCAGGCGCTGAGCGCGTCGCAGGCGAAATCGGCGATGCGGCGCTGGCCGTGGCTGCCGATATTTCCAAGGAAGCCGATGTTGATGCAGCGGTGGAAGCCGCGTTTTCGAAATTCGGCAAGGTCGATATTCTCATCAATAATGCCGGTATTGGCCACAAGCCGCAAAATGCCGAACTGGTAGAGCCGGACGAGTTCGACCGCATTCTCGGCGTCAATGTGCGCGGCGTCTATCTGATGACGCGCAAGCTCATTCCGCATTTCAAGGGTAATGGCGAAGGCGTTATTCTGAACGTCGCCTCGACCGGCGCTGGTCGCCCGCGCCCGAATCTCGCCTGGTACAATGCCACCAAGGGCTGGGTCGTTTCGGTCACGAAGGCGCTCGCCATCGAGCTTGCACCGTCGAAAATCCGTGTTGTGGCGCTGAACCCGGTTGCCGGTGAAACGCCGCTTCTCACCACGTTCATGGGTGAGGACACGGAAGAAATCCGCAAGAAATTCCGCGATTCTATCCCGATGGGCCGCCTGTTGAAACCTGACGATCTGGCTGAAGCGGCGGCTTTCCTTTGCTCGCCCGCTGCCTCTATGATTACCGGGGTTGCGCTCGACGTGGATGGCGGGCGCTCGATTTAAATCCAGAAAGGTTGTAGGGGAACCATGGGTAAACTGTTTAAAGCCGGGCTTATAACGGCTGCAATGCTGGCATCGATCAATGGTGCGTTTGCAAAAGATACGCTGGTGGTCGGCGAAGTGCTGGAGCCGCCGGGTCTGGACCCGACCGCCAATGCCGCCGCCGGTATCCGGCAGGTTACCTATGCCAACCTTTATGAGGGTCTGGTGCGCATTGTCGAGGACGGCACGGTGAAGCCGCTTCTGGCTGAAAGCTGGACCGTCTCCGACGACAAGAAGACCTATACGTTCAAGCTGCGTCAGGGCGTGAAGTTCCATGACGGCACGCCGTTCGACTGCTCGGTGGTAAAATTCTCCTATGAGCGCGCCGTCGCTCCAGATTCCACCAATGCGCAGAAGGGCCTGTTCGCGCCGATTGAAAGCACGCAATGTCCCGATCCGGCGACCGCCGTTGTGACGCTGAAGCGCCCGACCTCGAACTTCCTGTTCAATATGGGCTGGGGCGACGCGGTGATGGTCGCGCCGAATTCGGCTGGCGACAACAAGACCAAGCCGGTCGGCACCGGTCCTTTCAAGTTCAAGCGCTGGGTGCAGGGCGACCGCGTCGAGCTGGAGCGTAATGCGGATTACTGGGGCGAGCCTGCAAAGCTCTCCGCCGTCACCTTCCGCTTCGTCAGTGATCCGTCGGCAGCGGCAGCAGCCATTCTTGCCGGTGACATCGACGTGTTCCCGATGTTCCAGGCGCCGGAGCTGATCAGCCGCTTCAAGAGCGATGACAAGTTGCAGGTTGAAGTGGGCGATACGGCGGGCAAGGTTCTGCTGTCGCTCAACAATGCCAAGGCGCCGTTCGACAATGTGAAAGTGCGTCAGGCGCTGGCCCATGCCATCGACAGCAAAGCGCTGATCGAAGGCACCTATTCCGGTTTCGGCACGCCGATTGGTTCGCATTATTCGCCGGTCGATCCCGGCTATGTCGATCTCTCGCAGACCTATCCTTATGATCCGGCCAAGGCGAAGCAACTGCTGGAAGAAGCTGGCGTACCAGAGGGCACGTCGATCACCATCACGCTGCCGCCACCGGCCTATGCGCGGCGTGGCGGCGAGATCATTGCGGCGATGCTGGCCGAGGTCGGCATTCAGGTCAATCTCGTGCCGATCGAGTTTGCGCAGTGGCTGGATCAGGTGTTCAAGCGGTCGGATTTCGACGCGACGATCATCGCCCATACCGAAGCGCGCGATCTCGATATCTATGCCCGCGACAAGTACTACTTCAACTACAATAACCCGGATTATAAGGCGCTCTACAAGTCTTATGCCGAGGCTGGCAGCGACGAGGAACAGCTGGAACTCGTCAAGAAGTTGCAGGAAAAGCTGGCCGCCGACGAGCCGAATGTCTTCCTCTATGCGCTGCCGAAAATCGGCGTCTGGAATAAGAACGTCAAGGGTCTGTGGAAGAACATGCCGATCCCGGCTGACGATCTGACCCAGGCTTACTGGGCCGAATAAAAACCTCCGCCCCGGCGCTTTGGCAACGGGGCGGATATCATAACGAATGCCGTGCGCCCCATAAAGATAAGGGGAGGGCGTATGGTGAGTTGGAATGTGGAAAGCGGATATCCGTCTTTTCAAGGAGGTCGTTTTGCTGGCTTATATATCCGGGCGTTTGGTCTCGCTCTTGCTGACGACGCTTGCGGCTTCCGTCATCGTCTTTCTGTTGATGCAGGTGCTGCCGGGCGACCCGGCAGCGGTCATCCTCGGCATCAATGCGCAGCCTGAAACGCTGGCCGCGCTCCATACGCAGCTCGGCCTCGACCAGCCGATCTGGTGGCGCTATCTCACATGGATCGGCGGTTTTCTTAAAGGCGATTTCGGCACGAGCTATACCTATTCCGTTCCGATCAGCGAACTGCTCGGACCGCGCATCATGGTCACGCTACCGCTGGCTCTTTTGTCGATGGTTCTGTCGGTCGCGGTCGCCATTCCGGTGGGGGTCTATGCGGCTTCGAAGCGCGGCAAGACTGGTGATGTGCTGTCCATGGGGGTGGCGCAGGTCGGCGTCGCCATCCCGAATTTCTGGCTCGGCCTGCTCCTGATCCTGCTGTTCGCCTTGCAGCTCGGCTGGTTTCCGGCCTCGGGCTTCGCGGGTTGGGAGGGCGGCTTCTGGAACGGCATCCGCTCGCTGTTTCTGCCCGCATTGGCACTGGCGCTGCCGCTTGCCGCCATTCTGGCGCGTGTCACCCGATCCGCCGTCATCGAAACGCTGGGTGAGGATTTCGTGCGCACCGCGCGTGCCAAGGGCCTGACGCGCAAGTCCGCGCTTTGGCGTCATGCGGTGCCCAATGCACTGATTCCGGTCGTCACCATCATCGGCCTGCAATTCTCCTTTCTGCTGGCGGGAACCATCATCATCGAAAACGTCTTCAATCTACCCGGCCTTGGACGACTGGTGTTTCAGGCCATCGCGCAGCGCGATCTCGTCACCGTGCAGTCGCTGGTGACACTGCTTGCCGCTTCCGTTATCGCGGTCAATTTCATCGTCGATCTTGTCTATGGCTTCATCGATCCGCGCCTTTCGACGGGAGGCAGCCGATGAGCGACACGCAAATTCTGCCGAAGCCCGGCATTTTCCGAACGGTGCTTTTGAGCCGCAGCCTGACCATCGGGACGCTGATTACGGTTATCCTCGTTGCGATGGCGCTCATCTCCTTTTTCTGGACGCCCTATTCGCCGACGGCGATGAATTTTCGCGACAAGTTGCAGGGGCCGAGCCTCAATCATCTGTTCGGCACGGATAATTTCGGTCGCGACGTGTTTTCCATGATCATGGTCGGCGCGCGCAATTCCATCGCCGTGTCGATCATTGCCGTGCTTGTCGGTGCCGGGATCGGCATTCCGCTGGGCGCTTTCGCGGCGGCACGCGGCGGCATGGTGGACGGTTTCGTCATGCGCATGACCGATCTGGCTTTCGCCTTTCCCGCGCTGCTTACCGCCGTCATCATCACGGCGGTCTTCGGTCCCGGTGCGGTGAATGCGATGATCGCCATCGGCATTTTCAACATTCCGGTCTTTGCCCGTGTCACACGCGGCGCATCGCTTGGGCTTTGGAAACGCGAATATGTGCAGGCAGCCCGTTGCGCTGGTCGTGGCGATGTGTCGATCACGCTTTTGCATGTGCTGCCCAATATCAATCATGTGCTGATCGTACAGGCGACGATCCAGTTCGCGCTCGCCATCGTTGCCGAGGCGGGCCTTTCCTATGTCGGTCTTGGCACCCAGCCGCCGATGCCAAGCTGGGGCAAGATGCTCAACGACGCACAGACCTTTATTTATGACGCGCCATGGCTCGCCATTTTCCCCGGCCTCGCCATCACGTTTGCCGTGCTTGGCCTCAACATGCTGGGTGACGGACTGCGCGATGTGCTCGACCCGCGCGTGCGGAGGCAGAGATGACAGCACCCCTTCTTGAAATGGACAATATGTCCGTCGAGCTGCCCTTCGGCACTCGTTCCGCAGATATTGTCTCCGGCATCACGCTGACGCTGAACCGTGGCGAACGCCTCGGTGTCGTTGGTGAATCCGGTAGCGGCAAGTCGATCACCGCGCTTGCCGCCATGGGCCTGCTGCCGGAACGGATGCGTGTGCGCGGCACGTTGCGCTTCGACGGTCAGGACCTTGCCGCCACGCCGGAAGCGGAACTGTGCAAAATGCGCGGACGGCGCATGGCGATGATCTTTCAGGAGCCGATGACGGCGCTCAATCCGGTCAAATCCATCGGCGCGCAGATTGCCGAAGGCCGCCGTCTGCATTTGGGCGAAAGCCGTGCGGATGCCGAGCGTAAAGCGCGCGAACTGCTCGACCGCGTTGGCCTGCCTGCGCCGCGCTTCAATCTCGATCTTTATCCACACCAGCTTTCGGGCGGGCAACGCCAGCGTGTGATGATCGCCATGGCGATTGCCTGCGAGCCGGACCTGCTGATCGCCGATGAGCCGACCACTGCACTCGACGTGACGGTGCAGGCGCAGATCCTTGATCTGATGGACGAACTGATCGACGAAACCGGCACGGCGCTGATGCTGATCACCCACGATCTCGGTGTGGTTTCGGAAATGACCGACCGGATAGCCGTCATGTATGCGGGCCGCATCGTCGAGACCGGACGCACGCAAGCCGTGTTTCAACGCATGGCGCATCCCTATGCACGCGGGCTGTTTGCAGCCTCGCCGCATGGCGCCGCCCTTGTGCGCAGTCACGCGACGGGCAAACGCCAGCGCCTTGCCGCCATTCCCGGCGTGGTGCCCGATCCGCTGGCGCGCCCGCCTCATTGCACCTTCGCCGACCGTTGCGCCTTTGTGCAGGATGATTGCCGAAAGGTGATCCCCGGGCTGGACTTCATCGCGGAGAATGACGGCATCGTGCATCGCGCCGCCTGCCTGCATCCGCGAGACGGCGAGGTGCTCGCATGAGCCAGATGATTTTGCAGGTGCGCGATGTGGTGCGTGAATATCAGCTTCCGCGCGCGTCGTTCTTTTCGAGGCCGGGCTCCTTGCGCGTGTTGCATGGCGTCAATGTCGAGATTGAAGCCGGTCAGAGCCTTGGTATTGTCGGCGAAAGCGGTTCCGGCAAATCCACGCTGGCGCGTGCGGTGATGGGGCTGGAGCGACCGCAGTCGGGGCAGATTCTCGTCAACGGGCAGGATATTTACGCTCTCGACCGCGCTGGTCTGCGCGAGGCGCGCAAAGGCTTTCAGGCGATTTTTCAGGACCCCTATGGCTCGCTCGATCCGCGCCATACGGTGAAGCGGATTATTTCCGAGCCGATTGTGTCGCTTGAAAGCGGCACGAGCGCCAAAGATCGCGACGACCGTGTGGCGGAAGTGCTGGAAGCGGTCGGCCTGCCCAAAGCATCGGCGGAAAAATATCCGCATGAGTTTTCCGGCGGGCAGCGCCAGCGCATAGCCATTGCCCGCGCTTTGATCACCAGACCGGCGCTGATCGTGGCCGACGAGCCGGTCTCCGCGCTCGACGTTTCCATTCAGGCGCAGGTGTTGAATCTGATGATGGATTTGCAGGAAAAGTTCGGCCTTTCCTATCTCTTCATCAGCCATGATCTCGGTGTGGTGCGCGCAATTACCGACCGTGTTGCCGTGATCTATCGTGGCAATATCGTCGAGCAGGGACCGACCAATGCGGTGTTCGACAATCCGCAACATGACTACACGCGGGCGCTGGTCGATGCGGTGCCAAAACCTTTTTCCGGTCGCCGCAAGCGCGTGCGGCGATCCGATTCCACACTGAAATTGCCTGAGTGATTTGAGGAAATATCCAATGTCGAATCTTGCCGATTTGTCAGCCGTTGAACTCGTGTCCGCCTATCAGGCGAAGTCGCTTTCGCCGGTCGAAGTCACGGAAGCCGTCATCACCCGCATCGAAGCCTATGAGCCGAAGCTGAACGCGCTTTGGGCCTATGACCCGGATGCTGCGCGGGCGGCGGCCAGAGCTTCCGAAGCGCGCTGGGCGAAGGGTGAACCGGCAGGCCCCATTGATGGTGTGCCGCTGACGATCAAGGAAAACATAGCGACCGAGGGAACGGCGGTTCCGCTTGGCTGCGCGGCGCTGCCGCTGAAGCCTGCCGCCGCTGATGCCCCACCTGCGGCCCGTACCCGTGAGGCTGGCGGCGTGCTGCTCGCCAAGACGACCATGCCCGATCTCGGCATGTTGTCTTCGGGGCTGTCGAGCTTCCACAAGCTTGCGCGCAATCCATGGGACCTCGGCACCAATCCGGGCGGTTCAAGCGCCGGTGCAGGCAGTGCCGGTGCCGCTGGTTATGGTCCCTTGCATATCGGCACCGATATTGGCGGCTCTATCCGCCTGCCGGCTGGCTGGTGCGGTCTCGTTGGATTGAAGCCGTCCTTCGGGCGTATTCCGATTGATCCGGCATTTCTCGGACGTGTTGCCGGTCCGATGACCCGCACGGTTGCCGACAGCGCGCTTTACATGTCGGTGCTGTCGCGTCCGGACCGTCGCGACGCCATGAGCCTGCCTTATCAGGACATTGACTGGATGGACCTTGATATCGACGTCAAGGGCCTGAAAATCGGTCTCTGGCTCGATGCCGGTTTCGGCGAGCCGACCGGCGATGAAACCCGCGCCGCGGTGGAAGCAGCCGCGAGAGCTTTCGCCGATGCGGGCGCAATCATCGAGCCGGTTGCGCCGTTCCTCAATCGCACCATGATCGACGGTCTCGACCGCTTCTGGCGCGCGCGCTCCTGGGCCGATGTGAAGAAGATGACGCCGGAAAACCGCGCGAAAATCCTGCCTTACATCTATCAGTGGACCGAGACCGCCGAAGGCTTGAACGGCGAGGAGGTCTATTCCGGCTTCGCGCAGATCGACGCAATGCGCCATACGGCGCTCGCCGCGTCCAAGGATTTCGACTTCATCATCTCGCCGACTGCTCCAATGCCGACCTATCCGGCGGAATGGGCATCGCCGATCAACGATCCGCAGCGTCCGTTCGAACACATTGCCTTTACAGTCGCTATGAACATGTCGGAACAACCGGCGATCTCGATCAATTGCGGCTATACATCGACGGGCCTGCCGATCGGCCTGCAGATTTTCGGCCAGCGTTTCGATGATCTGGGCGTGTTGCGGATGGCAAAAGCGTATGAGGGGATGCGGCCTGCGCAGAAGCCTTGGCCGGTTCTCGTCTGATCCATAGAGGCGAGATGATCGCCAACCCCGCATCCCTCACCCTGAGGAGGCGCGAAGCGCCGTCTCGAAGGGCGAGGAGCGGGGCTGCAAGGCCAAAATTTTGTCCCGTCTCATCCTCACCCTTCGAGACGGTGTCCTTCGACAAGCTCAGGACACCTCCTCAGGACGAGAGGGGACGCTGAGCGGCCCTTCTTATCTGTTGGGCCTGAGCGGCGCGCGTTCCTTGTAGCGGTCCACGGCGGTGAGCTTCTGGATCAGCGGCTCGGCGTCGCGCCAGCCGTAAATCTCGGTGCGCAGATAGTCGAGTTCGGCATCGAGTTCGTCTTCGCCGATTTCCGTCCACCAGGATTTTGGGCGACCGTCGCTACCGTCCGACCAGCGATAGCGGCGCTCCTTCAGCTTGTCCTTCATTTCGAAGGGGCTGTTTTCGGCATAGATGCGCAGGCGCGATTTCTGGCTGGCTTGCAGCAGTTCGGCAAAGGGCGTCATATCGCCCGACTGTTCCTTCAGTACTGCGAGCAGCGCCTGACAATCATCCTCGGCGCGGTGCCCATTATGGAAATACCCGCTCTGGCCGATCAGATAGCCAAGCTTGGTGCCTTCGAAACCGCGTCCGGTCCAGTCGATTTCCTTGACAGAACAGGCCCACGGCTTGTTGGCGAAGACCGGTGAGAACCGCTCCAGAAACGGACGGTCGAAACCGGCATTATGCGCGATGATCAGATCGGCATCGGCGATCAATGCTTCCAGCTCCGCCAGCGGGATCGTCTGCCCCTTCACCATCTCATCGGTGATGTTGGTGATACGGGTAATGTCTGCCGGGATCGGCTTTGATGGTTCCTGCAAAGCGCCGAAGGTGGCGCAGACATCGCCAATCGAGCCGTCATCGGCGTAGCAGAAGGCGACGGCGCCGATTTCGATGATTTCTTCCTGCGCGGCATTCAGTCCGGTCGTTTCCGTATCCACGACAACGCCAAGGCGAGGGAAGGCCATTCTGTCGGCATCAGGCACCACAGGCAGAGGATCGAGCCGTTGCAAAATGCGATAACGCCCGCTGTCGTTCAGCTGACGCACCATTTCCGCCTCGTTCAAGGCAGGTGCTTTGCCGATGTCGCGCTTCGGTTTCGCGCGGGCAGGACGCAGCTCCGCCCGTTCTTCCCCAGCCTTCGCAGCGGGAGTAAAAAGGTCGAACTGGTGGCGCATCGAAATTCTCCAAACAGAGCGTCACCGGCCAGATTGAGGCCGGACCCGCTCGAATAGCATGGGCACAGGATGACATTTAGCCTTTTCCAGACCAAGCCTTCATTCGCATTAGTAACAGGTAATAATGGCCGGAAATGGCTTCAAGCGCATGCTGTTTGACTTTCGCGAGCAATAACTGGGGATAAACATTATGCGCCTATTTAAGAATAGAATTCAGCTTTTGCGTGGAGGTCATTGTTTGCAATTTTATATTAGCGCTTCCTTTATTTAAATAAGTGAATATTTTATTCTGTAACTATTAATTGTGCTACAAAAGTTAATTTGACTCATATGTGCAATTGCACTTCCAGATGGGCACCACTACTTGTTGAATTATAATTCAATCGATTTTTGGTTCGGCTTCTCGTGAAAATTGTTCCATCTTTGCTGATCATGCTGTTTGCGGTCGCGATGTCGAGTCTATGGGTGCTCGACAGGCGGCGGACGCATATGCTGCTGTTCGGCCTGAGCTTTGCAGCATTTTCGCTGGGGCATTTCGTACAGATTTCACCATTTCTGCCCAATTTGCGCCATACATTCCTTTTGGCAATCTTGCTGCAATTTGCGGCTGGCTGGCTGTTCTGTCAGGCGGTAATGGTGCGGCTGGGGCGCGGCTTTCCGCCGAGAATCGCGTCGCTGATCACCCTTTCGACGCTGGCGGTTGTCGGCCTCCTTGCATGGTATGGCGCGATCTACAGCTATCTGGTCGTTGCTGCCAATATCGGCCTTGGAACGCTGGCCGCTCTTTTGTGTGTGTATGCCCGGCGCGTGCCGGGCGACCGGTGGGTGGAATCTGCGCTGCGTCTGGTGCTGGTGCTGCTGGCGGCGCATTTCTTCCTGCGCAGTGTCTTCACGATCATCATGCTCGATGATGTGTTGAGTTCCAGGCAATTGCTGTCCTTGCCTTATTGGTCATGGGTGACGGTGGCTGCGTCGATGGGCGGCGTGCTGCTCGGCCTGTTCATTCTGACGGTGGCCGCGCTCGATATCATCGACAAATTGCGCAATGAACGCGATGCCGATCCGTTGACGGGCCTTCTCAACCGGCGTGGCATGGAACAATGCGCAAAGCGCGCGCTGGCGCAGGCTCCGCTGGACGCGACCCATGCGGTCATCATTGCCGATATCGATCATTTCAAGGCGATCAACGACCAGTTGGGCCATGCGACCGGTGACCGGGTGCTGGTCGAGTTTGCGCATCTGCTGCAGTCGCTGGTCGGAAAGGACGCGCTTGTCAGTCGTGTCGGCGGCGAGGAATTCGTTCTGCTGGTCGCGGGCAGCGCCCAATATTGCGAACGCTTCGCCAAGCGACTTTGCAACCGGGTTGCCCGTCATGACTTTGCGACGCTGCCCAGTGGTCGTCATGTGACATGCAGTTTCGGTGTCGCCATGCTGCGTCGCGACGAAACCTTATGGCAAACGGTGTCCCGGGCCGATCTTGCCTTGATGCGCGGCAAGCATCGCGGGCGCAATCGCACGGTGACCGAGGGCAAGGAATTCCCCGAAATTTCGGACGATACGCCGCCCCCTTATCGCCTGACGGGTTGATGAGGCGTTCCTCTCCGCGAGAGGAATTATCAGACGGACGCCGTTCGTAAAGACTTTGGTTACCATAATTCGCCATGCTGGAAGCGACCATTGCGGTCACTGCTTTGCTTCGGCCACTGCTTTGCCATGTCCTGTTCGCTTTTTTGCCGAACTGCCATGCGAGGCGAGGGCCCGAAAGTGGGGCCGCGAAGTCGAATTCCAGTCGGGTTAGTATCATGGCGTGTGTGACAGAAGTGTATGGCTATGCGGCTCCGCGTAGCAGCCGTATCAGCGTTCCGTTCAGTTTGCGCGGTTTTGCGCGCTTGACGGCTTTTGCCGTTACAGGGCTTTTCGCCGGTGGCTGGATGCTGACCACGCTCGGCGCGCTTGAAACGGTCATCCCGGCATTTGCACCTGTCGCGCCGGTCATGCGGCGCGCGCCCGGGGCCATGCCGCAGGCGCTCGCCCTTGTCGATCAGACCCGAACGCCATCGCACAAGATGCGCGAGAGCTTCATCAAGGCCTATACGGCGGATGGCGCCTATTCCAATCTCGACTGGCACCGCAACAAAGTGACCGACGATCAGCCGATCATTGCCGATATCGGTCCGGATTCGGTCATCGAACCAAAATCCGTAGACGTCGCATCGGTGGTCGAACCGCGCGCCGACCGGGTCAAACTGCCCGAGCCGGTTGCAGTTGCTTCAGCCGCCACGGCCATGGATAAAACGGGCGACACGGCGGCGAAACCCGCCACAGCAGCGGCTGTCGCGCTTGGCTATGCCAGCGCGCCGCAAACGCCTGCCGCTCTTGTCGCGCTGGCCCAGATCCAGCCGCAGAACCCGTCCGGTATTTTGCCTCTGTCGCAGGCCGAAGAAGCCGATGCAGAGGGAAGCGCCACGCCCAATCTGCCGGTCGGCAAGGCGATACCGTTGCCGCAATCCGCGCCTGACCAGAAAACGAACATGGCGGCTGACGACGATACCGATAGCGATATGTTCGTGCCGGATGATGTGCCTTTGCCGGGTGCCAAGCCTGCGCTGCGCGCCTCGCGCATGCGTCCGAAGACGCAGCTTGCCTACGCGCCCGAAAGCG
Source organism: Ochrobactrum teleogrylli (assembly GCF_037482325.1). Taxonomy (NCBI): domain Bacteria; kingdom Pseudomonadati; phylum Pseudomonadota; class Alphaproteobacteria; order Hyphomicrobiales; family Brucellaceae; genus Ochrobactrum; species Ochrobactrum teleogrylli. Next base: position 3,526,314 of record NZ_JBBHKQ010000001.1, read on the forward strand.
GCCTGACGGACAGTCCTGAGCCGGGCCTCTTCAGCCCATTGCTCAATCAGGCTGCGCGCAGCCGCGTGGCGATCTATGACATTTCCGCTGCAACCGTCTATTTGCCGAGCGGGGAAAAGCTCGAAGCCCATTCCGGCATCGGTCGCATGCGTGACAACCCCAGCTATGTGAACCAGAAGAACCGCGGCCCGACGCCGCCGCACAGCTACAATCTGCGCATGCGCGAGGCGCTGTTCCACGGCGTTGAAGCGATCCGCCTGACGCCCGCTGACGGCAACAACCGCTACAATCGTGACGGGCTTCTGGCGCATACATTCATGCTGGGACGCAACGGCGATTCCAATGGCTGCGTGGTGTTCCGGGATTATCCGCGCTTCCTGCGCGCCTTCAAGCGCGGCGAGTTCAACAAGCTGGTCGTGGTGCCCCGCATGTCGTCATCCAAGCCGGCGCGCATTGCGTCGCTTTTCTGATCGAAACAGATCTGCGCAAAGAATTTCCGGCATCGGCTGACTACACGAAAAATTGCCCCCAACAATATTGCAGGGGCAGCGGGAACTGATAGACATCCCGCGTTGCAATTCTTCGGAGACATCTTTCAGTGAAGCTCTATTACAAAGCCGGTGCCTGCTCGCTCGCACCGCATATCGTTCTCAGCGAAACCGGCCTGCCTTACACGTTTGAAGCCGTGGACCTGAAAACCAAGGTCACCGCCAGCGGCGCCGATTTTCTGGCGGTCAATCCGCGTGGCGCGGTTCCGGCGCTGGAGATCGAGCCGGGCGTGGTGATCACCCAGAACGCCGCTATCCTGCAATATATCGGCGATCATTCGGATGTCGCAGCGTTCAAGCCTGCCTATGGTACGATGGAACGCGCACGCTTGCAGGAAGCACTCGGCTTCTGCGGCGATCTGCATTCGGCCTTCGGCGGCTTGTTTGCACCGAACCTGACGGAAGACGCCAAGGCAGGCGTTCTTGCCAATATCGCGCGCCGCATGGGCCAGTTTGAAGCCATGCTGGTGGATGATCGTAGCTATTGGCTGGGCGAAGAACTGACCCAGGCTGACGTCTATGCGTCGGTCGTCCTTGGCTGGGGCTTTATGATGCAGGTCGATCTCAGCGCCTATCCGAAGGCGCTCGCCCTGCGTGAACGCGTCATGGCGCGTCCTGCAGCGCAGAAAGCGCTGAAGGAAGAAGGTCTGATCTGATCCTTCGCAGCCGGAGCCGTTATGGCTCCGGCTGTTCTGCTTCTATTGCTACGCTTTTCGCTCAAGGCTTTGAGCCCTCGCATCGACCGGCTGCTTATTGCCCGGCCTGCAAAAGCCATTCTTTTCATTGCGATTTTCTGGATGTGTCGGCCTCCCTTTGCGCATGCTTGGGGAGGTATGTTTTTTGCTATTTGGAGCGCAGTTAATTTCCGATTTTATAATTATAAAATGTATAAATTTCTAATTTAGTATTTATATAATCGTAATATTGAATATATAAGTGCAATTTCATTAAATATATGAGCATAAAATTGCGATTTATTATAAATATAAGCGTATTCTGCGTTGTACGAATCTTCAACATTAGATATGGATTTGGTGTGATCTGTAAGTATTCTGCATTTTATTTGCGGAATTGCTAAATTTATTTGTTGGATTATTCGCCATGGGCCGGGGGGCTGTAGGGGCGCATTTAGGGGCAATGATGTCGGTCATTTCAAAAGATCTGGTGCGGGTGCTGGGCTCAACAGCCGTGGCTCTCATTCTGACGAGCACAGTGGCTGCGGCGACGAGCGTTGTGGTAAACGGCGCGGCCTACCGTTATGCCGGGGGCAGTACGGCTAACCTGGACAGCTCGGGCGCGACCTACGAAGTGGCGACGACCAATAATGGGCGCGCATGGGGCGTGCTTGTCTCGACCGCAGCCGGATCAGCTTCGACAGTGAACGTGTCGAACATCGACGTCATCACTTCGGGACCGAAAGCACATGGCATTCAGGTCGGTGCGAAGGGAAGCAACGCGAATGGCATGGATCATTCGCTCATTCATCTGCTCGGCGGGGTAGCTGTCACCACTGACGGCGTCGGTTCCTATGGATTGCACGCAATTGATGGCGGCACGATTGACGGCTCAGTTCAGATCACGACGACGGGCGCCAGCGGCTTTGGCGCGTTCGCAGAAAGCTGGTCGACGATAAATCTATCGCACTCGGCAATCAACACGTCCGGCCAGAAGGCATTCGGCCTTATCGCAAATAATGACATGGGCACTGTCGCCGGGCAGATTTCCGGCGATGCACTCAGCATCACGACCGCTGGAGCCAATGCATCCGGCGCTTATGTCGATGGCGGCGGTCAGGTTCTGCTGACAAACAGCAATATTGCGACAAGCGGCGCTGCCGCGCACGGCGTCGAAGCCTTGTCGGGTGGCGCCGTCACGTTGAACGGTGGTTCGATCACCACTTCGGGCAGCAACGCAAGGGGCATCCAAGCCGACAATGCGACGGTCATCGCCAATGATGTGGCAATCGTGACCAACAACGCGGCCCGCTTTTCCGAAGGCGTACAGTCGCACAACAATGCGAGCGTGACGCTCAACGGCGGTTCAATCACGACCCATGGTCTGCGCAATTACGGTCTGCTTGCCAGCAATGGCGGCTCGATTACGTCCAGCGCCGATATCACCACCTATGGCAACAATGCCCATGCCGTGCAGGCGGGTGCATTCGGCACCAACCATCCGGGTTACGCTTATGACGGAACCACGTCCGGCACGGTCTCTCTGACTGGCGGCACCATCCGCACTGAGGCCAGCAATTTCGCTGTCGGCCTGCATACCGTCGATGAGGGGCTGATCAATGCCCAGAATATCGCCGTCGAAACCGTTGGCGCATCGAGCTTCGGCGCCTTCGCCGAATCCGCTTCCAAGATCAGGCTTTCCGCTTCAACCATCCAGACGACTGGCGATCAGGCCCATGGGCTTCTGGCCAATAATGATCAGGGAACGGTAGGCGGCTCGATTTCGGCAACCAATACGCAGATTGTAACCTCCGGTGCTGGTGCTGCCGGGGCCTTGGCGCAGGCGGGCGGTTCGCTTTCGCTGATGGGTGGCAGTGTCACCGCGCAGGGCGAGGCGGCGTCCGCTCTGGCTGTTTCAGGCTCGGGTACGCTTATTGCCGAAGGCACGGTTCTTAAAACTGCGCAGGGACCGACAATTGGCGTGGTTCTGGCCAGCGCTGACGATGTAGCGCAAATTCGCCTCCGCAGTGGAACCGTTGCGACAGAGAATAATGGCGTCTTGTTGCAGGTGGATCGTTCCAATGGAGCGGGTTCCGGCGGCATTGTCGATATCGAACTCGATGCAGGCTCCGTCAGCACGGGCGATATTATCGACACGCAGGCTAAAACCGGGGCAGGAAACACCGTTCTGACTCTGCAGAATGGCGCAGACTGGAAGGGCCAAATTCAGGGGATCACGCATATCGAGGCGAAACGCGGCAGCAGTCTGGTTTTCGCGGGGCAATCGGTGATCGAAGGAAACCTTTCCGGCGTCCAGAGCAATTTCGATTTTGGGGATGAAGGCGATTTCATCGGCGGCAATGTCCTGCTTGCGGAGGGCTCTGCAACCCGTGGCGGCACGATTGCGATACCGATTACCGTGAGTGGCGATGTCAGTGTCGATCCTACATCCACTCTTGGCGGCAACTGGCATATAGCCGGAGGTCTGGCCAGCTCAGGCACGATCACGCCCGGCAATTCCGTCGGCATCGTGTCGGTCGATGGCGACCTGACGCTGGCATCGTCTTCGGTCTATGCGGCGGAAATCGACGCGCAGGGCGGATCTGATCTGATCAAGGTGGGCGGAACCGCCAATCTGGCGGGTGCGGTGACCGTATCTACGCTCGGTGGCTATCAGCTGAACCGGCCTTACACGATCCTGACCGCAGGCAATCTTGCAGGCACGACATTCAGCAGCGTTTCCTGGACCGGATCGACTGATTTCATCGCGCCAAGCCTCAGCTATGATGCGAATAATGTTCTCCTGACCATCGGGCGCAATGCAGTTTCGCTTGCAAGTGTTGCGCAGACAGACAACCAGCGGGCTGTCGCAGGTGCAATCGACAGTCTGAGGCTGGGCAATCCGGTTGCGAATTCTGTCGTCTTTCTGGGTGCTGCGGGGGCAAGGCAGGCTTTCGACCAACTGTCCGGTGATGGATATGCGTCCACTAAGACAGGCTTGATCGAGACATCGCATTTGGCGGCGGATGCGATAAACAATCGCTTGCGCTCGGCATTTGCCAGTGTCGGATCGAAGGACGTTCCGGCACTTTCTTATGCGAAAACAAAAGAACCGTCCCGTGCGTCTGCCGCAATTGATGCGGTTAGCGATGGCGCATCCCTGGGGCAATATGGGTTCTGGGCGACAGGCTTCGGCTCCTGGGTTGAGCAGGATGGAGATGCCAATGCTGCCGGTGTCTCTACATCGACAGGAGGCTTCATCTCCGGTCTCGATGTTGGGCTGGGAGAGGGCTGGCGCCTTGGTTTCGCGGGCGGTTACAGCCGGGCGGATATCGATCTCAAGGAGCGACATGCGGCTGCGACGAGTGACAATTGGCATCTCGGCATCTATGGCGGCAACCAGTGGGGCCCGCTGGGACTGCGCGCCGGGCTGATCCAGACATGGCATAGCCTCGATGCATCGCGGTCGGTTGCATTTACCGGTCTCTCCAACTCGCTGGAGGCCGATTATGATGCGCGCACGCTCCAAGCTTTCGGCGAGGTCGGATATCGGATCGACACGACCGCCGCATCCTTCGAACCGTTCGCCAATCTCGCGCATATCAGATTGCGCACGGACGCTTTCACAGAAACGGGTGGCGCTGCGGCATTGAATGTCGAAAGCGAAACGACCAACACGACCTTTACGACTCTCGGCCTGCGGGCGGAGGCTCCACTGTCGCTTGGATCAACATCCGTTAATCTGAAGGGTTCGCTCGGCTGGCGCCATGCCTATGGCGACATCATACCGGTCTCAACGCAGGCCTTCGCGGGCGGTGATGCCTTCAGTGTGGCAGGTGCGCCGATTGCCAAGGATACGGCTTTGCTGGAAGCAGGGCTTGATTTCGATGTGACGCGGGCCTCGACGCTCGGTCTCAGCTATACCGGCCAGTATGGCAGCGGTGCCAGGCAAAACGGGTTCAAGGCCTCGTTCAATATTAAGTTCTGACCTGGCCCGGTCTGCAACATGACGCAGTAAAGCCAAACTCACGTGCGGTTCCCAGCTTATCGAGCGGGAGCCGCACGGGCGACTGACAGCGGATGTAACGCGTATTTCGGTTCCCCAAGGGAGAAAGCCTGCGCTATTTCAGGGGCTGTACCTTATATGTCAGGCTGCCCGGCGTCACTTCCTCGATCTTGATGGTAAGATCACGGATCTCAATACTTGACTGGGCGACAGGGAATTCCATTGTCTGCCCGCTCGCTGGGTGCTGCAGGTCGTGGCCGGAATAGCCGCGAATTTCGAACTGCATTTTGTCTTTTTCGATCCCTATGAACAGGATGTCGTAAATAGTGCCGCTTTCATTCGCGTCATAATCTTGAGCGCGAGGGAGGTCGGTCCCTTTGCTATAGGCACGCGGCGGTACGATTGGGTCGCCCGACAGGATGAATTGTGTCCGGCCAAAGCTGTCCGTTGCAGGTGCGGGTCGTTCGCTGACGTTTTCGGTTTGCGCTACGACGGCTCCGTCTGCCGCTTGCGCAAAGCTCTCAGTCGCGGAACTGTAAAAGCCGAAGGACAAGCTGGCCAGGCCTGTCAAAATCGCTCGTCTCACAAGATGCATTCGGTTTTCCGACTCCGTTTGAGCCCCATCACGTTGTTTCGTGTCACGCTGTGCCATTTTTGCCACGAGCATTCCAGCTGAAAAGCATCCCAATTTCACATGAAAACAAGCCGCCTGCGCATCGTCGCGAATGGGCGGCAAGCGCCATACATGGTTCGGTGATGGCGACCTGAACGTGATAGCGAAGAAGGGGGGATAATACTGGCGGAGAGAGAGGGATTCGAACCCTCGATACGGTTTCCCGTATACACGCGTTCCAGGCGTGCGCCTTCAACCACTCGGCCACCTCTCCGTCTGCCTTGCTGTCGGGGAAAACCGCGTTAACGGCGAAATCTGACTGCAAACGAGATACCGCATTTCGTCTGGCGCTGGTTATTCGCCAACATGCGGTAGCGGCGCGCAATATAGCCAGAATACGCATATGTTCAATAGCTCTTTGCAAGTTTTTGCGCCAAATCGGCAGGAGTTATGCTGGTAGTCTCAATCCTCTCATAACTAACTGTTTTTAAATGATAAATTTATGTGTATAATTTAGAGGCACAATGGCTCGAGGCGTAATGGCTTCCTTCCGTGAGGATTTGGCGGTATGAAAAGGCCAGGTCAATGACGTCGGGATGTGCCCGACGCGCTTGAATGTGTGCCTGAATGTCTGGGGCAGGGAATCGTGATCCGGTTTGTGTTGCGTAGTTTCGCGGTTGTTTTTCTGGCATTGGCGGTGATCTTCGCCATTCTCGACGGCGCCCGTTCGGTCGGCGCGTCGAAGCTGGTGGCCAAACCGCTGCTTTCCATGTGGTCGCGTAACGCGCCGGAAACGCTGGCCGATGCAGAAACGCTCGTGACGCACTATATAGGAGCTACATTCTGGAACACGGTCTGTGTTCCTTTGCTCGGGCAGCCGGGATGGCTCTTCTTCGGCGTGCTCGCTTTGTTGTTCTATGTGATCGGTCATCGGCGCGGACGCCCCCTGGGGCGCTTCACGGCCTGACAGTCAATCCCACTACAGGGCCACAGGAGGTAGAAATCTATGAGTTTCCTCGACAGCTATCGCAAGAAAGTACAGATGCCCTCCACGGATGAGGCTTTGCCGGGCCGCGCAACAGCCATTCCTACATCCGCGACGCATTTCGTCTCCGGCCATCCGTTGAAAGGCCCATGGCCTGACGGCCTCAAGCAGATCATGTTCGGGATGGGCTGCTTCTGGGGCGCGGAACGGCTGTTTTGGCAGGTGCCGGGCGTCTATGTGACGGCGGCAGGCTATGCGGGCGGCATCACGCCAAACCCGACCTATGAAGAAACCTGCACCGGATTGACCGGCCATGCCGAAGTGGTGCTGGTGGTCTATGATCCGAAAGTCGTGAGCCTTGATGAGCTGCTGACCCTGTTCTGGGAAGAGCATGATCCGACGCAGGGCATGCGACAGGGCAATGATATCGGCACGACCTATCGGTCGGTGATCTACACTTTCGATGACGCGGATCGGGCGGCGGTTGAAAAAAGCCGTGATGCTTATGCAAAGGCGCTGGCAGCGCGCGGTCTGGGCCCGATCACCACGCAAATCGAAGATGCGCCGGTGTTCTACTATGCCGAGGATTATCACCAGCAATATCTGGCGAAGAATCCGAACGGATATTGTGGCCTGCGCGGCACTGGCGTGAGCTGCCCAATTCCGCTGGCACAGTAAAACGGTCTCAAAAAAAATCGCGCGATCCTATCGCGCGATTTTCTTGTTCAGGATCAGCATGTCGGCATAGTCGCCGTCGAGCTGTTCGTAATCCTCCCAGCCGATCTGCCGGTAGAGGTCAGGCTTGTTCGTATAAAGAAAGGCCTCGCCGTGACCAAGCTCTGCCGCGGCCTTCTCGATGGCCCGGACAAGGCTCTTGGCGATGCCCCGACCACGATAGGCGGGCGAAACGAAAACGCTCGCCACCCATGGCTTCAAATGGGGATGCGTCTCCAGATCATTGTCGATCAGCAGTGCAAATCCGGCCAGTTCTCCATCTGATAGCGCTGCGCGCGCGATCTGCCCATCGTTGGTTCGCACGAGATCGTGGAAGCCGGCGATGGTCTGTTCCAGCGTTCCGCCGTTGAATTCGCCCCATTCGCCAAAGTTCCATGTCGCGCAGGCAGCTATGAGGTCGGGGCGGTCGGCGAGGTCGATTATCTGAAGCATGATCTTACCAATGCGGAGGTTTGGTGACCGGCACGTCAGGCGCGGTCTGTTCTTCCAGTTCCAGAAAACGGTCGGTCAGAGCGCTGAGCTTCTTGGAAAGCTGGTCGATAAGCTTCCACTGCTCGGCCAGCACGGACGACAGTTCGTCGATGGTCTTTTCCTGTTCGGCGACGCGAATTTCGAGCTCGGTCAGGCGTTGGTCCGCAGTCATGGTCGGTTCCGTTTCGATAAGAATCTCAAGCGCGCATCCTATCAGAGAAACAGGTTACTGCGTGAGGATGAGCGCGCCATTTGCTACTTCATAATGGCGCAGGCGCTTGAGAAAACTCATGCCGAGCAGAATGCCGGACAGCGCTTCGTCGCGCAGCACGATTGCTTCGACATTTTCCACGCGAATGCGTCCGATTTCCACGCTGCTGAGCATAGCGCGCGCTGCCGGTGTTTCGCCATTGGCCGTTGAAACGCGATAGCGGAAATCGTCGGGCCGCAGCGAAAGCCCAATGCGTCGGGCGGTGCTGGCATTGATCGCAACCGAGCTTGCCCCTGTATCGATCATCCCGCGCAGGTTCTGGCCGTTGAAGCGGATATCGGTAATGAAATGCCCGCGACTGTCCGGCGCAATCTGCGCACGGCGTCCGCTATAGGCGGATGGGTTCTGTTGGGATGATGGGGAGGGTGTTGCCGTCGCGGCTTGCTCGACCGTTGCCGACTGGAATTTCTCGAAGAGAACCGGAAAGGCCGTGGCCAATCCCGCCAGCATCAGAACAATAAAGAAAATCCGCGCCATGCTCACCCCGTTCTGAAGGCAAAGTATCCGGCGCGGATTACTGTCTGGTTACGTTTTAGTCTATTTCGTGCCGTACATGCGGTCGCCCGCGTCGCCGAGGCCCGGAACGATATAGCCCTTTTCGTCGAGGCGCTCATCGATGGAAGCGGTGTAGACATCCACATCTGGATGCGCCTTGGTGAAGCGTTCGATGCCTTCGGGTGCGGCGAGCAGGCACAGGAAGCGTATATTGGTCGCGCCGCGTTCCTTCAGCTTGTCGATGGCGGCAATGGCCGAATTGGCGGTAGCGAGCATCGGATCGACCACGATGATGAGGCGGTTGACGATATCTTCCGGCGCTTTGAAGTAATATTCGACCGGCTGCAGCGTGTCGTGATCGCGATAAAGGCCGATATGGGCGACGCGGGCTGCGGGCACCAGATCGAGCATACCTTCCAGAAGGCCATTGCCCGCGCGCAGGATCGAAGCGAAGACCAGCTTCTTGCCTTCGAGGATCGGCGCTTCCATCGGCATAAGCGGGGTCTCGATCTCCATGGTGGTGAGTTCGAGATCGCGCGTCACTTCGTAGCAAAGCAGAAGCGAGATTTCTTTCAGAAGCCGCCGGAAGCTGGCCGTGGAAGTCTCGCGCTTGCGCATGATGGTAAGCTTGTGCTGGACAAGCGGATGGCTGACGACTGTAACGCCCATGATCTTTCCACTTTTTCTTCTTATCGTTTTGAACTTTAGCGGCAGATTGCGCCGGAGAAAACGCGTGGCAAGCGCACACGCACAGTTTTATGTCTCTTTGGCCATTTTTCAACGCCAACGCAAGCTGCGATCACAAAAGGGGTAGTGGGAAAACGTCTGTGCTTGTATCGTCCGGCACAAGCTTTATATGCATAACCGAAATTGTTTTCGTCAGACTATTCAAAAAGCAGGATGAGCTATGAGCCAGCAAAACGGCAATGCGGACCGCGTGGGCGCACAAGGTGGCATGGAACACTCGTTCGGCTTCAAGTCGGTGGACGAAAACGAAAAGCAAACCCTGGTCAATGACGTTTTCCACAAGGTCGCCAACAAATACGACGTGATGAACGATCTCATGTCGGCAGGCATGCACCGCGTCTGGAAAGATGCGATGATAGCCTGGCTGGCGCCGTCGAAGCGTCCGGGCTGGACCTCGCTCGACGTGGCTGGCGGCACCGGCGATATCGCCTTTCGCATTGTCGAGGCTTCGGGCCGTCAGGCGCATGTGACCATTCTCGACATCAATGGCTCGATGCTGGGTGTCGGTCGTGAGCGCGCGATCAAGAAGGGCCTTGCCGAAAATCTTGAATTCGTTGAAGCCAATGCCGAGGAACTGCCTTTCGAGGATAACAGTTTCGACGCCTATACGATTGCCTTTGGCATTCGCAACGTACCCCATATCGACAAGGCGCTGTCAGAAGCCTATCGCGTGCTGAAGCCGGGCGGGCGTTTTCTGTGCCTCGAATTTTCCGAGGTCGAATTGCCGATCCTCGACAAGGTCTATGACCAGTGGTCGTTTCAGGCTATTCCGCGCATCGGCAAGATGATTACCGGCGATGCTGATTCCTACAGCTATCTGGTCGAATCGATCCGCAAATTCCCCAAGCAGCAGGATTTCGCCGCCATGATCGAGACCGCCGGTTTCGAGCGTGTGAGCTATCGCAATTTCACCGGTGGCATTGCGGCGCTTCATTCGGGCTGGAAGCTGTGATTGTGCCTGTCATGAATTCGGGCTGGGGCGCTGGGGCGGGCATTATCGCATGAGTAATCTTTCCGCCGCTTTCCGGTTGGCGCGGGCCGGATGGATTTTGACACGCGAAGGCGTGATCAGTGCGCTGCCGGTCGAAGGATTGTCCGGTCTTCCGGCTTTCGGCCACAAGATTGCAGGCATGCTGGCGCGCCCGCGCGCGCGGCACATGCAGCGTTCCGAGCGCATGTCGCGGGCGATGAACAAGCTTGGCCCATCCTATGTGAAGCTTGGCCAGTTTCTGGCCACACGCCCGGATATTGTCGGGCGCGATGTGGCTGCCGATCTGGAGCTTTTGCAGGATCGTCTCGATTATTTTCCGCAAGCCGACGCGATTGCCGGTATCGAAGGTTCGCTCGGTCGCAAGATCGACGATCTTTACCTGCATTTCGACGCGCCGATAGCGGCGGCCTCGATGGCGCAGGTGCATCCTGCCGAAGTCATGAGCGACGGCAAGCCGAAGAAGGTTGCGGTCAAGGTTATCCGCCCCGGCGTTCGCCAGCGTTTCGCCCGCGATCTCGAAGGCTTTTACATGGTCGCGCGCATGCAGGAGCGCCATGTGCCCTTCACGCGCCGCCTGCGTCCGGTACAGGTGGTCGAGACATTGCAGCAGACCACCCGCATCGAGATGGATCTGCGACTGGAAGCGGCAGCGCTTTCCGAAATTGCCGAAAACATCAAGGGCGATGAAGGTTTCCGCGTTCCGCAGGTGGACTGGGAACGGACCGGTCGCGATGTGCTGACGCTCGAATGGATCGACGGCACCAAGATGTCGGATGTTTCGGCGCTGGCCGCTGCGGGCTTCGATCTGAAGAAGCTTGCCGAAACGCTGATCCAGTCTTTCCTGCGCCACACGCTGCGCGACGGCTTTTTCCATGCTGACATGCATCCCGGCAATCTGTTTGTCGATCCGCAGGGCATCATCGTCGCGGTCGATTTCGGCATCACCGGACGGCTCAACAAACAGCAGCGGCGCTTCCTGGCAGAAATTCTCTATGGCTTTATTACACGCGATTATATGCGCGTGGCGGAAGTGCATTTCGAAGCAGGCTACGTGCCGCATACGCACGACGTGGCGAGTTTTGCGCAGGCCATTCGCGCCATTGGCGAGCCGATCCACGGCCAGCCGGCGGAAACCATTTCGATGGCCAAGCTTTTGACGCTGCTGTTCGAAGTGACCGAGCTTTTCGACATGGAGACCCGGCCCGAGCTTCTGATGCTCCAGAAAACCATGGTTGTGGTTGAAGGTGTGTCGCGCACGCTCGATCCGCATTTCAACATGTGGAAAGCAGCCGAGCCGGTTGTCGGCGACTGGATTCGCAAGAATCTTGGGCCGCAGGGCATGTTGCTCGACGCGAAGGACAGCGCTTATTCCCTGCTGCATTTTACCCGCAAAACGCCGGAGCTGGTGGCGCGTGTGGAGCGCGTTTCGGTTGCGCTGGACGATATGGCCGCCAATGGCTTGCGCTTCGATGCAGCCACGGCGGAAGCCATCGGTCGCGCCGAAGCCAAGCATTCGCGTTGGGGCCGCATCGCGCAAATAGTGATTGCAATTGCGCTCGCTGCGATCGCGATCAAGCTCTATATTTGGCTATAAATACACTTTTAAAGTGACAAATCACCCATAAGATGATTTCATTGATTGCACTTGCAATAAGCCGGTGCAATCAAATGGCCAGTATCACTATTCGCAATCTCGACGATGCCGCCAAGGAAAAGCTGCGTGTGCGCGCCGCGCGCAATGGGCGTTCCATGGAAGAGGAAGCGCGGCTTCTTCTGACCGCGCTGGAAGAACCCGCGCAGGTTACGCCGCCTCAGTCCGGTGCGATCACAGGCGCGTCACTCACTGGCAAGCGCGTTCTGCTGATTATTGGTGGCGGTATTGCCGCTTATAAGACGCCCGACCTGATCCGCCGCTTGCGTGAGCGTGGTGCGCAGGTTCGCCCGTTGATGACGGCGGCAGCGCAGCAATTCGTGACACCACTGACCATCGGTGCCGTTTCCGCCGATCATGTCTTTACCGATCTGTTCGCCCGAGAGGATGAGCAGGATGTCGGGCATATAAGGCTCGCCCGCGATGCGGATCTGATCGTCGTCGCGCCGATGACTGCCGATCTGATGGCGAAGATGGCGAACGGTCTGGCTGACGATCTTGCCAGTGCAGTTCTGCTGGCGCGCAAGGTTCCGGTTCTGATTGCGCCTGCCATGAACCCGGCCATGTGGGACAATCCGGCGACCCGGCGCAATCGTCTGACACTGGAAAAAGACGGGGTGCATTTCATCGGCCCCGAGCAGGGCGAGATGGCCGAGAGCGGCGAGGCGGGAACGGGCCGTATGAGCGAGCCGCTCGCCATCGTCGCGGCAGTGGAAACGCTGCTCGCACCGCGTGCACGACCACTGGCTGGAAAATCCATCGTCATGACCTCCGGCCCGACGCATGAGCCGATCGATCCCGTGCGCTATATCGCCAACCGCTCGTCGGGCAAGCAGGGCCATGCCATCGCCGCCGCTTTGGCGCGGCTGGGTGCAACGGTGCATCTGGTGTCTGGTCCGGTCACCATTCCCGATCCCGAAGGCGTTAACGTCATTCATGTCGAGACGGCGCGTGAAATGCAGGCGGCTGTGGAGCGGCATCTGCCCGCCGACGCGGCGATCATGGTGGCTGCTGTCGCCGATTGGCGCACGGCCAATGAAGCGGGACAGAAGATCAAGAAAAAGCCCGGCGAAAGCGCGCCGACACTGGCCATGGTCGAGAACCCCGACATTCTGGCCGGTGTCGGTCATAGCGAAAAGCGCCCGGGTCTCGTGGTCGGCTTTGCGGCGGAAACGCAGGACGTGGCAGACAATGCGCGAGCCAAGCTTGAGAAAAAGGGCGCGGACTGGATCGTCGCCAACGATGTGTCCTATGGCTCGGATGGCAGCAGCGTCATGGGCGGCGACCATAACCGCGTACGAATTCTAAGCCGCTCCGGCATCGAGGACTGGCCGGAAATGAGCAAAAACGAGGTGGCCGAAAAGCTGGCGGAAAAGATTGCGCAATGCTTGTTGGAAAAGGAGCACTGACGCTTAGAAGAACTCGTCCAGTAAGCGGTAATAGGCGATCTTTGCTTCGTCGATGGCTTCTGCGCTATAAAGGTCGAGGAAAGGCTTCACCCATTCGTTGCCAAGATTATAGCGGATGCTCCAGCAGGCGAGTCCCAGATCCTGATGACGGTCTGCAAGGCCGAGCCTGCCGCAGTCGATAAAGCCGGTGAATGTGCCGTCGCTGGCCATGAAATTGGGCAGGCAGGCGTCGCCATGGGTGACCACAACATCTTCCTGCGACGGTTTCAGGCGGTGCAGTTCGGAGAACAGGTCTTCCGCGGTGCGGCCTTCACGCTCGGTATCGAAATCATCTTCATCGACCGCGCCCGCTTCAACGCGCTTGCGTGCATCTTTAATGCGATGTTCCAACCGGTGGTCGAATGGACAGGCGGCAGGGTCAACGCTGTGCAGCGCCTTCAAGGCTGTAGCGAGAATGGAGACGATGCGGTCAGGCGTAAGAGTGTCGACAGACGAAGCGAGATCCGATCCGGCAAGGCGCGTCATCAGGAGAAAATGGCGGTCGGCCATCCTCTCGTAAGCGACGACGCTGGGGCAGGGCAGCCCTTGGGCTGAAAGCCATTCAAGCCGGGCGCGCTCGTCGGCCAGTTCGCTGACCGTGCTTGCCGGTTCGATTTTCAGAACAAGCGGTTCGTGCGCATCATGATCGAGCAGCAGGACATTGGCGGTCGAGCGGCCAAGCTCATCCTGCTGGCTGCTATAACCTGCGAGCCGATGCAGCAAGGCATCAGGCAAATCGAGAGTAGCCAGAACAGGATCGGTCATAGCAACTTACTGCATCATGCCTTGTCGCGGACCTGATAGTCCTTGATGGTTGCGAAACGGATATCCTTCCAGCGCTCGGCCTCGTAATTGAGCGAGAAGCCGTTCTGCGCCAGGAAAACCGGATCATTGTCGAGGTCATGCGCGATATCGGCGCGATGCGAGGTGATGAAGCGCTGCAATTCAGCCGGGTCGTCGGCGGAAATCCACCGGCAAACCGAGAAGCGCGACATTTCAAAGCCGACCGGCAGCGAATATTCCACTTTCAAACGTTCGGTCAGAACGTCGATCTGGAGCGCGCCGACGACACCGACAATGGCCGGAGAACCGTCATCGGGCACAAACAGCTGCACGACACCTTCTTCGGCCATCTGCTGCAACGCTTCGCGCAGCTTCTTGGCCTTCATCGCATCGTCCAGACGCACGCGGCGCAGAATTTCCGGCGCGAAGTTCGGTACGCCACGGAACAAGATATCCTCGCCCTCGGTCAGCGTATCCCCGATGCGCAGTGTGCCGTGGTTTGGAATACCGACCACATCGCCGGCAAAGGCTTCGTCGGCGATCTGGCGCGAACGCGCGAAGAAGAATTGCGGTGCAGACAGGCTCATCTGTTTGCCGGTGCGCACCAGCTTGGCCTTCATGCCGCGTGACAGCTTGCCCGAGCAAACGCGCAGGAAGGCGATGCGGTCGCGGTGGTTCGGGTCCATATTGGCCTGAATCTTGAACACGAAGCCGGTCATCTTGTCTTCGGTGGAACCGACCATGCGCGTGTCGGCCTGCTGGTCGCGGGGCGCGGGGCCAAAATCGCAGAAGGCTTCGATCAGATCGCGCACGCCGTAATTCTTCAGCGCGGAGCCGAAATAAACCGGCGTCATATGGCCTTCGCGGAAGGAAGCGAGGTCGAACGGACGGCAAACGCCGCGTGCCAGTTCTATATTTTCCAGCCAGGCTTCACGTTCGTTCTCTGGCAGCAAAGCGGCTGCGTCTTCCGGGCCGCTGACCTTGGTTGGCTGCTCTTCATTATCCTGACGGCGCATCGTGTCGTTATGCAGGTCGAAAGTGCCTGCAAAGCTCTTGCCCGAGCCGATAGGCCAGGTGATCGGCGCCGTGTCGAGCGCCAGCTTTTCTTCGATCTCGTCCAGGATTTCGAGTGGATCGCGTGCTTCGCGGTCCATCTTGTTGACGAAGGTGACGATGGGAATATCGCGCATGCGGCAGACTTCGAACAGTTTCAGCGTGCGCGGCTCGATACCTTTGGCGGCGTCGATGACCATGACGGCGCTGTCGACGGCTGTCAGCGTGCGGTAGGTGTCGTCTGCGAAGTCTTCGTGGCCCGGCGTGTCGAGCAGGTTGAAGATGCAGTCCTTGTATTCGAACGTCATCACCGAGGTGACGACCGAGATACCGCGGTCGCGTTCGATGTTCATCCAGTCCGAGCGGGTCTGGATGCGATCCTTCTTGGCCTTCACTTCACCGGCAAGCTGGATGGCGCCGCCAAACAGCAGCAGCTTTTCGGTCAGCGTGGTCTTACCGGCGTCCGGGTGCGCGATGATCGCGAATGTGCGGCGCTTGGAAACGGGATTGTCAGCAGGCATGAAGAAACTCGTGATGGCGAAATGTTGGGCCGCGCAAAGGCGCGCCGCGAAGATGTTGCGCTGCATCTAGCAGTCATTGGGCAAAATCTCAACAAGCGCCGTGCCGCTCATCGGGCCTGAAATGAAAAAGCGGCGCTGAACACGCCGCTTTAAGGAAAATGCTGCGCTTGATTAGCGGCTTTTGATGCCGAGGCCGAAGGCGATGTAGGTCCAGCCCTGGAAAATCAGATCGATGGCCAGGAAAAGGCCAAGGATGAACAGGCTGTTGACCGGCCATTGGATGGCGATGATGAGGCCGAGCAGCGCGGTTATGACACCACCGGCCACGATCCAGCCCCAGCCCGATGCCGGTTTCGACTTGAAGCCCATCCAGACGCGGAAAAGGCCGGAGCCGAGAAGGGCAGCCGCCAGCAGGAATGTCAGGACGCCTGCCGCCAATATGGGATTGATGAAGGTGACGACACCCGCCGCAGCATAAAGCAGGCCGCTCAGGAGCCAGAAGAAAAACCGCCCCCACGTTTTCACGCCGAAAGCATGGATGATTTCGATCACACCAGCGATCAGCATCATCATGCCGACATAGTAGACCGAAACAACTGTGGCCAGCACCAGATTGCCGAAGGCGATGCCGCCCAGAATGAGAAGCGCCACGCCCAGCGCGACGAACCAGCCCCACTTGGACGTCAGCTCTGTCGGCAGCACGGGATTGTCGAAATCTTTGTTCGTCGTTGCCATCGAATAACCCTCTTGTCCCTCGAATTGTCGTGACCCAATTTTCGTAACCCACGCAACAATATAAGGCAGACGGAGCTTTTGACCAGCTTTGGCTGCGTGAGGCCGCCGCGCCAGCCTTTTGCGCGCTTTAACCGACGACCGAGACCGGGAAAAACGGCGATATCTCTTTGTTTTTGCGCATAAACTAATTCGCTGCAGTTGCACTTTTTTCGCCCGTTGGGCTCTATCTCTTTGCCGTTACACCTGTTTTAATCTCTATCGGCTACATATTTCTGGAACTTGACGCGGGGGCGCTGCCGGTTTCCCGGTACTCAATTGTTGTTGGAAAAGTCTGTTCGATGTTCGATCTGATTTCCCATTACTGGCCGCATATTCTGGCTGTTCTGTCGATCGTGCTCGGCGCAATAGCCGCCATTCATGCGACCATGACCAAGGACGAGGTCCGCACTGCACTCGGCTGGGTCGGCGTGATCGTGCTGTCGCCCATCGTGGGGGCGGTGGTCTATGCCATAGCGGGCGTCAACCGGATCAGGCGCTCGACGCTCACGCAGCAGCGCGCGCTGGGGCATATTGCGCTTTATCACCTCTCGCATTTCGACACGACCAACGACCTCGTGCGCGCCGCATTCGGGCGGCAGTTCGGCGCGATGAAAATTCTGGGCGACGCCGTCAGCCTTTATGATTTCACCAGCGGCAATCGCATTGAAATGCTGGAAACCGGCGACGAAGCCTATGCGGCCATGCTGGAAGCCATCGGTAAGGCAGAGCGCAGCATCTTGCTGGAAACCTATATTTTTGACCGTGACGCCATTGGCATCCGGTTTGCCGAGGCGCTGGGCGAGGCCGTCAAGCGCGGCGTGGAAGTGCGGGTGCTGATCGATGCGGTTGGCGCACGTTATTCCATCCCGAGCATTGTCAGCCTGCTCAAGGAAAATGGCGTGACAGTGGATGTCTTCAACGGCAACATCATCATCGGCCTGCGCCTACCTTATGCCAATTTACGCACCCACCGCAAAATCCTCGTCGTCGACGGGCGATATGGCTTTACCGGCGGCATGAATATCCGTGCCGGTTTTGTGCGGGCGATTGCTGGCGATGCGGTGGCCATCGACACGCATTTCCGGCTGGAAGGACCGGCCATTGCCGACCTTTTTCACATCGCCTCCGAGGACTGGCGATTTGCAACGGGTGAATTGCTGACCGGCGACGCCTGGCGCATTGCCCCGCCGGAAAATCCGCCCGGCACCGGCACGTTGGTGCGTGTGGTCGGCTCCGGTCCCGACAAGAATGTGGAAACCAACCATCGCATGATGATGGGCGCTTTCTCGATAGCCGAGCAGCATATCCTCATCATGTCGCCCTATCTGTTGCCCGACCGCGAACTGATCAGCGCGCTGGTCACGGCGGCGCGGCGGGGCGTGTCGGTGGATATCGTCGTGCCGGGGGTCAATAATCTCAAACTGGTGGACCGCGCCATGCGCGCCCAGTTCGACCAGCTTTTGAAGGATGGCTGCCGCATCTGGCGGGCGGGCGGGGCGTTCAACCATTCCAAGCTGATGACGATTGACGGCACATGGTCCTATGTCGGCTCGTCCAACATCGACCCGCGCTCATTGCGGCTCAACTTCGAGATCGATCTGGAAATTCTGGATCGCGATGTGGCGCGTCAGGTGGAAGAGCGGATCGGGAAGGTCATCGAGGAGAGCCGTCAGGTCAATCTGACACGTCTCAACAACCGCCCGTTTCTGGTGCGTCTCATCGACCGGATTATCTGGCTCGGTTCGCCTTATCTATGAGCCGGTCCTGCTTGCGGGTATCTCCGGATTGAGATTGTGCAGAAGATCTATTTATTTTCACGCATTTCCAGACGCAAAACCGTTTCACACTTTTGCTGGAAATGCTCTATCGCCGTCTTCAGGTCGAGATGCGCCTTGATCGGCAGATGGTCGGAGGCCATACGCGCCAGCGGCGTGTTGTGAACTTCCACCGAGGTCACGAGATTATGCGGCGCGCCCATCACGCGGTCGAGCGCGAAGACCGGGAAGCGTGACGGAAAACTCGGCACTGCCGTCGCCACATGGTTGAAGGTCGGCATCAGCGCGGCCAGCGAAGAACGCTTGCCGATACGCCATTCATTCAGATCGCCGATCAACAGCGTCGGTAGCGTGTCGCCTTCCTGCAAGGCGGTGAGAATGCTTTCCGCCTGTTGCTCGCGGGAGCGTTTCAGGAGGCCCAGATGCGCGGCAATGACGCGCAGCGGACCGGCGGGAAATTGCAGATCGGCGACGAGCGCGCCGCGCGGCTCCACGCCGGGCAGTTTCAGCTGCTGCACATTGCGCACAATGCCTTCGCGAAACAAAAGCACATTGCCGTGCCAGCCATGCCCCTTGGGCATCGTGGCATTGATGGGGACAGGAATGAGGCCGTGGCGGCGCTCCAGAAGGCCGAGGTCGAGCAGACCGGACCGCTCACCGAAACGCTTGTCGGCTTCCTGCAACGCTATAACATCCGCGTCGATTTCGCTGATCACGTCGGCGGTGCGCTGCGGATTGAACTGTTTGTCGATGCCGATGCATTTGTGAACATTATAGGATGCAATGACAATATCACCGCCAGTGATATTGGCGTTGAGAGGCCTGAAGCCCGGCCTGTTGCGGATCGCCGTCAGGATCGACTTCGATATCCGGTTTGCTTCCTTTTTCTTCTGCACCCTTTTCACCCGTAAGGTCGTCAGTTCAAGATGAATATTTCAAATTTATACTCTTCTATATAGATAGTTTGCTATGCGATTTGAACAGAGCCGCTACGCACAATTGAGTGTTTGGGGCGAAAGTTCAGCGGGCAATGAAGCGAACCAGCCAGTCGGTCAGGCCGCGATAGGGCGGCTTGATGAGATCGCTCGGGGCGGGCGCATATTTCGTCAATATAGGCATGACCTTGGAAAAGGTCAGGAAGCCGTCATAACCGTGATACTGGCCCATGCCGCTGGCCCCCACGCCGCCGAAGGGCAGGTTGCTGCAGGCAAAATGATAGAGCGTATCGTTGATGCAGACCCCGCCAGCGACCACATGGGCGAGGATGGTGTCGATCTCGGCAGTGTTCTCGCTGAAACAATAAAGCGCCAGCGGGCGGTCATGGCCCAGCACATAGGCAATGGCGTCATCGGTCGAGCGATAGCTGATGACAGGCAGCAGCGGTCCGAAAATCTCTTCCGCCATGATGGCGCTGGTCACTTGCGGCTCAAGAATGAGCGTCGGCGTCATCAGGCGCGTTTCGGTGGAGGGCGCGAGCAGCTCGACGATGCCCTCGCTTTTGTCCTTCGCATCGGCCAGCAGGCCGGATAACCGCTGCAACTGCGCACCGTTGATGATGGTGGTGCGGTCCTGACCGGCGGATGCGCCGCCATAGCGGGCCTGCATTTCGGCTTTGAGCAAGGCAATGAATTCATCGCGCTTGCTGTGGTGGATCAGCACATAATCCGGCGCGATACAGGTTTGCCCGGCATTGAAAAACTTGCCGTTTGCGATGGCGCGCGCCGCCCGCACCAGATTGGCGTTTTCGCTGATGATGGCGGGAGATTTGCCGCCAAGTTCCAGCGTGACCGGCGTTAGATTGGCAGCTGCCGCTGCCATGATCTTGCGCCCCACGGCGGTGGAGCCGGTGAAGAACAGATGGTCGAAAGGCAGGCTGGCAAAGCGGGCGGAAAGCGCTGCATCGCCTTGCACCACGGCAACGCGATTGTCCGGAAAGACCGTGCTGATGAGCTTTTGCAGGAAGGCTGCCGTCTGTGGCGTGTGTTCAGATGGTTTGAGCAGGACATGGTTGCCTGCCGCAATGGCCGCCACCAGCGGCGCGAGCGCCGGATTGACCGGATAGTTCCACGGCGCGATGACGCCCACGACACCCAGCGGCACGAAGCGGACTTCGGCTTTCGCGGGCCATAATTTCCAGCCCGCCTTGCGGCGCTTTGGCTTCATCCAGCTCTTGAGATGGTGCAGCGCGTCATCGATTTCGGCAAAGACCACGCTGGCTTCGCCAAGCAGGGTTTCATGGGCAGAACGGTTTCCGAAATCGGCGCTGATCGCCTTCGCCATATCGTCGAGCTGTGCGGCCAGGCCAGCACGCAGGCGCTTGAGGTCATCGATGCGTTGCTCATAGGGCGGGCGATGATCCAGCCATGCCTGACGCAGACGTGCGAAAACCGCGTCGAGATCATCGCTCATGGGTGAAATCCTCGGTCGAGCGGGCGAACAGGAATTGCGCCACATAATAGGTGGCGAGCACCCATAGCCCGCTCAGCGGAATATCGAAGCGGAACCGGTCATAGGCGAGAAGCGTGTCGCTGACCATGAAGAACAAGCCGCCCCATGCCGCGAGCCAGGCGGCGTAATGTTGTGGTGTTTCTGGTTCGGTGCCGCTTGCGCGGCTGAAAGCCTGCGCGGCCATCAGACCCAAGGCGGCGGCATAGATGATGACGGGGATTTTCATGGCCCCCGGCAGGGCCGCCCAAAGGCCGGTGATCAGCGCAACTGCCGCAAGCGCGAAGACGACAAAGGCGCCCTTGTTCTGCGCAAAGCGGCTATGGCGCGACAGGGCGTAAATATAGGCGCAATGGGTGATGAGAAAGCAGATCAGCCCAGCCATGAAATAATCACCCGGCAGCATCAGGAAAAAATCGCCAAGCGCTGCGAGGGCAAGGCCGAAAGCCACGGCAAGGCCATAGGATTTCGAGCGCGGCTTGCCGGAACAGAGCACCGCCGCCAGCAGAAGCAGCGTTGCGGTCGGCTTGGTGAGATAATGCAGCCAGCGCCAGAACGAAGTTTCGCCAGGATAGCTCAGCAGACTGCCTGCGATGGCGCAGACCGCGCAAAACAGGAAAAGACCATAGAGCGTCCGATTCCGCCCGAATTCCAGCAGGCCTTTATGCCGCATCTCAACTCCCCCGTTTATGATGCCGGTTTTTTATTCTTGTGTTGCCGCCGCTTCGCGCCGCCTTTTGCGACCCATGCGCTCGGCCCGGGTGGAAAGCTCCGTATTGCCCTCGAGATCGGTTTGCAGGATCAAGCCTTCCTGCTTCAGCCACCGGATAATCTCGCCGAATGCGCGGTCGTAATCGGGCTGTTCCATGGCGAACCTCTTGACCATTCTACCGGGACGGGCGATACCAATTTTATTGCTAACTAATTGTTTTTACGCATATCAAACACAAAACCATTTCACACTTTTGCTGGAAATGCGTTCCGTTGCAAGGCGGAAAATGTCAGCGTCATGAACGCTTCAAATCTTGCCGCTATCAGATAGGCTTCCTGTTTCTGACCCGACCAAGGTGCGTTTGATGAAGTCTCCGCTTTTTGTTGCAGCATTTTGCGCCGCTGTTTCCCTGACGTCAGCGGCTTTCGCGCAGGATTTCAAAAAGCCAGTGCTGCTGGGCGAGATCGTGCTGCCAACCGGCCTGCAAATTAAAGGCGTTGAGTTCGGCGGCGTATCCGGCCTCGACTATGATGCGGCGCAGGATATCTATTACGCCATTTCCGACGACCGTTCCGAGAAGGCTCCCGCGCGGTTCTATACGCTCAGGATCGTCGCCGACGAAAAGGGACTGCACAGCGTCGATATCCTTTCTACCGTCACGCTGTTGAATGCCGATGGCAAGCCGTTTGCGAACAAGGATGTCGATCCGGAATCCATTCGCTATCATGCGGGCACCGGCACGCTGTTCTGGACCAGCGAGGGCGACCGCAACGGCAAACCGGCCGTGCGGGAATCGCGCATCGATGGCAGTCTGATCCGTGAGTTTGCCTTGCCCGATTATTACATCCCAAATGCCGACGGCACACGCGGTATTCGCAATAACCTGTCCTTTGAAAGCCTGACCTTTTCGCCGGATGGCAAGACGCTGCTCGTCGGGCTGGAAAATGCCCTGCTTCAGGATGGTGACAAGGCAACGCTGGAAAAAGGCAGTCGCGCCCGCATACTCGCCTTCGATATTCTGTCCGGCGGTGTGAAGGCGGAATATGCCTATGATACCGGGCCGATCTTCACCAAGGCGACCAAACTGCCCTATTGGAACGACAACGGCATGTCGGAATTTCTCGCCTGGGGCGACGATCTGTTGACGGTCGAGCGCTCTTACGCGCATGGCGTGGGCAACGAGATTAATTTCTACCGCGCGCGCTTTGCCGGTGCGACGGAGGTGAGCGGCATGGCGACGCTCAAGGATGTTTCGCTAACGCCGATGGCCAAGGAAGCTGTGCTGCGGCTGGGCGAAGGTGATTTCGGCCTCGACATCGATAATATCGAGTCGGTCAGTTGGGGGCCGACAATCGGCGGACATAAAACGGTGGTCATCGCTTCCGATAATAATTTCAACCTTGAACAGTTTACTCAGTTTGTGCTGTTTCAGCTTAATGCAGAAGCAAATTGAACGCAGGTTCAAGTATAAATGAATTAAGTAAACATGGTAATTCTTCTAAATAAATCCTCGTCGGTCAGATATGGGTTTATACAGCCGTAAGATGTTCAAAACATTGTGTTTTGTCGGAATTGTAATCCGGTAGCGAAAAAGTGACATCAGATTGTCGTCAAATCGATTATATATTCCAGCTTCGCTTTTCATATTCACCATTCATGAGGGAATACATGCTTTCACAAGCCAAGGTAGACCAACTCGGAATCACGATCGATGTGTATCAGAAAGCGGCGAAGCAGTGGGTTGCTTCCGGCATTTATGAAGGCCACCACATCGTCGTCGAAAACCAGACACAGGGTACCGCCGTCAGCGCATGGCGTGACCGGGCGCTTTCCGTTTCGGATAGCGGCACCGCATAATTTTTTTTGAGTTCGTTAGCAGGGTGGCCAAACGGATCGTTTGCCGCCAATTTCTTTTCAAAGCCGGGCTGTTACGGTCGATTTTCAGATGACTGCAACAGCCGTTACAATCAAATTTCTCGGGGCTACCCCCCGCGTTCCTCGAAACCTTCGGCATTACCTTCGTCCACCTTGTGACGCAGATATTGCTTCAGCCGGTTGATATCGTCGCTCTGCCAGTTTTCTGCGCCGGTGATGTCACGCCAGGCTTCCAGATAATGCTCCGGGGCATAGACATGTCCATGCCCCATGGGCGCGCTGTCGGCAAATGCCATGTCGACCACCAGTTGCAGCGCGGTCACGATCGGATACCAGCGTAAATCGGCTGATACATCGGGACCGCGCGGCTCTTTCATCCAGTCCGGCTCGCGATAGAACATGCTGCTGTTGAAGAACACGATGGCATCGCTGGCATATTGCAGATAGACCGTGCGCATCACGCCCCATTCGTTGCCATTGCCGGGCGCTTCGCCATTCTGGTTCATGAAACGCACGAAGGCGCCGTCGCGCACCACAGGCAGCCATTCCGGAGTATCGGGATTGCGGCTGCGCGTCAGCGAACGCCACAGCGCGCTGGGGAAGGGCGGGCCGCTCCACAGGGCGCCGTTCAGGGGCGCATCCAGTATTTCAAACAGCGACACCGAGCTTTGCGAATTGAAAGCGCCGAGGCTCAGACCATGCAGATAAATCTTCGGTCGTTTGTCGGCAGGCAGGCTTTTCCAGTAATCATAGACCGTTTCGAACAGCGCGCGCGCCGACTCCGCGCCATATTCCGGCTGAAACAGCAGCGATAGCGGGCTGTTCAGATAGGAATATTGCACGGCGATGCTGGCCACGTCGCCGTCGCGCAGATATTCCAGTCCGATCATGGCGGAGGGATCGACCCAGCCCGTACCGGTCGGCACGATGATCACCAGCGCAGAGCGGTCAAAACCGCCCTGCCGCTTGAGTTCCTCCAGCGCCTGTCTGGCCCTTTCCTCTGGCGTACGACTGACATTGAGCCCGGCATAGACGCGGATCGGGTCCATGGCCGCGCGCCCGGTAAAGGCGGAAATCTCGGCGGCGGTGGGCGCTGAGGCGATATATTCACGTCCGGCACGGCCAAGATCCTCCCAGCGGATAAGCGAGGCGGCGCTGCCTGTCTTGCCGGGGGAGGAGGGCTGCACGCGGTCCGGCTCCATCAGGGCGTCATAGCGCTTGAAGGACGCATCGAGCGATTTGAAGGCCGTATTGATCAGCACGCCATTGGCGACGGTCCAGATCAGAAAAGCCGTCACCGAGGCCGCAATGACGTTTGCAACGCGCCTTGGCATGATGCGGCGCATCTTCGACGAGAAATAGCGCCCAATGCGAATGAGAATGCGGGCAATGACCAGCAGCACAAGAAAAACTGCGATGGCAATCGCGGTCAGGGTCGCGGGATAGGCGGAGGGCACCGGCGGCATATCCATGGCCGTGCGGATCGAATTTTGCCAGCCAGCGGATGAGCGAAGGGCGATCAGCGCCACGGCGAGGCAGACAATGCCGACGCCGATTTTCAGGAGCGCGCGTTTGCGGCCCTTGATCTCCGGCAGTTCGAGATAGCGCCACAGCGCGCCGAAAAGCACGCCGATGCCATAGCCGATTGCGAAGACCAGCCCACACAGCGCACCCTGAATGACATAGGTTCGGGGAATGAGGCTCGGCGTCAGCGCGGCTGCAAAGAATAATGTGCCGAACGCCAGTCCCGTGGCGCTGAAGGAACTGGTGGCGCGAAAGAGGGCGAGGACAAAGGCGCGCATCGACACTTGCTCCAACGGAATTGCTCGTCTTTGGATATAGTTCGCACAGGGCAGAGTAAAGGCCGTTAGCAGGATTGCTAATCGCGCTGCAATCACCGAGAGACAAATCAACTGAGCCGGGTTACCAATTGCAGGGGGCTGCTTTGCGGCGGTCCTTTGCTCTTTATGGTCAGGGTGTCCGCGATTATGTTCAGGCTTCTTGAAAGCTAAAGGTCGTGGGGGCGTGACGCTGCGCGCTTGCTAATGCCCCGACCGCCAAGGATCATGAAGTGGACCGCCACGCGGTGGTCCATTGTTCTTTATGGCCGGGGGGCCTGTCGC
The DNA here is from genome assembly GCF_037482325.1 of Ochrobactrum teleogrylli. NCBI lineage: Bacteria > Pseudomonadati > Pseudomonadota > Alphaproteobacteria > Hyphomicrobiales > Brucellaceae > Ochrobactrum > Ochrobactrum teleogrylli. Next base: position 3,552,010 of record NZ_JBBHKQ010000001.1, read on the forward strand.
GTATAAAACAGGTTCACCGAACCAAAAGCTGCGGGGGCCATCACACAGTGGCTTTTCCACTCCCCGGTCACCAAGGCCTATGCGCAAAGCTGCAATCTCCGCGAGACAAATCAACTGAGCAGGATTACCAATTGCAGGGGGCTGCTTTGCGGCGGTCCTTCGCTCTTTATGGTCAGGGTGCCCACGACGAATGTTCAGGCTTCTCAGGAGCTAAAGGTCGTGAGGCCGTCACTACACGGTTGCGACCGCCCTGACCACCAAGGCTCATGAGAAAAGGCTCAGCGCGCGTGCTTCCCGCGCAAAACGGCCGCTGAATATTACTATATTCTAAAATAGAAATATCGTATGGTGGCTGCGGTTATCCAGCCATCGATTTCGCTTGTTTCACAGTGCGTTGCGATCGTCCGGCAGAAGCCTGTCGCTCGGCAGATTTTGCATGTGACAAGCCGTCAGAAATCCTCTACGCCTAAGGGTGGACCGCTACGCGGCGGTCTGGGGCTTCGCAACCTCGATTTCGTGGCTGGTATCGCCGAAAGGTACCGAACCTTCGTTCTTTATGATCGGGGTGCCTGTTGCTATGTACAGGTTCACCCGAGCTAAAGGCGCAGGGCCGTCGAAATACGGTTGCGAACACCCCGATCACCAGAGATCGAAGGGCACAACGCGGGGGCGTACCGCGAGAGTGCACCGGGTGGAGACCGATCGTGGCGAAAATGCTCAGTTTCTATGCAATCACCGATGACAAGATGACGGAATGGGATGACGTGTTCTATGTGGACTTGGCAGACGCCGAAGCTGCAATACAAAGGACACTGAAAGAAGTCGAAGAACAGCTCGTCTTCTGGCCCCGTCCTATACGATGTCCTACGGTGCTTTACCTTGAGCGGGTCAGCGTTCCGTTCACCGAGGAAACGCTGTTTGCCTTGCTGAATGACAAGGGGCCGCCCAGCGTTTTTGCAGAGCGGGAAGTCCTCAACATGTATTAAACGAACGGAGAAACTTGGCTGGGGTCGGGCTTCTGTTCGTAAATTGAATCAGCAGGAGCGCCAGTCGGTCCTGCTGTTTTCCTGCCAGCCGCATTTGTGCAGCAGCGGCGTGTCGTCGGTGAAGCTCGGCCAGCCGACGCACAAATAAAGGCTGAAACGCCAGTTTGCCGGCACGTCGAAAAGCCGTTCCATGGCCGCCGGATCGAGTATCGACACCATACCAACGCCAAGGCCCAGCGACCGGGCGGCGAGGTTGAGGTTTTGCACGGCCATCGCCGTGCTTTGCTCCAGCGTGGAAGCCATCGACTGTCGCCCGAGGCCGTGCCCTTCCGCCGGATCCGTTTCCGTGAAAATGGCAAGCTGCAACGGGGCGACGGCAAGCCCCTCCAGTTTCAGGTCACGATAGGCCTCGGCGCGTGCGCCGTCGTAAATCTGTGCTGCTTTGCGGTTGGCCTGCCTGAAGGCATCGTGGACCGCCTGCCGCTTCTCAAGGCTTTCCACGGCGAAGACGCGCCAGGGTCGCGCATTGCCGACAGATGGGGCATAATCCATCGCCTGCCGCAGCGTTTGAATCATCGCTTCGTCTATCGGATCGCTGCGAAAATGACGAACATCCCGCCGCCATTTCAGAAGCTCGAAAAAGGTGTCGCGATCAGCGTCGGTGAATTGCATATCTGTCTTCCTGAAGCTCAGGCGGGGCTTTGGGCGCTTGGGCGCGGGAGTGCGATGTGGTTGTCAGCGAACCTTTTCGCCCGATAGCAGCCACGGGAAAGGACCGAATGCCTTCGATGGCGCGAATGCATCTTGAATAGCAAACGTCCCCATGCACTGTCCATCAGGATGGTGCATGGGGCTATTTTTCACTTATATTTCAAGGCCTTCACCGGTGATACCGCGACACCTGTTCCCGTCGGAACTACAGAGGCGTTAGTCAGGCGCGGTATCACTTGTTGTTCGACAATGCCGTCGATGTATTGCGCTGGTACGGTTGTGAGAAAGACTCGCTTCAAGTCATGCGTTGATTAAAGATAAAGGTAAATTTACTTAAGATAAAATGTGAAGTCCCCAAATTCTATGCTTGGGGTTTTTGTACCAGATAGGCATCTTGACGGCGTCAAAACTCCAACATCCTCGTTTATCCAATTGAATCTGTTAATGTATCCAAAATTATCAACGACCTGATCCTTATACGTTGCTGTTGTTTCAACGAGAATTTTCTCATCAGGTGGCAAATTACGGTAATCGTTGGAATTTAAATCGAGGCTCAGAACAGTTTGATTTAAAGGCGAAGTTGAAGTAAATGAATAATTAATCTCCAGGCTATTTTCGGAACTAACTTTTACAAGATATGTAAAGTTTTCAGCGTTTTTATCTATTTTAATGGTAAAATTAACGAGTTCTCCAGGTTGAATCCCGTAATTTCGGCCTATACTATCCACGTGACCTTGAGAATCAATGCTTTCTATGCTAAGATACCATGCCACTTTTGGCACTAAGCCTATAATGCATCGTAACTGCGAAGCGTTGTCACTCGACCGCAAGCCGGCCCACAACTCGATACCCGCTTGATCATAAGGGGCGACCGACATAGAGGGCACGTGCCAACTTGTGTGAAAAGTCTCTAGAATTGCATCATCTGGCGATTTGCCAAAACTGGTAAAATCCGAGTAGCAGCGATGGGATCCCGCGATGGGTTTTTGACTATTATCCGTTGTCATTGAATTTCTCTGTTACAGTTGAAGGGAAATGTAATTTACAAAAGATCTTATCAAAGTTTAGCTGTTGCTCTGGGCAGGTTGCTTTAGGAGAACTGCGACTGTCGGCTTTTGTCAGCGAGGTCGGTTTCAACCGCACAATCTCTTACCCGATTGAGTATCGCGTGCTGGGGATGGAGGCGCGTTCGTGCATGTCTACCGACGCAGCGTGTATACGCGCCAGTCGCCAGTATTTTCTGGTTTCTCTTAAATCGATAAGCTGAACGTCACAATTTTGATCTGTTAGGGCTGGCAGGTAGAAAATGCCCGCTACCGTCTATGTTCTTTCGCTGCGCTCTGGACGTTTCAGTTTCTGAACTGCGGTATCCGTCAGAGCCATTCTTGGCATAGCCTTGGGCAAAAGCGCGAGCAAAGGCTGTAAGCGGAACTCGTTGAGACAAGTAGAAGCCAGAAAGCAAAAAAGCCCGCTTGCGCGGGCTTTTTGGGATGCTTCTGGACCTTGGTAGTGGTCCGAAGACTTGGAAATGGTGCCCAGAAGAGGACTCGAACCTCCACGCCCTTGCGAGCGCCAGCACCTGAAGCTGGTGCGTCTACCAATTCCGCCATCTGGGCGACGAGGACCCATCTAAGGGGTCGGCTTGCCTCTGTCAATCGCGTTTTCGAAATAATGTCAGCTTTTTTTCAAGCTGTCCGTTTTCCATGTTGAAAACGCTATCGGGCGCGGTGTCGCGCCCGATAAATTTGCCGCCAACTGCATGTCAGGCTTCCAGAATTTCCTTCGAGGCCACAGTCGAATCAGCATTGAGCCGGTAAATGATCGGCACGCCGGTATTCAATTCCTGCTTGAGAATCTGTTCCGGCGTCAGGCCGTCGAGCGCCATGATCAGCGCGCGCAGCGAATTGCCATGTGCAGCCACCAGAACGCTCTCGCCGCGCAGCACATGCGGCTGGATCTGATGCAGATAATAAGGCCAGACGCGCGCGCCGGTATCCTTCAGGCTTTCGCCGCCCGGAGGAGGCACGTCATAGGAACGGCGCCAGACATGAACCTGCTCTTCGCCCCACTTGGCGCGGGCATCGTCCTTGTTGAGACCGGACAGATCGCCATAATCGCGCTCGTTCAGCGCCTGATCGCGGATCGTTTCAAGGCCGGGCTGGCCCAGCTCATCCAGAATGTGCTGGCAGGTGGTCTGCGCGCGGGTCAGCACTGACGTATAGGCGATATCGAACTTGAGACCTGCGGCCTTGAGGCGCTGGCCAGCGGCCTTGGCTTCGGCATGGCCCTGTTCGGTCAGGCCCGGATCGCGCCAGCCGGTGAAAAGATTCTTCAGGTTCCATTCGCTTTGGCCATGGCGAACCAGGACGAGAGTACGAGACATAGGCAAGGCTCCGTTGGTGGGTAAATCAAAGCGCATCCCGAAAAGTGTGAAACGGTTTTCGGAAAAGATGCGCGTTCAAACAAAATAGTAGAGCGCCGATCTGATGCAATCAGATCGAAACGCGCTCTAGTCACTCAGCCCGAGCACGTCGAGCATGGAATAGAGGCCGGGCTTTTTGCCATAAGCCCAGAGTGCGGCTTTGACGGCGCCGCGTGCGAAGATGGTGCGGTCCTCGGCATGGTGCGACAGCACAATGCGTTCGCCGGGGCCAGCGAGAATCACCGAATGGTCGCCGATCACCGAGCCGCCGCGCAGCGTGGCGAAGCCGATGGTGCCTTCCGTGCGCGGGCCGGTATAGCCGTCACGCGCCCGCACGCTGTTGTCTTCAAGGCAGATGCCGCGGCCTTCGGCGGCCGCTTGGCCAAGAAGCAGGGCAGTGCCGCTTGGTGCATCCACCTTGTGCTTGTGGTGCATTTCGAGAACTTCGATATCGAAATCTTCCGGTCCCAGCGCCTTTGCGGCCTTCTGTACCATGACGGAAAGCAGATTGACGCCGAGACTCATATTGCCCGACTTGACGATGGTTGCATGGCGGGCGGCGGCGCGGAATTTCTCGTCGTCTTCTGCCGAGCATCCCGTGGTGCCGATGACATGGACGATGCGGGCCTGTGCAGCGAGCCCGGCAAAGGCCACGCTCGCGGCAGGGCTGGTGAAGTCGAGTACCCCTTGCGCCTGGGCAAAGACCGGCAGCGGGTCGTCGGTAATCTTCACACCAAGCGCGCCGACACCGGCCACTTCACCGGCATCCTTGCCGATCAGCGGCGAGCCGGGGCGCTCAATAGCGCCCGCAAGCTTCGCGCCGTCTATCGACTGGATCGTCCGGATAAGGGTCTGGCCCATGCGGCCACCGGCGCCGACGACGACGAGGCCCATTTCGCTGTTTCGGCTATCCGGTTCACCGGTCATTTTGTCCTCCTGTGCCCGCAGGCACATCATCCGCAGTCAGTTCTTCGATTGTCGGTTCGGTCATACTGTCGGCGCTGCCGCTCTGCAATTGATAGAAGCGGGCATAGACGCCGTTCGGTATGGCGATCAGCTGTTCATGACGGCCTTCTTCCACCACGCGCCCCGCTTCCATGACCACGATACGGTCGGCATTGACGACCGTGGACAGGCGATGGGCGATGACGATGGTGGTGCGGCCCTTCATGATCGTTTCCAGCGCCTGCTGGACGCGCTTTTCCGATTCGTTGTCGAGGGCGGATGTTGCTTCATCGAGCAGCAGCACCGGCGCCTTGCGCACGATGGCGCGCGCAATCGAAATGCGCTGCCGCTGGCCGCCGGAAAGCGTTGCGCCGTTTTCGCCAATCGGTGTGTCGTAGCCCTGCGGCTGTTGCAGGATGAAATCATGCGCATGGGCAAGCTTGGCCGCCTTGACGATTTCATCATCGGTCGCATCCGGGCGTCCATAGCGGATATTGTCGGCAATGGTGCCTTCGAACAGATAGGGCTGTTGCGAGACATAGGCCACGGCGTGGCGCAGCGAGCGCTTGGTGACCTTGGAAATATCCTGCCCGTCGAACAGGATCGTTCCCTTGTCGAGATCGTAGAACCGCTGCACAAGATTGATGAGCGTTGATTTGCCCGCACCCGATGCGCCGATGATCGCCGTGGTTTCCCCTGCCTTGGCGGTGAAGCTGACACCATGCAGAACCGGCGCAAGCTCGCTATAGGAGAAATACAGGTTCTCGAACTGGATTTCGCCGGGGCCGGGGTTCAGCGGCACCGCATCGGCGGCATCGCGCTGGTGCGGCTTGATATCCAGCACTTCATAGATCATGCGGGCATTGACCAGCGCCTTTTCCAGCCCGACCTGAAGGCGGGCAAGACGGCGGGCCGGGTCATAGGCCAGCAACATGGCGGTGATGAAGGCAAAGGTTGCGCCGGGCGGCTGTTGTTCGAGGATGGCGCGATAGCCGCTATAGGCCAGAACGCCGGATACGGCGATACCAGCCAGTATTTCGGAAATCGGTGTGGTGCGTTCGGACACCTTGGCGATCTTGTTGCTGCGCCCTTCCGACAGGTCGATCAGATTGCCGATCTTCGCGCGCAGCTGATCTTCCATCGTGAAAGCCTTCACGACGGCAATGCCCTGCACGGATTCCTGCATGGCGCCGAGAAGATGCGAATTGAGGTGCACCAGATCGCGCGTCACCGAGCGGATGCGGCGCGAAATATAGGCGACCGCCAGAATGAGCGGTGGGCCGATCAGGAAGATCGCAACCGACAGCATCGGGTCCATATAGAACATCATCGCGATCAGGCCGATCAGCGAGATGAAATCGCGCGCAATCGACGAAATCGTCATGTTCAGAAGGTCGCGGATGCCGGACACATTCTGGTTGATCTGCGCCGCCAGATGGCCGGAGCGGGTGTCGTTATAGAAGTCGAGACCGAGCTTCATCAGATGGTCGAAGATGCGCTTTTGATAGCGCGCGACCAGATTATTGCCGATCTTGGCAAGCTCGACGGCCTGCACATAGCCAGACAGACCGCGCAGGATGAAGATCGCCAGAAGCGTGCCACAGATGACCCAGATCAGCGGCAGGTTCTGCTCATAGAAGATCTTGTCGATCATCGGCTTCATCATATAGGCAAGCGCGGCGTTCGATCCGCCGACGATCAAAGATGCGATGATGGCGATGATATAGTTTTTCTTATATTCACCGATGTTTTCCGACATCATGCGCCGGATTACGCGGGTCGCTTCGCCCGTGTCGATTTTCTTCTTTTTCTTTTTGAATAGGCTCACGTGCAAAAGCGCTTCATTCCTGAGCTCGGTATGTCCGAGACTGCCGTTGAAAATGCGTTGGTATTAAAACCAAAAACGCGGCGGTGAAAAGGCCGAAAGCCAATTCCCCGACGCGTTTCTATAGCTTTAAGTCGCGTAATTATCCATCCCTGCTATCTGATCCAAAAGTCGCCATGGCGGTCTGCAAATGGCAATTTCTGCGCTTACCTAGGCTCACGTACCTAAAAGTACGCTCCGCTCCGGTTCTCGAAATCACCATTTTCGCCACGGCCTGCCGCTTTTTGATTCAGACACCCTGATCCTCTTGCTGGCGGAACTTAGCCGATGCGCCAGCGCCGCCCGTCCGTCGAGACTTCGAAGCGCGATGGTGCGCAGGCGAAAGCCGACAAGCCGCTCAGCGCCGCCAGCGGATAAGTGATCACGCGGACCGGAATGTCGTGCATGATAGCCTGATGCGGCGCCTTGTCTTCAAAGGCCGCGCGGAAACCGCCAGCCCGCAAGGCTGGAATAATGCGCTGCGGAATGCCGCCCGACAGGTAAACGCCGCCATGCGCCATGAAGACAAGCGCCATGTCGCCCGCCACACGTCCAAGATAGGTCGCAAACAGGTCGAGCGTTTCGCTGGCTTGCGCATTGCTACCATCGAGACCGGCAGAGGTGATGTCGGCGGGCGTTTCCAGCGTCGGTGTCACACCGTCGGCGGTGCAGATTGCCACATAGAGATTGTGCAGGCCGCGTCCGCTCAAAATCTGCTCGGCGGAAACGCGCCCGTCGATCTGCTCAATATGCGGGAAAATCTGATAGTCGCGTTCGCTGCGCGGGCCGACATCGACATGGCCGCCTTCACCCGGAACCGGCACCCAGGCCTTGCGGGTGCGCACCAGACCGGCCACACCGAGGCCAGTGCCCGGTCCGAGTACGACGCGGGTTGCAACCACCTCGTCGGGCTTGCCGCCGATCTGTTCCATATGGTGACCTTCGAGCGACACCACGGCCAGCGCCTGCGCTTCGAAATCGTTGAGCACGGTCACATCCTTGAAGCCGAGATTGGCGATCAGCTTCTTCGGGCGCACAACCCAATCGCAATTGGTGAGGTCGATTTCATCGCCTTCGACGGGCCCGGCAATGGCCAGAATGACCGAGCGCGGCTGCAGCGACGTCTGGTGGAGAATAGCCGTCTGAATGGCTTCATCGATGGTCGCATAATCCGCCGTCTGAAGAACCGGAAATTCCTTCGGGTCGGAGTTAGCATCGACAAGGATCGCAAAGCGGGCATTGGTGCCGCCGATATCGCCGACAAGGACTGGAAACTGAAAACTCTGTTCGGCGTCGATCATGGCCTGCATTCTCTCTCCCTGTCGTTTCTTGTGGCCCTTGGGAGCTTACCAAAGGCTGTTATTTCTTCGCTCGTATCAGTCCAAAGCCTTGATCAGCTTTTCCGCCGTGGCCGGGTTCAACGCCATCGGAATGTCGTAGACGCTGCCAAGCCGCGTCAGCGCCTTGACATCCACATCATGCGGAAGCGGCGACAGCGGGTCGATGAAGAAGATCAGCACTTCAACGGTGCCTTCGGCTATCATCGCGCCGATCTGCTGATCGCCGCCGAGCGGGCCGCTTTTGACGCGCTGGATCGTCAGGGAAGGGCAGGCTTCGAGGATCAGCCCGCCGGTCGTGCCCGTGGCGACGATATCGAAACGCGACAGCGCCTTTTCATGCGCGCGCGCAAAGGCGACCATGTCGTCTTTCTTCAAATCGTGGGCGATCAATGCGATCCGCAGGCGCTCTGTCATGAAGTTGATAACCTTGTCATTCGGCTCTAAATCGTTTTAAACCTATAGCTGAGGCATAGGCTGGTGAAAAGAGGGCTTAGAGAAAATGCCCCGCCGTCAAGCGTCGGGGCATGATAGTTGTTTACTGCACCCCATAGGTCACTTCGGCGACCGAATTGGGAGCCGGACCATCCAGCACAGCGGCACATGCCTTTGGAAGATCGGATACCATGACGGGGCGGGGCTTCTTCGGCGGTTCCTTCGATGGCTTGGCTGGCTTCCACGGCTCATCGGTAAACCACCATGCAAGTGACTTGTCGCAACCGTCGCCAGCGGCCACCTTGGGCTGCGACTTGCATTGCGGCGAGCCGGGCTGGCAGGTCAGGCGCACATGGAAATGGTAGAAGTGCCCCCAATAGGGGCGAACCTTGCCAAGCCAGCTTCGGTCGCCGGTCACCGTATCGCAAAGCTGCTTCTTGATGCCGGGATGCACGAAGATCCGTTCCACTTCCGGATAGCTCGCGGCATGTTTGATCAGCGCCGTGCGGGCAGGGGTCCATTTCTTTTGATCGACGTAAAGCGAATCCCCTTTCAGCATCGACACAGCGGAAACGCTTTCGCGTTCGGCATCGGTGAAGCGCTTCTTAGGCATCGGCGTCAGCCAGATATCGGCGTCGAGGCCGACCTGATGCGAGGCGTGTCCGGTCAGCATCGGGCCGCCGCGCGGCTGCGAAATATCGCCGACAAGCAGTCCCGGCCAGCCATCCTTGGCAGCATCGCGGGAGAGTTTTTCCAGAAGACCGATCATACGCGGATGGCCCCAGCGGCGATTGCGCGACAGGCGCATCACCTGCCAGTTCGGGCCGTCTGTCGGCAGCGCGACAGCGCCCGCAAGGCAGCCCTTGGCATAAAATCCGATCGATTGTGGCGATTGCGCCAGCACGGGCAGCTTTTCCGCACCGAATGCCTGCTTGGCGGGCCTATCATCCGCCATGGCCACGGGCACGAAATCGGGCGCGATCATCGCCGCCAACGAGGCGACGAGGACAAATTTCTTCAGTTTGTTTGCGATCATGGGGCAATTCCATGGTTTGCCAAAGGGTGCTGCGATTGCGAATCAAACAGCGAAACTGCGGGCATTATGCTGTGTGAAATGCTGGCCAGCAATGCCGGTCGGCGGTTTGTGACAACCGACCGGCTTTTCGATCAGCTCCGTTGCAACCTTGCAAGCATGGTCAGGACCACAAGGGGCATGACGGTGCAGAACGCGATCAGCGGCCATGCCGTGTCGCCGGGCAGCAAAATGACGAGGACCGTTCCCGCCTGACTGACCATCAGGCTCTGTATGCAGAAGTAAAGCGCGACAGCCATGCCCGCACTGTCGTCAAAGGCCGCCAAAGCACCGTTTGCCGTCATGGATGCTGTCAAAACAATGCCGATGGCCCCCAGCCACATCGGCGCTATCAGGCTGGCGAAGGATGGCAGCAGCAGCTGTTCGGTGAGGAGCAAAGCCAGCGCGCTGGCAAGGAGCACGACCATGCCCAGCGCCACGCTTTTGCGCACACCCCATTTCCGCGTGTGACGCGACAGGAGGCGCGTGGCGGCAATCATGACAAGGGCAACGCTTGCAAATGCTAGGCTGAATTCCGTTTCCCCGTAGCCGCCTTTTTCGATCAGAATGCGCGGCGCCGTGGAAAAGAAAACGAAGAAGGTGCCCATCGCGGTGCCGAAACCCAGCGTGTAAGTCCAGAACGGGAAATCCTTCAATATTTTCAAGGTATTTGCGTTGTTCGCGCCAGTGCCCTCCGGGCGCGTTTCCGGCCAGTGGCGGTAGGCCCGTCCTGTTGCGATAAGGCCAAGTAGACCGAGTGTCATGAAGATCGCGCGCCAGCCGAAACCGCTGGCGATCAGTGCACCAGCAATGGGGCCAATCGCCGGAACGAAGGACAGCATGGCACTGAAAAGGCCGTAGATCGTCGCGCCTTCCGGGCGGTTGGCATAGACGTCGCGCACCGTGGCAAAAGTTGCGACAAGTGCTGCCGACGCGCCGACAGACTGGGTGAACCGCAAGGCGACGAAAAGCGTGGCGCTATCAGTCGCTGCCAGCGCGAAGGAAGAAAGCGCAAAGACGACCCCGCCGCCAAGCAGCACCGGCTTGCGCCCGATGCGGTCCGACAATGGGCCGAAGATGAGTTGCCCGACGCCCAGCATCACCATGTAGAAACTGAGTGTCAGTTGCACCATGGAAGGCGTCGTTTGCAGAATTGCGGGCATGGAGGGCACCACCGGCAGGTAGATATCCATGGCCAGCGAGGCAAGAATGTCGAAGGGAGCCATCAGCGCAAGCGCGAATGGCAAGGTGAAGCTCCAGGATGGAGTTTTCTGAGGATCAAATGGCATGACAAAGCATCCGCTCGAAGACAATCGGGCGGCAATCTGCCTGCAATGGAAGAAATTGGTCCGGAACAGATGCCGCAACAGGTTGGAAAAGCTGTTGCGGCTTATTTATCTGCTGACTTGCTGTTACCCATCGTTCTTGTCCCGGTTTGAAATTTGTATCAGCGCTTTTACCCGAAGGTGCGCGCGCATGCAATCAGCGCCAGTTTTCGTCGCGCCACATGGCCGAAAAGGCGGTTCTGTAGTCGGGATAAGCGAAGGAATAGCCCAGCGCTTCAATACGCTTATTGGAGACGCGCTTGTTCTCACCATAGAAGGAGCGCGCCATCGGTGTCAGTTCTGCTTCTTCGAACGCCACTTCCGGCGGCGGCGTGACGCCCATCAGCTCCGCTGCATAGGCAACGACATCCTGCGGCGGCGATGGCTCATTGTCGGTAATGTTGAAAATACCGCCCGTATCGGTGCCCGCGAGAAAGCGCAAAGCGCCCGCAATGTCTTCCACATGGATGCGGTTGAAAACCTGATCCTGCTTGACGAGACGTCGCGCCGTGCCACGCTCCAGATTGACGAAAGCATTGCGACCGGGACCGTAAATGCCCGACAGCCGCAGAATAGCCAGCGGCGTTCCATGCCGCTCGCTCAATTCTGTCCAGGCCTGCTCCGCCTCGACGCGTTCTAGGCTGCGGCGCGAAACCGGCTTGCAGGGCGTGGTTTCATCCACCCAAGCGCCCTTGTGATCGCCATAAACGCCGACGGTGGAGAGATAGCCGATCCAGCGAATCGTATTGTCTGGGCGGCGCAGCGCTTCCTCGACCCATGCGAGCGTCGGGTCGCCCGCTTCGCCGGGCGCAATTGAGATCACCACATGGGTTGCCCTGGCAAGCCGTTCCAGAAGGTCGGGCGAGGGCGTTTCACCATCGAACAAGACCGGCGCAATGCCGGATTTCTCAAGGATCGGGAATTTCTGTTCATGACGGGTGGTTCCGTCGATGCGCTCTGTTTCTCCCGTCATCCGCTTGGCAAAGGCTTGCGCCGAATATCCGGCCCCGAACAGGAAAATGCGCATATCAGACTGTCTCCGTATTCCACTCTTCCTGCACCGTAGCATCCTCCTCCGTGGAGGCCAGACGTTTTTGCAAGGCATCGACATGGCCCGGCTCGGCCAGTTGCTTCAAGGCCCAGACTGCGGCACCGCGTACGACAGGTGCGGCATCGCCAAGCAGCGCTTCGATCTGTGGCAAAAGCGTTGTATCGCCGGAATTGCCCGCCGCGATCAGCACATTGCGGATGAAGCGGTCGCGCCCGATCCGCTTGACCGGCGAGCCGGAAAAAAGCGCGCGAAACGCCGGATCGTCGAGCGCCAGCAGGTCGCTGAGACGGGGCGCTTTCAGATCGTCGCGCGCCTTCAGCTTCATTTCGCTGGTTGCCTGCGCAAATTTGTTCCACGGGCAGACCGAAAGGCAGTCGTCGCAACCATAGATGCGGTTGCCCATCACCTTGCGGAACTCCGCCGGAATGGGCCCCTTGTTCTCGATGGTGAGATAGGAAATGCAGCGGCCTGCATTGATGCGATAGGGTGCTGGAAAGGCCCTGGTCGGGCAGGCGTCGAGACAAGCGCGGCAGGAGCCGCAATGATCCCGGTCTGGCTCATCTGGCGGGATTTCCGCCGTGGTGAAGATCGAGCCGAGAAACAGCCATGACCCCAGTTTGCGGCTGACCAGATTGGTGTGTTTGCCCTGCCAGCCAAGCCCTGCGGCTTCCGCCAGCGGCTTTTCCATGACGGGGGCGGTATCGACAAAGACTTTGACATCCTGCCCGGCCCGCGCGGCAAAGCGGCTGGCCACATGCTTCAGCTTGCCCTTGATGATGTCGTGATAATCGCGGTTCTGCGCATAGACCGATATGGCCGCGCGATCCTTCTGGTCGAGGATAGCCAGCGGGTCGGTGTCCGGCCCGTAATTCATGGCCAGCATCATGATGGAGCGCACTTCGGGCCACAGCACGCCGGGATTGGCGCGGCGCTCTTCGGTCTCTTCCATCCAGAGCATATCGGCGTGATGGCCGTCGGCAATATATTGCCGCAGGCGTTCAGGCGCCTGCGGGATAGCATCGGGCGTGGTGAAGGCGACGGCGTCGAACCCCACGGCTTTGGCTTCTTCGATGAGGAAGCGCTTCAGCTTTTCTGTTTTCGAATTAGAAGTCGAGGTCGCCATAATGGGCCACCGGGGCAAGCCCGCGCACGCGATCAGACAGAAGCGGGCGGAAAGCGGGACGCGACTTCATGCGCGCATACCAGTCGCGCGCCGCGCGCGTTTCGCCCCATTCGATTTCGCCGAGATAATCCAGCACGGAAACTGCCGCTGCCGCCGCCATATCGGCATAGCTTGGATGCGCGCCTGCCAGCCAGTCGCGGGTGGCGGCCAGCCAGTCGATATATTTCATATGCTGGCGGATATTGGTGCGGGCTGCGCGGATCGCGGTCGAATCCGGTGCACTGCCACCCATTTCAGCCGCCATCTGCAATTTATAAACGCGCTCGCGGGTGATGTGGCGCGTGACTTCGTTTTCGAATTTCAGCAGGAACCAGTCTACCAGACGGCGCACTTCGGCGCGCTCCATCGGGCTTTCCGGCAAAAGGCGACGGTTGCGCTTCAATGCGCCGCGTGTCTCATCGAGATATTCGGCAATCACCGTTGCGCCCACGACCGGCAGGTCGTTTTCCGCCAGCAGCACCGGCAAAGTGGCGGCAGGATTCAGCGCCAGGAATTCCTTGCGGCGCGACCACGGCCTCTCCTCGATCAGTTCCGCTTCCACGCCATATTCGCCGAGGATAAGCCGCACATAACGCGAGCCTGAAGACATGGGATGATGAAACAGCGTAAGCATGATCGACGCGGTACTCTCGACTGACACAGCTTGAATTGAACGTCCGGAGATTGGCATGGCGTTTGCGCATGCAGCAGGCTATTTCTGCTGCCAAGCGATTCGGCGCCGCCTCAACGGAATATAAAGTCTATAAGACCTATGTTTGCGGGAGACAAGCAATCGCTGGACGTGCTCGTTTTCACCTCAACACCCGCAATCGCGGGCCAGTTCAGATGCCTCCATTGTGCTCATCATTCTAAGGTACTGACTTCATGGATATTTTTAATCTGCTGGAAGCCGCGTTTCTCGGTCTGATCGAAGGTTTGACCGAATTTATCCCGGTTTCCTCTACGGGGCATTTGTTGCTGGTCGGGCATTTTCTGGGCTTTGAATCCACAGGAAAGACGTTCGAGGTGCTGATCCAGCTCGGCGCTATTCTGGCCATTCTGACCGTTTATTCGGCGAAATTGCTCAAGCTTCTGGCGGATTTTCCGCGGGACGCACGCACGCGGCGTTTTGTTTTCGGTATCCTGATCGCCTTCCTGCCCGCCGCTGTCATTGGCGCGCTGGCGCATGGCTTCATCAAAAGTGTGCTTTTCGAAACGCCGATGCTGGTCTGCATCATGCTGATCCTCGGCGGTCTGATCCTTCTCTGGGTAGATCAGCTCAATTTGCGCCCGCGCTATCATGATGTGATGGATTATCCGCTGCCGATGTGTCTCGCCATCGGTTTTATCCAGTGCCTCGCCATGATCCCCGGCGTATCGCGTTCGGGTTCCACGATTGTCGGCTCGCTGCTGCTCGGCGCCGACAAGCGCTCGGCTGCTGAATTCTCGTTCTTCCTCGCCATGCCCACCATGGCCGGTGCCTTCGCCTATGATCTTTACAAGAGCCGCGACATGCTCACGGTCAATGATGGCGCGTTGATCGGCGTCGGCTTCGTGATGGCCTTCATTTCGGGCGTGTTCGTCGTGCGCTACCTGCTCGATTATGTCTCGCGTCACGGCTTCAAACTATTTGCCTGGTGGCGCCTGATTGTCGGCTCGGCTGGTCTTGCCGCACTCCTCATTTGGGGATGAGCAAAAGAAAAGGGGCCGTGAGGCCCCTTATTCATTTCCGACTATCGATATCTCACGCAAAACCGGTCTTGGTATACTGACCGGCCACGCGATAGCGCCAGAGATAGGCGGGCAGAATGGCGTCGACGCCTTCCGGGGTAATGCCCATGCCCTGCAATGTACGACCTTCCTTGATGGCGGCTTGCGAAACCACATTGTCGGATTTCAACAGCCGTATCTGATCCTTGGTGATCGGCGGATTCGGCAGCACGCTGAGAACGGTCGCCTGAAGACCGGCAGCCCACCATGGCAGCGAAATGAGGATGCGCTTGCGGTCGATGACGCGCAGCATGTCCTTCATCCAGTTCTTGAACGGTTGCACATCCGGGCCGCCGAGTTCGTAGATGCCGCCCGGCATCAGCTTGCCATCGACGGCGCGGGCAACAGCTTCCGCCACGTCGCCGACATAGACCGGCTGGAGCTTCGTTTCGCCGCCGCCGATGACCGGCAGGAAGGGCGAGAAGCGCGCCATATTGGCGAAGCGGTTGAAGAAGCGATCCTCGTGACCGAAAATGATCGACGGACGCAGGATAACGCTTTCCGGCAGCACGGAAAGCACGGCGTTTTCGCCTTCAGCCTTGGTGCGCGCATAGTCCGAAGCCGAGTTTACATCGGCAGCGAGCGACGAAATGTGGGTCATCGGAATACCGGCGGCCTTGGCGGCTTCGGCGATGTTCTTCGCGCCCAGCACCTGAACCGTGTTGAAACGCTGGCGACCGCCTTCGGCCAGAATGCCGACCAGGTTCACGACATGGTCGGAACCCTTGACGACCAGATCGACCGAAGCGCGATGGCGGACATTGGCCTGCACCATCTGGATCTGCCCGACATTGCCGAGCGGCGCCATGTAATAAGCCACTTCGGGCTTGCGCACGGCAACGCGCACACGATAGCCACGCTTGGTGAGACTTGCTACGACCGCGCGTCCGACAAAGCCGGAGCCGCCGAAAACGGTGACCAGTTTCGGCCTGTTGTGGACTTCGTTCGGTTCGGTCTTCATCCTAAACTCCTGCATGAAAGCCAGTTGCGCCGCTTGTGAGCAGCAGCCGCAATGTGTCTGTATTGCCGGTGATTTATCGCCTTTTTGCCACAAGGCAAAGGGGACTTGTTGTCACGATCATGATAGCAGGGCTTTTTCCCGCAATTAAAGCGCAATAGAGCTTTGAGATTTCGCTGCTTGCTGTTAAATCGCGCGCATGAGCACACCACTTGACCATATTCGCAATTTTTCGATCGTCGCCCATATCGATCATGGCAAATCGACGCTGGCCGACCGCCTCATTCAGTTGACGGGCGGTCTGGATACGCGCGAGATGAAGGATCAGGTTCTCGACTCGATGGATATCGAGCGCGAGCGCGGCATCACCATCAAGGCGCAGACCGTTCGTCTCAGCTATAAGGCGAAGAACGGCGAAGATTATGTGCTGAACCTGATCGACACCCCCGGACATGTCGACTTCGCCTATGAAGTCTCGCGTTCGCTGGCGGCATGCGAAGGTTCGCTTCTGGTGGTGGATGCTTCCCAGGGCGTGGAAGCGCAGACGCTGGCCAATGTCTACCAGGCCATCGACAACAACCATGAAATCGTGGTCGTGCTGAACAAGATCGATCTGCCCGCTGCCGAGCCTGAGCGCGTCAAGGAGCAGATCGAGGAAGTGATCGGCATCGATGCGTCGCAGGCCGTTCATATTTCCGCCAAGACCGGCCTCGGCATCGAAGATGTGCTGGAAGCCATCGTCACCCAGCTTCCAGCACCGAAGGAAGGCGATCGCAATGCACCGCTCAAGGCGATGCTGGTCGACAGCTGGTACGATTCCTATCTCGGCGTCATCGTTCTGGTGCGCGTCATCGACGGCGTGCTAAAAAAGGGCCAGACCATCCGCATGATGGGCACGGGCGCGAAATATCCGGTGGAACGCACCGGTGTCTTCACGCCGAAAATGGTGCAGATGGACGAACTCGGCCCCGGCGAGCTTGGCTTCATCACCGCTTCCATCAAGGAAGTGGCCGATACGCGCGTCGGCGATACGATCACCGAAGATCGCCGCCCGACCGAGAAAATGCTGCCCGGCTTCAAGCCTGCGCAGCCGGTGGTGTTCTGCGGCCTGTTCCCGGTCGATGCGGCGGATTTCGAAGATCTGCGCGGTGCCATGGGTAAGCTGCGCCTCAACGATGCTTCGTTCTCGTTCGAAATGGAAACCTCCGCAGCGCTGGGGTTCGGTTTCCGTTGCGGTTTCCTCGGCCTGCTGCATCTCGAAATCATTCAGGAACGCCTTGAGCGCGAGTTCAATCTCGACCTCATCACGACCGCACCTTCGGTTGTCTATCGGCTGAACATGATCGACGGGTCGCAGAAGGAGCTGCACAACCCCGCCGACATGCCGGATGTGGTGAAAATTTCGGCCATCCAAGAGCCGTGGATCAAGGCCACGATCATGACGCCGGATGATTATCTCGGCGCGATCATGAAGCTCTGTCAGGAACGTCGTGGCATTCAGGTGGACCTTACCTATGTTGGACCGCGCGCCATGATCACCTACGAACTGCCGCTCAATGAAGTGGTGTTCGATTTCTACGACCGCCTGAAGTCGATCTCGAAGGGGTATGCCTCGTTCGATTATAACCTCTCGGAATATCGCGAGGGCGATCTGGTCAAGATGTCGATCCTCGTCAACGAAGAGCCGGTCGATGCGCTGTCGATGCTGGTGCACCGTTCGGCTGCAGAAAAGCGTGGCCGCGCGCTTTGCGAGAAGCTGAAAGAGCTGATCCCGCAGCACATGTTCAAGATTCCGATTCAGGCAGCGATTGGCGGTCGCATCGTGGCGCGCGAGACCATCTCGGCGCTGCGCAAGGACGTGACGGCCAAGTGCTACGGCGGCGACGTGACGCGTAAGCGCAAACTTCTGGAAAAGCAGAAGGAAGGCAAGAAGCGCATGCGCCAGTTCGGCAAGGTCGAAATCCCGCAGGAGGCCTTCATTCAGGCGCTCAAGATGGGCGATGATTGATTGCCTGCCTTTGCGGGCAGGCAAGTGCGCGCTTTAATGCAAGAACGGTGGTGTTGGATGGTCGCCAGTATCGTAAGGCTTTCCATCACCGCCTTCGTTTAAGTCAGTAATAATTTTATCGACTTTCTTAATTAGCAGAATTCCAAGTCCTTGTATTTTTGGATCGGGTTCGCCTAGCCGAATGAGCCGCTTTGACCTTAGGCAAAGAACGGCAAGATCATCGGGCTTGTTCACTGTATATAGCGCCGGGAATACAGATAATACCGCTCTGACAAGATGATCATCGAGTGCTGGCCGGGCAGTATTCCAAATATGGACCGCAGCAACCTTGTCATCAGTAATCAAACTGAAGTTTGGTTTAAATGTCAGTTTAAACAGAGATTTAGGGCTGTTGTAGATAACGTTGTTGGCCATCACAAACTGCGCTGGGTATTCATTCTTCCATTTTATAAACGCTTGAAGACCGGTTCGAGCCGAATCTCTCTCTGATGCTTTTTTAATATCTTTGAGGCGTTCAATGACCGCCCTTGGATCAGCGTTATTCAGCGCCAACTCTGCACAAAGTCTCCGAACGCTTCCGTGAAAGTCGTAGCCTCCTCCGTCACTAGGATTCAGGCGCTTGCGAATTTCTGTCTTTTGAGGTTTTTCGTTTAAGTGTAGAATTTTAAGAAATGAAGAAATTCCGAAATTGGGCATGAGTGCTCCGTTCTAATATAGATATAATAATAATATAGGGGTGAATTTTACATATTAAAGAGGCTATATTTATATTAAATAGTTCTAATATGTGATATACTAACAGGAGTAAGATTCTAATTGAAGTTAAGCAAGGTGAGATAAGCAGTGTCCGCAAATCCCCGCATCTCCATCACCTACTGCACCCAATGCAATTGGCTGTTGCGCGCTGCTTGGATGGCGCAGGAGCTGTTGCAGACTTTCGGGCAGGATCTGGCGGAAGTCGCATTGCGTCCGGGCACTGGCGGGGTTTTTGAAATCCGGGTGCTGATGCCCGATGGCAACGAGGAACTCATCTGGGAACGCAAGCGCGATGGTGGCTTTCCGGAAGCCAAGGTTCTGAAACAGCGCGTGCGCGATCTCGTCTGGCCGGAACGCGATCTCGGTCATTCAGATCGGCCAGTTAATTCGTGAGGGGATTTTTACCCGATCCTTCGATGAACTCAGGATGAGGTGTCGCTTTGCTCCGCACCTCAGGATGAGGGCGGCGGCGGCACCTCTATTGTAAGCTTCCCTCGTCCTTCGAGACGGTGCTTCGCACCTCCTCAGGATGAGGGAAAACACGGTCAGTCCTCATCCACCACGCGCAGGCGCATTTGGGTAGGCGCGCTTTCCGCCGGTCTTGGCTGCGGGCGTGGCGTTTCCTCGGCTGGCTTTTCGCCAAATTCCAGCGCTTCGATTTTCGCGCCGCGCCGGGTAACCTTGTTGGACGACACCAGAATATCGTCAATATCCTTGTTGGCCTGCACAAAGTGGGTTTGCAGCTTGCGCACACGTTCGTCCAAACGGCCCACATCTTCAATCAGGCGGATCACTTCGCCCTGAATGACATGCGCCTGTTCGCGCATGCGGGCGTCTTTCAGGATTGCCTGAATAACCTGAATGGACAGCATCAGCAGCGATGGCGAGACGATCACGATCCGCGCCCGGTGCGCGCGCTGGATGAGCGCTTCGAAATGCTCGTGAATATCGGCGAAGATCGACTCTGACGGCACGAACAGAAACGCCGTGTCCTGCGTTTCGCCGGTAATCAGATATTTGTCGGAAACATCCTTGATATGGATTTCCATGTCACGGCGGAACTGCGCGACGGCAGCTTTGCGGGCGTCCGGATGTTCCGTCTCGCGTATGGCGTTCCATGCTTCGAGCGGGAATTTGGCGTCGATCACCAGTGACGGCGCTTTATTGGGCATGCGCACGAGGCAGTCGGGGCGGGTGCCGTTGGACAGCGTCGCCTGAAATTCATAAGCGCCTTGCGGCAGGCCGTCAGCGATGATCGCTTCCATGCGTGACTGGCCGAATGCGCCGCGCGTCTGCTTGTTGGCGAGGATCGCCTGCAACTGCACCACCTGTCCGGCGAGCGACTGGATATTGTTCTGCGCCGTGTCGATGACGGCAAGGCGCTCCTGCAACTTGGCGAGGTTCTCATGCGTCGAGCGCGTCTGCTCGGTCATGGTCTGGCCGATGCGATGCGTCATGCCGTCGAGCCGTTCGCGGATCGACTGGTTCAACTCCGCCTGCCGCGAGCCGAAAACCTCCGCCATGGTCTGCATGCGGCCCTGCATCTCTGCCTGTGCCTTCAGGATTTCCGCCATGCGATATTCGGCATCGCGGGCGCGGTCTTCGGCCTGCACTTCGGCAACGGCACGCAGGCGCGCAGAGCGCGACACGGTGATCAGGAAAATGACTAGGCAAAGCACGACCACCACGATGCCAGCCAGAAGAATATCTCCCAGCGTGAGCGATGTGGCACCAAGCTGCAAAAGCGGCTCATTCAGGAGGTTCTGGTTTTCCATGCAACAAGCTTAGCTGATTCGTACTGCCTTGAAGAGATCAAAACGAGAACATTTTGCAAAGCACAATTGACGATTCTGTCTCAAGCGATTACGTGAAGCGCATGTCAGTAAAACCGCTTGTCATCCTTCCCGATCCTGTGTTGCGCCTGGTTTCCAAGCCAGTGGAGCGCTTTGACGATCAGCTGCGCAAATTTGCCGGCGATATGTTCGACACCATGTATGACGCGCCGGGCATCGGCCTTGCCGCCATTCAGGTGGGCGAGCCGATCCGTATGCTCGTCATCGACCTTGCCAAGGAAGGCGAGGAAAAAGCGCCGCATGTCTTCGTCAATCCCGAGATTGTCGGTGTGACGGATGAAGTCAGCACCTATGAAGAAGGCTGCCTGTCCATTCCGGATTATTATGCGGAAGTGGAACGGCCAGCCGCCATTCAGGTCAAATATTTCGATGCCGATGGCAAGCCACATGCGATGGAAGCCGATGGGCTGATGGCCACCTGCCTGCAGCACGAGATCGATCATCTCAATGGCGTGCTTTTCATTGATCATATTTCAAAGCTGAAGCGCGATATGGTCATCAAAAAGTTCAAGAAGCTCGCCAGCCAGCGGGCGTCGAAGAAGGTTCTTTAATGCGTATCGTCTTCATGGGCACGCCGGATTTTTCCGTGCCGATCCTGACCGCTATTATCGGGCAGGGCTATGATGTGGTCGCGGTCTATTCGCAGCCACCGCGTCCGGCAGGGCGCAGAGGGCTGGAGCTGACCAAGTCGCCTGTCCATGAAAAGGCCGAGCAGTTCGGCATTCCCGTCTTCACGCCGAAGAGCCTCAAGGGCGCGGAAGAACAGGACGTCTTTGCGAGCCTTGAAGCCGATGTCGCCATCGTTGTGGCCTATGGGCTGTTGCTGCCGAAGGCCATTGTCGATGCGCCGCGGCTCGGCTGCTATAACGGCCATGCCTCGCTTCTGCCGCGCTGGCGCGGTGCAGCGCCTATCCAGCGGGCCATCATGTCGGGCGATAGCGAAACCGGCATGATGATCATGAAGATGGACGAGGGGCTCGATACGGGCCCGGTCGCCATGGCCGAAAAGGTGGCGATCACGCCGGATATGACGGCGGGCGAATTGCATGATCGCCTGAGCATGATCGGCGCCGATCTGATGGTGCGGGCGCTGGGAGCGCTCGAGCGCGAAAGTCTGGCCTTGCAGCCGCAGGCCGAAGAAGGCGTTACCTATGCCGCCAAGATCGACAAGGCCGAAGCGCGCATTGACTGGTCGAAGCCAGCGAAGGACGTGCATAACGCCATTCGCGGCCTTGCGCCTTTTCCGGGTGCTTGGTGCGAAATGGAAATCAACGGTGCGGTCGAACGGGTAAAGCTTCAGCGCTCGACGCTGGCCGAAGGTTCCGGTGCGCCGGGTACGGTGCTGGACGACCGGCTGACAATTGCCTGTGGCGAGGGCGCGGTGCGGCTCGTCACTTTGCAGCGCTCGGGCGGCAAGTCTTTGCCTGCGCAGGAATTCCTGCGCGGCGCAACGGTTACGAAGGTTTTGTAGGCCCGTGCCGCGCTACAGACTTCTGGTCGAATATGACGGCACGCCCTATGCGGGCTGGCAGCGTCAGGAAAACGGCCACACGGTTCAGGGCGCTATTGAGCAGGCGTTCAAGAAATTCTGCGGTGAAGATCTGGCGTTAAGTGCTGCGGGCCGCACCGATGCGGGCGTTCACGCGACGGCGCAGGTTGCGCATGTCGATCTGACGAAGGATTGGGGCGCGGGCAAGGTGCGCGATGCGGTCAATGCGCATCTGGTCATGGCCAATGAGCGCGTAAGCATCCTCAATGTCGAGAAGACGACCGAGAGTTTCGATGCGCGTTTTTCCGCGCAGGGACGACATTATCTCTATCGCTTCCACAATCGTCGTGCCCCGCTGGCCGTCGATTATCAGCGCGCCTGGTGGGTGCAAAAACGCCTCGACCACGAGGCGATGCATGAAGCAGCGCAGCTGCTTCTGGGTGAACATGATTTCACCACGTTTCGTGCTACGCAATGCCAGGCCAAAAGCCCGGTCAAGACGCTTGATCGGCTCGACATCACGCGCCATGGCGAGATCATCGAAATGCGCGTTTCGGCGCGCTCTTTCCTGCATAATCAGGTGCGATCCTTCGCGGGCAGCCTGATGGAAGTGGGCGTCGGTCGCTGGACGGCGGATGATTTGCAGGCGGCGCTTGAAGCAAGAGACCGCAAGGCCTGCGGACAGGTCGCGCCACCTTACGGTCTCTATCTGATCGGCGTCGATTACGCGTTTCCGTTTTAGAGCGGCTCCGTTAAAACGGAATCGTGAAACCGCTCTATCTATTTGTTTTTACGCATTATCCTGCGTATCGAAGCGGGATCAGAAATCAGTCCAGTGAACTGATTTCCCCGCGTAGGCGCTTCGCACTTTTGCTGGAAATGCTCTAATAAGCATGCGGGTCGAAGCCGATGCCGAAAATCTGCTGAAGCAGCACGGTAAGGAACAGCGACCCGAAGAAGACGCAGGCGAAGAATGGCGCGACAAACGCGTGCTGGCGTTGTAGCGCCACATGGGTCAGCCGATAGCTCAGCACAATCGAAGCGCCGAACATGATCAGCGCGAACAGCGTCGCCACATCGAAGCGCCCGGGAAAAAACAGCTGTAACAGCGTGATCGGCGCAAAGAGCCAAGCCAGCAACGCGCTGCCCCAGTTGGTGGCGATCACATAGGCTGCATAGCGTTTGACGATACCGATCCGCTTGGCCAGCATGCCGATGATGGCCAGTGGTACCATCCACGCCGCCACATCGACGAAGGCGGCCCGCAGCACGATGGCAAAGCGGATGCCCGCTTCCTCGCGTCCGGCGGTGAGGTCGGCGGCATAGGCCACCCAGCTGGCAAAAAGCGGCGGCAGAGCCACCGCTATTGCGAAAAACGAAGACCAGAACCCCTCGGCGGTTATATCGAGATAATCGAGACCGTCGCGGCGACCGAGCATCATTTTCCAGACGCCCCGAAAATATCTGAAAATATCGTCCAGGCTCGGCATGAAGAACCTTATTTACCCAAAGAAGTCAGCGATGAAGCGCTCATAAATCTGTGTCAGTCCTTCGAGGTCGGCAAGGGCCACACGTTCATCGACCATATGCATGGTCTGGCCGACAAGGCCGAACTCCACCACCGGGCAATAATCCTTGATGAAGCGCGCATCGGACGTGCCGCCGGACGTCGACAGTTCCGGTCGCTTGCCAGTCACGGCCTCGACGGAAGCGGTCAGCGTGCCGATCAGCTTTTCATCGCGGGTCAGGAACACATGGCTTGGGCTTTCGCGCCATGTCAGTTCATAGCTGATCGGCGTGTCGCGGCCCGGACGCAGGCGATTGTCGCGCGCTGCCTTTGCGAGGCGCGCGCTGATCTCGGCCTGCAGGCTTTCCGCGGTCCATGTGTCGTTGAAACGGATATTGAACGAAGCCGTTGCCTTGTTCGGAATGACATTGGTGGCCTTGTTGCCAACATCAATGGTGGTGACTTCCAGATTGCTGGCCTGAAAATCCGCCGTGCCCTCATCGAAGGCGGGGTAAAGCAGGCTGTCCACCAGCGTGGTGATGCCGCGCACCGGATTTTCCGCCAGATGCGGATAGGCCGCATGGCCCTGCACGCCCTGAACGGTGATCGTGCCGGAAAGCGAACCGCGACGACCGATCTTGATCATATCGCCAAGCGTGTTGGGATTGGTCGGTTCGCCGACGATGGATGCGTCCCAGCTTTCGCCGCGTTGCTTTGCCCAGTCGAGCAGTTTCACCGTTCCATTGACTGCCGGGCCTTCTTCGTCACCGGTGATCAGGAAGGAGACGCTACCCTTGAGGCTGCCGTGCTTTTCGATATGGCGTGCCACAGCGGCAACGAAACAGGCAACGCCGCCTTTCATGTCTACAGCGCCGCGCCCATACATGATGCCGTTTTCGATGGCGGCTGAGAAGGGCGGGTGCTTCCAGTCGTTTTCATCGCCGGGCGGCACCACATCCGTATGACCGGCAAACATCAGATGCGGCCCATTACCGGATTTGCGCGCATAGAGATTTTCGATGTCGGGCGTGCCCTCTTCGCTGAAGACGGGGCGTTCGACGGAAAAGCCCAATGGCTTCAGCATCGCTTCGAGCGCCGTCAGCGCGCCGCCTTCGGCAGGCGTTACGGATGGGCAGCGGATCAGGGCGGCAAGATTTTCGGCGGGATTGACTGAAAGGCTCATGATGTCGGCTTCTTACTCAAGAATCGTCTGTTGTGTGAGACTAGATCGGGATGCGTCCGGATGGAACCACAAACCTTGGCTCTGACCATGGCAGAAAATTCACTCTTCACGCGCTTTTCCAACCTGGTTGCAATTTGGGAACGAAATTTCCTTGACCGGATGGCCCCTGTCATCGTTAGTTAAAAAAGAGTTGATAACGAGACCCGGGAAACGGGCCGGTCAGCGGGAACTTTTTTCAAAATGGGAAACTGTGTATGCGTTTAATCACCACAACTGTAGCAGGCATGATGGCGCTCTTCGGAGCAACGATGGTTCCAGCCAAGGCTGCACAGTGGAGTGAAGCGGGCGGACTGACAAGCATCCCTTACGGACACAAAGACTATTGCGGGCGCAATCCACGCGATTGCCGCAGCCATAGTGTATTGCCCCCGATGCAGCTGACACCGCAGCGCCTGAAGCTTTTGCAAAGCGTAAGCAGCTCCGTCAATCACCGTATCAAGCCGGTTTCCGATCAGGATAATTACGGCAAGCGCGACTACTGGACCATGCCGGTCAACGGCAAGGGCGATTGCGAGGATTATGTTCTGATGAAGCGCGCGCAGCTGATGGCGCGCGGCATCAGTGCCTCGCAGCTTCTGATTACCATGGTGCAGGGTAGCGAGGCGCATATCGTGCTGACCGCCCGCACCGATCATGGCGATTATATTCTCGACAATATGCGTGACGAGGTTCTGCCGCTCGAGAAGACGTCCTATCGTTATATCAAGATGCAGTCGCCTTCCAATTCCGGCCAGTGGGTTTCCATCGCCGGACGTTCGGTTGCCGTTGCCAATAATTGAACGTTGCCGGAGAGCTCGCTGAGCCTCTCGCAATGAGAGCCGTCGCTGAAGCCGCATCTTTGATGCGGCTTTTTGTTTGCGGGGTTTGCGGTGGATCAAGCCGTCTTTTACCGGCCCCGTTAAAGATTGGGAGCATTCGTACGAACCGGTCTGATGCGGAAGGACAATGCCTTGCTTCATTAAAAATCGCTCATTGTTCACGTTTATTATACAATAAGCTCAAACACACTGTTCGAGATTGGTGAACAAATTAAGGGCTGTAACACGGCCGTGATGGAGAAATCGTAATCCATCATTTTGTTTTTAATTATTTTTTTTGTATTAATTGCAACGATTGTGGCGGGCGATGTGCACAAATCTGTGAAGTTTTTAAAATTTTCGTGACTGGAACTTTTCCCCATTGTTACCCATTTGGGATGTATCGGAACGACGAATTCATACGCCGCTCCATTTTGTTAGGAGATAGAAAATGAAGAAGCTTGTTCTTACCGCTGCTGCCCTTGCCCTGAGTGCCGGTGCTGCTTTCGCTGAAAACCCACGCGTAGGCGAACCTGAAAATCTCTATGCAAATGACCGTACCCCGGTCGCATCGCAGTCCGTTGATTATACCGCGCCCGCAGCGATCAGCGCTCCGGTTTATCGCGATGGTTCTGCCAACCGTTTTGGCGATGCGAACCAGGGCTAATGGCTCTCCGGAGCTATAGCCCGCCCGGTTCTGATGGAGCGGGATCTTTCAAAACACCCGCTTTGCATGTCGTCCCAAAGGTGTCGCCGGTGCAGGTTTTGAAGATCTGCCGGACACCGGAAGGGAAAGCCTCGAAGGCTTAGTCCAACTTGAAAGTCCCTGTTGCCTGAAACAAGGCTTCGAACGGCCAGATGCCGATGATGGGACAACATGATGCGAAGGAATAGGAAAATGAAAAAGCTCGCTCTTGCCGCCCTTGCTGTCGCTCTAAGCGCTGGTGCAGCCTATGCCGAAAATCCTTATGTCGGCATGCCGGAGTCCCAGGTTATACAGGAGAAGGCCTTCAAGACCCCGAATACGGGTCCGCTCTTCGGCACGAAGGGTGATGTCGATTACACCGCAACGGCGACCATTCGCCAGTCGACTCCGGTTTATCATGATGGTTCGGCCAACCGCTTCGGTGATGCTTCGCCTTCCAGCTATGAAAATTAATGCCCCGGTAGCTTAGCAATCTCCCCGGAGGATGGCTGCGAGGCCTCCCCGGACCACGGCCCGGACCAGAGGCTTTGCGCCATCCGAAGGGGCGACCCATCTTGAAGCGCAAATGCTGAAATAAAAAAAGGCGAAGCACCAGCTTCGCCTTCTTGCTTTGTATTAGTCGCGCATCAGTCGCGCAGCAATTCATTGATCGAGGTCTTCGAGCGGGTCTTTTCATCGACGCGCTTGACGATCACGGCGCAATAGAGGCTCGGGCCCCAGTTTTCACCGGGTACGTTCTTGCCGGGCATGGTGCCGGCGACGACGACCGAATAAGGCGGGACTTCGCCATAGAAGACTTCGCCTGTGGCGCGATCGACGATCTTGGTCGATTTGCCGATGAAGACGCCCATGCCGAGCACCGAGCCTTCACGCACGATGCAGCCTTCCACGACTTCCGAACGTGCGCCGATGAAGCAATTGTCTTCGATGATGGTCGGTCCGGCCTGCATCGGTTCCAGGACACCGCCAATGCCGACGCCGCCGGAGAGATGCACATTCTTGCCGATCTGCGCACAGGAGCCGACGGTTGCCCAGGTGTCGACCATGGTGCCTTCATCGACATATGCGCCGAGATTGACGAAGGACGGCATCAGGATGGCGTTCGGCGCGATATAGGCCGAGTGGCGCACGACGCAGTTCGGCACGGCGCGGAAACCGGCCTTTTCGAATTCATTCGCAGTCCAGCCGTCGAACTTGGACGGCACCTTGTCCCACCAGGATGACTGGCCGGGGCCGCCCTTGATGACTTCCATCGGGTTGAGACGGAAGGAGAGCAATACTGCTTTCTTCAGCCATTGGTTGACTTGCCAGTTGCCGTCCGCCTGTTTTTCTGCGACACGGGCCTCGCCGCGATCGAGCAGGATAAGCGACTGTTCGACGGCATCGCGGATTTCGCCACGGGTTGCCGTGCTGATACCGTCGCGCTCGTCAAAAGCCTTGTCGATGGTCTTTTCGAGGGAGGCGAGGTCTGGCTTGGTCATGGGGTGCAGTCTCCGTGAATGGGCAGCGGATGGCAGGCCGGTAGGTGATCCGGCCGATTGTCATGAAAGTGATTAAGCGAAGGCGCCAAATGGGTCAATCATGATCACGGCGCAATTGCGCGCTCTTGATCTCATTCTCGAACAATGTCTGACATGTTTGAGACAGATTAAACATTTGGCCTGAGAATGAGTTTGGTAACAGGTTTTAAGGAGCAGGTGAGAAGCATGAACCCGATGGAGAAGTCTGGCTGGACGCCTTTCCCGAATTCCGAGGAAGCGATCAAGCAGGCAAAAACCGTACCGCAAACGCCCCAGACGGAAGCGCCTGCCTATCGCCTTGCTTTCACGGATGACGATTTTCTGACGCGTCGCGACTTGCGCCCCGTGCGCCTGCAACTTGAACTGCTCAAGCCGGAGCTGATCCTTGCCGACCGCGGCATCAAATCGACGGTGGTGATGTTCGGCGGCGCGCGCATTCCAGAGCCGGGTGGCGAGGCATGGGCGGCCAAGAACGAGGTGCAGAAAAAGAATCTCGAAGCCAATTCGCATTATTACGAGGAAGCGCGTAAATTCGCGCGGATTTGCTCAGAATATTCGGCCACGACCTATTATCGCGAATTCATCGTGGTGACGGGCGGCGGACCGGGCGTGATGGAAGCAGGCAATCGCGGTGCCGCCGACGTCGGTGCACCGACCATCGGCCTCAATATCGTGCTGCCGCATGAACAGGCACCGAACCCTTATGTGACGCCGGAGCTCTGCTTCAACTTCCATTATTTCGCGATCCGCAAGATGCACTTCCTGATGCGCGCAAAGGCGATCTGCGTGTTTCCGGGCGGCTTTGGCACAATGGACGAACTATTCGAGGCGATGACGCTGATCCAGACCAACCGTATGGAACGCATGCCGCTGATCCTGTTCGGCAAGGAGTTCTGGACCAAGGCGATCAATATCGAATTTCTGGCCGAGCAGGGTACAATCTCGCCAGCCGATATCGAGCTTCTGAATTTTGTCGAAACGGCGGACGAAGCCTGGGAGCAAATCAAGGATTTTTACAAGCTCTGATCGAAGGTTAGACAGAGTTTTAAGGCAAATAGAAGGCCCGATCTGTTTTCAGGTTGGGCCTTTTTGTAATGAAAGAATGCTGCCGTAGATGTGTATATTATTTAAAAGTAATTATAAATAATAATCATATGTTCTAATATGGAACAATTGATATTGCTGGAGTTAAAAATAAATTTATAATAAAAATACATGGTTTTGTGAGGGGTATCATGTATTCTAATATTATAATTAAAGGATCTATTCCCGTAACATATCCTATTTGTATTTAAGAGGTCGCAATGGAAGCGATCCTTAAGAATGTTTCCGGGTTGCTGCTCGGGATGATGGTCTTTGTTTGCCCGGCGCATGCCGCTGATGTGAAACAATCGGGTCTGCCGCTTGATTTCGGTGCGCTTGCTGGCGATGCCTTCGCCACTGCCGTGTCTGCGAATGGGGCGGTCATAGCGGGCAGGGCGCAGACATCCGGTGGCATTTCGGCGGTATCGTGGGCCGGGGGGATCGCCACGCCGACCGTCCTTTCTGTGACGGGCGGCAGCAATTCCGTCGTCAATGCCGTCTCGGCGGATGGCACATTCATTATCGGGCGGGCGACGATTGGCGCTGCGCAACACGCTGTGTCGTGGGCGGATGGCGCGACAATGGCCACCGACCTTGGAACGCTGGGGGGCGATTTTTCAGATGCTGTTGCCTTGTCCGCTGACGGCAGCATCATTGTCGGCAATTCCACAACGTCGGATGGCAAGAACCGGGCAGTGAAGTGGACGAACGGTGTAACATCTCCAGTCGATCTTGGAACGCTCAACAACAACACATCCTATGCCAAGGCCGTTTCCGCCGATGGGATGGTAATTGTCGGTTATGCGGAATATGCGCCCAATGTTTCTCATGCCGTGTCCTGGATGAACGGGGCGCTGACGCCGACCGATTTGGGAACGCTTGGTGGTGCAACGTCGACCGCAAATGTCGTATCCGCGAACGGGCGCGTCATCGCAGGACAGTCGGAGACGAGCAACGGAGAACTCCACGCCGCGTCATGGACTGATGGTGCCTTGTCGCCGTCTGATCTCGGCACGCTTGGCGGCTACTATTCTGATGTTCTCACCCTGTCAGCTGACGGTTCCGTGCTTGCGGGCGTATCCAACAATGAGTTCGGCGAATTCCGTGCGGTATCCTGGCGGAACGGCGCGACCACGCCGACCGATCTTGGCACGCTCGGCGGGTATTCATCCGACGTTGCGTCTATCTCGGCTGACGGTTCAATCATCGTCGGGTCTTCGACCACAACGGAGGGCAATTCCCGCGCGGTTTACTGGGCAAATGGCGCCACCGTACCAACCGATCTCGGCACACTTGGCGGTGTGTCGTCGACGGCCATGGCCATGTCGGCTGATGGCACGGTCGTGGTGGGCACCTCGACGCTGGCATCCGGAGTGTCGCATGCGGCAGTCTGGA
Source organism: Ochrobactrum teleogrylli (assembly GCF_037482325.1). NCBI lineage: Bacteria > Pseudomonadati > Pseudomonadota > Alphaproteobacteria > Hyphomicrobiales > Brucellaceae > Ochrobactrum > Ochrobactrum teleogrylli. The sequence goes on from NZ_JBBHKQ010000001.1 coordinate 3,582,405, forward strand.
AACTGCTGATTTCGTCTCCGCCGGTGACGACACCAAAGCCCGATCCAGACCCGGGCGAGACGGGGCCGCCGCCTGTTACCGGAACGCCAACACCGGAGCCGGGTTCGGGCGGAACCGAGCCTGAAACCCCAGGGTCGGAAACCGGGTCCGGTTCTCAGCCGGGATCGCCACCCGATGGGCAAAATCCTCCGCCATCGGTTACCGAAACGCCTGCGCGAGAGACCGGCGCGGGAGGTTCCGAACAGGAGGCACCGGCGGCAGAAACCGGGTCGCCGCCGATACAATCGGTCGCCGTTGATGTGACCAACACGGCGAAAACTGTTGCTGCGCTGGCCGGGGATACATTTTCGGTGATGGAATCGCAGCGTGGAAAACTGGGGCGCTTGCAACGCTCTTGCGACGTCGCAAAGGCGGGGGAGAGCTGCTACTCGCTGTCAGCGGATATCGGGCGTTCGGGCGAGACCACCGATGCGCTTGACTGGATTTCCATGGCGCATGCCTTTACCGATAATTTTCTGGCGGGCATCACCGTGGCGCATTCTTTTTGGCGCGATATGCCGGATAGTTTCGACCGGGATAATGACAATATTGGCGGCGGTTTCTATGCCCGCTGGCGTGCGCCGACGACGACGGGCCACTGGTATCTGCAAGGTTCGGTTGCCGCCAGTCGCTACGATGTCGAGCGCACGCGGCAGATGCTGGATTATACCGAGGCTGGCATGGGCGAGAGCACGATCAAAGGCTGGGGTGCGTCGCTGGAAGCCGGGCGCTCGCATGAACTCTCCAGCGGTGCCGTCTTCGGCTATTATGCCGGACTGCGTTACAGCGATCTGAAGATGGACGGTTATACGGAAACCAACGCTTATTTCCCGTTCACCTATTCGGCTGTGAAGTCGCGCCGCACTGCGGTCTATCTCGGGGCAAACTATGCCATGCCGTTAAGCGACAAGGTGCGGTGGCTGATCAATGCAGAGATCGAACAAGACATCGCGCATGATGATCCGAGCGTGACGGCAAGTGCCGATTATATCGGGGCGCTCAGCTTCGATGCTGATGTGGCGCATACGCGTGGCAGCCTGTCGACCACTTTATCCTATGCGTTCAGCGAGGTTTTAAGTGTGGGCGTGACGCCTTATCTCGCGCGCACCGTAAACCGGGATATGGCCTATGGTGCGAGCATCGATGTTACGGGCAGATTCTAACCGGGAGGCAGGGGCTATGCTTCCGCCTTTTCCGGAACGGGAGACCGAGTGTCCTCCTCTCCCTGATAGGGGCGAGGGCGATGAACCAGCGTGACCAGCACCACCGAGATGATCATCAGAAGATACCATGAGCCGAGCTTGCCGAGCGAAACCGGCACCCAGCCATTGTGCTGGTTGGGGTAGAGCCAGGCCTTCGACCATGTGCCGATATTTTCCGCAAACCAGATGAACAGCGAGGTCAGCAGGAAGGCGACGAGCAGAGGCATTTTGTGCCGAAAACGAAACACGCGATAATGCATGCTGGTGCGCCAGAACAAGGCGAATGTCAGCGCAAACAGCGGCCAGCGAATATCCCAGATGAAATGATGGGCGAAGAAATTGACATAGATCGCGGCTGCCAGCACCAGCGTTGTCCAGAGCGGCGGATAATGGTTCAGTCTGATATCGAAGATGCGGTTGATGCGCGCCATATAGGAGCCGACCGCCGCATACATGAAGCCTGAAAACAGCGGTACGCCGCCAATACGGAAGAAGTTTTCTTCAGGATAGACCCACGAACCCGCATGGGTCTTGAACACTTCCATCGCCGTGCCGACGACATGAAAAATCAGGATGACCTTGGCTTCCTCCCATGCCTCCAGCTTGAAGACGAGCATGGCAAGCTGGATGGCGACAGCGGAAAGGAACAGAAAGTCATAGCGGGTGACGATACTGGCGATACCGCCGATGCCGCTTTCCGGCCAAAGCCAGCGGGTGAGGATGATAAGGCCGAGCATGGCACCGCCGAACAGGCATGCCCATGCCTGTTTCAGCCCGAAGACCAGAAATTCGATCAGCCCGTCGGTCAGGTGATTGCGCGGCAGCCGGTCGAGGACGCGGTGGGCCGCCGCATCGATTGATTTTTCGAGGCCGGTAAAATGCCTATCTGCCTGCAATAATTTGTTCCAGAAATTGGGTCAGGTTATCCGTCACATAATCGACCTGATCGGTAAATTCCGGGTCGCTTTCCCATATTTCCGAGAAGGTCGGCTCAAAATTATTCGGCACCACCAGCACGGTTTTCATGCCAAGCGCTTTCGGCACGACGAGATTGCGCGCCAGATCTTCAAACATCACGGCCTTGCCAGCATCGACGCCGAAAGCGCCGAGGAAGCGGTCATAGGTGACGCGTTCAGGTTTTGGCATCAGCCCCGCAGCAACAATGTCGAAGATATCGTCGAAATTATCCAGAATGCCGAGCTGGCGCGCCGCGCGTTCCGCATGGCCGCGATCGCCATTGGTGAAGATGAAGCGACGGCCCGGCAGCGACTTGATCGCTTCGCCGAGCGCCGGATCGGGCTTCAGCCAGCTATAGTCGATATCGTGAACCTTTTGCAGAAAGTCGTCCGGGTCGATCTGGTGGCATTCCATCAGGCCTTTCAGCGTGGTGCCATAGTCGAGATAGAACTGTTTCTGGATGCGGCGAGCTTCCTCGCGTGGCAATTGCAGCAGGTTTTCGACATAGCTCGTCATCTTCACGTCGATCTGCGAGAATAGATTGGCGGCGTGGGGATAGAGCGTGTTGTCGAGATCGAACACCCACTCAGTGACGTGCTCAAAGGCTGGGGTGAAGGCCGAAGGATTGGAACTATTGGTCATGGGTCTTTATGGCACGATGAGCGTGCCGGCGCCATGTTCGGTGAAGAGTTCCAGCAGGACGGAATGCGGCGTCTTGCCATTCAGGATGACAACGCCTTCCACGCCACGGCGGATTGCTTCGATGCAGGTTTCGACCTTCGGGATCATGCCACCGGAAATCGTGCCGTCCTTGATGAGCGCCTGCGCATCGGCAACGGAGAGTTCCTTGATCAGCTTCTTGTCCTTGTCCAGCACGCCCGGAACGTCGGTCAGGAACAGAAGACGGGTTGCGGCCAGCGCGCCTGCGATAGCGCCTGCAAAAGTGTCGGCATTGATGTTGTAGGTGTGGCCATCACGGCCCGGAGCGACCGGTGCGATGACCGGGATCATCTCGGAACGCGCCAGAAGGTCGAGCAGGGTGCGGTCGACTTCCGCCGGCTCGCCGACAAAGCCCAGATCAAGCACTTTCTCGATATTGGAATCGGGGTCGATGACGGTCTTGTGCGCCTTCTGCGCGAAGACCATGTTACCGTCCTTGCCGCACAGGCCGATGGCCCATTCGCCTTCGGCATTGATCAGAGCGACGATTTCCTTGTTGATGGAACCGGCCAGAACCATTTCCACCACTTCGACGGTCTTTTCGTCGGTGACGCGCAGGCCGCCCTCAAAACGGGATTCGATGCCAAGCTTGGTGAGCATGGCCTGAATCTGCGGGCCGCCGCCATGCACCACAATCGGGTTGATGCCCGATTGCTTCAAAAGCGCAATATCGCGGGCAAAGGCCTTGCCGAGCTCCGGATTGCCCATGGCGTGGCCGCCATATTTCACGACGACATGCTTGTTCTCGTAGCGCTGCATATAGGGCAGGGCGGCGGAGAGGAGTTGTGCTTGCATTTCGGGATTATCAAGGGTCGTCATCGCGGGCTCCATGGCTGGCGACAGGGCAGAAGAGGCAGGCTTTTCTAGACCGGTTTTGATTCAAATGGAATCCGCGAAAACGGTCTCGCTGCTTATTTTTCACGAATAGTTTGCTGGAAACGGCTTCTTATGTATGTGCCTATGTTCTATCCAAAATATGATTTTATAGTTTCACGGTTCCATGAAGAAAGTTGTTTCGATGCGCCGATTTATTTTGACCGCTGTGGGGTCACTCTTTGCCCTCAATGCCGCCCAGAATATTGCGATGGCGGCATCCTCCACTCAAACCGTGGTCTTTGTTAGACACGGCGAAAAGCCGGAAAACGGGTTGGGCCAGTTGAACTGCCGTGGCCTGAATCGCGCGCTGAAACTGCCCGCGATCATCGCAAAACAGTTCGGCAAACCGGCTGCGATTTTCGCGCCCAATCCGTCGGAGGAGAAGGACGACAAGGGCGGAACCTATGCCTATGTGCGTCCGCTCGCCACGGTCGAACCGACCGCGATTTCGCTTGGCCTGCCGGTGGATACGCGCTTCGGTTTCGAAGATATCGACAAGCTGGAAGAAGCGCTGGAAGCGCCTGCCTATCGCAATGCAACTGTTCTGGTTGGCTGGGAGCATAAGCAGATCGTCAAGCTGGTGCGCGACATCGTCAAGGAGAACGGCGGCGACAAGCATAGCGTGCCCAAATGGTCGGGCGACGATTTTGACAGCATCTATGTGCTGCGCATTACCCGCGACGGGGCAAAGACCAATGTACAGTTCGAGCGCCGCAATCAGGGACTGAACAACCTGCCGGAAACCTGTCCTCTCTGAGGACAGGTCAGGCTGAAATCATGACTCTTTGATCACCAGAGCCACAGCTGCGCGCAAATCGTCGAGGCCGAGGCCCTTTTCCGACGAGGTGGCGATAATGCCGGGGAAGCAGGCTGCACGACGGAAGGTGAGCTTGTGCGTATCCGCCATCAGGCGCGGTACGCCTGCCGGTTTGATCTTGTCGATCTTGGTCAGCACAATCTGATAGGACACGGCGGCCTTGTCGAGAAGGTCAAGCACTTCGGCGTCGTTCTTCTTGATGCCGTGGCGTGCATCGATCAGCACATAGACGCGCTTCAGTGTGGTACGTCCGCGCAGATAGTCGAAAACGAGTCGCGTCCAGGCATCGACATGGGCTTTTGGCGCTTCGGCAAAACCGTAGCCCGGCATATCCACGAGGGCCAGCGGCGGCAGGTCGCCGTTTTCGCCGGAATAACCGTCCGGCACGAAATAGTTCAGTTCCTGCGTGCGGCCCGGCGTATTGGACGTGCGCGCAAGGCCCTTCTTGTTGACCAGAGCATTGATCAGCGATGACTTGCCGACATTGGAGCGTCCGGCAAAGGCGATCTCCACCGGACCTTCCGGCGGCAGGAATTGCATCGACGGCACGCCACGGATGAAGATCCATGACTTCTTGAACAGCGCACGGCCTTGCTCGACCAGTGCCGCCTGTGCCGCGCGGGTCGCATCTGCCGCTGCCTGAGCCGCATTGATTGCCGCCTGCTTCTTATCCTGCTCGCTCAATGTTCTTATCCTGGTCGCTTTATTCTGTCAGTGACACGCATCAATGGTATGGGCCGCATTGTCAACATGACGGCATAAAAAACCCCGCCTAAGCGGGGTTTTTCAGATTTTACTTTTTGGCCTCTTTCGGCTTTCGCTTGAAGAGGTCCCTCAGATTGTCCCAAAGCTCGATCTTGACGCCCTGACGCTTCATGATGATGCCCTGCTGGGTGATCGAGAGCAGGTTGTTCCATGCCCAGTAGATCACGAGACCAGCCGGGAACGAAGCCAGCATGAAGGTGAAGATAATCGGCATCCAGGTGAAGATCGCAGCTTGCGTGGGGTCTGGCGGCGTCGGGTTCATGCGCATCTGCAGGAACATTGTGATGCCCATCAGCAGCGGCCAGACGCCGATCATCAGGAAGTGCGGCACGGCGAAAGGCAGAAGGCCGAACAGGTTGAAGAGCGATGTCGGATCGGGCGCTGCAAGATCCTGAATCCAGCCAAAGAACGGCGCATGGCGCATTTCGATGGTGACGTAGAGAACCTTATACAAGGCAAAGAACACCGGAATCTGCACCAGCACCGGCCAGCAGCCTGCAAGCGGATTGATCTTCTCTTCCTTGTAGAGCCGCATCATTTCCTGCTGCTGCTTCATCTTGTCGTCCGCGTATTTCTCGCGGATTTCCGTCATCTTCGGCTGAACCAGCTTCATGCGCGCCATCGACTTGTACGACTTGTTGGCGAGCGGGAAGAACAGGCCCTTGAGCAGAACGGTGACAACCAGAATGGCGACGCCGAAATTGCCCGAGAACTTGTAGATCCAGTCGATGAGGTAGAACATCGGCTTGGTGATGAAGTAGAACCAGCCCCAGTCGATCAGCAGTTCGAACTGCTTAATGCCGAGCTGCTTTTCGTAAGCCTGAATCTGGGTGACGACCTTTGCACCGGCGAAGACCTGGTTCTTCAGCGAATGCGACTGGCCAGCCTCAATGGTCATCGGCGCGCCGAGGAAATCGGTCTGGTAGCGCGGGCGATCATTGGTGAAGTGCGAGAAGCGGCCGGTGAACTTTTCGTCCTGCGGCGGTACGAGCGTTGCAGCCCAATACTTGTCGGTGATGCCGAGCCAGCCGCCCATGACGTCCTTGAACGAGATGTCCTTGTCGTCTTCGACCTTGGAATATTTGATTTCCTGCAGGCCGTCCTGACCCATAACGCCGATCAGGCCTTCATGCAGAACATAGGTAGCGCTGGCATGTTCCGGCTGGTTGAAGCGGGTTACGCGGCCATAAGAGGCCAGCGAAATCGGTGCGCCGGTATTGTTGGTGATCGTGTCGTCAACGGAGAACATATAGGCGTCGTCAACCGAGATGACGCGCTTGAAGGTGATGTTCTTCTCGTTGGTATAGGTCAGCGTGACCGGCGTGGATGGAGTCAGCTTGTTGTTGCCTTCCACGGACCAGACCGTGTTCGGACCCGGAACCGGGCCGGTCGTGTCATTGCCGGTGAAGCCGAGCTCAACGAAATAGCCCTGCTTCAGCGCCGATGGCGCGAGCAGTTCGATATTCGGAGAATTGTTGTCGACGGTTTCGTGATAATTCTTGAGGAAGAGATCGTCGAGACGCGCGCCGGTCAGGTTGATCGAACCGCGCAGAGAAGGCGTGTCGATCTGAACGCGCTCAGTCTGAGCGATTGCGGCTTCGCGGGTCAGCGTGCCGCCTGCGGCTGCCACATCACCATGGCCGGGAATTGTGCCCGAAGCGGCTGGCGCCTGTGGCGTATCGCCCGCACCGTTGCCTGCCTGGCCACCCTGGGCTGCCTGCTGGGCCTGCCGCTGCTGCTCCTCAATGCGTGCCTGCTCCCGCTGGGCTTCCGTTTTCGGACCCAGATAAAACACTTGCCACAGCGTCAGTATGAGGATGGACAGGGCAATGGTGATGAAGAAATTGCGTTTATTTTCCATTGACGGGTCCTGATTCCGGTCTTTCCGTTCGGCGTTTCCCTTCGCCTTTCCGCTCGCCCTTCGCCTTGATGCGGCGGGTGAGTTCATCGGTCAGTCGCGAAAAGGGCGCAGTGAGAGCTTGCTCGCGCGCTACGATCACATAGTCGGTCGAAGGCGCCATGTCACGCCCTGCGTGACAACGTACCGCTTCTCTCAGCCTGCGGCGGATGCGATTTCGTATCACGGCGTTGCCGTTCTTCTTGGTGACGGTGAAGCCGGCGCGGGGCTTGTCGCCAATTTTGGCGGCTGCCGATTCCTCTTCCGTCCGCACGCGGACTTCGAGAAGAAATAGCGGGCCACGCCGCTTTTCACCGTTCCTTAAAGCCAAAAACTCCGCTCTCTTACGAAGGCGGAGTATTTGTTTCGGCTTTTTCATGTCTTTGTTCACCGCGCTTGGCCCTGCTGTTATTCAGGCTCTGGCGGCCTGCAAATGGCTGCTTTCTGCGCTTCCGGTGCTCATGTACCTTAAAGTACACTCCGCTCCGGTCCTCGCAAGCCGCCATTTTCGTCTCGCCATAGCCAGAATCTCAACAGGCCCGGATTGCGCGGGCAAAGATTAAGCGGAAAGCCGCTTACGGCCGCGCGAACGGCGAGCGGCGAGAACCTTGCGGCCGCCGGTGGTAGCCATGCGTGCACGGAAACCGTGACGACGCTTGCGGACGATCTTGGATGGCTGATAAGTGCGCTTCATTTTTTTAATACCGCGGTGTGCGGCCCTTCTTAATTCTGTTTTTCAGTGGAACATGATCTGGTCCGAGACCGGTTACCCTTATTCGGGATCATGCTCTATTGAACAGGAGCTGGTTCTTTTCCCTGCGGCGGACAGCATAAACCATCCGTAGACCCGCGCGGGCGAACGTGACGCGGCTTATAGGGGGAGGGGCCTCAAGAGTCAATCCGCAGATGCGATCAAAGCTGTGCTTCGATAGAAGCTTTGTCGATGATCGACCAGACCCCTTTGATCAGTCCCTTCTCGAAGGTGTAAAAGACGTTTTCGGCGAAGCTGATCCTGCGGCCATTGACCGGCAAGCCGAGAAAGACGCCAACGGGCGTGCAATCGAAAGCCAGACGGACTGCAACTGTCGGTGGTTCGCAGACCAGCAGGTCTATACTGAATTGGAGATCGGGGATCGCCTTGAAATCCTGCTCCAACATGGCGCGATAGCCCGCCAGTCCGAAAGCTCTGCCATTATGCGAGACCGCCTGATGGACAAAGTGGCCGAGATTTTCCCAGTCCTGTCCGTTCAGGCAGGCGATGTAATCGCGGTAGATGTCGGCAAGCGGCTTCTCCATGGTCGGTCCTCCTGTTTTCGAATTTAAGCGATCACGCATGGCAACGCCATTGCCAAACGGCACTTGGGCTTCCATAAGAGAGCGCACATTTTTTCCAATGCGGAACACTTTCCGCAGCAGCATTCAGAGGAGTTCACCATGAGCATCCGTCGCATCGGAGTTGGTCCACGCATGAGCCAGGCCGTGGTCCACGGCAACACCGTTTATCTCGCCGGTCAGGTGGGTGAGCCCGGCGCAAGCGTGACCGATCAGACCAAGGCCGTTCTGGCCGAAGTGGACCGCCTGCTCAAGGAAGCCGGTTCGGACAAGTCGAAGATTCTTCAGGCGATCATCTGGCTCGCCGACATGAAGGATTTCGCCGAAATGAACGCTGTCTGGGATGCCTGGGTCGATCCGGCCAACACGCCAGCTCGTGCAACCGGTGAAGCAGCCCTTGCAACGCCGGACTACAAGGTCGAAATCATCATCACCGCTGCGATCTGATCCCAGCGCGAATGCTTGAGAAAGCCCCGCTGCGAAGCGGGGTTTTTTATTCGCGGATGCGTTGCGAGAAGCCGTCGCGTCCGCCTGCCTGCGCTTTTGCGTCGATGGATGCGCGCTGGCGTACTTCTTCCAGCGAACCGCCATTCTCGATCCAGCCATTGTCGAAAAGATAGCCGGGCAGAAAGCCTGACAGCAGAATGCGATAGTCGAACGGGAATGTTGGATCGAGCAGCCGCGCCATGTCGAAGATCATGGTCGTGCAGTTGGTGGTCAGCGTGTTGTAGAATTCCGCCTTTGCGGCCAGCTGGTTGCCGCGCTCGACATAGGACAGGAACAATTGTCTGGCCGGGCCGGGCGGCAGTTTGACCTGATAGCGGTAGACGTCTTCCTTGCGGATATTGGTGCGCAGATAGATGATGTCCCGTTCCTCGGCAGCGATCATCGCCAGCTCGAATTCCCGGAAAAAGCCGCCAATAGACGAGAAGACCTCATGATGCTCGCGGCGGATTTCGCCGGAGAAGACCACATGACGCCCATCCGCAAAGCCGAATGAAAGCAGCGTGTGAGCGATGGCCGGGCTCGACCAGTAGGACAGGTAGATATCAACCGAAGTGATCTTGCTGAGATCGTAGGTTTCGTCTTTCCAATTTTCGGTAAAGTCTTCCGTCGTGCGCCATTCGAAATCGCGAACATTGGTGAGCGTGACGATATCGCCATCCACCTTGCCGGTAACGATGCGCGCGACGTCCGGCGCCCACATGCGGTCGAGGGAAGGGCGGATGGTCGTCCACCAGCCGAGGATGATGAGCGCGAGGAGGCAGAAGAACAGCCGTTTGCGCCAGCAGGAGAAGCGCCTTTCCCCGGCTATGGTCCAGAGGGTGAAGAGCAACCACAGCGCGATGATCGCCTGGCGAACAACGCTGCCGAAGGGCAACTGATACCACATCGCCAAACTCGCCCAGATCGCAAAGATAAGAGCGAAAAGGATGAAGATAAACTTGCCTGCGATGCGAACGGGCGCCGATTTCAAAATAGACGTCATGGGCCTCAGTGCTCGCCAGTTGTGGTAATCAATGTGGAATTGGCGGCGATACTGACATGATTTGCGGCGCAATGTCATTGCTTATCCAAAAAATGGATAAATTTAGTTCAGTACATTGGAATCTGTAAAAAGAAGCTCTTCTATTAGCCGTTACTTCTTTAAGGCGACAGCCTCTCCACGCGGGCGCGGCGCGGATGTCTTTCGATTGCGCCTGTAGGGACGCACCAGCCGCCACAGCAGCAGCGCTGCGACGATGGCGGCATAGATGATCGGCTCTGCGGGCCAGCTTTTCACGGATAGGATGAAATGGATCGCACCGCCTGCAATGGCGACATAGACGAGCTTGTGCAGGCTGGTCCAGCGGCGTCCGAGCCGACGGATCGACCAGTTGTTGGATGTCAGCGCCAAAGGCACCAGCAGCACGAGACTGATCATGCCGATGGTGATGAAAGGGCGGCGGAGAATATCGGCGACGATAACCGGAAAATTCAGCGCCTGATCGAGCACCATATAGGTCGCGAAATGCATAAGCGCATAATAGAAGGCGAGAAGACCGAGCGCCCGGCGATAGCGCAGCAGGCTGATGCCGGTCAGGTCGCGGATCGGGGTGACGAGCAATGTCAGGATCAGCAAGCGCAGCGCCCAGAGACCGAGCGTATGTTCGAACGTCTTGACCGGATCGGCACCAAGGCCGCCGGTCGCGCCAAGATAGAAGGTCCAGACAGCCGGAACAAACCCCGCCGCATACAGCAACCAGACCTTCCAGCCATCAGTCTTGCGACGCGTCGGCTTTTTCGCGCCCCCTTCGGTTGCACCCATTCTCTCGGCTGCCATGTCAGTAATTCGCCTTCAGGTCCATGCCGGTATAAAGCGACGCGACTTCGTCCGCATAGCCGTTGAAGGGCAGGGTCGGGCGGCGGCTGGAAGCGAAGAAACTGTCCTCGCCGATGCGCCGTTCTGTCGCCTGGCTCCAGCGGGGATGATCGACCGCCGGGTTCACATTGGCATAGAAGCCATATTCATTGGCGGCCTGCTGCTGCCACGAGGTGGGCGGCTGCTTCTCGACAAAGGAGATACGGGTAATGGCCTTGATGCCTTTGAAACCATATTTCCACGGTACCACGAGCCGGATCGGCGCGCCATTGGCGTTGGGAAGCGTCTCGCCGTAAAGGCCGACCGCCAGGATGGTCAGCGGATGCCGGGCTTCGTCCAGTCGTAACCCTTCGACATAGGGCCAGTCCAGCACCTGAAACAGCCCCTTCTGGCCGGGCATTTCCTCCGGGCGCACGACACCGGTGAAGGCGATATATTTGGCAGAGCCGAGTGGCTCCACCTGTGACAGCAGGCTTGCCAGCGGAAAGCCGATCCACGGGATTACCATCGACCACGCCTCGACACAGCGCATACGATAGATGCGCTCTTCCATTGGCATCTTGTCGATCAACTCGCGCATGTCGAATTCTTTCGGCTGCTTAACCAGCCCATCGATGGTCAGCTTCCAGGGCAGCGGCTTGTAATCGCTGGAATTGGCGGCTGGGTCGCTCTTGTCTGTGCCGAATTCATAGAAATTATTGTAGCTGGTGACATCGGCCTTCGGGGTCAGCTTTTCATCGACCTTATAGGCGGATGCGACAGCCTTGAGCGGGTCTGCAAATGCCGACGACGCAAAACCTGCGGTAGCGAGCGCGCCGAGGCCCGCCATAAACTGCCGACGGTGCAGATAGAGGTTCTTCGGTGTCACCGCATCATAAGTGAGACGGGCATGCGAAAGACGGCTGAATTTAAAGCTGCTCATGGGCGTTGATCTCTTTCTCCCGCATAATAGCTGATTTTCTCGCCAAACACGTGAAAAGCAAGGAGTTTTCATCGCTTCGGTGTGGCTCACGCTTTAGTGATGGCGAATAAGTCTCGCAATGGAGATGTAACAGAATTGTAACAGGACGTAATTTTTCGTGCATTTCGCCACATTCCTGCTAAATCTCTGCTGTTAAGAGAGTTCCATTCGCCGCGAAGGCCGTGCTCAATCGCCTTGTTGAGGGGCCACTTTCAAACCTTCGTTAACGTCTCGTTGGCTATGTAGAGATCATGGTAAAGAAGATGTTTATTGCCGCTTTGGCGGCTGCGCTTATGGTATCGACCGGCTCGGCTTTCGCTGAGGGGCAGCCTGTGGCTGTTTCCACGAAAGGTCAGGGCAAGGCACTGAGCGGTATTGCCGCTTCAATGAAAGAAGAAGAAGGCGCCCCGAAGCTCGGCGAAGGCGTCACCATGCGCGAGAAGAAGATGGATACGGAAATTACGCCGGAACAGAATTTCTCCCGCAGCAGGCAGTTCATCCACCGCTTCTATACGCCGGAAAAAGCGTCCAACGAACTGGTTATCCTGCTGCACGGTTCGGGCGGCAATGAAACCAGCCTTGTCCCGCTGGCGTCTAAGATCTGGCCGCGCGCCACGCTGCTCGGCATTCGTGGTCGTGTCATGCAGGACGGCGGCACGCGCTGGTACAAGCGCATCACGCCTGTCAAGTTCGACCAGAAGGATATCAAGCTCGAAGCCAATGCCTTCGTGACGTTCCTGACGCGGCTTGCCGACGACAAGGACCTCGACCTTACGCACGCGACTTTCGTGGGCTATTCGAACGGCGCCAATCTCCTGGCGGCAACCATGATGCTGCATCCTGATCTGGTGAAGCGTGCCGTGCTGATGCGCTCGATGCCGGTGCTGGACAATGCGCCGGTTGCCAATCTGAGCAAGACGCGCGTGCTGACGATCACCGGCGAGGAAGACAAGCTCTACTCACCCTTTGCGCCCGCGCTTTCCGCGCTTCTGCGCTCCAGCGGCGCGCGCGTCGATGCGCGCACGATTGATGCCGATCACATGCTCGGCGACAAGGATGCCGCCGCAATCAGCCAGTGGGTCGCGTCGCTTGGACCAGACGGTGCGCCTGCGGTGTCAATGCGCAGACCGTGAGTTAGGGGAGTAGGGGAATAGGGGAGTATGTTGGGCGAGAAGCGCCTGACACTCTTTTAAAACCTATTCCCCTACTGCCTTACTCCCTTATTCCCCTAATCCCTTAAAGAGACGACGCCACAATCCCCCACTTCGGAACCGAAAGCGAGGCGGTGGCCCTGATCGTCCCAGCCCATGCTGGAGATGGCCCCCTTGCCGGGGCGGCGCAGCAGAACTTCCTTTTGATCGGCAAAACGAACTAGCATGATCATGCCGTCATTATAACCAATGGCGACGATATCCTCGACCGGATGGCAGGCAACCGCCGTTACCATGCTGTCGCCGCGCAGGCCAAGCTCAAGCGGGGCCTTACCCATCGGGCCGTCCTTGCCCGCAAAAGGCCAGACGATGGCCGCAGGCGCGCCGGATGTTGCAAGCCACTTGGCCTTCACGCTCCACGACCAGTCCTTCACCTTTGCCGGATAGCCGGTCATGCGCATGTGCTTGGCGTCTTCCAGACGCCAGCCATGCAAGGCATTTTCCTGCATCGAGGTGATCAGAAAGCGGCCATCGGGCGAGAAAATGACGCCGATATGCGCGCCTTTCCATTCCAGTTCGACGGGCTTGGCGGCGGTGCCGGTCCAGATCAGTGTCGCCCCGTTGTAGCGGGCAATCGCAAGCCGCTGGCCCTTCGGCGCAAAGGCAATGCCTTCAACGCTGCGTTCCTGCGTGTATTCCTGCACCTTGCCGTCAGAGCTGCGCACCCAGGCCGAACGGCCCGATGCAAAGCCGACCGTACCGCCGGGACCGGCTGCAACAGCCGTCATCCATTTGCGCGGGACCTTGGCGAGTTCGGTCACCGTGCCGCTGGCATCGGTGCGGCAGACGCGACCGTCTTCGCCGCCGGTGATGAGCGACTTGCCGTCAACGGCAACCACAGCGCTCAACAGTCCGTCATGGGCCGTCGAACTCTGGTTGCCGTTATCCAGCCGATGGATCGTCCCATCAGCCATGGCAAAGAAAGGAACGTCGCCGATGAAGCGCGCATGAAGACAATGACCTTCGAGGTCAAACGGGGCAACTGTAGGCATCAGTGTCCAGTATTTCTTATTTGACTTGGCAGTTTTCGAAACCGGCTTTCAATTCTGCCGGGTCGAGTTCGCGTCCGATGAAGACAAGACGGCTTTCCCGCTTTTCTTCCGGCTTCCATGCGCGCTGGTGATCGCCTTCGATGATCATGTGAACGCCCTGAACTACATAGCGGTCCGGATCGTCCTTGAAAGCGATAATGCCCTTGAGGCGCAGAATGTTCGGCCCCTGCGTCTGGGTGATGTTCTGAATCCACGGGAAGAATTTCGCCGGATCGATATCACCGGCCCGCAGCGAAACAGACTTAACCGTCACATCGTGGATCGGCGAGGCATGATCGTGGTGGTGATGATCGTGGTCACAGTCCGGGCCGCAGACATGATCGTGGTCATGGTGATGATGATCATGGTCGTGATCATGCGCATGGTGGTGGTGCCCGTGGTGGTCATGATGATGGTGGTCATGCCCGTGATCATGGTCGCAATCCGGGCCACAGACATGATCGGGATGATCATGGTCGAGGAAATGCGGATCGTTTTCCAGCACGCGCTTCAGGTCGAAGGCGCCACGGTCCAAAACGCGCTCAAGCGGGATCGAGGCGCGCTCGGTGCGATGGATGATGGCATGCGGGTTGATGGCGCGGACCGTTGCTTCGATCGTGGCCAGTTCCTGCGGCGTCACCAGATCGGTCTTGTTGATCAGCACCACATCGGCAAAGGCAATCTGGTCTTCGGCTTCGCGGCTGTCCTTGAGGCGCAGCGGCAGATGCTTGGCATCCACGAGGGCGACAACGGCGTCGAGGCCGGTCTTGGCGCGCACGTCGTCATCCATGAAGAAGGTCTGCGCGACCGGAACCGGATCGGCAAGGCCGGTGGTTTCCACGACGATGGCGTCGAAACGGCCCGGACGGCGCATCAGACCTTCCACCACGCGGATCAGGTCGCCGCGCACGGTGCAGCAGATGCAGCCATTGTTCATTTCGTAGATTTCTTCATCCGACTCGACGATCAGGTCGTTGTCGATGCCGATCTCGCCGAATTCGTTGACGATAACGGCATAACGCTTGCCGTGATTCTCGGTCAGAATGCGGTTGAGAAGGGTGGTTTTGCCCGAGCCCAGATAGCCGGTCAGAACGGTAACGGGAATGCGGCCAGCTTCAGTGGTCGCCTCTGCTGTGGTTTGGGCTTCAGCCTGGCTCATGATCATGCCTCTAGACGTTGCGGCCCCGGATCGGTCGGTGCGCAAAGGCGCATGCCGGGACTTCGGATCGGACATTTCATATAAGGGAACGACGACAGTAATGCCATATGCAATGCTATATTATTACATATGCCCCTTCACATTCGCGCCATCGGTATGAACCCTAGGATTTGAACCGCACCAGATCGAAGCGATGGACATCGCGCAGCAGTTCGACAAAGCCGGATACGGCATTGGCGATCAGCTTTTCGCCTGCTTCCGCCGTTGCTGCGGCAGCGTTGCCTGCAACGCCTTCCGGGTTGAGATCGTGCATCTTCCAGCCAAATGCGTGCGGACCATAGGCGCGCAGGAACTTGAATTCCTCGGCGTAGCGTGACTGGGCGTTGCTGAAATTGCGTGCTTTCGACATATCCACCAGATCGGGCCGCAGCGCCAGCATCACCGAGGTTTCGATAAAGCCGCCATGAATATCGAGCGCCTTTTCTTCCGGCGTGATCAGGCCGTCCGGCAGGCCGAAGCGGGTCCAGCTGGTCGCGACTGCGAGCATGCCGAGCCGGACGCGCAATTCGGTCGCCACGATGGTCATCAATGGCGAGTTGCCGCCATGGGCGTTCAGCATGACCAGCTTGCGGATGCCGCCCGCATGCAGGTTTTCGCCGATGCCGATCCACTGGTTGACCGCTTCCGAAAAGGCAAGGCTCTGTGTGCCTTCGGTATCCATGTGTTCGATGGAATAGCCGACTGGCTGCACCGGCAGGAAATTGACGTTTAGACCAGCCGGTATCGCCTCGCCAACCCGCGCGGCAATGCCTTCCGCGATGATCGTGTCCGTCTCGAACGGCAGGTGAGGGCCATGCTGTTCGTGTGCGCCAAGGGGCAGGACGACAATCATATCGCTGTTCTGATCGCGCAGTTCCGTCATATTTTCCTCACTGTTTTTTTCTGGTGGTCGAACCTAACGTCGGTTCGCCGGGGGGGCAACCCAAGCGGTAAAAACACCGCCCCTCACTTCAGCGAAATGTTTTTAACCTTGTTGTTTCATAAGTCGGACAATATTTTACGCTATAAACATCTCCGGCAATGTCGATCGAGCGACAGAATGAAGTCGCAACAAAGGGTGAGGTGGCGATGAACAAGGACAATAAAGCGGTTGTACTTTATCGGCTGCAATCCGTGGCGCGTCTTTCAAGAACAGTTCTGGCCACACGGCTTCTGGAACAGGGACTTTATGCCGGACAGGATGCGGTCATGCTGCAACTGGCCGCTGAAGACGGTCTCACACCCGGCGTGCTTGCGCAGCGGCTTGGCGTGCGCCCGCCAACCATCACCAAGACGATTGCCCGCCTGCAAGGACAGGGTTTTGTCGCCAAGCGTGCTTCCGATACCGACCAGCGCCAGTCGCATGTTTATCTGACGCAGGCGGGACTTGAGACGATCAAGGCCATCGAGAAATCCATTCGCAAGACCGACAAGGACATGCTGAAGGGCCTCGACAAGAAAGAGCGCAAGACGTTCCTGAAAATGCTGGGTCGTATGGAAGGCAATCTGGCGCTGCGCGGTCTGTCGCGTGTGGCGGAAGAACCGTCCGCCGATGCCATTGACGACGACGAAGCTGAATAAGCGGCGGCGGTTTCAGCTTGATGCCAAAAATACTTTCAATTCAATAATTGCAATGGCATAACCGTTTTAATGATGACGCCCTTGTGACATGTGACGCGGGGCTTTCGTGGCATGGACCGTTGGGGGAGGCGACTTGGCCCAGAAAATCAAGCTTTCGACCATCGCTGATGCGCTGGGTGTTTCGACGGCTACCGTTTCGCTTGCGCTGCGCGACAGTCCGCTTGTTGCCGACCAGACCCGTGAGAAGATCAAGGAACATGCCCGCGCCATCGGTTATATCTATAACCGCAGGGCAGCGAGCCTGCGCACGTCGCGGTCGGGGATTGTCGGTGTCGTGGTGCACGACATCATGAACCCGTTTTTCGCGGAAATTCTGAAATCCATCGAATCGGAACTCGACCGGTCCCGCCAGACCTTCATTTTGTCCAACCATTACGATCAGCTGGAAAAGCAGCGCACCTTCATGGACACGCTTTTGCAGCTTGGCGCCGACGGGGTGATCATGTCGCCCGCCATCGGTACGCCGCCGGAAGATATCCAGATCGCCGAGGATAACGGCCTGCCGGTCGTTTTCATCGCGCGCAGTGTCGAGGGCGTTCATGCGCCGGTGTTTCGGGGCGATGACGCTTATGGCGTCGGTCTTGCCACCAATCACCTGATTTCGCTTGGTCACAAGCGCATCGCAATGATCGGCGGCACCGACCAGACTTCGACCGGTCGCGACCGTTATCGCGGTTATGTTCAGGCGATGGAGAAGGCCGGGCTTGAAGTGCGCGACGACTGGCGCATCGCGGGTCCGCGCACCAAACAGGGCGGGTTTGAAGTCGCGCCGCAGTTCCTCGCCTTGAAGGACAAGCCGACGGCTGCCGTGTGCTGGAACGACCTGACCGCAATCGGCCTGATGAATGGCATCGCGCGCGCCGGGCTTGTGCCGGGCGACGACATATCGGTCACCGGCTATGACGATCTGGAAGAGGCGGCGATTGCAACGCCTGCGCTTACGACCGTCTGGAACGGCCAGCGCGAGGTCGGACGCCGCGCCGCCCGCGCTTTGCTCGATCAGCTGAACGGTGTCGAGGTTGCCTCGACGCAGGAACTCATCAAGCCGGAACTGCATATAAGGCAATCGACGTCCAAGCCCAAACAGCCCTGATTTCCACGCTCCGGGTCCGGTTCAAGCTGACCGGCTACCGGTCTCCCACGAACTGCGAAATGCCCAGAGGAATATTGTCATGACCAAGCGCGACGCAACCGTTCTGGTGCTCGGTAACTTCAACGATTATGCCGTCGAACGCCTGTCGGGTGAGTTTTCGGTACGCCGCATCCCGCGCGGCGACGCGGCGCTCGTTGATGCGGCCTGGGCTGGCGATGTGCAGGGCATTGCCAGCATGTCCACCGTGGATGCCGCGCTCATCGACGCTTTGCCCAATCTGAAGATCATCGGCAATTTCGGCGTCGGTTATGATGCCGTCGATGCCAAACATGCCGCCACCCGCAACGTGATGGTCACCAACACGCCGGACGTACTGACCGACGAAGTGGCCGACACGGCGCTCGGCCTTTTGATCGATACGGTGCGCGAATTGTCGAAGTCGCAGGAATTCCTGCGTGCGGGCCGCTGGGAAAAGGAAGGCCGCTATCCGCTGTCGAAGCTTTCGCTGCGCGGACGCAAGGTCGGCATTTTCGGCCTTGGCCGTATCGGCAAGGCGGTCGCCCATCGTGTGGAAGCGTTTGGCCTGCCGGTTTCCTACCATAACCGCCGCAAGGCGGAAGGTGTCGCTTACGATTATTATCCAAGCCTGCTTGAGCTGGCCAAGGCGGTCGACACGCTTATTCTGGTTGCACCGGGTGGTGCGGAAACGGCCAAGGCGGTCAATGCTGACGTGCTGCAAGCACTCGGTTCCGATGGCGTTCTGATCAATGTCGGTCGCGGCTCGCTGGTCGATGAAGACGCGCTGGCCAAGGCTTTGAACGACGGCACGATTGCGGCTGCGGGACTGGATGTTTTCTCCAACGAACCATCCGTGCCGCAGGGCCTGCTCGATGCACCGAATACGGTTTTGCTGCCGCATATCGCATCCGCATCGCACAAGACCCGTCAGGCCATGGCCGATCTGGTGATCGATAATCTCATTGCGTGGTTCGATACCGGCAAGGCGATCACGCCGGTGCCGGAGACGGAATCCGTTAAGGGAGTAGGGGAGTAGGGCAGTAAGGGAGTATGTGAAGAAAGTGCTTGATAGACGCCTCGGCGTCACGCACCCTATTCCCCTATTCCCCTATTCCCCTATTCCCCTATTCCCCTATTCCCCTATTCCCCTATTCCCCTATTCCCCTATGCTCCCGCACCGCCTCGCCAAACGCCTCGAATATCTTCCGCGAGGGGGCATCGGACTGGACCCAATATTCCGGGTGCCATTGGACGCCGACGACAAAACCCTTGGCGTCCTTGACGGAGACGGCTTCCACGGTGCCGTCTTCGGCCACGGCTTCCACTTCAAGGCGCGGCGCAAGCCGGTCGATGGCCTGACGGTGCACCGAGTTCACCTTTACGCTGTCTTCTTTCAAAATTGCGCCAAGGCATGAATCCGGCTTGATCCGGATCGGGTGCTGGATCGCGAAACGCTCGGCCTGGCTTTCGGATTGCGGCGCACGGTGATCCATCCGGCCCTGCAATTCCTGAATTTCGGTGGCCAGCGTGCCACCCAGCGCCACATTCAATTCCTGAATGCCGCGGCAGATCGCCAGTACCGGCACGCCTTTTTCAATGGCCGCGCGGATCAGTGGCAGCGAGGTCGCGTCACGCGCATCGTCATAGGGTTCGAAGGCCGCACTCGGCTCGACACCGTAGAGGGCAGGGTTGACGTTGGATTTCGAGCCGGTGATCAGCACGCCATCCACCGCGTCGAGAATGGCGTCGAGATCCATCTTGTCGCCGAAGCTTGGCACCAGAAGCGGCGTCACTTGCGCGACATCGATGGCCGCAGCCAGATATTGATCCGGCGCTGCATGCCAGGTGTAATTCTCGAAAGGTTTGACGTCAGTCGGTACGGCAATGAGGGGGCGGGACTTCGACATAGCACTCAAATCCATGAATTTGGCTCTCAGCCTTCTGCAATAGAGCACATCCTCAAAACTGTGAAACAGTTTTCGGATAAGATGTGCGTGAATGAAGGCTTCTGCAATTGGCAGGAAGTGTCGTCTTTTCATCACGCTCGCGCGGCTTTTGTGTATTGTCTTGATTTGAAGCGTTTTTTGCCTCTATGCACGGGTTAAATGCCGTTATGAATGTCCTGGAGCGGTTCCGGTTAAGACGATTTGTGGAACCGCTCTATCTATTTGTTTTTGAGCATTATCCTACGCATCGAAGCGGGATAAGAAATCAGTCCAGCGAATTGATTTCCCCGCGCAGACGCTACGCACTTTTGCTGGAAATGCTCTAATAGGGGTGAAAATGGATTGGCAGTTGAGGGGATGCATGACTGACGATCAGCTTTTTTCCGTCCGGGGCAAGGTCATTGCCGTGACGGGAGGTTCCTCGGGTCTGGGCCTGCGCATGGTGCATGTGCTGGCGGGCCATGGAGCAAAAGTGATCTCCATTTCGCGCACGCATGCCGGTGAAAGCCTGTGTCCGTCGGGCGGCGAAGTTTTGGAAATCATGGCGGATGTAACCCATCCTGACGAAATCATACGCGCCTTCGATGAAGCCGAGCAGCGTTTCGGGCCGATTACGACCCTGTTCAACAATGCCGGTGTGGCCCATATGGCGCGGGCGCTTGATACGACACGCGATATGCTGGAGCATATTTTCGAGGTCAATGTGGCTGGCGCTTTCTTCGTGGCGCAGGAAGCCGCGCGCCGCATGATCGCTCATGGCGCAGGCGGTTGCATTATCAATACGACCAGCATTCTGGGCGACAGGCCGCAGAAGGGTGCGGCGGCTTATTCCATGTCCAAAGCCTGCATTACCCAGATGACGCGCGCGCTCGCGCTTGAATGGGCCGGGCACGATATCCGCGTCAATGCGATCTCTCCGGGCTGGTTTCCGACCCGAATCAACGAGGAACAGCTCAGCGGACCCGCCGCAGGCTACTTCAAAGGGCGTAATCCACTGCGCCGCCTTGGCGAACCGCAGGATCTCGACGGCGTGGTGCTGATGCTGGCCTCGGATGCCAGCCGCTATATGACCGGCACAATCGTCAATGTGGATGGTGGGCACAGTCTCTGAATGTGTCCATCCGAGCTAGCGATTTATCCGGCTCTGGCGGGCTTTCATCCGGGTTTCCTCCAGTGCCTGTGAAATCCCGGCGATATTCTCTAGTTTTGCTGTAGATCACCCGTGAAGAGCTGATGCCGGGAAAGGCGAAATACAGCCCGTTTTCGCGCTCTGCTTTCGCGGTCAAATTGTTTGAGGCTCGTCGCTTTAAAAGCTTATGGTTGTATTGCTGTTCTCCAGCTTGCAGATAAGTTGTTCCCGTAAAAATAGTTGGGATACATCTTATGGTGGCGGTGGTAACAGCTTGTGGTTTCATTTCGCGAAAGATATTTTTAAGTCATTAGTGCAATAATCGCCCTCACGATACGGACACAAGCAAGGACATGTGGCGAAGCCGTAAACCTGACATACCTGCAGACGTGCGGCTTTCTTTCATGCGATCACTTTATGGTAATCGCACTACGCTCTGGTTTGGCTTGCTGGCCCATGTGGTGGCCTGTGTCGTCATTTATGTAAAAACACTCGACTGGCATTTCATCGGCTTTGCCGGGCTTTTTGCTGTGGTCGCTCTCGGTCGTCTCTACGACATGCGGCAGTTCGATCGCGCCAGGCTCACCCAACTCACATCCGCCGATCTCGACCGCTGGGAATTGCGCTATCTCATAGGCGCTTCGCTGGTCTGCGCAACGCTCGGCATGTTGTGCTTCTTCTCGATCTTCGTGCTGCGCGATCCCTTTGCCGAACTGGCGAGCCTGACCATCTTGCTGGCTTCCGTCGTTTCCATCGTCGGGCGCAATTATGCCTCGGCGAAGGCGGTCGTTCTGATGTCGATCTGCACGCTCATTCCGGTTCTGGCCGGGCTCGTGCTTGCGGGGACTCCCTTTCACATCATTATCGGCCTGCTGCTGATCCCGTATTTCCTGTCCAATATCGAGATGGCGAACGGCCTGCGCGAATTTCTCTTCGCTGCCGTCATGGGCAAGCGGCGCCTGTCGATTGTGGCCGGTCGGTTCGATGCCGCGCTCAACAATATGCCGCAGGGCCTTCTCATGCTCGACGGCCAGAGCCGCATTGCGGTCATCAACAACAAGGCCAAGGCGATGCTGCGGATCGCCGAACACACCAAGCTGCACGGGCGCAGGTTGGAAGTGCTGCTGCGCTATTGCGCGCGGGAAGGGCTGTTTCCGCACAACGACATGACCAATGTGCGCGCCCGCATGACCGATCTCGTTGCCGGGCGCAAGACACGCGACATTTTTCAACTTTCCGGCGAGCGCTATATAGAATGTATCGGCAACCAGACTGTTGGCGACGGCGCGGTTCTCATGTTCGAGGACGTGACGCAGCGTGTCGAGGCAGAAGCCCGCATTCAGCATATGGCGCGGTTCGATGGTCTGACCGGCCTTCCGAACCGTAATTATTTCGAGACCATGGTGCGCACGCTGCGCGCCCACCAGCCGTCGGACAGTTTTGCCGCTCTGGTCGTCATCGACATCAACCACTTCAAGCATGTCAACGATACGCTTGGCCATCACACGGGCGATGTGTTGTTGCGGCTGTTTGCGGAGCGGCTTTATTCGCTCGACCAGCAGCGCTTTGTGGTGTCACGATTCGGCGGCGACGAGTTCGTGGTGTTTGTGTTCAATCTTCAGACGCAAGCCGAAATTACCGGCGTGATGGATCATATCACCTCGGTCGTGTCCGGCGTTTATGATCTTGATGGCGATCATGTGCATATCGAGATCAGCGCCGGTATCGCGATTGAGAATATCGCAAGCTGCGATGTCGGAAATATGCATATCAATGCCGATCTGGCGCTTTACGAAGCAAAAGGTCATGAAGACCGGCAGTGGGCGGTTTTCGTCGGCGCGATGGATACCAAATATCGCAGCCGCCAGAAGCTCAAGGCCGATCTCCGACAGGCCATCGGGAATAATGAAATCAAGGTCGTCTATCAGCCCATCGTCAGTGCGCAGTCTCTGCGCATTGTTGCTTGTGAAGCACTGGCGCGCTGGGAGCATCCGGAGCTGGGCAATGTGCCGCCTGCGGAATTCATCCCGCTGGCTGAGGAAATGGGGATTATCACCGATATCACCCGCTTCATGCTGGAACAGGCCTGCATGGATTGCCTGACCTGGGGGGACCGCATCGGTGTTTCCGTCAATCTGTCGGCCATCGACCTGAAAAGCAGCGAGATTGCCCGCGATATCGCCGCCGCCTTGCAGAAATCCGGGTTGCCTGCACACCGTCTCGAAGTCGAGGTGACGGAAAGCGCGATCATTGCCGACCGCAACAAGACATCCATGGTTCTGCAGCGGCTGAAGAATGCGGGCATCAACATTGCGCTCGACGATTTCGGCACGGGCTATTCCAGCCTGAGCTATCTCAACACGCTGCCGCTGACTAAGGTGAAGGTGGACCGTTCCTTTGTGCGCGACATCACTACCGACCGCCGGTCGCTGATGCTGTTGCGTGGTGTGACGCAGCTCTCGCACGAGCTTGGTCTCGGCGTGACCGTCGAAGGCGTGGAGACCGAAGAACAACTGGCGCTGATCCGCGTTGCCGCCGGTGCCGATCTGGTGCAGGGTTATCTTCTCGGCATGCCGCTGCCCGCCGACACGATCGGCTCGATGACGACGAAATCCGTCACATGGCGCGAGGGCGGCCGTACGGTTGCCTGATCCTTTTTAGGTCGGGACCGTGCGCCCCGTGACAATTGCGCGCGACGGATGCGCTGAACTTCGCTTCAAGAATGAAAAACAGGTTGCCGGACCGGTCATCGAATTATGGCAAACACGGCAAGAGGCCCTGAAATGCGCTTCAACGCGCATTTATCATCCGGTGGCCCACAAAAACGCTGTCTCGATGTGGCGAATCTGTGGCAATATTATGTCTCAAAAATGGCGCGGGGGCGTATATGCGGTTGAACTTATACCTTTACATGAAGGGAAAGCTGCTTATTCTGCGCGCTGAATTGAAGTGCATGATTTGCATGATTTGGTGGTGCGGAAATCGCTTATATGACTGATTCAGCTGTTTCGGGGGAGAAGCCGCCGCTATCCAATTTTGCGCGACAGCTGCTGCATTTTCTGGATCGTGTCGAGTATCGGCGAATTGTCCATGCGGAGGATCTGGAAGAGATCGGTCGGCTTCGTTATCGTTCCTATCGTACCCGCAATGTGATGGACGAGGCCGAAGTACCGTCCATCATCGATGATATCGACCGGGACAGCCACGCTTTCGTCTATGGCGTGCATGTTGACGGGCAGCTTGTCAGCACATTGCGCATTCATCACATCACGCCCGATCATCGCAAGGGAACGAGCTATGCTCTGTTTCCCGATATTCTCGATCCGCTGCTCAATAGCGGCATGCATTTCGTCGATCCGACCCGCTTTGCCGCCGATCCCGAATTGCTGAGCGAATATCCGGCCATCCCCTATATCACACTGCGCATCGCGGCGATGGCGTCAGAATTCTTCGTGGCAGATCAATGCCTTGCCTCGGTGAAACCTGAGCATATGGCCTTTTACAAGCGCATCTTCGGCACGACGATGATGGCCGATGCGCGCGAACATGCGGGCTATGGCATCAAGGTCGGGCTGGGTGCAGCGCCGATCCGCAATATTCGCGATGCGGTTGCGGTGCGCTTCCCGTTCTTCAAGTCATTACCACGCGAGCGGCAGGCGATGTTTGCCGATATGCGGGGCGGCTCCGTGCCGCTGACCATCATGGCGACCGCGAAATATACCGGCCTCGGCGCATAAACTGTTCTAAATATTTAAATGTAGCGCATCGCGTGAATTCGATTTACGAACACTACGGAACCGCTTCACGCGGAGAGAGGGTTGGCTGCGACGAAAAGACTTGCCGTAGAGGCCGGGCTTTTATTGCAGACACGTTGAAGATTGCAGGTGTTTTCGCTTAACATCATGGATGTTGGGTGGAAAATCTGAATGGGTGGAACGAAAATGGCAGAACATCATACGACGGCTCCGGCTGAACTTGGCGCACCGATGGACTATGCTGAGCATGAGAAAACTTATGCCGGTTTCACGGGCCTGGTTAAATGGGGCACGGTGGCGCTTGTCGCCCTTATGATTGCCATGGCGTTCGGCTTTTTCGCTGGTGGTTTCTTCTCCGCGACCATTCTATTTGTCCTAGTCTGCGTCGCCGCCTGGTTCATCCTCTAGCGCATTGACGCGGGCTGGATGACGACATCCGGCCTTGCGAAAATGCAGCAAGATCTAAGAGCGAACCGGGATTAACCCCGCATGATTTGATCGAATGCCTTGGCGTGGGTTACCATGCCGAGGTTTTATGCATGTCTTAGCACTACAGTCGCATTCTTCGCCATGCCGGGCTGCAACCCGCAATTTCCTGCGCACCGGTGCTCGCGTACCCAAAAGTACGCTCCGCTCCGGTGCTCGAAAAACACTCGTTTCGTCACGGCCTGACGAATTTGCAACTGTCGCGTCAATATCAGTTCTTATGAAAGAGTCTCATTTGAGAGGCTCGCAATTCTGCCCGACCGCAAGGCCGGATCAAGCCCGGATCAAGACCATGAAAGGGAAACCAGCTTGGCCCAGACGTTATTTATCCCGCTAGAGAGTGACCCCAACGAGACACGCGTTGCGGCATCGGCGGAGACGGTGAAGAAATTCATCGCGCTCGGCTTCGATGTCGTTGTGGAAAAAGGCGCCGGTGAGAAATCGCGCATCCCCGATGCCGAGTTTACGGCAGCGGGCGCCCGCATCGGCACGGCGGCGGATGCCAAAACGGCAGACGTTGTCCTCAAAGTGCGCCGTCCTACGGATACGGAACTCAAAGGGTATAAATCGGGCGCGGCGCTTTTTGCCATGCTGGACCCTTATGGTCATGAAGACGCGGTGGCAGCACTTGCCAAGGCTGGCATTTCGGCTTTCACGATGGAATTCATGCCGCGCATCACCCGTGCGCAGGTGATGGACGTGCTATCGAGCCAAGCGAACCTTGCCGGTTACCAGGCGGTGATCGACGCGGCGGAAGTCTATGACCGCGCCATGCCGATGATGATGACGGCAGCGGGTACGGTTCCAGCCGCCAAGGTGTTCGTGATGGGGGCAGGCGTTGCGGGTCTTCAGGCCATCGCAACGGCACGACGTCTCGGTGCGGTCGTGACGGCAACCGACGTTCGCCCGGCCGCCAAGGAACAGGTCGCCTCGCTCGGCGCGAAATTCATCGCCGTCGAGGATGATGAGTTCAAGGCTGCCGAAACCTCTGGCGGTTATGCCAAGGAAATGTCGAAGGAATATCAGGCGAAGCAGGCCGCACTCGTCGCCGACCATATCGCCAAGCAGGATATCGTCATCACCACGGCGCTCATTCCGGGCCGTCCGGCCCCGCGTCTGGTGTCCAAGGAAATGGTTGCTTCCATGCGTCCGGGTTCCGTGCTGGTCGATCTCGCGGTCGAGCGCGGCGGCAATGTCGAAGGCGCTGTCGCCGGTCAGATCGCCGAGGTCAATGGCGTCCGGATTGTTGGTCATCTCAACGTTTCGGGCCGCATTGCCGCGAGTGCCTCGCAGCTTTATGCACGCAACCTGATCGCTTTCGTGGAAACGCTGGTCGACAAGGAAACCAAGCTTCTCAAGATCGATCCAGAAGAAGAACTGGTCAAGGCGACGCTTCTGACCCATCAGGGCAAGATCCTGCATCCGGCTTTCGCCAAGGCCGATGCCGCGCCTGCTGCTGTCGCTGAAAAACCGGCTGCAAAGCCGAAAGCCGCACCAAAGCCGAAGGTCGCCAAGGCAGAAGTCGTTGGCGATGCAGCGAAACCTGCTGCGCCGAAAGCGGCGAAAAAAGCGCCTGCAAAAGCACCGAAGGCTGCTGCAAAGTCTTCGTCTTCCCCCAAGTCTCCAGTTGATGGAGGAGAGGCATAATGGCCGAAACTAGTCTCGATAAAGCTCTTGAGAGCTTGAACCAGGCCGCGGATGCCGTCCGTCAGGCTGCGGAAAATGCCGGTGGTCTGGGCGATGCTGCGGCGGCTGCCGCGCATGCCGCATCGGGCGGCGCGATCGATCCGTTCGTGTTCCGCTTTGCGATCTTCATCCTGTCGATCTTCGTCGGCTATTACGTGGTCTGGTCGGTTACGCCTGCGCTGCATACGCCGCTGATGGCCGTGACCAATGCCATTTCCTCGGTGATCGTGGTGGGTGCGCTTCTGGCGGTTGGCCTTTCTCTTTCGGGCTGGGCAACCGGCTTCGGTTTCATTGCGCTCATTCTGGCGAGCGTCAACATTTTTGGCGGCTTTCTGGTCACCCAGCGCATGCTCGCCATGTACAAGAAAAAAGAAAAGTGAGGCTGAACCATTATGAGCGTTAATCTCGCAGCCTTCCTTTATCTCGTGTCCGGCGTGCTGTTCATTCTGGCGCTGCGCGGCCTGTCGCATCCGACGACCAGCCGTCAGGGCAATATGTACGGCATGATCGGTATGGCGATTTCCATCGTCACCACGCTTCTGCTAGCGCGTCCAAGCTTCGGCGGTCTGGCACTCATCGTCGTCGGCATCGCCATTGGCGGCGGTATCGGTGCGGTCATCGCGCGCCGTATCGCCATGACGGCCATGCCGCAGCTTGTTGCCGCGTTCCACTCGCTGATCGGTCTTGCCGCCGTTCTGGTGGCCGCTGCCGCACTTTACTCGCCGCATTCCTTCGGTATCGGCGAAGTGGGCCAGATCCATGGTCAGGCGCTGATCGAAATGTCGCTGGGCGTCGCCATTGGCGCGATCACCTTCACCGGCTCGATCATCGCCTTCCTCAAGCTTGACGGTCGCATGTCGGGCAAGCCGATCATGCTGCCGGCACGCCATGTCATCAACGCGGCTCTTGCCGCAGCCATCGTGCTGCTGGTTGTTGTGCTGGTGAATACCGAAAGCCATTTCGTGTTCTGGCTGATCGTGCTTCTGTCGCTGGTGTTCGGCGTGCTGATCATCGTGCCAATCGGTGGCGCGGATATGCCGGTCGTGGTCTCCATGCTCAATTCCTATTCGGGCTGGGCAGCGGCAGGCATTGGTTTCACGCTTGGCAACTTGGCGCTGATCATCACCGGCGCGCTGGTCGGCTCTTCGGGCGCGATCCTGTCCTACATCATGTGCAAGGGCATGAACCGTTCGTTCATCTCGGTCATTCTCGGCGGCTTTGGCGGCGATACGTCTGGCGGCTCGGCTGGCGAGGTTGAACAGCGTCCGGTCAAGCAGGGTTCTGCCGACGATGCGGCCTTCATCATGAAGAACGCTTCCAAGGTCATCATCGTGCCGGGCTATGGCATGGCGGTGGCGCAGGCCCAGCACGCGCTGCGTGAAATGGCTGACAAGCTCAAGGCGGAAGGCGTGGAAGTCAAATACGCCATCCATCCCGTGGCTGGTCGTATGCCGGGCCATATGAACGTGCTTCTGGCCGAGGCCAACGTGCCTTACGATGAAGTGTTCGAGCTGGAAGACATCAATTCGGAATTCGCGCAGGCCGATGTGGCTTTCGTGATTGGCGCCAATGACGTCACCAATCCGGCGGCGAAGACCGATCCGAAGTCACCGATCTTCGGCATGCCGATCCTTGATGTCGACAAGGCTGGCACGGTTCTGTTCATCAAGCGCGGCATGGGCTCCGGCTATGCGGGCGTGGAAAACGAACTCTTCTTCCGCGACAACACCATGATGCTCTTCGCCGATGCGAAGAAGATGGTGGAGAGTATTGTGAAGGCGTTGGATCATTAAGGGAAGGGAATAGGGGAGTAGGGGAATAGGGGAGTATGTTTGACTTGCAAATATACGGACCGTATTGCCTTACTCCCTTACTCCCTTACTCCCTTACTCCCTTACTCCCTTAACATCGCATCCTGCAAAGCGCGCAGTTCGGCGATCTTCGATCCGGGCTGCGGGGCAGCATTGGCGTAGGTGATGAGTTCGCCCTTCTTAATGGGCGCGATGACCGAGCCGTTCTGGAGCAGGCCGCAGGGAATGGCCTTTGCCGCACGTGCTTCCGGCGTCGTCATGATCCACGAGCGATAGCAATATTGACCAATGGCATCGAGATGGTCGCCGGGCCGCAAATCCTTCTTGGCAACCGCGCAGACTTCCGCCACCGGCTTCGGCAGCGGCACCATGTCGGTTTTGCCGTGCAGCACCACGCGCGCCACGGTCAGAGGCACTTCCAGCGAGGTGAGGTGGAAAGGGCGGTGGAAGGTGAAATACGGGCCTTTTCCCATTTTCAAATCTTCCAGACGCTCGACAAGGCGCGGATGCTCCATCTTGGCAATGACGAAGACGCCGGGCGACACGCCGCGCCCGATGGAATAATCGACCACACCTGATTTGTTGAGAACGCCGCCGTCTTCCTTCGGGATCAGGGTGCGATTCAACTCGTCGATTGCGGCCTTGGGGCCGTGCATGCCCGCAATGTCGGGCACAAGCCCGGTGGCGTTGGCGATGGCCGCCATTTCAACCATGGTCTTGGAACCGTCGACGAATTCGACCAGCAGGCGGACATTCATGTTCCGGCGGTCTGCTTCTTCCTGATAATCGTCGGGGATCGCATCGAAATTAAGCGGATTGTTCTTGCCCTTGCCAGCCGCGACAACCTTGTGCCCCATGGCGGAAACGAATTCGATCAGTTCCATGCAGGAAGAGGGTTCGTCGCCGGCGCCCAGCGAATAAATCACGCCCTGCTTGTCGGCCTCGGCCTTGAGATAGGGGCCGATGGTGACATCGGCCTCGACATTCATCATCACGAGATGCTTGCCGTTGCGAATGGCCTTGATGCCGGTTTCAGCGCCCACTTCCGGAATGCCGGTGGCGTCGATGACGACATCAATCAGCGGGTTGGAGAGGATCAGGTCATTGTCGCCGGTGACGGCAATCTTGCCGCTCTCAATGGCGCGGGTCATCGCGGCTTCGCTGTTGGCTTCCTGCGCATTGTCTTCATCGCCATAGGCGGTGCGCACGGCCTTGAATGTGTTGGGCAGCCTGCGGGCGGAAAGTGCGCCGACTTCGATGCCCTGCATCCGCGCCACCTGCGTGACGATATCGGTGCCCATTTCGCCAGCGCCAATCAGACCGATGCGGATCGGCTTGCCGGTTTCAGCCCGCGCTGCAAGATCGCGTGCCAGTCCAACCAGTGCCACATTTGTCGTCATGAAACTCTCCGCAAAATGTCAAAGCCACACAGGCGAGATAAATTTGTCACGCTTGTGTTGATATAGGTGCGTAATAGACGAACAGTCTCTATATCAACACCGACAGGCGCGCACCCCCAATCAGCGCGACAAAATATGCATCCCTTTATAGGGCCACTGGAGCCAAAATGAGCAGTGTATCCCCCTTTGATCTTGTGATCTTCGATTGCGACGGCGTTCTCGTCGATAGCGAAGTTCTGTCCTGCCTCGCTTTCGAGCGGGTCTATGCCAGCCACGGCATGGAGCTGCCGCAGGGCACGGTGGCCAAGGGCATCGGCATGAAACAGGCCGATATCATGAAGATGATCGAGGATATGACCGGCCATCGCCTGCCAGATGGCGTCGATGGCGAGTTCTGGCCAGCAACGCGCACACTTTTTGCGGAATCGCTGGAGCCGACCGTGGGTATCGCCAATTTCCTGCGCGAACTGCCGCAGAAGCGTTGCGTGGCATCGTCCTCGCACCCGGAGCGTATTGCGTTCAGTCTGGAGAAGACCGGCATCAGCCATTATTTCGGCGATGCGGTTTATTCGTCCAGCATGGTGAAGCGCGGCAAGCCTGCGCCCGATCTGTTCCTGTTCGCCGCCGACAAGATGGGCGTCGATCCGGCGCGCTGCGTGGTGATCGAGGATTCGCCCTTCGGTGTCGAAGGCGCGATTGCAGCGGGCATGACCGCCTTTGGTTATACAGGCGGCGCGCATACCTATGACGGCCATGCCGAGCGTCTGTCGTCCAAGGGTGCGCATCAGGTTTTCACGCATTGGGATGATATCGCCCGGGAAATTCTGGTTGCTGCCTGAAGTTTATAAGGTAAACAAAGGGCAAATCAGTTCAGCAGGAATAGCCAGCCAATGAAAGACGCAATCACGCTCGACCAGTTGCGCGAAGCAATCGGCACGGAAATCGGATGTTCCGAGTGGCGCGAAGTCACGCAGGAAATGATCAACCAGTTTGCGGATGCAACCGACGATCATCAGTTCATCCATGTCGATCCGGAACGCGCGGCCAAGGAAACGCCTTTTGGCGGCACCATTGCGCATGGCTTTCTGACGCTGTCGCTTTTGTCGACGCTGGCTTATGAAGCGCTGCCGATGCTGGAAGGCGCGACCATGGGCATCAATTACGGCTTCGACAAGCTGCGCTTCCAGTCGCCGGTCAAGACCGGCGCACGGGTGCGCGCGCGCTTCAATCTGGCCGATGCGGATATTCGCCCATCGGGCCGCGTCGTGAATTATTACGACGTGACGCTTGAGATCGAAAACTCGCTCAAGCCTGCGCTAACGGCCACCTGGCTGACGATAGCCGTCGTCGAGCCGCCAGAGGCTTAAGCAGCCGAAAGCTAAGCCGCTTCGCGATATTGCACCGGAAGCCGTCCTTCTTCATCAAGAGGGGCGGCTTTATCTTTATGCGTGGTCATCAGCTCGCGAAAGAAAAACGGGCCATGCAGGAACATGCCGAAATCGTAAAAATTCTTCTTCTCGGCGCCGCGCACATAGAGAAGGTGCATCAGGAAGAAGTTGCCCTTGGAGCGCTTGTAGCGGTTTTCGCTGTGCACATTCTTGAAGCGGATGCGATGAATGAGTGGCGGGTTTGCCGTCTTGATCTTCAGGGCGCTGGCCGGGTCTGAACCGTAGAAATGGATGATATCCGTCAGCACCTGAAATTCCGACCACAGGACCGGGCTATCTTGAAGCACGACGCGCACATCTTCACGCAGCTCCTTCGCTCGTGGATGCAGCGCGATCATCATCAGGCAGGAGCCGACGGCCAGAAGCGACACGGGTTGCCGTGTCAGAAGCTCGGGGCGGTGGCGTTGAACGGCGGCAAGCGCCTCGACAGCTGGCACGGTGCCGAGACTATGCGCGACGATGATGACCTCGTCGGCCTGACTTTCTTCGATCTTGCGCATCAGCGCGTCAGCGAAGGCCGTCCGACGCTGGTTCAGCTTCGCATTGCGGTCGTAAATGCGGTCATAGGCTGCCGACCAGTCGTCGAGCAGATAGGACATGAAGAACTTGTCGCCGGGCTTGCGCACCAGAAGCGTTGCAAGGAAGGCGGCGAGCGGGGCAGACCAGAGAAGATGCGGTACCGAAAAGCCAACCAGCACCGGCGCAGTGGCGATAAGGGCTGCAACGGCCAAAATGGCAAGCGACAGCAGGAAGGGCCACAGGAAGAACAGCACGAAGCGCCAGCTCGTTGTCAGGTAGCGCCAGAGCGTGCCCGTAAACAGGATGTTCATGAAGGCGAAGAAGCCGGTCAGCATTCTCTTCGGTGTCGAGCGCGCGGCATAATCATCGAAAATATCTGCGGTGCCGAACTGGCAGAACTCGGTCTTCGTACGCCAGCCATTGCCTTGTGTCACGGCCATTGTCGTGCCGCTATCGTTTGGTTCGTCCGTCATGGGCGGCAGCTTGGTCTTGGCGTTCCACAGCCGGTCGAAATCTTTCAACACTTGCGCGTGGCGCACACGGACGGCTTTGGGGTGCAGGCCTTCATAGCCTGTGAACTGGATAACGAGTCGCTTGCGGAGGGACATGAAACAAACAAATGGAATCAGAAAAGGGAAACGCCGCCGAAAGATCGGCAGCGCCGTACAATGTCTCCTTCTGGACGACTAATGAGGCCGAATTACGCGGGAAACAGCGGGTCCATTAGCGCATTCGGCCCGCGCGAACCATAGTGAATTGGTGTAAGGACGGTATTTCCTAACAGCGGTGGGCAAAGTTGCATGTTGAGGTGGACAGCCGGGGCTCTTTCTGGTATTAGCCAGCACCAATTTGCAGCGTTTCCGTTGCGAAGCTTGGGAGCCTTAGGGCGTTGCTCGGCCGGTCAGACCGGCTGAAATCGTTAAAAGACCCCCGAACGGCCTCAGGCTTAACCGAAATTCTAACCGATACGGGAATACACGTGCAGGTACTCGTCCGCGATAATAATGTTGATCAGGCTCTCCGCGCTCTCAAGAAAAAGATGCAGCGCGAAGGTATCTTCCGCGAAATGAAGATGCGCGGCCACTACGAAAAGCCATCTGAAAAGCGCGCTCGCGAAAAGGCAGAAGCCGTTCGTCGCGCTCGCAAGCTCGCTCGCAAGCGTGCGCAGCGTGAAGGCCTCGTTGGCGGCGCCCGCGGCGCTCGCTGATCGACCTCAAAACAGGCGCCGCTTTTGTGGCGCCTTTTTGTTTTCCGGTGTGGCTTAAGGCTGCGCCGGATTTTGTGCGTCTTGATTTCAAAGTTTTTGTTGCTGAAACAACTCGGTTTCATCCTTTTATTAAAGTTTAGCGTCGGCCCCAAAAAAGTTTCTAGACTTTGCCGGGCCAGTTATGTGTAAAAACATATAATTAAGATATTCAGCTTTCGGGCCGGGTATCGAAAGGCGAGACAGACTTTTTGCTGCCGCCTTTTCGCTGTCTTTATCTGACAGTTGAAGCGCTCATGCGCCGAAACCGGAGCCGGGGCGGGATGGAGAGAAACGGGACGTCAATGCCCGGTTCGATGGAACTAAAAGGAACACTGTCGTTGCCAACACGCTTCAAGGTGATGCAATCGTCCGGGACAAAGGTTTCGGGTTTCGAGACATTGGGTGGAAACCCCGCGGCTGGAATCGGTCGTCACGGTTTTTTGATTGCCGCCACGCTTTTGGCTCTGGCTGTGGCCGGTTGCCAAAGCTCGACCACAACGGCGCTGAGCACAGTTGATCGGGCACAGGGTTCGAGCGAGAATATCAGCTCGCTTACGAGTGTGATCCAGTCCAATCCGCGTGATCCCGAAGGCTACAATGTTCGCGGCTCCGCCTATGGCAAGGCCGGGCGCTACAAGGAAGCGATCCGCGATTTCGATCAGGCGATTGCGCTCAATCCGAATTTCTATCAGGCCTATTCCAACCGCGCGCTGGTCTATCGCTATATGGGCGATACCAACAAGGCTGCGCAGGATTACAGCAAGGCGATCCAGCTCAATGGACAATATGACGCCGCCTATATCGGTCGCGGCAATGTCTACCGTCAGGCGGGCCGTCTCGATCAGGCGCTGAGCGATTTCAATCAGGCCATCGCCTTGCAGACGACCGACGGTCGCGCCTATCACAATCGCGGCCTGATCTATCAGGCCAAGGGCCAGCACAAGCAGGCCATCGAGGATTTCTCCAAGGCGATTTCGCTCAACTCCACGGCCCCGGAGCCATATAATGGCCGCGGCCTTTCCTATGTGGCGCTGAACGACTTCGACAATGCTTTCGACGATTTCAACACCGCGATTACGCTGGATCAGGGCGTTGCGGAAAGCTGGGCCAATCAGGCGCTGGTTTATGAGCATCGCGGCGAGAAGGCGAAGGCTGCCAGCTCCTATGCAAAGGCTGTGCAGCTTGATCCGAAATACCAGCCGGCGAAGGACGGTTTGTCACGCACACGCGGATAATTCGCAAAAACATTTCCAAATGAAAGGCGGCGCGTCCCAAAATGGGGTGCGCCGCTTTTCTTTATACAAGCCCGCGATATATTACTGCCTATGTCGCTCTTCGATCACATAGGCTTCAAAGCCAGGGATATTCGCCGCAGCCTTTCATTCTATGAAAGCTGCATGCCCGAACTTGGGCTGGAAGTTATAGCGCGTTCGGGCAGCGGCTTCTTCGTTAGCGGCGGGGAGAGGGCGCCCGTGCCCTTCCTCTGGATACATGGCGCGGAAGCCGGTGCGGCTACGGACGCAGCCGACACGAAGCCGGGCGATCGTCTGCATCTCATGTTCACGGCTGGAAGTCGCGATGCGGTGGAGGCGTTTCATCGCGTGGCGTTGAACGCTGGTGGCAGCGACAGCGGCGGCCCCGCTTATCAGGGGCCGGAAGAGATGGGCTATTTTGCCGCTTTGGTCTTCGACCCCGACGGAAACACGCTGGAAGCGGGTTTCCGTGAGAGGAAGCGGTAGAAGTCAACGAATGTGAGCCCTTTATTAATTCTATCTTCGGTCAGAGCTTCTGATGGCAACAGAGTGCGATTGTTTTTTCTTGGCACGCGGGGGGGCAATATAAAAAAACTGTCAGTTGAAGCAGTCTGCATGCTCGACGGGAATATGAGAGTGTGTTTTCGGGTTCGGTCAAATTAACCCAGAATATTTTTAAACATTCGATTTATTTAAAATATATATAATAAAAAGGAAGGTATAATGACGAATATTGCAGGTTTCGCGTTGTCTCTCGTGGATTCATCGGGGCGAACTGAATGTCAGCCATTCTATCATGAAGGGCGTTATTATTCAGCTTTTGTCTACTGTTTTGTAAAGGGGTATGACGAAGACGGACGGGCAGCGATTGTAGATAAAAACAAATTAAAAGACAGTATAAGTTTGGTGAATTTTGCAACAGGAAGACCTTTCTCCGAAAGTGTTGAATGTTCTGTAGTTGATGTTTTCGAAGCTCCAGATTACGAATACAGTAATAAATTAATTGTAAGTTTCAAGTTGGAAAGTAAATGGCGTACTTCTATCACGGTTCCCATCGGGGTGAAGGTTTCGTATATTTATAACCGCGATTCCATATTATGGTATGGATCCTCTGGCGATCCATTGTACTTAAAGGCATAACCCAAAGAGCCGACCTGGTAAAGCAGGTCGGCTTTTGTTTGGCGTCAAGCCTTGGCTTCAGGCGCGCAGGTTGCGCTTGTCGAGGCGGCTGACCAGACGGTCGCCGATCCACTGGATGCCGCAGACCATGATGATCAGGATGATGACGACGGCGATCATGATCTGCGTTTCGAAACGCTGATAGCCGTAGCGGATGGCAAGATCGCCCAGACCTCCCGCGCCGATGGCGCCAGCCATGGCCGATGCGCCCACCAGCGTGATGATCGTCACGGTGAAACCCGCAATGATGCCGGGCAGGGCTTCCGGCACCAGCACTTCGCGCACGATTGTCCAGCGACTTGCGCCCATAGAGCGCGCAGCTTCGACCAGACCATTGTCCACCTCGCGCAGCGATACTTCCGCAATGCGCGCATAATAGGGGATGGCCGCAATCGACAGCGGCACGATGGAGGCCCATGTGCCGATAGACGTGCCGACGATGAAGCGGGTCACCGGGATAAGCGCCACCAGAAGAATGATGAACGGAACCGAGCGGAAGCCGTTGATGATCGCGCCCAGAAAGGTGTTGACCGTCAGGTTCTGGGCAAGGCCGCCGCGCTCGGTCAGGATCATGATGAGGGCAAGCGGCAGACCGACGACGAGCGAAATCAGGCTCGAAAAGCCGGTCATGATGATGGTCTCCCAGAAGGAGCGCCATAGAAGATCAAGCATTGCCTGAGACATAGCCGAGTACCTCCGTGGCGTCTGCATGGGTGTTGAGATAGCCGATAGCGGCTTCGAATTTCGCTTTGTCCTGAGCGGGCAGGCTGATGAAGAGCGTGCCGACGGGCTCACCCTGGATCGTATCCATGCCGCCATGGATCAGCTGCGGCACAAGGCCGGTGGCCGCTGCCACATCGTTGAAGAAAGCGCCGCGCGCAGCTTCGCCTGAAAGCTTGACGCGAAGGATGGCCCGATCTCCCGCCTTGTCGGTTAGGCGTGCGCGCCACGAGGCAGGCAGTTCAGGCGTCAGCACCTGCAACATGCTCTGCGTGACGGGCGACTGCGGATTGGCGAAAACTTTCCAGACCGGACCCTCTTCGGCAATGGCGCCGTGATCGAGCACGATGACGCGGTCGGCGATGCGGCGGATGACCTCCATCTCGTGGGTGATGAGCAGGATGGTCAGGCCAAGTTTGGTATTGATGTCCTTCAGCAGCGCCAGAATGGACTGGGTGGTTTCGGGGTCGAGCGCCGAGGTCGCTTCATCGGAGAGCAGAACGGCAGGCTCTGCGGCAAGCGCGCGCGCAATGCCGACGCGCTGCTTCTGGCCGCCGGAAAGCTGCGCCGGATAATGGTTCGCTTTGTCGGAGAGGCCGACGAGCTCGAGCAGTTCGGCGACGCGGCGGGCGCGCTCGGCTTTGGGCCTGCCTGCGATCTTCAGCGGCAATGCAATGTTTTGGGCAACAGTCTTGGCCGAGAGCAAGTTGAAATGCTGGAACACCATGCCGATGCGACGGCGCAGCGGGCGCAGTTCGGTTTCGCCGAGGCCGGTGATTTCGTGGCCCTCGATGCGGATCGAACCGGAGTCGGGCTTTTCGAGCCCGTTGACGCAGCGGATCAGCGTGGACTTGCCCGCGCCGCTGCGACCGATAATGCCAAGGATTTCGCCGCGCGCGACGGAGAGCGACACGCCATTGATGGCTGCCGTGTTACCGAACATTCGGCGCACGTCTTTCATATCGACGATGGGCGCGGATGCGGTGGATGGCGGTTCAATGGTCACGGCGGGGGTCACGGGGATCACGTTCGTTTCTTCTATAGTTTGATGCGCTGCTGCGAACAGCGGCAAACTGCAATCGGATAAGGCGTCAATGACGGATGATGCCTGTTCAGGCTAAGGCCTGTTCTGGCCAAGCTTGGCCTCTTGCCGATGCTTTTGGGCAATTTTTTTCCATACGTCAATAAAAGCCGCGCCGGAAACATGTTCCGGCGCGGTGTATTGAAAATGAAAAGCTTAGTTCCAGGCCGGGATGCCGGTGCCCTTATAGGCGCGGTCGAGTTCGGCCTTCACAGCGTCGTTCTGGAACGAAGCGACCAGGTTCTTCACCCATTCGGCGTTTTCGTCTTCAGTGCGGACCGCGATGAAGTTGTTGTAAGGATTGTTTTCCTTCGACTCCCAGCCGATGGCTTCTTCCTTCTTCAGATCCGCCTTGGCAGCCCAGTCATTGTTGACGATGGCAGCGTCGAGATCGTCGATGGAACGACCGACCACACCGGCGTCGAGTTCCTTGATCTCAAGCTTCTTCGGGTTTTCGACAATGTCGATCGGGGTGGCCAGAATGCCTGCATCCGGCTTCAGCTTGATCAGGCCCTTTTCTTCGAGAACGCGAAGCGCACGGCCTTCGTTCGACGGATCGTTCGGCACGCCGACGACGGCGCCTTCCTTCAGTTCGTCGAGGCTCTTGTGCTTGCGCGAATAGATGCCGATTGGCCAGACGGCGGTGTAGCCAGCAACGCTGATCTTGTAGCCGTGCTGCTTGATCTGCTCATCGAGATAAGGCTTGTGCTGGAAGGCGTTGGCGTCGATTTCCTTGCGCTCCAGAGCTTCATTCGGCTGGTTATAGTCGTTGAAGGTCACGCGCTCAATATTGAGGCCGTGCTTCTTGCCTTCTTCGGCAACGACTTTCCAGACGTCTTCGTCTTCGCCGCCCATGATGCCGACCTTGATTGTCTTGTCTTCTGCATGGCTCGGAGCCGAGGCAAAGCCTACGGTCAGCGCGGCTGCGGTGAAAAGAAGGGCTTTCAGACCGGCGCGGCGGCTGAAGGCATAACGGGAAAGGGCTGACGACATCTTTGTTTTCCTTAGCTGAACATTTTGGAAAGCCGGTCCCGGATTGCGATCATTAGATGATCATTCTCCCCAGCCCTCCCTGATGCCGATAATTCCTGTTTGCATGGAATTAAACAAGGAAAATTTTTTCTGAAAATCGTGCGGCTGCAAATCTGAAATTGCGTTCACAGGCGAGTGAGCGGATTGCCATTTTCGCTCATTGTTCTCTCAGGAATCTGGTTCTAGAGCGGTTCCGTCAAAGCTGAATCGCTGGAACCGCTCTCGTTATTCGCTTGGGCATTGTCCAGGCGCAAAAACCGCTTCGCACTTTTTGCTGGAAATGCCTATCGATTATCCGCGATAATCATCTGCGCGGCCTTCTCGGCGATCATCAGCGTCGGCGAATTGGTATTGCCGGAGGTGATGGTCGGCATGATGGACGCATCGGCAATGCGGAGACCCGCAATGCCATTGACCCGCAGGCGCGGATCGACGATCGCTTCCGCGTCCTGTCCCATGCGGCAGGTGCCGACGGGGTGGAAAATGGTGGTGCCGATGTCTCCTGCGGCCTTTTCCAGCTGTTCTTGCGTTTCGTAAGCAGGGCCGGGCTTGAACTCCTCCGGGCGATATTGCTGCAAGGGTGCCTGCGCTACGATATGGCGGGTGAGGCGGATTGCATCGGCGGCGACGCGACGGTCGCTTTCCGCCGCCAGATAGTTCGGCCGGATGGCGGGTTGCGCACGGTGATCCGGTGACTTGACGTGGATCGAGCCGCGACTGTCGGGGCGCAGATTGCACACGCTGGCCGTGAAGGCGGGGAAGGGGTGAACGTTTTCGCCGAATTTTTCGAGGCTGAGTGGCTGCACATGATATTGCAGATTGGCGGTTTCATAAGACGGGTCCGACCGGGTGAACACGCCAAGCTGACTCGGCGCCATCGACATGGGGCCGGACTGGCGCAGCAGATATTCCAGCCCGATCATCGCCTTGCCAGAAAGCTTGTTGGCCTTTTCATTGAGGGTCGGAATGCCCGTGACCTTATAGGCGCAGCGCAATTGCAGGTGATCCTGCAGGTTTTCGCCGACCTGTTTGCGCTCCAGCGCAACCGGAATGCCTGCCTGTTGCAGCACGTCACCGCGTCCGACGCCCGACAGTTCCAGCACATGCGGCGAACCGACGGCACCGGCGGCCAGTATCACTTCGCGCCTTGCCTTGACGGTACGGGTCGCGCCGTTCTGGTCGAAGGTCACGCCATTGGCGCGCATTTCCGCAATCTCGATGCGGCGCACATGCGCGCCGGTTTCGACGCGCAGGTTTTTGCGGTTCAGTGCCGGGCGCAGAAAGGCCTTGGCGGAATTCCAGCGAATGCCGCGCTTCTGGTTGACCTTGAAATAGGACACGCCTTCATTGTCACCGCGATTGAAGTCGTCGGTGGCGGGAATGCCCGCCGCAACGGCGGCATCGCGAAAAGCGTCGAGAATATCCCAATGCAGGCGGGCATTTTCGACGCGCCATTCGCCGCCCGCGCCGTGCAACGCGCTGGCACCGGCGTAATAGTCTTCGGACTTCTTGAACAGGGGCAGCACGTCGTCCCAGCCCCAGCCTTCACAGCCCGCCTGCCGCCACAGATCGTAGTCACGCGCCTGACCGCGCATATAGATCATGCCGTTGATCGAGGAGCAGCCGCCGAGCACCTTGCCGCGCGGATAGCCGAGCGCGCGACCGTTCAGGCCGGGTTCGGCTTCCGTGGTGAAGCACCAGTCGGTGCGCGGATTGCCGATACAATAGAGATAGCCGACCGGGATATGAATCCACGCATAATTGTCCTTGCCGCCCGCTTCGAGCAGCAGGACGGAACGGTCCGGGTTCTCGGATAGTCGGTTCGCCAGCGCACAGCCTGCCGTGCCCGCGCCAACCACGATGTAATCGTAGGTGTCGGTCATGATTGTATATCCAGTAAAATGTGGAGCCGCGATCAGCGGATACAGCGACTCATTGAGTAGTGTTTACCCGAACAGTTTCTTTCCCAAACGCGAGGCATAGAACTCTCCGACGATACCTTTACGGAAGAGGATGACGCATGCCATGAAGATGATGCCGGTGACGATTGTGACGGGGAAGTCGGACGTTGCGAGATAGTTCTGCAAGGCGACGACGAAGGCCGCGCCGACGATGGGCCCGATCAGCGTGCCGATCCCGCCAAGCAGTGTCATCAAGATGACTTCGCCCGACATCTGCCAGCCGACATCGGTCAGCGTTGCAAACTGGAAGACGAGCGCCTTCAGACCGCCTGCAAGGCCCGCAAGAGCAGCCGACATCACGAAAGCGGCCAGCTTGTAGCGATTGACGGAGTAGCCGAGCGATATGGCGCGGTTTTCATTCTCGCGCACCGATTTCAGGATCATGCCGAAGGGCGAGTTGATGATGCGCCAGATGGCAAACACGCCGAGCACGAACAGCGCCAGCACAAAGTAATACATGTTCATCGGATTGTTGAGATCGATGAAGCCAAACAGATATCCGCGCGGCACGCCCTGCAAGCCGTCTTCGCCATGGGTGAAGGCAGCCTGCAGGCAGAAGAAGAAGAACATCTGCGACAGCGCCAGTGTGATCATGGTGGAATAGATGCCCTGACGGCGGATGGCGAGATAGCCGATCACCAGACCGAGTGCGGCGGCGGCAAGAACGCCGAGGATCAGGCCCACTTCCGGCGTCACGCCCCATTCCTTCACCGTATGCGCGGTGATATAGGCCGCACCGCCGAAGAAGGCTGCATGGCCGAAGGAGAGAATGCCGGTAAACCCAAGCAGCAGGTTGAACGCCGAGGCAAACAGCGCAAAGCACAGCATCTTCATCAGGAAGATCGGGTAGACCACGAAGGGTGCTGCGGCCAGCGCGATGATGGCGATGATGAGGATGATGGCCGACAGGCTGTTGATCGCCGGTTTGCGGGTCGGGGTGGCGCTATGGCTTGCAGCCGTTGCTTTAAGAGCGGTATCAGCCATATCAGGCCTCCTTCCCGAACAGCCCGGCGGGTCGCACCAGAAGGACGATAGCCATGATGACGAAGATGACGATGCTGGAGGCTTCCGGGTAGAAGACCTTGGTGAGCCCTTCGGCCAGTCCCAGCACATAGCCGGTGATGATGGCGCCGAGGATCGATCCCATGCCGCCGACAACCACCACGGCAAAGACCACGATGATGATGTTCGAACCCATCAGCGGGCTGACCTGATAGATCGGGGCGGCCATGATGCCGGCAACGCCCGCAAGGCCAGCACCCAGCGCATAAGTGAAGGTGAGAAGCAGCGGCACATTGATGCCGAAAGCTTTTACCAGTGTCGGGTTTTCGGTGGCGGCGCGCAGATAAGCACCAAGCTTGGTCTTTTCGATCAGAAGCCAGGTGCCAAGGCAGATGATCAGCGAAGCCACGACCACCCAGGCGCGATAATTCGGCAGGAACATGAAGCCGAGATTGTTGCCGCCTGCAAGCGACGGTGGCACCGCATAGGGCTGTCCGGCAGCACCATAATAATAGCGGAACGTGCCTTCGATCACGAGCGCCAGGCCGAAGGTGAAGAGCAGGCCGTAAAGCGGATCGAGATTATAAAGCCGTGACAGCGCCACGCGCTCGACAATCGCGCCGCCGAGACCGACGATGATCGGAGCCAGAATAAGCGCTGGCCAATAGCCGATGCCAAGCCAGCTCAACAGCAGATAGCCGACAAAAGCGCCCAGCATATATTGCGCGCCATGCGCAAAATTGATGATGCGCAACAGCCCGAAGATGATGGCAAGGCCAAGGCTCAGCATGGCATAGAACGAGCCGTTGATGAGACCGACCAGCAACTGGCCGAGAAGCGCTTGCAGGGGGATTCCAAAAATCATTGTCATGTCAGACTCCCAGCGCTTCGTTCAGGGCCGCCATGCGGTCAGGCAGTTCGGCGGTTGGGAAGTTCTCCGTCACCACGCCATGATCCATCAGATAGAAGCGGTCTGCGACCTTGGCGGCAAAGCGGAAGTTCTGCTCGACCAGAAGGATGGTCATGCCGCGCTTCTTCAGTTCCACCAGCACATCGCCGATGCGCTGCACGATGACAGGCGCCAGACCTTCGGTCGGCTCGTCCAGCAGCAGCACCTTGACACCGGTGCGCAGGATGCGCGCGATGGCCAGCATCTGCTGTTCGCCGCCCGACAGCTTGGTGCCGGGGCTATTGCGCCGTTCATGCAGGTTCGGGAACAGCGCGTAAATCTCGTCCAGAGACATCAGGCTCTGCCCACCCCCCTGACCAACTTTGACGACGACCGGCGGCAGCAGCAGGTTTTCGTGCACGCTGAGCGTGGCGAAGATGCCGCGCTCTTCCGGCACGAAGCCAAGACCCGCATGGGCGATGCGATGCAAAGGCACGCGCATGATGTCTTTGCCCTCCAGCGTGATCGTGCCGGTGCGCTTGCGGATGATGCCCATGATGGCGCGCAAGGTTGTCGTCTTGCCGACGCCGTTGCGGCCCAGAAGCGTGATGGTTTCGCCCGGCCAGATGTCGAGATCGACGCCATGCAGGGCATGGCTTTCGCCATACCAGGCATTCAGTCCGCGCACGGACAGGAGCGGTTGGCCTTTATTCATGTTCGGTTCCCATATAGGCGGTGCGCACGCGCTCGTCCTTCGAGACATCGGCATAGCTGCCGGAGGCGAGGATCTCGCCGCGTTGCAGCACCGTGACATGGTGGGCGATATCGGCCACCACCTTGAGATTGTGTTCCACCATCAAAACGGCGCGGTCCTTCGCGACATCGGCAATGAGGGCGGCAATGGTGTGAACGTCTTCATGGCCCATGCCGGCCATCGGCTCATCCAGCAGCAGCACTTTCGGATCAAGCGCCAGCGTGGTGGCGATTTCGAGCGCCCGCTTGCGGCCATAGGACAGATCGGCAGCCAGTGCATGACGGGCATCGGCAAGGCCGACGCGCTCC
The DNA here is from genome assembly GCF_037482325.1 of Ochrobactrum teleogrylli. Classification (NCBI taxonomy): domain Bacteria; kingdom Pseudomonadati; phylum Pseudomonadota; class Alphaproteobacteria; order Hyphomicrobiales; family Brucellaceae; genus Ochrobactrum; species Ochrobactrum teleogrylli. The sequence goes on from NZ_JBBHKQ010000001.1 coordinate 3,626,130, forward strand.
AGAAGCTCGACGGCTCTCGCATCCAGCCGGTCCAGCGCGGAAAGCGAACGCCAGAATTGCGTGGCAAGACCGTTCGGGCGTTGCAGCGCCACCTTGACGTTTTCCAGCACGGTGAGATGCGGGAAGGTGGCCGAAATCTGAAACGAACGCACCAGTCCCATCCGCGCCACTTTGGCCGGGTCGGTTTTGGTGATGGTTTCGCCCAGAAGCGTGATCTCGCCGCTTGTCGGCTGCAGAAACTTGGTCAGAAGATTGAACACCGTCGTCTTGCCAGCCCCGTTCGGGCCGATCAGCGCATGAACGCGGGCATGTTCCACATCAAGATCGACATTCTTCACCGCATAAAAGCCGCCAAACGACTTGCCCAAGCCGCGCGCCGACAAAACAGGACGCGCAGCGGCCTGCGATAGAGAAGTCGAGGTCGCCGGCCCTGCTTCACGCAGAGCCGTCACATTGCCAGTCGAAGCTGTCATCCAAAAAGCCTCTTTACTGCGTCACAAGCGGGCAGCCGCTTTCCGAAGGCTTCATGTAAGCCTGATCGCCGGGGATGGTTGCCAGCACCTTATAATAATCCCAAGGCGCCTTGCTTTCATCCGGCTTCTTCACTTCCATCAGATACATGTCATAGATCATGCGTCCATTGGCGCCGACCTTGCCGTGACGGGCAAAGACGTCTTCAACCGGCATTTCATGCAGCTTCTTGGCGACGGCTTCGGTTTCATCCGTGCCTGCTTCCTTGATCGCCTTCAGATATTGTGTGACGGCAGAGTAGGTGCCCGCCTGGATCATATTCGGCATACGGCCGGTGCGGTCGAAGAAGCGCTTGCCGAAGGCGCGCGATTCATCGTCGCGATCCCAGTAGAAGCCTTCGGTGAGCGTCAGGCCCTGTGCGGCTTCGAGGCCGAGACCGTGCACTTCCGACAGGGTGAAGAGCAGGGCGGCGAGGCGCTGGCCGCCGGCCACGATGCCGAATTCTGCGGCTTGCTTGATGGTGTTCGACGTGTCGAGACCCGCATTGGCAAGGCCGACAACCTTGGCGCCTGAAGCCTGGGCCTGCAGCAGGAAGGAGGAATAATCCGTGTTGGACAGCGGATGGCGGACGGAACCGAGCACCTTGCCGCCCTTCGATTCCACGAATTTCGTGGTCTGCTCTTCCAGCGAATAGCCGAAGGCGTAATCGGCGGTTAGGAAGAACCAGGTATCGCCGCCCTGCTGCACGAGCGAACCGCCGGTGCCAACCGCAAGCGCGTGGGTGTCATAGGCCCAATGGAAGCCATAAGGCGTGCACTGCTTGCCGGTCAGTTCCGACGTGGCGGCACCTGTATTGATGGTGATCTTCTTCTTGTCCTTGGACAAGGCCTGTACGGCGAGGCCGACGGACGAGGTCGTCAGTTCCATGATGGAATCGACCTGTTCGGTGTCGTACCACTGGCGCGCGATGTTCGATGCGACGTCCGGTTTGTTCTGATGGTCGGCGGTGATGATTTCAATCGGCGCATCCAGCACCTTGCCGCCGAAATCCTCGGCGGCCATCTTCGCCGCTTCATAAGACCATTTGCCACCGAAATCGGCATAGACGCCCGACTGGTCGTTCAAGATGCCGATCTTGACTTTACCATCGGAAATTTCCGCAGCCGACGCGATGGCGGTTGCAGCCAGCAGTGCTGCCGTTGCGAGTGCAAGACGCTTCATAAAATACTCCTCCCAATAATTCCCTTGACCCCTCGATAAAATCGAACGGTATCCTCCAGAGAAGCGGCCTTTTCCAGGCAGGATGACCGACCTCCTCAGATCGATCATCTTTGTGCTTCCGCCCGATATGTTCCTCCATTCGGGTTTTCGATTGGAACGGTAGCATTGACAAATGCGTACAAGAACAACAATTTTTGAACAGCGTCTGTTCATAAATGTACAGATGCCCTAGGGAAAATGCGGGCAGACTATAGGGAGCAGTATGTGCGGCAGTTTACATGGGACGATCTGCAATATTTTCTGGCTGTTGCGCGCACGGGGCAGCTCTCCACCGCAGCGCGGCAACTGCGCACCAGCCACGTGACGGTGCTGCGCCGTATCGACCGGCTGGAACAGGCGCTGGCCACCAAATTATTCGAGCGCAACCCGCGTGGTTATCTGCTGACGCCGATGGGCGAACGTCTGGTCGAGCCTGCGGAAATCATGGAACGCGAGGCCATGAAGTTCCAGACCGAAGCCACCGGCAATCTCGCGGCGCTGTCGGGCGTTGTGCGTCTTTCGACGCTTGAGGGTTTCGGCAATTTCTTTCTGGCCGACCGCCTGCCGGTGCTGGCGCAATCCTATCCGAGCCTGTTCGTGGAAGTGGTGACGATCCAGCAGATCATGTCGCTTTCGCGCCGCGAGGCGGAACTGTCGATTACGCTGCATATGCCGCGCAACGGGCCTTATCACAGCGAGAAGCTCACATCCTACCGGTTGTTCATCTATGGCCATCGCGACTATCTGGCCCGGCATCCGCCGATCCGCAGCAGGGACGATTTGGCGCGCCATCCCTTCATCGGCTATATCGAGGACATGGTGTTCACGCCCGGCCTTGATTACATGCGCGAGATCCTGCCGGGCCAGCGCTGCACGTATCAAAGCTCCAGCATTCACGCGCAGCTTGTCGCCACGCAGACCGGCTATGGCCTGTGCGTTCTGCCGTTTTTCATAGCCAGCAAGCATCCCGAACTGGTGCCTGTTCTGCCGCACGAAATGCATCTGGAACGCGAATACTGGATGAGCTGCCACGTCGATGTCATGGCAGCGCCGCGTATCCGGGTCATCAGCGATTTCATGGTTCGCGCCGTGCGGGATTTCTCAGGTGATTTTCTCGGCGAAAGTCTTTTGCCTGCGGTCAGAGATTGACGCCCGTAAAGGCGATAAAACACGCCACGGCGAGCGCGATGCAACCAAACAAAATAATGGATAGACTGAGCGCGTTCATGGTCCCCCTCCACTTTACGCAACGTAAAGTGGGTATGCGGGGCTTCGACGTTCGAGTCCAGCTGGAATATCTGCCAGTCAGACGAAAGTCGTAGGCGCAAAATGAAAGCCCCGGACGAACCGGGGCTTTGGATTATTTCTGCTTGGCGAGGCCTTGTTCCCGCATCTGGCTCAGTGACATTTTTGGCGAAAGCGCTTCGGGATCGATGCGGATTTCGATCAAGGCGGGCTTGCCGGATTGCTCGCAACGCTCGAAAGCGGCTGCAAAATCGGCTGTCGCTTCGACCGTTTCGCCGTGCAGGCCGTATGCCCGGGCGAGGGCTGCAAAATCGGGATTGGCGAGGCCCGTGCCGGAAACGCGGCCCGGATAGGTGCGCTCCTGATGCATGCGGATGGTGCCGTACATGCCGTTATTGACCACGACGAAAATCGCCTTCGCATTATATTGCGCGGCGGTCGCCAGTTCCTGACCGTTCATGAGGAAGCAGCCATCACCGGCAAAGGCCACGACGGTGCGCTCCGGCGCCGCTAGCTTGGCGGACACGGCAGCCGGAACGCCATAGCCCATGGAACCGTTAGTGGGTGCCAACTGGCTGCGATAGGTGCGGTACTGATAAAATCGATGCGGCCAGGCGGAATAGTTGCCAGCCCCATTGGTGATGATGGCATCGGCTGGCAGATGCGCGCGCAGCCATTCCATGATTTCGCCCATCTGCACCGCGCCTGGTATGACCGGCGTTTTCATGTTGTCGCGATAATCGGCATTGGCCGTCTCAGCCCATGCCTTGCTGCGCGGTGCGGCGATGGGGGCAAGCTTTGATGCAGCGCGGGCAAAGGCCGGCATGCTGGCATTGATCGGCAGATCGGCGTGATAGACGCGGCCCAGTTCTTCGGCACCCGGATGGATGTGAATCAGCTTTTGCTGCGGCACCGGAATGCTGACAAGTTCATAGCCCTGCGTGGTCATTTCGCCAAGCCGCGCGCCGACCACCACCAGAAGGTCGCTGTCGCGCACGCGCTGCGCCAGTTTCGGGCTGATCGACGTGCCCATTTCGCCCGCGTAAAGCGGATGGGTGTTGTCGAACATGTCCTGACAGCGGAACGAAGCCGCCACCGGCAGATGCATGTTTTCAGCGAATGTTTGCAGGTCGCGCACAGCGTACTGATCCCAACCGCCACCGCCGACGATCATCAGCGGGCGCTCGGCCTTTTCGATCAGTTGCACCATGTCCTGCAACTGGTCCTGACCCGGATGCATTTCGACCTTCTTATAGGCCGGGGCATCGCTGACGGCGGCATAAGATGTCAGCATATCTTCCGGCAGGGCAATCACCACCGGGCCGGGGCGTCCGTTGACGGCGCGATGAAAGGCCTGACTGACCAGTTCAGGAATGCGGGCGGCATCGTCGATCTGCACCACCCATTTGGCCATCTGGCCGAACATGCGGCGGTAATCGACTTCCTGAAAGGCTTCGCGTTCCACCTGATCGCTGGCCACCTGACCGATGAACAGCAGCATCGGTGTCGAATCCTGAAACGCGGTGTGCACGCCGACAGAGGCATTGGTCGCGCCCGGTCCGCGGGTGACAAAGCAGATGCCGGGCTTACCCGTCAGTTTGCCATGGGCGTCGGCCATATAGGCAGCACCGCCTTCCTGACGGCAGACGATCAGTTCGATTTCATCGCGCACATCGTGAAAAGCGTCGAGCGCGGCGAGATAGCTTTCTCCGGGAACGCAGAAAACACGGTCCACGCCGTGAATGCGCAACGCGTCTACCAATATCTGGCCCCCGCTACGCGTATTGGGTTTGCTGGTCATCTGATGCATTTCCTCACTCTCAAAATGCGGACGATTGTTCGTCTCATGTTTGGATGGCATGCGATCCGTAGGTTACTGACATAACAGCATAGCCCCCGGCGCGAATACAGACTAAACATGATGACCAAAACGGATGATCTCATGTCGGGAGGACAAGATGGCGCAAGCAAACTCTGGCAAGATTCGTGTCGGCATTGGCGGCTGGGCGTTCGAGCCGTGGGATGAAAGCTTTTATCCCGAAAAATTGGCGAAGAAGCGCCAGCTGGAATATGCGTCCAGCAAGATGACCTCGATCGAGATCAATTCCACTTATTACGGCCCGCAAAAGCCGACGACTTTCGCCAAATGGCACGACGAAACACCGGAAGGCTTTGTCTTTTCGCTGAAGGCGCCCCGCTTTTCGACCAATCGCCGCGTGCTGGCGGAAGCGGGCGAAAGCATCGAGCGCTTTCTCACCGGCGGGGTGATGGAGCTGAAGGAGAAGCTTGGCGTCGTCAACTGGCAGTTCATGGGCACGAAGAAATTCGATCCCAAGGATTTCGAGGCCTTCCTGAAACTCCTGCCGAAACGTCTCGATGGGCGCGATCTGCGCCATGCGGTGGAAGTGCGCCACGACAGTTTCAATGTGCCGGAATTTACAGCGCTTCTGCGGGAATATGGCGTTGCGGTGGTTATTGCAGGCGATAGCGCATTTCCGCAATTTGCCGATATGACCGCGCCTTTCGCCTATCTGCGCATCATGGGCACCAAGGAAAGCGAGCCGCTTGGCTATAGCGAGGCCGAACTCGACCAGTGGGCGAAGCGGGCAAAAGCGATTGCCGAAGGCCAGAAGCCGGACGGGCTGAAAACCGTCACGCCGCCGGTGGCCGATAATATAGCGCGCGATGTCTATCTCTATGTCATCAGCGGCTATAAGGCGCATAATCCGCACGCGGCCATGGCCTTGATTGATCGGCTGAAATGATGCCTCGTGACGGCTGTTGATTTTCATCTGAGTCGTCCGAGTTCCATCATGCCGCATCTCGATCTTCCCGCCCTTCGCGCCTTCGTCGATACTATTCCGCAGAACTATAAGGGGCCGGGCGGTGTCGTCGCCGTCGTCAAGGACGGCGAAGTCGTCCTCAGCCATGCGTGGGGCTTTGCCGATCTGCGCACGCGCCAGCCGATGACGGCGCAAACGCGGATGCCGATCTGTTCGGTCAGCAAGCAATTCACCTGCGGCGTGCTTCTCGACAGCGTGGGCGAGCCGGAAGCGCTGGACGATGCGCTTCGCACTTATCTTGCCGATTTCGTGGGTGAACGCCCGCGCGTGCGGGACCTGTGCAACAACCAGTCGGGCCTGCGTGATTACTGGGCGCTAACAGTGCTGTGCGGCGGCGACCCGGAAGGCGTGTTTCTGGCCGAAGATGCCCAGAAACTGCTGCGCGGCCTGAAAACCACGCATTTTGCGCCGGGCAGCCATTATTCCTACTGCAACGGCAATTTCCGCATTCTGGCCGATCTGATCGAAAGCCATACGGGCCGTTCACTGGTCGAGCTTCTGGCAGCGCGGATTTTCCAACCGGCTGGCATGAAGACGGCGGAACTCATTCCCGATACGGCGCTTTTCACTGAATGCACCGGCTATGAGGGCGATACGGTGCGCGGGTTTCTGCCCGCCACCAACCGCATTCACTGGATGGGCGATGCGGGCATTTGCGCCTCGCTGGACGACATGATCGCCTGGGAAAAGTTCATCGACGCGACACGCGATGACGCGAACGGACTTTATCGCCGTTTGAGCGGACCGCAGACGTTCAACGATGGCGCAGCCGCCCCTTATGGCTTCGGCCTGAAATTCGAAGAGGTGGGCGGCAAGCGTCTCACCGGCCATGGCGGCGCTTTACGCGGTTGGCGCTGTCAGCGCTGGCATTGCGCCGATGAGCGGATTTCCACCGTCGCCATGTTCAATTTTGAAGGCGGTGCATCCGATCTTGCAGCGAAGCTGATGAAGCTCGCGCTCGGTGTGTCATCGGCGGAATCGCAACGCGTTGAGGCCGATGCGGGCTGGTTCGGCTCATGGTTAGATGCCGAAACCGGTCTGGTGCTGAGCCTTGACGATGCCGGGCGCGGGCGCATGAAGGCGCGTTTTGGAACCAGCCCGGAAGCAATGGATGTGGTGAGCAAGGATGAAGCGCGTTCATCCACGACGGCTATCCGTCGCGAAGGCGATGTGGTCCATCTCACTCGTGCGGATGAAAATCTCTCCCTCACCATGCATCGTGTGACGGGCGAGGCCAAACGTGACATTCTTGGACGTTTCCGCAATGAGGAGCTTGGGGCGGACTTGGCTCTCGTGGCCGAAGGTGGCGCGATCTATGGCGCCTTTGAAGGCTTTCTTGGCAAAAGTGATATGTATCCGCTTTATCCGGTTGGTTCCGATGTCTGGCTTTTGCCGGTGCAGCGCTCCATGGATGCGCCGTCGCCGGGCGAATGGAAGCTGGTCTTCCGTCGTGATGACAAGGGCGATATTATCGCAGTTTCGGTCAGCTGCTGGCTGGCGCGGGCTATTGATTATCCGAAGGTTTCCGACTGAACGAGGAAATTCATGAGCGAGCTCAAGGTCAGAACCCGCGAGACGGGAGCGGTTGCCGCAATGCCGGATGGCCAGTTGCCGGTGATCACCACGCCGACGGGCGGCAAGGTCGAGCTTGTGACGAGCGTCAGCCAGCCGGGCTTCAACCCGCTTGATCTACTCTATGCATCAGTCGCCGCCTGCATGGCGCTGAGCGCGCGGATCGCTGCGGGCAAGCTTGGCCTGCGCGAAAAGCTGGGTGATGTCCGTGTCGAGCTCACAGGCGACAAGACGCATGAAAGCCCGTCGCGTATCGAGCAGTTCCATATTGCGTTTCACTTCGACGGCGATCTTTCAGCCGAAGAGAAACAACACATCGCCGAACTGGCTGAGGAAATCTGCACCGTCAGCAATACGTTGCGCAGCAATCCCGCCTTTGACCTGAAGGTCGAATGATGTCTGCGGCTCCAACCAGACAGTGCAAATAAAATCCGGATATATTTTCAGCTGAAGAATGGGTCGCACTGATTTGCTTTAGTAGCTTAAAAAATTATGAATGAAAAATACATAATCGGCTGTTGCGAATTTTGAATTCGTACATTAATTTGCACAAATTGATAATAGAATGATCACTTAATCATTTATTACTGGAATAAATGATATGATTGTTCTCCGGTTTCTAACTCGATTTTGGGGGGGCGTTTTGGCTGCTGCAGGTACAAAACTTGTTGAAGATGTCGATGTTTCTCGTATCTATGAGAAGCGCTTTCTTGATGCGGGATTGGCCAGACGTGACCGTGTCTGGAAAGTACTCTGCAGTTCTTTTTTTCAGGATCGGTTCCCAGCAGACGGTGCCACGCTCGATCTTGCCTGCGGCTATGGCGAATTTATCAATAACATAAAGTCAGCAAAGAAATATGCTGTCGACATGAATGCGGATGCCCAGCAGCGCCTCAACAAAGATGTCATTTTCCGTCAAACTCCGGCACATGATCTCTCGCATATTCCTGATGGAACCCTTGATCGGGTTTTCACCTCCAATTTTCTGGAGCACTTGCCGTCCAAGGAGGCCTGCAATCATGTTCTGCGCGAGGTATTGAGGACGCTCAAACCCGGCGGAAAATTTGTCGTTCTTGGTCCGAATATTCGCTTCTGCTATGATCTCTATTGGGATTTTTACGATCACTATCTGGAATTGTCAGACCGCTCTCTTGCTGAAGGACTGACACTAAACGGCTATGAAGTTGATGATGTGATCCCGCGGTTTTTGCCATTTACGATGGCTGGAAAACAGCAGACCGCTGATTTTCTCATCAAGGCCTATCTCTCAATGCCGTTTGCTTGGAAGTATTTTGGAAAGCAGTTTCTTGTGACAGCACGCAAGCCGAACTAGACTTTATTGCAGATCACATTAGATTTTTTCTGGATAGTCTGTCATGAAAAGCCCCGCAAAACCGGGGCTTTTTCTGCCTCTGAGGTATGTAACAGCTGACGATTACACCGCTTCGTCGTTGGCGGGCTTTTCCCAGAGGTTCACGCCGCCTTCGACCGCGTATTTGTCGATCTCTTTCAGCTCGGCTGCCGAGAAGGAGAGATTTTCCAGCGCCTTGACGTTTTCGACAATCTGCTCCGGTGAACTGGCGCCGATCAGCGCCGAGGTCACGCGTGGATCGCGCAGCACCCAGGCCAGCGCCATCTGAGCGAGGCTCTGTCCGCGCTTCTTGGCGATTTCATTGAGACTGCGGGCGCGCTCGATATTGTCATCGCTCAGATGGACCGGACGCAGCGATTTGTTGCCCGGCTGGTTGATGCGCGCATCTGCCGGAATGCCGTTGAGGTAGCGATTGGTCAGCAAGCCCTGCGCCAGCGGCGTGAAGGCGATGACCCCTGCGCCGACATCGTCGGTGGCCGACAGAAGATCTTTTTCGATCCAGCGGTTGAACAGGTTGTAGGACGGCTGGTGGATCAAGAGCGGCACGTTGCGCGCAGCGAGGATTTTGGCGATTTCGCGTGTCTTGCCTGCCGAATAGGACGAGATGCCGACATAAAGCGCCTTGCCCTGTTCGACCGCGCTTGCAAGCGCGCCAGCCGTTTCTTCCAGCGGCGTATTGGCGTCAAAACGGTGTGAATAGAAAATATCCACATAGTCGAGGCCGAGGCGCGACAGGCTCTGGTCGAGGCTCGCAAGGATCGCCTTGCGCGAACCGCCGCCGCGCCCATAGGGGCCGGACCACATTTCCCAACCGGCCTTGCTGGAGATGATCAGCTCGTCGCGATAACGGCTAAGATCGCTTTTCAGGATCTGGCCGAAATTGCGTTCTGCCGAGCCGGGAGGCGGGCCGTAATTATTGGCAAGATCGAAATGGGTGATGCCGAGATCGAAGGCCTTGAACAGCATCGCCTTTTGACGGTCGAGCGGAATTCCGTCGCCGAAATTGTGCCAGAGGCCGAGCGAAATAGCAGGCAGGACGAGACCACTGCGCCCGACGCGGCGAAAGGTGGCGTTGTCGTAGCGGTCGGAAGCGGCGAGATAGGACATGAAAAACCCTGTGGTAATAAGGTGCGTTGCGTCTTGTAGGAATTGTCGGAAGGAATCAGGTTTCTTTCCGGCGGCAAGTTAAGCTCAAACGAATTATAGGTCGAGGCCGTGGCGGATTTCTTTCAAAATCCGCACGACTCTTCTCCTTCGTCAGATCACGTTGCGGATGCGTTCCACCCCGAGCTTGATGACGCTTTCCATCGCGGCGCGGGCTTTTTGCGGATCGCGGGAGGCGATGGCGTGGGCAATGCGCAGATGATTGGCCGCACATTCGGCGATGCCTTCATGCGATGCAGCCGGAGAGGAAAGCTGGAACGACACGGCAAGTGCTGCCTCGATCAGCCCGCTGACCGAGCGCATGAACGGATTTCCTGACATGCGGGCGACCGCGAGGTGAAACTCCAGATCGACCTTGGCGATCGTTTCGGGCGTGTGCTGCGGATTGTCGAACTTGGCGGCGAGCGCATAGAGTTCCACGATTTCGTCGCTGGTGGCACGCTCGGCTGCGGCTGCGGCTGCAGCGGGTTCGAGCGCCATGCGCATTTCGGCCAGATGATCGACGAAGACCTCGTCGAAGCCGGCCTCGAAGCGCCATGTCAGGACATCGGGATCGAAGAAGTTCCAGCTGGCATGGCCCAGGACACGGGTGCCGACCTTCGCCTTGGGTTCGATCAGGCGTTTGGCGGCAAGTGTTTTCATCGCCTCGCGCAGGACCGTGCGGGAAACGCCGAAGCGCAACGACAATTCGTTGTCGCCGGGCAGGATCGAACCTTCGGGAATGGTGCCCGCGACGATGCCGCGCCCGAGTTCCCCCACGACGACAGCGTGGCTGTTATGCCGCTTGCGTCCGGTTATGGCCGTTTCCAGCAATCCCAATTCAGGCCTCCTTCATGCGTTGACGCGCCAGTCTTAAGTCGGAGAACCACAGGAGTCCTCGTTGCAGGGCGATGAACAGGAACAGCAATATACCGATTGCGATTTTCGTCCACCAGGAAGACAGCGTGCCGTCGAAAACAATATAGGTCTGTATCAGCCCCTGTATCAGAATGCCGACAAATGTTCCTGCAACCAGTCCCGCGCCGCCGGTCAGAAGCGTTCCGCCGATGACCACCGATGCGATGGCATCCAGTTCCACGCCCACCGTCGCCAGCGAATAGCCGGACGAGGTATAGAGCGTATAGACGATACCGGCGAGGCCGGAAAGCACGCCCGACATGGTATAGATGCCGATGGTCGTGCGACCGATGGGAACGCCCATCAGTTCCGCCGATTGCTGATTGCCGCCAAGTGCATAGATGTTTGCGCCAAAGCGCGTGCGATGGGCAATAATGCTGCCGACGATGAACACGGCCAGCATAAGCATGGCGATGAATGTCAGCCTGCCGCCGCCCGGCAGCCGGAAATAAAGCCCCTGCAACGTGTCGATGAAGGGGTGTGAGATCGGCACCGATTCCGTCGAGATCAGGAAGGCCGCGCCGCGCGCGAGGAACATGCCAGCCAGCGTCGCGACGAAAGGCGGAATGCCGAGATAATGGATCATCATGCCCATCCATGCGCCAAAAAGCGCGGCGATGGCGAGAACAAGCGCGAATGCGAGCAGAGGATGCACGCCGAGTTTTCCGACGAGAACCGCGACGAAAACGCTGGTGAAGGCGATGACTGAGCCGACCGAAAGATCAATGCCGCCGGAAATGATCACGAAGGTCATGCCGACCGCGGCAATGCCGAGAAAGGCATTGTCGGTCAGGAGATTGCCGATCACCCGTGTCGAGAGCATGTTCGGGAATTGCACTGCGCAGATCGCATAGGCGATCAGGAAAATCGCCACAGTGGTCAGAAAGGGCAGGTTGCGAAGAATTCTCATTGTCCTGCTCCTTGATGAGTGTGTCGGGTGCCGTTGACGGCGGCGCCCTTGCGCTGCGAGCGCAGGAAGCCGATCAGGTTGACGATGGCCGCCGACTGGAAGGTGAGCACCACGATGATGATGCCAGCCTTGATGATGAGGTTGAATTCCGGCGGAAAGCCCGCCATCAGAATGCCGGTATTGATCGACTGGATGATCAGTGCGCCGAGCAGCGAGGCGGTGATCGAAAAGCGTCCGCCATTGAGCGATGTGCCGCCGATCACGACCGCCAGAATGGCGTCGAGTTCAAGCCACAGACCGGCATTGTTGGCGTCCGCGCCACGAATGTCGGCGGTGGCGATCAGGCCTGCAAGCGCTGCGCCGACGCCCGAAACGGCATAGACGCTGAACAGCAGGAACCGCGCCTTGACGCCCGCCAGCATGGCGGCGCGCCGATTGATACCGGTTGCCTCGATCAGGAAACCGAGCGCGCTGGAGCGCACCGCAATGCCGACGACCAGCCCGGCCAAAAGCCAGATCAGCACCGGAATGGGTATGCCGATAAATGAGCCGGAGCCGAGCGCGGCGAAGGCGTCATTGTTGAAGGTGAGGATTGCGCCTTCGGTGATAAGCTGGGCGATGCCGCGCCCCGCCACCATGAGGATCAGGGTGGCGATGATCGGCTGGATATCGAAGACGGCGACCAGAAAGCCGTTCCACAGCCCACACAACAGGCCGACACCGAGTGCTGCCGGAATGACGACAGCCAGCGGATAGCCCGCAACGATCAGCGATGCGGCGAAAGCGCCGCTGATCGCCATGACGGCGCCGACCGAAAGGTCGATGCCGCGAGTGGCGATCACCAGCGTCATGCCGACGGCCAGAATGGCGACCGGTGCTGCGCGCACCAGAATGTCGATCAGGCTGCCATAGAGGCGACCGTTCTGGAACGAAATGTCGAGAAAGCCGGGCGAGATGACGGTGTTTGCGGCAAGAATCAGAATGAGGGCTGCGAGCTGCGGCGCCAGTCTTTTGAATTTTCTGGATATGCGGGCAATCATGCTGCAGCTTCCTTCTGGCTTGCAGAAGCAGTTTTCGGACCGGTCTCCGCAATGGCGCGCACGATATTGTCGGCGGTGATTTCTTCACCGTGCAATTCGGCGACATGGCGACGGTCCGACAGAACCACCACGCGATTGGCGACGGCGGCCAGTTCCTCGAATTCGGATGAGATGATGACGAGCGCCATGCCTTGTCCGCAGAGTTCGCCGATGAGTTTCAGGATTTCGGCATGCGCCCCGATGTCAATGCCGCGTGTCGGTTCATCGAGAATCAGCAGGCGGGGATCGGTGGCGAGCCAGCGCGCCAGAATGGCCTTTTGCTGGTTGCCGCCGGATAGAAACTTGATCGGCTTGTGCGGATCGGGCGGACGGATATCGAGCGCCTTGATGTAGCGGTCCGCGAGCGCGGCTTTTTCGCGCGAGGACAGCGGCTTCGCCCAGCCGCGTTTGCCTTGCACGGCAAGCGCGATATTTTCCGCCACCGAAAAATCGCCGATGATGCCATCGGTCTTGCGCTCTTCCGGACAGAAGGCGAAGCGCTCTGAAATGGCGGCAACGGGCGAGGGCAGCTTGATCTCCTTGCCATCGACGGTGAGCTGGCCGCTATCGGCTTCATCAACGCCGAACATGAGAAGCGCGGTCTCGGTGCGGCCCGAACCGAGCAAGCCTGCAATGCCCACAGCTTCGCCGGGCTTGATGGCGAGATCGAATGGCGCAACACTGCCTTTCTTGCCGTACCCTGCAAAGCGGATCGGCGCGACCGTGTCGTCGCTGACCTCCTCGGTCAGCTGACGGCGCACGGTTTCCTGCAACTGGTGGCCGAGCATCATGGAAATGAGATCGGTGCGCGGCAGTTCCGACAGGTTGCGGCTGCCGACCAGACGGCCATTGCGCAGTACGGTGGCGCAATCGGCAATCGCATAGACCTGATCCAGAAAATGCGTGATGACGATGATGCCGAGTCCTTCGGCCTTCAACTGGCGCAGAACCGTGAACAGCATTTCGACTTCGCGCGCATCAAGGCTGGCGGTCGGCTCATCAAGGACAAGCACTTTGCCCGACAGATCGACGGCGCGCGCAATCGCGATGATCTGGCGTATGGCCACGGAATAGGCCGACAGCGGCGCGCTGACGTCGATGTCGAGACCATAACGCGCGAGGAGCGCCGTTGTGTCCTTTTCCATGCGCCGACGATCCACGAAGCCGAAGCGGCGCGGCTGGCGACCGAGAAAGACATTTTCGGCGACGGTGAGGTTTTCCAGCAGGTTTACCTCTTGATAGACGGTGCCGATGCCGAGCGTCTGCGCTTCCGCTACGGAGGCAGGCGCAATGGGCTGGCCGTCAAGCAGGATCGACCCGTCAAAGCCATGATAGGCGCCGGTCAATATCTTGATGAGGGTGGATTTGCCCGCACCGTTTTCACCCAGCAAGGCATGGATTTCGCCGCGTTTGAGCGCGAAATCGACATGGTCAAGTGCGGTGACGCCCAGAAAGGATTTGGTGATCGAGCGAGCTTCGAGAAGCGGTATAACCGACGCCGGTTGAGCGCCTGTTTCGGGGCGAGCCATGGCAGTCTTCCGTTTGCGAATTGCAACGATACCCTTCGCCAAAACGGGCCGAAGGGAAACCGGGCCGCCGAAAGCTGGCGGCCCGAATGACACGAAGATTAGTAGCCGAGGCCCTTCTTGGCTTCGTATACGGCCTTCGGATCGTCAGCCTGTGTGTAGAGCTTGGATTCCGTCTGGATCCACTTCGGCGGAACGGTGCCCTTATCCTTGAACGCCTCGATGGCGTCGAAAGCCGGACCGGCCATGTTCGGCGTCAGCTCCACGGTGGCATTGGCTTCGCCATTGGCCATGGCCTGGAAGATATCCGGCACGGAATCGATCGACACGATCTTGATGTCGGTGCCCGGCTTCAGACCGGCTTCCTTGATGGCCTGAATGGCGCCGACGGCCATGTCGTCATTATGGGCATAGACTGCGCAGATATTCTTGCCGCCGCCTTCAGCCTTGATGAAGCTTTCCATGACTTCCTTGCCCTTGGTGCGGGTGAAGTCACCGGTCTGCGAACGGGAAATCTTGATGTTGTCGTGACCCTTGATCGCTTCCTCAAAGCCCTTCTTGCGGTTGATCGCAGGCGACGAACCGGTCGTGCCCTGAAGTTCGACCACATTGCAGGACTTGTCGCCGATATCCTTCACCAGCCAGTCACCGGCAACCTTGCCTTCATGGACCTGATCGGAGGTCACGGCGGTGAGATAGAGATCTTCCGGCGAATCAATCTGGCGGTCGAGCAGGACGACAGGAATTTCAGCTTCCTTGGCTTCCTTGAGGACCGCGTCCCAGCCGGTGGAGACGACCGGGGCGATCAGGATCGCATCGACGCCCTGTGCGATGAAGCCGCGCACGGCCTTGATCTGGTTTTCCTGCTTCTGCTGGGCATCGGCGAATTTCAGCGTATAGCCGCGCTTTTCAGCTTCCTGCTTGGTCAGGGCGGTTTCTGCGGCGCGCCAGCCCGATTCCGAACCGATCTGCGAGAAACCGACAGTCAGCGATGCGGCGGATGCGCTTGAAATCAGTGCGAGCGAAAATGCGGCTGACAGAGCCGCGAGACTGCGTTTCATAATATTTCCTCCCAATAAGGCCCTCCCGGCCTTGAGGGATATGAAGCATATAATATTACTTTATGGCAAGCGCCTTTGAAGAAAATTGCGCGATAATCGCCTGCGACAAACAGGCATTTTGATTATTAGAATATTAAAATCAATGAGTTGAATCTTGTGGAGGGCATTGAAGACTGCAAGTCTGTGTATGCGGGGTCCTCGCTTGCTTGACAAAGGCGGCCTTGGCAAAATAGTCATATTAATAAGGTGAGCCGTCGCAAGGCATGAAAGAGTTTTCAAACGGCCGGTATGGAGTTTCCGCGATTCGTCGCGGTCTGGGAGGTTTAATGTTACGTCTGGTACAGTTCCGCGATGCGGGCGGTGAAACGCGTGTGGCTGCATGCGGTGATGAGGGTGCGGCCCATATCGTCAAAGGCGCTTCGACGACCTATGAACTGGCCTGGGCGGCAATTGGCGCGGGAATCAGCCTTGCAGAGCAGGTGGAGCGCAATGGCAAGGGCGAAGCCGTCGATATCGACGCCGCTCTGGCTGCGGGCCGCGTGGGCCTGCCGATCACCCATTCCGATCCAGCACATCTGATCGTTGCAGGCACGGGCCTCACGCATCTTGGTTCTGCTGATGGTCGCGACAAGATGCACAAGGCTGCGCAGGCTGCCGAAAAACCGACCGATTCGATGCGCATGTTCCTGATGGGTGTCGAGGGCGGCAAGCCGAAGCCCGGTCAGACGGGCGTGCAGCCGGAATGGTTCTACAAGGGTGACGGTTCTGCGCTCGTCGCCACCGGTGGCGAACTGGTTTCGCCTTCCTTCGCGGAAGATGGTGGCGAAGAGCCGGAATTGGCGGGCATTTATCTGATAGGCCCGAATGGTCAGCCGCATCGTATCGGCTTCTGCCTTGCCAATGAATTTTCCGACCATGTGACCGAGAAGCAGAATTATCTATGGCTTGCCCATTCCAAGCTGCGTCAGGCATCGCTTGGACCGGAACTCTTTGTGGGCGCTCTGCCGGATCATGTCGAAGGCGTGTCGCGCATTCGCCGCGGCAATGACGTGATCTTCGAAAAGCCGTTCCTGTCCGGCGAAGCGAACATGTCGCACACAATAGCCAATCTTGAACATCACCATTTCAAATATGAGCTGTTCCGCCGTCCGGGCGATATTCACGTGCATTTCTTCGGCACGGCGACCCTGTCCTTCTCGGAAGGCGTGAAGACGCAGACCGGCGACCAGTTCGAAATTTCCGCCAAGCCGTTCCGTTATCCGCTGGTCAACAAGCTGGCTCAGGCGACGGCCAAAGACGTTGCCGTGAAAGCGCTTTGAACATGGCTATCCAATCCAACATCGCCTTAGCAATCGTCGGTCTCGGCAAGATCGCGCGCGACCAGCATCTGCCGTCCATCGAGGCGGTGGATGGTATCGCGCTTGCCGCTGTCGCCAGCCGCAATGCCGGACTGGATAGCGTGCCGTCGTTCAACGATATCGAGCAGTTGCTGGCATCCGACGTGGCCATCGATGCCGTGTCGTTGTGCACGCCGCCGCAGGGTCGCTTCGCCCAAGCCTATGCCGCTTTGAAAGCGCGCAAGCATGTGATGCTGGAAAAGCCGCCCGGCGCGACCATTTCCGAGGTGCAGGCGCTGGACCGTCTGGCCAAGGCGGAAGGGTTGTCGCTTTACACCACCTGGCATTCGCGCGAGGCGGCTGCGGTGGAACCGGCCCGCGAGTTTCTCAAAGACGCCGTGATCCGTTCGGTTGCCGTTGCGTGGAAGGAAGACGTGCGCCATTGGCATCCCGGCCAGCAATGGATCTGGGAGCCGGGCGGGCTCGGTGTATTCGATCCGGGCATCAATGCGCTGTCCATCGTGACGCATATTCTGCCGGAACGCTTTTTCCTCACGCAGTCGGACCTCTATTTCCCGGAAAATCGCGCCGCGCCGATTGCGGCTGACCTTCAGTTCCAGACGGAAAGCGGCATTCCCGTTTCGTTTGAACTGGATTGGCGCCAGACTGGCCCGCAGACCTGGGATATTCGCGTCGAAACCGACAAGGGCACGCTTCTGCTCAGCCATGGCGGCAGTCGCCTGACTATTGCTGGCGATGAAAAAATGGCTGAGCCGGACCGCGAATATCAGCGCCTTTACAAGCATTTTGTGCAATTGATCGGTGAGGGGCGTTCGGATGTCGATCTCGCTCCCCTGACTCATGTGGCCGATGCGTTCCTGTTCGGAAAGCGCCACGCGGTCGAAGCATTTGTAGATTAGGAAACGGGGTCGTTCGCGGCCTCTTACCCAGCAGGACAAAGACATGAACAAGCCCGTCACTCCGAAAACGCCAAAGTTCCGCTCGCGTGCATGGTTCGACAATCCGGACAATGTCGATATGACGGCGCTCTATCTCGAGCGCTACATGAATTATGGCTTGAGCCAGGAAGAATTGCAGTCGGGCCGCCCGATCATCGGCATCGCGCAGACGGGTTCGGACCTGTCGCCCTGCAACCGTCACCATCTGGAACTGGCCAATCGCGTCCGCGAAGGCGTGCGTGAAGCGGGCGGTATCGTCATCGAATTTCCGGTCCATCCGATCCAGGAAACCGGCAAGCGTCCGACCGCTGGTCTCGACCGCAACCTTGCCTATCTCGGCCTCGTGGAAGTGCTCTACGGCTATCCGCTTGATGGCGTCGTGCTCACCATCGGTTGCGACAAGACCACCCCTGCCTGCCTGATGGCTGCGGCGACGGTCAATATTCCGGCGATTGCGCTTTCGGTCGGCCCGATGCTGAACGGCTGGTTCCGTGGCGAGCGCACCGGTTCGGGCACCATCGTCTGGAAGGCGCGCGAACTTCTGGCGAAGGGCGAGATCGATTATCAGGGCTTTGTGAAGCTGGTTGCGTCCTCGGCACCGTCCACCGGCTATTGCAACACGATGGGCACGGCGACGACCATGAACTCGCTGGCCGAAGCGCTCGGCATGCAGCTTCCCGGTTCCGCCGCCATTCCGGCACCTTACCGTGACCGTCAGGAAGTGGCTTATCTGACCGGTCGCCGTATCGTCGAGATGGTCTATGAAGACCTTAAGCCTTCGGATGTCCTGACCAAGGATGCGTTTGTGAACGCGATCCGCGTCAATTCCGCCATTGGCGGTTCGACCAATGCGCCGATCCATCTGAACGCGCTCGCCCGCCATGTCGGCGTTGAGCTGACCGTGGACGACTGGCAGAAATATGGCGAGGAAATCCCGCTTCTGGTCAATCTCCAGCCAGCCGGTGAATATCTCGGTGAAGATTATTACCATGCCGGTGGTGTGCCAGCAGTCGTCAACCAGCTGATGGGGCAGGGCCTCATCAACGAGGATGCGCTGACCGTCAACGGCAAGACCATCGGTGAAAACTGCAAGAACGCCACCATTGAAGACGGCAATGTCATCAAGACCTATGACCAGCCGCTGAAGAAACATGCCGGTTTCCGCGTGTTGCGCGGCAATCTGTTCTCGTCGGCGATCATGAAGCTCAGCGTCATTTCGGACGAGTTCCGCAATCGCTACCTCTCCGACACGAAAGACCCGAATGCCTTCGAGGGCAAGGCGGTCGTGTTTGACGGACCGGAGGATTATCATCATCGCATCGACGATCCGTCGCTGGAAATCGACGAGCACACGGTTTTGTTCATGCGCGGCGCTGGCCCGATCGGCTATCCGGGCGCTGCCGAAGTCGTCAATATGCGCGCACCGGATTACCTTCTGAAGAAGGGTATCAGCTCGTTGCCCTGCATCGGCGACGGTCGCCAGTCGGGTACGTCGGGTTCGCCGTCGATCCTCAATGCTTCGCCGGAAGCGGCGGCTGGCGGCGGTCTGGCCATCTTGCGCACCGGCGACCGCGTGCGCATCGATCTCGGTCGCGGTACGGCGGATATCCTGATCTCGGATGAGGAACTGGCTGAACGCCGCAAGGCTCTGGAAGCCGCTGGCGGCTACAAATATCCGGAAAGCCAGACGCCTTGGCAGGAAATCCAGCGTGCTGTCGTCGGCCAGATGGAAACGGGCGCGGTTCTGGAAAATGCGATCAAGTATCAGGATATCGCGCATACGCGCGGCCTGCCGCGTGACAACCACTAGAGCGGTTCCGATGGCTGTTGATAAAAAGCCGTTTGCTGCTGTCGCCGACTGGGGCACCACCCGGTTGCGGCTCTGGACGCTGGATGCGAACGGCGCTGTGCTGGGTGAAAGCCGGGGCGATGACGGTCTGTTGCGGGCAAAGGAAGCCGGTTTCGAGCCAACGCTCGAACGGCATCTGGCCACGCTCGGCGCGCCCGCCGATCTGCCCGTGGTGATCTGCGGCATGGCCGGTTCCCGGACCGGCTGGATCGAAGCGCCCTATATGAGCCTGCCTGCCGGGCTGGACGGCATCGTCAGGGCTGCGGTGCGCGTGCCTGCGCGCCGTCACGTCATCATGCTGCCGGGCGTTGCGCGGCGGGATGAGGCGGCGCCGGACGTGATGCGCGGCGAGGAGACAAAACTGCTCGGCCTTGTGCATCGCGGAACGCATGATGCCGTTGTCGTCATGCCGGGCACCCATGCCAAATGGGTGCGGATCGCCGATGGTGGTCTTGCTGATTACCGGACTTTCATGACGGGCGAATTGTTCGCGCTTTTGAAAGACAAGTCGGTGCTGGCCGGGGCGCTGGAAGGTGCAGGCGCGGTTGACCCGCACGGCGCGGCTTTCGCGGCAGGTGTGAAGGCCTCGCTCGAAACGCCGGAACTGATCGCCAATGCGCTGTTTTCGGTTCGCGCGGGCTGGCTTGTGCATGACCGCAAGCCGACCAACCAGCTGGCGCGGCTTTCCGGCCTGTTGATCGGGCTGGAAGTTGCTGGCGGTCGTACGCTGTACGGCAAGCCGCAGCAGGTGCTGCTTTTGTCCGATGGCATGATGGGTGCGCTTTATGCCAGCGCGCTTGAAATTGCCGGGCTGGCCGTCAAGCGTATCGAGGCGGACGAACTGGTGCGCGACGGTCTGTTCATGGCGGCAAGACACGCTTTTGCGGGAGTTTTACAATGAGCGCGCGTGTTGCATGGCCAAAGCTGCGCTATCCGCTGGTCGCGATCCTGCGCGGGATTCGTGCAGAAGAAACGGAAGCAATCGTCGACGCGCTGATCGAGACGGGCTTTGAAGCCATCGAAATCCCGCTGAATTCGCCCGATCCGTTCGTGTCGATTGGCAAGGCTGCAAAGCTTGCACCGGCCAATGTGCTGATTGGTGCAGGCACTATGTTGAGCGTCGAGGATGTGGATCGGCTGCACGATGTCGGCGGTAGGCTGATGGTCAGCCCCAATGTCGAGCCGGACGTCATTCGCCGCGCAAGCGGCCATGGCATGGTGACGATGCCGGGCGTGTTCACGCCGACGGAAGCCTTTTCAGCGATCCGTGCAGGCGCATCGGCACTGAAATTTTTCCCGGCCAGCGTGCTGGGCGCAGATGGGATCAAGGCGGTTTCCGCCGTCTTGCCGAAGGGTGTTCCGCTTGGCGCTGTGGGCGGCGTTTCGGAAAGCGATTTCGCAACCTATGTCGCGGCGGGCGTGAGCTGCTTCGGTCTTGGATCGAGCCTTTACAAGGCTGGTTTCACCGTGGCCGATGTGCGCGAGCGCGCCCGGCGCGCTGTGGCTGCATGGGAGGCAGTTGCGGGCTGAAGGAGGCGCGCAATTTGTTAGGGTTTAGGCATTTTTGAAGAGGGGTTAAACCCTTGTTCAGAAATGGACTTGGAGGCATTCCGCAATCTGCAGGCCAACAATTTGGGCGGGGCGCGGGAGTTTGGGAGAACGGCAGGTTTCGAGGCGAAGCCTGTCCCAATTTTTGGGAGTGTAACAATGGCAGGTATGAAAACTCTAACCCTGGCAGTCGCGCTGGCCGCGCTTGCCTTCACGGGCATGGCCCGCGCCGAAGACAAGGGTCTTGTGGCGGTTGCCATGCCGACGAAGTCGTCGGCGCGCTGGATCGCCGATGGCGACAACATGGTCAAGGTTCTGAAGGAACGCGGTTATCAGACCGACCTTCAATATGCTGAAGACGATGTGCCGAACCAGCTGGCGCAGATCGAAAACATGGTGACCAAGGGCGCCAAGGTTCTCGTCGTTGCGTCCATCGACGGCACCACGCTGTCTGACGTGTTGGCCAAGGCCCATGATGCAGGCATCAAGGTCATCGCTTATGACCGTCTGATCCGCGATACGCCGAATGTCGATTATTATGCGACCTTCGACAATTTCCAGGTCGGCGTGCTGCAAGCACAGTCGATTGAAACAGCTCTGGACCTGAAGAACAAACCGGGCCCGTTCAATATCGAACTTTTCGGCGGCTCGCCGGACGATAACAACGCCTACTTCTTCTACAATGGCGCCATGTCCGTGTTCCAGCCTTACATCGACAGCGGCAAGGTTGTCGTGGCCAGCGGCCAGACCGGCATGGACAAGGTTGCAACGCTGCGTTGGGACGGTGCGACGGCTCAGGCCCGCATGGATTCCATCCTGTCCGCTTACTATTCAGACAAGCGCGTCGATGCAGTTCTGTCGCCTTATGACGGCATCTCCATCGGCATCCTGTCGTCGCTGAAGGGCGTCGGCTATGGCAGCGGCGACATGCCGATGCCGGTCGTTTCCGGTCAGGACGCCGAAGTGCCTTCGGTCAAGTCGATCCTCGCCGGTGAACAGACCGCGACGATCTTCAAGGACACCCGCGAACTGGCCAAGGTCACCGTCGATATGGTTGACGCGTTGATGAGCGGCAAGGAGCCGGAAGTCAACGACACCAAGACCTATAACAATGGCGTCAAGGTTGTCCCGGCTTACCTGCTGAAGCCGGTGATCGTCGACAAGTCGAACTGGAAAGAAGTCCTGGTCGACAGCGGTTACTACAAGGAAGACCAGATCAAGTAATCTGGTCCTGACAGGGCGTGTCGGCGTGCCGTCCAGCACGCCCGACACCGCCTCTTGCATATGCGCGGTTTCGGGCCGAAAATCCGGTAGTTTTCCGGCTTCGTCCGAAACAGCATCGAATTTCTGTAATGCCATTGCCTCAATCCCAGGCTTACCTCAGTTTTGAACTGGGGTAGGCTGCTAGATTGACAGCGTTGTCTTTTTTAGGCTGTGCTTTGAAAGAAGGCTTTCGCCTGTGCGCGATGGCATTCGGAAAACCTGCGGCATCGCATGAAGCAACCGGACGGTTCTTCGGATGGGCAGGCAACAGGGTTTGGAGCGTCGAGGTCAGCATCCGGAGGGATGCGGGGCGCTCTATCGGGAGTGAGCGATGAATGTAGCCAATCCTGTCCCGCTTGAGGAGCAGGGCGGCCAGCTGAATGCGGCTGGCAAACCTATTCTTGAAATGCGCGGCATCAGCAAATCCTTCGGGGTCGTGAAGGCGTTGAGCGACGTCAATTTCACGGTCATGCCGGGGGAAATTCACGCATTTGTCGGCGAAAACGGCGCTGGCAAATCCACACTCATGAAGGTGCTGTCGGGCGTTTATCCCCATGGCAGCTATGAAGGCTCGATTTTCTTCGACGGGGAAGAACGACAGTTTCGCGACATCAACGATTCCGAAGCGCTCGGCATTGTCATCATCCATCAGGAACTGGCGCTGATCCCGCTGATGTCGATTGCGGAGAATATTTTTCTGGTCAATCCACCGGCGAGCCATGGCGTCATCGACCGCAGTGCGGTGCATATGCGCACGCGGGAACTTTTGAAAAAGGTTGGCTTGTCGGAATCGCCCGACACGCTGATCACCGATATCGGCGTCGGCAAGCAGCAGCTGGTGGAAATCGCCAAGGCGCTGTCGAAGCGCGTACGCTTGCTGATCCTCGACGAGCCGACGGCCAGCCTGAACGAGACCGACAGTGCAGCGCTTCTGACGCTCCTGAAAGAGTTTCGCGCGCAGGGCATCACGTCGATCCTGATTTCGCACAAGCTCAATGAAATTCGCGAAGTCGCCGACAAGATCACCGTGCTGCGCGACGGCAAAGCCGTGGCGACGCTCGATTGTCATGCAGGCGAGGTCGAGGAAGACGATATCATCCGCAAGATGGTCGATCGTGATCTGGAAAGTCGCTATCCGAAGCGCGAGCCGAAGATCGGCGATGTGATTATGGAGGTCGACAACTGGTCGGTCTATCATCCGCTGCATCCGGAGCGCCATTCGGTCAAGAACGTATCGTTCCAGGTCAAGGCGGGCGAAATCGTGGGCATTGCAGGCCTGATGGGCGCGGGCCGCACCGAATTCGCCATGAGCCTATTCGGGCGCTCCTGGGGCACGAATATCACCGGCGAGGCCCGCATCAATGGCAAGGCTGCGGATATTTCCACGGTGGCGCGGGCGATCAAGTCCGGGCTTGCCTATGTGACCGAGGATCGCAAGAAGCTCGGCCTCGTACTGGGCGAAAACATTTCGCGCAACATCTCGCTGGCCAATCTGCGCGGTGTCAGCCCGAAGGGCGTCATCGACGATATTCGCGAAATGAAGGTTGCCGGTGATTATCGCAATCAGATGAGCATCCGCAGCCACAACGTCTTTCAGCAGACCGGCACGCTTTCGGGCGGCAATCAGCAGAAGGTCGTGCTATCGAAATGGCTGTTCACCGGGCCGGATGTGCTGATCCTCGATGAACCGACGCGTGGCATCGATGTCGGCGCGAAATACGACATTTACACCATCATCAATTCACTGGCGGAGAGCGGCAAGGGCGTGGTCGTCATTTCTTCAGAAATGCCGGAACTGATCGGCATCTGCGACCGCATCGTCGTCATGCATGAAGGCGCTTTCGTCGGCGAAGTCGCCGGCGAGGAAGCCACGCAGGAAAATATCATGCGCGCCATCATGCGGAACAAGGGAAAACAGCAATGAGCGAGACTATCATCGGAAGCAACCAGACCAGCAGCGTGGGGCGTTATCTCAAGAACAATCTGCGCGAATCCGGGATGCTGCTCTCGCTCGTCGCGATCATGATCTTCTTCCAGATCGTCACCGGCGGCGTGCTGATGAAGCCGCTGAACCTGACCAATCTGGTGTTGCAGAACAGCTATATCGTCATCATGGCGCTCGGCATGCTGCTGATCATCGTCACCGGCCATATCGACCTGTCGGTCGGTTCGGTTTGCGGTTTCATCGGCGCGCTGGCGGCGGTGATGATGGTGAAATGGGGTATCCCGTTCCCCATTGCCGCCATTCTCTGCCTGCTGGCAGGCGGTATCATCGGCGCATTGCAGGGGTTCTGGGTCGCCTATTTCAACATACCGTCCTTCATCGTGACGCTGGCGGGCATGCTGGTCTTCAAGGGCCTGATGCTGGCCGTGCTCGGCGGCCAGTCGGTCGGCCCGTTCCCGGTCGTGTTTCAGAAACTTTCGTCGGGCTTTATTCCTGAAATCATCGGCACCACGGCAGGCGGCGTCTATCTCACCTCGCTCGTCATCGGTGTGCTTTTGGCCGGTTTCATGATCTGGCAGAATGTGAAATCGCGTCAGCGCCACATCGCCCATGAAGTCGAAACAGAACCGTTCAGCCTGTTCGTCATCAAGAACATCCTGTTCTTCGCGGCCATTGCCTATCTGTCGCTCTTGATTTCGATGCATCGCGGCTTGCCGAACGTGCTGATCATCATGGCGGTGCTGATTGCAGCCTATGCGTTCCTCACCAACCGCACGGTGATCGGTCGCCAAATCTATGCGGTCGGCGGCAACCGCCACGCGGCCAAGCTGTCCGGCGTGAAGACCGAACGGCTGACCTTCCTTGCTTTCGTCAATATGGGCGTACTGGCTGCTCTCGCCGGTCTGGTTTTCGCAGCGCGTCTCAATACGGCGACGCCGAAGGCAGGCATCGGTTTCGAGCTGGACGTGATCGCGGCCTGCTTCATCGGCGGCGCATCGGCCTATGGCGGCGTCGGTCGCGTGACGGGTGCGGTGATCGGCGCGCTGATCATGGGCGTGATGAACAACGGCATGTCGATCCTCGGCATTGGTATCGACTATCAGCAGGTCATCAAGGGTATCGTGCTGCTGGGTGCCGTCTGCATCGACGTCTACAACCAGAAGCGTTGATATTTCGGCTCTGGCGGCCTGCAAATGGCGTTGTTTTGCGCTTCCGGTGCTCACGTACCTTTAAGTACGCTGCGCGCCGGTTCTCAAACTCCACCATTTTCGGCTCGCCATAACCAAAATACGCCTGATGTTTCGCCTTTGCGGGGGCTGGCGAAGCTCGAAACCGCGCCGGAAGCAATTCCGGCGCGGTTTTGTTTTGAGCGCGACGCATGTCCCTCATCCTGAGGAGGGAGGGAAAATGGGTGCGTCACAACTCAGATCGCGGTGCGGCGTGCGTGGTTGAGATAGATCTCGCGCAGGCGCTGGGCGACCGGGCCGGGCTTGCCGGTGCCGATAGTCTTCTCGTCGATCACGGTGATCGGCGTGACGAAAGTACCTGCGCTGGTGAGAAAAGCTTCCTTGGCCGCATAGGCTTCATCGATGGTGAAGAGGCGCTCTTCCAGTTTCATGCCGGTCTCGGCGATCAGTTGCAACAGCGACAGGCGCGTGCAGCCGGGCAGGATGGCATTGCTGTTGGGGCGTGTGACGACGACATCATCCTCGGTCACGATATAGGCGGTGGACGATGCGCCTTCGGTGACATAGCCGTCCTCGATCATCCAGGCTTCGTCGCAACCGGCATTTTTGGCGATTTCCTTGGCGAGCGCTTGCGGCAGCAGGCACACCGTCTTGATATCGCGGCGCTTCCAGCGCAGGTCGCCCAGCGAGAGTACGCGCGCGCCGGTTTTCAGCGCAGGCTTGTCGAGCAGATTGGCTTCCTGCGTGAACAGAACCACGGACGGTTTGATGCCTTTGGCGGCCACGAAATCGCGGTCGCGACCATCGCCACGGGTGATCTGGAGATAGACCATGCCTTCAGTCAGATTGTTGCGGCGCACCAGTTCGCGCTCGATGGCGACGATTTCGTCTTCGCTCAACGGCATCGGAATGCCGATTTCGCCGGTGGAGCGGCGCAGGCGCGTCATATGCGGGCCGCTGTCGATCAGCTTGCCTTCCAGCACGGCGGTCACTTCATAAATGCCGTCGCCGAAGAGAAAACCCCGGTCGAAGATGGAAATGCGGGCATCGCGCGCGGCAACATAGTCACCGTTGACGTAGACAATACGGTTCTCGAGGTCTTCTGCTGAAACGGCCATTTGGGTTTGTCCTGAAAAGAAAGGGCCGCGACGAGTGTCGCAGCCCTTTCATAGAGCATTTCCAGCAAAAGTGCGAAGCGGTTTTGCGTAGGATAATGCGTGAAAACAAATGGATAGAGCAGTTCCGACGTTTCCGTTAAATAGAAACGGCTCTATCCAACTGATATTCTCAAGAAACCGTTATTTTCAGGCAGCCTGTCTGGCTGCTTCAATGGCTTCGCTGCGGATTTCTTCCGTCAGTTTCAGGCGCAGTTCGGAAAATTCCGGGCTTGCCTTGACGTGGTAGGAACGCGGATGCGCGATATCGACCGGCGTGATCGATTTGATCTTGCCCGGCCGCGCCGTCATCGTGACCACGCGCGTGGCCATGAAGATCGCCTCTTCAATATCGTGGGTGACGAAAAGCACTGTCTTCTGCTCGCGTTCCCAGATGCCGAGCAGCAATTCCTGCATCAGACCGCGCGTCTGGTTGTCGAGTGCGCCAAACGGCTCGTCGAGCAACAGGATTTTCGGATCATTGGCCAGCGCGCGGGCAATGGCTGTGCGCTGCTGCATGCCGCCCGAAAGCTGTTTCGGCCAGTGATTTTCAAAGCCGCGCAGCCCCACCTTGTCGATATAGCTATCGACGATTTCGCGGGCCTCTTTCTCAGGCGTACCCTTTTCGCGCAGGCCGAAGCTGACATTCTGGCGGATGGTGAGCCATGGAAACAGCGTATAGGACTGGAACACCATGCCGCGATCAGCACCCGGTCCGGTAACTGGCTTGCCTTCCAGCGTCACCGTGCCCGTCGTCGGCTTGTCGAGACCGGCGATGATGCGCAGAAGCGTGGACTTGCCGCAACCCGAAGGGCCGAGAATGGTGACGAAGTCGTTCTTCGGAATGATGAGATCGGTTGCCTGTAGCGCCAGCGTCGGCTTACCGCCGTGCACGCCGGGGAAGGTGCGGCTGACGCCCTTAACAACCAGTTCCTGATCGGTCTTGGCAGCCATTACGCGAACCTCCATGCAAAGAGCCAGCGGTTGAAATATTTGAAGGCGAGGTCGGAAATCAGGCCGATCACACCGATGACGATGATGCCGAAAATGATCTGGCCGGTGGCCATCAGCGCCTGACTGTTGATGATCATGTAGCCGATACCCGACGACGCGCCGATGAGTTCGGCGACGATCACATAGGTCCACGCCCAGCCCAGCACGAGGCGCAGCGTTTCGGCAATGTCCGGAGCGCTGGCAGGCATAAGCACACGGCGGATGATGCCGCTGTTCGATGCGCCAAGCGTATAGGCGGCCTCGACCAGATCGCGGCGGGTATTGGCGACGGTGACCGCGATCATGAGGATGATCTGGAACACCGCGCCGATGAAGATGACAAGCAGCTTTTGCGTTTCGCCGATGCCGGACCACAGGATCAAGAGCGGCACGAAAGCTGAAGCCGGCAGATAGCGCGCAAAGGAGACGAAAGGCTCCAGCAGCGCTTCGATGGGCTTATAGGCGCCCATGGCGACACCGAGCGGGATGGCCACGATGCTTGCAAGCACGAAGCCGCCCAGCACGCGCCAGACCGTCATGCCGATATCGGACAGGAAGCCCTGATTGGCAATGAGGTCATAGCCGTCTTTCATCATGGTGATGGGATCGGCGAGGAAGGTGGACGAGACGAAGCCGCCAAGCGTGGCGATGCCCCAGAACACAAAAAATAGAATGAAAAACAGGATGCCCAGTAAGATCCGGGTCGTGTTGCCTATCGGCTGCAAAGGCTGCATGACATTGTCCGTTCAGTCGCGCGCCCGTCTTCACAGGAAGACGGAAGGGGAGAGGTCGGTCCGGGCGTCGCCGCCCGGAACTGTTGCAGAAACCGATCTTACTTGATGAAGCTCGTATCCACGATGTCATCGAGGTTCGGCTTCGACTTGATCACGCCAGCCTGCAACAGCAGATCAGC
The DNA here is from genome assembly GCF_037482325.1 of Ochrobactrum teleogrylli. Taxonomy (NCBI): domain Bacteria; kingdom Pseudomonadati; phylum Pseudomonadota; class Alphaproteobacteria; order Hyphomicrobiales; family Brucellaceae; genus Ochrobactrum; species Ochrobactrum teleogrylli. The sequence goes on from NZ_JBBHKQ010000001.1 coordinate 3,654,678, forward strand.
CGCTTCGGCGGAGAATGCCTTGAAATCGCCTTCGAAGAACTTGTGATTGGCGGCCTTGTCCTGCCAGCGCAGATATTCGGCAGAAGCACCGAATTCCTTGCCCGACTGCTTCACGTCCTTGCCCATGATTTCATAGGCCTTGTCCTTGTCGGCAGCGATCAGCTCCAGCGCTTCGAAATAGCTGTCGGCAAGCGCCTTTGCAGCTTCCGGGTTCTTTTCGAGGAAGGCAGGCGTGCAGCCAACTGTATCCGTCACAGCCGGATAGTCGAGCGTGGTGGCGAGAATCTTGCCCTTGTCGGGCGCAGCGCGCACGGTCGAGAGATAAGGTTCATAGGTCATGGCCGCGTCGTTCTGGCCAGCCACGAATGCCTGTGCTGCCGGTCCCGGCTCCATGTTGACGACCTTCACATCCTTGGTGGTCATGCCGTTTTTGGCGAGCATGAAGGCCAGCAGGAAGTAAGGCGAGGTGCCCGGTGCGGAAGCGGCAATGGTCTTGCCCTTCAGATCGGCGAAGGAATTGACGTCGGCGCGCACGGCAATGCCGTCGGCACCGTAGGACTTGTCCATCTGAAAAATCTGCTTGGACTTCACGCCAGCCGCGTTCCAGACAATCCAGGTTTCAACGGTGGTGGCGGCGCACTGAATGTCACCCGATGCCAGCGCCAGATGGCGGCTTGCCTGCGGAATCTTGTTCAGCGTGACGTCCAGTCCGTGCTTCTTGAAAATGCCCGCTTCCTTGGCGAGCGTCAGCGGGCCGAAACCCGTCCAGCCCGAAAAGCCGATGGAAACGGCAGTCTCGGCCTGAGCGGCGGAAGCAAAAGCGAATGCTGCCAGTGCAACACCTGCAAACCACGATTTCTTCATGAATAGTACCCCTTTTATGTGTTTATAAGCCTATACATATCGATCCGAGCAAATTAGCAGGACCGTCCTTCCTGTCCAGAGATGCCGACAAAGATTTCTTTGCGGGCATTTCTGTTGGAAATTATTTAAACCCCTGATCCGATTGCAATAATCGTAATCAGGAACAGGTCTCCCTTACCCTTTATTTCGATAGCGCTCTCCGCAAGACCGTCTAGGACCACCGCATCATGGGAACCCAGATGCGTGAGCGCGGTATCGGACTTGAGTGCAAATTCTCCTTCTGCACAGAAAATAAGCAGCGTTTCGCCCGTGGCCCCGGTTTCCAATGTCGCCGCGGCTTCGTTGCCGGTGATGCGGCGGACGTGATGTGTATAGCGGCCACGCCGGGTCATGACATTGAGGTCGGTGATGACCGAGCCGATCAGCTGCGCCGACGACTGGCTGTCGGCAGCAAAGGCAAAGGGTTCGCTTTCGCGGGTGAGGGTGCTTTTGTGGCCTTCGACATCAAGCACAATGCCGTCGCCCTCGAGCACCGACAAGCTGCGGTCGATGCCGGGAAAGAGGGAAAACGGACCGTCATTTGCGACGCTCGCCATGGAGACGCGCCAGTCGAAATCATCGACGGACGCCCCTTGCGGGTGAATCGCGATCTCGACCGTCACGCCGCCGCCATTTTTCCACGGCATGCGGCGATGATTTTCAGCTTTTAGAAGAGCGACGGCCATTCGACCTCAGTTCCCCAGAATGCCGGGCAGGCGCAGGCCCTGCTTTTTCGCCCAGTCGAGCGCTTCTTCATAGCCCGCATCGGCATGGCGCATGACGCCAGTGGCCGGATCGTTCCACAAGACGCGCTCCAGACGGCGGTCCGCATCTTCCGTGCCGTCGCAGCAAATGACCATGCCCGCATGCTGGCTGAAGCCCATGCCGACGCCGCCGCCGTGATGCAGCGACACCCAGGTCGCGCCCGAAGCGGTGTTGAGGAGGGCGTTGAGCAGCGGCCAGTCGGATACGGCGTCCGAACCGTCCTTCATGGCTTCCGTTTCGCGGTTTGGCGAGGCGACGGAGCCGCTGTCGAGATGGTCGCGACCGATGACGATCGGCGCTTTCAGCTCGCCATTGCGGACCATTTCGTTAAAGGCGAGGCCGAGACGATGGCGGTCACCAAGGCCAACCCAGCAAATGCGCGCGGGCAATCCCTGAAAGGCGATGCGGTCACGCGCCATGTCCAGCCATTTGTGCAGGTGCTTGTTGTCGGGCAGCAGTTCCTTCACCTTGGCGTCGGTCTTGTAGATATCTTCCGGGTCACCGGAAAGGGCAGCCCAACGGAATGGGCCGACACCACGGCAGAACAGCGGGCGAATATAGGCAGGGACGAAGCCGGGGAAGGCAAAGGCATTTTCAAGGCCTTCTTCCAGTGCCATCTGACGAATATTGTTGCCATAGTCGAGGGTCGGAATGCCCATGTTCCAGAAGTCGACCATCGCCTGCACATGGAGTTTCATCGAAGCGCGCGCGGCCTTTTCGACGGCTTTCGGGTCGCTTTCCTGTTTCGCGCGCCATTCGGCGACGGTCCAGCCGAGCGGCAGATAGCCATGCACCGGGTCATGCGCGGAAGTCTGGTCGGTGACGATATCCGGCTTCACGCCACGCTTGACGAGTTCCGGGAATATTTCCGCCGCATTGCCGATCAGCGCGATGGACTTTGCCTCGCCTGCCTTGGTCCAGGCTTCGATCTTGGCCAGCGCCTCATCGAGGCTGTCGGTCTTTTCATCGACATAACGGGTGCGGAGGCGGAAATCGGCGCGGGTTTCGTCACATTCCACGGCGAGGCAGCAGGCGCCAGCCATGACCGCCGCTAAGGGCTGCGCGCCGCCCATGCCGCCAAGGCCGCCGGTCAGAATCCACTTGCCGGTGAGGTTGCCGCCAAAATGCTGGCGACCGGCTTCGACAAAGGTTTCGTACGTGCCCTGAACGATGCCCTGCGCGCCGATATAGATCCAAGAACCGGCGGTCATCTGGCCATACATGGCGAGACCCTTCTTATCCAGTTCGTTGAAATGATCCCAAGTTGCCCAATGCGGAACGAGGTTGGAATTGGCGATCAGAACACGCGGCGCATCCTTGTGGGTGCGGAAAACGCCGACCGGCTTGCCGGACTGTACCAGCAGGGTTTCGTCTTCATTGAGCGTCTTGAGGGTCGCGACGATGCGATCGAAATCGTCCCATGTGCGGGCCGCGCGGCCAATGCCGCCATAAACCACCAGCTCATGCGGACGCTCGGCCACATCGGGGTCGAGATTGTTCATCAGCATGCGCAGCGGCGCTTCGGTCAGCCAGCTCTTGGCGTTGAGTTCGTCGCCTCGTGGGCTGCGCACTTCGCGCTCATTATGGCGTGGGTTCGACATGGTGTTCTCCTCAGGATTTCAGGTCGTGCGCGAGCTTTTCCAGCCGCTGCAAAAGGGTTTTGAGATGGGCGCGCAGCCTGTCCGCCTTGGCCTCGTTATAGGCGAAGGGAACGGCTTCAGTCGCAAGATGGGTCGATTGGGCAAGCTCCATCTGGATGGCGTGGACGCCGGTTTCCGGCTTGCCGTAATGGCGTGTCGTCCAGCCGCCCTTGAAGCGGCCATTGAGGATCGACGTGTAACCTTCCGCCTCGCCGGTCACTTCGACGGCCGCCGCCTCGATCTTGGGATCGCAGGTCTTGCCCATATCCGTGCCGATGTTGAAATCGGGCAATTTGCCTTCAAACAGGAAGGGAATATGCGAGCGGATCGAATGGCAATCATAGAGGATGGCGACGCCGTGGATTGCCTTCACACGGCTGATCTCGGCGGCCAGCGCCGCGTGATAGGGGGCGTGAAAGCGGGCGACGCGGTCGGCAATGTCGGCTTCGGTCGGCGCTTCTCCATCCTTCCAGATCGACAGCCCGTCAAAGTCGGTTTCCGGGATCAGCGTGGTGGTGTTCTGCCCCGGATAGAGGCTCACACCTTCCGGGTCGCGATTGGCGTCGATGCAATAGCGGTGGAAGGTGGCGCGCACCATGGTCGCGCCGTCGATGAGACCGTCATAAAGCCTGTGAATATGCCAGTCGGTGTCGGCAAGAATTTTGCCATTGTCGTTGAGCCGCGCAAAAATATCTTGCGGCACATCGGTTCCGGTGTGTGGAAGGCCAAGAATGACGGGCGAAGTGCCCTGACGAACTTCGAACGGGCTCATGATCACGCCTCCAGCGCTGGCAGGATGCCGTCCGAAACCGCCCCGGCAAGCGCACCGTCAGCCACCAGATCGGCGGCATTCTTCAGGTCGTCGGCCATATAGCGGTCGTCATCCAGTGTCGGCACGCGCCCGCGCAACACGGCGATGACCTTGGCCAGTTCCGGGCTGGTGGTCAGCGGCTCGCGCAGCTCGACGCCGAGTGCGCCGGTCAGCGCCTCGATGCCGATAATGGCATTGAGATTGGCCGTCATCTGCAACAGGCGGCGCGCACCGTGGCAGGCCATGGACACATGGTCTTCCTGATTGGCCGAGGTCGGCGTGGAATCGACCGACGCCGGATGCGCCATCTGCTTGTTTTCGCTCATCAGCGCGGCAGAGGTGACTTCGGCGATCATGAGGCCGGAATTGAGGCCCGGCTTGCGGGCGAGGAAGGCCGGAAGGCCAAACGACAGCGCCGGATCGACCAGTAGCGCGATACGGCGCTGGGCGATAGCGCCGATTTCGCAGACGGCAAGCGCAATCTGGTCGGCGGCGAAGGCAACCGGTTCAGCGTGGAAATTGCCGCCCGATACGGCGCGTCCGTCCGAGAGAACGAGCGGATTGTCGGTAACCGCATTGGCTTCGATTTCCAGCGTGCGGGCTGCCTGCCGCAGAATGTCGAGGCAGGCACCATCGACCTGCGGCTGGCAGCGGATGCAATAGGGGTCCTGCACGCGCTGGTCGCCTTCAAGATGGCTCTGGCGAATGACGGATCCATCGAGCAGGGCGCGCAATGCACGGCCAGCATCGATCTGTCCCTTATGACCGCGAAGCGTGTGGATTTCCTCGTGGAACGGCGCATCCGATCCCATGGCCGCATCGGTGGACAATGCGCCGGTGATCAGTGCCGTCTGCGTGGCACGATGGGCGCGGAACAGACCCGCCAGCGCCAGGGCAGTCGAAGTCTGCGTGCCGTTGATCAGCGCCAACCCTTCCTTGGCGGCAAGCACGACAGGCTTCAGACCGGCCTTTTCCAGTGCCTTTGCGCCGGAGAGGCGCTCGCCCTGATAGAAGGCTTCACCTTCGCCGATCATGGCCGCCGTCATATGCGCCAGCGGGGCAAGGTCGCCTGAAGCGCCGACGGAACCCTTTTCCGGGATCATCGGGATCACGCCTTTTTCCAGCATGTCTTCGAGAAGCGTGATGATTTCAAGTCGCACGCCGGACGCGCCGCGACCGAGCGAAATCAGCTTCAGTGCCATGATGAGGCGTACGATATTTTCCGGCAAAGCGTCGCCGACACCGCAGCAATGCGATAGGATCAGGTTGCGCTGAAGCGTGGCGACATCGCCCGCCGCAATGCGGATCGAGGCGAGTTTTCCAAAGCCGGTATTGATGCCGTAAACAGGTTCGTCACCGGCTGCGATTTCGGCAATGCGCGCAGCCGCCTTTTCGACACGGGCATGAAAGGCGGGGTCAATGCGCACGGGAACCGCAACGCGATAGATGGTTTCCAGCGTTTCAAGCGGGACAGAACCAGGCTTGAGGATGATGGTCATGACAGGCTCCGTTGCGGATAGTTAGATATGGCCCTTGAAAACCCGCTTCCACAGCGGGTTGAAGCCGATGCGATAAACGAGTTCGGCGGGCCGCTCGACGCTCCAAATGGCAAGATCGGCATCCTTGCCAATGGCAAGCGTTCCGGTCTGGTCGAGAATGCCGAGCGCCCGTGCGGCCTCGCGGGTGACACCCGCGATGCATTCATCCACCGTCATGCGAAACAGCGTCGCGCCCATATTCATGGTGAGCAGCAGCGAGGTCAGCGGCGATGTGCCCGGATTGTTGTCGGTGGCGAGCGCCATCCTGGTGCCGGCGGCGCGGAAGGCTTCGACTGGCGGCTTTTGCGTTTCGCGGATGAAGTAGTAAGCGCCGGGAAGCAGCACGGCGACCGTTCCGGCCTTGGCCATGGCGGCGGCACCATCCGCATCGGTATATTCGAGATGATCGGCGGAAAGCGCACCATAGGATGCGGCAAGGGCTGCGCCATGAAGATTGGAAAGCTGGTCGGCGTGAAGCTTGACCGGAATGCCATGCGCCTTGGCCGCATCAAACACACGGGCGATTTCATCCGGCAGAAAGGCGATGCCTTCGCAGAAACCATCCACCGCATCGGCCAGTTGTTCAGCTGCGATGGCGGGCAGCATATCGTTGATGACGCGGTCGATATAAGCGGCCTTGTCGCCGTTCATTTCCGGCGGCAAGGCATGGGCGCCAAGGAACGTGGTGCGGATTGCAACGTCGCGTTCTGCACCCAGCCGACGGGCGGCTTTCAGCGACTTGATTTCGCTGTCGCGGTCGAGACCGTAACCGGACTTGACTTCAACCGTGGTGGCGCCTTCGGCGATCAGCGCATCGAGACGGGGCAGGGTTTCACGCACCAGATCGTCTTCGCTGGCCGCGCGCAGGTTCTTGACCGATGAAACAATGCCACCACCGGCGCGGGCAACTTCTTCATAGGAAGCGCCCTGCAAGCGCAGCTCGAATTCATGCGCGCGATTTCCGGCATGGACGAGGTGCGTGTGACAATCGACGAGCCCCGGCGTGATCAGCCGGTTTTCGCAATCGATTCTCTCATAAGACGCATAGTCTTCGGGCAGAGCGGACTGCGGGCCGACATAGGCGATCTTGCCGTCCTTAACGGCAAGCGCTGCATTCTCGATGAGGCCAAGGCCGTCCGCGTCTTCCTCCAGCGTCGCAATCCGCGCATTGATAAAAACGATGCCTGAATTCTTGAGCATGAGCGTTTTCTCGCTTCCCCTGTTTTTTGATAATGTATATACATATCAGAGGCGCAGCCAAGAGAAAAAATGCGCGGGAACATTCGAGGAGTTAATTTTCATGTCAGCAGCCAAGTCTGAACAGCGTTTCATCCATGCCGGTCAGGCGCTTCTCGATAATGGCTGGGCTGAGAATGTTCGCATTGGCATTGCCGGTGGAAAGATCACCTCGTTGGAGGCGGATAAAGCGGCAGGAGCTGGGGACGAGCGCCACGCGGCGATCATCGCAGGCGTGCCGAACCTGCACAGCCACGCTTTCCAGTACGGAATGGCGGGGCTTGCCGAAAGGCGCGGGCCGTCTGCCGATTCGTTCTGGAGCTGGCGCGAGATCATGTACAAATTCGCGCTCACCATGTCGCCCGAACAGGCCGAAGCGGTGGCGTTGCGACTTTATGTCGATATGCTGGAAGCTGGATTTACCCGCGTCGGCGAATTTCATTATCTGCATCACGACCGCGACGGAACGCCTTACGCCAATCTCTCCGAGATGGCCGACCGCATTGTGGCTGCTGCCAGCGCGGTGGGCATCGGCCTGACGCTGCTTCCGGTTTTCTATGCGCATTCGGGTTTCGGCGGCAGCGCGCCCAATGAAGGCCAGCGCCGTTTCATCAATGATCCGGACCACTTTGCGCGACTGATCGAAGGCTGCAGCCGAGCGCTGGCCAATTTCGACGGCGCAGTTTTGGGCGTTGCGCCACACAGCCTGCGCGCCGTAACGCCGGATGAACTGGACGTCGTGACGAAGCTTTTGCCCGATGCGCCGGTGCATATCCATGTGGCCGAACAGGTGAAGGAAGTGGAGGATTGCATTGCCTGGGCGGGCAAGCGTCCTGTCGAGTGGCTTCTCGATAATCAGGAGTTGTCCTCGCGCTGGTGCCTCATCCATGCGACCCATATGACCGACGATGAAACCCGGCGCATGGCCGCAGCCGGTGCTATTGCCGGTCTTTGCCCGGTGACGGAAGCCAATCTCGGCGACGGAACCTTCAATGCGACGGTTTTTGCGGAAGCAGGCGGCAAGTTTGGCGTCGGTTCGGATTCCAATGTGCTGATCGGTATTGGCGACGAGTTGCGGCAGCTTGAATATTCGCAGCGCCTCCAACATTGCGCCCGCAATGTGCTGGCCGAAAGCGAAGCCTCCACGGGGCGCGCCTTGTTCGAAGGCGCGGTGCGCGGCGGCAACATCGCGATGGGTCGCGCCGATGACGGGTTGAAGCTTGGCGCGTCGGCGGATTTTGTCGCGCTGGATATGGCGCGGCTGCCCCATGCCAAGGGCGATGCCGTGCTGGATGGCTGGATTTTTGCCGGTCGAGCGCAGGTCAGTGACGTGTGGGTACGCGGCGTGAAACAGGTGGAGGGCGGTCGTCACCGCTTGCGGGATCAGGCCGAGCGTGCTTTTCAGAAAACGATTGGCGAATTGCTCGGCTGAAGAAATTCCTGCAAAAGTGGGAAACAAAGGGGGAATAGCATGGCGGATGACGGTTCAGCGGCAAAAGACGGCCCGGTGCTTTCACTGCATCAGCGTATTTTGGACGATATTGAATCGCGCATCCTGTCTGGAGAGTGGGCGCCGGGGCACCGTATTCCGTTCGAACATGAACTGACCGAGCAATATGGCTGCTCGCGCATGACGGTCAACAAGGCGCTGACTCAGCTTGCCAAGGCCGGTCTGATCGAGCGCAAGCGCAAATCGGGCAGCTTCGTTTCGTTTCCTCGTTCGCAGGCCGCCATTCTTGAAATTCATGATATTCGCGATGAGGTGGCTGCACTCGGTGCGCCCTACCGGTTCGAGCTGCTCAAGCGCTGGGACCGTCTGAGCGGGCCAGCGGACGCGCAGAAGATCGATATTCCGCGCCACACGCAGATCATCGATCTGGTCTGCCGTCATCACGCCGGGCAGCGGGTGTTTGCGCTGGAAGAACGCATCATCAATCTGGCCGCCGTGCCGGATGCGGCGGGGGCGGATTTTTCCGAACACTCGCCCGGTCCATGGCTCGTGGCCTGCGTGCCGTGGAGTAGCGCCCAGCACTCCATTCGCGCCATTGCCGCTTCTCCGGAAAATGCCGCATTGCTCGATATTGCGCCGGGCTCGCCCTGTCTGGTGATCGAACGCCAGACCTGGAATGCCGATCTGCCGGTGACGCATGTGCGCTTCACCTATCCCGGCGACAGCCACGCGCTGGTGGCCAGATTCACGCCGTCGCAAGGGTAATTCCAAAAAGAAAAAAGCCGCCGCAGTGGGAGCGGCGGCCAAGAGGCGGCGTGATCGGGGTGGCGATCACACCGCGCGTTTCACTATGCCTTAAGCGGCGCGCTTCAGGGCGTCGCGGATGACCGAAACGATCGTGTCGATCTGTTCCTTTTCCACGATCAGCGGCGGCGACAATGCAATCACATCGCCGGTGACGCGGATCAGCAGACCCTTCTTGAAGCAATCCACGAAGACGTCATAGGCGCGTGCGCCCGGTGCGTCCTTGCGCGACGACAATTCGATGGCGCCGACCAGACCAAGATTGCGGATGTCGGTGACATTCGGCGCATCCTTCAGCGAATGCAGCGCTTCCTGCCAATGATCGGCAAGCTGGGCACCACGGGTCAGCAGGCCTTCCTCGGCATAGATTTCCAGCGTTGCGAGACCAGCAGCGGAAGCGACCGGATGGCCGGAATAGGTGTAGCCGTGGAAAAGCTCGATTGCGTTTTCCGGGCCGGTCATCAGGCCGTCATGGACCTTGCGGCTCGCAAAGACCGCGCCCATTGGAATAGCGCCGTTGGTCAGGCCCTTGGCGGTGGTGACGAGATCGGGAATGACGCCGAAATAATCGACCGCGAACGGGGTGCCGAGACGACCGAAACCGGTGATGACCTCATCGAAGATCAGCAGGATGCCGTGCTTGTCGGCGGTGGCGCGGATGCGTTCCAGGTAGCCCTTCGGCGGCAATATGACGCCAGCGGAACCGGACATGGGTTCGACGATGACGGCGGCAATCTTTTCAGCGCCGTGTAGTTGGACCAGACGTTCCAGATCGTCGGCCAGTTCGATGCCATGCGCCGGCAAGCCCTTCGAGAAGGCATTGCGCTCGATATCCAGCGTGTGGCGCATATGGTCGGCGGGAATCTGCGGGAAAACGCGGCGGTTGTTGACCAGACCGCCAACCGAAATGCCGCCGAAACCAACGCCGTGATAGCCTTTTTCGCGACCCAGAACCATGGTGCGGGTGCCCTGACCGATGGCGCGCTGATAGGCGATGGCGATCTTCAGTGCGGTATCGACCGATTCCGAACCGGAATTGGTGAAGAATACGCGATCAAGCTGCGCAGCCGGACCACCCGGCGCAATCGCGGCGAGTTTTTCGGCAAAGTCGAAAGCAACATTGTGGCCCATCTGGAAGGTCGGCGCGAAGTCCATCGTGGAAATCTGGCGCTCAACGGCTTCAGTGATCCGCTTGCGGCCATGACCGGCATTGCAGCACCAAAGACCTGCCGTACCGTCGAGAACCTGATTGCCGTCGGTGTCGGTGTAATACATACCCGAAGCGCTGGCGAGCAGGCGCGGCGCGGCCTTGAACTGCCGATTTGCGGTGAACGGCATCCAGAAGTTTTCAAGGCTGGGCGCGTTGGTTTTGGTGAGCATGGGAACCTCCTATTTTCAGGCAGGAGGACACGCTTTCTTGAAGGCAACAAGCCCTTTTCTTCAAGGATTTAAGCTGTTGATTTTATGAGGATGGTTTCAGAAAATTATGCTATATCGAACATGATAAACACAAAGGGGAATGCCCGATGAGCATCGATATCGGCGGAAGGTTACGCTATGTGCGCATGCGGCAGAATCTGTCGCAACGCGAGCTTGCAAAAAGGGCTGGTGTGACCAACTCGACCGTGTCGCTGATCGAGGCCAACCAGTCCAATCCGTCGGTCGGCGCTCTCAAGCGTATTCTCGATGGTATTCCCATCGGCATGGCCGAGTTTTTCGCGCTGGAGCCGGATACGCCGCACAAGGTATTCTATCAGGCGGAAGAGCTGGTGGAAATCGGCAAAGGTCCCATTTCCTACCGGCAGGTGGGCGACCATCTGTTTGCGCGCTCGTTGCAGATATTGAAGGAGCGGTATGAACCAGGCTCCGATACGGGCAAGGTGCTGCTGATGCATGAGGGCGAGGAGGGCGGTATCGTCATATCGGGCCGCATCGAAGTGACGGTGGGCAGCGACCGGCGCATATTGGGACCGGGCGACGCCTATTATTTTTCCTCAAAACTGCCGCATCGCTTTCGCTGTATCGGACCGACAGCCTGCGAGGTGGTCAGCGCCTGCACGCCGCCGAGTTTCTGACGGCGCGCAGGCGGGTCTTTTAGTTGTAGCGCGAGATACCGAGATCGTCGGCGCGGATGTCGGGCTTATTGCCGCTGACCAGATCGGCCAGAAGCTTGCCCGAGCCGCAGGACATGGTCCAGCCCAGCGTACCGTGACCGGCATTGATGAACACATTGTCGTAGCGGGTTCCGCCGATGATCGGCGTGGAATCCGGTGTCATCGGGCGCAGGCCCGACCAGAAGGTCGCGGCCTTGAGGTCGCCCCCGGGGAACAGATCGCTGACCGACAGGTCGAGCGTGGCGCGGCGCGCTGCCGGAAGGTCTTTGGTGAAGCCGGACACTTCGGCCATGCCGCCGACACGGATACGGTCGCCGAGGCGCGTGATGGCGATCTTGTAGCTTTCGTCCAGAACCGTCGAGACCGGTGCGCGGCTTTCGTCGATGATCGGTGCGGTGATCGAATAGCCCTTCACCGGATAGATCGGCGCGTTGAGACCCAGCGACTTGACGAGCGCGGGCGTATAGCTGCCGAGCGCGACCACATAGCGGTCGGCTGTCAGAATACCGTCTGACGTTTCCACGCCGGAAACGCGCCCGCCGGATAGAACCAGCGACTTGATATTCACGCCGAAGCGGAATTTTACGCCCATGCCTTCGGCAATCTTGGCCAGCGCATTGGTGAATTTGAAGCAGTCGCCGGTTTCATCATGCGGCAGGCGCAGGCCGCCGACGAACTTGTCCTTCACGCGGGCTAGCGCCGGTTCGATTTTCGCGCAGTCGTCGCGGTCGAGCACTTCGAACGGCACGCCGTCCTGACGCAGCACCTCGATATCCTTGCCGATGCCGTCGAGCTGGTATTGCTCGCGGAAAAGCTGCAACGTGCCCTGCATACGCTGGTCATATTCAATGCCGGTATCCTTGCGCAGCTCTACAAGTACATCGCGGCTATATTCTGCCACGCGCACCATGCGGGTCTTGTTGACCTTGTAACGGCTGTCCGTGCAGTTGGCGAGCATCTGCATCAGCCACACATACTGCTTGGGATCGGAAGTCGGGCGAATGACGAGCGGCGCATGTTTCTGGAACAGCCACTTTGCTGCCTTCATCGGAATGCCGGGCGCGCCCCATGGCGAGGCATAACCGGGCGAAACCTGACCGGCATTGGCGAAGCTGGTTTCCAACGCCGGACCTTCCTCGCGGTCGATGACCGTCACTTCATGGCCGAGCTTGGCCAGATAGTAAGCCGTTGTGACGCCAATAACGCCGCTGCCGAGTACGGTAATCTGCATGTTCGCCTCTTATTGTTATGTGTTTTGGCTCGACAGCGCACTATCCACGTAGATACGAGCATAGCGATGACCGAGCGCAGTCAGAATTTCATAAGGGATCGTGTCGCATTGGCTGGCCACGTCTTCCAGCCGCTGGTGCGGGCCGATCAGTTCCACGAGGCTACCGAGCTTGAGCGTGCCTTCCGCCAGCGCGCTGACATCGAGCGTGATGGAATCCATCGAAACGCGCCCGACGATGGGCAGCCGGGTGTCGCCGTAAAAGGCCGAACCCTTGTTGCTGAGCGCGCGGAACCAGCCATCGGCATAGCCCACCGCAATGGTGGCGATCCGCATGGGCGCTTGTGCGATATAGGTGCCGCCATAACCGATGGCCGCGCCCTTATCCACGTCGCGCACCTGAATGACGCGGGCCGACAGTGTCAGCACCGGCACGATAGCGCTTTTGGGGCCGACGCCATAAAGCGCGACACCGGGGCGGGCGAGGTCGAAATAATAGGCTTTGTCGAGAAAGCTGCCGCCCGAATTGGCGAAGGCCACCGGCAGCTTCGGCAGCCGAGCCAGAGCGGCGCGCATGGTCGCAAGCTGGCTTGCATTGGCCGGATTTTCCGGTTCGTCGCCGCTCGCCAGATGGCTGATGATGAAGCGCACCTCGATGCCGTCGAGCAGCGAAAGATTGTCCGCCAGCCGGTCTAGCTCTTTGGCCGAAAGGCCGAGGCGCGACATGCCGGTATCGACCTGCAAAAGTGCTGGCAGTTTCTTGCCGCTGCTGGCCGCGAGTCTGGCCCAGTTTTCCACCTGTTCCAGCGAGTTGAGCACCGGCACGATGCCTTCGCGGGCGCAGGCAGCTTCCGTTCCGGGCTGCAAGCCGTTCAGGACATAAAGTGTGGCGTCAGGGTTCAGGGCAGGCCGCAGCGCGATTGCTTCGCTCAGATGCGCTACGAAGAAATCGCGGCAACCCGCTTCATAAAAGGCAGGCGCAACGCGATGCGCGCCAAGGCCATAGGCATCGGCTTTGACGACCGCCGCCGCACGGGTCGGCGCGATATGCCGCGCAACGGCGGAATAATTGTGCCGCAAGGCCGCAAGGTCGATGGTCAACACGCCGCCCGCGGCGAGATCGCTTTGCTCTTTCGAAAAATGCATCGACATTTCAACCATATCCATTGCGCAACGGTCATTGCCCTTATCCGCCGAATGCGTTGCCGCATTCCGCCAGGGTATCGAAATATATTAATCGAAGACTATTCGAATGTTTTTGCTATCTGTCGCAGATTATGCGAATTTTGGCACATCTTGCGCACGTTTTAGCTTTTCATTCGAAGAATCTGCATGGCCACACTCGACAGTATAGACCGCAACATCATTCGCTGCCTGCGCCGCGACGGGCGCATGACCAACAGTCAGCTTGCCGCCGAGGTGGGGCTGTCACAATCCGCCTGTCTGCGGCGGGTGCAGATTTTGGAAGAGGGCGGTGTCATCCGTGGCTATACGGCCATTGTGGGTTCATCGGGTGGTGACGAACGGCTGGTCGCAATCGTGCGCATCACGCTCGACCGGCAGACGGAAGAATATCTCAACCGCTTTGAAGAGGCGGTGCGCCGTCACCCGGAAGTGCAGGAATGCTATCTGATGACGGGGGATGCAGATTATATTCTGCGCGTTGAAGCCGAGAATGCGGCGGCTTACGAGATCATTCACAAGGAAATCCTGTCGCGCTTGCCGGGCGTGGCGCGCATCCATTCCAGCTTCGCCATTCGCACGGTGCTGCTTTCGAAAGCGCCGTCATCGCGGGCGTAAAAAGCAAAAGCCCGGCATTGCCGGGCGTTTTCAACGCATGTGCTGATCAATGTAGCTGCCACGCATCCCCCCTCATCCTGAGGAGCCTCTCCTGAGCTTGTCGAAGGAGAGGCTCCTCAGGGTGAGGGAAGAAGAGGCGTGGTCGTTTAAAAATTGACCGAGTGCAGGACCGATGCGTCAATGGTGTTGATATCGCGCTTGCCGCACAGCGCCATGGTGACGTCGAGTTCCTTGCGGATGATTTCGAGCGCCAGCGTGACGCCTTCCTTTCCCATGGCGCCGAGGCCATAGAGGAAAGGGCGACCGATGAAGACGCCCTGAGCGCCAAGCGCGCGGGCCTTCAGCACGTCCTGACCGGAGCGGATGCCTCCATCGACATGCACTTCGATCTGATCGCCAACGGCATCGACAATCGGCTTCAGCATGGAGATGGACGACGGCGCGCCGTCGAGCTGGCGACCGCCATGGTTGGACACGATGATGGCATCGGCGCCGGTCTTGGCGGCCATCTTCGCGTCTTCCACATCAAGGATGCCCTTGAGGATCAGCTTGCCGCCCCATTGTTCCTTGATCCAGGCCACGTCGTTCCAGTTCATCTGCGGGTCGAACTGTTCTGCCGTCCAGGAGGACAGCGAGGACAGATCGGTCACGTTCTTGGCGTGGCCGGCAATGTTACGGAAGGTGCGGCGTTGCGTACCCATCATGCCCATGCACCAGCCCGGACGGGTCGCCATCTGCCAGATATGCTTCGGGGTGAACTTCGGCGGGGCGGACAGGCCGTTGCGGATATCCTTGTGGCGCTGGCCGAGAATTTGCAGATCGAGTGTCAGCACCAGAGCCGAGCAGCCTGCGGCCTTGGCGCGACCGATCAGGTTCTTCACGAAGTCGCGGTCCTTCATCACATAAAGCTGGAACCAGAACGGCTTCTTCGTCACCGAGGCAACATCCTCGATGGAGCAGATGCTCATGGTGGAAAGCGTGAAGGGCACGCCGAAAGCTTCCGCAGCCTGTGCGGCCAGCATTTCGCCATCGGCATGCTGCATGCCGGTAAGGCCTGTCGGCGCAAGCGCGACCGGCATGGCCACATCCTGACCGATCATGGTCGTTGCCAGCGAACGGTTGGTCATGTCGACCAGCACGCGCTGGCGCAGCTTGATCTTCTTGAAGTCGTCCTCGTTGGCACGATAGGTCGACTCAGTCCAGGCGCCCGAATCCGCATAATCGAAGAACATTTTCGGGACGCGGCGCTGGGCGAGCCGCTTCAGATCGGCGATTTCAACGATGTTGGACATTACTCTTGCCCCTTGTGGTAAGTTTTCTTGACCAATCGCATGAAGGATCGCGCGACCGAAATCAAGTGCGAAGCTACAAAACACCGACATCAATTGGTCGTCAATTGAAGGGAGCGGCAATTCTGCTTATGCTATTTGCTTCATGGTATGCGTTCGCAGTGCAGCAAGGATTTCGAGATGAGCAAGGATGGCAAGGGTTCCAAAACCGGTTTCATCGGCAAAAGCTCAAGTGCTGCCGGTGGCTGGGGCGCTCTGAAAAGCTGCGGCAAGCAGTTGCTTGCCAGCGGCGCGCCTCTGACGGGCGCCCGTGCCTTGCTCAAGGCCAACCAGCCCGATGGTTTCGACTGCCCCGGTTGTGCATGGGGCGATCCGGAACATGGCTCATCCTTCGAATTCTGCGAAAACGGCGTCAAGGCGGTGGCATGGGAGGCGACCGACCGGCGCACCACACCCGCCTTTTTCCGCGAGCATACGGTTTCGCAATTGCGCAACTGGACCGATTACGATCTGGAAAACACTGGTCGTCTGACGCATCCGCTACGCTACAATGCGGCGACTGACAAATATGAGGCCGTCGAATGGGATGCTGCGCTCGCCCGCATCGGCGAGCTTCTGCGCGCCTTCGACAACCCCAATCGGGTTGAGTTCTATACGTCGGGTCGAGCCTCCAACGAGGCCGCCTTTCTCTATCAGCTTTTCGTGCGGTCCTATGGCACCAATAATTTCCCTGACTGCTCCAATATGTGCCACGAAGCGAGCGGCGTGGCGCTGAAGCAGTCGGTCGGCGTCGGCAAGGGCACGGTGCTGCTGGAAGATTTCGAACAAGCCGATGCGATTTTTGTCGTCGGGCAAAACCCCGGCACCAATCATCCGCGTATGCTGGGCGATCTTCGCCGCGCTGCCGAACGCGGCGCGCGCATCGTTGTGTTCAATCCGATCCGCGAGCGCGGGCTGGAGCGTTTTGCCGATCCGCAAAACAAGCTTGAAATGCTGCATGGCGGCAGCGAAGCGATAGCCAGCGATTATTTCCAGCCACGTCTGGGCGGCGATCTGGCGGCGTTTCGCGGCATGGCGAAGGCAGTGTTCGCAGCCGATGACGCGGCGCTCGCCGCAGGTGAGCCGTCCATTCTCGACCGGGAATTTCTGAGCGCCCATACCGCCGAGCTCGAAGCCTATCGCACTGCCGTGGATGCGACGACGTGGGAGGAGATCGAGGATCAGTCCGGTCTGTTGCGGCAATCGCTGGAGCGGGCGGCAGAGATTTATATGCAGGCGGAAAAGGTCATCTGCACCTGGGCCATGGGCGTGACCCAGCATCGCCATTCGGTGATCACCATCCGCGAGATCACCAATTTCATGCTGTTGCGCGGCAATATTGGCAGGCCCGGCGCTGGCCTTTGCCCGGTGCGCGGCCATTCCAATGTGCAGGGCGACCGCACGGTCGGCATCAACGAAAATCCGCCGCAGGCATTTCTCGATGCGCTGGAAAAGGAATTCGGTTTCGATGTGCCGCGTGAGCCGGGCCATAACGTCATCGGCGCCATTGGCGCCATGCTGGACGGAACGGCACAGGCCTTTATCGGGCTTGGCGGCAATTTTGCCCGCGCGACGCCAGACAGCCCGATCATCGCGAAAGCACTGTCGAGCCAGCGTCTGACCGTGCATATCGCAACCAAGCTCAATCATTCGCATCTGGTGCCGGGGCAGGAATCCTTCATTCTGCCGTGTCTCGGACGCACCGAAATCGACCTGAATTCCAAGGGCGTGGCGCAGATCGTCACGGTTGAGGATTCCATGAGCATGGTGCACGGATCGGGCGGCATCAATTCGCCAGCCTCGCCGCATTTGCGTTCGGAAGTGGCGATCATTGCGGGCATGGCCAATGCGACGCTCGGTCCAAAGCCCGTCAACTGGCTGGAAATGGCTGATGATTACGACCTGATCCGCGACCGCATTGCGCGGGTGCTGCCAGATTTCTACGATTTTAACAAGCGTGTGCGTGTGCCGCGCGGTTTCCATCTGCGCAATACGGCGCGTGAACTGGAATGGAATACGACGAACGGCAAGGCCACGTTCTGGACCGGCGCGCTGCCGGAGGCCATCGAGCATCAGCAGGCGCGGGGCAAGCCGGGCCGCTATGTGTTGCAGACCTTCCGCAGCCATGACCAGTACAACACGACCATCTACGGCATGGATGACCGTTATCGCGGTGTCTATGGCGAGCGGCAAGTCGTGTTCATGAACCCGCTCGACATGGCGGATATCGGTGTCGAGGCGGGTGACCGCGCCGATATTGTCGGTGAATTCATCGATGGTCTGGAACGGGTCGCGCGCGATTTCCGTTTCGTGCCCTATGATATTCCGCGCGGCTGCATCGCTGGCTATTATCCGGAAATGAATGTGCTGGTGCCGCTTGGCAGCTCCGGCGACGAGAGTTTCACGCCGACCTCGAAATCGGTGATCGTTTCGTTCCGACCGGTACAGCCCGTCGCCGCTTGATGGATGAAACTGCTGCCGACTATATGGCGCTGGTCGAAAGGCTCGTTGCCACGTCCGAAAATCTTTCACCATTTGGCGCGGGCGTCATCGCCGCACTGGCGCTGGGCGTTGCCGCCGACAGCCGGACTTTTGCCCGGGTGCTGGGGATCGAGCATGCTTTGGTGCTGCGTGAGGTGAATCTGCTGGGCGCAGACGGCGGTTATATCCGGATTACGCAACGAGACCCGCGAACCCAGCGCACACGCTACGAACTCAGCCCTGTTGGTCGGCAGCTGGTTGATAAAATCTAGAACCAATCCGCTTCCAATTTAAACAGTTCCTTTGGTTGCGTCCTACCGTACGCGCTCTTGTTGCATCCAAGCGCTGGCAAAATAGCCAGCGGGAATGGGCGCTTGCGTATTTCATAAAAACATCACTTGCTATTGGTTCTATATAGGTTCTATTATGTCGGATATGAATAGAACCACCTTAATCACATCCATCGAAGAGCGCGGCCTGCACGATCCGCAGCGGACGGGGCCGCTTTATCGCAATCTGGCGCGTATTCTCGGTGAACTGATTGAAGAGGGGAAACTGGCCCCCGCTGTCGGTCTGCCGCCGGAGCGCGACCTAGCCGAGGAGCTTGGGCTGGGGCGCATCACGGTGCGCAATGCCTATAAGGAATTGCTGGCGCAGGGTGCGGTTGAATCAAGGCGCGGCAGCGGTACATTTGTTGCGGAGCGCCCCGCGCGCATCAGCCAGCATTTGTGGCGGCTGACATCGTTTTCGGAAGACATGCTGTCGCGTGGCAAGGAGCCGGGCGCGCGCGTGGTGACGAACCGCCTCGACAAGCCGTCGCCGGATGAAGCCTTTCGGCTCGGCGTCGGCGTGGATACGTCCATTGTGCGGCTCGACCGCCTGCGTCTTGCCGATGGCGTGCCGATGGCTTTTGAACGCGCCGTGGTGCCGCGCCATTATCTGGATACGGATCGTGTCGATGAAGCGTCGCTTTATGGCGCGCTGGCGCGGCGCGGTTACAAGCCGGTGCGCGCCTTGCAGCGGTTGACCGCCGTGACTCTTGATCCCGGCACCGCGCGCCTTCTCGGCGTGCATCGTGGCGCTCCGGCGCTTTTGATTGAACGCATCTCGCATCTCGATGACGACCGTATCGTCGAATACACCCGCTCGCATTATCGCGCCGACGCCTATGACTTCGTCGCCGAACTGAAAATTGGAGAATGACCATGGTAAGCCAACCATCCCTGATGTTGCAGGAAACCGAGCAATCGCCTGCGGTGGTTGCAACGCTTCTGGAAAAGGAAGCCGCCACGCTGGCCGAGATCGCAAAGATTTTCGCGAAGAATGAACCGGCAGTCATCACCACGGCGGCGCGCGGTTCTTCCGATCATGCGGCGACATTCTTCAAATATCTGATGGAAATCACCACGGGTATTCCGGTCGCCTCCATCGGGCCTTCGGTTGCTTCGGTCTATGGCTCGAAGCTGAAGCTTGCGCGCGGCGTGCATTTTACCGTTTCACAGTCTGGTGCCAGCCCCGACATCGTGGCAGCACAGGCCGCAGCCAAAAAGGGCGGCGCAACGACGATTGCCGTGGTCAATGTGGTGGACAGCCCCCTCGGCAAAGAGGCGGATCTCGTGCTTGCGCTGAATGCCGGTGAGGAAAAGAGCGTTGCGGCCACAAAGTCCTTCATTGCCGCAGTGGCTGCCCTGTCGGGCGTGGTCGCGGCTGCAAGCGGCGATGCCGATCTGCGCGCCGGTTTAGAGCGTCTGCCGGAAGCGCTTGCCGCAACCCGCCCCGATGGGCGCGAAGCTGTCGAAAACCTTCTTTTCAATGCGCGCTCGCTTTACACGGGCGGTCGCGGCACGGCCTATGCCATCGCGCTGGAAGCCGCCCTGAAGGCCAAGGAAACCGCCAATATTCATGCGGAAGCCTTTTCGCTGGCCGAACTGATGCATGGCCCGATGCGACTGGTGGAGGAAGGTTTTCCGATTATCTCCTTCCTGCCGCGCGACGAGGCTTTCGACACCAATATTGCGGCCTTGAAGCGGTTGCATTCCTTCGGCGCCAGCATCGTGACCTTGTCCGATGCCGAAACGCCGGGCTTCCGTCTGCCATCGGCCAGCACGGGCAGCCCGCATCTTGATCCGCTGGTTTCGCTCATCAATTACTATCGCGTCATTGAAGCGGTGACGCGCCGCAAGGGTTTTGATCCCGACAAGCCGCGCAATCTCAACAAGGTGACGGTGACGGTATGACAAAAAAATCAGCAATAGCCGGTGCGCGGATTTTCGACGGCGAGCGGTTTCACGATCAGTCTGCCCTTGTTTTCAGCGACGGCAAGGTCGAGGCCATTGTACCGGAGGCGGCACTTGGCGAGGCCCATCAGGTCGAGCGCGTGAAGGGTGGCGTCATTGCGCCGGGTTTTATCGATGCGCAGGTCAATGGCGGCGGCGGGCGGATGCTCAACGATCAGCCGACGCCGGAAACCATGTTCGTGATTGCCGAAGGGCATCGCAAATATGGCACCACCAGCCTGCTGCCGACGCTCATTACCGATACGACTGTCGTGCGTGACCGCGCCATTGAGGCGGCCGTTGAAGCGGTGAAAGCCGACAAGGGTGTCGCAGGCCTGCATCTTGAGGGGCCGCATCTGGCGCCTGCACGCAAGGGCGCGCATCTGGCCGAGTTGATGCGTCCGGTCGATGACGCCGATATCGCTCTTTATATCCATACGGTCGAACAGATCGGTACATTATTGGTGACCATGGCCGCCGAACAGGTGACGCCGGAACAGGTGCGCCGTTTGAGCGATGCCGGTGTGGTGGTCAGCATTGGCCACAGTGACACGACGGCGGAAGAAGCTTTCAAGCGTTTCGATGCCGGTGCGCGCAGCGTTACCCATCTCTTCAACGCGATGAGCCAGATCGGCCATCGCGCGCCGGGTCTTGCCGGGGCGGCGCTCGACCATCCGGAGATCTGGTGCGGGATCGTTGCCGATGGCCACCATGTCGATCCGATGGCGCTGCGTCTGGCGCTGCGCGCCAAGCGCGGCGACGCGCATCTGTTCTTCGTCACCGACGCTATGGCACTGGTCGGCTCCGATGCGGAGAGCTTTGAGATCAACGGTCGCGCCGTGCGGCGCGTACCGGGCGGCATCTGCTCCAAGCTGATCCTGTCCGATGGCACCATTGCCGGTTCCGACCTCGACATGGCCTCGGCGGTTCGGTTCGGCGTGGCGGAACTGGAATTGACGCTAGCCGAAGCCCTGCGCATGGCAAGCCTTTATCCGGCCCGTTATTTGCGGCTCGCTGATCGCGGATTGCTGCGCCCCGGCACGCGCATGGATGCGGTGCATCTTGATGACGGGTTGTTTGCCAAGACAACCTGGCGCTCCGGCGTGAAACAGGCAGCCGGGTGAGGGGCAGACCGATGACAGCTATTACCGACCGTTATTTCAACGATCTGATTGCCCGTCTGGCGAGCCTGCGTGACCGCCTGGCCGAACCGATGGAAAAGGCCGCCGACCTGATTGCCACCGCCGCGCGCGCCGACCGTCGGGTCTATGTGTTTGGCACCGGCCATTCTCACATGATGGCGGAAGAGCTGCATTATCGCGCCGGCGGTCTGGCGATCACCGTGCCGATCCTTTGCGGTGCGATCATGCTGCAGGATGGGGCCGTAGCCAGCTCGCATTTCGAGCGTATCGAAGGCGCGGTGCTGCCGATCCTCGACCGCTACGGCATTCAGGAAGGCGATGTGCTGATCGTCGTGTCCAATTCCGGCGTCAATGCCGCGCCCATCGAAGCGGCGCGCTATGCCCGCGAGAAGGGCGCTGCGGTGATCGCAGTCACTTCGGTGACTTATTCCAGCGCGATTGCCAAAGGACGCACGCAGTTGCTTTCGCTGGCCGATGTCGTTCTCGACAATGATGCGCCTGCGGGCGATGCCGTGTTGGAAGTGGAGGGCAGCGCTCTGAAAGTCGGGCCGGTTTCAACGGCACTGGGCGTTACGATCCTGAATGCGATCTTTGCCGATGTTGCGTCCCGCCTCGTGGATGACGGCAGTGCGCCGATCTATCTCAGCGCCAATATGCCGGGGGCAAGCGACGTGAACCGGGAACTTGTCGCGCGGTACAGGGACCGCAATCCGCATCTTTGATCAAATAAGAGCAATCTTTCCTCCAAAGTTGCTTGATAGCGCAATCCGGTCAGTGCATTACGCATTCTGGCATGGCGGAGACCGCATCGTGAACTAGTTTCAAGGCGCGCGCTTTGGCCTGCGCCTTCGAAAACTGAGGAAGTCCGATGCATAATTTTGTCCTGACCGTCACCTGCAAGTCCACCCGCGGCATCGTTGCCGCAATTTCGGGTTACCTTGCGGCTAAGGGTTGCAACATCATTGATAGCGCCCAGTTCGACGATCTCGATACGGGTCGTTTCTTCATGCGCGTCAGCTTCATTTCGGAAGAAGGCGTGGCGCTCGAAACCCTTAGCGAAGGCTTCCAGCCGGTTGCGGCACCATTCGAAATGGATTTCGATTTCCACGACAACGCCAAGCGTACCAAGACGCTTCTGATGGTCTCGCGTTTCGGCCATTGCCTCAACGATCTGCTCTATCGCTGGAAGATTGGCGCACTGCCGATCGATATTGTTGGCGTGGTGTCGAACCATTTCGATTATCAGAAGGTGGTGGTGAACCACGATATTCCCTTCCATCATGTGGCCGTCACCAAGACCAACAAGCCGGAAGCCGAACAGCGCCTGATGGATATTGTCAACGATACCGGCACGGAACTGGTCGTGCTGGCGCGTTACATGCAGGTTCTGTCCGACCAGCTTTGCAAGCAGATGTCTGGCAAGATCATCAATATCCACCACTCGTTCCTGCCATCTTTCAAGGGGGCGAACCCCTACAAGCAGGCCTATGAGCGTGGCGTAAAGCTGATCGGCGCGACGGCGCATTACGTCACCGCCGATCTCGACGAAGGCCCGATCATCGAGCAGGACGTGGCGCGCATTACGCACGCGCAGAGCGCTGCCGATTACGTCTCCATCGGTCGCGATGTCGAGGCGCAGGTACTGGCCCGCGCAGTCCACGCGCATATCCACCACCGTTCATTCCTCAACGGTAATCGCACGGTCGTCTTCCCGGCGAGCCCGGGGTCGTTCGCTTCCGAGCGTATGGGGTGATATTGCCGCTCTGGCGCCCTGCAAATCGCGTCTTTTTGCGCTTCCGATACTCACGTGCTTCAGTACGTTGCGCGCCGGTTCTCAAAAGCCACGATTTTCGGCTCGCCATAACGACAATCTCGCTAGTCGCCAATACAAATCCAATAAAGAACCCCGCTTTTGCGGGGTTTCTTTTTATCAATATTTGTGAGTGAGTTCTTGGAGTGGATTTTAAGAAAAAATAATCTAAGATCTAAAATGTAAATAAATATTAGAGGGTTTTATGAAAAAGTATTCTTTATTTTTCTTTGCATTGTCGACTTTTATCGCGTCAGGATATGCTTATGCCGGACAACAGGCTTTAGTACAGATGGCATCACCTTCGATAAGCAACACATCACAACAGGTGTATCGGGTTTCTCAGGCGGTGCCGAAGAAACGGCGCTTCGTTTCAGATCGCAAGCAAGTGCAGCATTCTTCGACGCTATATTCGTCTCTTGATGCATGCAAGAACAGCGGGTGCCCTGAATCTCATTGCCTCCAGACATGCCATGGGTGGCAGTGTGCAAGTGAGTAGAGAGCCTTCGGCAGTGGCGAGAGTTGCTTGGAATGAACGTATTATAACGGGCGGTCTCTCTCATGTGAAAAAGCAAGCGATGGTGTCAAACCAATCCGCAGCTTGATCCCGGTCCGAAAATACGTAGGACTACAACACAAAAAACCCCGCCGAAGCGGGGTTTTCTTTTGAGCTTATTTCAAGATCAGTCGATGTCGAAGGAAACGCCCTGTGCCAGCGGGAGTGCCTTCGAATAATTGATGGTGTTGGTTGCGCGGCGCATATAGCCCTTCCACGCATCCGAACCGGACTCACGACCGCCGCCGGTTTCTTTTTCGCCGCCGAATGCACCGCCGATTTCGGCGCCCGAAGTGCCGATATTGACGTTGGCGATACCGCAATCCGAACCTTCAGCCGAGAGGAAGTGCTCAGCTTCCTGCAGGTTTAGCGTGAAGATCGAGGACGACAGGCCGGCGCCAACTTCGTTATGGCTCGCCAGAACGTCGTCGAAGTCGGAATATTTCATCACATAAAGGATCGGAGCGAAGGTTTCTTCGAGAACCGGGCCTTCCTGTTTCGGCATTTCGACGATGGCCGGACGCACATAGTAAGCGTTTTCATGGCCGGTATCGACGCGCTCGCCGCCCTGAACCTTACCGCCATGGGCGGAAGCTTCCTTGAGGGCCTTCTGCATGTTGTCGAAGGCAACCTTGTCGATCAGCGGACCGACCAGAGCGGTGGTTTCAAGCGGCGAACCGACGGAAACGCTGGCATAGGCTTTCTGCAGACGTGGGACGAGGGCGTCATAAACGCTTTCATGAACGAACAGGCGACGCAGCGTGGTGCAGCGCTGGCCTGCGGTGCCCATGGCGCCGAAGGCAATTGCGCGCAGCGCCATGTCGAGATCGGCCGACGGGCAGACGATACCGGCATTGTTGCCGCCGAGTTCGAGGATCGCGCGAGCGAAACGCTTGGCAAGACGCGGACCGACTTCGCGGCCCATGCGGGTCGAGCCAGTGGCCGAGAGAACCGGAACCTTCGGGCTGTCCACGAGTACTTCGCCGATTTCGCGGTCGCCGAGCAGGACCTGCGAGAGGCCTTCCGGCGCATCGCCGAAACGCTTCAGGGCGCGCTGGAAGATCGCGTCGCAGGCGAGAGCGGTGAGGAGGGTCTTCTCAGACGGCTTCCAGACAACCGAGTTGCCGCAAACGATGGCGAGAGCCGCGTTCCACGACCAGACGGCCACAGGGAAGTTGAAGGCGGAGATGACGCCGACAACACCGAGCGGATGCCAGGTTTCCATCATGCGATGGCCAGCGCGTTCGGTTGCAATCGTCAAGCCGTAGAGCTGGCGCGACAGACCGACAGCGAAATCGCAGATGTCGATCATTTCCTGCACTTCGCCGAGGCCTTCCGAAGTGATCTTGCCAGCTTCGATCGAAACGAGGCGGCCCAGATCTTCCTTGGAAGCGCGCAGTTCTTCGCCGAGCAGGCGGATCAGTTCGCCGCGCTTCGGCGCCGGAACGTTGCGCCAGACGCGAAAGGCTTCATCGCCCTTGTCGATGATCTTGGCGGCGTCGTCCTTGCTGTGGGTCTTGACCGATGCGATTTGCTCGCCCGTGACCGGGCTGAAACCGGCAAGGTTGCCTGCGGTGTAAACGGCAGCGTCAACACCGAGCTTGGCGAGAAGCTCTGCGGCTTCCTTCTTCACGTCGACTTTTCTGACAGCGGTGTTCATAGCTTTCCTCTCTATGTCTTAACTTTATTCTGCCGCTTCAAGGCCGCCGAGGCGGGCCTGTACGGCTTCGATGGATTCGCGTTCGATGCGGGCATAATGCTCGAATTCGTTGAGAACCTTGGCGCCAAGGTCTTCTTCAAAACGCTTCTGGTTCGGGCTTTCCACGAATTCCTGCGTGTCGTCATCGCCCAGATTGGACTGGAATATACCGGCTGCACTGACCGGCAGGAAGTCTTCATAGGTCAGCGGGTCGAACTGCACCGCGCCAGCGGCGACGAGAAGCTCGATATCGGTGTTCGGCTTGAAACTTGCAAGCTTCGCGGCATCTTTGACCGAATAGGCGAAGTAGCCGAGACCCGCTTCGCGAATGCCAGCCCAGGTGTCCGGAAAAGCCGCAAAGGTGTCGCTCAGCGCCTTGACGTAAGCGCTTGCATTGGAGCCATCCGGGGCCGGACGGGCAATGGCGCGTGTGTCGTTGAGAAGCTTGTCGTAAAGGCCACGACCTTTGGGCGTCAGTGCAATGCCGCGCTGTTCGATTTCACCGAAACGGGCAGTGTGCGAACCGGCGGTCCACTGACCGTCGCTGCCGATGAAGGAGACTTCTTCTTCCAGAGCCTTGAACGAGGTCTGGCGCAGAAGGATCGGGCAGTTGCGAGTCGGCGGACCTTCGACGACAGCCTTCGGATTGATGCCGCGTTCCGGCATCTGGTCCTGCACGGCGTCGATGTCGAGCGTGCGCGGCGTCAGATGGTTGATGTGCGGACCCTTGAACGACACAACGTCGGCAATCAGGCGATGCGCATCATGCAGGCGATGGTAAAGCTCGGCGGAAACATTGGCGTGGTCGTGCCAGCGGAAGGTTTCCAGCACTTCAGCCACGAAAGCCTTGGCGTCGGCATCGTCGAGGCCGCCATTGGCTTCAGCCTTCTCGACCAGAGCAACGGCGCCTGCGGTGAAGATGTTGCGCTTGGCAAGAACGTCTTCAGACTCTGCGCGCAGCTGCTCGTCGGCAATAAGGTCGAGACGCAGAAGCGACGTGAAGACGCGGAACGGATTGTGTTTCAGCGCGGCGTCGTCGATCGGACGGAAAGCGGTGGAATGCACGGGAACGCCAGCCGCACTCAGATCGTAATAGCCGACAGGGAACATGCCCATCACCGCGAAGACGCGGCGCATCATGGAAAGTTCGGCGGCGGTGCCGAGACGGATGGCGCCATGGCGCTCTTCGGAAATACGCTCCAGCGAGTCAGTTTCCGTCAGGCGTTCATGCAGATGCCTGTCGTCGGCCAGAACCCTGGCGTTCACATCCGCGACGAGTTCCATCAGCGTGCCGTAGGCAGGCACTTCTTCCCTGTACATGCCGGACATCGCAGCTGAAAAAGCGGAACGAATGGCGTCTGGCGATACGAATTTCTGCGCGTTCATGGCGTATGCTTCCGTGGAACCTAAACTGTCTTTGTAGGGGTCATATTCAGCAATGCGAAAACATGACGGGATTATGATGAAAATGTATCATATCAGCCGTTTTCCGGTTATGATCGCGCTGAAAGCAACTATGTTAATGCGAGATTGGAATGAAGCTAAGCAGGAGACTGATTCCGGACATCGCCACTTTGCAAGCCTTTGAATGTGCTGCGCGCCATGGCAGTTTCACCCAGGCAGCCAATGAACTCAATCTCACCCAGAGCGCCGTCAGCCGCCAGATCAAGGATCTGGAAAGCCAGCTCGGCGTGCTTTTGTTCGAGCGTATCCGCCAGCGCATTCTCCTGTCCGATGCCGGGCGCAAGTTTCTGCCGGAAGTGCGGCGTCTTCTCAACCAGACCGAAGATACGATGTTGCGCGCGATGGCTTCAGCGCAGTCCACGTCTTCGTTCAGCGTCGCGACCTTGCCGACATTCGGCTCGCGCTGGCTGATGCCGCGTATTCCGGATTTTGTCGAGAAGCACCCGGGGATTGCTATCAATGTCGCGTCACGTTCCGGCGTGTTCGATTTCGAGGAAGAGCCGCACGATCTTGCCATCCATTACGGCCAACCAGTCTGGGCGCATGCGACCTGCAGCTTTTTGTGCAGCGAGGTGATTGTGCCGGTTGCAAGCCCGCGCCTGCTGGAAACCCGCCATCCTTCCGCGCCGGAAGAACTTGAAAGCGAACCGCTTCTGCATCTGGCGACGCGACCGAAAATGTGGGCGCAATGGTTTGAAAGCTGCGGTGTCGAGGGGCAGTCGGCCTATCGGGGGCATCGTTTCGACCAGTTCTCGATGGTGATTGGCGCGGCTTTGGCCGGTCTCGGCTTTGCGCTTCTGCCGCTTTACCTGATCGAGCAGGAATTGCGCGATGGCGAGCTGGTGCTGCTTTTCGAGAAGCCCATGCGGACCGAGAATGACTATTATCTCGTCGTGCCGGAAGGAAAACTGGAAAATCCGCTGACGCAGATATTCTGCCAGTGGATTGCCGGCCAAGTCGGCAATACGGACTATTCGGCACTGGTTCATTCCAAACCGGAATGAATTGTTGCGCAATTAGCGCTGTCCAACCGGCTTTCGCGGCGTGAAATAGATGCAGTCCGGCACGCGATGTGCCTTCCACGATACGAAATGGTTGTTGCTCTCAATGTTGAACGATCCGCGCTCTCATGGTCTTTGGGAAAAGACCGCTCCGGCTGCTCCGAAGACGACCTCGCTGCAAGGCGATCTGACGGCGGATGTGGTGATTGTGGGCGGCGGTTTCTCCGGTCTTTCCACGGCCTTGCATCTGGCGGAAAAGGGCGTCAAGGCGATCGTCCTTGAAGGCATCGAGATCGGCTATGGCGGTTCAGGCCGCAATGTCGGTCTGGTCAATGCGGGCATGTGGGTGATGCCCGATGATCTGCCGGGCGTTCTCGGCGAAAAATACGGTGCGCGCCTGCTCGATGTTCTAGGCAATGGCCCGAAGCTGGTTTTCGAAATAATCGAGAAAAACAAGATTGCCTGCGAAGTCGAAAAGCAGGGCACGCTTCATTGCGCTGTGGGCGCGAAGGGTCTCAAGGAACTGGAAGACCGCTGTGAGCAATGGGCGCGCCGTGGCGCCAATGTGAAGTTGCTGGACGCGAAGGAAACGGAAGCCAAGGTCGGCACCAGGGCCTATGCAGGTTCGCTGCTTGATCTGCGCGCCGGAACAATCCAGCCGCTGGCCTATGTGCGCGGTCTGGCCCATGCGGCCGTTGCTGCAGGCGCACAGATTTTCACGGGCAGCCCGGTGGTCGGCGCAAGCGAGCAGAACGGCAAGTGGACGGTCAAGACCGCCAAGGGTTCGGTCACGGCGGATTGGGTGGTCGTCGCCACCAATGCCTATACCAACGCGCCATGGGCCGAAGTCCGAGCCGAACTGGTGCATCTGCCCTATTTCAATTTCGCGACCACGCCGCTCTCGGACAATCTGAAGAGGACCATTCTGCCGGAACGTCAGGGCGCATGGGATACGAAAGAAGTTCTGTCGTCCTTCCGTTTCGATCAACAGGGTCGTCTGGTTTTTGGCAGCGTCGGCGCGCTGCGCAATACGGGCGCTGCCGTGCACAAGGCATGGGCGAAGAAGTCGCTCAAGCGCCTGTTCCCGCAGATCGGCAATGTCGAGTTCGAGGCGGAATGGTATGGCAAGATCGGCATGACCAATGACAGCCTGCCAAAGTTCCATCGTCTGGCGCGCAATGTGGTGGGTTTCTCCGGCTATAATGGTCGCGGCATCGTCCCGGGCACCGTGTTCGGCAAGATATTGTCGCAGCTCGTTTCGGGCGAAATCACCGAAGACGATCTGCCGCTGCCGGTCAGCGATCCGAAGGCGCAGAATTTCCGGGGTGTTCGCGAAGCCTATTACGAGGCGGGCGCACAGATCGCGCATGTCGCAGAAATGGTCATCTGATTTTTTTGCCCCTCTGCGGCTTGTCATAAAACCGCAGCGCAAATCCTCTATTGCGGTGCGCATCGCCTTCATGTCGAAGGGATGCGGATCGCTGATAGGCAAAAATATTCAATGCCTTATAAGCCTTCCGATGGACGTGATTCCGCCGGAAGGCTTTTTGTTTTCCGCAGACCAGATCGCAGGATGTTTGACAGGTGCACCATGAATGGAAATGATCGTGCCTATCGCCATAACAGCATCTGCGCGCTATCAGTTCGCACGCGGCAGGGCTGCGCTGGCATTGCCGGCCATGCTGGCGAGCATTACACCGAAATCCGAGGAGCAAATCCCATGAACAAGATGCTGAAGCGGGCCGTTGCCGTACCTGCGCTTCTTGCTCTATCCATCGCTGTGGCACAGGCCGACACGCTGACGCTTTATACCTCGCAGCCCGAAGCGGATGCGACCAAGACCGTCGAGGCTTTCCGCAAGGCCAATCCGGAAACGGAAGTGCAGATTTTCCGCTCCGGCACCAGTGAACTCCTCACCAAGCTTGCCGCCGAATTCGCCGCCGGTGCGCCGCAGCCCGACGTGCTTTTGATCGCCGATGCCGTGACCATGGAAGGCCTGAAGAAGGACAAGCGCCTGCTCGCCTATCCGGAAGCCAAGGTCGATGGTTTTGCCGCCGACTCCTATGACGCCGACAAGACCTATTTCGGTTCCAAGCTGATTACCACCGGCATTGCCTATAACACCGGCGCTGCGCAGAAGCCGGAACATTGGGCCGATCTCGCCAAGGCCGAGTATAAGGGGCAGGTGGTGATGCCGAGCCCGCTTTATTCGGGGGCTGCGGCCTATCTCCTCAGCGGCTTTGCGCTCAACAAGGATCTGGGCTGGGATTATTTCAAGGGCCTCAAGGCCAATGAACTGGCAAGCGTGAAGGGCAACGGCGCGGTACTGAAGTCGGTTGCCAGCGGTGAAAAGCCTTATGGCATCCTCGTCGATTTCATGGCGCTCAATGCCAAGGCCAAGGGCTCGCCGGTCGAGTTCGTGTTCCCGTCGGAAGGCGTGCCAGCCGTGACCGAGCCGGTCGCCATCATGGCCACTGCCAAGAATGTCGATGGCGCCAAGAAGTTCGTTGACTTCATCCTCTCCGACGACGGCCAGAAGCTGGCGCTGGAGCAGGGCTATCTGCCTGCCAAGGAAGGCGTTGGCCGTCCTGCCTGGCTGCCGGAAGGCACCAAGATCAACATCATGTCTATCGACACCCAGAAGGTTCTCGATCAGACTGATGCCGACAAGAAGCAGTTCTCCGAGCTGTTTGGCGGATAAGGCATTTCGATGCGTATCATAAAAGACCTTCAGGGCCGCGATGCGGCCCTGATTGTTGGCGTAACGCTGATCGTGGCGGTTCTGTCGCTTCTGCCGATGGGCCGACTGCTGGTGGAACTTGTTGCGCCGCAGGGGCAGTTTTCGACTTCCGTTCTGGTGGAGACACTGGGCAGCCAGTCGACATGGGTTGCAACCTGGCATTCCCTGCAAATCGGCATTGGCGGCGCGGTGCTGGCGCTTGCCTTTGGCATTGCTGCTGCCTTGCTGGTCGGTCTCACCAATATGCGCGGGCGCAATGTCTTCGTGCTTTTCTATGTGACGCCGCTTCTGATCGCGCCGCAGGTGACGGCGCTGGCCTGGCTGCAGCTTTTTGGGCCATCGAGCCAGTTTCTCAAACTCCTCGGCATGGCGCCGCCGCTTGGCAGCCGCAATCCGCTCTATTCCGTCTGGGGCATTATCTTTCTGCTCGGCGTGCAATATGGGCCGCTGGTTTTCCTCATTGTGCGGGCGGGTCTGCGCAAGCTGCCGCGTGAACTGGTCGAGGCCGGTTTGAGCGCAGGTGCCGGCAAATGGACCGTGCTGCGCACCATCATATTGCCGCTGATGACGCCATCGATCATCGGCGCTGCCGTTCTGGCCTTTGTCTCCTGTGTCGGCAATTTCGGCATTCCGGCCTTTCTTGGCATTCCGTCGAATTATCTCGTCCTGCCGACGCTTATTTATCAACGCCTTGCCGGTGGCGGGCCATCGGTTCTGTCGAGCGTTGCTGTGCTGTCGGTGCTGATTGGGCTGATCGCCATGGCGGGCATCGCGGCGCAGGACTATGCGTCACGCAGGCGCGATTTCCGCATCGTCTCCACATCGCTGCCCGCAGCGCCCTTTGCGCTCGGACGCTGGCGACTTCTGGCGGAAGTGGCGGCATGGCTGATGATCGTCATCGTGCTGCTGCTGCCGCTGATCGGACTGACGCTTTCGGCGCTGGTCCCGGCCTATGGCGTACCGTTGACTTTTGCCACCGCGACATTTGAAAATTTCCGCTTTGTGCTCATGGAACATGGTGGGGCTGCGCGCGCCTTTGGCAACAGCATTCTGCTGTCGCTGATCGCAGCACTCTTTGCGGTTCTGATCGCCGTACCGCTCGCTTATATGCTGGCATGGCGCAAGCGGCGCTGGACCCCGGTGCTCAATTTCGCAGCCGAACTGCCCTACGCTCTCCCGGGCGTCGTGCTGGCCATTGCCTGCCTGTTGATGTTCCTGAAGCCGCTGCCTGTGATCGGCGTCAGCCTCTACAACACGCTATGGATCATCCTTTTTGCCTATCTCGCGCGGTTCTTCGTGCTGGCGCTGCGGCCAACGGTTGCCGGTCTGCACCAGATCGACCGTGCGATGGAGGAAGCGGCACGGGTTGCGGGCGCAGGGCTTTTCTATCGACTGCGCACGATTATATTTCCTCTTGTCGCACCGGCGACGCTTGCAGGCGGCGTGCTCATCTTCATGACCGCGTTTTGCGAGCTGACGGTTTCGGCGCTTCTCTGGGCGTCGGGGTCGGAAACGCTGGGTGTGGTGA
Organism: Ochrobactrum teleogrylli; assembly: GCF_037482325.1. Taxonomy (NCBI): domain Bacteria; kingdom Pseudomonadati; phylum Pseudomonadota; class Alphaproteobacteria; order Hyphomicrobiales; family Brucellaceae; genus Ochrobactrum; species Ochrobactrum teleogrylli. The sequence goes on from NZ_JBBHKQ010000001.1 coordinate 3,686,992, forward strand.
TGTTTTCTTTCGAACAGGCGGGTGATTCCGCCTATGCGGCTGCCATATCCATTCTGGCCGTTGCGGTGACATTCATGCTGATGCTTGCAACAAATCTGTTTGCGCGGCGTCTTCCAAACGGAGTCCTGCCATGGCGCGACTGAAGATCGACCAGGTATCCAAGACGTTCAACGGGTTTCAGGCCCTGTCCGGCGTGACGCTGGATGTGAATGACGGCGAGTTCGTTGCCATTCTCGGGCCTTCCGGCTGCGGCAAGACAACATTGCTGCGCATGATTGCGGGCTTCGAAGAAGTGGACGGCGGCGAAATCCATATTGGTGACAGCTGCGTTTCCCATGCAGACGGCAATGTGCCCCCGGAAAAGCGGCAGGTCGGCATCGTCTTCCAGAATTATGCGCTCTGGCCGCATATGACCGTGGCGGAAAATGTCGGTTACAGTCTGCGCGTGGCCAAGGTCGGCAAGGCCGAGCGTGAACGCCGGGTGAGGCAAGCACTGGCGCTGGTCGATCTCGACGGGTTCGGTGATCGCCGCCCCGCCAATCTTTCCGGCGGGCAACGCCAGCGCGTGGCGCTCGCCCGCTGTCTGGTGGCAGCACCGTCGCTGGTACTGTTCGATGAGCCGCTCGCCAATCTCGACGTGCATCTGCGCACTTCGATGGAAGACGAGTTTGCCGCTTTCCATAAGCGCACCGGCACGACGATCATCTACATCACCCACGATCAGGCGGAAGCCATGGCGCTGGCCGACCGCATCGCGGTGCTCGATCACGGCAAGCTGCAGCAGTTCGATACGCCGCGAAAACTCTATGAAGAACCCGCCAGTGAAATGGTGGCCTCCTTCATTGCGCATGGCATGGTTCTGCCTGCCGAAGTGGTGTCCTTTGCGCAAGCGGGCCATTGCGAAGCGCTGGTGCTTGGCAGCCGCGCGCAGGTGCGGTGTTCAGGCATCGAAATGCCGCGCGCCAATGCGCAGCTTTGCGTGCGTGCGGCCGATCTGAAGCTTACCGAGACCGGCGGCATTCCGGTCCGCGTGAAGCGTTCTGTCTATCGCGGCGGCGGCTCGCGCCTTGAGGCCGAAGTCATCGCCAAGCCAGAGATTTCCTTGCATTTCGAAGTGCGTGATCCCGTCCGGCTGGAAGAGGGCGACGAGGTGCGCATCGCCATTTGCGGCGGCTGGATCATCCCCACCGAGGACATGCCGGTGAGAAAAGCCTCAACCGGCTTTCCGATCGGCAACAAGATCTAACTTAACTCCAACAGACTGATCGTGAGCTTGGCTCAGCCCTAGCCACAGCCCAGCCCCTCATCCTGAGGGGCTCCTTGAGTTTTGCGAAAGGAGCCGTCTCGAAGGAGAGGGGCGGTTTCTGTGTTTTCCCTCGCCCTTCGACCCTTCGACAAGCTCAGGGTGAGGGCGAGGGGGAAGCTGAGGGGTGAGGGCGGGCGGAGGCTCAGCGCGAGAGCGAGCCAACGCCCGGTAGACTGCCTTATTTCTTCTTCATCGCTTCCAGTAGCGCTGCGCCAAAACCGCCGGTCGAAGGCTGTTCCTGTTTGCGTTGCGGCGCGAAGTTCTTGGCAGGCCTTGGATCGCGTTGCGCGTTGTTGCGCGGTGCAGGCGCTTCGCCGCCATCCTTGCGCATGGAAAGGCCGATGCGCTTGCGCGGCACATCCACTTCCACCACGCGCACCTTCACCACATCGCCCGCTTTCACCACTTCATGCGGGTCCTTGATGAAACGGTCGGCCAGTTGCGAGACATGGACGAGGCCGTCCTGATGCACGCCGATATCCACGAAGGCACCGAAGGCGGCCACGTTTGTCACGGTGCCTTCCAGCATCATACCGGGCTTCAGGTCCTTGATATCGTCAATACCGTCGGCAAAGGTCGCGGTCTTGAACTCCGGTCGCGGATCGCGGCCCGGCTTGTCCAGCTCGGCAATGATATCGCGCACGGTCGGCAGGCCGAAACGTTCATCCACGAAAACACGAGGATCGAGGCTTTTCAGCGCCACGCTGTCGCCCATCAGCGAGCGCACATCGCGACCGCAGGCGGCGACGATCTTCTTCGCCACCCCATAGGCTTCCGGGTGAACCGATGAAGCGTCGAGCGGCTCGGTGCCGTTCGGAATGCGCAGGAAGCCCGCGCATTGCTCGAAAGTACGGTTGCCGAGGCGGGCGACTTTGAGCAGTTCCTTGCGGTTCTTGAACGCGCCTGCGGCATCGCGATGCGCCACAATGGCCTCCGCAATCGATGCGCCAAGTCCCGAAACGCGGGCAAGCAACGAGGCGGAAGCTGTGTTGAGATCAACACCAACTGCATTCACCGCGTCTTCCACCACGGCGTCGAGCGCACGGGCGAGGCGTATCTGATCGACGTCATGCTGGTACTGGCCGACGCCGATGGATTTCGGCTCGATCTTGACGAGTTCCGCCAGCGGGTCTTGCAGGCGGCGTGCGATGGAAACCGCACCGCGCAGGGACACGTCCAACTGCGGGAATTCGGAGGCGGCAGCTTCAGACGCCGAATAGACCGATGCACCCGCTTCCGACACGATGACTTTGAGCGGCTTTGGAGCTGGCATGTCCGACAGCATGTCCACCACGAGACGTTCCGTCTCGCGGCTGCCGGTGCCGTTGCCAATCGCGATCAGTTCGATCTTGTGTTTGCGGACGAGGCTTGCCAGTTCCGCCTGCGTGCCGCGCACATCGTTTTTGGGCGGGAAGGGGTAGACCGTGGTGGTGTCGAGCAGCTTGCCCGTGCCATCGACCACCGCCACCTTCACGCCGGTGCGGATGCCCGGATCGAGACCCATGGTGGCGCGGGAGCCTGCGGGCGCGGCCAGCAACAGGTCTTTCAGATTGCGGGCGAAAACATTGATCGCTTCTTCTTCGGCGCGCTCGCGCAGGTCGCGCATCAGGTCGAGCGAGAGCGACAGCGAAAGCTTCACGCGCCATGCCCAGCCTGCCACTTCCATCAGCCAGCGGTCGCCCGGAAGCGTGCCGCCAATCGCATAGGCGGCGGCGATCTTGCGCTCGACCGGTTTCACGGCTGAGGTGTCGTCGGCATCGATTTCAATGTCGAGCGACAGGAAATCCTCGTTGCGTCCGCGCAGCATGGCGAGCGCACGGTGACCGGCGACGGTGGCCCAGCGTTCGAAATGGTCGAAATAATCGGAGAACTTCGCACCCGCCTCCTGCTTGCCGTCCACGACACGCGAGCGCAAAACAGCGCGATCTTTCAGATAGTTGCGCAAATTGCCGATCAGCTCGGCATTTTCCGCAAAACCTTCGGCGATGATATCGCGTGCGCCATCGAGCGCGGCTTTCACATCAGCAACGTCGCCGCTGACATAGGACGCGGCAATGTCGGCGGGCACAAGGCTGCGGTCTGCGAGGATCGCCTCGGCCAGAGGGCCAAGCCCGCGCTCACGGGCGATTTCCGCACGGGTGCGGCGCTTCGGCTTATAGGGCAGATAAAGATCTTCCAACTCAGCCTTGGTCTGGACATTGGCAATCTTCAATTCCAGTTCCGGCGTCAGCTTTTCCTGACCGCGGATCGATTCCAGAATGGAGGCGCGGCGCGCTTCCAGTTCACGCAGATAAGCGAGGCGTTCAGAAAGCTGACGCAGTTGCGTGTCGTCCAGCCCGCCGGTGACTTCCTTGCGGTAGCGCGCCACGAAGGGCACGGTCGCGCCTTCGTCCAGAAGGCCGATGGCGGCCATTGCCTGTTCCGGCTTTGCGTTGATTTCCGCCGCGATAATCGCGGCAATGCGCCTGCTGTCGTCCGCCATATGTATTCCAATCCCAAATATTTGCAGCGAACATAGTCGGATGTCTGTTCGGCGCAATCAAGGCGATATCGATGTTCCACAGGAAAGGCGGCAGTTTGGCCGTTCACGCGCATGTGAACGCTGCGCCTCTTTTTAAATCGAAACTAAGCGATATCTATATCGTGAAATGACGATATGCATCGGATCAGCGAGGTGAGTGCAATGTCGAAAGTTCAATCGATAAAGCAGCAGACAGCCTTGCCAGTGCCCCTGGATGAGATGCTGAAAGCGCTTAGTCATCCGGTGCGTCTCGACATTTTGAGCTGGCTCAAAGAGCCGGAGAAACACTTCTCCGCTCAGCACATGCCATTGGAGATGGGCGTGTGCGCGGGCCAGTTCGAGCGGTGCGGTCTTTCCCAATCCACCGTTTCAGCCCATTTGTCCTTGCTGACAAAAGCGGGGCTGATCACGCCCCACCGCGTCGGCCAATGGACGTTTTATAAGCGCGACGAAGAGGCGATAGCCGCCTTCATCGCAACCCTATCCGATCTTTGACCAACTTTTCCAACTTGCCCACCTTTTCCAACTTGAAGGAAATGCCCATGGCCACCTTGTTCGATCCTGTCACCGTTGGTGATCTGAAGCTTGCCAATCGCGTTGTGATGGCGCCGCTGACGCGCAATCGCTCGCCGCGCGCCGTGCCGAACGATCTCAATGTTACCTATTACGAGCAGCGCGCCAGCGCTGGCCTCATCATCACCGAGGCAACGCCGATCAGCCATCAGGGACAGGGCTATGCCGATGTTCCGGGCCTTTATTCGGCCGAGCAACTGGCCGGCTGGAAGCGGGTAACCGATGCCGTTCACACCGCCGGCGGCAAAATCGTCGTGCAGATGTGGCATGTGGGCCGTATTTCCCACAACACCTTGCAGCCGAATGGCGGCAAGCCGGTTGCGCCGTCCGCGATCACCGCCAAGTCGAAGACCTATCTGGTCCATCCCGATGGCACGGGCGAATTCGCACCGACCTCCGAGCCGCGCGCGCTGGAAAAAAGCGAGATTGCAGACATCGTCGCCACCTATGCCAAGGCTGCGAAGGACGCGATTGACGTTGCCGGTTTCGACGGGGTCGAAATTCATGCGGCCAATGGCTACTTGATCGACCAGTTCCTGCGTTCTGGCAGCAATCACCGCACCGACGAATATGGCGGCTCGATTGAAAACCGCGCGCGCTTCCTGTTCGAAGTGGTCGATGCAATCACCAAGACGGTGGATGCAGGCAAGGTCGGTATCCGCCTTTCGCCGGTTACGCCCGCCAATGACGCATCGGATTCCGATCCGCAGCCGTTGTTTGACTATGTGGTCGACAAGCTTGCGCCTTACGGTCTTGCCTATGTTCATGTCATCGAAGGCGCAACCGGTGGTCCGCGTGACTTCCAGCAGGGCCCGCAGCCGTTCGATTATGCGCGTCTGAAGCAGGTCTATCGTGACGCTGGCGGCGATGCCGCCTGGATGGTCAATAATGGCTATGACCGTGAACTGGCGGAGGAAGAAATCACCAGCGGTCGCGCCGATTTGGTTGCTTTCGGCAAGCCGTTCATTTCCAATCCGGATCTCGTGCGGCGTCTGAAGGAAAATGCGCCGCTCAACGAGCTGGATCAGCAGCATATGTATGGTGGTGGCGCAAAGGGCTATACGGATTATCCGGCTCTCGCCTAATCCTGAGAACGAAAAAGCCCGGTCGCGAGACCGGGCTTTTTCTTTGCACATGCGTGAATAGTTAGAGCCGCGCCCGCGTTGAACGCGGTGTGGCAAGCAATAAGTTTGTTTCGCTGGCCTTGATGCCGGGCACGAGACGGATACGGCGCAGCACCGCATCGAAATCGGCGAGGGTCGCGGCGCCCAGTTCGACCACCAGATCAAAACGACCATTGGTCGTGTGGACGGCGGAAATTTCCGAGAAACCACCAAGGGCCTTGACCACACGGTCGGCGACATGACCTTCGATTTCGATCATCATGATGCCGCGCACCGGCAGGTCCACGGCGTCCGAGCGCAGAATGACCGTATAGCCCAGAATATCGCCGGAGCGTTCCAGCCGTTCCATGCGCGCGCGGATCGTTGCGCGGGAAACGCCAAGATCGATCGCAATGTCGGAAATGCTGCGGCGGCCATTATGGCGCAAAAGCGTAATGAGCTTTTCATCCAGATCGTCCATAGTTTCTCCAATTTGAAAAGCCAATCCGACATTCTGATAAACCAAACCGATAAAATTGCCAATCCGGTTGGTTCACATCGCCAAATAAAAATGATGAATCTTATGACAATAATCAGAAGGAACCTTGTTTTATGCATTGCAAGATTTTGGGACTACCCGTTCAGGAAGGCACTGGCCGCGCAGGCTGCAATATGGGTCCCGATTCCTACCGTGCCGCAGGCATTGCCGATGCCATACGCGAGCTTGGTCACGGTTTTACGGATCTCGGCAATCTGGTTCCAAGCCCGGCTCAGATCAAGCAAGCGTCGCGCGAACATCCAAACCATGCGATCAAGGCGCTGCCAAGCGCTGTTGCCTGGATTGAAGCAATCAGCGAAGCCGCTTTCCGCGAGAGCGAAGAGGGCTTCCCGATTTTCCTTGGCGGCGATCATCTTCTGGCTGCCGGAACGGTTCCGGGCATTGCGCGCCGCGCCGTCGCAAAGGGCCGCAAGCAGTTCGTGCTCTGGCTCGATGCGCATACGGATTTCCACACGCTGGAAACGACGACGAGCGGCAATCTGCATGGAACGCCGGTTGCCTATTACACCGGCCAGAAAGGCTTTGACGGCTTTTTCCCGAAGCTTGAAGCCGCCATCGATCCGCACAATGTCTGCATGATGGGTATTCGAAGCGTCGATCCGGCGGAACGTCTGGCTATCCAGAAGACCAAGGTTTCGGTTTTCGACATGCGCATGATTGACGAGCATGGCGTTGCCGCGCTGCTGCGCCGTTTCCTCGACCGTGTGAAAGCGGAAGACGGCCTGCTGCATGTCAGCCTTGACGTTGATTTCCTTGATCCGTCGGTGGCGCCAGCTGTCGGCACGACGGTGCCGGGCGGCGCGACTTTCCGCGAGGCCCATCTCATCATGGAAATGCTGCATGACAGCGGTCTCGTCACGAGCCTCGATCTGGTTGAATTGAACCCGTTCCTGGATGAGCGCGGCCGCACGGCTACCGTCATGGTGGACCTGATGGCCAGCCTTCTGGGCCGCAGCGTCATGGATCGTCCGACGATCAGCTATTAAGGCGCGTCTTGCCGAATGACGCTCCGATCATTGTATCAATGCGCAATACGCTCCGAAGGCCGTGTCAGCCTTTCGGAGCGTGTTTAAGGAGAATGTGAATGACCCAGCCGAACCTCAACATCGTCCCCTTCGTCAGTGTCGACAACATGATGAAGCTGGTGCTTTCCATCGGCGTCGAGACCTTCCTGAAGGAACTGGCCGCATATGTGGAAGAGGATTTCCGCCGCTGGGAAAATTTCGACAAGACGCCGCGTGTCGCGTCCCACTCCCGCGAAGGCGTGATCGAGCTGATGCCGACGAGCGATGGCACGCTTTATGGCTTCAAATATGTCAACGGCCATCCGAAGAACACGCGTGAAGGTCTTCAGACCGTCACGGCTTTCGGCGTTCTGGCCGATGTGGGCAGCGGCTACCCGATGCTCCTGACCGAGATGACGATCCTGACGGCGCTGCGCACGGCTGCCACGTCAGCGGTTGCCGCCAAATATCTGGCGCCCAAGAATGCCCGCACGATGGCGATCATCGGCAATGGCGCACAGAGCGAATTTCAGGCCATAGCATTCAAGGCGCTGCTCGGCGTGGAGAAGCTTCGCCTTTACGACCTCGACCCGGAAGCGACCGCAAAATGCATGCGCAATCTTGCCCATGCAGGTTTCGACATTGTCGCCTGCAAGTCGGTGGAAGAAGTGGTCGAGGGCGCCGATATCATCACGACGGTCACGGCGGACAAGGCCAATGCCACCATCCTGACCGACAATACGGTTGGCGCTGGCGTGCATATCAATGCGGTGGGCGGCGATTGCCCGGGCAAGACCGAATTGCACGGCGATATTCTCCGCCGCTCCGACATTTTCGTCGAATATCCGCCGCAGACCCGCATCGAAGGTGAAATCCAGCAGCTCCCGGCAGACTATCCGGTCAACGAGTTGTGGGAAGTCATCACCGGCAAGGCGCAGGGCCGCAAGGATGCGCGCCAGATCACGCTGTTTGATTCCGTCGGCTTTGCCACGGAAGATTTTTCGGCTTTGCGTTATGTGCGCGACAAGCTGAAGGATACGGGCCTGTATGAGCAGCTCGACCTTCTTGCCGACCCGGATGAGCCGCGCGATCTGTTCGGCATGCTGCTGCGTCACGAAAAGCAGCTGGAAGCCGAAAAGTCGAAGCCTGCCGCCTGATCAGGCTGATCAATCAGAGCGGACGGCGCGCATGACGCGGGGCGGCGATACGCCCCGCTTGCGTTGCAATGGCCATTTCAAAACTGTCGGCAATGCGCCGCGCGCGATCAATGAAAATGATCGCCGCTTCCGCAGGATAAATCTCGCGTGCGGTTTGCTCGAACAAGGCAAGCCAGCGGTCGAAATGCTCGCCTTTCAGGTTGAGCTTCAGATGCGGCGCCATGGGTCGCCCGTCATAACCGCCGGTTCTCAAGATGACCGACGACCAGAATTGCGCAATCTGCGCGATATGGTGATCCCAGTCATGCACGGCTTCCGCAAAGATTGGCCCGAGCAGCTCGTCCGCCCGCGCGCGTCCATAAAATGTCGCCACCAGTTCCTGAATGGATGCGGGGTCAATCGAGGGATGCGGCTGGTTGATGAGCAGGGTCATGGCGAGGCTTTCCGGGTTGTTCCAGCCGGATATAGGCGCTCGTCACCTGCTAATCCAGCGCAGCTTTGCCGCATACCGGCGCTATTCCTCGAAGCGGCCATCAGTTTCGCGGTCGCGCTCATAACGCTTTTTCAGCGGAAATGGCGGCAACCAGCTTTCGCGGCGGATCGTCCACAATTCGTAGGTCGGCACCAGCTGGTCGGGAGCATCGAGCGAACCCAGATGCACCTCGATTTCATCATCGGAACGGGAAAAGACCGAGGAACCGCAGCGCGGACAAAAATGACGCCCGGCATAATCGCGCGTTTCGCCATCGATCGTGACCGCATCCTGCGGGAACATTGCTGATGCCAGAAAAAGCGCCCCATGATGTTTGCGGCAGTCGAGACAGTGGCAAAGGCCGACCCGATAGGGACGCCCCGTGGCGACAAGCCGGACATCGCCACACAGACAGCCACCAGTAAATTGATCCATGGTTTTCCTCCTCAATTCAACCGGATCATGCTTTTCAGAAGAAATATATGAAGCGGTCAACCAGTAATTCAACCGGCACGGTGCGCGTCTAAATAGGCTTTTTGTGACTCGCTCCGCATGGGCCCGCGATCATCTTTCAGAGCGGCGAATGCCGCAAGGCGGTGGGTGTCTTGATATTGATATGTAACGGTTTTTTTGGCTTTTCCAGAGTGAAATGTCAGCTATGGTGAATCTGGAGGGCATTGGGATTTATCAAATGAAATCAATGTGTTATTTTCTGTTAAATCATTTCCTCTAATTTTTGTTTATCTTTTATGATGTTTTGAAATTCTCTACTGGGAATTTAAGTATTGCCCATCAAAATAAATTCGTTTTTTAATGTCGCGGGGGCTTTATGCAATGAACTGAGGGGTTTCGATGCATTTAGGTATTCGCAGGGTTTCGGCCACCCTGCTGCTTTCCACGACGGCACTGTTCACGGTGGGTGCCGTGCTTTTGCCATCTGGAAATGCGCAGGCCGCATGTTCGTTTTCACCAACGGCCGGTGATGACGTTTTCATCTGCGACAGCGGTACATCCGCATCCGGTCTGACCGATACGAGCGGCAACAACACGCTCCTTCTGCCCACAGGCGGTAGCGGTACGGTCAATGGCAATGTAACCTTCGGTGCCGGAACGGACCGCGTCGAGTTACATTCAGGATCGATTGCTGGAAGCATCGATCAGGGCGATGGCGCGGATGCATTCATTATTTCCGGCGGCTCGGTTGTCGGTAATGTTCAACAGGGCGGTGGCATCGACGATTTTCAGATGACGGGCGGCCAGATTATCTCGCTCAATCAGGGCGACGGGCTCGACACGTTTTTCATGTCCGATGGCCGCATTATCGATGCTTTCGACGATGGCGATTATGCTGTGATGACTGGCGGGCGCATCGGTCGCGTCAACATGAAGCTGGACAACAATTATTTCAACATGTCCGGCGGCACCATCGATCGCAATCTGGTGACCGGTTTCGGCAATGATACGATCATCATCTCCAGCGGCATGATTGGCGGTAGTATCAGTGTCAGCGGTGGCACCGACAGCGTGACCATTACCGGTGGTACGGTTGCCGGTGACATCATGCTGAGCTTCGGCACCGACACGTTCAGCTGGAACGGCGGCGGCATTCTGTATGGAAATGTCGATCTTGGCGCTGATGACGACGTGGCCACGCTGACCAACCTGACCGACGCCAATATGGGGTCGACCAAGTTCATCACCGGTGGCGAAGGCACCGATAGTCTGAGCTTCAGCAATGTCAAAACCGGCGCGGTTTATCGCTTCGGCGGATGGGAAACCATCAATCTCACCAACGATACACGTCTGGTTTTCAATGCTCCGCTGACGCTTGGCGATGCGGGAACCGGAAAGGGCACACTCAACATCGATGCGACCAGCACCATTTATGGTGGTTCGGCCCAGTCGGTTATCAAGCCCTATGCCGCAACGCAGCTGGCCAATGTGTTTAGTGCAGGCCGCATCGACCTGACCAATGGCGGCTCCAGCACGACCGATAGCCTGACCATTCGCGGCAACTATACCGGGCAAAATGGCCTGCTGTTCCTCGACACGGTGCTTGCGGGTGATGCGTCGCCTTCGGACAAGCTGGTGATCGATGGCGGTTCGGCTTCCGGCAATACCGGCATTGTCGTGGAAAATATCGGTGGCGCAGGGGCTTCGACAGTGTCGAATGGCATCATGGTCGTTGAGACGCTGAATGGCGCAACCACCACTGCGGGCGCCTTCACCTTGAATGGCCGTGTCGCGGCTGGCGCCTATGAATATTATCTGTTCAAGGGTGGTGTTTCTGCCGGAACGACAGAAAACTGGTATCTGCGCTCAACGCTGGTGAACGGTAGCCAACCGGCTGCCGTGGGTTCGGAAGCGCCGGAACCAGAGGCTCCGGAAACGGTGGCCGCTCCGCCGCCGTTGGATCAGCCGGCTGCGGTGCTGCCAGTCGATCCGAACGATCCCGACCCGCAGGACAATTCTGCGCCGGTCGCCGGAAACTCAGCCGCGCCGACTGCGCCTCCGGCTCCCCAGGGCGCCGATGTTGCCGACCCGCCAGACAATACCGTTGGTGGTTTGATGCAGCCTCCACTGCCCGGCAACGGCGTCGCGCCGCCGTCAGCAGGGGCGACGCGCGTGGAAGGCGATGTCGTCAATCTCTATCGTGAAGAAGTGCCGGTCTATTCGGCTCTGCCGCCGGTCGCGCATCATCTGGCGCTGTCTACGCTCGGCACATTCCATGAGCGCCGGGGCGAGCAGGACCTGCTCGAGAGCGGTGGCTATCTGCCGTCGAGCTGGGTGCGGGTGTTCGGTCAGGACATCCACATGAAGTGGAGGGGCACCGTTGCGCCGGGAGTCGATGGCAGTCTTCTCGGTATTCAGGCCGGGCAGGACCTGTTCGGACGTGAATCCGACGACGGCCATTTCGACCGTTTCGGCGTCTTCTTCGGTTATGCGCGCGCCTCGGGCGATATTACCGGGCAGGCGCTCGGCTGGAACGATCTTGCCGTCGGCGACCTTGACGTTACCGGCACCAGTTTCGGCGGCTATTGGACCCATATCGGCCCGCAAGGCTGGTATCTCGATGCGGTGGTGATGGGAACATGGTTCGATGGCAGCGCCAGCTCCAACGCGCAGCAGGGCATAGACCTTGACGGCCACGGGGTCACGGCCTCGCTGGAAGGCGGCTATCCGGTGGCACTCGGCGGCAACTGGACGCTGGAACCGCAGGCGCAACTGATCTGGCAGCATCTCTCGCTGGACGATCAGGCTGACCGTTATTCCACGGTGACGTTCGATTCCGACAATGCGTGGACGGGCCGTATCGGCATGCGGTTGCAGGGCGCGGAAGAAACCTCGTTCGGCAAGCTGCGCCCCTATCTTAAGGCCAATCTCTGGCAGAATTTCTCATCGGACCAGACCGTATCCTTCGGCACCGATCCGATTGTCACCGATCTGAAAGGAACGTCACTGGAAGTTGGCGGCGGGATAACGGTCGATATCACGGAAAAGGCCAGCCTTTTTGCAACTGCCGACTACACAACCAATCTCGGAGGAGAGCGAACGCGGATCTGGGAAGGCAATATTGGACTGAATGTAAAATGGTGATTCCAGAGCACATCCCGAAAAGTGTGAAACGGTTTTCGGAGCAGATGTGCGTCTAATGTGGCGGCTGACGGCGTCGCCATTGCATTTTGAAGGAGAGGGAAAACGTCAATGGGCAGACGGGCTTATGACAAACTTGCGAAGATTTGTGCATCTCTGAAGACCTCTGAACAGGAACTGGCTTACGCGCTCGGCATATCGCGCATCGCGCTAAAGGCAATCAATCGTCCAGATACCCCCCTTTATCTGCGTCTGGCGCTTGCTGCACTCCTGTCGGAAATCGACCCGGATAAGGTGCTGAATGCGACGCATTCGCCTCCTGCAATGGAAGTGCCAGTGCATCTTCTGTAACCCCGATAGAAAGTCTCAAGTCATCCCCCAGGGCTGAGGATAGTATCGTGACTAAGTTTTACGTCCTGCTTTTTCTGATAGGTCTTGTGAGTTACCCGCAACTGGCCGCTGCGGCCTGTTCGGGTGCTGCCAGCGCTGCCGATCTGGCAGCGCAAAGGCAACTATCCGCCCTGCGCGCCATGGAGCGCGGGCGTGGCTGCAAGGGTGATGGCGGCGGGGGCTTGTTCAATGCCTGCCGCGATCTGTCGGTGCGCATTGCGGAAGTGCAGCGGCAGATTTCCGCCGGGCTGGCCGCAAGGTCATGTTCCGAACCATCGGCCACGACACAACGCAGCGCGCGACTGGATCGGCCAAAGGTGACACCGGCGGCTGTCACGTCGAATGCGACCGAGAAACCCAAATCCTGGGCCGGCAAAGGCGCACTGACCTATTGCGTGCGCCTTTCGGACGGTTATCTGTTCCCGGCGCCGCACTCTCAATTCGACAAAACGGAAAGCACAACGGAAACGCTGGCTCAATGCCGCTTCATCTGCCAGAACGAGAGCGTCGATCTCTATGTTCTCAATGATGTGAATGGCGAAACGGCGGATATGATTTCCGCGACCAGCGGCAAGTCCTATGCGGAACTGCCGACGGCCTATAATTATCACGAGAGCAGCGATTTCAAAAAATGCGACTGGGCGGGTTATGTCGCCAAGGTCAGCGAACTGCGCGCCAGCAGTCGGTCGGCGAGAGCCATGCGCAATGTCGTGATGCCGATGCCGGACAGCCGGCCGAGCCGCAATGCCGATATGGTCGATACGGTTGCTACGGCAACCTTTGCGCCGCTGACGGACCGAAAGGTGCGGGTGGTCGGACCGGCCTTCATCTTCGATCAGGGCATAGCACCGGAAACTGTCCAGCAATAGCTGCGAGGATTTTTTTGAGCGCTGGGAGGGAAATGCTAATGGTGAAAACACCAGAATATTGAGCTATGTAAAATTAATATAGTTTTTAGCCGTCATCACATGATGGTAAGCGTAGAGTGAATTCTAGGCGGTCAGCTCCCATGGGTGAACACAATATCCTTATTTAATTTTTGGAAAGCAAGATGGCCAAAGCAAAGTCAGCAAGCAATCCATTCGATAATTTTACACCGAGACAACGGGTGGAAGTTGCGCAGAAACGCATCTCTATTCTAATAGACAATATTTTGCATTGGCTTTTACTTCGTGAGAGCAACAATATAGCAATATTCTCGAACACTCTTTCTAAGCAAATACCAAGGTCGAATGCCGCGACTGCGTTTAATGTTCTGACTGACAGCCTTTATAGGTTCGAGATTATAAGGCTTTGCACCTTTTGGGATAAGGCGTCTAAGGATCGCATAAGCATTCCGACCATTGTTGCACTACTCGACAATGCTGAAACTGCAGAAATTGTAGGCGAGAACGCATACCGGTCTGCTTCCGATCCGGGTCATTGGATGGGAGGTAGCAACGACGTTGATCGGGCTATTCAGCGAATGTTGAAAGAAAATGCGTTGAAGCGCGCAGAGACCGAGCGTATTGAGGCTATCTCCAATCTGACGGAAGTTATTAAAGAGGCCGTCGATCTAGCGTCGAACACCAAAATTATTGGCCTCAGATCGTTCCGAGATAATTATCTTGCCCATTCCCTTGTGCCAAATGGTAGCGAAAAAGCGATAGAGGTAGTCCGTTATGGGGATGAAAACGACGTTTTTGAAGATACAAAGCGGCTTGTCCTGAGACTTCACCAAATCGTCAATCTTACCGATTTTATGTTTGAGGACAGTCGTAAAATGGCTCGCCGAAACGCTGAGGAGCTTTGGAACAACTGCACGTTCTCCATCCCAGCGCGATCACGCTAGAAATTAATCAGAACGACAACAAACAGAAGATAAAGAGACGATGGTAGCGGAGGAGGGATTCGAACCCCCGACACAAGGATTATGATTCCTCTGCTCTAACCTACTGAGCTACTCCGCCACGCGTCGCTTTGCAGAAGTTTTGTCGTCGCCGTTTCCGGTGGGACAAAGCCTTGTTCCTGCAAGGAATGGCGGCGGTATATGTGGGGAATGAAACCCTGTCAAGCACTCTTCGCACAGGTTTCGTCTTGTTTTCGATCATTTGCACCGATAAGGAACTGTGCATAAGCAAAGGCATAGTTTCATGGCACCTCGTATTGCGGTTTTGGGTTGCGGCTATTGGGGCGGCAACCACATTCGTACCCTGAAGAGCCTCGGCGCCCTTCAGGCGGTCTCCGACGCCAACCCGGCAAATGCCGAACGATTCGCTTCCGAATTTGGCGTTCCCAATGTTCCGGTCGATGAATTGTTCACCCGTCCCGACGTGGACGGCATCGTTCTGGCCCTGCCTGCACAGTTCCACGCGCAATATGCGACCGAAGCTGTGAAGAACGGCAAGGATGTTCTCGTCGAGAAACCTATTGCGCTCGATGTCCCTTCGGCGGAAGCCGAAGTGGAAGCCGCGCGCGAAAATGGTCGCATCTTCATGGTCGGCCATGTTCTGCGGTTTCATCCGGCCTTCGAAAAGCTCCTCGACATGGTCAAGAGCGGTGAACTCGGCGATATCCGCTATGTTCATTCGCATCGCGTCGGTCTCGGCAAGTTCCACGCGCAGTTCGATGCGCTGTGGGACCTAGCGCCGCACGACCTCTCGATGATTCTCGCCATCACCGGCGAAGAGCCCAGCGCCATTCGCGGCGAAGGCACGGCCATCATCGACCATCTGAACGATTTTGCGCATGTTCACCTCGAGTTCCCGAGCGGCATTCGCGGGCATCTTTTTGCCTCGCGGCTCAATGCCTATCGCGAGCGGCGCCTGAGCGTGACCGGCACCAAGGGCATGGCCGTTTTCGACGACGGCGAGTCGTGGGACCGCAAGCTCGCCTTCTACAAACACGAAGTCTGGCGGGAAAACGACCAGTGGGCTTTCAAGTCGGCAGAGCCGATCTATATACCCGTCGAGGAAGGCATGCCGCTCACCCGCGAGTTGCAGCATTTCCTGCATTGCATCGAAACCCGTGAAACCCCGCGGACTGACGGCAAGGAAGCCATCAGTGTATTGCGGATATTGACCGAAGGTTCGGTGCAGCACACCAGATAAGACGTTCGCGGAAGGAGCTTTACGTTTCGTCAAGCGGTGTTACAGCATTCGCAAAACTTTGAACGCCCCGGCCATGGCAGGACGGCGCGCAAGCGAATAAATAGGTGCCAAGGATTCGCACGTTGGTTCGTGCGAGGCCAACTCTATGGAGCCAACATGCAGTTTATTGATCTTGGGGCGCAGCGCGCACGTATCGAAGACCGTCTCAATGCCGCCATTTCCAAGGTTGTTGCGGAAGGCCGCTATATTCTCGGGCCTGAAGTGGCGGAGTTCGAGAAGAAGCTCGGTGAATATCTGGGCGTTGAACATGTGATCGCCTGCGCCAATGGCACCGACGCCTTGCAGATGCCTCTGATGGCGCGCGGCATCGGTCCCGGCCATGCCGTTTTCGTTCCGTCCTTCACCTTTGCTGCGACCGCGGAAGTTGTGGCGCTGGTCGGAGCAGAGCCTGTTTTCGTCGATGTCGATGCCAACAGCTACAACATGAATGTCGAACAGCTTGAAGCTGCCATTGCCGCTATCCGCAAGGAAGGCCGTCTGGAGCCGAAGGCAATCATTCCGGTCGATCTGTTTGGCCTTGCTGCCGACTATAACCGCATCACCGCGATTGCCGAGCGCGAAGGCCTGTTCATCATCGAAGACGCTGCGCAGTCCATCGGCGGAAAGCGCGACAATGTCATGTGCGGCGCATTTGGCCATGTGGGCGCGACCAGCTTCTACCCGGCCAAGCCGCTCGGTTGCTATGGCGACGGTGGCGCGATGTTCACCAACGATGCCGAGCTTGCGGATACGCTGCGTTCGGTGCTGTTCCACGGCAAGGGCGAAACCCAGTACGACAATGTCCGCATTGGTATCAATTCGCGTCTGGACACGATCCAGGCTGCCGTTCTGCTGGAAAAACTTGCGATTCTCGAAGACGAGATGGAAGCGCGCGATCGTATCGCCAAGCGTTACAACGAAGCGCTGAAGGATGTGGTGAAGGTTCCGGCTCTTCCCGCTGGCAACCGTTCTGCCTGGGCGCAATATTCCATCGAAAGTGAGAACCGCGACGGGTTGAAGGCGCATCTTCAGGCTGAGGGCGTTCCGTCGGTGATCTATTATGTGAAGCCGCTGCATCAGCAGACGGCCTATAAGCATTATCCGGTTGCGCCGGGCGGCCTGCCGGTTTCTGAAGCTCTGCCATCGCGCATTCTGAGCCTGCCGATGCATCCCTATCTGTCGGAAGCCGATCAGGACAAGATCATCGGCGCCATCCGTGGTTTTCACGGTAAGAAGGCCTGATCTGATCAGTTCGTTGAAGAAAAAACCCGGCGAAAGCCGGGTTTTTTTATTTGCCAGTTTTTTCCAGCCGTTTTTCGACGCGTTTGGCGACGAAGCGTGCAATCGCCGGTCCGGCGAAAAGCACCACGAAGAACCGGCTTGTCTGCATGGCGATGATGAAGGGCAGGTCGACATTGGTGGATGCCGCGATAATGGCAACTGTGTCTGCGCCACCGGGGCTTGTCGCGAGGTAAGCGGTGAGGGGATCAAGATCGAGCATATGGCCAAGCGCCATACCGAACAAACCGCAGACGGCGATCAGGATCAGCGTCGAAGCCAGAACGGCGGGAAAAGCCCGCGCCGCATGGGCGATGATTGCGCGTGAGAAGCCAAGCCCGATGCGCCAGCCAATTAGCGTATAGCTGATCGCCAGCAGCCATGGCGGCAGATCGATGGTCATGACGCCGGTATCTTGCAGGATCGCGCCCAGCACCAGCGGCACCAGCATGGCGCCCGTTGGTATGCGCGAGATATGCCCCAGAAAGGCACCGCCAAGGACGAGAAGCAGCGTTGCGCCGAGGCTGGACGGGTTGAGCGGTGGAAACCAGTCTACAGCGGCAGGGGCCGCCATCTCCACGCCCGCGCCAAGGCGCACGACGAGCGATGCCGTGGTCGCAACCAGCACGACGCGGAGATACTGCATGAAGGCGACGAGGCGCGCATCCGCGCCGAAGGATTCCGCCATCAGGGTCATGGCGGTGGCAGCACCCGGTGACGAACCCCACACGGCGGTGGTTCCCGGCAGGACGCGGAACCGCGCCAGCAGATAGCCGATCAGTGTGCTGGCAAACAGCACGAAGAGCATCGAGACCAGGATAATCGGCAGGTGCCTGCCCATATTGGAGAAGAACTCGGGCGTGATGGCGCGGGCAATCAGCAGGCCGACCACCGCCTGCGCAAATGTCGAAAGCTGGCTGTGGACGCGCACGGTACTTTCGCCAGCCGCCATCAGGATGCCGCCGACCATTGCGCCCAGCAGCAGGGCTGCCGGAAGATGCAGAACTTCGCCTGCAAAAATCAGGACAGCCGACACCAACAGAAGCAGGCTCCACTGGAGCAGCTTCGGGATTTTCCTGAAATTGAATTTGTCTGGGGCTGGTTGAAGCCCTGAGGGGGCGGATTTTTGCATTGCGCTTCTTCCCTACATGCGGGTGAGGCGGGATGCAAACCAAGTTTCCATGACTGCGACGGCGTTTGTTGGTAACGGATTGCCGTTCGGTGGGCAGGCTATGCATAGACGAAAAGACGCCGCCCCTCGCAAGAAGGGCGACGCCTGAAAAAGAACAATCGTTTTGCCGTGGATCAGCCGATCATAGCGCGACGCTGATTGGCCGGGCGCTCGACGACTTCGCGTGGCGCCTTGCCGCCGTCGCGCTCTTCCAACGCTTCCGCCTTGGAGAGTTCGATCTCGGCCACGGCCAGTTCTGCCTCGGCTGCTTCCTTCTGCGACATCAGATCGCCGATCGAACCGAACAGGTTGTCACGCCGCTGGCGTGCAGCCTTGGCGAAGGTCGGATAGGCGAAATGATTGATATCGGTGATGCCAGCCTTCTTTTCTTCCGACAGGATCTGAGCGTCGAGTTCCCCCGCCATTCGCTCGAACTCGCCGATCATCAGGTCAAGCTGGCCCAGTTGACGGCGCTTTTCCTTCACCTGGAACAGTTTAAGCCTCACCAGGCTTTCACGTGGCTTCATACGCAATACTCCTTGAACACCAACCAGCTTCCATGTGTTGGGGCGTTCCCCCCGGACTTGAAGCACAATCGTATCGACTTCATTTCAAGTCGATCTGATTGGGCTTTATTAACAGGTGTGAATAAACAAAAAACGTCCGTTCACACCGCGAATCCCCCGCGAATCCAGCCCCTACAGGGGGAAAGCGTCGCGGCCGTTGTCAGAAATCACCGTTTACAACGAAACAAAAAGTTAAGATTTTGCTCGTTTGGTAACCATTCCTTTACCGGCGAGGTTAATCATACGCGTTAGGACTTAAGGCTCGGTAAACCTAATGTGCTTTTTGAGCAACAGGTGAAAGCTAGAGTCGAATGAATCGCTTAGCGAAGATTCTTAAAGCGATGCTTTAGAGTCAAAGAGACGTGAATCTCTTTATGATTCAAATCGCTATAAGAATTTTCTAAACAGGGCATAAATATGCTTGCCAACCAGAATCATATTTTGTTAACCATTTGCTGGCACCTTCATACAGAGGCAACGACGGTTCCGTGTGCCGCCTTGAGGGACATCTGGTCGGCTGCGGAAAGGGGATAAGAGATGCGCGTCCTTTTGATTGAAGACGACAGTGCTATCGCACAGAGCATTGAGCTGATGCTCAAGTCCGAGAGTTTCAATGTCTACACGACCGATCTGGGCGAGGAAGGCATCGATCTCGGCAAGCTTTATGACTACGACATCATCCTGCTGGATTTGAATCTGCCGGATATGTCTGGTTACGAAGTTCTTCGTACATTGCGCCTTTCCAAGGTGAAAACGCCGATCCTGATCCTCTCCGGCATGGCCGGCATTGAGGACAAGGTTCGCGGCCTTGGCTTTGGCGCCGACGATTACATGACCAAGCCTTTCCATAAGGATGAGCTGATCGCGCGTATTCATGCGATTGTTCGCCGCTCGAAGGGCCATGCACAGTCGGTCATCACCACGGGCGACCTGATCGTCAATCTGGACGCAAAGACGGTGGAAGTTTCCGGCCAGCGCGTTCACCTGACGGGTAAGGAATACCAGATGCTCGAGCTTTTGAGCTTGCGCAAGGGTACGACGCTCACCAAGGAAATGTTCCTCAACCACCTTTATGGCGGTATGGACGAGCCGGAACTGAAGATCATCGACGTCTTCATCTGCAAGCTGCGCAAGAAGCTTGATGCGGTTTCCGGTAGCCAGAGCTACATCGAGACCGTCTGGGGCCGCGGCTATGTGCTGCGCGAGCCGGATGCCGAACTGCGCGAAAGCGCCTGATCGGCCCCGGCCTTACGGTCAACGAACAAAAAAGCTCCGCTTCGGCGGAGCTTTTTGCTTTTGGTGCTATTGTATCAGGCTGCCTTATCGCGGCGTTTCGCCAACAGTCGGGCGAGGGCGTTTTTGCGGCTCGGCGCTCATCAGAAGAGCGAATTGCTCGGTGAGATAAGCGCGGTCGAAGGGCTTCAATATATAGCCATCGGCGCCGGAACGCTTGGCGCGCATGATGCGCGTGACGTCGAGCTCATAGAGACAGACGATAATGCGCGGATGCTGGCCGTCGGGCAGGGCGCGCAGGTCGGGAATGACTTCAAGTGCCGTCATATCCGGCAGATCGAAATCGAGAAGAATGATATCCGGCATGCGCGATGCGCAACTGTCGAGCGCTTCATGTCCGGTGGAGACTTCGGCAAATTCTGCAATGGAATCGGTCAGGATACGGCGCGCGACCTTGCGGATGACGGATGAATCGTCAACCAGCAGGCAATAACCGGCCATCGCTTCGTCTCCCATCGACTTTCCCCCAGAGCGGCAACGAAGCTGCCGAAACATCTTACCGCGACACGATATTTGCCTGCTGTCTTGTCAGCAGGAGCGCGGGCGGACCCGCGCGCCTAATACGCTCACTCGGCGGAGAATACGATATCTTCTGCCGTTGCGTGAATGGAAATCGTCATGCCGGCTTCTTCAGCGAGCAGCAGGGTGTAATAAGGCTGGACGGAATGCGCGTCGATCGGCTCTTCCGGGGTGGCGCCGGAATGCAGCTCCAGGAACTTCGGCGGAACACGCAGCATGCGGCCCTTGACCGTGATGACAAAGCGCGGCTCTGTATCGCCGCCTTCCAGACGCACCGCCAGCGAGCCGCCACGCGGGATCGCGCCATTGGCGATCAGAAGCATGTTGAGCAACAGCTTCACCTTGTTCTTCGGCAGAAGCACGCGGGTGCCTTCCCAGGTCAGCTCCGGCTTCTCGTTCTTGAAATATTCGGTGGCGACAGTCTGCGCGTCGCCCGTGTCGATCTGCACGCCTGCCGAACCGGCGGCGCCAAAGGCAATGCGGGCGAACTGGAGACGGGCGGAGGCATTGCGCGCGCTCGACTTGATCAGCGCCATCGCATCTTCGTCTGCGCCGCCTTCTTCCAGCAGTTCAAGACCGTTGTTGATCGCGCCAACCGGCGAGATGATGTCATGACAGATCCGGCTGCACAGAAGCGCACCGAGGTCGAGTGCGGAAAGGGTAACGGGTAGTGGCATGGCGCTTTCTCCGGAACGCGGATGGACCCGGCTCCGCGGCGCTTCGGCCGGACGGTCGCGTCCTGATCGGTTAACGAAACCGCACGTAAACTTGTCGTTTCCCGCGCGGCATGATGGCGGGCGAATCGCCCTGAATGTCGGTTTAACTGGATACACGCCATGCTGGAAAGCCGCAACAAAGCTGTCTTTTTCGAAAGCCGGATCGCCTGTCGTGCGCTAATGTTTTCCGCGTCGGCTTTTCGCCTTTCAAACGCCAATTTCGTTTCATAAAGATTTGGACAACATATTAGCGCGTACAATATGCGCGATTCGACGCGAAAGCCCGGAAGAGGCAGCGTCATGCTTTTAACAGGGCGTCAGACAGAGAAGCGGTAGCCAGAAGGAATTAAAAATGGCCATACCATCCCTGTCGCAAACCAGTTTCCGCAATGCGGCGTATTCTATTGCGTTTCTTGCGGCACTGATTGTCTCCATCCTCGCTCTGCCGCATCAGGCACGGGCGCAGAACACCTACACCGCCGAGGAAATCGTCGATTCCGGTCATCGGTTTTTCGGTTCGGCTTCAGGCGGACTTGCCAGCGCTGTCGAAAAAGCGTTCCAGAGCTTCGGCCTGCCGAACGGCTATGTTCTTGGCGAAGAAGGTTCCGGCGCTTTCATCGGCGGCCTGACCTATGGCGAAGGCACGCTTTATACGAAGAATGCCGGTGACCATAAGACCTACTGGCAGGGGCCTTCCCTTGGCTGGGATTTCGGCGGTCAGGGCTCGCGCGTCATGATGCTCGTCTATAATCTGGACGATATCCAGAACCTCTACGGTCGCTATGCGGGCGTTGCCGGTTCGGCCTACGTGGTCGCAGGCGTCGGGTTCAACGTGCTGAAGCGCCAGAATATCGTGCTCGTACCGATCCGCACCGGCGTCGGCGCAAGGCTCGGCGTGAATATCGGCTATCTGAAGGTTTCAGCTGCCCCGACCTGGAATCCGTTCTAAGTCGTTGTGAATTGCTGGTTGCGCGAAGGCTGTTCTGCACCCGGAATGTTTCGGTGCTAGAAAGCCTTTTGCGCATTCCAGCCCTATGCGCTACCATCGCTTGATGGTTCTGTTTGGCTGCAAAAAGCTCAACTTCGTGTGAAACCTTGATCCAGTCGGCACTTTTCTTCCTGCTTGGCGTTCTTGTGACGGTTTTCGTCCTGATCCTGCTCGGGCCATCGGTCTGGCGGCGCGCTTTCTTTCTGGCGCGACGGCAGGTTCAGGCCGAGTTGCCGATTACGCTTGCGGAAATTCGTGCAGACAAGGACGGTTTGCGCGCCGAATTTGCCGTGGCCATCAGCAAGCTGGAGCAGCAGTTGAAGCGGGAACGCCAGAAGGCTGCCGAACAGGCCGTCGTGCTTGGCCGCCAATATGAAGAGCTGAAGCGCATTCCCTTGCTTGAGGAAGGCCAGTCCGCCATTGAAAAGAAACTGGCTGAACAGGATCAGACGCTGTCGGACGCCAGGTCGTCCCGGCAGGCGGCATCGGAAAAGTCTGAAATCCTGCAAGCCGAGCTGGAACGAATGCAAAGCCATTACACTGCGCTGGAGGGGCTTGCGGATACGCTGCGTATCGAGATAAGCGCTAACGAGGCCGAACGTGGCCGCTTGTCGAGCGAGATGACAGAAATGCGCCGTGACCGTAAGGAAGCAACTGCCCGCTATAACGAGCTTTCAACGCAGCTCACTTCGGCGCAGACGGAATTGAAGAGCGAGAAACGCCGGAATGGCGATTTGCAGCAGAAGCTGGAAAAGCTGATTTCCGAACTATCGGATGCACAGGAAAAGCTGGAACGTTTTTCGCGCGGTGGTGCCGTGGCCCATGCACTGACCGATACGGATCAGGCGGAGATCATGCGCCAGAATGCAGCTCTTCGCGAAGAAATGGCGGAGCTTGCTGCGCGCATGGTCGCTGCAACCGCTGAAAAGGAAGGCCCCGATTCGCCCATTCACGGCATTCTGCAAGCGGCAGAAACAGCGGCAGGCGGTAAGAGCGTGAAGAACGGCAAAGCCGTTTCCAAAAGTCTCGCAAGCCGCATTCAGGAATTGCCCAAAGCCTGATCGATCCCTGATCCGTTATGAATCGGAAACACCGGGCCAGAGCGGCTACGATTAAGACGGAATCGTGGAACCGCACTATCTATTTGTTTTTACGCATTATCCTGCGCATCGAAGCGGGACCAGAAATCAGTCCAGTGGACTGATTTCCCCGCGTAGGCGCTACGCACTTTTGCTGGAAATGCTTCAAATGCGTCTGGCCGGTGTTTCTGTTGTTTGGCGATTCGTATCAGCCGTTGGTAATCACATCCGACCAGTCAGGGTGACGGGTCGCCTGTGCATGCATGAAGCTGCAACGCGGAATGATTTTCCAGCCATTGCGGCGCGCATCAAGAATGGCGTTCTTGGCCAGCGCCTGTGCGGCACCTTTGCCACGCATCGCTTCGGGCACGCGCGTGTGATCGACGGAAATGAGGGACGGCCCCAGCCTGGTGTAGGTCATTTCGGCTTCGCTGCCATCCAGCGACGCCACATAGCGTCCGCCATCGGAACTGTCTTCCTTGCGAATGTCGATATTTCCGCTCATGCCATCCTCCAGTGTGAACGCATACAGTCTTCAACATAGGAATGAATTGCGCAAACAAAAACCGGCCCAGTGGGCCGGTTTTAAATTTATCAGATCCATAGGCTGGATTGGCGCGGATGATCGAACACAAGGGTTCAACCCCGGCCCGATCCATCAGTGCCGATATTGCTGAATTCTGGTCGTCCTGAGACCGGCGAGACCATGCTCGTCGATTGAGGATTGCCAGCCAAGGAACTCCTCCACCGTCAATGTATAACGCTGGCATGCCTCCTCAAGGCTCAGAAGCCCGCCGCGAACAGCAGCGACAACTTCGGCCTTGCGGCGGATGACCCAGCGCCTTGTATTGGCGGGGGGAAGGTCCGCAATGGTCAGCGGGCTGCCATCGGGACCAATTACATACTTTATACGCGGTCTTACCAGATCGGTCATTGTACTCTCTACACAACACTCAAGGACCTAATCGAGTGTGAGACTAGCGCCACAGCTTTAAAAATTACCTAAACCGCCGGTAACACTCTGGTAACACTTGAAAAAATTTTGACGAAAAATGAGCCGACCGAAGCAATTCGGCCATTTTTCTGCGAATTTCACGGGGAAGTGTGGGGGCCGGGTCGCAATTCGACCAATGTTTATTCTGCGACACCTTGGCAAATTGCCGCAGTTTCGCCTATATAGGCCTTAGAAATCTGAATTTTGAGAAGCAGGGCGCATGCCCGGAAGCTGGAATCAATCATGAGCCTGAACAGCCTCGATCTGCCGGGAAAGCCGGAAGACACGCGCGTTGTCGTCGCCATGTCGGGCGGCGTCGATTCATCTGTTGTGGCCGGGATTCTCAAACGTGAAGGTTATGACGTCGTTGGCGTGACGCTGCAGCTTTATGATCATGGCGCAGCGGTTCATCGCGCCGGCTCCTGTTGTGCAGGACAGGATATCGAAGACGCCCGCCGCGTTTCGGAAAGCCTCGGCATTCCCCACTACGTCCTCGATTACGAAGCGCGCTTCCGCGAAGCCGTGATCGATCCGTTTGCGAATTCCTATGTTAGCGGCGAGACACCGATCCCATGTGTCTCGTGTAACCAGACGGTCAAGTTTGCTGACCTTCTCCAGACCGCGCGCGATCTTGGCGCCGACGCTCTGGCGACCGGGCATTATATTCGCAGCCGTGCAAATGGTGCGCATCGCTCGCTCTATCGTCCCGTCGATACCGACCGCGACCAGAGCTATTTCCTTTTTGCGACCACGCAGGAGCAGATCGACTATCTGCGTTTCCCGCTCGGCCATCTGCCAAAGGCGCAGGTGCGTGAAATCGCCGAGGAAATGGGCCTGACGGTTGCCAAGAAGCAGGATAGCCAGGATATCTGCTTCGTGCCGCAGGGCAAATATTCCGACATTATCTCCAGGTTGAAGCCTGAAGCCGCCAATCCGGGCGATATCGTCCATATAGACGGTCGCACGCTTGGCCGTCACGACGGCATTGTGCATTACACGGTCGGCCAGCGCCGCGGCATCGGCGTGGCCACCGGCGAGGCGCTTTATGTCGTGCATCTCGATGCCGCCAATGCGCGCGTCATCGTTGGTCCGCGTGAGGCGCTGGAAACGCACAAGGTGTTCCTGCGTGATATCAACTGGCTGGGTGATGGCCCGATCAGTGATCTGCCGGAAGGTGGAATGGAAGTTTTCGCCAAGGTTCGGTCCACGCGTCCGCCGCGCCCGGCCGTTCTGCGCCATGCCGATGGAAAGACCTGGGTTGAACTGGTGGACGGCGAAAGCGGTATCGCACCGGGACAGGCTTGCGTGCTTTATTCCGACGAGAGCAATACGGCGCGTGTTTTCGGCGGCGGCTTCATCGGTCGTTCGGAACGCGAACCGCAGGCCGAAGAAATGTTGCGCCGCCTGGTGGCCAGCACGGCGAGCGCTTCGGCAGCCTGAGTTGGTTGCGGAAAGCATCGAGAAACATCAAGGCGGGTGTGAAAGCACCCGCCTCTTTCTTTGCGCGCGAATTATTGAAACCGGCTGAAGCGCGACAGGGCGATGCCGGAAGCGGTGGCGACATTCAGGCTGTCGAATTCCTTCGACATGGGAATGCGGGCCGTCTGCAGACGCGCCAGAAGCCGTTGCGGCAGTCCTTCGCCTTCTGTGCCAAGCAGCAGCGCCTGACGATCATGTCCGGTTGCCTGATAGATGCTGGTTTCCGACGACGGGCTCAGCGCCAGCACGTTGAAGTCTGCATCTTGGAGCGCACCAAGAATCTCATCGATACGCCCGCCATGAAAATAGGGTACTTTCAGCGTTGCGCCGACTGAAACGCGAATGGCCTTGCGATAAAGCGGATCGCAGCAGGTTTCGTCCATCACCACACAATTGGCCTCGAAGGCGGCAGCGTTACGGAAAATGGAGCCGACATTGTCATGATTGGATATGCCGCACAGCACCGTGACCAGTGACCGTTGCGGAAGCGTGGCAAGCAAGTCAGCCAATTCCGGCTGCGGCTTGCGGCGACCGACGGCGAGAATGCCGCGGTGAACGTGAAAGCCCGCGACGGCATCCATGACGGTCTGCGGCACGCAATAGACCGGGGTGCCCGCAGGAATCTGTTTCAGCTGTTCCGTCAGTCCGTCGAGACGATTTTCCAGCACGAGCAACGATTCTGTCTCAAAGCGCGCGGTGGAAGAAAACAGCACATTGATGACGACCTTGCCTTCGGCGATGAAACGCTTCTGGCGTCCGACGAGGTCTTTTTCGCGAATGTCGCGATAGGGGGAAAGACGTTCGTCAGCCGGATCGTCTATTCTTTGGAGACAGCCGTGCAAATGATCTTCTTGTTTCATTGCACGGCTGTAACCTCATGCTTTAGGCGATGGCTAATACCGGCTGTTCCTGCCGGCGCGGTGCCGGACTCATATAGAGACTTGAGAGCGTCGACAACATCAACTCGATATGCGGTGACGAAACCATGTAGTAAATGGTCTGGGCATCGCGTCGGGTCGAAACAAGGTCGAGAGCGCGCAATTTGGCCAGATGCTGCGACAAGGCCGACTGACTGAGGTCAATGGCTTTGGCGAGCGCGCCAACAGACATTTCATTGTGTAGCAGCTTGCATAAAATCAATAGTCGCTTGTTGTTTGCGAGTGCTGAAAGAAAATCTGCTGCCTGTTCTGCATTTTCTGTTAAATCACAAAAAGTATGTTCTTTATTCATCTGCTGTCATACCCCCGTAAGACCGCTGGTAGGTTCAAATGACGGCCCCTTTTTGGAACACGCAGGTCAAATTTAATGGTTGGTATTTGGTTTGAAAAGACCTTGCTTAAATTCGCCCATGTTTAAATCGCGCAAATTTGTCCCAAAAAGAGCATGAATCCGTTTCAGGCGGGCGAGGCGGTCATTTTTAGCAGTTCTGCGCGCACTTCGGCTGCGCTGGCGCAGCTCCGCGAGAAGGGGAGTCGAACGATCTCATTGCCAGCTGCGATGTCGAGACCATCGGGGTCTATCCCCACCACCTTCAACGGCCTAGTCGCTGTGCCGGTCATCTGGCTGATGCGGGCAGCGATGGCATCTTCTCCGTTTTCTTTGACACTATCAAGAATGTCCTGTTCGTTGGGAGCTATACTTTCGGCGGTGGCTGCGGGACAGATCAGGTCCTCGGTTGCGAGGATGAAGGCTTTGCCGAAGCCGCCATTCAGGCTGGCGCCAAGCACATTCATGCGGAAGAACGCGAAGTCGCCAAGATCGACATAAAGCGCGCCTTTTGGATTGTGGTTGAGATAGCGGCGGCGCAGGCGTGGATAATCATCGGCCGTCCGCTCGACCCTTTCGGCGTCGCAATGCAACGTAATGCGCGGATGGGCGAGCGGGTCGCCCTTGCCGGGTTCGCCCAGCAGCAGAGAACAGGCGGGATTGGCGATGAGGCCCGGCGTGTGCGCGGCCAGCCCCGAAACCAGAATGAGCGGCGTGCCGTCCGTGTCGGTCGCGACTGCAACGCGGCTTGCCAGCGGGCGACCTGTTTTCGCATCCAGCACTGCCAGCGCGCCATAGCGCGCCGTGCGCATCAGTGTCTTTGCCAGCTGAATGGCTTCCGGCGTTGTCGGCCTGATGGGAGAATCGATTGGCTCTTTGGTCTGGTTCATCGCGCTGTCATAAACTTGAGTAAGATAATCCGCTATTAGCTGGTTTCTGCACAATGGAACAGGCCTGCGCACTGATATTTGCCCGCAATTTCAGCGATTCCAAAGATGCCGTGCAACCGCTGCGTGACGTTATGCGAAAATTTGCGCAAATAATATTATGATTTGACCGCCTTTAGCGCAATATTCCGCAATATGGCAATTTGAAGAAATTAAAATCTAAAAATATAGGTGATAAACGCATAAGAATGTGAACTGGTTCTAACAATTGCGCTTGCAAAGTGGGGAACCAAGCGTTTCGATAGGCCAGGCTGCGGGCAATGGGGCGCGCGCGGCACACTTTTCCGTGGAGGCGGACAATAAATGAAAATGTACAAAACACTCCTGGCTGCAACCGCGCTGGTGGCTCTTATGAGCGGTGCTGCTTCGGCAAAGACTTTTGTGTATTGCTCTCCGGCATCGCCTGAAGGCTTCGATCCGGCGGCATATACGGGCGGTGACACGTTCGATGCGTCTGCGCATCCGGTTTATAATCGTCTTGCCGAATTCGAGAACGGAACGACCAAGGTTGTGCCGGGTCTCGCTGAAAGCTGGGACGTTTCCAGCGACGGTCTGGAATACACCTTCCATCTGCGCAAGGGCGTGAAGTTCCATTCGAACGACTATTTCACGCCGACCCGCGAGTTCAATGCGGACGATGTGATCTTCTCGTTCGATCGCATGCGCAACAAGGACAATCCATGGCACCAGTATACCGCAGGGATCACCTACGAGTATTTCGACAGCATGGAAATGGGCGCGCTGATCAAGGACATCGTCAAGGTTGACGATTACACTGTCAAGTTCGTGCTGAACCGTCCGGAAGCACCGTTCCTCGCCAATATCTCGATGCCTTTCGCTTCGATCATCTCGAAGGAATACACCGACAAGCTGGCTGCCGATGGCAAGAAGGACGATCTCAATCAGATTCCGGTCGGCACTGGCCCGTTCCAGTTCGTCGCCTACCAGAAGGACGCCGTCGTTCGCTTCAAGGCCAATCCAGACTATTGGGGTGGCAAGCCGAAGATCGACGATCTCGTCTTCGCAATCACGACCGATCCAGCTGTGCGCGCGCAGAAGTTGAAGGCTGGCGAATGCCACCTGATGTCCTATCCGGCTCCGGCTGACATCAAGGGCCTTCAGGCCGATTCCAACCTCAAGGTTGACGAACAGGCTGGCCTGAACGTGGCTTATTTCGCGTATAACACGCTGAAGGCGCCTTACGATAAGCCGGAAGTCCGCAAGGCGCTGAACCAGGCTATCAACAAGCAGGCCATCGTCGATGCCGTGTTCCAGGGTCAGGGCCAGGTTGCCAAGAACCCGATCCCGCCGACAATGTGGGGCTATAACGACAAGGTCGAAGACGACAAGTACGATCCGGAAGCTGCCAAGAAGGCTCTTGAAGCCGCTGGCGTCAAGGATCTCAAGATGAAGCTGTGGGCGATGCCTGTCAGCCGTCCGTACATGCCGAACGCGCGTCGTACCGCCGAACTCATGCAGTCCGATCTGGCCAAGGTTGGCGTCAGCGCCGAAATCGTTTCGATGGAATGGGGCGAATACCTCAAGAAGTCGTCCGACAAGGACCGCGACGGTTCCGTCATCCTCGGCTGGACCGGTGACAATGGCGATCCGGACAACTTCATGGGCACGCTTCTCGGCTGCGCCGGCGTTGGCAACAACAACCGCGCCCAGTGGTGCTACAAGCCGTTCGAAGACCTGATCCAGAAGGCCAAGGTTTCGACCAGCCAGGAAGAACGCACCAAGCTTTACGAAGAAGCGCAGGTGATCTTCAAGGAGCAGGCTCCTTGGAACACCATCGCTCACTCGACGGTCTTCGTGCCGATGTCGGCCAAGGTTACGGGCTTCAAGCAGAGCCCGCTTGGTGACTATCGCTTCGAAGATGTTGATATCTCCGAGTAAAGTCTAACAACACCAGCGGCCGGGTGTGGAGGGTTCCTCCGCACCCGGTCGGAGTTTTTGTATGTTTCGTTTTATATTAAACAAACTCATCTATCTGGTGCCGACCTTCATTGGCATCACGATCGTTGCTTTCGCTTTCGTCCGGGTCTTGCCCGGCGATCCCGTCCTGCTGATGGCAGGCGAGCGCGGCGTCAGCCCGGAACGCCATGCAGAACTGATGGCGCAGCTCGGCTTTGACCGCCCCATCTGGCAGCAATATCTGGATTATGTCTGGAACCTGCTGCACGGCGATTTTGGCCAGTCTCTGGTGACCAAGAAGCCTGTTCTCGTTGAATTTTTCACGCTGTTTCCAGCTACGGTAGAGCTGTCGATCTGCGCGATCATTGTGGCGATCTGCCTTGGCATTCCGGCAGGCGTCATCGCCGCCGTCAAGCGCGGTTCCTGGTTCGATCAGGGCCTCATGGGCATTTCCCTGGTTGGTTACTCGATGCCGATTTTCTGGTGGGCGCTTTTGCTCATCATTTTCTTCTCGGGTATTTTGCAGTGGACGCCGGTTTCAGGGCGCATTTCGCTCCTCTATTTCTTCCCGTCGGTGACGGGTTTCATGCTGATCGACAGCCTGATGTCGGACCAGAAGGGCGCGTTCCTTTCGGCGGTCTCGCATCTCATCCTGCCGACCATCGTGCTGGCGACCATTCCGCTCGCGGTCATTGCGCGCCAGACGCGCTCGGCGATGCTGGAAGTGCTGGGTGAGGACTATGTGCGCACCGCCCGCGCCAAGGGTCTGCCGACGCGCCGCGTCGTGGGCATTCACGCGCTGCGCAACGCCATGATCCCCGTCATCACGACAATCGGCTTGCAGGTCGGTGTGCTGATGGCCGGTGCGATCCTGACGGAGACCATCTTCTCCTGGCCTGGCATCGGAAAATGGATGCTCGATTCCATTTTCCGCCGCGACTATCCGGTCGTGCAGAGCGGTCTGCTGCTGATTGCCGCCATTATCATGGTGGTCAATCTTGTGGTCGATCTGCTGTACGGCCTGATCAATCCGCGTATCCGGCATAAGTGAGGGTATCATGACACACTCAGCTATTCAGCCGGAAGCCGCAAACGACATCGGCAAGATGCGCGCGCTGAAGGATTTCTGGTTCTATTTCAGCGTCAATCGCGGCGCGGTTATCGGCCTCTACGTCTTTATGGCGGTCATTCTCGTGGCCATTCTGGCGCCGGTCATTGCACCGCATAGTCCTGTCGATCAGTTCCGCGACTACATCAAGCTGCCGCCTTTCTGGCAGGAAGGCGGTTCGACCCAGTTCTTGCTTGGAACGGATGAGGTGGGCCGTGATATTCTGTCCCGCCTGATCTATGGCGCGCAATATTCGCTGCTGGTCGGTTTCGTCATCGTCATCATTTCGATGTGCCTCGGCATCACCATCGGCCTCATCACCGGCTATTTCGGTGGCGGCGTCGATACGGTGTTCATGCGCATCATGGACGTGATCCTGGCATTCCCGTCGCTGCTGCTGGCGCTGGTTCTGGTGGCTATTCTGGGACCGGGCCTCATCAATGCCGTGCTTGCGATCACGCTTGTCTTGCTGCCGCATTTTTCTCGTCTCACCCGCGCCGCCGTCATGGCGGAAAAGGAACGCGAATACGTGACCGCGGCCAAGCTTGCCGGAGCAAGCAGGCTGCGCCTGATGTTCAAGACCATCCTGCCGAACTGTCTCGCGCCCCTCGTGGTGCAGGCGACGATGTCGTTTTCCAACGCCATCCTCGACGTGGCGGCATTGGGCTTCCTTGGCATGGGCGCACAGCCGCCAACGCCGGAATGGGGCACCATGCTCGCATCGGCGCGCGAGTTCATCACCAGCGCCTGGTGGATTGTGACCTTCCCGGGTCTGGCAATCCTGATCACTGTTCTCGCCATCAATCTGATCGGCGACGGTCTGCGCGATGCGCTTGACCCGAAACTCAAGAGGAGCTGATCGATGGCTTTGCTTGAAATCAAGAACCTTACGGTTTCGTTCGATACTTCGACCGGTCCTTTCAAGGCGGTCGATGGCATCGATATCACGGTCGACAAGGGCGAAGTTCTGGCCATTGTCGGCGAGTCCGGTTCGGGCAAGTCGGTCGGTATGCTCGCAGTGATGGGCCTTCTGCCCAAGACCGCGACCGTGACGGCGGACAAGATGTCGTTCGACGGCAAGGATTTGCGCACGCTTTCCAGTTCGGAGCGCCGCCAGATCATTGGTCGCGACATTTCGATGATCTTTCAGGAGCCGGTTGCGAGCCTCAATCCGTGCTTCACGGTCGGCTACCAGCTTGAAGAAGCGCTCAGGCAGCATATGGGCATGAACGGTTCGGCGAGCCGTGCTCGCGCGATCGAGCTCCTCGAACTGGTTGGAATCCGCGATGCCTCTGAGCGTCTCGGCAGCTTCCCGCATCAGATGTCGGGCGGCCAGTGCCAGCGTGTTATGATTGCTATCGCGATTGCCTGCAATCCGAAGCTACTGATCGCTGATGAGCCGACCACGGCTCTCGACGTGACGATCCAGAAGCAGATCCTCGATCTGCTGATGCGGCTTCAGGTGGAGCATGGCATGGGCCTGATCATGATTACCCACGATATGGGTGTCGTCGCCGAAACGGCGGATCGTGTCATCGTGCAGTATAAGGGTCACAAGATGGAGGACGCCGACGTGCTGTCGCTGTTTTCCGCACCGAAAAGCCCTTACACGCGCGCGCTTCTGTCGGCTCTGCCGGAAAATGCGACAGGCGACCGTCTGCCGACGGTGTCGGATTTCGCTTTTGACGAGACCAGTGCAGGAGAAGCGCGATGAGCGAGATCGTTCTCGAAGCGCGCGATATCAAGCGCGATTACCACGTCGGCGGCGGCCTGTTCGGCAAGCCGAAGGTGGTTCATGCCGTCAAGGGCGTCAGCTTCAAGCTCGAAAAGGGCAAGACGCTGGCAATCGTTGGCGAATCGGGTTGCGGCAAGTCCACACTGGCGCGCATCCTCACCATGATCGATCCGCAGACTTCCGGCGATCTGACGATCGGCGGCAAGGATGTGAACATCGCTCGTGACGGGCTGACCGCCGAAATGCGCCAGAAGGTGCAGATCGTGTTCCAGAACCCTTACGGTTCGCTCAATCCGCGCCAGAAGATCGGCGACGTGCTGGCCGAACCGCTGCTGCTGAACACGAATATGTCGGCGGAAGAGCGTCGCGCCAAGGCGATGCAGATGTTGTTGAAGGTTGGTCTCGGTCGCGAGCACTTCAACCGCTATCCGCATATGTTCTCGGGCGGCCAGCGCCAGCGTATCGCCATTGCGCGCGCGCTGATGCTCAATCCGAAGCTGCTGATTCTCGACGAGCCGGTTTCTGCGCTCGATCTGTCGGTGCAGGCGCAGGTGCTGAACCTGTTGTCCGACCTGCAGGAAGAGTTCGGTCTCACCTATGTCTTCATCAGCCACGACCTTTCGGTGGTGCGCTATATCGCTGACGAGGTGATGGTGATGTATTTTGGTGAGGTGGTTGAATACGGGTCGCGTGACGACGTGTTCAACAATCCGCAGCACGATTACACGAAGAAGCTGTTTGCCGCGACGCCGCGTGCTGATGTCGATGCCATTCGCGCCCGCGTTGAAGCGCGTGCCGCCGCCAGACAGGCCGCACAGGCTTAACGGGCTACTGCAAATCCTGAAACAAAAACGCCGCCTGTAAAGGGCGGCGTTTTTGTTTGTTCAGCCAGCGCGTTGTTGGTGCCAGGCGAGCGCCCGGACGATATCATCGGCCGCGACCTTTCCGATGATGTTGCCATTCTCGACGATGCCGACATCGCCGCTGCTGTCGGCAACGGCATTCATCAGCTCGCGCACCAGCGTTTCCCGTCGCGCTGTGGCCGCAAAGGGGCGAGGGGCGGCGTTACGGTCGAACGGCGTCATGATATCGCCCGCGCGCAGCACGCCAAGCGGATTCATGTGAGCGACGAAATCGGCGACATACTGGTCGGCGGGTTGCAGCAGGATTTCCTGCGGCGTTCCGCATTGCACGATGCGCCCACCCTCCATAATGGCGATGCGATTGCCGATCTTCATGGCCTCATCAAGATCGTGACTGACGAAGACAATGGTTTTCTTTAAGCGCGACTGGAAGGCCAGAAGCTCGTCCTGCAACCGCGTGCGGATCAGCGGATCAAGCGCCGAGAAGGGTTCGTCCATCAGCAGGATCGGCGCGCCGGTGGCAAAGGCGCGGGCGAGACCGACGCGCTGCTGCATGCCGCCGGATAATTCACCGACCTTTCGCTTGGCCCAGTCCTGAAGCCCGACTAGTTCGAGCTGCTGGCGGGCCTTGGAAGTGCGCTCTTCTTTGCCGATACCGGAGATTTCCAGCCCGAAGGCGACATTCTCCTCGACGGTGCGCCAGGGCAGCAGGCCGAATTGCTGAAAGACCATCGAAACAAGTTCGGTGCGCAGATGGCGCAGCGTGTTGCGATCCGCCTTGCCGACGTCGATGCCCCGGTCGCCATCCCGCACCGTGACGCGGCCGCGCGAAATCGGGTTGAGCCGGTTGATGGCGCGCAGCAGCGTGGACTTGCCGGAACCGGACAGGCCCATCAGAACAAGGATTTCGCCTTCCTCGATATTCAGCGTGCAGTTGTGCACACCCAGAACATGGCCGGTTTCGGCCTGAATCTGGGATCGCGTTGCACCGCGATCAGCAAGCGCCAGCGCATTATCCGTGTTCTTGCCGAAAATGATGCAGACATCTTCAATTGCGATAATGGTCATCCGCGATCTCCTATTTCTCGCGCCCAGCGCGGAAGATGCGGTCGAGCACAATGGCGACCACGACGATGACAAGGCCAGCCTCGAAGCCGAGCGCGGTGTTGACCGAGTTCAGCGCGCGGACGACCGGAACGCCAAGACCATCGGCCCCCACGAGAGCGGCGATAACCACCATCGAAAGCGACAGCATGATCGTCTGGGTCAGGCCCGCCAGAATTTGCGGCATGGCATAGGGCAGCTCAATCTTCCAGAGAAGCTGGGACCGGGAAGCGCCGAAGGCTTCGCCAGCTTCGATCAAGGAGGATGGCGTGGACGAAACGCCGAGATGTGTCAGACGCACCGGCGCGGGCAGAACGAAAATGGCTGTGGCGAGCAGGCCGGGCACCATGCCAATGCCGAAAAAGACGATGGCCGGGATCAGATAGACGAAGGTGGGCAGCGTCTGCATCAGATCGAGCACCGGTCGCATGGCCGCGTAAAGCGTCGGACGATGCGCTGCGGCAATGCCGAGCGGAACGCCGATGGCCATGCAGAGAACACAGGACGAAAGCACAAGCGTCAGCGTTTCCAGCGTGCGGTCCCAGTAACCCTGATTGAGAATGAACAGAAAGCCCAGGATCGTCAGCACGACCACCGAAATGCGGCGCTGGATCAGCCAGGCAATCACTGCGAATATGGCGATCAGCAGCAGCGGGTGCGGCAGTTTCAGGACGAAAAGCAGGGCGTCGATCATGCTTTGCATGACCGCTGCCAGCAGGTCGAAAAAGCCACCCATATTGTTCGTCAGCCAGTCAACGACCGTCTTTGCAGTCGGTCCAACCGGAATTTTATAGTCCGTCAGCCAGTTCAACGATGAAGTCTCCTGCTGCGTGCCTGAGTATCTACAGATGGAAAGGCCGCGGGTTTAACCGCGGCCTGCGAGTGCTTCACATCAAAGGCCGAGGGCCGATTTGACGGCAGGCAGACCATCCTTGCCGTCAACCGTCGTCACGCCTGCGAGCCACTTGTCGAGCGCAGCGGGATTGGCCTTGAGCCAGTCGGTCGCAGCCTTCGAAGGCTCTGCGCCATCGTCCAGAATCTTGCCCATGATCTCGTTTTCGAGGTCGAGGTTGAATTCGAGATTGGTCAGGAACTTGCCGACATTTGGGCATTCCTGCGTGTAGCCTTTGCGCACATTGGTTTCGACCTTGGCGCCGCCGAGGTTCGGACCGAAGAAGTCATCGCCGCCGGTGAGATAAGTGATCTCGAAGCGCTTGTTCATCGGATGCGGTTCCCATGCGAGGAACACAACCGGCTCTTTGCTCTTGATGGCGCGCGCAACCTGCGCAAGCATGCCCTGTTCGGAGGATTCCGCCAGTTCGAACGACTTCAGGCCGAAAGCGTCCTTGTTGATCATGTCAAGGATCAGGCGATTGCCGTCATTGCCCGGCTCGATGCCGTAGATCTTGCCGCCGAGCTTGTCCTTGAAGGTGGCGATATCCTTGAAATCCTTCAGGCCTTCGTCGGCGGCATATTTCGGCACGGCAAGCGTATACTTCGCGCCGGTGAGGTTGGTACGCAGCGTCTCAACGCTCTTGTCATCGAGATAAGGCTTCAGATCAGCGCTCATGGAAGGGTTCCAGTAGCCGAGGAAGACGTCGATGTCCTTCTTGCTCAGCGACGCATAAGTCACCGGCACGGATAGAACCTTGATATCGGTCTTGTAGCCGAGGCCTTTGAGAATTTCGGTCGCAACCGCAGTTGTCGAGGTGATGTCGGTCCAGCCGACATCGGAAAAGCGCACGGTCGAGCAGCTTTCCGGTTCGGCCGCGAAGCTGGCAGCAGGTGCCGCGAGCATTGCCGTTCCCGTGGCAAGCGCAGCAAAGGCAAGCGTATAGGTCAGTTTCATTGTTCTCTCCATTTCCGGGCCGTTTTGACGGTTTGCTTATTTTTCCGGTTCCGGCTTTAGCAAACACCAAAGATTGCGCCGTTCAAGTACCACAGCGGCGAAAATATTCTCGATTGCGACGTCTGTCTCTTTTGTCGTGATGAGAACGAAAAAATATCCCGCACTTTTACCGGAACGGCTCCAAGTTGCGCCATGTTACGGATCGGCCCCCCGGTTTCAACCCTGTCGCGCCAAAATGCCGGATAAAATCAGTTGGATGAGCGATCGCGGTTGTCGAAAAGACGGGCGCACTCTATTTGAAGAGGAACAGCGTTTCTTGCTCGCTGCATTTCGGGAAACGGCGTTTTTTACGACGGCCCGACGCGCGAGCGAGAATAGTTCGAAGCCCCGGAATTGCGGGCCAATGGAAGGATGATTGATAGTGTGGAATGCAGTACGGGCCGTTTTCTCCTTCCTTGGTCGCATGATTGCGGGTTTGGCCCGGCTGATAGCCGTTCCACTGGCCGCTTTATGGCGGGTTTATCTGAAGTTCGGAATATTGTGGAAAGCCGTGATTGGCGTCGTCGTGGTCGGTCTGGCCGCGCTCTATATTTATTTTATCTGGCAGACTCAGGTCTGGACCAATTTCGACCCGGACTATCCGGCAAAGTATAGCTATCAGACGGCGAACACGCCGGGCGAGGAAGTGAACTCGACGCCTGCCGTCGCGCCGGAGCCAGCACCTTCCACCGCGCCCGCGACCGAGAACAGCAATCAGCCATCTGCTGAAACACCGGCGGCAAGCCAGCCGGTTCAGGCGGCGCAGATACCGTCATCGGCCCGCAAGTGCTCGCGTTCGGCGATTGCCGAGGTTGCCGCCGACCTTACCGATTTCAACGTGAACCAGAATGCGTGGATTTCTTCCATGCTGCTCTACAAGACCGGTTTCTTCGGTCTGGACTGGGATCGCACACCGTTCCTCGATAATAAGGCTTCGTTCCAGCGCGGCATCAATGCCGCTGTGCGCCGCACGGCGATTGAACTGGTGGACAATATCGGTCGTCTGCGCGGCACGTCGCAGATTGATGGCGATCTGCAAAAGGCCCGTGGCAATCTGCAGTTTGCGGAGGATTCCTGGTATTTCGGCCTGAGTCCGTTCGGCCCCAAGACCCCGACGCCCAGCTATTATCGCTCGGCGATCAAGGATCTGCGTTCGTTCAACACGCGTCTTGAAAACTGTCAGGCGACCTTTGATGCCCGCGCCGACAATCTAATCCAGTTTGTCGATCGCATCGCCAGCGACCTTGGTTCGACGTCCGCAATTCTCAAGGACCGGGCGGAAAACTATCATAATGGCTGGTTCGACACCCGTGCGGACGACCGTTTCTGGTTCGCCTATGGCCAGCTATACGCCTATTACGGCCTGCTCCGCTCGGCGCATTCCGATTTCCGCGGCGTTTTGGCCGAAAAGCACCTTGATGGCGTGTGGGACGAGATGGAAAAGCAGATGCGCTCGGCGCTCGACATGCAGCCTTTCATCGTTTCCAACGGTAGCCCGGATGCATGGTTTACACCGTCGCATCTGACCACGATGGGCTTCTATATCCTGCGCGTTCGTTCCAATCTGGTCGATGTGAAGCAGGTTCTGGAGCGCTGACGGGCAATGGAACTGCCTCCGATTTTGCGTCAGGCGGTGGATGCCGCGCTTGAGGGCGTGGCATTGGCCGATCTCAAACGCGCCTCCGATCTTCTGTCGCGCCGCTATCGGGCGGAGACCCGGGACGGTCGCCTGCATATTTCCGACGATCTGGCCGCGAAGGCCTATCTGGCGGCGCGTCTGCCCGCGACTTATGCGGCGGTGCGGGCCAGTCTCGACAGCGCTGCGGAAGTCTGCCCGGATTTCGCGCCGCAATCCATGCTTGATGTCGGGGCAGGGCCAGGGACGGCCCTGTGGGCAGCCCGTGGATGCTGGCCGTCGCTTGAAAACGCCACGATGATCGAGGCAAGCCCGGCCATTCGCGCGGTCGGCAGCAGCCTTGCCGGAAACAGTGGCTTTGCATCGCTCAACTGGCGGGCGGGCGATGTGGTGAGGGAAAAGCTCGATTTTCCGCAGGCCGATCTCGTCACCATCGCCTATGTGCTCGATGAACTGGCCCCCGATGACCGTCGCAAGCTGGTTGCGCAGCTTTGGGCGTCCACGCGGCAGATGTTCGTGATTGTCGAGCCGGGAACACCTGCGGGCTGGCAGCGCATTCTCGATGCCCGCAGGGCGCTGATCGAGCTGGGTGCTGTGATTGCCGCGCCCTGTCCGCATCAGCTGGAATGCCCGCTGGTCGCACCGGACTGGTGCCATTTCTCGCGGCGTGTGGCGCGTTCGCGCATTCACCGCATGACCAAGGATGCGGAAGTGCCGTGGGAAGATGAGAAATTCATCTATCTGGCGGCAGTGCGCCAGCCGTCCGAGGCGGTTGAAGCGCGGGTCATTGCGCCGCCGCGGGTCGGTGGCGGCAAGGTTTCAGTGAAGCTCTGCAAGGGTGACGGAACAGCGGAAGAGCGCCTGTTCACCAAGCGCGATGGCGATTTCTTCCGCTGGGCGCGCCGCGCCGATTGGGGCGACGCTTATCTTGAAGAGCCTGCGCGTTAGGAAGCCTGTAGCACCACACGCGGGGCAGGGCGGTTGATGATGAACACCATCGCCGCCGCCGCAAGGCACATGGCGCCAGCCAGAACGAGCGCCGGCGTATAGCTGTCATAGTCGGTGCGGACGAATCCCGCAAAACCGGCAGCCGCTGCCGCGCCGATCTGGTGTCCGGTGAACACCCAGCCAAAGACCAGACCGGCCTTTTCCGGGCCGAAACGTTCGGCGGCGAGCTTTACAGTTGGCGGCACCGTTGCGACCCAGTCCAGACCGTAGAAGACGGCGAACAGCGCCAGTTCATAGACCGAGAAGTCGGTGAAGGTCAGATAGATCAGCGATAGGCCGCGCAGCGCATAGAACCAGAACAGCAGCCAGCGATTGTCGAAACGGTCCGACAGCCAGCC
This sequence comes from Ochrobactrum teleogrylli, assembly GCF_037482325.1. Lineage (NCBI taxonomy): Bacteria > Pseudomonadati > Pseudomonadota > Alphaproteobacteria > Hyphomicrobiales > Brucellaceae > Ochrobactrum > Ochrobactrum teleogrylli. The sequence goes on from NZ_JBBHKQ010000001.1 coordinate 3,726,692, forward strand.
GGACATGATCGTGCCGATCAGGTCGAATGCTCCGATGACGGCAAGGATACCAGCCGCACCGACCGGCGCGATGCCATAGTCGCCGCAAAGCGTGATCCAGTGGGTCTGGATGAGGCCGTTTGTCGAAAAGCCACAGACGAAGAAGGTCAGGAACAACACCCAGAATGTGGCCGTGGACGATGCTTCACGCAGGGTGACGAGTGGCGAGGCGAGCATGGCGCCAAAACTCTTCTTCGGTTCCGGCGCGGGCAGCGGTGCCGTGCGGCCATAGGGCTTGAGGCCGATATCTGCCGGGTGATCGCGCATCAGTGCCAGAACCAGCAGCAGTGCAACGGTCAGAAACCCGATGACGATGGTGAGCGATGTGCGCCAGCCGATGGTCTGGCTGACACTGGCGAGGATCGGCATGAAGACGAGCTGGCCAGTTGCATTGCTGGCCGTCATCAGGCCAACAACGAGGCCACGGCGCTTTTCAAACCAGCGCGCGGCAACGGTCGCGCCCAGCACGAGTGCGGTCATGCCGGTGCCGACGCCGATGACGATGCCCCAAAGGCCCACCATCTGCCATTCCTCAGTCATGAAGATGGAGCCGACGAGGCCGCTGGCGATCAGGATCAGCGCTGCGGTTACAACGCGGCGCAGGCCGAACTGGTTCATGAAAGCGGCGGCGAAAGGACCCATCAGGCCGAACAGAACCAGACGCAGTGCCATGGCGAAGGAGATATTGGCGTTGGTCCAGCCGAACTCGCGCTGGAGCGGTTCGATCAATATACCTGCCGAACCCATGGCGGCAGCCGTTGCCAGCATGGTCAGGAAGGTGATGGCGGCGACAACCCATCCGTAATGGATGTTTCTCTGTTCGAGAACGCGTGCGAGGCGGGCAGATATCATCTTGAGCGCTTTCGGTTAGGACCATTTTTGCAAAAATGGCCACGGATAGGAAGGCGAGCAGCGGCGTTCGTAGCGATCACAGCCCGCTCCGTCATTGTTTCCAGTCAATTTTAAGTAGGGGATCGCGTCCAACGACTTCAGAGTGCCTGAAGCAGCGCCTGCAACTGTTCGACCCCGTCATTTCCAAGTTTGGTCTCGATTTCTTCCTGGGCTTTGTCCCAGAGGGGACCGCCACGGGCGAGAAGGTCCCGGCCCGTATCGGTCAATCTGATATTGGTTTCGCGGTGATCCTGACCGTCGCCGGGCTCGATCAGGCCCATCCGCTGCAGCACCTTGGCATTGCGCCCCATGGTTGAACGATCAAGCTCCGCCATGCGCGCCAGTTCGGTGATCGACAGCGTTCCCGCACGGTCGAGCCGACGCAGCAGACTGAACTGTGCGACATTGATGCCAAGCGGTGCCAGCGCCTCGTCATAGATGGCCGAGGTCTTGCGTGATGCCTGACGCAGAAGGATGCAGAAACAGGAATGTGCCATGATGCGGGTATATACCCGTAATCATCTTTTGACAAGCACTCTCTTGCAGGGAAGGTGATGATCCTGACAGCAGCTGACCGCGATAAGCGGCCTTTTAAACCGCGATATGCGCGGTTTCCTTGACTTCTTCCATGACGGCATAGGTGTGCGATTCCCGCACACCGGGCAGCGAAAGCAGCGCTTCAGAGAGAAAACGACGATAATGGTCCATATCGGAAACGCGGGCTTTGACGAGATAGTCGAAGCCGCCCGCCACCATATGGCATTCCAGAACGTCGGGATTGTTGCGCGTAAAAGTCGCAAAGGTCTCGAAGACTTCCGGCGTCGTGCGGTCGAGTTTGATCTCGATGAACACAAGCATGGCGCGGTCGAGCATCTTGGGCGACAGCCGTGCCGAATAGCCCAGAATGTAGCCTTCGCGCGTCAGGCGCTTGACGCGTTCGGCTGTGGCTGTCTGCGAGAGATTGATGCGATCGGCAAGCTCGGTATTGGTCAGGCGCCCGTTCTCCTGAAGGGCCTGCAGGATATTCCGGTCCATGGCATCAAGGTTCTTCATGCGTGTGTCCCCAAATGGTCGCCTGTTCGTGGCGACTCTTTTCTTCATGCATTCATTCTGAATTAAGTCACGGGAATGAATCTGAAATCGGGGCTGGGCGCAAGACGAAACTTGGTGGAAGGCCGACAAATTTACGGGGGCAGTCGCGGCTTGTGTCAAATACGAACAGGTAAGATCGAATCAATTACTAGTTGCCAAGAATATGCAACCCATGGTAGTGTTTAGCCATACTAAAAATCGTATTACACTTATAAATTTAGTCATTTGGGGGGCGTGGAGCCTCGTTGTGATCAGGCAAGGCACCCCGCTTCCTTGTCTGTATGTCCTCATTAAGGACAGGGAAAAGTCCGGACCTTCCGTGGTGTCCGGACTTTTCTTTTGCCCGCTGCGCAGGTCTAGCAATAATTCTGACAGGTGTATGCCTGACAGAATTATCAGGTATCGCATTGCTGCCGCCGTGGAAAAAGCGGGCTTGAAATTTTCCGGTTGCAAGGGGCGGGGCGGAGCGCTAACACTAGCGCCCATGAACATTTCGCACATTCGCATCAACGGTTGGTGGTGGGCTCGCTAAAAGCGGCCACGCAGGCGTTTGCGCATATGCGTTCAGGAGACAGGGCCGCTGGGATTATCCGGGCGGCCTTTTTGTTTGGCTGCCCGAATGGGACCGAAGCCCGGAAATATTCGAAAAACCAAAGCAATTGGGATTAGCCGACCATGAATGCGAAGATAGCGGATAGCGAGATATTTCAGCACGAAACGGCCGGCGGCATAGTCGTCGAGCGCGTGCGCCATCTCACTGCGTATAAGGGCGCCATCGAAACCTACATCGATGTGCTCAATGAAAGACGCGGTGCAGTGTTCTCGTCCAATTACGAATATCCGGGCCGCTACACGCGATGGGATACGGCAATCGTCGATCCGCCGGTGGTCATCACCTCGCGCCAGCGCACCATGCGCATCGAGGCATTGAACGCCCGCGGCGTGATCCTGCTGCGCCCCATTCTGGAGACCGTGCAGGCCTTGGGCGAAGTGACGGTGGACGCCTCCACCGAGGACCGCATCGAACTGACCATCGCGGAGCCGACAGGCGCATTCACCGAAGAAGAGCGCTCGCGTATGCCTTCGGTATTTACCGTACTGCGCGCCATTGTCGGGCTTTTTTTCTCGGAAGAAGACGCCAATCTCGGCCTCTACGGTGCTTTCGGCTATGATCTGGCGTTCCAGTTCGATCCGATCCAGTACAAGCTGAAGCGCCCCGAAACCCAGCGCGATCTGGTGCTGTTCATTCCCGACGAAATCTTCGTCGCCGACCATTACGCCGCACGCGCTTGGGTGGATCGCTATGAGTTCAGCTGCGGCGGGTCTTCCACGCATGGTCTGGCACGGGCAACGCCTTCCGAGGCGTTCAAGCCATCGGAGCGCACCTTGCCGCGCGGCGATCACAATCCGGGCGAATACGCAAAGCTCGTCGAGCGCGCCAAGGATAGCTTCAAGCGGGGCGACCTGTTCGAAGTGGTGCCGGGCCAGACTTTCTATGAGCGCTGCCACACCGCACCGTCGGAAATCTTCCGCCGCCTGAAGACGATCAATCCGTCGCCCTATTCCTTCTTCATCAACCTTGGAGAAAACGAATATCTGGTCGGCGCATCGCCGGAAATGTTCGTGCGCGTCAATGGTCGCCGCATCGAGACCTGTCCGATTTCGGGCACGATCAAGCGCGGCGAGGACGCGATTTCGGATTCGGAGCAGATCCTGAAACTGCTCAATTCCAAGAAGGATGAATCCGAACTGACCATGTGTTCGGATGTGGATCGCAACGACAAGAGCCGCGTCTGCGAGCCGGGTTCGGTGCGGGTGATCGGTCGCCGCCAGATTGAAATGTATTCGCGCCTGATCCACACGGTCGATCATATCGAAGGTCGCCTGCGCGACGGCATGGACGCCTTTGACGGCTTCCTCAGCCACGCATGGGCTGTGACCGTGACCGGCGCGCCGAAATTGTGGGCGATGCGTTTTCTGGAAGAAAACGAGCGCAGCCCGCGCGCGTGGTACGGTGGCGCCATCGGCATGATGCATTTCAACGGCGACATGAATACCGGCCTGACGCTGCGCACCATTCGCATCAAGGATGGCGTGGCTGAAATCCGCGCCGGTGCGACGCTGCTGTTCGATTCCAACCCGGAAGAGGAAGAAGCCGAAACCGAGCTGAAAGCATCGGCGATGATCGCGGCTGTCCGCGAGGCACAGAAGAGCAATCAGATCGCGGAAGAACGCGTTGCCGCCAAGGTGGGCGAGGGCATCTCGGTCCTGCTGGTGGATCACGAAGATTCCTTCGTGCATACGCTGGCCAACTATTTCCGCCAGACGGGCGCAACCGTTTCGACGGTGCGTTCGCCGGTGGCCGAGGAGATTTTCGACCGCGTCAATCCCGATCTCGTGGTACTGTCGCCCGGACCCGGCTCGCCGCAGGATTTCGACTGCAAGGCAACCATCGACAAGGCCCGCAAGCGCGAACTGCCAATCTTCGGCGTCTGCCTTGGGCTGCAAGCGCTGGCTGAAGCCTATGGCGGCACACTGCGCCAGTTGCGCATTCCGATGCACGGCAAGCCGTCGCGCATTCGCGTGTCGAAGCCGGAACGCATTTTCTCCGGTCTGCCGAAGGAAGTGACCGTTGGACGCTACCACTCGATCTTTGCCGATCCGGAGCGTCTGCCGGACGATTTCCTCGTCACGGCGGAAACCGAAGACGGTGTGATCATGGCTTTCGAGCATAAGAAGGAGCCGGTGGCGGCTGTTCAGTTCCACCCGGAATCGATCATGACGCTCGGCCATAATGCCGGTATGCGCATGATCGAAAATGTGGTCACGCATCTGGCGGGCAAGCATAAGAAGCGTCGCAGCAACTACTGACCAGGCCCGTAATCGTCAGCATACTCAACCGGTCGCAGGCATCCTGTGGCCGGTTTTGTTTTGGGGTGTCGAAGGCGCATTTTCGCTGCTTGCTGTAGCAACTCATTTGCAACTGTAATGCCTTGCATTTGCAGAAGAAAATTAAATGCGATAACTAAAAAAACAGGGGTACGAACTTGGACCAAACTGGGCTATAGAGCGGTCATTAAAATGCTATTGCATAGGACTTGACCGGCTTCGGGAAGTTATCCCGGGTTCGAGTCGATACGCATGAGTGATGGGCCTTGAATTGGCCAATTCCCGATTTTCGGGCCGTAATTAAGACAAATCGAAGGTTCGTCATGGACGCGAGTGCAAGAGTTCGGCGGCTAGCCGCTTGGTCGATTCCGGTTGCTCTGGGAGTGATGGGTCTGAAATATGTGGCCTATCTGCTCACAGGCTCCGTGGCCCTTTATTCGGATGCGCTCGAATCCATCGTCAATGTAATTGCGTCCATGGGCGCGTGGTGGGCGATCAGCGTCAGCTATAAGCCCGCCGACGAAAACCACCCCTTCGGCCATCATAAGGCGGAATATATATCGGCTGTTGTTGAAGGCGTGCTGATCAGTGTCGCGGCGCTGTTGATCTTTCGGGAAGCCTGGTTTGCACTGGAAACGCCACGCCAGCTCGAAGAGCCATGGCTTGGCCTTGGCATCAACGCTGTCGCTGCCGCCATCAACGCTGTTTGGGCGATGCTGCTGATCCGCATCGGGCGCAGCGCGCGCTCCCCGGCGCTGGAAGCCGATGGCAAGCATATCATGACCGACGTTGTCACCTCGGCTGGCGTGCTGGCTGGCTTGGTTGGGGCGGTCGTCACCGGCTGGGCGATACTTGATCCACTGCTCGCCATTGTCGTGGCGCTGAATATTCTGTGGCAGGGCTGGCATGTGATCAATTCGTCGGTGCAGGGCCTGATGGATATTGGCGTCGAGCCTGTCGAAGAAATGCGCATCCGCGATGTCATTTCGGCCAATGCCGCCGGCGCCATCGAAGTGCACGACCTGAAAACCCGTATTGCCGGACGCGTCACCTTCATCGAGTTTCATCTGGTTGTCGCAGCCGACATGAGCGTTGGCGATGCGCATGTGATCTGTGACCGCATTGAGGATGCGCTGAAGCAGCAGATCAGTAGCGCCCGCGTGGTGATCCATGTCGAGCCGGAGGACGAAGCGAAGCTGCCTTTGGGGACAAGTGCTGTGCCGTTCGCCTGATTTAAAAACAGGTATGACTGAGGCAGCTGTCGTAAATCCATCTTGCGTCGGCCAAATCGCGCGTGTAAAAGCTTGACCATGATGACGAAGAACGCAACATCTCTGGAACATTCGGCTGCCGCCACTGGCGCGCGCGTCGATGTTTGCGTTCTAAACTCGCTTCTTACCCTCGGCCTTAGCGGCGATCGCCGGGCTCGTTGAAGGAGCGTCCGGCGGTCGAAAACGGTCCCGCTGGCCTGTGCTCCTTTTCAGAAAACCCTTATAATCGATCATGAATATCCGTGCTTGACGAGCTGTAATGCCGTCCAGAAGCCGGGAGGAAACGAGAAATGAACCAGTCCGTTATCACGCCGCAATCCGCAGCCGAAGCCGACCGTAAAGGCATGCGGGACGCAGCCACCAAATATTCGCCATTCCCGGCGCCGAAGCTCGATGACCGTACCTGGCCATCGAAGCGGATCGAAAAGGCGCCGATCTGGTGTTCGGTCGATTTGCGCGACGGCAATCAGGCGCTGATCGACCCGATGGGCCACGACCGCAAGGAGCGCATGTTCCGTTTGCTGGTCGATATGGGTTTCCCGGAAATCGAGATCGGCTTTCCATCTGCATCGCAGACGGATTTCGACTTCTGCCGGTGGGCGATTGAACAGGGCAATGTTCCGGACGAACTGGATTTGCAGGTCCTGGTGCAGTGCCGCCCGGAACTGATCACCCGCACATTTGAGGCTTTGGAAGGCGCAAAGACGCCGATCATCCATTTCTACAATTCCACCAGTGAATTGCAGCGCCGCGTGGTTTTCGCCAAGGATGTGGGCGGAATCAAGCAGATCGCGACCGATGCCGCCAAGATGATCATGGATATGGCTGCCAAGGCAGGCGGCGGCTATCGCTTCCAGTATTCGCCGGAAAGCTTTACCGGCACGGAACTGGATGTGGCGCTGGAAATCTGCAATGCGGTCATCGAGATCGTGAAGCCGACAGCGGACAACAAGCTGATCGTCAATCTGCCGTCCACGGTGGAAATGAACACGCCGAATGTCTATGCCGACCAGATCGAATGGATGTGCCGCAATCTCGACAATCGCGAAAACCTGATCATTTCCCTGCATCCGCACAATGACCGCGGTACGGGCATCGCTGCGACGGAACTGGGCCTGATGGCCGGTGCCGACCGCGTCGAAGGCACTTTGTTCGGCAATGGCGAGCGCACCGGCAATGTGGACGTGGTGACGCTGGCGCTGAATATGTACACGCAGGGCATCGATCCCGAGCTGGATTGCACCGACATCAATCGGATGAAGGATGTCTATGAATATTCGAACCAGCTGAAGATCGCGGAGCGCCACCCCTATGTCGGCGAGCTGGTCTATACCGCCTTCTCCGGTTCGCATCAGGATGCGATCAACAAGGGCATGAAGGCGCGCAAGTCGGCCAATTCGCCGGTTTGGGAAGTGCCTTATCTGCCGATCGATCCGCAGGATGTGGGCCGCTCCTATGAAGCGATCATCCGCATCAATTCGCAGTCGGGCAAGGGCGGTATCGCCTATATCCTGCAGGCCGATTACGGCTTGAACCTGCCGCGCAATCTGCAGGTCGAGTTCCGCGAAATCATCCAGCAGATCACCGACGACGAAGGCAAGGAATTGCCGTCGAAGCGCATTCATGAAGAGTTCCAGAAGCTCTATGTGACGCAGTCCGATGCCCGCATCAAGTTCGTGGATCACCACACCATTCCCGATCCGGAACAGAAGGGCCGCCGCATTCTCACCGCCGAAATCACCGATAACGGCGTGACGAAGAATATCGAAGGTAAGGGCACCGGTCCGATCGACGGTTTTGTCGACGCGCTGTCCAAATATCTCGGCGTGAAAATGTCGGTTGTGGATTATTCCGAACATTCGCTCCAGCAGGGATCGGACGCATCGGCCATCTCCTATGTCGAAATGGCGCATCCGGGTGGCAAGCTGTTCGGCGCGGGCATCAATGACAATATCGTCAGCGCCTCGCTGGAGGCCATTGTATCGGCGGCTAACCGCGTGATCGGCAAATAGGCCGAACGTCTGTACGAGTTGAAAAGGCGGCCATTGGCCGCCTTTTTCATGTGTAGAGTTCCTGTTCGGAGATCTTGAAAATGCGCTCGCTCACCTCTTCAATGCCGTGCTGTTCCCACAGGCAATACCAGCCGCCGTCCGGTTTGCGGTCGATGTTGAAAATATTGTAGCGGGCAGGGGGCTTGTGGCCGCCATAGTTCTGGCTGGCCGACGGGACACAGATCACCGGTACTTGGCCGTTCGGTCCGTCGATTTCATATTTCGTCGCCAGGTGGGTGTGGCCGTGAATGACCAACTCCGCGCCGTGCTTTCGAATGATCTTCTGAAAACGGCGGATACCGTATAGGCGCTTGTGGGTCGGCGTTGCGCCGTGGATCGGCGGATGGTGGATCATCACAACCCGGAAAAGCCCGCGCGCGCCTGCCTCATCCAGTGCTGCGGCGAGGCGTTTGGCCTGCGCGGAGCGGAAATCACCGCTCGCCATGAAGGGTGCTGTGGCGCGCGCCGACGAGACGCCGATCATCGCGACATCATCGCGCACCCGTATATAGGGAAATTGCGGCCGCTTGCCCTTGTTGTCGATGCCGTCGCCGCGCATCCACGGCTCCCATTTGCGGCAGGACCGGTCGAGTGCGCCGGGCACATAGGCGTCGTGATTGCCGGGCACGACCGAAACATCGTCGGGATTGCCCAGCTTCGACAGCCAGTCGGCGGCGATGTCTATTTCCAGATTGAGAGCCAAATTGACCAGATCGCCGGTGACGGCAATATGATTCGGCGCTTGCGCCAGCATGTCGGCTACAAGTTTATCGAGTACCGTTCCATGCATTGCACCCTTGCGGTTGCGCAGCCAATTGATATAACCAGTGATGCGCTTTGATGCCAATTCGCGATATCTCACACGCGGCAGTGGCGAAAGGTGGATATCGGAGATGTGAGCGAGGCGAAACATAAGGCCCGTTTACTGGATAATTTCTGAAATAGAAACCGTATTTAGCGACTTTTTGTTGATGCGATTGCTGCATTGATAGCTGCATATAATGTTTGCTGGAGAGTCGGAATGCGCTTTCGTCATTTTATATTTCATTCATATTTTCTTTTGCGACGCCCCATGACCCTTGGGGTGCGGGCAATTGTGTATGATGAAAAGAATAACTCGGTTTTTTTAGTGAGACATACTTACGTGCCGGGTTGGCAGTTACCAGGCGGCGGTGTTGATAGTGGGGAGACTTTTCAACAGGCGCTGGAAAAAGAACTGCGGGAAGAAGGTAATATTATCCTGAAAAGTCGCCCGCAACTTCTTGCTCTTTACAAGAATGCCCATGCTTCGCCACGCGATCACGTTGCACTTTATGTATGCCGTTCCTTTGAACAACTTGCGCCCAAAGAGCCGGATAGAGAAATCGCCGAAAGCGGTTTCTTTCCTCTGGATGATCTACCAGAAGGCACCACGGCCTCCACCAAGCGGCGCTTGCAGGAAGCGCTGTATGATCTGGAACCGCTGCCGATGTGGTAATACCACTGGCGCCCAGCGTTATTGTTTGATTCTGAGCGGGGATACTGAGTAATACTTTGGTATAAAGGGCGCGCAGTGCGCGCCCTTTTTAATAGCACTGAATTAAAAGCGGTAGGTAATACCCGTACCGATCAGCCAGGGATTGAGCTTGGCCTTGCCGCTCAATTCCTGCCCGCCGACGGTGACGTCGAATTTCGGTTCGAGGAACAGCTTCTTCACGTCGAAGTTCAGGCCCCAATGTTCGTCGATCATATAATCGACACCAAACTGGAGCGCGCCGCCAAACGTGTTCTTGACCTTCAGATAATCCGCGCTGCCCGCATCCTGATTGTAGAAGATCGTATAGTTGACGCCTGCACCGACATAAGGCTTGAACGCGCCGAAATTGGTGAAGTGGTACTGTAGCGTAAGCGTCGGTGGCAGAATCCACGTTTTGCCAACCTTGCCCAGACTGCTGATCGAGCCTGCGCCATTGATATTGGCATAGGTCGTGCCGAGAATGAGTTCGGCGGCGATATTGTCGGTGAAATAATAGGTGATATCGAGTTCCGGCGTGATCGACTTGGAATAGTCGAGATCGGAACCCGGAACGCCGTTCACATGACCCTTGTTTTCCGCAATCACGCCGAGCGCACGCACGCGAATCTGCCAGGGTGAAAGCGCTTCAGGCACCGCCTGAATTTCAGAGGCCGGCGGGGCGACCACACTATCGGCGGCAAAGGCTGCCGGTGCGGCAAAGGCCAGCGCGGTTGCTGCGAGCAGCCCTTTCGCAAAACGGTTCATCAAATCTCTCCTTGGTCACGGTCTCAGTCTTGGATTTCGTCCTTGGGGGATGCATCCAATCTGAACTGCGTCGCCTCGCGCCCCATTGATCGAGATCAAAGGGGCACGAGAGAATGAGAGAGAGCTGAATTAGGAATCCTGACTGTTGCAGGAAAGGCGCAGTGCGGGTCGGAAGGGTTAGCTCTTTGAAAACCGATCCCGGTCATGCGGGGCGGTAAAGTCTATCTCAGGGCCTGTTGGCACAATGCCGGTCGGGTTGATCGTCTTGTGACTGCGGTAATAATGGCCTTTGATGTGCTCCATATTCACCGTCGAGGCAACGCCCGGCACCTGATAAAGCTCGCGCGTATAGTTCCACAGGTTCGGATAATCGGCGATCCGGCGTAGATTGCACTTGAAATGGCCGACATAGACCGGATCGAAACGCAGCAGCGTCGTGAACAGACGCCAGTCTGCTTCCGTCAGGCTTGAACCCGTCAGGTAGCGCTGGCGGGACAGCCGGTCCTCCAATGTGTCGAGTGCGGCGAACAACTGCTTGAACGCTTCCTCATAAGCATCCTGCGAGGTGGCGAAGCCTGCGCGGTAAACGCCGTTATTGATATTGGGATAGATGAAATCGTTGAGCGCATCGATCTCAGCGGCCAGCGCGTCCGGGTAGAAGTCGAGCGAGGCATCGCCGAATTCATTGAACGCTGTGTTGAGCATACGGATGATTTCTGACGATTCGTTGGAAACAATCGTCTGGCGCTGCTTGTCCCACAGAACCGGCACGGTAACGCGACCGGAATAATTCGGATCGGCGCGGGTGTAGATTTCATAAAGGCGCTTGGAGCCGTACAGATCATCACCGGTGCTGCCGGTGGTGCCGTAAAAGGTCCAGCCTTCTTCCACCATCAGATAGTCCACGACCGAAACTGAAATGACATCTTCAAGCTTCTTCAGCGCGCGGAAGATCAGCGTGCGATGTGCCCATGGGCACGCATAGGAAACATAAAGATGGTAGCGCCCCGGTTCAGCCTTGAAGCCGCCTTCGCCAGTTGGGCCAGCGCTGCCATCGGCGGTTACCCAGTTGCGGAATTGCGATTTCGAGCGCTCGAAGCGGCCTTTTGTGCTTTTGGTGTCGTACCAGACATCCTGCCACTTGCCATCGACCAGAAGTCCCATGTGATTTCTCCTTTTGGAACTCAAAATAGAGCGAAACCGGCGATTTTACAGCACGACAAGTCGTGAACAGTGCGTCACGCTGCCAAAAAGAGAAGCAGAAACTGCCAATTTGAAAAAAATGGTTTTACCGCTGCTCATTTTGGTGTAATGGGGTTTCCAATTTGCGATCATCCAAAGGTTAGGTCGCCCAGGAGACACGTAATGGAAATGCTTTTCATCCGACGATGAAACTCAAACCGCGCTGCGAGCGCGGCGTGCATTCCATTGACCTGACGGTCCCCGAAGTCTCCAATTGTGATCTTAAGCCCATGCAGCAGCTTGAACTGACCTACGCGCAGGAATGCCCGGCGCACGACATTGAAATCGAAGCCATCAATGCCGAAGCTTTCGGACCGGGACGCTTTACCCGCGCCGCGCATTTCATCCGCGAAGGTGGCCCGCATGATCTGAATCTTTCCTTCGTTGCCCTGATGGGCGGCATCGTGGTGGGTTCGGTACGGCTGACGCCGGTCGTGATCGGCAAGACGCCAGCGCTTCTGCTGGGTCCGCTTGCCGTGCGGCCGGAATGGAAGAAGCGGGGCATTGGCGGCACGCTGATGCGTCTATCGCTGGAAGCGGCGACGAAGTCCGGTCACAAGCTGGTTATTCTGGTCGGTGACGAACCTTATTATGGTCCGTTCGGCTTCAAGATGGTGCCTTCTGGCACCATGGTCATGCCAGCGGCGGTCGATCCGCGCCGGATGCTCGCCTGCGAACTCACCCCCGGCGCCGCAAGCGGCGTCAGCGGCATTGTGCGCCACGCCAACCGGGCCTGATTTCAGTTCAGCGAAAACGTTTGCTTTTCCCCTCATCCTGAGAAGCCGTCGAAGACGGCGCATCATCCTGAGATTTTCGAAGGATCGAAGGAGAGGGGAAATCAGCGCGTGCCCTCGCCCTTCGACACGGTGCTTCGCACCTGCTCAGGATGAGGGGGCAACGGGGGTGTCAGACGAGGAACGGTGCGTGAGGACGGATTACCGCCCTTCGCGATACCACATGCCACCGAACACAAGCAGCAGGGCAGCGAGCGCCAGGAAGCCGGAGAATAGTGGCAGACGGTTCACGCTTTTCAGCTGCGTATCGGCGGTTTCGCGCAGGCCGATCCAGTCATTGCCGCTGGCGGTACGATTGGCGGCGACAGCCGTAATCGCTGGCACCCGCACTGCGCTGTCGGCGCTTGCATGAACCCGATAGACCGACCCGCCGGTCGCCTCGGCGAGCGGCTTCAGACGATCCACCGTCGAAATGCTGTCGGCAAATTCCGGCGCATCGACGGGCCCGACATGGGCCAATGTTTCCAGATCGCCATTCCTGATCCGGAAGACACCGATTTCGTCGGTCTGCAACGACCCTTCGAACAGCCCCGGCTTGCTCTGGGCGAGATTGACCGGCAATTCCTTGCCCGAAGGCGTGCTGACGGTCGCGGTGCCGGGATTGTCGCCCATGGTCTGGCGGCGGATGGAAAGCACACGGCCATTGCCTGCTGCGGTGAGCGCTTCTTCTTCCAGCTCCGGCTCCTGCATCAGCCAGTGGGCGATGCGGCGATAGAGCGCCGCATAGGGACCACCGCCCTCAAAACCGCGCGCCCATAGCCAGCCCTGATCGGACAGGAACATGCCGACGCGGCCTTTCCCGACGCGGTTGAGAACGAGAAGCGGCTTGTTGTCGGCACCGCTCATCACCGTTTCACCCTGCGGCGCGGTGATGTCGATGGTGCGGAACCAGCGGCTCCAGCGTGGTGGCTCCTGCTCGCTGCCGTCCAGACCGCGCGTGACGGGATGGCGTTTGCCGAGATCGGTCAGGCGCGGATAGAACGCCTTTTCGGTTACAGTGCCGGTCGGCATGGCGGGCAGGGCGTTATAAAGCGGTGTGCGGGCAATCGACATTTCGCCCGCATATTCCGGCCCGGCAGCGACCAGCAGCGCGCCGCCGTTTTCCACATATTGCGCGATGTAATCGTAATAGAGCAGCGGCAGCACGTCGCGATGCTGGTAGCGGTCCAGAATGATGAGATCGAACTCGTTGACTTTGTCCACGAACAGCTCACGCGTCGGGAAGGCGATCAGCGACAATTCGTTGATCGGCGTGCCGTCCTGCTTTTCCGGCGGGCGCAAAATGGTGAAGTGGACGAGATCGACCGCAGCGTCGGATTTCAGCAGATTGCGCCAGGTGCGCTCGCCATTATGCGGCTCGCCGGAGACGAGCAGCACGCGCAGATTTTCGCGAATGCCGTCAACGGTTGCAACCGCACGGTTGTTGGAGTCGGTCACTTCACCGGGAATTCCAGGCGTAGCGATTTCAACGATATTCACACCAGCGCGGGGCAGGGTGATGGTGACAGGCGTTTCCTGTCCCACCTGCGCTTCTTCCTGCGAAACCGCTTCGCCATTGACGCGGATTTCCACGCGAGCCGGGCTGCCGAGGTCTTTGCCCTCATCAATGACCGTGAACGACATTTCCAGCGGTTTGCCGCTGATGCCATAGCGCGGGGCCTTGTTGAAGCGGATACGACGGTCGAATTCGTCCGGCTTGCCGGTCACCAGCGCATGCAAAGGCGCGTCGAAGCCCAGCGCATTCTTGTTGGCGGGGGTATCGTGCACCTGCCCATCGGTGATCATGATCGCGCCTGCAACACGCGTGGGCGGTACGTCGAGCAGGGCGCGGGCCAGCGGCCCAAAAAGCCGCGTCGCATAACCGTCCTCGTTTTCGCCCGGCTTGCCGGTTTCCACCACGCGCATTTCGAATTGCGGCATGGTGGCAAGCTGATCCTGCACGGCTTTCAGCGCGGCATCGGTATCGGCGCTGCGCTGGCCCAGTTCCTGGCTCTGGCTGCGGTCCACCACCACGGCGACAACGCTTTTCAGCGGCTCGCGTTCTTCATTGATGACAACGGGGTTGAACAGCGCCAGCGCCAGCGCCGCGGCGGCCAGAAGACGGATCAATCCCCCGCGCATGCGCAGGGCGACAGTTGCCAGCACCAGCAGCGCCAGTGGAACCAGAATGCCAATGAGCCACGGCGTGGAAAGGAACGGTTCGAATTCGATGTTCATGCCCGCCTCCTATCGCCGTAGGTTCCTATCTTTACGGGCTGCAACGCTCCCCCCTCATCCTGAGGTGCGGAGCGCAGCGAAGCCTCGAAGGATCGAGGGCAGGCGCGCTGTGCGTTTCCCCTCGCCCTTCGCTCCTTCGACAAGCTCAGGATGATGCGCCGTCTTTGACGGCCTCTCAGGATGAGGGGAAAAGGGAACCTGGATCTGCTGACGGCTTCGCTAAAAAACATCATGCTCTAATTCCCCAGCCGTTCGAGCAGGGCCGGGACATGGACCTGATCGGACTTGTAATTGCCGGTGAGCATATACATCACGATGTTGACGCCGCCGCGAATCGCATAGATGCGCTGCATCGGGTCGTTTGGCACGGTGGGGAGCAGGGGATTGCCCTGATCGTCTACGGCCCATGCGCCCGCCAGATCATTGGCGGTGATCATGATCGGCGTCACGCCGTCGCCGGTTCTGACCGGGCGGTCACGCGGCGAGGCATTGGGTGCGGTCGCTTCCACCCAGAGCGGGCTTCCCTCATAGCGGCCCGGAAAATCCGGCATGATGAAAAAGGATTTCGTCAGGACATGATCATCCGGCACCGGTTCGAGCGGTGGCACATTCATGTCGTCCAGAATGGCGCGCAGGCGCTGGTTGGCGGGTGAGACCGACGGATCGAGGCTCGCGCCCGACTGCAACTGGTCGCGCGTGTCGAACAGGACCGTCCCGCCCTGCTGCATATAGGCATCCACCCTGGCGATGGCTTCCGGGCTCGGCATCGGTGCATTCGGATCAATCGGCCAATAGATCAGCGGATAGAAGGCCAGTTCATCCTTGGATGGATCGACGCCGATCGGGTCGCCCGGTTCCAGCGCGGTCTTGTCGGTCAGTGCAAAGGTCAAACCTTTCAGTCCGGCCTTGCTGATATTGTCGGTCTCGGCGCTGCCGGTGATGATATAGGCAAGATGGGTCTGCGAAACCGAGCCGATGATCGCCTCATCGCCGGGCTTGCTGTCGTCATGAATTTGTGGCGGCTGCGGCGAGGGTGCTTGCGCAAAGGCGCGGTCATGACCGGCAGACAGGACAGCAAGACTGCCTGCGAGGAGCAAAGCAATCCCCGCCGTTTTGGCACGCACCTTCATGCGGCGGCGGAATGCGCCGCGCAGCCAGAGCATCAGCAGTGAATCGAGCGCCAGAAGCATGGCGGCGGCGGCAAAGAACGGGCCTGCCAGCGATATCGACTGATCTGCCGTATAAGAGACAGGCGTGACGCCGACCGACAGCGTCGGCTGCTTGATCGGCTCCAGCTTGGTGTTGCTGTCGGCAAAAATATTAAGTGCTTTCAAACCGTCCTCATTGCCGTAAAAACCGGGCGGCGTGTTGATGCTGACACTGGCTTGCTTATTGCGCTCGACGATCAGCGGCTTGGCTTCCGAGGTCGGCGGCGTCAGCGCACCGGCAGCCGAAAGCAGCTGGAACGGCGGCAGCGAAACGGCATCCTGATTGCCCTGCGCGCCGGTGCGCTGCGACAGAGACACGATGCGGCGGAGCATTTCCACGAAGGAGCCGGAAATCGGCAAACTCGACCAGGTGGCGTCCGGCGCGATATGGAACAGCACGATATTGCCACGCCCGCGCTGCTGGCCTGTCACCAGCGGGGTGCCGTCCTGAAGGATGGCATACGCCTTGTCGTTGAGGTCGAAGGACGGTTCGGCAAGCACCTGTCGGTTGACGTTGACATCTTCGGGGATTGGCAGCCCGGCAAACGGACCCTTTTCCGGAAAGGCGCGCAGCTGTTGCGGTTCAGACCAGGACAAGGTGCCGCCAAGCGCGCGCTCGCCCTTGCGCAGCCGCACCGGCAGCAACGTATCGTTGTCGCTCGCGCCCGCCAGACGCGGACCGGCAAAGCGCACCAGCGTACCGCCTTCTTCCACCCATGCAGAAATCTGCTCGGCGACCGGCTGCGGCAAGGTGCCGATATCGGCCATGATGAGAATGGACGGCTTGGCATCCAGCAATTCCGGCACCGACTGAAGCAGATCGGCGGAACGTGGCTCGATCAGATTGGCGTAGGGCGACAATGCGCGCTTGATATAATGCAGTGGTGACAGAAGCGGCTGCGCGACATCGCCGTCGCCGCTGGCAATCAGGCCGATGGTGCGGCGCTCGGACCCAGCGTCGATCAGATGGGTGGCACCCGCCTGTTCGATACCATCAATGCGGATGAGGCGGAAATCATTGCGCAATTCGACCGGCAGGTTGAAGCGCGCCGTGCCTTCGGCGCTGCCCAGCGCAAAGGACAGCGGTGCTTCGGCGATGCGGCGGCCCTTGTCGTCATAGGCGGCAGCCGTCAAGCTGCGCGGCATGGTCACGCCTTCCGGGCGGATGGCGATGGCTTCGAGGCTGTCGGCCTTGTTGTCGATGCCGGTCAGTGCAAGGGTGCGACCGAGATCGGCACCATACCAAAGGACGCTCGCCAGATGGCCGGTCTTGTCCAGCGCGGCAAAGGTTTCGCTGTCGGCCGCGGTCGCCAGCCCGTCATTCATGAAGGCAAGGCGCACTTTCTGGCCATCAGACAGGGGGGATGCCAGCCGTTCCATCGTCGCCTTGCGGTCAACGGGGATCGGGCGTGGCTGCATGGCCTGCAAACGTTCCGTGGCGCGGGTGCCGTCATAGGGGCCGATTTCCGCATTGGCCGGCTCGGCGGTGCCAAGGATGTAAATCTGCGCGTTGGCGCTTTCCGCGTCGTCGATCAGCTTTTCAGCGGCATTGACGCGATGCTGCCAGTCTTCGGCGGCGGCCCAGCCATTGTCTATCACGATGGCCAGCGGTTCATTGCCGGTCAGCGCGACTGGACGCGGGTTCCAGATCGGCGCTGCCAGCGCCATGATCACGAGTGCGGCGATCAAAAGGCGCAGAAGTGTCATCCACCACGGGCTTTTGGAAGGGACTTCCTCGCGCTTGAAAACCTGCGCCAGAATGCGCAGCGGCGGGAAGGTTTCCTCCTGCGGGCGCGGCGGCGTCATGCGCAGCAGCCACCAGATCACCGGCAGGGCAACCAGACCGGCGAGGATCAGCGGTGAGCCGAAGGCGAGCGGCAGAAAATTCATGCGCCAGCCCCCGTTGCGCTTAATGCATGATGCAGACGCGCAAGGGCTTCCGCCGCCGGACGGTCGGTGCGATGCACAGAATAGCTCCAGCCGAGCCGCTTGCAGAAGCCCGACAAGGTTTCGCGCCGGGCCGTGTAAAGACGGCGATAATCCTCGGCATAGGTTTCGGCGCGACCGGCAACCAGCGTTGCACCCGTCTCGGGATCGCGAAATTCGGTGCGCCCGGAATAGGGAAAGGTTTCTTCTGCAGGGTCGGCGACTTCGACCAGATGCGCACGCACGCCGCGTTTCGCAAGGCGGTCGAGAAGTTCTGTCAGTTCATCGAACGGGTGCAGGAAATCGGAGACAAGAACGACTTCCGAAAAACGGCGGATCTGCGCGATATCCGGCAATACGCTTACAGGCGCTTCATGCATGAGCGCGCCGGCAAGACGTTCTGCGCCGTTGCGGGCGGCAAAAGGCGGGATCAGCGCTGGAAAAGCAATGCGTTCGCCGGAACGCGACAGGATTTCCGCCAGCGCCAGCGTTAGCACTAACGCGCGGGCTTCCTTGGAAACAGGCGACATCTGCGAGCGATAGAGCATGGAGGGCGAGAAATCGCACCACAGCCAAACCGTATGCGCTGATTCCCATTCGCGGTCGCGCACATAGGTATGATCGTCACGGGCGGAACGCCGCCAGTCGATACGCGAAAGCTGCTCGCCCTGCACATAGGGGCGAAATTGCCAGAAGTTCTCACCGGGACCGCGTTTGCGCCGTCCATGCCAGCCATTCATGACGGTATTGACGACACGCTGCGCTTCGACCAGCAGATCGGGGATCGCTGCTGCCCGCGCACTTGCACGGGCCAGCGTATCCTTGCGATCTGCGGTGGAAACTTGCGTGCCGATCACCATCAGACGGCGGCCTTTACCAGATTGGCGATGACATCGCGGATATGCATGCCATCGGCGCGGGCGGCGAAATTGAGCGCCATACGGTGTTGCAGCACCGGCTCGGCGAGCGCCTTCACATCGTCCACCGAAGGGGCGAGGCGGCCATCATAAAGCGCACGGGCGCGGGCGCAGAGCATCAGCGCCTGGCTGGCGCGGGGGCCGGGACCCCAGGCGATATGCTGCTTCGCATGATCGTTGTCGGCATCCGGGCGCGCCGAACGCACCAGTTTCAGGATCGCCTCGACCACGCTTTCCGAAACCGGCATGCGGCGCACCAATGTCTGCATCTGCTTCAATCGTTCCGCATCGAGAATCTCATAAGGCTTTGCCTCAGCGACGCCGGTGGTTTCAAGAAGAATGCGGCGCTCGGCTTCCAGTTCCGGATAGAGAATGTCGATCTGCATCAGGAAGCGGTCGAGCTGGGCTTCCGGCAGGGGATAGGTGCCTTCCTGTTCCAGCGGGTTCTGCGTTGCCAGAACGTGGAACGGCGCGGGCAGATCATAGCGCTGGCCTGCGACCGTGACGTGATATTCCTGCATGGCCTGCAATAGCGCGGACTGGGTGCGCGGGGAGGCGCGGTTGATTTCGTCGGCCATCAGCAGTTGGGCGAAAATCGGCCCCTTGAGATAGCGGAACGAACGGCGCCCGTCGGCGTCCTGCTCCATGACTTCAGACCCGATAATGTCGGATGGCATCAGATCAGGCGTGAACTGGATGCGCTGGCCGGAGAGACCGAGCACCACGCCCAGCGTTTCCACCAGCTTGGTCTTGGCAAGGCCGGGTACGCCGACCAGAAGCGCATGACCGCCAGCCAGAATGGCGACGAGCGTGCGCTCGATCACACTTTCTTGTCCGAAGATGACGGTGCCGACGCCTTCCTTGATGCGCGCAATATCTGCGAGCGCCCGTTCGGCTTCCGCAACAATCTGCTCGGAATTGGCGGTTTCAGGCGTGATGACGACGCTCATGGTGACCTCGCAATGTGTAACCGCTTTGGCGGAAGTGCCTTGGTGTCTTATCTAAAAGTCGCCATTCACGGCCTGACGCTTTTTGATTCAGACACCTATAAATCGCATATAGTGCTGACAAGCCGTCAAACGGTGACTATTTCATGACTTCCATCATATTAAGCACATTCGAACAGGAATAACCGAGTCGGATGACAAAGAGCACCCCTATAGGCAAAGTTGCGCCGCAAAACGCGCTGCAAGGTGCCGGGACGACGGGCGGTCTGGAAGCCCTGATTGCACGCGCGCATGCTGATGCGCAAAGCGGACCGTCAACGAAAGAGCGCGGCATTCCGCCCGTCGAGCGCTGGAATCCCGATTTCTGCGGCGATCTCGACATGGAAATCAAGGCCGATGGCACTTGGTTTTACATGGGCACGCCGATCGGTCGCAAACAGCTGGTGCGGCTGTTCTCCACCGTGCTGCGCAAGGACGCGGACGGCAAGACCTATCTCGTCACGCCGGTGGAAAAGGTCGGCATCAGGGTTGAAGATGCGCCATTCATTGCCGTTGAAATGCAGGTTTCCGGTGAAGACCCGGCACAGACACTGACATTCCGCACCAATGTGGGCGACGTGGTGGAAGTCGATGCCGAGCATCCGTTGCGATTTGTCGTTGAAGAAGCAAGCGGCGGGCTGAAACCTTATGTGCTGATCCGCGGGCGTCTGGAAGCGCTGGTGACGCGCTCGGTCATGTATGATCTGGTCGCGCTTGGCGAGGAAATCGAGATGGACGGTGTGGCCTTGTTTGCCGTGCGATCCGGCGGGGCGATATTCCCGATCATGCCTGCCGATGCGCTGGAGGCTGCCCTAAAATGATGGAGCGCGGCTTGCATTCCCTTTCGGCGTTTTCCGCCGGTGATTTTGCCGAGCGCGTTCGCAGCTGGCAGCCGGATCACAGTGACATTACCGGCGATCACGCGCTGAACCCGGAATTCGAGCAGGCCATGGTCACCGCAAAGATGCGCGATGCGGCGGTGCTGGTGCCGGTGGTGGATCGCGGTCCCGGTGCGACGGTGCTTCTCACCCAGCGCACCGATCGTTTGCGACAACATTCGGGCCAGATCGCCTTTCCGGGCGGCGCCATCGACCCGGAAGACGGCACGGCGGAACATGCAGCGCTGCGCGAAGCCAACGAGGAAATCGGGCTCGCAGCCGAGCGTGCCGAAATCATCGGCAATCTGCCGCGTTATCTGACCGGCAGCGGTTTTTCGATCACGCCGGTTCTGGCTGTGGTCAGAACCCCGTTCGACCTGCATCCGAACCCGGATGAGGTGGCCGATATTTTCGAGGTGCCATTGTCTTTCCTGATGAATCCGGCCAATCACCGGCGCGAAAGCAGGATACTCAACGGCAAGGAACGCTTTTATTACGCCATGCCCTATAACGAGCGATTCATCTGGGGAATTACCGCCGGGATCATTCGCGGACTTTATGAAAGGCTCTACGTTTGAGCGACAGTGTGAACATTGCCGACACGGCGCCCTGGTTGAAGTCGAAGTCTTTGCAGGCGCTGTTCAAGGCCTTGAACCGTGATGGCGGGGAAGCGCGTGTGGTTGGCGGTGCGGTGCGCAACACGCTGCTTGGAACCGCCGTCAGCGACGTCGATCTTGCCACCACGCATGTGCCGCAGGAAACAATCCGGCTGGCCGAGGAAGCGGGGTTCAAACCTGTCCCGACCGGCATCGAGCATGGCACCATCACCGTTGTCGCGCATGGACATGCCTATGAAGTGACGACATTGCGCAAGGATGTCGAGACCGATGGTCGCCATGCCAAGGTTGCCTTCGGGACCGACTGGAAAGCCGATGCCGAGCGGCGCGATTTCACCATCAATGCGCTCTACGCCACCGCTGACGGCACGATCATCGATCATGTCGGCGGACTTGCCGATATCGAAACCCGGACGCTGCGTTTCATCGGCGATGCGGAACAGCGCATCCGCGAGGACTATCTGCGCATCCTGCGTTTTTTCCGCTTCTTTGCCTGGTACGGTTCCGGGCGACCGGAGGCTGACGGTCTGCGCGCCAGCGCAAGGCTGAAGGACGGTATCAGCCAGCTTTCCGCTGAGCGCGTATGGTCGGAATTGAAGAAACTCCTGTCGGCTCCCGATCCGTCGCGCGCCCTTTTGTGGATGCGGCAAGGCGGCGTCTTGAACCTTGTTTTGCCTGAAAGCGAAAAATGGGGCATCGACGCCATACACGGCCTCGTGCGTTCCGAAGGCGATCTTGGCTGGTCCGCTGATCCGCTGCTGCGGCTTGAAAGCATCGTGCCACCGGACGCCGTGCGCATGGAAGAAATGGGCAAGCGCCTCAAAATGTCCAATGCAGAGCGGGCGCGGCTCGAAGCATGGGCGCGGGCCGATGCCGTCAAGCCAGAGCTTTCCGAGCAGGCCTTGAAGAAGGTCGTCTATCGCGGCAGTAAGCAGGCGGTGGTGGACCGGATCAAGCTTGGTTATGCGGCGGCGCGGGCCGATGCGGCAGGCAGCGACGATGCCATGATCCGCGCCGGCGGCTTTTCGCGTTTGCTGGAAACGGCGGAGAAATATGAAGCCCCGGTCTTTCCCGTGACGGGGAGTGATCTTCTGGCGCTCGGCGTGAAAAAAGGCCCCGGTCTCGGACAGGCGCTGCGGTCGCTCGAAACTTTCTGGATCGACTCCGGTTTTAGCCTTGACCGTGCAGCGCTTCTGGAGAAACTTGATCGCGATAAAATGAACAGCTGACCGCTTGTTTGCAAAATTCAGCCGTAGTTTCATCAGTTTATGGCTGGGAATCTTTTCAGCGCCGATATTGAAAGAGCATGAAATGTCCAATCCCGATACATCGATCCAAGATAAGGCAGCCTCTGATCCGAAACAGAAATTCGGCACTGAAGGTCTGGCCGCAATGGACCGCCCGAGCAAGATCACCCGGTTTTTCATGGGGATCGTTTCCTGGGCCGAAGGTCTCAATCTGAAATATGCCAAGCTCGGCAATCCACCGGTCTATGACAATGCGACCTTCCCCTGGGCGGCGGAGATCGAAAAGGAATGGCCAGCCATCCGCAAGGAACTGGACACGATCCTGCTGCGCCAGAGCGAGCTTCCGTCCTTTCAGGATATTTCAACCGACGTGAAGACGATTTCGACCGATAATCGCTGGAAGACCTTCTTCCTGCTCGGTTTCGGCGTGAAATCGGAACAGAACATCAAGACCTGCCCGGAAACCTGGCGCATCGTGAACAAGATTCCGGGCCTGACCACGGCGATGTTCTCGATCTTCGAACCGGGCAAGCATCTGCCGCCGCATCGTGGGCCGTATAATGGCGTGCTGCGCCTGCATCTCGGCCTCATCGTTCCGGAGCCGAACGACAAGCTCGCCATTCGCGTGGACAAGCAGGTCTGCCATTGGCATGAGGGCAAGGTTCTCATTTTCGACGATGCTTACGAGCATGAAGCCTGGAACCACACTGACAAGACCCGCGTGGTGCTGTTTGTCGACTTCGTGAAGCCGCTGAAATTCCCGGCCCGTTTCGTCAACTGGTGCCTGATGAACCTCGCCATCTTCACGCCCTTCATCAAGGAAGGACTGGACAACCACAATGAGTGGGAAAAGAAGTTCTATGCGGAAGCCGAAAAGCTCCGCAACCAGCCAAAAGCCTGATCGGGTTTGACTTTCGCCCCGTGCGATCTTACATGCGGGTCAGAGGGCCGACCGGCCCTTTGACCTATCCACCTCTGAAAGAGGAATTGTTGATGCTGGAGATTGTTGGAAGCCTTTAATCGTTCCGGACAAGGACTGCATGACAGGCGCTGATTGCGTCTGATCGGCAGATGTTCAGGGACGGGAACGGCATTGGCCGTGGATAGCCATACGCTGTCTGCGCGCGCTGGTGCTTGTCATGGTTTCCATCCAGGCATGAACAACAATGAATATCTCACGTATTGAACAGCGCGTGTTACACGTGCTGGCGCAAGGTGGCCATATCCGCCACTTGCGCGAAGACGGACGCGTCTGCAACATAGAATGCTATACCCGTGAGGGTTACCTGCTCGCCGATTGTACAATGGCTGTGTTCCAGCAATTGCGGCGCAAAAGGCTGATCGAATCCCGATCAGGCAGTCCCTATCGCATTTCGCTGAAAGGGCGCGAAAACGTTCGCGCCCAGCTCAATAACCGTTGAGGGAGCGCGTCATGTATCTTCGCAAGGAAAAGCCCGATGATAGTGCTGCAATCCGTCAGCTGACGGATGAGGCGTTCAGCAAGGTTCCTTATAGCAACCAGCGGGAGGGGGAGATCGTCGATGCGCTTCGCGCGGCCTCCGCGCTCACCTTGTCGCTGGTTGCCGTGGACGGGGATGCTGTCCTCGGCCATGTGGCCTTTTCGCCGGTTCTGATCGGAGGCGAGGACAAAAGCTGGTATGCGCTTGGCCCCATCTCGGTTCAGCCCGAAAGGCAAGGCGAGGGGATTGGCGGGGCGCTCGTCCGTGAAGGTCTCGCCTTGTTGCGGGCCGACGGTGCAAAGGGATGTGTTCTGGTGGGCGATCCTGGCTATTACAGACGGTTCGGTTTCAAAGCCGATGCGCGGCTGAAAATGCCGGATGTGCCCGCAGAATATGTGCAATGTCTGGCCTTCGGGCCGGACATGCCGCAAGGCGATATCACCCATCACCCCGCTTTTGGCATATAAGAAAGGGCCGGTTATCCGGCCCTTTCCTTTTGGTTCATGTGCTGGAAATGCTTTAAGGCCATTTCACAACGGGGGGCATAGACGACAGAATGGAGTTCACATTGCCGCCGGTCTTGAGGCCGAAGATCGTACCGCGATCATAGAGCAGGTTGAACTCGACATAGCGGCCACGGCGCACGAGTTGCTCGTCACGGTCAGCCTGCGTCCAGTCCTGATTGAAGTTCTGGCGCACAAGATGCGGATAGACGACGGAAAAACCGCGTCCCACATCCCGCGTATAGGCGAAATCGGCGTCCCAACCGCCTTTCTCATCCGACGAATGCAGCCAGTCATAGAAGATGCCGCCGGTGCCGCGCGGTTCATTGCGATGCGGCAGGAAGAAATACTCGTCGCACCAGTCCTTCACGCGCTGGTAGTCGACGACATTCTTGTGCTTTTCGCAGATGAAGCGGAACGCCTTATGGAAAGCGAGCGTGTCGGCATCTTCCTGCGTGCGCCGGCGGTCGAGAACCGGGGTCAGGTCGGCACCGCCGCCAAACCACTGGCGGCTCGTCACGACCATGCGCGTGTTCATGTGAACGGCTGGCACATGCGGGTTTTGCGGATGCGCGATCAGCGAGATGCCGCTTGCCCAATAACGCGGGTCTTCTTCCGCGCCGGGGATTTGCTTGCGGAATTCCGGCGAGAATTCGCCATAGACGGTGGACACGTGAACGCCGACTTTTTCAAAAACGCGCCCGTGCATGATCGACATGACACCGCCGCCGCCCTTGCCTTCTTCCTTCAGCCAGGGCGTGCGCACGAAGCGGCCGGGCTCACGGTCGGACAGGGGGCCTTGCAGCTCGTCTTCAAGTTGTTCAAAACTTGCGCAGATGCGGTCGCGCAGTTCTTCGAACCAGCGTTGCGCCGCCTGCTTCTTTTCCTCGATATCGTGGGGGATGATCGCAGGAATTTCATCGCGTTGCATTTGTTATTTCCTCTCGGCGCAATCTGCCGGATCGCTGCGTGCAGCCAAGGTTAAATGGCAAGGTGAAATAGACTTTGCTATATCCGTTGGCTTAGCAAGTTCCGTCGGTCTCGCATAGGGCGAAGCGGGACTTCGCTGCCGTCGCAAAATCGCTCTCCCCAAGAAAAGACTCGTCTTTGTAAAATCGCTACCCTATCTTTTGTGGTCAAGGGGCTGGAAGTGTGTGTTTCCAGCCAGCCGGGAGGCAATCGCATGACAGCAGCACCGCCCCGTCCTCCGCTCGAAGGCTTGCGCAAGCAGCTTGAGAAGAGCCGCGCCGAAAAGAACCGGATGCCGCGCGACGGCTTCATCCGCGAAACCTTCACCCTGCCGCGTCAGGCAGCACGCGACAAAGCGCGGGAATGGTTCGACACATTTCCGAAATCCGCATACTGGACCGAGATTGAAAGCTGGTGCGAACGGCCCGACGACGTGATCGAATTCACCATGCGCCGCCTGCCAACTGCAGATTGAAGATCTGAATCAATATCTTCCGCCAAGTGCTTGAAACCGGATTCAGATTTGCTCCCAATAAAAAGGCACCCGATGTTTGATGCATCGGGTGCCTTTGATTTGAATCGTTATACCGTTACGGACCTTATTGCGCAGCGGTTTGCGGTGCTTTTTCCCAGGCATCCCACTTGCCGATGATGCTGTCTGCATAGGCCTTGCCGACGCGGTAAGCATTCGTGGTCGCCAGCGGGAAACCGCCCGACTTCGCGCCCAGGGATTCGATTGCTGTCTGGTCCTTGCCCTGCCGGTCGAAGTTGGATGACGTGCGCAGCACGGCGATGCGGCTGAAATCCAGCTTGCCCGCATCGGCAGCGCGCTTGAGCGCCGTCAGCGTGGCATTGTCTTCCATTTGCGAGGTACAGTAATCCGCCTTGCCGTCGGTCAGGAGCTTGGCCCATGCGCTCACCGCTTCGCCGAGCTTTGCGCCATGCCAGTAGGTATCGGCCGAGGCCGTGTCGCAAATGCTGACTTTCGGCGCGCCGGTGGCGGCTTCCTGCGTGTAATGCTTGCGATATGCCTTCGCATCGTCGCCATCGAGAAGCGCGACATCCTTCGTTGTGGCCAAAGCATAATCGGCAAGCTTGCCGTTCAGTTCGAAGACTTCCGTGCCTGCGCCCCATTTGGCCTTTTCGCCGGGCTTGGCCGTGCCGAGACCGAAGAAATCCGTGCTCCAGCCTTCGGGCGCTTCGCGGATATCGATGCGGTGGCTCAGATTGGCGTCGATGACATATTTCGCCCAATGGGCCGAACCGAGCGTGCCGTGCTGCGGATCGACGCCCGCAATGCCAGCAATCAGGAAATAGGTATGGCTGAGATCGAGCTTGTCGCTGAGCGCCATGGCCGTCGTCGAGCTTGCAGCATTGGCAAAGCCCATGGCCGTCGTCATGTGGCAAAGGCCCTCAGCGGTACAGTCCACTTCCGGATATTCAGGGCTCAAGCCGGGCAGCTTGATCTTCTGCGTGAAGTTTTCACCTTCCAGCCACGGCTTGGCTTCTTCACCGAACATGGTGATGACCATCACCTTCGGCGCAACGCGCTCGACGTCTTTGGCAAAGGCCGGTGCGGTGGCGAGCAGGGAAAGAGTGGAAGCCGCGAGAACGGCGGTGCGTGCAGACAGTTTCATGGAATGAAGCGCGCCTTTCGAACCGGAAACGGGGGACAATGCGTGGCGATCCGGTCAATCCGCGACGCATGTTGAGAGCAATTCGAGTATTGATTCCGCCAAGACGCCTAAGGTCTTGAGCTAGAATCACTTTCACTTCTCATCTGGCGCAGAGCTTCCCCTGCCGTCATGGCGACCGAAACTGCAAGATTGAGGGAGCGGGTGCCGGAAACCATCGGGATCAGCAGGCGCGCATCGGCGCTGTTGTGGACTGCATCCGGCACACCGGACGATTCACGCCCGAACAGGAGAATATCGTTCGCCTGAAAACGGTAGTCGGTATAGGGGATTGCGGCCTTGGTCGAGAGCAGTACGATGCGGCGGCCTGCCTGTTTGCGCCAGTCTTCGAAGTGGTGCCAGTCGGCATGTCGCGTCAGTGCGGCCTGCGCCAGATAATCCATGCCCGATCGCTTCAGCGAGCGGTCGGAAACGTCGAAACCGGCAGGCTCAATCAGGTCCACGGCAAAGCCGAGACATGCGGCCATGCGCAGTATCGTTCCCGTGTTGCCGGGAATGTCGGGCTGGTAGAGGGCGACGCGCAGATCCATATGAAGCGGGTAACGCGAAACGCCCGTCATCGCAAGACTGCATATCGGGCGCGGTTCATGCGTCAACATCTGTATGAGGATGAACTTTAAAGAACCGGTCGGATTGCAAAATATTCATGTTTTGTTCCGAACAAGTATTGGCAATTGCTTAATGTCCGCCTAAAAGGAGCGCCATGTTTAAGTGGTTCGAACATCGGCTCAACGCCTATCCAGATGATGCCCCGCAGGAACCTCCGCGCGGTCTGGTCGCGTTTTGCCTCTATTACACCCGCGGCGCCTGGCCGTGGATCATCGGCATGGCGATCTTCACCACCCTGATCGCCATTATCGAGGTTTCCCTGTTTGCCTTCATGGGCAATATCGTGGATTGGCTTTCTCACCAGTCGCGCGAAACGTTTCTAAGCAATGAAGGCTGGCGGCTGGCATTGATTGCCGGGGTGGTTCTGGTCGGCCTGCCGGGCGTGGTGCTGGTGCATTCGCTGGTGATCCATCAGACGCTGCTCGGCAATTATCCGATGCGCGTGCGCTGGCTGATGCATCGTTACCTGATCCGACAGTCGATGTCGTTTTTTCAGGACGAATTTGCCGGGCGCATTTCAACCAAGCTGATGCAGACCGCTCTTGCCGTGCGCGAGACGGTGATGAAGCTGCTTGACGTTTTGAACTATGTCATCGTCTATTTCGCGGGCACGCTGTTCATCGCAGCCGCCGCCGATCTGCGACTGATGATCCCGTTCGTCGTCTGGCTCGTGGTCTATCTCATGTTGCTGCGCTTCTTCATTCCGCGCCTGCGGGTGGTTTCGGAAGAGCAGGCTGATGCGCGCTCGACGATGACGGGCCGCATTGTCGACAGCTATACCAATATCGCGACCGTGAAGCTGTTCTCGCATTCGAGCCGCGAGGAATCCTATGTGCGCGAAAGCCTCGATGGTTTCCTCGGCACGGTGCATCGCCAGATGCGTCTGGTGACCATGTTCCACTTCACACTCTATGTGTCGAACTGCCTTCTGCTCTTCGCGGTCGGCGTGATCGGCATCGGCCTGTGGATGAACGAAGCCGTGACGGTGGGTGCGGTGGCGGTCAGCATCGGTCTGGTGCTGCGCCTCAACGGCATGTCGCAGTGGATCATGTGGGAAATGTCGGCGCTGTTTGAAAATATCGGCACGGTGGAAGACGGCATCACCACGATTGCGCGCGCGCATGAAGTGGTGGATGTGCCCAATGCTCCGGCCCTGCAGGTGACCAAGGGCGAGCTGGATTTCGACAAGGTCGGCTTCCATTACGGCAAGGGCAAGGGCGTTCTGGAAAACCTGACGCTGAACATCCCCGCCGGACAGAAAGTCGGTCTGGTCGGTCGCTCCGGCGCGGGCAAGTCCACGCTGGTCAATCTGCTGCTGCGCTTCTACGATCTGGAGAAGGGGCGCATCCTGATTGATGGTCAGGACATTTCAAAAGTGTCGCAGGATTCGCTGCGCGCCAATATCGGCATGGTCACGCAGGATACTTCGCTTCTGCACCGCACGGTGCGCGAAAACATTATGTATGGCAGGCCCGACGCCACCGAGGAAATGTTGCAGCAGGCGATCCGGCTTGCGCAGGCAGACCAGTTCGTTCCGCTCCTTACCGATCCGAAGGGACGGCGCGGGCTGGAAGCGCATGTCGGCGAGCGCGGCGTCAAGCTGTCCGGCGGACAGCGTCAGCGTATCGCTATTGCGCGTGTGATGCTCAAGGATGCGCCGATCCTCATTCTCGACGAGGCGACATCCGCGCTCGATTCGGAAGTGGAAGCGGCCATTCAGGACAGCCTCAATACGCTGATGGAAGGCAAGACGGTTATCGCCATCGCGCATCGTCTTTCCACTATCGCCGCGCTTGATCGCCTGATCGTCATGGACAAGGGGCGGATCGTCGAAGACGGCACGCATGAGGAACTTGTTGCGCTCGGCGGCATTTATGCAAGTCTATGGGCGCGTCAATCCGGCGGGTTCCTTGGCTTCGAAGACAATTCCGAGGATGCGCTGGTCAAGTAAGGAAAAACGCTATTGATGAAAGCGGTCTACAGCCTGTTCGAACGTTGGGTTGATCCCTTCCGCGAACCGGACAATCTCAGACCGCCTTCAACCACAATGGCTTTCCTCTGGCATTACGCGCGCCAGGCGAAATGGCCGCTTTTGGCCGCACTTGCCGCTGGCGGTCTTCTGCCGCTGGTGGAAGCGGGGCTGTTTTATTTCACCGGACGTCTGGTCGATATTCTGGATCAGGCTGGCAAAGGCGGCATAGAGCGCAGCTGGTCGGCGTTGATCGAGGCCGCCGGGCCTGAGCTTCTCTTCATGGGGTTCACGGTTCTGGTGATCCGGTTGATCGTCACCGCTGCAACGACCCTGCTGGACGACCAGACCATGTCGCCCGGCTTCTACAACATGATCCGCTGGCAGGCGAATTCCTATGTGCTGCGCCAGTCCTATGCCTTCTTCCAGAATGATTTTGCCGGACGTATCGCCACAAAAGTCTGGCAGGCCGGGCAGGCGGCGGGCGACCTGATCGAAAGTCTCATTCAGGTCGTCTGGTTCATGGCGATCTACAGCGTCACCACGCTTTTTCTGGTCGGGCGGCTCGATTGGCGGCTTGCCGCCGCCGTCATTGTCTGGATCATCGCTTTCGGCTTCATCGCATGGCGCTATCTGCCGCGCATCCGCAAGAATGCCGAAGCCTCCGCCGAAGCGGGGTCGATGATCAACGGGCGGATTGTCGACAGCTATTCCAATATCGAGACCATCAAGCTCAACACGGCGGATGATGACGAGCGCTATCTGCGCGACGGCTTCGAACGCTATCTTGCGGCGATCCTGCCGTTCATGCGGTCGCTGACCGGCGTGCGCCTGTCGCTGACGGCTTTGTCGGGCCTGATGATCGTGACAGTTGCGGCCATCGCCATCGATCTCTGGACGCAAGATGCCATCACGGTTGGTCAGGTGTCGTTCACGCTCGGTCTGGTGCTGCGTCTCAACATGCTGCTTGGACGCCTCATGATGCAGCTCAATGGCATGTTGCGCCAGTTGGGGCTGATCGAAAACTCAATGCGCCTTGTCTCCGCGCCGCTCGGTCTCGAAGACCGGCCCGGCGCAAAACCGCTGGTGGTTCGCGATGCCCGCATCGACGTGCGCGACGTGACCTTCCATTACGGCAAGGGTGCTGGCGTTCTGCAGAACATCAATTTGACTGTGCGGGGCGGCGAGCGTGTGGGGCTGGTCGGCCATTCCGGCGCGGGCAAGACCACGCTCGTCAATCTTATCCTGCGGCTTTACGATGTGGAAAAGGGCACCATCACCGTGGATGGGCAGGACATACGCGATGTCACGCAGAATTCGCTGCGCCGGGCCTTTGCCGTGGTCAGCCAGCAAACCGCACTTTTACATCGTTCCTTGCGCGATAATATCATGCTGGCTCGTGACGATGCCACCGATGAAGAATTGCTAAAGGCGGCCCGGCAGGCGGAAGCGGACGGCTTCATCGCCAAGCTGGAAGATTTTCAGGGCCGCAAGTCCTTCGATGCTTTCGTGGGCGAACGCGGCGTCAAACTATCGGGCGGCCAGCGTCAGCGCATCGCCATTGCCCGCGCCATTCTCAAGGACGCACCGATTCTCATTCTCGATGAGGCGACCTCGGCACTCGATTCGGATGTGGAAGCCTCGATACAGGAGAATCTTAAGCTACTCATGGAAGGCAAGACGGTGATTGCCATTGCACATCGTCTTTCGACCATTGCCGCACTCGACCGTCTGGTGGTCATAGACGCTTGCCGGATCGTCGAGGAAGGCACACATGAGGAATTGATCGCCCAAGGCGGCATCTATGCCGGGCTCTGGGCGCGCCAGTCTGGCGGGTTTCTTGGAGAGAACCACGAAAACTAAAAACTTCCGGTCATCTCCGGTCATCCGGGCAGGTCTTTGGCCCTGACCGCAGCTTTGCTGTGTATCCGTCAAATTAATCAAGCAAATCCGCCTGCGACATCGTGCCGTCATAAGGGGTTGGTGTCTGGACAAGCGTTTTTTACGCGCATAAACCGGATAGTGAGATGGAGGGAATTTCGTCCTGCGAGCACTTGCGGGATAACTTTTGCGCAGGTGCAAAAGCGGACGAGGGGAGAGTTCAATTGAACATGCAGATCAAAAGGGAGTTGGCACGTGAGCGCACACGACACGGCTGAGCCGACACGGCGTGATTTTCTCTATATTGCGACGGGAATGGCCGGTGTGGTCGGTGTTGGCGGACTGGCATGGCCGTTTATCGACCAGATGCGTCCAGACGCTTCGACACTCGCAGCCGCTTCCATCGAAGTCGACGTTTCTTCTCTTGCAGAAGGCGCGTCCCTGACCGTCAAATGGCGCGGCAAGCCGGTATTCATCCGCAACCGTTCCGCCAAGGAAGTGGAAGAAGGCAAGAGCGCGGCTCTCGGTGACCTGAAGGACCCGATCGCCCGCAACGCAAACCTTCCATCGGATGCGCAGGCAACCGACGTTGCCCGTTCGGCAGGCGAAGGCAAGGAAAACTGGCTCATCATGATCGGCGTATGCACGCATCTCGGCTGCGTACCGCTCGGTGAGTCCGGTTCTTTCGGCGGCTGGTTCTGCCCATGCCATGGCTCGACCTATGACACTGCGGGTCGTATCCGCAGCGGCCCGGCACCGGAAAACATGCACATCCCGCAATATGCGTTCACTTCCGATACGGTCATCAGGATCGGCTAAAACAGGTCTTGGGGAGAGAAGAC
>NZ_JBBHKQ010000002.1:0-1095804 GCF_037482325.1 Ochrobactrum teleogrylli
ATGAAACTATCCAAACTGCTTATGAGTGCGTCGCTCGGCATCGCACTTTCATCGACCGCGCTGTCTGCGGCTTTCGCCGATGTGAAGATCGGTTCACTCTATCCGATCAGCGGCCCTCTCGCGCTTCTGGGCGAAGAAAGCGCGCGTGGTCTTGAGCTTGCCGTTGAGGAAGTCAACGCAGCTGGTGGCATCAAGGGCGAAAAGATTGTGCTGGAGCGTGGTGATGCTGTTGATAACAACCAGGCCACTGGTGAAGCGCGCCGCCTGATTTCGCTTTCGGGCGTCAAGGCTATTTTCGGCACCTATTCGTCGGCTCGCGTTATTGCCGCTTCGCAGGTCAGCGAACTTGCAGGCGTTCCTTATTTTGAACTCGGCGCCGTTGCCGATGAAGTGACGGGACGTGGCCTGCAATATCTGTTCCGCACCAATCCGACCGCTGAAAACATGGGTAAGGATTCGGTCGATATGCTGGTCAAGAGCATCGCGCCGGGTCTCGGCAAGGATGCGAAGGATCTGAAGATCGGCATCATTTACGAAGATTCGTCTTACGGCACCTCGGTTGCAGGCCATCAGGAAGCAAACTCCAAGGCTGCCGGTCTGAATGTCGTGCTGAAGTCGGGTTACCCGTCCAATACCGTCGACATGTCCTCTCTGGTTCTGGAACTGCGTGAAAAGGGCGTCGATGTTGTCATGCAGACCTCCTATCAGAACGACTCTGTTCTGTTTCTTCAGCAGGCCAATGAGACGGGCTACAAGCCGCTGGCCGTTATCGGTGGTGGTGGCGGTTATTCCATGCAGCCGACCGCCGATGCAGTCGGGCATGACGTGATCGAAGGCGTTTACGACGTCGACTTCACCCAATATGCGGTCAATACCGAGGCGACGCCGGGCCTGACCAAGTTTGTTGAGGCTTACAAGGCCAAGTATGGTTCGGAACCGCGTTCGGGCCATTCGCTCAACAACTATGTCGGTGCGAAGGCAGTCTTCCAGGCGCTCAATGCGGGCGAAGGTCTTGAACCGGACCAGATCGTCAGTGCGGCCAAGGCACTGGATATTCCCGATGGTCAGACAGCTGCTGGCTACGGCGTGAAGTTCGGCAAGAATAACCAGAACGAGCGTGCCAGCATGATGGGTATGCAGTGGCAGGACGGCAAGCTCGTCACTGTCTATCCGGAAAATGCCGCCGTCGCGAAGATGCGCTTTAACAAATGATCGTGCAAGGGCGACCACAGGTGCTGAACCTGTGATCGCCCCCGCTCGTGGAGCATGCTATGACGACCTTTCTACAAATCCTATTGAACGGCCTCATGCTTGGTGGACTGTTCGCAATTGTCGCCATCGGCCTGACGCTGATTTTCGGCATCGTCAAAGTCGTGAACTTTGCCCATGGGGAATTCCTCATGGCAGGCATGTTCGTGACATGGATGATCACAACGAGGCTGGGACTCCATCCCTATGCCGCAGTGATCATTGTTGTACCCATGATGTTTCTATTGGGTGCGCTGACCCAGAGGCTGCTGATACAGCCGCTGATGTCAGCCGAGGACGACCATGTCCAGATTTTCGCCACCGTCGGTCTCTCCACGGCAATGATCAATCTCGCGCTGCTGATTTTCGGCGCGGACATCGCCAACACACCCAATTTCGGCCTGCGTGCACCAATCGAGATCGGTTCCTTACGCATTTTGACCGGACAGGTTTACATTTTCCTGGCGGCCATAGCGCTGGTGATCGTCCTGCAACTGTTTCTCAAGAAAAGTCAGACCGGTCGCGCCATTCGCGCCGTCGCCCAGCATCGCGTCGCTGCTGAGTTGATGGGTGTCAATGTATCACGCATCTACATTCTCAGTTTCGGCCTGGGGGCAGCCTGTGTCGGCTTCGCTGCTGTGTTGATTGCGCCCCTTTATCCGACCTCATCCAACATCGGCACCTATTTCGTGCTGACGGCCTTTGTGGTTGTCGTGCTCGGCGGTCTTGGTTCAATTCCGGGTGCGTTTTTCGGCGCGCTGATTATCGGCGTTATCGATGCGATGTCGGGTTACTACATCGGTTCCGATCTGCGGGAGGCCGTCGTATTCGGCATATTCCTGCTGATCCTCATTCTCAAGCCATCCGGCCTGTTCGGCAAGCGGCTTACCCTTTCGCACCTGTCCTGAGGAAAATTCATGAGCATCAGTGAAACTCTAAGCGGGACTGGCACGAAAAAAACCAGATTGGGCTGGGGCCCAATCGCCTTCTTCGGCGTTCTGGCCCTGCTGCTGCTTCTGCCGCTGGCGATCAACAACGCCTTCGTCTCGCATATCTTCATCACGATCTGCCTGTTTGCCGCGCTGTCCACCGCATGGAATCTCGTCGGCGGCTTCGCCGGTCAGATGTCGCTCGGCCATGCCGTCTTCTATGGTATCGGCGGCTATACGGGCGTAATCCTGTTCAATCTGGGGATCAGCCCCTGGTTCAGCATGTTTGTGGGCGCGCTGATTGCAGCGCTGGTCGGCATGCTGATTTCCTATCCGTGTTTCCGTCTCAAGGGTCCGTTCTATTCTCTGGCCTCTATCGCGTTTCTTGAAGTGTTCCGCGTGCTTTCACTGCATTTCGGTGCGCTTACGGGCGGTGCAACAGGTCTGATGATCGAATTGCGTCTCGGCTGGACGTGGATGGTGTTCCGCGAACGCTGGCCGTCACTGCTGATCGTCTTCGGCATGCTTCTGGTAACGCTGCTCGTTACCTGGGCCGTGCGCCGTTCGCGTCTGGGCTTTTACCTTGTCGCAACCCGTGAACGTGAATCTGCCGCGCGTGCGGCAGGTGTTCGTACCGTTCGTGTACGCCTGATTGCAGTTGCGATCTCGTCGGCCCTTTGCGCAATGCTCGGTACATTCCATGCAATGTATCTGACCTTCATCGAACCGGCGGCCATGTTCTCGCTCGCCTTCTCGATCCAGATTGCCATGTTCGCCCTTATCGGCGGTCTTGGCACTGTCGCGGGTCCGCTGCTTGGCGCAGCGCTTCTGGTGCCAATCACTGAATGGGCGCGTGCGTCGCTCGGTGCTTCTGCGCTCGGACTGCACGGCTTCGTCTATGGTCTGGTGTTGATCCTTGTCGTTCTCTTCATGCCGAATGGCATCATGGGCGCGCTCAAGCGTTTCACCCGCAAACCGACAGCGACTGACAGCAAGGACGCAGCGCCTGCGACCGAAACGGGACCCATCATCGCGCCCGCCACCGCAACTGCAGCGCCGTCTCCCGACCGTTCCGGCATCGGACAGGACATTCTGCGCGTCGAAAACCTCAACAAGCATTTCGGTGGCCTTCATGTTACGCGCAATGTCAGCTTCACATTGCGTGAAGGCGAGGTTCTTGGTCTGATCGGCCCGAATGGCGCAGGCAAAACCACGCTCTTCAATATGATTTCCGGCTTCATGAGCCCTGATGAGGGCAAGGTGAGTATGCGGGGCCCCGATGGCGAGTTCCATACGCCTAACAATCCCGCCGATTTTGCAGCGCTTGGTCTTGGCCGTACGTTCCAGATTGTCCAGCCCTTTGCGGCGATGACCGTTGAGGAAAACATCATGGTCGGCGCGTTCTATCGTCATCATGAAGAAAAAGACGCCCGCGAAGCGGCCCGCCAGACTGCTTGGCGTATGGGACTTGGCCCGTTGCTTAACGCAGAAGCGCGTGGCCTGACGATCGGTGGTTTGAAACGACTGGAAGTCGCCCGCGTCATGGCAATGGAACCGCGCGTTCTTCTGCTGGACGAAGTGATGGCTGGCATCAATCAGACCGACGTGCGTCGCGCCATTGATCTGATGTTGTCCATCCGCGACTCCGGCGTTTCGATCATCGCAATCGAACACGTGATGCAGGCAGTCATGTCGTTGTCGGATCGGGTGATCGTTCTTGCCTCGGGCGAGGTCATCGCACAGGGACGTCCGCAGGATGTCGTGCGCGATCCTCAAGTTGTGGAAGCCTATCTGGGCAAGGAGTTTGCACATGCTCACGCTTGAACATGTTGATGCCGGTTACGGCCCGACCACCATCCTGCAAGATGTCAGCCTTGATGTGAAGGAAGGGGAGATTGTAACGATTGTCGGCGCGAATGGCGCCGGCAAGACGACGACGCTGCGCACAATCGTCGGCCAGATCCAGCCCCGCGCTGGCAAGATCACTTTCATGGGCGAGGATATAACACGGCTACCGGCGCATGAAGTTGTGGATCGTGGCATCATTCTGGTGCCGGAAGGGCGTCAGCTTTTTCCTGATATGACGGTGCGCGAAAATCTCCAGATGGGAACCTATCGCAAGGCTGCCCGCGCCTCGCAGCAAAGCCGTCTGGAAGAAGTTCTGGAACTTTTTCCCCGTGTTAAGGAGCGTCTGGAGCAGACCGCGTCGTCGCTTTCCGGCGGCGAGCAGCAAATGGTGGCTATTGCGCGCGGCATGATGGCAAATCCGCGCATCTTGATGTTCGACGAACCATCGCTCGGACTGGCGCCGATTGTCGTGTCGCAGGTTTTCGATGTGGTGCGCCAGATCGCGGCGACAGGAACCACCGTGCTGATTGTCGAACAAAACGTCTTCACGACGCTGAAAGTCGCCAATCGCGGTTACGTGCTCGAAAACGGACAGGTGGTTCTGGCCGATAGTTCGGAAGCACTTCTGAATAACGATCACGTTCGTCGCGCTTATCTTGGAATCTAAAAATGCAACTCACTGAAATTACGCCCGAAACGATCCGCCGCCGTCCATCGCATGAAGGTCGCAACGTCTTGGTGACGGGAGCCGCGCGCGGCATTGGTCGCGCAATCGCCCAGGCCTTTGTCGAGCGTCATGCGACGGTCGGTATCTGCGATCTCAATCCGCAAGATGTTGCTCGCGCCTGCGATGAACTGAATGCAATCGGTTTGGGACGTGCGGTTGCGGTCGCCTGCGATGTGTCGGACTATGATGCGCTCGTCGCAGCAATCGACGCGACGGGATTGGCTTTCGATACCGTGATCAACAATGCCGGTATTTCTCCCAAGCACGATGGCGTTGCGCACAAGGTCTGGCAGATGGCGCCCGACGAGTGGCGGCGGGTTGTCGATGTCAATCTGACGGGAACCTTCAACACTATTCGCGCCCTGACCCCAGCGATGGTGGAAGCCCGCCGTGGTTGGATCGTGAACACGTCGTCGGTAGCGGGGAAGACCTATTCGCCGATTGTAGCCTGCCATTATGCCGCGACGAAGTCGGCTATTATTGGCTTTACCAAACATCTGGCCGCCGAACTCGGGCCATTTTCAATCCGCGTGAACGCACTTGCTCCCGGGCGCATCGCAACGCCGATGGTCGCGGGCGTGGCTCCGGAGGTCAATGCCGAACAGGTCAAGCTGACGCCGATGGCGCGTCTTGGTGAACCGGCAGAAGTGGCGGATGTCGCTCTTTGGCTCACTTCAACTGAATCCAGCTTTGTTACCGGCCAGACAATCGATGTGGCTGGTGGGCTCTATATGACGTGAGGTGTCAGAAGTGATAACCGGACATACCAAGCTTTACGGCATCGTCGCCAACCCAATCGCTCACGTCAAAACACCCGAAGAGATGAACAATCACTTCGAAGCGTTGGGCTATGACGGCGTTTTGGTGCCATTCCATGTCGTGCCTGAAAATCTCGGGCGTTTCATCGACAATCTGCGCGGGATCGAGAACTTTGGCGGTCTGATTGTTACAGTTCCGCACAAGACGTCCGTTCTGGAGATGTGCGACCGGGTTGTCGGCGATGCCGCGCTGATCGGTGCTGTCAATACCATTCGTCGCGAGGCCGATGGTAGTCTGGTTGGCGCGATGCTGGACGGAAAAGGGTTCGTAAACGGTCTTGAATTCAACGGTATCGATGTGGCGGGCATGGATGCCTGCCTTCTCGGTGCGGGCGGTGCTGGAGCGGCGATTGCTTTCGCACTTGCCGAAGCTGGTGTCGCGAAGCTGACCATTGTCAATCGTTCTGAAGAAAAGTCACGCGATCTGGCAGCGCGCGTGAGCCGCCGCTACCCTTCCGTCAAGGTTATGGCTGGGGCACCAGAAACTTCCAAACGCGATCTTGTCGTAAATGCTACATCCCTCGGCTTGCGTCCCGGTGACGGCTTGCCGCTCGACGATCTTTCCTTCCATGACGGTCAGATTGTGGCTGAAGTGATCATGGAACCCGAAATTACACCATTGCTGGCTGCCGCCCGAGAAAAGGGTGCACGTATCCATTTTGGTCGTCCGATGCTGCGACAGCAAATTCGCCTCATGGCGCAGCATATGGGCGTCAAGGCAGCGGCAGCTTAAAATGCCACGGAGTCAAATTTAGATGGCACAGGCTCTTCCGCAAAACGCGCGCTTCGATTTCATTATTGTAGGCGGTGGTACTGCTGGCTGCATTCTCGCCGAGGCGCTCACCCGCTCGGGCCGAAACAAGGTTCTGCTTTGCGAGGCCGGTGGCGAAGCAAGGTCACCTTGGATTCGCATCCCGGCTGGTTTCTACAAGCTTCTGGTCAATAAGCGTTACAACTGGGGTTTTTGGAGCACGGAAGAGGCAGCGACGGATTTTCGTCGCATCGCCATCCCACGCGGAAAGGGTCTCGGTGGTTCAACACTCATCAATGGCATGATTTATGTCCGCGGTCAGCCGCAGGATTATGAACACTGGCAAGAGCGGGGCGCCGCTGGTTGGGACTGGCAAGGTGTCCTACCATATTTCAAGGCCATTGAGCGCTGGCAGCTTCCAGATCCAGACGGTTTGCGCGGTCTTTCCGGACCGTTACCCGTAAATGAAGTGGTCGAAAAAAATGCCATTGGCGAGGCATTCATTGCTGCCGCGCAAGCGCAAGGCCAGAAATTCAATCCTGATTATAATGGTGCATCCCAGGAAGGTGTGGGCTGGTATCAGGTCAATCAATCGGGCGGTGAACGTTATTCGGCGGATCGTGCCTGGCTTGCGCAGGCGCGCAAACGCTCGAACCTGACCGTCCTGACCAACACCCGCGTGACGCGTATTCTCCTTGAGGGCAAGAAAGCTGTTGGCGTGGCTTTGACCGATGGTGGAGAGAGCCGCAACGTGTTGGCGAACGAAGTCATCATGACGGCAGGCGCAATCCAGACCCCCCAGCTTCTGGAGCTATCAGGCATTGGCGATCCGGATCGGCTGAAATCGATCGGCATAGAACCGATTCACGCATTGCCGGGTGTGGGGGAAAACTACCTCGATCATTTCTGCACAAGAATGAACTGGCGTGTTTCGCAGCCCGTAACGTTGAACGAATATACACGCGGACCGCGCCTTGTGGGTGAGGTTTTGAAATATGCGCTGAAACGGCGTGGCGTGCTAACCTATGGCACAGGTTTGAACCATGCGTTTCTGCGGTCGCGCCCAGAGCTTGATCGGCCAGACGTACAGTTTTTCTTTATGCATGCAAGTTACGCCAATGCTGCCGAGCGCAAGCTCCACCATTTTCCCGGTATGACGCTGGGGGTAACGCAGTTGAGGCCCCGGTCTCGCGGTTCGATCCATGCCGTGTCGGCGGATATCAATGTGCAGCCCGCTATCGTGCCGAACTTCCTGGACCACGAAGAAGACCGCCGCGCGATGGTGGACGGTATGAAGCTCGCGCGTCGGATCATCGACCAGAAGCCAATGGACGCCTTTCGCGTGGCAGAACTCAGCCCGGGTGAAAATTGCGCACGCGACGAGGATTGGCTGGCCTTTGCACGGGCCAATGGTCAGACGATCTATCATGCGGCGGGAACCTGCAGGATGGGTGAAGATTCCGGTGCGGTGGTTGACCCTTCGCTGCGTGTCCACGGGATATCGGGACTAAGGGTAATCGACGCCTCGGTCATGCCGGAAATGGTGTCCGGCAATACGCAGGCGGCCGTTATGATGCTGGCGGCCAAAGGGGCCGATCTCGTTTTGGGCAATAAACATTAAGTCGCTGTCGGGCGCACCGCTTGCGGCGCAATTGAATTATGCAGGAGATATCGATGTATCCTAAACTGACCCTGATCGTAGGTGGCGAAGAGCGTAACGAAGGTTCCGCTGGAACGCTGCGTCTGACAGACCCTTCGGACGGACGCGAACTGACAGTTGCTCCGCGTGCGGGTCGTGCGGAGGCAGAAGAAGCTGCCAGTTCTGCCGCGCAGGGTGGTGCCCAGTGGGCTGCGCTTTCGGCACTGGAGCGGTCCAAGATCATGCGCCGGGCAGCCGACATCATGCGCGAGCGTGCAGATGAGGCCGCCCTTGTCATGTCGATGGAACAGGGCAAGCCTCTGGTCGAGGCGCGGGGCGAGTGGCTGGGTTCAGCTGATCTTCTTGACTGGTTTGCCGAAGAAGGTCGGCGTGTTTACGGTCGTATCGTGCCTTCGCGTGCGCCAAACATTCAGATACAGGTGCTGAAGCATCCGGTCGGACCCGTGGCGGCCTTCACGCCCTGGAATTTTCCGGCATGGAATACGATGCAAAAGGTGGCCCCCGCATTGGGCGCAGGCTGTCCGGTCGTCATCAAGCCAGCGTCGGATACGCCTGGCACCGCATGGCTGATCGGCAAATGCCTGCTCGCGGCTGGATTGCCGCCCAAGGCTATTTCCGTCATCTGGGGGGCGACGTCCGAGCTTTCCGATACGCTTATCAAGGCATCTGAAATTCGGAAGGTCTCGCTGACCGG
The DNA here is from genome assembly GCF_037482325.1 of Ochrobactrum teleogrylli. NCBI lineage: Bacteria > Pseudomonadati > Pseudomonadota > Alphaproteobacteria > Hyphomicrobiales > Brucellaceae > Ochrobactrum > Ochrobactrum teleogrylli. The sequence continues at coordinate 8,676 of NZ_JBBHKQ010000002.1, forward strand.
TTCAACGCGCGTGGGGCGTATCGTTGCCGCACAAGCGGGTGAACAGCTCAAGAAAGTTACAATGGAACTTGGTGGGCACGGTCCGGTCATTGTGGCGGCGGATGCTGATCTCGATCACCTGATTCCGCTCGCCGTGCAATGGAAGTTCCGCAATTGCGGACAGGTTTGCGTTTCGCCAACGCGCTTCATCGTCGATGCTTCCATCCACGATGAATTCGTACGCCGTTTCGCTGAAAAGGCGCAGGAACTGAAGGTGGGCAAGGGTGTTGAGGCAGACACGCAGATGGGGCCGCTGACGTCGGCGAGCCAGCTTGAAACGGTTGTCGATATGGTCGCTGATGCCGTTAACAAAGGAGCCAAGGTTGAGACCGGCGGTGAACGGATTGGCGAAAGCGGGAATTTCTATGCGCCAACAATCCTGTCAGGCATGAAATCCGATATGCTGGCAATGAACGAAGAGCCCTTCGGCCCGCTCGCCCTCGTCATGCGCGTGAGTTCGCTCGATGAGGCCATCGCCGAGGGCAATCGGCTCCCGGTTGGTCTGGGTGCCTATCTTTTCACCTCTAGCATGACGACGGCACACAAGGTGCAAAACAGGCTGAAGAGCGGCATGCTTGGCGTCAATCATTTCGCGCTCGCCTTGCCTGAAACACCTTTCGGTGGTGTCCGAGATTCCGGCTTCGGTTCTGAAGGTGGTCTGGAAGGTATTGAAGCCTATCTGACGACGATGACCGTCACGACGATGATGGTCTGAAATCGTAAGCCCCGAGCACGAAAAGCCCTGCCATGGGTGGGGCTTTTCAAGAGATGTTGTGCCAGATAGCAAAGATGTCAGAGGTCGTTCTTACCCGACAGATACGTTGTCATGCGCTTCGCGGCATTTCTCAAATGTAGCTCTGCCGCAATTCCGGCGTCGTCTGCCAGACCTTTTTCGATTGCCTGATAGATGGCCTTGTGCTCGTCCTGCACTGCATCCAGCATGCCGGTCAGATTGGCACGCGTATTGGTGCGGGCCTGACGGATAACGTGGCGGGCCCCATATTCAAGATGCTTGCACAACGCAATAAAGTGCTGGTTATGGGTGGCCATCACGATGGCGTCATGGAAAGCATAGTCTTCTTCATCACCCAATTGATCGCTGATGATCGCATATTCCAGACCGATAAGCGCCCGCTTGATCCGTTTGAGGTCTTCGTCCGTGCGTTTGACCGCCGCAATTCGGGTGGCCGCAACTTCGACGGTAACCAGAAGCTCCATCAGCTGCTCTAAAGACTGCGTTTCCTCAATGGCGAGTGGTTGGATCCGGAATGCTTTTTCGCTGCTTTTGTCGATGACAAAGACCCCGCTGCCTGCGCGGGCTTCGACCAGTCCATCCAGTTTCAATTGCGACAATGCTTCGCGGACAACCGGTCGGCTGACCGCGTATTCGGCTGATAGCTCGCGTTCGCTTGGCAGTTTCGTGCCGACAGGAAATTCGCCATTGCCGATGCGCTTCTCGATTTGTCGGGCGAGCTCATGGGGTAAATGGCCGGATAAGCGTGGGGGCGGCGCATTGCCGGTCGTTTCTTTCATCGCACCCCTCGCACAATTCTGTTTCGTTTCTGAATCATCAGGCTTCACGCACAGATATCAAAATGCCGTAACTGGTCTAACAAGTCAACGGCCCTCCCTGAAGTGCCCGGCGGCGACGACGTGAAATGACAAATTTTGAAGACGGTAAGCTAAAAAATAACAACAAAAACAGTATGATATTTTTTGTATCGACTGGCCTTACTTGTCTATTGACTGGTCTTACCAGTTTGAGTTACGAATCTGAAACTGAAAGATGGGGTGGCAGTTCTTGTGACTGTCCGATGCCGATCGGGGAGAGATCGGGAGGATGACTATGATGACTATGACAGCGCCGCTTGAAGTCGGGCTTGCCGTCAGAGACATGACGCGGATGCGCGCTTTCTATGAAGGCGCTCTGGGGCTGAGTTTTGTTTCCGAAATATATGTCGGCAGTGCGAAGGCAGCGCGGGCTGCCTTGAGCCCGGACGGCTACACCGTGGTTCGTCTGCAGTCGCAAAAGGGTGAACGTATCAAGTTGCTTCAGCCCGACCGTCTGCCAGCGGCGGGTGATGCATCCGGCCAAGGCTTTATTCTGGAGCGCGCGGGTGCCAGCTATCTGACATTCATCGTTGACGATTTGAAGGCGCTTGTCGGTGATCTCATCAGACATGGTGCTGAACTGTTGACCGGCAGCGAGCCGGTTGAGGTGCGTCCCGGAGTATGGCTCGCTTTTCTGAGCGATCCCGAGGGGCATATCGTGGAAATCGTTCAGTATGACGATGTTTCCGTTTACCGCGCCGATCTGGCTTAAAGGACCCGACAATGATGTTTGATTTTAACAACCGGACCCTTGTTCTGTCCGGCGCGAATGGCGGGATCGGTCGTTCTATTGCCGCGCTGTTTTATGCCTCGGGCGCTAATCTGGTTCTGACGGACATTGACAAGAGCGCATTGGACAGTTTTGCGGCCGCATTGGGTGGCGATGATCGTGTTGCGACCCTACAGGCGGATGCTGCAAGTGCAGAGGATGCCGAACAGACGATAGCGCTGGCGAGGGAGCGATTTGGCGGGATCGATTTTCTTGTGCCGTCTGCCGGTATCTATCAGGCCAAGCCGTTTGCTGAGATGAGCGATGTTGATTGGCACCGCACGATCTCGATCAATCTAGACGGCGTCTTCTACCTCTGCAAACGTGCGCTTCCCGCTCTGAACGAAGGCTCGTCCATAGTAACATTGGCGTCACTGGCCGCCTATCGCGGCGCATTTGTGAACGCCCATTATGGTGCCACCAAGGGCGCGATGGTTTCCATGACCCGCGCCCTGTCGCGCGAGCTTGCGCCCAAAACGCGGGTCAATGGTGTGGCCCCGGGCATCATAGAAACGCCGATGATCATCGATCTGCTCAAGACACGTATGGATGAGACCATGTCGCAGACACCGCTCAAACGTCTCGGCAAGCCATCCGAAATCGCGTCAGTTGTCGCTTTCCTCTGTTCACCGGCAGCCAGCTTCATCACTGGCGAAACCATTCAGGTGAACGGCGGGATTTATATGGCGTAAGCGCGTTGCGTAAGGGAGTGGACGCAAAATGGAACTCTTGAAGGACAAGCTTGTACTCGTCACAGGGGCGGGGCGCGGTCTTGGCGCCGCAATTGCGGCGGGCATGGCGGCGCAGGGTGCACGGCTTATTTTGGTGGATATCGATGGTGACGCAGCAAAGGCGCAGGCCGCACATCTGGTAGCGCAAGGTTATGCCGCCGAAGGTTACCCACTGGACGTCACCGACCGTATCGCCGTCAAAAACCTTGCGGCCGATATTCTGGAGCGACTGGGCGGCCTTGATGTGCTGGTCAACAATGCCGGTGTTGCTGGTCGTGCAGCCTTCGATGAGCCGGAAGCTACCGAAGTGTGGGATCGCGTCATCGGGGTCAATCTTGAAGGTGCGTTCAATGTTTCGCATGCCTTTGTGCCTGCGTTGAAAGTCGCGAAGGGCAATGTGGTTCACCTTTGTTCCGTGGCAGGATTCGTGGCCGGTGGGTCGACAGCCGGTTACGTCGTTTCCAAAGGCGCGATCCGCTCACTGACACAAGTCATGGCACGTGATCTCGCCCCCTCCGGCATCCGCGTCAATGCGGTCGCGCCCGGTATCATGATGAGCGAGATGGCAGTCGCCCAGCTCAATCGCCCCGGCGGTGCGGATTGGTTCATGAATCGCGTTTTGTTGAAGCGCATCGGTGAAACCAACGAAGTCGTCGATCCCGTCGTTTTCCTGGCCTCCGCCATGGCGAGCTACATCACCGGCACGATCTTGCCGGTTGATGGTGGCTTTCTGGCTGCCTGATTGTCGTTACAGAGCATAGCTCCGGAGTTTTTTGATGCCCGAATATAAAGATCTTGTTCCGCACAGCTTCTGGCGGGAAGTCATCCCAACGGATGCTGATCGTGCCGCTTTCGATCTCACGCTTGGCGGGACAATGCTTTCCCAAATGCATTTGATCCGGGCCTTTGAAGAAAAAGTCCTGGAACTTGCCGGTCAGGGTCTCGTGCACGGTCCAGCGCATTCGGCGATTGGACAGGAAGGCGGTGCCGTAGGTTCTGCAGTATCGTTGAGAGCCAGCGATCAGATAAATGGCTCCCACCGCGCCCACCATCAGTTTCTTGCCAAGGCGCTTGGTTATGTCGCCCAAAGCGGCATCGATCCCAAGAGCGCGTTCAATCAGGATGTTCGCGAACTCGCACAACGCACACTCGCGGAAATTTTGGGCTTGTCGCAGGGCTTTTGTCGTGGTCGCGGCGGTTCGATGCATTTGCGTTGGGCCGAATCCGGCAATCTTGGCACCAATGCCATTGTCGGCGGTGGTGTGCCGATGGCAGCTGGCGCGGCATGGGCGCATAAGCGGGCCGGTTCCGGTGATGTCGTCTACACCTATTTCGGCGATGGAGCGACCAATATCGGTTCGGTTCTGGAAACCATGAACCTCGCCGCCGCCTGGAAACTGCCGATTTGCTTCTTTATCGAAAATAATCGCTATGCGGTCTCCACGCATGTGGACGAAGTGACCGCCGAAACGCGGCTTTCCTCGCGTGGTCTCGCATTCAATATTCCATCCTTCAAGGTTGACGGCATGGACCCTATCGCCGTCTGGCTGGCCTCGGAGCAAGCCAACGCAATCATGCGGGCAGGCGATGGTCCGACGATTATCGAAGCCGACGTCTATCGTTATTTCCACCAGAATGGTCCGCTGCCGGGAAGCGCCTTCGGCTATCGTTCCAAGGAAGAAGAAGCGGAATGGCGCGGTCGCGATCCACTTGACGCATTGGCTGAAACGCTGCTCAAACGTCAGGCTTTGGGCGATGACGCAATCAAGGCATTGCGTGAGCGTTGCGTGTCTCTCATGAATGATGTCGCAGACGAACTGATCGAAATGCATGAAGGCAAGCGTCGTATCATTCCTGCGCTTTGGCCTGAAGAGAGCTTCCGTGATTTCGGACTGCGTGGAGACCTGTCGGAATTCAGCGGCGTGCGCTTTGAAGAGCAGGAGCAATTCTCCGGCAAGCTGACCGAAGATGCGCGTTTCATCGATGCTGTTGCCGATGTCATGACTCGCCGCATGCAGACCGACGAGCGCATCGTGGTTCTGGGCGAAGACGTGCACCGTCTCAAAGGCGGAACCAATGGCGCAACGCGCGGGCTGTCGGCAGAGTTTCCAGATCGTGTGCTGGGAACGCCGATTTCCGAAAACGCCTTCACCGGCGTTGCAGGCGGTATGGCCGCCGATGGCCGGGTGCTTCCGGTGATCGAATTCATGTATCCCGACTTCATGTGGGTTGCCGCCGATCAGGTATTCAACCAGATCGGCAAGGCTCGCCATATGTTTGGTGGTGATAGCGATATGCCAGTGGTGTTGCGTACGAAAGTTGCGATGGGCACAGGATATGGCTCGCAGCACTCTATGGACCCGGCGGGCATTTTCGCGACCGCGCCTGGCTGGCGCATTGTTGCTCCCTCGACGCCATTCGACTATGTCGGCCTGATGAATTCGGCGTTGCTTTGTCGCGACCCGGTTCTGGTTCTCGAACATGTCGATCTTTACGCCTCGAAGGGCGCTGCACCGGCAGACGATCTCGATTACTTCATTCCGCTGGGTAAGGCGAGGGTGGTGCGTTCCGGTTCGAAGGTTACGGTCCTGACGTATCTGGCCATGGTAGCCAAGACGCAAGCGGTGGTCGACGCGTTGGGTATTGACGCTGAAATCATCGATCTGCGTTCACTCGACCGGGCAGGGCTTGACTGGGAGACTATCGAAGCCTCGATCCGCAAAACGGGGAATGTCCTGATTGTGGAGCAGGGCGCGTCGGGTACATCCTATGGCGGCTGGCTAGCGGATGAATTACAGCGCCGTTGCTTCGACTGGCTGGATCAACCGATAGCCCGTGTTCATGGTGCCGAAGCGTCGCCATCCATCTCGAAGGTTCTGGAAGCCGCCGCTGCGGCGCGACCGCAGGATATCGATGCAGGTCTGCGTGCGGTCATGGCAGCCCAGGGTCTGCCGATCGAAGATTGAAGGAAGGAAACAGACAATGCCGATTGAAGTTGTATTGCCTGCCCTTTCGGCAGGAATGGAAGATGCTGTCATTGCGCGTTGGCTCAGAGCGGAAGGTGACACGGTCAACAAGGGCGATCTGATTGCCGAAGTCGAAACCGACAAGGCGACGATGGAACTCGAAGCTGAAACTGATGGGCGTATCGGTAAGCTATTCGTCCAGAACGGCGAACGGGCAAACGTCAATCAGGTCATTGCCGTCCTGTTGACAACTGGAGAAGACCAATCCGCGATTGCTGACCCTCTTCTCACTGAACAGGTTGTTACAGCCCCGGTGGAAGTGGCAGCTCATAGTATTGGTCTGTCTCCCGATAATGCTACGGTGGCGTCTCTCGCACAGCTTTCGGATGGCACCCGCCATAAGGCTTCACCTCTTGCACGACGTCTGGCAATGGAGCACGGCATCTCACTCGATGGCGTTCTCGGCAGTGGCCCTAAAGGCCGCATTGTGCGCATCGACGTAGAGCGCCTCGTTACGTCCCTAACGGTTGCCCCCACACCTCAACCGGTCGCAACAGTTGCATCGTTATCACCGAAGGGTCTCCCGGCAGGTATCGGCGAATATGAAACCATTCCGCACACATCGATGCGTCGTACCATTGCACGTCGGCTGCTCGAGGCGAAAACAACAGTACCGCATTTCTATCTCAATGCTGATTGCGATATCGATGCACTTCTTAAGCTGCGCGGCCAGATTAACGAGAAGCGCGACAGTGCGTCACGAATTTCCGTCAATGACTTCGTTATTAAGGCTGCCGCTGTCGCCTTGCGCCGGGTGCCCGATGCCAATGTCATTTGGACGGATGACGCATTGCTGAAGCTCAAAAGTGTTGATATTGCCGTGGCTGTTGCGACGGACGGTGGCCTCATCACGCCCATAATCCGCAATGCTGACCAAATCAGCATTGGCGGGATCTCTGCGGAGATGAAATCTCTGGCAGCCCGGGCCAGAGACAACCGGTTGAAACCGGAGGAGTTTCAGGGAGGCGGTTTCTCGATCTCCAATCTTGGCATGTATGGCGTCAAATCGTTCTCAGCCATCATCAACCCACCACAAAGTGCCATTTTGGCTGTCGGCGCGGGTGAACGTCGCCCGGTTGAACGCGAGGGTCAACTTGCATTCGCAACGATGATGAGCCTGACACTTTCCGTCGATCATCGTGCGGTGGACGGCGCCTTGGGTGCGCAATTGCTTGCAGCATTCAAGATGGCCATTGAAGATCCGATGTCGCTGCTGGTCTGATTGGGTGGCGTTTGGTTGAAGACTGCAACTACCGCGAACGGTGCTTGCAGTCTTCAACGGATATGCAATGGTTTTCGCGCCTTGACTATCCGTGGCTGGAATCGTTTGGCACAACCGGTTCTGAATTGTTCCGGACTTTGCCTCGATGGAAAATGAACAATCCTGCCAAAACAATGACTGAAGCGCCAACCAGCATCATCGCATCGGGAAGATCGTTAAAGAATAACCATCCGAGCACAATTGCCCAGAGCAGCAGAGTATATTGCAATGGCGCCAGCACGGATGCCGGAGCGAGTTTGAGCGCGCGCGTGATCAAGAGATGCGCTGTACACGAGACGACGCCCAATAGCAGCAGTGCAAGCAATTGATTGGTGTCCATAGGATTCCAGTTGCCGATGCTGAGAACCATGCCGATCACGAGACAGCCTATTGTCTGCCAGGTTACCAGTGTCGCGTCGGGCGTGGAACGAAGCACGCGACCCAGAACCAGCGTGAGTGCGAATGCTATACTACCCAACAGGCCGAAGATCGAAGGCCACGACAACATTGCTGAAGATGGGCGCAAGGCGATGACGACACCGGCGAACCCGATAAGAACCGCGAGCCAGCGACGCCAGCCGATCTTCTCACCGAGCAGGAAATGCGAAAGGGCCGCAATATAGATCGGGCCTGCCATATAAAAGGTCATAACATCGGCGAGCGGCAGATAAGCAACAGCGGCATAGAAAAGCCCGGTGTCGGCAGTTGCCAAAATGACGCGAGCCAGTTGCAGGCTTGGCTTTTCCACCTGAAAAAGCGATGTTTTTGGCCGCCGGGAAAGCATGGGGCCGAGAACGAGAAACGCGCCAACCGAGCGGATGAACAGAACCTGGCCGACAGAAAAGCTCTCTACCAGCCATTTTCCCATGGCGTCGTTCATGGCGAACATGAAGTCGCCGAGCAACATCAGAAGAATGCCGGCAAGGATTGCATTGCCGCTCACGGCAACGGCGATTTTGTTATTCATAATTTTGGACGTCCGCCCGATTTGGAAGTCTGCTTGACGGATACAGAAATTCCGTCAAAAGCACCCGCATTGCCTATAATGTCCGCAATTGCTTACGCTTCAGGCAGAATCCTTGCAAGCGCCTTTTGTTGGCTTCGATGGCGCTGATCATTCAAGTTCTCGGGGTGTTTTCGAGCCCTTTAAGATCAAAGCCCGTCTAATTTAATAGACGGGCTTATGCCAAAATACTTATTCGCCCAGCACTATGCTCGCTTGGGATGAGGGCCCTGCTGCTGGTCAGGCAAGCACGAGAATCTTGACTGGCAGTAAGTACTTCGGCCATCAACCGGCAAAGGAACGACAAGCCGGAAGATCAGTTCACTCAGAGTCCGTTGAAGAATGTGCTGAGCCGGTCCATCGCCTGTTCGAGCCTTTCGTAGCTTTCAGAGCCGAAGCACACCCGCAGGTGGTTGTCACCCGATTTGCCGTAGAAGCCACCAGCTTCCACAACGACGCCGACTTGTTCAAGGATCATGTCCGCCGCCTTTTGGGAGGTAAGGCCAGTGCCACTGATGTCTGGAAAAGCGTAGATCGTGCCCTGCGGACTCTCGCAGGTCACCCCCGGCATTTGGTTGAGGCGGCTGACAACGAGGTCACGCTTGCGGCGGTCGTCGGCGACCATCTCATCAAGAATAGCCGCTGGGCCGGTCACCGCTGCCAGAGCGCCATACTGAATGAAGGTGTTGACGTGGGTGATCTCGTTTGCCGTGAGCTTGAGGAAAGCTGGCATCATGGACGCATCGGCGACGACGTAGCCAAGCCGCCATCCATCCATCGCATAGGCTTTGGTGAAGGCGAACATCGAAATCGTGCGTTCCTTCATGCCCGGCAATGCGGCGATAGAGATATGTTCCGCGCCATCGAACAAAATTTGCTCATAGACCTCGTCGGAGACGATGACGAGATCGTGTTTGATGGCCAGGTCCGCCAGAATTTCAAGTTCGGCGCGGCTATAGACACGGCCAGTCGGGTTGGAGGGATTGACCAGCACGATCATGCGTGTCCGCGCGGTAATCAACGGTTCGATCAGTTCGCGGCTGATGCTGAAATTCGTCTTGGGATCGAGCGGCGCCAATACTACGCGAGCACCGGTCATCTCGATCTTGTTGATATGCTGCGGATAATAGGGTTCCAGCAGGATCGCCTCGTCGCCCTCATCAAGGAGAGCCATGAAAGCGACGAATGATGCCTGGGTCAGGCCATTGACCATGAGAATTTCGTCGGCGCTCACGTCGATCTTGTTATAGTCGGCGAGTTTTGTCTTCAGAGCTTGGCGCAGTTCCGCTTCGCCGCGCATGTCGCTGTAATGCACGTGACCGTCCCGCAAGGCCTTGATCGCGGCGTCCTTAATATGCGCTGGCGTGTCGTGGAAAGGCCGGCCGAGTTCGAGATGAATGAGGTCAACGCCGGAGGAAGCCAGTGCTGCGGCCTTCTGGAACATGCCGAAGCTCTTGGGAGAGGTTTGCGTAATCCGCCGCGCAAAACGTGCCATCTGATCATTCCTGTGCTGGTCTCTATAAGCCCGGATTATCGTTTCAGGGCCGTGATGCAGATTCATTACTCAACTTTGAGCGTTTGATCAAATGATATATCGGCTTGTTTTCGGTCCTGCGAAATGCAAAAATTGAGTGGAGTATTGTTCGCCAACCAAGCAAGGAGTCTGATTGTTGTCACTCGATGAAGGATTTGGTCCCGTTTCCGGCCGAGTGACCGTACAGGATGCAGTCTACCTGCAGTTGCGAGAGGCATTGCTGATTGGCCGTTTCGATCCCGGTCAGGTGCTGACCATCGCGTCTTTGTCGCAGACATTCGATACCAGCCATATGCCCGTGCGCGAGGCGTTGCGGCGGCTTGCGGCGGAGAACGCGCTGGAGGTTGCGCGCAACGGTTCGGCGCGAGTGCCGCCCGTCAGTGTCGCGCGGCTGGATGATTTGTGTCAGGCAAGGGCCACAGTGGAGGGCCTTGCAACCGAATTGGCGGCGCAGGCCATTACTGCGGATGAAATCGACGCACTTGAAGCCAATATCGTGCTGCATGAAGCTTGCGCTGGCGAGGAGCAGGTTTACGCCATGCTCGATCGCAATCGCGAATTTCACTATCTGATCTATAAAGCTTCCCATTCCGAAGTTCTTATGCAGCTGATAGACACGCTGTGGTTGCGGTATGGTCCATATATGCGAATGTTATCGGCCTATGTGCAGCCGCGCATGAAGGCGGAAGGCGACAAGGCTTATACGCGGAATCACCGCCGCATCGTCGCGGCGATGAAGTCGCGTGACGCTGGCCGTGCCCGCGAGGCCATGGTGTCCGATATACGCGATACGCAGGATCTTTTGCGTACGCTGATCGTGGAATAGTAACCACCCGCTGCTTCCGCATGTGCGTTATCTATCTCCATTCTGCGTCTAAAAAAATTCAATTTAAATCAATGGTTTGATTGGCTTTCAGTGCTGAGCTGCATACAATTGTGCGGTCTGCCCGGTCACCGGATTGACGTTATCCGAATACTGTGATCTTTTGATCAAAATATTCGAGGTCTGAAATGTCTGACTATTTCCTCTATCATTCGATCGGCACTTTCCCCGGTAAGGCGGAAAAGATGGCGGAAGCTTTGTCCGCTTTCTCAGCCGTTTGGTCTGCTGAGGATGATGGTCAATGGCCCGCCGCGCTCGCTGCACGTCAGACTTTCATCGATGCCTGGCGGAATGTGATCGATGCGCCAGCGGGTTCGCTGACGACAGCCGAGAATGTTACAACCGCGCTTTACAGCATCATAGGCGGCCTGCCAGCAGAGCGTCTGCGCGGTAAGCGGCTGCTTGTGGCCGCCGATTGTTTCCCGAGCCTGCATTTCATGCTGGCAGGCATCGCGCAGCGCTTTGGTTTTACGCTGGACACTGTGCCGATGCGTCCCGGCGAGGCATGGGTGCGTGATGAGGATTTCATTGCGCGCTGGCAGGACGATGTGGGCGTGGCACTGCTGACATTCGTTTCATCCACCACCTCGCATAAGGTGGATGTTGAAGCCCTTTGTGCCCATGGCCGAGCGATGGGAACACTCGTCGGTGTCGATATCACGCAGGGCGTCGGCGTTCTGCCGTTCTCGGTCAAGACGACCGGGGCTGATTTCGTCGTTTCCACCTCGCTGAAATGGCTGTGCGGCGCTTCGGGCGCCGGGATCATACAGGTCACACCATCGTTGCTGGCCGATTTGCGCCCAGAGCTTCGGGGTTGGTTCAGTCAGGAAAACCCCTTTTCCTGGGATCTCGACGGGTTTTCCTTTGCAGCTGATGCGCGGCGCATGGATCATGGTACGCCAGCGATTCTGGCTTCGGTCGCGTCTCTGCCAGGTATCCAATGGGCAATGGAGCAAGGTGTCGACAACATCCGCGCGAACAATCTCGCTAGCGCCCATGCAATCATTGCGCGCGCACAGAATCTGGGTTGGAAACTTGTTTCCCCGGTCGACGATGCACGGCGCGGCGGCAGCGTGATGCTGACCCTGCCATCCGATGTCGTTCCGGCAGCGGTTGTATCGGCGCTGCGCGAGCAGAAAATCTATTGCGATGCGCGCGGCAGCACGATGCGGCTATCGCCAGGATACGTCACGTCCACCGATGCGGTCGACCACCTATTCACCGCGCTTGAACGCATTGTGCCGAAACGAAATTCCTGATGCAGATTACAGGCACGATAAACTATCGATCATAATCAGAGACACGAAGTCCAGAGAGGAACCATGTTTAAAAAAGTCGCTATTCTGACAGCTGCGGCGTTGTCGTTTATGGTTTCGTCCGCCTTTGCGGACGGTAAGATTGTTGTCGGCTCCTATGCGGCCAACCCGCCATGGGAATTCAAGAACGAGAAGGGTGTCTTCGAGGGCTTTGAAGTCGATGTCGCGACCGAAGCCGCAAAGCGGCTCGGCATGGACGTTGAATTCCAGCCTCTCGGTTTCCAGGCGCTGTTTGCCGCCACCAGTTCGGGCCGTATCGATTTCGCCATTTCGTCCATTTCGGTCACGAACGAACGCCTGAAGACGCAGTCTTTCACGCAGCCTTATTACGACAGCGACGGCACAATCGTCGGCAAGGCCGATGCACCAGTCAAGGCGCTGGAAGACCTCAAGGGCAAGGTGATCGGCGTCGTCGCTGGCACCACGGGCGAGAGCTGGGCGAAGGAAAACGCCGAGAAGCTTGGCGTTGCCGAGGTCAAGAGCTATGCGGCTCAACAGGATCTGCTGCTCGACGTGCAGACGGGTCGAATTGTCGGTGGCGCCGGTGAACTGGCCGGCTTCCAGTACGCGATCCAGAAAATGCCAGCCTTGAAGGTTCTCGTTCGTATCCCGACTGGTGAACGCTTTGCCATGATGGCCAAGAAGGACCTCGAAATCCTGCCGAAGGTCAATGATGCGATTTCCAAGATGAAGGAAGATGGCACTCTTGCCGCCATCCACAAGAAGTGGTTCGGTGTTGAACCGGATGCCGGTACTTCGACCGTCAAACCGATGCCGGTTCCATCCGCGCAGTAAACGCGAGCGGCTGCGTCGGAGTGTCTGACGCAGCCGCCTCTCAAACCATCTCAGGATTTCCGGATTGATGCCATGGGTCTGCTCGAAACGTTTTTCAATTGGGACATTCTCGTCCGATCCTTTCCAATTCTGCTGCTCGGGCTCGGCAATACCTTGCTTCTTGGCGTGACTGCTATTTTCTTGGGCAGTCTTTTCGGCCTGCTTCTTTGCTTTGTGCGCCTCTATGCGCCCAAACCGTTTCAGTATATCGCCATCGGCTATATCGATATCTTTCGGGCGTTGCCGGTTCTGGTGGTGCTGATCCTGATCTATTACGCACTGCCTTTCGTCGGCATTTCGTTTTCCTCTTTCACCTCGGCGACGCTGGCGCTTTCCATGGTGCTCGCCGCCTTTACGGCTGAAGTCTGCCGCGCGGGCATCGAGAATGTGCCTAGGGGGCAGTTCGAAGCAGCGGTCTCGCTGGGCCTGCCTTTCTGGCAAGCGATGCGCAAAATCATTCTGCCGCAGGCGCTCAAGGTCATGGTGCCCCCACTGACGTCCAATTGCATCTCGACGTTCAAGGATACAGCGCTCGCCTCGGTAGTTGCTATGCCAGATCTGCTCAAGCAGGCCAACGACACGCAAGCGCTGATGGCCAATCCCACGCCTTTGATTGGCGCCGCAATCATCTATTTCGCGTTCCTCTGGCCGATGGTTCGTCTGGTCGGTTATCTCGAAAAGCGCAGCGCCACCGCAAAGACCGCCCGCTGACCTCGATAAAACTGGTTTCCCCGATGACCGATAGTATCTCCGTTAACTCGTCCGACCGCCCGGCCATCATTATGCGTGGCATCAACAAGTGGTACGGTAATTATCACGCGCTACGCGATGTCACCCTCTCGGTTGCGAAAGGCGAGCGCATCGTGATCTGCGGGCCATCGGGCTCGGGAAAATCGACAACCATCCGCTGCATCAATCAACTGGAAAAGCATGAAAGCGGCTCGATCGTCATCGACGGCATAGAGCTTAACGGCAAGGGTCCGCAGCTGGATGCCATCCGCCGCGAGGTTGGCATGGTGTTCCAGCATTTCAACCTCTTTCCGCATCTGACGATCCTTGAGAACTGCACCATCGCCCCGATGACGGTGAAGAAGATTCAACAAAAGGAAGCCGAAGACCTCGCCCGCAAGTATCTTGAGCGCGTACGCATTGGCCATCTGGCGGATCGCTATCCTTCGCAGCTTTCGGGCGGACAACAGCAGCGCGCAGCAATTTCGCGGTCGCTTTGCATGCAGCCTAAGGTGATGCTGTTCGACGAGCCGACCTCGGCGCTCGACCCCGAAACTGTGGGCGAAGTGCTCGATACGATGATCTCGCTGGCCGAAGACGGTATGACAATGCTGGTCGTGACCCATGAAATGGGCTTTGCCCGTCGGGTTGCCGACCGGGTGATCTTCATGGATCACGGCGCGATTTGCGAGGAAGCCAAGCCGCAAGATTTCTTCACCGCGCCGAAGAGCGAGCGGGCCGCCGCCTTCCTTCGACAGATCATGCACTAAACGCGAAAGCGGTACAGACATTCGTTTGGGAGTATCTCGATGCCCACAGCTTTTGAAAGCGCCGGAGCGTTTCCGGTCGACCGCGTGCGCGCCCATTTTCCGGCTTTATCCCTGCCGGGCAATCCGGTCTTCTTCGACAATGGTGCTGGTGCGCAGGTGCCTCAGGGCGTTATCGACGCTGTTAGCCACCACATGCTGCACCGCATGGTGCAGCGCGGAGGGCGCTATGCATCGAGCCGGGCGGTGGATCAGGCGATAGACGAGGCGCGCCAAAGTGTTGCCATTCTCGTCAATGCCTATGATCCGGCTGAAATTTCCTTCGGCATGAATGCGACCTCCTTTATCCGGCTCGTCAGCCTCGGCATCGCCAGGATGATCGATGAACGCAACGAGATTGTCGTTACCGACATGGATCATGACGCCAATATCTCGACCTGGCTGGCGCTCGAAAGCCAGGGGGTGAAATGCGTCTGGTGGCGGATGCGCGAGGACGGTAACCTGCATGTCGATGATCTGAAGCCGCTGCTCAACAGGCGTACACGTTTGGTGGCCGTCACGGTCGCCTCACATTCCATCGGCTCGCTTGTCGATGTTCGCAGCGTCGCGGAACTGGCGCACGCTGCGGGTGCGGAAGTTTTTCTGGATGCCGTCCATTATGGACCGCATGGTCTGATCGACGTTCAGGCTTGGGATTGCGACTATTTGGTCTGCTCGGGGTACAAGAATTTCTCACCGCATATGGGCTTTCTCTGGGGCCGGTTCGACCTTCTCAAGGCCTTGCCGACATTCAAGGAAGACTTCATCCCCGACGTGCCTCCACACAAGATCGAAGTCGGCACCTTCACCTATGAAAATGCTGTCGGCATGGGCGCTGCAGTTGATTATCTGGAATCGCTTGGCCGCAACTTCGAGGCGTCGTCTGAAAAATCGCGCCGCGCCAATCTGGTGGCTGGCATGGCGGCTATCAGGGCCTATGAAACGACGCTGTCGCTTTCTGTCCTGAAGGTTCTGAAATCACATGACGCCATCGTCTACGGCATTGCGGACGAAGCGTGCATTGCCGAACGTGTACCCACTTTCTGTTTCAACCTTCCGGGCAAGCAGCCAGCCCATATTGCTCAGGCCATGGCGGATGCGGGTATCATGATCCGCGACGGTCACCTGTTTGCGCCGCGGCTGATGGCACGGCTGGGGCTCAGCATGGAAAGCGGTGCGCTCCGGGCAACCCTGGTGCACTACAATACGGTGGAAGAGATCGCACATTTCGACAGGGTGCTGGCATCAATTCGGGATTGAAATCCGCCTCTGTATAAAGTGGTTGGGAATCTGATGCGTCTGATCCCGCGACGGTGATAAGCACTGTAAGGCCCCCGCCTGCATTCAACGGCGGCCTTTTCGATTGATTATGCGTTATTTATCTAATCGCTTTCGCCGTGCGAGCATGTTGAGTGCCTCGACGAGCGCCGAGAAACCCATGGCGGCATAGATGTAGCCTTTCGGCACATGGAAGCCAAAACCGTCGGCGATCAGCGTCATGCCGATCATCAGCAGGAAGCTCAGCGCCAACATTACAATGGTCGGATTGGCGGCGATGAAGCGCGATAGCGGATCGGCAGCCAGCAGCATTACCGCCACAGCGGAGAGAACGGCGATGACCATGATGGCGATTTCGTCGGTCATGCCAACGGCGGTAATAATCGAGTCGACTGAGAAAACCAGATCGAGAATGAGTATCTGCACGACGGCAGCGCCCATCGTCAGTTCCGCGACTTTACCACCGATATTTTCCTTACCGTCATTCGGATCGACCGTGTGATGGATTTCCTTGGTCGCCTTCCAGACAAGGAAAAGACCACCCGCAATGAGGATGATGTCGCGCCACGAAAAGCCGTGGCCAAACGCTTCGAAGATCGGTTCTTTGAGCTGCACGATGATCGAGATCGTGAAAAGTAGCGCCAGACGCAATATAAGCGCGGCACCAATGCCGATCCGTCTTGCTTTTGATTGTAAATGAGCGGGGAGTTTGTTCGTAAGGATCGAAATGAATATCAGATTGTCGATGCCGAGGACGATTTCCATCGTCACCAGCGTTATCAGTGCAGCCCAGCCGCCCGGGCTGGATAGAAACGCCAGATGCTCAGTAAGCAATTCCATGTAGACGACCCTTTGCGAAAAACTCGGTCGCACAGAAATAAGCATCCCGGATCGTTGTTCAACTACGCGTGATCAAAGATTTTCCACAACGTTGCCAATTGGCCATTCAAAAGCGCGGCGCGTCGGGCTGGAGGAGAGGTTTGCCTCAAGGTCGCTGAGCGGAAACGAGCGGACATTACGGAAGATTAATTTTACTTTACAGTAAAGTAAAATATGTTGGAGGCGTATATTTGGCTATCGTCCCCTATCAAGTCGGGGTCGGATCTTACGGCCTCGACGGATGAAAAGGCACCGACATATGAAATCTGGGAAACGCGGTTTACTGCTATTTATATTGGGGCTGTTCCTCGTCGGAGCTTATTTCGCATGGCAGGGCATGCAAAAGACCTCAGCTGAGGCGACAACGGCAGCGGCTGCACCAACTCCAGCAAGAGCGACAGCTGTCGAAGCTGCAACCGTGGAAACACGGGATCTGGACAGCATCATCTCGGCAGTCGGCAGCCTTCGCGCCAAAGAATCCGTTACGCTGGCATCGGAAATCGGCGGGCGCGTGGACAAGATTCTGTTCGAAGAAGGCCAGCGTGTTCAAGCGGGCAGCGTCCTCTTCCAGCTAGATACGTCGATCCTGAGCGCTTCCGTACAGTCAGCCCGGGCGGCAAATGTGCTTGCCAAATCCACCTTTGACAGGACGGAAGCCCTATCGAAGCGCGGTATCAGCGCGACGCAGGCTCTGGAGGAAGCGCAGGCAAATCTGCGCAACACCGAAGCTGCTCTGGCACTGGCCGAAGCGCAGCTAGCGCAGACTTCGATCAAGGCGCCCTTCGATGGCGTGGTCGGTCTGCGCTCTGTCAGCGTTGGCGCTTATGTTACGGCTGGATCCACCAATCTGGCCAAGCTGGATCAGATCGATCCGCTTGTGGCTGAGTTCACCTTACCGGAAGTGGCGCTGGCGGATATTACGCCTCAGCAGCAGGTTTCGGTGGTTGCGGACGCGCTGCCAGACCAGCGGTTTCAAGGTCAGGTCTATGCCATCGAGCCCTCCATCGACGAAACCGGCCGTTCCATTCGTATGCGCGCGCTTATCGCCAATCCCGACCTGAAGTTGCGACCCGGCCTTTTCGTTCGCGTCAATGTGACGACCAGCACCAAGGCCGATGCCATGCTGGTGCCGGAAAGCGCGATCGTGCCAAGCGGGCAAACGCAGACGGTCTACCGGATCAAGGATGACGATACGGTTGAAGTCGTTACGGTCACACTGGGGCAGCGGCTTGACGGTATGGTCGAGATTGTCTCTGGGCTCGACAAGGAGGCGCGTGTTGTGACCGCTGGACAGCAGAAATTGCAGAACGGCAGCAAGGTCAGTGTTCAGGAAACGTTGGCGGAGGGCTCGGTCTAATGTCCATATGGGAAATGTGTGTCCGCCGGCCAGTCTTCGCGACTGTTCTGAGCCTTGTTCTCGTGCTGCTCGGCATCGTATCCTATGAGCGGTTGAGCACCCGCGAATACCCCGATGTTGAAGAACCGACGGTTTCGGTTTCCACGACCTATTCCGGCGCCAATGCCGAAATCGTGGAAAGTCAGGTGACGCAGGTTCTGGAAACGCAGCTTTCCGGCATTGCCGGTATCGACGTGGTGTCATCGACAAGTCGCGCCGAAACCAGCGCTATCACGGTGCGCTTTACCCTGGGGACCGACCCCGAAGTCGCTGCTGCAGAAGTCCGCGACCGCGTGTCCCGCGCAAGGCGCAATCTCCCGGATGAGATTGACGAGCCTATCGTGGCCAAGGTGGAGGCGGATGCCCAGCCCATCGTCTATGTAGCTTTTACAAGCGACCGCCATTCCGGTCTTGAAATCACCGATCTTCTCAACCGCTCGATTGTTGATCGCATCCAAAATTTGCCCGGCGTCTCGGAAGCCCGTGTTTTGGGCGCACGCGAATATGCGATGCGCGTCTGGATCGATGCTCGCAAGCTGGCGGGTTATGGCTTGACGGTTCAGGATGTCGAAACGGCTCTTGAAAACCAGAATGTCGAAGTGCCCGCCGGGCGTATTGAAAGCAAGGACCGGGAGTTCACGCTTCTCGCCAATACGGCGCTGACGACGCCTGAAGAATTCGCGGATATCATCATCAATGTCGTGAATGGTTATCCGGTGCGTCTGCGTGATGTCGGAAGGACCGAATTGGGCGCCGCGGACGAACGGCGCGCCACCACCAAACAGGGGCAAACGGCGATATCCATCGGCGTTGTCAAGCAGGCGACAGCGAACCCGCTTGATGTCGCGAATAGCCTGCGCGCTGTTCTCCCCGGCATCCAGGAGAGTCTGCCGGATGGGATGCAAGCCGAAATTACCTATGATACGTCGATCTTTATCGACCGTTCCATTGCAGCAGTGTTCACTACGATTGGGGAGGCGATTGTCCTCGTCATCATGGTGATCTTCTTCTTCCTGCGTTCAGTGCGCGCGAGCCTTATTCCCATCGTGACAATACCGGTTTCGCTCATAACGACGCTGGCAATCATGTTTGCCTTCGGCTTCAGTATCAACACACTGACCTTGCTCGCCATGGTACTGGCTATTGGTCTGGTGGTGGATGACGCTATCGTCGTTCTGGAAAACGTGCACAGGCGCATCGAAGAAGGGGAAACCCCGGTACAGGCAGCCATTGCCGGTACGGGAGAAATCGCCTTCGCCGTCATCGCGATGACGCTTACACTGGCTGCTGTCTATGTGCCGATTGCGTTCACGGAGGGCCGGACCGGGCAATTGTTCATCGAGTTTGCCCTGACGCTCGCCGGTGCCGTGCTGGTCTCCGGTTTCGTGGCTCTGACACTGACACCCATGATGTGCGGCAAGCTGTTGCGTCACAATAAAAATCAGGGCCGGATTTCACGCGCCTTGGAAGGGTTTCTCGACCGTCTCAACGAGTATTATCGGCGTACGCTCGGCCTTGCCATGCGACACAAGCTAATTGTGCTCACGAGCGCTGCGGCAACGGCTGCCTTGGCGGGTTTCCTTTATGTCAATCTGCCAAGCGAACTTGCTCCGGTCGAGGATCGAGGTGTCATCCGCATGGCGGGCACTGCTCCGGAAGGTTCAACGCTTCAGTTCACGCAGCGTTATGGCCAGGTCAGCGAGGAGATCCTTTCCAACATACCCGAGATCAGTACCTATTTTGCCGTTTACGGTTTTCCGCAGGTGACCAATTTCAGCGCCTTTGGGCTGCTGAAGGACTGGGACGAGCGTGATCGCAGTCAGCAGGAAATCATTCAGTCCATCGGTCCGCAAATGACAGCGATCCCGGGCGTTCGTGGCTTTGCCTTTAATATGCCATCGCTCTCGACCGCGCGTGGCAGCGGGGCAGGCGCCAATAATCCGGTCCAGTTTGTGATCCAGTCTTCCTCAAGCTACGAGGATCTCAATACGCTTGCGAACGCATTTGTCGATAGGATCAAGGAGAATCCAGGACTGGTGAACGTTGAATCGAACCTCGATCTCAACAAGCCTCGTATGGAAATCAACATGAACCGCGAGAAAATCCGCGAGGCGGGTCTACAGGTTTCCGATGTCGGGCGTACGCTGGAAACGATGTTCGGCAGCCGTCAGGTAACACGCATCGACCGGGATGGCGAGCAATCGGATGTTCTTGTCCAGCTTGACGCGAGTGACCGTGCTACGCCGGATTCCATCAATATCGTCAATGTGCGCGGCTCGTCCGGCCAGCTTATCCCGTTGTCCAATCTCGTGACCGTCAAGGAAAGTGTCGAACCAGCCAATCTCTATCGTTTCAACCGGCTGCGTTCGGCAACGATCAGTGCGGGTCTGGCTCCCGATTATTCACTGGGCGAGGCGCTGACTTATCTGCAAAATACCGCGAATGAGACCTTTCCAACCTATGCTCAGTACGATCTGGAAGGGGAGTCTCGTGAATTCACCAGCTCCAATTCAAGCATTCTGTTCGTGTTCGGCTTGGCTATCCTGTTTATCTATCTGGTTCTGGCAGCGCAGTTTGAAAGCTTTGTCAGCCCATTCATCATTCTGCTCACGGTTCCACTGTCGATTGCGGGCGCTTTGCTGGCGCTGTGGCTCGCAGGCGCGAGTATGAACGTCTATAGCCAAATTGGTCTGGTCACACTCGTCGGACTGATTACCAAACACGGTATTCTGATTGTCGAGTTCGCCAATCATATGCGTGACCAGGGGCGGGACGCTGCCGAAGCTGTGGTGGAAGCGGCGGTGATGCGTCTGCGCCCGATCCTCATGACCACCGGGGCAATGGTGCTTGGCGCTATCCCGCTTGCCATCGCGACCGGGGCCGGTGCGCAAAGCCGTCAGGCCATCGGCTGGGTGATTGTTGGTGGTATGTCCTTCGGCACCTTGTTGACCCTCTTCGTGGTGCCTGTGGTCTACACTCTTGTGATGGGCAGGGCCAAATATTCGCAGGAGATACCGAGCAGAGCGTAAACGATGGTGGGTGGATATTTGAGCGCGCCGGAATTTAGTGTCGGATTCGTCCCGTTCAACGGCTTTGTGCAGCGCGCGTCGGCTCGCGCCGATGAGGCGCTCGCTCTTGTCCCTAATGAGCCACGGTACCGGAAATTGGCTGTCAGGCGAGTTGCTCTGTAAGGTATTTTGAAACGAAATCCACAAAAGCCCGTACTCGCGCCAGTGGATAGCGGCTTGCAGGCCAAAGAAGATAAAATATCCCGGTATTGTTGGCCGTGCCCGGAAGAACATCGACCAATGAGCCATCCCGTATTCTGCATTTAGCGGAAAAGCTTGGCAGCATGGCGATGCCGTTTCCATCCAAAACCAATTGTATAATGGAATCGACGGTGGTTACAGTGAATGTTTCCGGCGCCCTCGAGTTCTCGTCGTCCTGACCGGCCAGTTCCCAAGGAGCAATCTTACCGGTTTCCGAATAACGGTGCCGGAGGCAGCGATGGTTCTGGAGATCTGCGACGGACTTAGGCGCGCCGCATCGTGCGATATAATCCGGTGAGGCGACGAGACACCACGAAAACTCCCCGACCTTCCGGTAAAGCAGGCGACTATCCTTCGGTTTTCCGGTGCGGATCACCACATCGAACCCTTCGTCAATGACATCGGCAAAGCGGTCGCTGATATCCAACTCGAGATCAACTTCCGGATAGGCCTTCATAAAAGCGCTGACGGCTGACACCAGCAGCGTGGATGAAATGGGCAAGCCGATTTTCAGGCGTCCGTGGGTGCCCTGAGATGACTGGGATAACTCTGCCTGCGCCACTTCCAGTTCGCCTAGAACGCGGCGGCACCGTTCAAGAAACAGTTTTCCTTCGGTGGTAAGTGCGATTGAGCGCGTCGAGCGATGAAACAGTCGCACACCGAGTTGCTCTTCAAGCTTTTGCACCGATTTACCAACAGCAGAAGCCGACAGGCCTACAATCTGACCCGCCTCACGAAAACTTCTCTTTTCGGCAGCATGTACGAATGTCTGGAGTGCGCCGATATTATCCAATTTCAATTTAATTCCGGAAAATCCTTCCACAATGATCCGAATTCAAGCGCTATTAAGCTATCTCGTCAACGCCGATACAAAGGCTGTCAGAAAATTGATGAATGCCAGTTCAGGAGAACCAGAACATGAGCAGCCTTTTCAAGCCGTTTAACCTTTCGGGTCTTGCACTACCCAATCGCATTGTCATGGCGCCGATGACTCGTTCGCGGAGTTTTAGTGGCGCGGCTGACGAGCTGGTTGCGCTCTATTACAGCCAGCGCGCGACAGCGGGGCTGATCGTCACCGAAGGTACGCCGATTTCGCGTGAAGGGCAGGGATATCTTTTCAATCCTGGAATTTTCAGCGAAGAACAAATCAAGGGCTGGCGTCTGGTTACCCAGTCTGTTCACAGCGCAGGCGGTCGTATTTTTGCCCAGCTCTGGCATGTTGGCCGCATTTCCAACCGGTCCATTCAGGAAGACGGCAAGGCACCCGTCAGTTCAACAGGCCGAGTGGCGTCAGGCGCGATGTCTTTTGTTCGTAATGCGAATGGTGAGCCCGATTTCGTGCCGGTCTCGGAGCCGCGCGCTCTGACGACTGAAGAAGTGAAACGGGTGATCGGCGACTTTGTGCAAGCAGCACGCAATGCAGTCGATGCGGGCTTCGACGGCGTGGAACTGCATGGTGCCAATGGCTATCTGCTGGAACAGTTCATTAACCCTCTGGTCAATGACCGCGACGATATCTATTCCGCCAAAACCATCGAAGGGCGCCTGCGCTTTGTGCTCGAAACCGTCGATGCGGTATCGGAAGCCATTGGCGCCAGCCGCGTTGCCATTCGTCTGTCGCCTTATGGCACCATTCACGACAATCCACTGTTCCCGGACCTCGAAGAGACTTATGTCGCACTGGCAGCGGAACTGGGCAAGCGCGGCGTGGCCTATGTTCATGTCATGGATCAATCTGGGCAGGTCAAGCTGCCTTATGGCGAACGCCCTGCCAGTGATGCCATTCACGGCTTGATGGAACAATGGCGTCCGTTGTTGCCGAATACGGCACTCATCCTGGCTGGCGGTCTGGATCAGGCGCGTGCTCAGCGTCTGCTTGATGCCGGATTGATTGACCTTGCGGCGTTCGGCCAGCCATTCATCGCCAATCCTGATCTGGTCGAGCGGCTGCGCAACAACTGGCCACTGGCAGAGCCTGATCGCGCAACATATTACGGTGGCGGACGCGCGGGCTATGTCGATTATCCGCCCTATGCTGGACGTTCGCTGGTCGCCTGATCGCCAGGTTCCCTCCCTTTGGCTTCGGCGTCGCACTCATGAAGCAACTGTAGGCGCACCGGGTCATTCTGCCCGAGATCATTCGTGTCGGGCTTTTTCAAGAAAGGACGAAACCGTGTTTTCCAAAATCCTGTCTGCTGGTGCTTTGCTGAGCGCCACGATGCTATTTTCATCGCCAGTTCTGGCGCAAGAAAACGTATTGCCTTCCATCAATACGCCGCCGGAAGTTTCCAAGGCGAACCTGGCCAAAGTCAAAGCAGAAAAGCGCGGTCAATATGCCGTTCCTGAGGGGTTCGAAAGCGGCATGGTGGAAACCGACGGTATCCGCCTCCACTATGTGCGCGGCGGCGAAGGCAAGGGCGATCCAATCATCTTCGTGCACGGCTTCGGCTCTACCTGGAAAATGTGGCAACCGGCTCTGGAGAAATTCTCTGCCAACCATCAGGTCATCGCAATCGACCTGCCGGGTTTAGGACAGTCGGAGCCATCGGCCAAGCGATATGACGCAGAGCAGATGAGCGCCTATCTTCTGGGCGCGATCAAAAGCCTAACCGACAATCAACCTTTCACCTATGTCTGCCACGACCTGTGCAACTCGGCATCCTATCCAATGGTCGCTAACAATCAGGATATCATCAAGAAGGTCGTGTTCATGGATTCGCCGATCCCCGACAAGGCGATGTGGACCTATCCAGGTTTGACGCCAAATGGTCCGGGCCTCGGCTGGCATTTCGGCTATTTCTCGTTCGGAGACATTGCCGAGAAAATGGTCTCCACAGATCCGGTGCTGTTCATGAGCTACTTCATCAAGGAATATGCGGGCAAGAGGGACGTCTTCACACCGGAACTACTGGATGAGCTGATCGAACCCTATTCGACCCGCGCCAATCTGCGCGCCGCCTTTGGCTATTATCAGTCACATTCGGACAGCGCCCGCCAGAACGAAGCGCTGCTTGCCGCCGTCAAACAACTGACCATCCCGGTCTATTCGATCAGCGGTGCCAAGGGCGTAAACGACGTTCTGCCGAAGCAACTGGCAGCCCGCTTCGTAAAGGACCCCAGCAAGCTTGGTTCGACCATTCTCCCAGACACCGGCCATTGGCTGCTTGAAGAATCGGCAACTGAAGTCAACGCGCTGCTTGCCGACTTTATCGACCAGTAAGCCAAGGTAATCCTCACCAACGGTTTCGTGATTGCGGCAGCCCATGCAGCGGTCACGAAACCATGTTGGTATTGCAAATGGCGAATATCGTGACTTTGGCTGTTGAAACGAGCAATTGGAGACCCAAATGACTGTATCACCCACAATCCCGATGATGATGGCAATCGCATTGGGAATTGCAACACCTGCCATGGCGGACCCTTTGCTTGGTGATTTCGATTATGGTTGGCCGGTCCAGCACCAAACCATTCTCAGTCAGAACGAGGCCATGACGATGGCCTATATCGACGCCCGCCCGGAAAATGCCAACGGCCAGACGGCCGTTCTTCTGCATGGCAAGAACTTCTGCGGCGGCACATGGGAAACAACCATCAAAGCCCTGACCGGTGAGGGGTACAGAGTGATTGCTCCCGACCAGATCGGGTTCTGTAAATCAACGAAGCCAGCGCGTTATCAATATGGTCTGCATGCGCTTGCTGACAACACGCACCAGCTTCTGACTGCACTTAACATCGAAAAGCCAGTTCTGGTCGGGCATTCGATGGGCGGTATGCTGGCCATACGCTACGCGCTGCAATATCCGGATGAACTCCAGAAGCTGGTGGTGGTTAATCCGTTGGGGATGGAAGATTGGTGTGCCAAGGGCGTTCCGAATGCGACCATCGATCAACTATACGCCACTGAACTGAAGGTGACGCGGGCAAGCATCAAGGCCTATCAGCAATCGACTTATTATGCTGGCACGTGGAAGCCGGAGTTCGACAGTCCGGTCGATATGCTGGCGTCCATGTATGAAGGGCCGGGCGGAAATATCGTAGCCTGGCATCAGGCTTTAACTGCTGACATGGTGTTCAACCAGCCTGTTGTCCATGAATTCGACAAGCTGCGTGTGCCGACCGTTCTGATGATTGGCCTGAAGGATAATACGGCCATGGGCAAGAACCGCGCGGATGCGAAGCTTGCAGCGACGCTTGGCAATTATCCGGTATTGGCAGAGGAGGCTCAGGCGCGCATACCCAATTCGCAACTGATCACCTATCCTGATTATGGGCATACCCCACAGATGCAGGATCCAGAACGCTTCAATGCTGATCTAATAAAGGCGATTGGCTCGCCACGATAGACCGCCGGAGCCTAGGCGGCTCCGTGGTCACCTATCATATGCTGGCGTTGATTTTTTTACTTGCTCTGGTCTCAGCCGTTATAAAACGCGTGTGAAAGCTAATCCAATTGCGAGGTCTGTTGCGGAAGACGTTCGTGCGCCACCGCGTATTTGCGGTGGCATTCAGAGCCGCAGAGCCCGAAACATCATGAACGCATCAGTATAGATGAGGTTGGCCGCGGGCCATTTCCGTTGTTCATCTTCTCACATATAGAGGGATTCCATTCCACGGACGCCCGTGACTTTGGAATAGCTGCCTTTGATACTTTACTAAATCCATAGACAATAGGCTCTCCAAGGAGTGATTGTATGAAGGTTTTAGGCATCTATGGCAGCGTCAAGCGACCGTCGCGGACGGCACGACTGGTTGACGATATTCTCGCGGGCATCGCCCGCGGCGCGAGTGTCGAGATAGACAGAATTGATCTGGTCGACGCCGCGCCGGTTCTGTTCCGTGCATTGCGCGCCGATCAGCTGGATGCTGCTGGCCGTGCTATCATCGACGCTGTCGAGGCTGCGGATGTGCTTGTGGTCGGCTCGCCCGTCTATCGCGCATCCTATACCGGTGCGCTGAAGCATCTCTTTGATCTTGTTGATTTTCGTGCCTTGCAGGGACGGCGCGTTGTTCTTGCCGCGACGGGCGGCTCACCGCTGCACGGGCTGATGTTGGAACATCAGTTTCGCCCGTTGTTTGGGTTTTTCGGTGCCGTCACCATTCCAACAACGGTCTATGCCGTCGAAGCGGATTTCACTGAATATATTCTTTCCAATCCAGCCGTTGAGGCGCGCATTGAGCGGGCTGTTTCGGAACTATTCGATCTTTCACCTGCCATACCCCGCACCGTTGCGTCGTCGGAAACGGGCGAACGGACGCTTCGCGTCGTGCCGGGCGAAGCCATTGCGAATTGATGATCACCTAAGGAGTTAAACCATGACAGAACGCAGCAGAAATCCCGTGAAATTTGCCTATTGGGTGCCGAATGTCTCTGGCGGCCTTGTCATTTCGAATATTGAACAGCGCACCAGCTGGACGATTGATTATAACCGCAAGCTGGCGCAGATCGCCGAAGCAAATGGCTTCGAATATGCGTTGAGCCAGATTCGCTTCACGGCGGGCTATGGTGCGGAATTCCAGCATGAATCCGTATCATTCAGCCACGCACTTCTTGAATCCACCAAAACGCTGAAGGTGATTGCAGCCATTCTGCCCGGACCATGGAATCCGGCGCTTGCTGCCAAGCAGATCGCGACGATCAACCACCTCACCAATGGTCGCGTTGCGGTGAATGTCGTCAGCGGTTGGTTCCGTGGCGAGTTCCACGCCATTGGCGAGCCATGGTATGACCACGATGAGCGTTACCGCCGCTCGGAGGAATTCATTCGAGCGCTGCGCGGCATCTGGACCGAAGACAGCTATTCATTCCATGGTGATTTCTATCGCTTCAACAACTATTCGCTGAAGCCAAAGCCCATTGATCCACAACCTGAGATCTTTCAGGGCGGCTCGTCGCGTGCTGCGCGCGATATGGCATCACGGGTTTCCGACTGGTATTTTACCAATGGCAATACGCCGGAGGAAATCGCCAAGCAGGTCGATGACATTCAAACCAAGGCGGCGGAAAACAACCATTCGGTTCGCGTCGGCGTCAATGCCTTTGCCATCGTTCGTGACACGGAAGAAGAGGCAAAGGCCGTTCTCGCCGAGATCATTGAAAAGGCCAATCCCGAAGCGGTCAATGCTTTCGGTCACGAGGTCAAGAATGCTGGCAAGTCCTCGCCCGAAGGCGAAGGCAATTGGGCAAAGTCCAGCTTTGATGATCTTGTCCAGTATAATGATGGTTTCCGCTCCAACCTGATCGGCACGCCGCAGCAGGTGGCTGAACGTGTGGTCAAGTTGAAACGCGCCGGTGCCGATCTTATCCTGCTCGGTTTCCTGCATTTTCAAGAAGAAGTAGAATATTTCGGCAAGCATGTCACTCCGCTGGTGCGCGCGCTGGAAGAAGCGGAAGACAACGCGGCCCTCGCCGCCGAATAGACCAAACCGAATGATGGAAGCGACGGTTATCGCCGTCGCTCCAGCTTAACGCGGACGCAATCGTGTTCGCGAACGGACGGTTACATCCGTTTGCACGCCGGAATGCCCTGATTGAATTCGAGTAAAACACGGAACGAACAATGTCGGCATTGCATTTCCAGATTGCAGATACTGATGCGGAAGCGAGCGCTGAAACGCGGGCGGCGGCTGAAGCTGCCCCCACATCGCTGCGACGCGATCTTGCACTGGAGCTGCGCGGCATCGGCCTGTCGTTCGGGGGCGTTGTTGCCTTGCAGGATGTTGACCTCAAGGTCCGACAGGGAGAAATTCGTGCGATCATCGGACCGAACGGTGCTGGAAAAAGTTCACTCATCAATGTCATTTCGGGCGTTTACCGGCCCAGTCGTGGGCAGATCGCCATTGGTGGTAAGAGCTATGATCCGGTGCCGATCCAGAAGCTGGCGCATCTTGGCGTTGCGCGTACCTTTCAAAACCTCGCTTTGTTCAAGGGGCTGAGTGTTCTCGACAATGTCGCGTCGGGACGCGCTTTTGCCAATCGCTCGAATTTTTTGAGCCAGATCGTGGGGTTGCCGCGGGCTCGCCGTGCGCAGGCGGATGCCCGCGAACGGGCAAGTCGCGTCATCGATTTTCTGCATCTGTCGTCCTATGCCGACCGGCTGGCAGGCACTCTGCCCTATGGTCTGCAAAAGCGGGTTGAACTTGCCCGTGCTTTGACCGCCGCGCCGCGTATCCTGCTTCTTGATGAGCCGATGGCCGGTATGACCGCCACCGAAAAGAATGAGCTTGCCGATTATATCCGCCTGGCGAGGGACGAATATGACATTACCGTCGTGCTGATCGAGCATGACATCGGCGTTGTGATGGGCCTCTCAGACCGCATTGCAGTACTCGATTACGGGCGCAAGATTGCCGATGGAACGCCGCATGAGATCGCATCCGATCAGCATGTCATTGATGCATATCTTGGTGTGGCGCCGGAAAATGAAGATGGGGAGGGCATCTGATGGCTGATTTTGATTGGATGTTCTTCACGGAAGTCCTGATTGGCGGGCTGTTGTCCGGAGTCATGTATTCCCTTGTCGCCATCGGGTTTGTGCTGATTTATAAAACGTCCGGTGTGCTGAATTTCTCGCAAGGGGCGCTGCTGCTTTTCGCGGCGCTGACTTTCGTCAGCCTCACGGAGCGGGGCGTGCCGTTCTGGGCAGCCTTTGTCGTTACGTTTGCCGCCATGGTGATCATAGGGATCGCCATTGAACGCAGCGTACTGCGGCCTCTTACCAATAAGCCGCCGATCACGCTCTTTATGGCGACACTCGGCCTGTCCTACATCATTGAGGGCGCAGCTCAGCTCCTATGGGGCACGCAGGTTCACGCTCTTGACCTCGGGATCGAAGATGTGCCCTTCGATGTTGGAGGCATTTTCATCAGCCAGTTCGATATTTTTGCCGCCGTTGTTGCGGCCGGCATGGTGGCGCTATTGTCAGCATTCTTCCGCTATACGCGGATCGGCCTCGGCTTCCGTGCTGTTGCTGACGACCAGTTCGCAGCCTTGGCCATTGGGCTCAAACTGCCATGGATATGGGCCAGCGTATGGGCCGCTGCCGGTCTGGTCGCGCTGGTCGCAGGCCTGCTATGGGGTGCGCGCCTTGGCGTGCAATTCTCGCTGTCGCTGGTCGTCCTGAAGGCTTTACCGGTTCTGGTACTCGGTGGCTTCGATTCCATTCTTGGTGCGATTGTCGGCGGATTACTGGTGGGCGCATCGGAGAAGTTAGCGGAGGTTTATATCGGAGAATATCTCGGTGGAGGCATTGAGAGCTGGTTTGCCTATGTGGTGGCACTCGCTTTCCTGCTCATTCGCCCGTCAGGCATGTTCGGCCAGAAGCTTGTGGAAAGGGTCTGACCATGTCCGTCATAGCAGCCAGTTCCTCCAGTCCTGTTGCATCGCCGCGTTACGCCGCTTCGCTTGCGGTGCTAGTGGTTGCCTATCTCATCATACCGTTTATCGGCACGAGCTATCTTTTTGAGGCCATTCTCCTGCCGTTTCTGGCCTTGAGCCTCGCCGGTGTTGGGCTCAACCTTCTGACCGGCTATGCGGGCCAAGTTTCACTTGGCTCGGCAGCATTCATGGCAGTGGGCGCTTTCGCGGCCTATAATTTCAATCTGCGCATGGATGGATTGCCGCTGCTGGTCTCTATCGTTTTTGCCGGGCTGGCGGCGGCGGCAGTTGGGGTTGTCTTCGGTTTGCCGAGCCTGCGCTTGCGCGGTTTCTACCTTGCCGTTTCTACACTCGCAGCCCAGTTCTTCGTACAATGGGCGCTGACCAAGTTCGGATGGTTTTCCAACAATTCCGCCTCCGGCGTCATTGATGCTCCGGCGTTGTCCATTGGCGGTATTGTCTTTGAGGGAGCAGTCGGACGCTATCTATTCGCACTGACAATTGTGGTGGCGGTCACGTTCCTCGCCTATCGCCTGGTGTCGTCGCAGACCGGACGGAATTTCATTGCCGTGCGCGACAATGAAACGGCAGCGCGGATCATCGGTGTGCCGGTGTTGCGGACCAAGCTGCTTGCCTTTGCGGCTTCCTCTTTCATCATCGGGGTGGCGGGTGTGCTATGGGCCTTTGCCTATCTGCGCACGGTGGAACCGGCGGGTTTCAATCTCGACCGCTCGTTCCAGATATTGTTCATCATCATCATTGGTGGCCTCGCATCGATACGTGGCGCCTTTTTTGGCGCAGCACTGATCGTCGTTTTCCCGCTGATCTTGTCGAGGGTTGGGGGACTGTTGCTCGGCGACGTGTTCGATTCCGGCGTGCTGGATATGACGCAGCGCATTGTCGTCGGCGTCTTCATCATCCTGTTTCTGGTCCTTGAGCCCGACGGGCTTGTGTCGCTCTGGGACCGACTGAAAGCGAACTTTACGGCAGTTGTCCGACGGTCGTGATATCCGGAAGCGCCTCACAAAGCTTCCAACAAAGTCCATAAATCCTGAACGAAACCGGGTGGTGATTATCTCACCCGATAGATGGAGTGCGTCCAGAAATGACCCTATACACGAAAATCAAAATCGCGGCTCTCGCCGCTGGTATCGGCCTTGCCTCTTTTGCGCTTCCGGTGCAGGCAGACGAGCAGTATTTCCCGCTTCAAAGCTATCGCGTCGGCCCTTACGCTGCCGGTGGTACTGGCTTCTTTGGTGGGTTCATCGATTACCTCAATCTGATCAACACCCGCGATGGTGGAGTCAATGGGGTCAAGCTGACGTGGTCGGAAGCCGAAACGCAATATGAGGTTGAACGTGGTGTGGAAGCCTATGAGCGTCTGAAAAGCAATCCCGGCATTGCCGCGTGGAACCCGCTTTCCGTGGGTATCGCCTATGCGATGATCGACCGTATCACGCAGGACAAGGTACCGTTGATCACCATTAATCACGGGCGCACGGATTCCACCGATGGACGTGTGTTCCCTTATGTCTTTCCACTATTGCTCAATCCCTATTCTGAAACGTCCGGTATCGTGAACTACATCGCCTCCAAGGAAGGTGGTCTTGATAGTCTCAAAGGTAAAAAGATTGTGGTACTCTACCACGGCTCGCCTTATGGCAAGGAAACCATCCCGATTTATGAACTGCTTGCGGAGAAATATGGTTTCGAGTTGCAGCAGATCGAGGTTCCTCATCCGGGTAACGAGCAGCAATCACAATGGCTTACGATCCGCCGCGCCAAGCCGGATTATGTCGTGCTGCGCGGCTGGGGTGTGATGAATCCCGTGGCTCTGAAAACAGCAGCGAAAACAGGTTTTCCGGTCGATCGCATCATCGGCAATGTGTGGTCCAACTCGGAAGAAGACGTCATTCCTGCAGGCGATGCGGCCAAGGGTTATACCGCCATCACCACACAGGCATCGGGCGCCGACTACCCAGTGGTCAAGGAAATCGTCAAGACCGTCTATGATGCGGGTAAGGGTAATCTGGAAGACAAGAACCGTATCGGTTCCGTCTACCACAATCTTGGCATTGTCAATGGCATCCTGAACGTCGAAGCTATACGCATTGCGCAGGAGAAATTCGGAAAAAGAACGTTGACCGGCGATGAAGTGCGCTGGGGTTTTGAACATCTGCAACTCGATCCAGCGCGCGTCGAAGCTTTGGGTGCTAAAGGCCTGTTCCACTCCATCAATGTCACTTGGGATAACCACGAGGGCAACGGCTACGTGACCTTCCAACAGTGGGACGGCAAGAAGTGGAAAGTCGTTTCTGATTGGATCGCGCCTGACTGGGCCTTGCTACGCCCGATCATCGAGAAGTCTTCGGAAGCCTATGCGAAAGAAAAAGGTATCAAGCTTCGCACTGCTGCCGATGCGGATGTTGCGACCAACTGAGGCCATGGGTGGAGCGGGCGGCAACGATGTCGCCCGCCCAGTTACGGCTATGCGGGGTTGGCCCGCCAGAGGAGTTTGGCATGACATTGGAAACCCACAGACTCAAAGCAAACTCGGGAGAAAACGGGCTTCTGTCCGTTGAGGGCCTCCACGCGACCTATAATCATTCCATCACGGCGCTGCATGGGGTCGATCTTGCGATAGGTCGGGGGGAAATCCTCGCCATTCTCGGCGCCAACGGCGCAGGCAAGACGACCACATTGAAAGCCATCTCTAACCTGCTACCCGCAGAACGTGGGCAGATCAATGCGGGGCGCATTTTCTTCGAGGGGCGGGATGTCACCCGTGAAACGCCGGCAGATCTCGTGCGGCTCGGTCTGGTGCAGGTGCTCGAAGGCCGCCATTGCTTCAAAAGCTTGAGCGTCGAGGACAACCTCGTCACGGGCGGGCTCGGGCGCAGCGGTTCGCGGTCTGAAATCGCGACGGACCTTGAGAGAGTCTATACCTATTTTCCACGGCTGCGTGATAAGCGCCGGGCGCTTTCCGGTCTCACTTCCGGCGGGGAACAGCAGATGACCGCCATCGGACGCGCCTTGATGTCACGCCCCCGATTGCTGGTGCTCGACGAGCCGTCGATGGGGCTGGCGCCGCTTGTCGTACAGGATATTTTCCGCACATTGCGCAAGCTTAATCGCGAAGACGGGCTTTCCATTCTTGTCGCGGAACAGAATTCGGCAGTGGCGCTTACCTACGCCGACAAGGCCGTCATTCTTGAAAACGGTGTCAGCGTACTTTCCGGCAGTGCCGCCGATCTCAAAGCGCGTGACGACGTGAAGGCTTTTTACCTCGGACAGAAACCGGTCTCGGGTTCTGTGGCGCTCGCCCATTGAAATTCAACGAAAACGAGGAGACATGCGATGACCATTTCCAATGTGAATACGAAGGACGTGAGCCAGGGCGTGCCCGCTGTGCCACGACCGGGCAAACCCGCCTATGTCATTAAAAGCGATGCGGAGGCCATCGAGATTGCGAAGAAGCTGGCGGCAGAAATCGCTCCGGGTGCAGCCATCCGCGACCGCGACCGCATATGGCCGGTCAAGGAACTGGATTCCTTTTCGCAAAGCGGTCTGTGGTCGATTAACGTGCCGAAGAAATTTGGCGGTCCGGAAGTCTCTTACGCGACGCTCGCCAAGGTGATCGAAATCGTCTCCGTTGCCGATTCCTCCATCGGGCAGATTGCGCAAAACCATCTTGGTGTTCTCGCAGCAGTGCGTACGGTTTCTGACGAGGCGCAGCAGAAATTGCTCTTCGGCGAAGCACTGCGCGGCACCCGCTTCGGCAACGCGTTTTCCGAGTTCGGGTCCAAGCGTGCCGCCGATTTTGAAACGAAATTCGTCGATGCCGGGGATCATGTTGTGGTCAACGGCCAGAAGTTCTATTCGTCTGGTGCTTTGCTGGCGCATCTGGTGCCGATCGTCGCGCTCGATGAACAGGGGCGAGCCTGGTATGCAATTGCCGAGCGGGACGCTCCAGGTCTCACAGTCATCGACGATTGGTCATCCTTCGGCCAGCGCACAACCCTGTCGGGAACCGTCATCCTCAATGATGTGAAGGTCCCGAAAACCCATCTGGTGCCGGGTTATAAGGGTTATGAAGTGCCGACTGCCGATGGGGCCATTTTCCAGATCATTCAGGTCGCCGTGGATACGGGTATCGCCAGTGCGGCTATCGCCGAAACGATCTCTTTCGTGCGAACCAAAAGCCGTGCATGGGTGGATAGCGGTCGCGAACGCGCTTCGGACGATCCTTATACGATCCACGCTATCGGCGATCTCACGCTTCGCCTTCATGCGGCTCAGGCGCTGCTCGAAAAGGCGGGTTATGCCATCGATCGCGCCATTGAGAACCCCAACGCAGAGACCGTCGCAGAAGCGCAGATTGTGACGGCTGAGGCGAAAATATTGTCGACGGAAATCGCGATCGCTGCGACCAACAAACTGTTCGAACTTGCGGGTACGCGCTCGACGCTCGCCGAACATCAGCTCGACCGCCATTGGCGCAATGCCCGGACGCATACGCTGCATGATCCGGTGCGATGGAAATATGCGATACTCGGCAATTATTTCCTGAACGACGAAAAGCCGCCGCTTCACGCCTGGAGTTGATAACTCACCCCGACGCATGGAACGCGGTTAGAGGCGCTCCATGCGTTTGGTGTCGAAATGCGACGGCTAAAACACGCCACAAACGCCTGCTCCGTTTCTTATCGTGGTCATTGTCAATTGAATTCTGCGGAACTTACTGCCGGACTGCCAATAACCGGACTTCCCGGCATCTAATCAAAGAATTGCGGCGAACCCTCAACGGGGCTCAGACATATTTTCACGTAGTCCTTGCAAGTGTATCGCAACTTGTATACTAGAATATATCAGGTCGGAGGGAGTGCTGGCCGTTGTATGGGAGGAGTGATTTCAATGAAAAAGTTGCTATGGGCAGTTGTGGCCGCCACAGCTATGAATATGGTGTCTCTGCCTGGCATGGCGCAGGCGCAGGAAGTTCCAGCACCCGGTAAGAGTGCGCGTATCGACGCCATCAAGAAGTCGGGTGAATTGCGTGCCGGTGTTCTGGCCAATCCGCCATGGCTTGTGGAAGATACCACCGGTTCTGGCCAGCCATGGCGCGGACCGGCCTGGACGCTTGCGCAGACCTATGCCGAGAAGCTTGGCGTCAAACTGGTTCCGGTTCTCGTTTCCCACGAAACCAAAGTGCCTGTTCTGGCCGCCAATCAGGTGGACATGACGATTTCGCCACTCTCCATGACCAAGCAGCGGCAGGAAGTTGTTGATTTTGTCACCTATTCGCGCACGGCTTTGTGCGTGTTCGGCAAGGCTAACAACCCAAAGGTTTCGGGTGCCAAGTCGGTTGACGATTTCGACAAACCGGAAGTGACCATTGCCTATTTCACGGGTGGCGGCGAGGAAAATTGGGTCAAGGAACGTTTCCCCAAGGCCACGCTTCGCGGTGTGACGAGCGCTGGAACAGCGGCGCCGATGGAAGAAATCATGGCGGGTCGCGCGGACGTGGCACCGATCAATCGCATTCCCTTCGTGGCACTCAGCCGCAATGTCAAGGGCCTAGAAGCGTTGCCGCGTGAAAATAACTGTCAGGACAGCACTGAGGCCGTCAACGAGATTGGTCTGGCTATCGATAAGAACCAGCCTGAATATCTCGCATGGCTGAAAGCCGTGGCTGAGCCAATGCTTCCAGAACTTCTCAAGGAAGAAGAAGCCGAAGTCTCCAAAATGTAAGCCATATGGACTTTGCGCGCGCTGAATCCGGCGCGCGCAGATCATGTTCTGTTCAGGCAGAACTTTCAGGGTCCCGGATCTCTGGATATTGACACATGGAATTCAATTTCAGCGCTATTTTTGATAGCTGGCAGTTCCTGCTCAGCGGCTTGGTGGTGACGCTTTTGCTGGCTGCCAGTGTGAGCGTGTTAAGCTTCTTCCTGGGGCTGCTGCTCACCGTCGCCCGCCTTTATGGTCCCAACTGGCTGAGCCGCATCACGATCTTCTATATCGATACCATGCGCGCCATTCCGGTTCTGGTGGTTCTTGTCTGGGTTTATTTTGCGCTGCCAATCGCAACGGGGATCAATCTGCCGCCATTCTGGTCGGCGCTGTTCTCGCTGTCGCTGCATCTCGCCGCCTATGTTGCCGAAGTGATGCGCGCTGGCATTCAGTCCGTGCGCCCCGGTCAGGTTCGCGCCGGTCTGGCGCTCGGCATGTCGCAGGCACAGGTCCTGCGCAAGATCGTGCTGCCGCAGGCTTTCGTGCGCATGCTGCCATCCTTCGGCTCGCTGCTGTCGCTCGCGGTCAAGGACACGGCTATTGCCACCGTGATCGCCGTACCAGAACTCATGCGCCGCGCCGAAGCTATCGCCGGGCAGAAATATGCGCCTGTCGAGGCCTACACCACCGTCATGATCCTCTACTTCATCATCATCTTCCCGCTCACCCGAGGCGTCGACATGCTCTATCGCCGCATTTCCTTCCTGGGGCGCTCATGAGTTTCGACTGGTCTATCATCTGGAAAAGCTTGCCCGCATTGGGGCATGGCGCCTTGATCACCATCGCGCTGACCGTGCTGACAATGCTGTTTGCCACGCCGCTGGGTATCCTGATCGCGGTCATGCGGGAATCGCGCTTCAAAATCGTCGCGCTGATTGCGACCTGTTATGTGGAACTGCTGCGCAATCTGCCGATCATACTGGTCGTCTATTGGGCGTTCTATGTGCTGCCCATAATGAGCGGTCTTGCACTTTCGCCATTTCTGACTGGGCTTCTCGCGCTGGTGGCCAACAATGCCGCCTATAATTCGGAAACGTTCCGCTCTGGTATCCGTTCAATCCGCAAGGGGCAGACCGAGGCAGGGCTGGCGCTCGGAATGAGCGAGTGGACGGCTTTCCGCAAGATCGTGCTGCCGCAGGCTTCGCGCCGTGTTTTACCGGTGCTGGCAACCACATGGGTCACGCTGTTCAAGGACACCTCGCTGGTGTCGGTGATTGCGGTTGGTGATCTGGCGCATACGGCGCTGCAAATCCGCTCACAGACCTTCCGCGTAATCGAACTTCTGACCGCAATGGCCGCGATCTATTGGCTGCTGGGCTATCCGCAGGCCAAAATTGTTGACTGGATTCACCGCAAATACGGGGTTACCGAATGACATCTTCCAACACAGCACCCGTAAAGACCGGCGATGTCGTCATTGAAT
Source organism: Ochrobactrum teleogrylli (assembly GCF_037482325.1). NCBI lineage: Bacteria > Pseudomonadati > Pseudomonadota > Alphaproteobacteria > Hyphomicrobiales > Brucellaceae > Ochrobactrum > Ochrobactrum teleogrylli. The sequence continues at coordinate 45,627 of NZ_JBBHKQ010000002.1, forward strand.
ATCGCAATGTCTGCAAATCCTATGGCACATTTGAAGCTCTCAAGAATGTCAGCCTGAAAGTGCATCGCGGACAGGTCGTGTGTCTCATCGGCCCGTCCGGCTCCGGTAAATCCACACTGCTTCGCTGCACCAATGGTCTGGAAGCCATCAATAGCGGCGAGATCAGGATCGATGGCACCGTGCTAACGCAGGACCCCAAACAGGTTCGTGCCATGCGCCAGCGCATGGGCATGGTGTTTCAGAATTTCGAGCTGTTTCCGCATAAGAATGCGCTCGGCAACATCATGATGGGGCCGACCACCGTTTTGGGCCTCTCGGAACGTCAGGCAAAGGAACGCGCTCTGGCTTTGCTTGCCAAGGTGGGGCTTTCGGACAAGGCGGAAAATTTCCCGTCCAACCTGTCCGGTGGGCAGCAGCAGCGGGTCGCCATCGCCAGAGCCCTTGCAATGGAACCGGAAGTCATGCTCTTTGACGAACCGACATCGGCGCTCGATCCCGAAACCATCGGCGAGGTGCTCAATGTCATGAAACGGCTGGCGGATGACGGAATGACCATGATTGTCGTGACCCATGAAATGACCTTCGCCCGGCGCGTTGCCGATCAGGTCGTGGTCTTTGCCGATGGGCAGATCATCGAACAGGGGCCGCCAGAGCAGATTTTCGAAAATCCGAAAACTGCGCGCACGAAGGATTTCCTGAGCCATCTCGGCTGGGACGGCTGACGCATGGCAGTGCTTCCCGGATCGACTCATAATCCCGAAAAGCCGGTGCCGGGCGCGGGCGCTCCCCCTACAGTAGGGAGCATTCTCGACGCCATTCGTAACGATATCATCACCCTGCGTCTCATGCCGGGCAAACGGGTTTCGGAAAACGAACTCGCCCGACATTTCGGGACGAGCCGCACGCCGGTGCGTGAGGCCCTGTTGCTGCTGGTCGATCAGGGGCTTGTCGAGGTCTGGCCGCAGCGCGGCACCTTCATCATGCCGATTTCACTGGCCGCAGTGCAGCGCGCGCGTTTCGTGCGCAATGCGGTGGAAGTTGCGGTTTTCAAACGTGCCGCCGAAGAAGGGCTTGCTGCGTCTATAACGGATGAACTCGACGCCATTATCGCGATGCAGGAAGGCTCAAAGGACTCTCCTGAGAATTTCACCATCGCCGACGATGCCTTTCATCGCACTGTCGCCAATGGAATCCGGATGGGCGACATATGGAGCCTGTTGGAACGGGAAAAAGCCCAGTTTGATCGGTTGCGCTTTCTGAGCCTGCCCAATGTTACCCCCGTCGAATTGCTCATCGAGCAGCACAAGGCCATGCTATCAGCGGTTAAGCGTCGCGATCCGATTGCGGCGGAAGCCGCCGTGCATGTTCACCTTTCGGAAGTTTTGAAAGTCACCGAACATCTGGCCCAGCGTTATTCCGATCTCATCGTCAACGATCTTTGAACGGCTCGATCAACAGCTCTCCGCTTCATGATGTATGGCTGCGACTATGCTATCGGCAAGCATTCGATTGAGACGTGAAACCACCTGTTCGGCAAATGGCCCTTCTTTCAGCTTGGGCGGCATAAGACCCGGCAACGCGGCAAAAGCGGCAAATATATCCGATGCGGACTTTGTATTGGCCAGTGCTGCGGTGATTTCGTCACCACGAGGATCATTCAGCGGATATGGCTGGCCATTCTCATGCAGGCCCAGACCGTAACGCATCCACGCCGATGTGGCGAACGCGAAGGCTGTAGTGTCACCGCCTTGTTCCAGCAATTCGACGGCTGGCGCAAAGATGCGCTGCGGCATTTTTTCGGTGCCGTCCATGGCAATCTGGCGTGTTTCGTGCGCGATGGCCGGATTGGCAAACCGGTTAGCCAGAGCCTGCGCATAAGCGTCCAGATCGGTATCCATCGCGGTCAAGGTCTGTGCTGCCGCATGCAAATGGCGCCGCACCAGCCTGTTGAGCGCCGCGTCCGCCATTACATCGCGTACATAGGTCTTGCTCGAGAGAAACCCGGCATAGGCCAGCATTGAATGACTTCCATTGAGCATGCGCAGTTTCATTTTTTCAAAGGGGCGGACGTCTTGCGTAAAGGTGGCACCCACCGCCTCCCATGCCGGACGCCCGGCAGGAAAGTGATCCTCGATCACCCATTGCGAAAACGGTTCTGTCTCGATTGCAGCTTCGTCTTCGCAGCCGATAGCGCGCGCGGCGTCGGCGCGGGTCTGGTCGGTTGGTTGCGGTGTGATCCGGTCCACCATGGTTGCCGGAAACGCGACCTCTTGCGCGATGCGTTTCGCCAGTTCAGGGCCATGCGCGCGCGCCGCAAAATCGATGACCGCAGCGCGTAACAAAGCGCCATTGTCCGGCAGGTTATCGCAGCTTAAGACGGTAAATGCAGGCAAGCCCAATTCGAAGCGTCGTTTGAGACCCAATGCGATGAGGCCGAGTACGCCTCGTGGCTGGTCCGGCGTTTGCAAATCGGCCATGACCGCGGGATGTGCGGGATCGCAACCACCGCTGCGCAAAAGGCCATAGCCTTTTTCCGTCACGGTGATGCTGACAATCCGGCAGTTGGGCTCTGTCATAAAAGACAGCGCTTCAGCGCCAGCCGTCGGTCCGGCAAGCACCTGTCTTACTGAGCCGATGACGTGGGCGCGGCTTTCTTCACCACGCACGATCAGTGTGTAATAGCCGTCCTGCGGATTAAGCGCTTCGGCCACGTCGGTTCCACGCAGCGAGACGCCGACGATCCGCCAATCAGACGGTGTTTGCGTCAGGGCTGCGTCGGTATAGGCGGCCAGATGCGCACGGGCAAAAGCGCCCAGACCCAGATGCAGGATACCTGCATCGAGAGCCTGTGGATCATAAGCGGGCCATGTGGCTCCATCCGTTGGGCTGCTTTTGGCCGACAGTCTCATCACGCGTTTCCTGTCGTCAACGGATGCTCCAGCGCGGTCATGATTCCCCGCAGTTCCGCCAGACCTTTCAGGCGACCGATGGACGGATAACCCGGTTGTCCGCGTCGTCCAAGATCATCCAGAATATCCTGCCCATGGTCGGGGCGGAACGGAATTTGCCAGTCTTTACGACCTGTTGCCTTGCGGCGGCGTTCTTCGGCCAGAATGGCAGCGACCATCGCGACCATATCCGTGCCGCCTTCAAGATGGCCTGCCTCGTGGAAAGAGCCATACTGGCCCGCATCTTCAATCGTGACATTGCGCAGATGCAGGAAATGGACGCGGTCGCCCAGACGCTGCATCATTCCGGGCAGGTCGTTATCGCGCCGTGTGCCAAGCGAGCCGGTGCAAAGCGTGATGCCGTTGGCTGGAACATCGACTGCCTCGATGATCTGACGGTAGTCGTCCTCGGTGGACATGATGCGGGGCAGGCCCAACAGTGGGAAAGGGGGGTCATCCGGGTGGCAGCACAGACGCATACCGAGTTCCTCGGCAAGCGGAGACACTTCCGATAGAAAATCAATAAGATGACGACGCAGCCTGTCCGCGCTGATATTGTCATATTTTGCCAGTTGGTCGCGCACATCGGCAAGGGTAAAGTTTTCGGCTGCACCCGGCAGACCGTAAACGGTATTGGCGGCGAGTTCCTCGCGCCGCGCATCGCTCATCGTTATAAAGCGCTCTTTTGCGGCAAGCGCCACATCGGCAGGGAAGCTTTCCGCTGCGCCTTTGCGTTGCAATATGTAAATGTCGAAAGCGGCAAAATCGATGAGATCGAAGCGCATGCATGTCGCGCCGCTGTCCAGACGGAAGGCGAGATCCGTGCGCGTCCAGTCCAGCACTGGCATGAAATTATAGCAGATGACCTCTATGCCAGCGCGGCTGAGATTGGTCATGCTGGTTTTCCAGTTGGCGATATGGGTCTTCCAGTCACCAGTCTGCCGTTTGATATCTTCAGATACGGGCAGGCTTTCCACCACTTCCCAAGCGAGGCGGGAGGGTGCGCCGTCATTCATGCGCCCGATCTGAGCCTGCCGCAGCGCAATTTCATCCGCAGTCCATACCTCGCCGGTCGGCATGTGGTGCAGGGCCGAAACGACACCTTCCACGCCGGCCTGCCGCATATCGTCAATTGACGTCAGATCCTTTGGACCGAACCATCTCCAAGTCTGTCGCACGTTTTGCCTCCATAGATTATCCTTTAACTAGCAGATGGTAGACTAGTATGGAAGATGAAATGCATCAACGTGAAGCGTGAATCGAGGAAAGTTCTCTGTTGCTGCATGTGAGGGGGCGGTGTTTGGTGCAGATCAGCCGTCGACCCTGATCTTGTGGGGGCGGCAGGATGGCTATATGCCTGCAGACTCTGCGTGCGCCTATCGAAGCGATCTGCCGGACACTGAGGTTAATTTTCTGGAACAAGCAGGCCACTGGTTGTTGGAAACCTATTTTGACGAAGCGCTGCCGATCATCCGCGGTTTTCTCGCTCGAATGATGACTGCTGAGAAGCTGTAACAAGACATATTGGTCCAGCATCACTAAATAAGGTGTTCAGGCGCGTTGATGCTACGAAACTCTTCCTCGGAGGGCCAGAAAGTCGAGAAGTGCCCTCACGCGGGAGGGCAGTGGGCCGCCCTGACCGATATGTATGGCGTGGAAGGATTCCCGATCCCCGGGATTAAATTCCTCCAAAACCGGTACGAGACGTCCACTTGCAATGTCCTCCCGTACGGTGAAGTTCGGCGCGCGGACAAGGCCCACGCCGCTCAGCGCCAGTCGCCGCAGAGCTTCGCCGTCGCTGGCTTGAATACGTCCAACGGTAGGTACGACGACGGTCTCCCCATTCCGCATGAGAGGCCAGCCATCCCCAGAGCGGACATAGCCAAAGCCGAGCCTGTTGTGGCCTTCAAGGTCTTCGATTGTTTTCGGTTCGCCCAATTGGTCGAGATAGGCTGGGGCGGCAACAATCAGCATGGCGGAGTCGCCCAGTTTTCGCGCAACAAGGCTCGAACTCTTCAGCGGTCCCGCACGCACCGCTACATCGGTTCTTTCGGCAAGCAAATCCACGACGGTGTCAGTTTGTATGAGATCAAGCGAGACACCGGGAAATTGCGCCAGAAACTCCGGAAGAATAGGAGCGAGGATATGGGTGGCATAGGATGCGCTGGTGTTGAGGCGGATGCGACCGACGGGCTCTTCGCCTGTGCCTGCGCCCCTCTCGGCATCTGCGATATCTGCGAGAATTCGCATGGCGCGTTCGTAGAACACGCATCCCTCCGGGGTGAGTTGGAACGCTCGTGTGGAGCGGTTCACCAATCGTGCGCCAAGGCGGGTCTCTAACCGTGTTATCAACTTGCTGACTGCGGACGGTGTCATGCGACAGGCGCGTGCCGCCGCCGAAAATCCGCCCCGCTCGACCACGCAGACAAACACTTCCATTTCACCCGAGCGATTGATTTCAGCGCGCGCCATTTTCTTTCCTTAGATACGTCGACTCGCTGATGAGGGAAGCGCGACGACGGTGGTGCTTGAATTGGTCGTTGAATTCACAAATGATATTACAATGAGCAATCTATATCACTATCGTAACACGATCTATTCTCTCGCGAACGAAACATCGCGAGCAAAATGCATCGCCCAAGCGATGCGCTCGTAACGAGAGGATAAGAAGATAATGTCGCTTCGACTAAACAGCGCGAGCACTTGCCGTCGATCTGGTCGGAAATTCCTATTTGCTGGCTGGATTGCAAGCGCCCTTGCGATGGGGGCCGTCCTTCTTGGCCCAGCGCCCGCGATTGCCGATGGTGGGCAGTGGGTCGGCACGTGGTCGGCCAGTCCACAACCGGTCTGGGGAGGGGATTTCGCCTTCCCGACAAAAATCCCTGCAAGGGTGAAAGATCGTACTTTCCGACAGATTGTTCGAATTAGTCTTGGAGGCAAGAGACTGAGGTTTGTTTTCTCAAACACCTATGGAAAACAGCCTTTGAAAATTGGCGGAGCCAGCGTTGCTCCGGCTGGTCAGCAGGCGGCAGTAACCACGTCGACCATCCGAAAGCTCACTTTTGGCGGTAAATCGAGCGTCGTCATACTGCCCGGCGCACCGGCGGTTAGTGATCCGGTGGATTTGCAAACCGATGCACAATCGCGGCTCGCGGTTTCGACTTTTCTGCCGGATGAAACGGCCCTGGACACCTTCCATTGGGATGGCCGTCAGACAGCATGGTTCGGCAACGGTAACCTTACTGCGGCGGGCGACTTCCCGGCAATTGACACGACCGATGCACGCATTCTTTTAACAGATGTTCTGGTCGATACCCTTAACGAAGGTGCAGTCGTCATCATCGGCGATTCCATTACCGATGGTAACGGAGCGACAGTGGATGCAGACTCGCGCTGGCCCGATTTTCTTGCAAAGCGGCTTGCGCCCCGACGCATCGCCGTCCTTAACGCGGGTATTTCCGGCGCCCGCCTGCTCGAGGACAAAATGGGTGTTAACGCAGTTGCCCGTTTGGAGAGCGATGTACTGTCCAAGCCCAACGTGAAGGCGCTCATCGTATTCATCGGCATCAACGATATTTCGTGGCCAGGCACTGCCTTTGCTCCGAACTCCAAGCGACCGAGCGTTGAGGCTATGATCGAGAGCTACGGGCAGCTCATCGCGTTGGCACACGCGCGCAACATCCGTGTCATTGGCGCGACACTGACACCATTCGAGGGGGCGCTTTCTGGGACCCCGCTCGAGGGCTACTACAACGCCGACAAGGACGCGCTTCGCAACGAGATCAATCAGTGGATTCGCAAGAGCGGTGCGTTCGACGCGGTGGTCGATTTTGATGCGCTTCTTCGCGATCCAGACAATAACGCCCGCATCACGCCAGCATTCGATTCCGGCGATCATCTTCACCCCGGTGATAAGGGCAATCTGACAATGGCCGAGTCGATTAATCTCGAAACGCTGCTCGGGCGCTGATCGTCAGTGGGGTTCGGGCAGTGCTTCGCGCTCGAGCCACTCCGGGTCGATTTCCGGTAGTGGGATCGCGTCGAGCAGCGCGCGGGTATAGGCTGACTTCGGATCAGCGAAGACTTGTTCGCACGCTCCCGCCTCGACGACCTTGCCGAAACGAAGCACATAGACGCGGTCGCAGATGGCCCGAATGACGCTAAGATCGTGACTGATGAAGGCCATGGAAAGGCCCATATCACGCGACAGGTCTTTCATCAGGTTGAGTACCTGCGCCTGCGTCGAAACGTCAAGGCCGGAGACGATTTCGTCAGCCAGAACGAAATCCGGTTCGAGAAGGGCGGCGCGGGCGATGCCAACTCGCTGGCGCTGACCGCCCGAGAGTTCGTGGGCATTGCGGTCAAGCACGACCTCGGGCAGGGTGAAGCGGTCGAGAATTTTGAGAACCTTCGCCTCGGCCTCAGCGGCGTTGGCCGCCAATCCGTGCAACAGCATTGGCTCCACCAGAATGCGGCGAATGGAATGGCGCGGATTGAGCGATGCCATCGGGTCCTGGAAGATCATCTGCATACGTCGGCGCAGCGGTCGCATCCTGTTATCGGGCAGACTGGTGATATCCTGACCGTCGAACCGGATTTCGCCGGCGGAGATGTCGACGAGGCGCAGCAGCGCCCGACCAAGCGTTGTCTTACCCGAGCCGGACTCGCCGACGATGCCGATCGTTTCGCCGCGCGCGATGTCGATGTCGATGCCATGCAGTACCTTGTGGCCAGCAGACTTGCTGAAAAGGCCACCCGCACCGTAAGCGACTTCTATGCCGCGAGCTGTGAGAAGCATGTTGGTCATCAGCTTTTTCCGATCTCGGCGCGCAGTTGCTCGAATACCGACTGTGGCACCGGCTCCAAGCCACTATTGGGGCGGTCGTAGCGCGGGCCAGCCGCCATCAGCGCCTTGGTGTAGATGTGCTTGGGTCGCTGCAGGACATCGGCGGTGCTGCCCTGCTCGATCACCTTACCGGAGTAGAGCAGCGTTACGCTGTCACAGATTTGGGCAACGACGCCCAGATCATGCGTCACAAATATGACGCCCGTGCCATGAGTGCGCTGCATGCCGCGAATGAGGCGAAGGATCTGCTTTTGCACGGTCACGTCGAGCGCGGTTGTCGGTTCGTCGGCAATCACGAGCTTGGGTTCGAGCGCAAATGCCGAGGCAATCAGCACGCGCTGGCGCATGCCGCCCGATAGCTCATGCGGATAAGCGCGCAGAACCCGCTCCGGATCGCGGATATGCACTTCCTCCAGCAGGGTCAGCGCGCGTTCACGGGCCGCCTTGCTTGACAGGCCGCGCTTGAGGCGCAAGCCGTCGGTCAGTTGGGCCTCGATACGACGGCCTGGATTAAGCGCCGTCTGCGGGTCCTGCGGGATGAGCGAGATTTCACTGCCCATGATCTGGCGTAATTGCGGAGCCGGTATGGTCAGGAGGTCGCGACCCTCGAAATTGATGGTGCCGCGGGTAATGCGGACCGTGCGCGGCAGGATACCAAGCAGCGCCTTGGCGATGGTCGATTTGCCGGCGCCGCTCTCACCGACGAGGCCGCGGACCTCGCCGCGCCCGAGTGTCAATGCGACATCACGAAGAACGGGCGAGCCGCCATCCCGATCCGAGACCGCCGACAGGCTGTTGATGGAGAGAAGGGGTTCGGTCATCGGCGCATCATCGGGTCAAGGGCGCGGCGCAGGCCGTCGCCGAGCTGGTTGAAGGCAAGAACGGTCAGGAAAAGCATCACGAGAGGCGCCACCAATACCCACCATCCCTGATAGATGATCTGTCGGCCCTGCGCGATCATGCCGCCCCAGGTTGGCGTGTCGGACGAGACGGAAAGACCGACGAATGAGAGAATAGCCTCGACGATGACGGCGATACCCATTTCCAGGCTGATGAGCGCGATCAGGACCGGGGCGACATTCGGCAGGATCTGGCCGATCAGGATCTTGAAGCGCGAGAAGCCGAGAACTTGCGCTGCCGTTACATAGTCCATCCGCGCCTGCGCCATCGTTTCCGAACGGACGACACGACAGAAACGCGTCCAGTCGATGATGACGATGGCTGCGATGACCGAATGCACGCCCGCGCCGAAGACTGCCACCAGCAGGATCGATAGCAGTACCGGCGGGAACGCCATCCAGATGTCGACGAGACGTGAGATGACGGCGTCCACCCAGCCGCGATACCAGCCTGCGAGCAGTCCGAGTGCGGTGCCAACCAGTGCTGCAAGACCTGCGGCGATGAAGGCGACCAGCAAGGCGACGCGTGTGCCGTGGATCAGGCGCGAAAGCACGTCGCGACCAAGATCGTCGGTGCCAAACCAGTAACCGGGCTCGGTGCCAGCATAGCCTGCTGGTGGCAGCGTGGCGAGCATCAGATCCTGTTCGAGCGGATCCTTGGGTGCAAGCCACGGCGCAAAGATGGCAACCAGTATCAGGCAGAGAATAAAGCCGCCGCCGAGAATTACCTTGGGTTCAGAAAGCGCCGCGCGCAGTGACTTAACCATGGCGCAGCCTCGGATTGAATGCGGCGACGAGGACGTCAACCATAATATTGATAACGATGAACAGGGCGCCGAAGACGAGGACAAGGCCCTGAATGAGTGGCAGGTCGCGGTTGATGACAGCGTCGATTGCCATATTGCCGATGCCGGGATAGGCGAAGATACGCTCAACGATGACTGTGCCGCCGATCAGGAAGGTGAACTGCACTCCGGTCAGCGCGATGGTGGGGCCAACGGCATTGCGCAGTGCCTCTTGCAACACCAGCCGTAACGAGGACATGCCCTTGAGCTTGGCGAGCAGCACATAGTCCTGCACCATGGCTTCGAGCAGCGCCTCCTTCAGCACGCGGGCGATAATCGCCGCGAGCGGCAAACCGAGCGCCAGTACTGGCATGGTCATATGGGCGGCGATGTCGGCGAACTGCGCGAAGCGCAGGCGTAGCAGGCTTTCGAACAGATAGAAGGGGGTTGCAAAATTGCTCTGCACGCTCGGATCGATCCGCCCGGACAGAGGTAATATGGGGAAGAACACACCCAACACCAACACAAGTGCCAGTGCCCAGACGAAGTCGGGCACAGCCAGCACCACGCCGTTGACGGTATCGATGACGGGTTCGGCAGGGGTGCGGCGCACGAGCGTGCCAGCAATCGCCACGGCAGCGCCGAGCAGAATAGCGAAGATCAGTGCGATGAAGGCGAGCTCAAGGGTTGCTGGCAGGCGTTCGGACAACAGTTCCAGAACATTGCGGCGCAGCGAGATGGAGGTGCCGAAATCTCCTGAAAGCAGTGACGTCAGCCAGATACTGAACTGGCTGAAGATACTGCCATCGAGTCCATAGTTCGCGCGAAGCTGCGCGATCTGTTCCGGTGTAGCGCCCGGCGAGATCATCATGGCGATAGGGTCGCCGGGAACGACGCGCAACAGGACAAAAACCACAACTGCAACCCCAAACAGGGTCACCGTCGCGAGAACCAGACGGTTCAGGATAGAAAGAGCAAGCAAATGCATGGTTATGGAGTCTCGCGCAGGCAGACGTAGACACTATACTGGTGTGTCCGGCCAAGCAGGCCGGACATCAATCAAGCAATGGAAGGCTGGCACAGCGCGTGCCCGGCCAACATGCTATCAAGCCTTTGATACCAAGGTTGGTTGCAGCGCGCCCGAAACATTCGGGGTGACCTTCAGCGTTGATTTATAGACAATAGGCTGTGCGTATTGCAGCAACGGCAGCACGTAACCTTGCTCCGCAATATACTTGCAGACGGCTTTCCAGCCAGCGATGCGCTTGGCCTCGTCTTTCTCACCCCAAAGCGGAACGATCATGCCATCCAGATCGTCGGTGTTCCATACCGAGTGGGGCGAAGGGCCGAACATGGCGAAGCCTGTTGAGGTGGTCGGGTCGCCGATCGCATTGCCCCAGTTGTAGAAGGCAGCTGGTGCAAGCTGGTCGGCGGCGCGCAACTCATAGTGCTTGGCTATCTCATAGACCTCTATCTCAGCTTCGATGCCGACCTTGCGCCACATGCCCACAATGGCCTGAACCATTTCGTAGTCCTTCGGCTTCAGGCCACGGGTGGTCTGAATCTTGAACTTCACCGGTTTGTCGGTCGAATAGCCGGAGTCGGCCAGCAGTTTTTTGGAGAGTTCGGGATCGTAAGGAACCTTGATTGATGGATCATAGGCCGAATATTCCGGCGCTTCGAGCGTGTCGATTGGTACGCCGTAGCCACGCAGCAGGCGCTTGACGATAGCTTGCTTGTCAACGGCGTGACAGGCGGCCAAGCGCACATTCTTGTCGTTCATGACTTCGATATTGTTAAGGAAGATCATGCCGATATCCGAGATCGGAGTCGCGACGCCTGCCAGACCGTTCTTTTCCTTCAGGCGGTCGAATTCTTCATACGGGATTTCAAGCGTGACGTCGGACGAGCCGGATTCGATCTCGGCAACCCGGCTGGTGCCATCCGGCACGAACTTGAAGATCACAGTTTCGAAAGCTGGCTTGCCGCCCCAATAATTTGGGTTGGCCTTAAGGCGCAGGAAGGCGTTGCCTTCATAGGCGTCAACCATATAGGGGCCTGTGCCGACAGGCTTCTTCTCGAAGCCCTCCGCGCCCACTTTCTCATAATAGGCTTTGGGCAGGATGTAGCCTGTGAGGAAGGCCATCCACATGAAATAGGTGGGTTCGAAGCGCAGCACATCGCCAGTGATCTTGTTGCCTTCGATCTTGTAGTTGCCGACAGTGGACCAGACGAACTGGATCGGGTTGCCGGTCTTTTCGTCGGCGGCGCGCTCCAGCGCCCAGACCACATCTTCCGGGGTGAACGGCGAGCCGTCATGCCAGGTCACACCCTCGCGAACATCCATCCAGACCTTGGTCTTGTCGTCGTTCCAGCCCCAGCCTGTCAGCAGGCCCGGAACGAATTTGAGGTCGGGGTCCTGGCCGATATACTGGTCGAAAATCGAGCGGTAGATTGCCTGAATCGTCGGATTGACCGCCGACGGACCGACGGTCGGATCGAAGGACGGAAGATTGACGTTGAAAGCGATGGTAAGCGTGTCGGTTTCTGCCGCCTGCACCGGCAAACGCCCTGCCAGAATGCTCGTCAAAAAAGCAGCAACGCCCATACCCAACGTCTGGCGACGGGTGAATTCAGTCATGTTTTGCTCCGCGTTCCCCTGATCCCGGCTTTTTGAGCGTTCCCGCGCTCGCCAAGGTTATTTATTGGTCGGAATATTTTAATCTTAAAATAGCGGCGTTTGACTGGCAAGCGAATTGTACGGTCAGGAAACAATTTTAGGTCGAGCTATATGCCTATGCATATTACTTCGTTTTCATTTTCGCCCTTTGCCCTAAGTAAGTACAAGCTCAAGCAGTCCTTATTTGCAGTTTTACGAACTTGAAGAGCAAGAAATATGATTCTGCATGGGTTCAAAGATGCAGTCGCAGATGCTACCGCACCCGTTTAACGACAATCCTATTTCAGCGAGGCCGCGAGCAGCATGCCGGAGCCGCCTCCCAAGCCGGGGCCGGGATGGGTCGATGCGCCGATATGATAAAGACCGGGAACGTGGGTGCGGTGGTTGACCGATGACTTGAACGGACGCCAGATGAAAAACTGATCGACGCCGCAGAAGCCCCCATAGGGGTCGCCGCCCACGAGGTTCATATTCATGGATTCAAGATCGGCTGGTGAATACGCCTTGCGGGCGATGATCGTCTCGGCGAAGCCTTCGATGTGCTGGGCAAGGATGCGCTCGACACGGTCGGCATAGTGTTCGCGCAGTTCGTCGGTCCAGCGGCCATCGGCAGGCGTGGCGAGTTCTCCGGCAGCATCGCCTTCGATGTGTCGCGGGGCTTCAGGCAATTGTAGCCAGAGGATCGCCTGGCCTTCCGGCGCGCGGGATGGGTCGAGCGCGGTCGGCTGGCCGACGCAGATGGTCGGCACCGCTGGCAGCATGCCACGGTCACATTCATTCGCCGCACGAGACACACCGTTGAGGCCCGGTGTAAGATGCAAGAGCGCAACTTTCGACAAGTCCTCGCCGCCCTTCCAGCGCGGCGGCGACTTGAGCGCGTAGTGTATCTGCATGTCGCCCTTGCCATAGCGATAAGCTCGCAGCCCATCCGCAATATCTGAGGGCAGCGGCCTGCTGGAGCCCTTCAGCAGGTGTCCATAAAGCTGGTTGGGCGTGACCGATGCAATGACACCCTTGCCTGCCTCCAGCACCTCGCCATCGGCAAGCTTAACACCCGTGGCCTGTCCTTTGTGGTCCTCCAGTATTGCATCCACATCCGCGCCGGTGCGAATGGTGCCGCCCTGATCCGTAATGAGCTGCGTGAACGCCTTGACGAGATTTTCGGCGCCGCCTTTGACAATCGGACAACCCGCCAGTTCGATGGCAAAACCGATGACCCGGAGCATTGCCGCAGAATAAGTGCTTTCGGGATTGAGCCCGCAATGAAGGACCCAAGGGGCAAAGAGCCCGCGCATCACATCCGACTGATAGGTGGTTTCAAGATGATGGCGGCCATTGACGAGCGCCTCGGCGAACCACGCGGCGAGATTGCGGGGCCCGCGTTTCCAGGCTTCCTTCAGCACGATCTTGAATATGCCGCCGGACCAGAGCGAGCCGCCTAGCAGCGAGAACATGAAGGGTGCGTCGGCACCCATCCGGTCCATCTCACAGGCAAAGGACTTGCCGTCGCCCTCGGCGAGCGCGTCGAAGGCAGCGATGTTGGCTTTACGGTCTTTGGACAGGATTGCATGCCGCCCGTCCGCCAGTACGACGCCGGTGGGCAGGTCTGCGTGGGCGAATTCGAGGCCTCGCGCCTCCAGATCCTTGCCAAGCGCAGCATAGGCGGGCGAGGTCAGGAACAGCACCATGGTCGTTGCCATGACGTCGTGACGGAAGCCCGGTGCAGTGATCTCTTCCGTGCGCAGGCAGCCGCCGAGACGGTCATTGCGCTCGAGCAGCAGAACCTTTTTGCCCTTTTTGCCAAGCATGGCGGCCGCTACCAGTGCGTTTATGCCGCTGCCGACCACGATATAGTCATGTGCCGTCATAGTGTCGTCGCTCCCCGAAAAATAGCCTCGCGCTGGCTCGATTCCGATTACTTTATTACCCGTGTTAGCGCGCGTATCGGCGAGCCTGTTCACTCGAGTCCAACTGAGAATTTTGCGACATGGTGCCCCTCATTCGCTTTTTAAAAAAGCTTGATATGAATTTTCTTGAAGCTTAAAAGATATCATATGTGAATGCAACGAAATGCCTGCTCTCAAAGGTGAACTTTACAACATATCGGGCCTTCAAGATCCGCGATGACCTGATGATTTAAATCTGCGAGGTCAGAAGCCTGCCAAAATCGATCTACACTATTATATGCATTTGAAAATAATGGGGGCCTGAATGAGTGGACATGACGTTGAGTTCGATGCAGTGGTCGTAGGCGCGGGGCATAATGGCCTCGCTGCGGCGGTGCATCTGGCGGCAAAGGGTTGGAGTGTTGCTGTTGTCGAAGCGGCAGCTTCTCCTGGCGGGGCGGTGAAGACTCTGGAGTTGACAGAGCCGGGCTTCCGTCACGACTGGGCTGCCATGAACCTTTCGATGTTCGCTGGCTCAGCTTTTCACGCAACCTATGCCGCGGATCTTGCTGCACAGGGTCTCGAATTCGTACCGGCGCAAAATTGCTTTGCCAGTGTCTTTCGCGACGGTACTCATCTTGGCGTTTCCAGCGATGTGACGGTAACGAATGCAAGGATTGCGGAACTGTCGCCCGTCGACGCCGAGGCGTGGGCGACTATGCTTTCTGATTTCGAGCGCAATGCGCCGCATATTTTCGGCCTGCTCGGCTCGCCGATGCCTTCCCTGTCAGCGGTAAGGACAGTCTGGAAGGCCTACAGGTCGCTCGGCATGGATAATCTCTGGCGTATCGCGCAGCTTCTGCTGGCGACGCCACGTGATTTTCTTGACGCGAATTTCGAAAGTCCCAAACTTAAGGCCATGATGGCCGCTTGGGGCCTGCATCTTGATTTCGCGCCCGACGTTGCAGGCGGAGCACTATTTCCCTATCTCGAGTCAATGGCAAATCAGGCGTTCGGCATGGTTATTGGCAAGGGAGGCGCAGATACGATCATTCGCGCGATGGCGGGTCTCCTGCACGAGAAGGGGGGACAACTCATTCTGGGCCAGCGTGTCGAAAAGATCAGTCTCGATAAGGCCGGACGAGCGACGGGCGTGATGTTGTCCGACGGACGGGCGTTGAGTGCGAAGCGAGCGGTGATCGCCAACCTCAATCCCAAGGTGCTGTTTGGCAGTGACATGTTGCCCCAGTCGGCGGTCCCGCAAAAAGTCCACAAGGCGACGAATGCTTTTCGGGCCGGACCCGGCACGATGATGATCCACCTCGCCATGGACGAGTTGCCAAACTGGACTGCGGGCGCTGAACTCAAGCGCTTCGCTTATGTTCATATTGCCCCGGACCTTGCCATGATGGCGCGGGTTTACGCGGAAGCTATGGATGGATTGCTGCCTGGAGAACCGGCCCTTGTGGTTGGCCAGCCCACGGCCATTGATCCATCGCGTGCACCGGAAGGCAAGCATCTTCTCTGGGTGCAGGTCCGTGTCCTCCCGGCGGAGATCAAGGGCGATGCGATGGGAGAGATCGCTGTTGCGGATTGGAACAGTGCGAAGGACGCCTATGCCGATCGGGTCATCGGAATCCTTGAGCGCTATGCGCCCGGGATCAGCGGCATGATCCGGGGGCGCTCGGTCTTTTCACCCGCAGACCTTGAACGTGAGAACGCCAATCTTATCGGCGGTGACAATTTGAGCGGCTCACACCATCTCGATCAGAATTTCCTGTTCCGCCCCATTGCAGGATACTCGCGCTACAAAACGCCCGTCCGCTCACTTTATATGTGCGGCGCCTCCACCTGGCCCGGTGCTGGCACCGGCGCCGGCTCTGGCTTCATGCTTGCAAAGATGCTTGCCGGAAACTGATGGGTGGCGGGGTCAGGTTCTGACTCCCAATCCGACTATGTTGAATATCGCGCCAACGCGAACTGTTCTATTGACCAGGACGGTTGGCGCAATTCTACCAGATCCGCGATAATACGAGCCATGCCCGGACCTATGCCGAAACCGTGGCCGCTCATTCCTGTGGCAATCGTAAGCCCGCTTATACTGGCTTGATCCACGACGGGCAACACGTCTGGCATGGTGTCGATCATACCAGCCCAACTTCGTATAATGCGCGGTGTCCCGATCTTCGGAAATGCCGCAGCGAATTGCTTGAGAACCCGGCTGAGCTCTTTCTGGTTGGGCTTCGGATCCAGTACACGGCACCGCTCAAACGGCGTTTCGTCTATTTTCGACCAGCGTCGGGGCGTTCGCCATGCATCTGGATAATTCTGCGGAGCGGAAAGCCGGAACCGCGTGCTTGTAAAGTCCTCGCGCAACTGTGGAATGTAAGCTGAAAAGTTTCTGAAGGCATCCGGACCGATGAAGAAATCATGTGTGGACCAAGGTGTTAATGTGTAGCTCCCGTCAGTGCGACGCCGGAACGCGATGCGGTCATCGGCGGCAGCGGCATCGTGCGGCGCTGTCGCCAGTTCTATCTGCAAGGCAGAAGATAGGACGGACAGTTGGGGGAGATGAATGCCGTGCCGTTTCAAAAACAGGGCGCTCCACGCGCCAGCCGCAACTACCACTCTCTCACATTTTACATAGCCGCTCTCAGTGGCGACACCTTGAATGTGATTGCCTGTAATGTCCAATGTGCGAATGGCGCAGTTTTCGCGAATGATGACACCGTCTTCAGCGGCTGCCTGAGCCAATGTCGGGACCGCAACGAACGGTTCAGCCATAGCATCGGACGGTGTGGTCATGCCGCCAATCCAGCCCCTACCTTCGGATATCATCGCGCCAACTTCGCGTTGGGATAACATGCGCGTATCGACGCCGTATTGGCGCGCACCGTCAAGCCATTGCTCGAATTTTTCGAGCTTGGCTTTGCTGCGTGCGAGATAAGTAATGCCTTTCTGGCGAAAGCCGATCTGCTCGAGGATCTTCTCGTTTAGGCTTTTCCAGAGAGGGATCGTGTCCATCATGATGGGCAGTTCTGCGTAATCACGACCCTGTTGACGGATCCAGCCCCAGTTTCGGCTGGATTGTTCGCCAGCGATGCGACCTTTCTCGCAGAGAAGGACCTTCAATCCACGTTTCCGCAGTTCCCAGGCCGCCATAACTCCAATGATGCCGCCGCCGATAATCGTTACGTCAACAACATCAGGAAGGAGGCCATCGAATTGCGGAGTGTTATCAAGATTAATAGGAAATGCAGACATCGGATTTCAGAATCTCGTGGGGCTGTATGGTGTAATATCGATAGCAGGCGTACGCTCGCCGACCAGATCAGCAACAAGCTGGGCGGTTATAGCGGAGAGAGTCACTCCCAGATGCCCGTGTCCGAACGCATAGATCACGTCGCGGCATTTAAGGGCTCGACCGATCACCGGTAATGTGTCGGGCGTTGAGGGTCTATGGCCCATCCATTCAGATGTCGGGCGCCAGTCCTTGAGGGCTGGTACGGCCATCAAAGCCTCCGGCAGTAGCGCGCGAATGCGCTTGTAGTTTGGTGGTGCTTTCAGTCCCGCCAGTTCATCGCCGCTTATCAGGCGCAACCCGTCATGCATTGGAGACAAAACAAAGCCTTTGCCGGGAATGACGACCGGACCACGTAACAATGACTGGGACCCTTCACCGAAGCTGATGTGGTATCCGCGTTCGCTCTCAAGCGAAACCTTGTCTCCAAGTTGCCTTGTTAAAATGGAGGACCATGCACCCGCTGCAATGACCACACGATCAAAGTGCTGCTCTCCGGAGAAAACCCGGAGCGCGACGCCGCCCCGTTCTGAAGGTCGAACTGAGCTGACGTGCTCGCGAACGAAGGCCGCACCAAAAGTATGTGCTGTTTCCAGATAGACGCTTGCGAGTTTCTTCGGAAAGCGGACATTTCCTGCTTTCGGCTGATAGAGGCCCTTAAAACACGAAGCGGGATTGAGCGCCGGTTCAAGATCCAGAAGCGAGGATTGGCTAAGGATTTTGTGGCAGACGTCGTGACGTTCCATAAGTTGGCGTTCAAGTGCAGAGCTTTGGAAATCCTTGGCGCTGTCATAGACTTTCAGCCAACCTTCTTGCGTGATCAGATCCTTGACTGCAGCAATTGCCGTCAGTTCCTGATGCGCGACCAGAGCTTGGGAAACGAGAGGATGCATTGCTGCAGCAATGCGATCAACCGCTGTTGTGGTGCCCGCCGCGATGAAGCGCTTTATCCAAGGCAGCGCTTTCGCGGTATGATGAAGGCGCAAGACTGCCGGAGAGTTGCAGTTAAACATATAGGTTGGCAGAGAGCGGACCACCGCGGGTGTTGCGGTAGGCGTAATCGAACCCGTGACAATAGCGCCCGCGTTTCCATAGGAAGTCCCGGCCCCCGGCTCCTCATCACCAAAAACCGTGACGCTGTGACCTTCTTTGGCAAGAGTGAGTGCGGCGCTACATCCGACAATTCCCGCGCCGATGATGGCAACAGAAAGTCGTTCACCGTTTTGCTGACGATGCTGCATAAGGATCGATCTATCTCAATTATGCGACGAAGGTCGCGTCAGTGGTGGAGGACTTTGCTCAGGAAATCGCGCGTGCGCTCATTTTGCGGGTTCTTGAAGAAGTTTTCCGGTTCGCCGCTTTCAATAATCGAACCACGATCCATGAATACGACACGATCAGCAACGCTTCGGGCGAAACCCATTTCGTGGGTGACAACCATCATTGTCATGCCTTCTTTGGCAAGGCTGACCATGACATCCAGCACCTCGTTGATCATTTCAGGATCAAGCGCTGACGTAGGTTCATCGAACAGCATTATCCGGGGCTGCATGCAAAGTGAGCGCGCAATGGCGACACGCTGCTGTTGACCACCCGACAGCTGGTTCGGATAATTATTCATGCGGTCAGCGAGGCCTACTTTGGCAAGCAGTTCCCTGCCGCGTTTCTCGGCTTCGGCTTTTGATAATCCACGCACATGAATGGGAGCGAGGGTTACATTCTCAAGTGCTGTCTTGTGCGGATACAGATTGAACTGCTGGAAGACAAACCCGACTTCCATGCGCAACTCACGCAAGGCAGCTGCCTTAGAACTCAGATCAATGCTGTCTACGACAAGCTTTCCAGACTGAAAGGCTTCCAGTCCATTGACACATCGGATCAGAGTGCTCTTGCCGGAGCCGGAAGGTCCGCAAACCACGACGACTTCGCCCTTGCTGACTTTCAGATCGATATTGTTGAGCACATGAAGCGCGCTGCCGAACCATTTGTTCAGACCCTGAAATTCAATCATTAGACCTGTCCAATTACAAAATAGGAGATTGCGTGCCGCGTTCGATGCGACGTGAAAGATAGATCATCGGATAGCAGACGATAAAGTAACCGATACCGACGACGCCAAAGACCAGCAGACCGTTAGGAATATTCTGTACGATCATCCAGCCGGAGCGGGTGAGGTCCATGATACCGATCGCGGAAACAACAGAGGAATCCTTGACGAGCAGGATGAATTGTCCAACCAGAGAAGGACGAACAATACGCAAAGCCTGCGGCATGACGATCAACCGAAGCTGTTGAGCATAGGTGAAGCCCGACGCAATTGCCGCCTCGGTCTGCCCGCGCGGAACCGCCTTGATGCCGGAAGCAACGATTTCACCGATAAAGCACGCTGACAGATTCGAAAGTGCTATCACGCCCGCATTGAATGCAGAGAGTTCAACCCCAATCGTTGGCAGAATGAAGAAGCAGATGAAAACCTGAACCAGAAAGGGCGTGCCGCGAAACAGATCGATATAGAACCCGGTTATCGCTGATAGCCATCGATTTCCGCCGGCGCGGAGTACTCCAAGGATCAGTCCAAACACCATCCCGATGACGAGGGACAGGAGTGACAGCGCAACGGTCATCCCAAGGCCCTTCAGCAGAACGGGCCAGAAGTTCAACAAGCGTTCGACTTGAAACCAAAACATATGCGCCTCCTGTTAGCGTTCCGGCATGCGATTGAAACGCGACCAGGTGCCAGCCATTGCCTTGAGCAGATAATAGATCAGCAGGAAGCCCGCAGCTGTCGCTGCAAGCCCTTCAACGGGCATGAAGCGATCAAGCGCGATCTGTTGCCCGACGCGGGTAAGCTCAACGACGGAAATCAGAGAAAGAAGGGACGAATCCTTCACAAGTACGATTGCCTGTCCGATCATCGGCGAAATTGTCGGTCGCACCGCCTGCGGCAGAACGATAAGGCGCATACGCTGCATATAGGTGAAGCCAGAACTTAAAGCCGCTTCGAACTGGCCGCGCGGAATGGAAAGGATGCCCGAGCGAATAATCTCAGCAACATAGGCACCGGAATTGATTGACAGGGCTATGATGCCGATGACCATTTCCGGCAGGATGATGCCGAGACGCGGCAGCCCGAAATAGAGAAAATAGAGTTGTGCGAGCAGCGGAGTCGCCCGGATAAGATCGATATAGGCAATGCCGATCATACGCAGCCAGCGGGTGGGCTGGATGCTGAGCGCACAAGCAACAATGCCTATGATCATTGCGCCGGTGAACCCGGCTGCCGACAACATCAATGTATTCAGAAAACCCTGCCAGAGATCTGGGAGATATTCCGAAATGACCCGTATGTTCAGATTGCCAAACATGTCTCACCGGTTGGATTCAATTTTTGATCAAAGGTGCGGAACGGAATGGTTCCGCACCTTTGTCGGTATCAGTGGTCAGCTTGCCACTTGTTTGAATTGACCCAATAATCCATGTTTTCTTTCAAACGGCCATCGAGCGTCACGTTGTCAAGAAACAGGTTCGTCCAGATCATCAGGTCCTGAGAGTCGTAGCGCACTGCATAGGCAAGCGGTTCTGCGCTAAGCATTTCCGGAAAGACTTCAAATGTGCCTTCAGGATAGTTCTGCACCTGGGCCGCGACCGCCGTGTTGTCGTTTACACCGCATTGGGCTTGGCCGGATGCAACCGCGTCAAGAACCACCGTACCGCCGCCTTTGAACGCCTTCACGGTCGCTTCTGGGAAGTATTTCGGCATGTTCTTTTCCGCAGTCGATCCGAGAATGACAGCGACCGTCGTTCCGGGCTTTTTGCAGTCTTCCACACTCTTGAAGTCGCCGCCTGCAGCGGTGAAAGCGACAGTGCCGACGTGAATCCATGGCTTGGTGAACGCAACCTTGGTCGCACGGCTCATCGTGGCGGTCATGTCTGCTGCCAATATGTCAGCCTTACCGGAAAGAAGCGCCGGGATGAGTCCATCCCAATCGAAATCGAGATATGTTACCTTAACGCCCATTTCCTTGGCCATCAGTTCGGTCAATTCAATGGCGCTTCCTGTCCGCTTACCGTTCCTGTCCATGAATGAATAGGGTGGGCCCTGGGTTTGAACCGCAACGCGCAGTTCGCCGCGGGCGAGGATATCGTCAAGTGTTCCAGCATGCGCTGTCGTGGTCTGCGCAGCCGCTCCCATGAGCGCAACAAACATTGCAGACGCCATGAGTGCATTGATTTTCTTCAACATTTTGTTTCAGTTCTCCCTCGTTAGGCAATAGTCGGCCGTCTCCGCGCAAGGCGGCCAAATAGAACGGTCATTTTGGTGGCGGATTATTGAGCCTGCTTGTCGCTCTCTTCGTCTTCCCATACACCGCGCGGCAGGCTCAGCCACTTATTATGGGATTTCATGACAACGAAGGTCTCGCTGCCTTGAATTGTTCCTGGCTCTGCCAGTCCGGGCAGCAACTCACTCGTCACCCGGTATAATTCTTCCATATCTCCCTCGAACATCACTTCGCAAAGAATGTCGTATCTGCCGGTGACGATACTGACGGAAGTGACGAAAGACAGCTCGGACATCTTTCGCGCGATTTCGTCGAGACGGCCCTGTCCGTTAGCGTGAATGCCCATCATCGCGACGACAAGCTCGGGACGCTCCGAAACGTTCACAACGCCGGAAATCTTGAAAAGCTTATTCTCGATAAGGTTTTTCAGTCGTGCCCGAATTGTGGGTGGGCTGAGCTCAAGCCGCTCGGCGATCTGGTTGGCGCCATCGCGTGCGTCGTCTGACAGAAGCTTGACGAGCTTCCGATCGATTTTGTCCAGCAATGCACGCATTTACTTAACGCCCCTCTTATTTTGTTGAGGCATAGATATTTCAAAATGACGTGCGGAGTCAACAGAAATTTTCTAATAGAAAAATATTGAGGTTGATTATTTTGGTTTTGGAAAAGTGCAAGGCCTTTCAGTTTGGCGGCTTGCCCATCCCGTTTCATGCGTTGTCGCAGCCATCGAGATGGGGAAGTGCTGATTTTTGTCTGACAAAGCGCGTGTCAGATCATCGAACGACTGAGGCCCCCGTCGATTGGCAATGCCACACCGTTGACATAGCTTGCCGCCTCGCTGGCAAGGAACGCCACAACCTCGCCGAATTCCTCCGGTGTGCCATAGCGTCCGACGGGAATTTCTCGCTGGCTCTCGGCAGCAATGACCGCTGGATCTACACCTCGCTCGGCGGCATCCAACTCGTCCAGACGGGTTGTACGCTCGGTCGCAAAACGGCCCGGCATGACGACATTGACAGTTACGCCATCTCCAGCCACTTCAGTGGCAAGCGTCTTGGCCCATCCCGCGAGGGCAGATCTTAAGGCATTGGATGCAGCCAGATTGGGAATGGGTTCCCGGATGCTTGTCGAGGATACAGCGATGATCCGACCGAAATGACGTTTCCGCATGGCTGGCAGATAGTGAGCGGCGATCTCGATTTGGCTGAGGAACATGCTTCTGATCTGCGTGTTCCAGTAGGCTTCGTCATATCGTGACGCTGCGATTGGGGCGGGGCCGCCGCCATTCAGAAGCAGGATATCGATGCTGCCAATGGCATTGTCCACATTTTCCATCATTCTGGTGACACTGGCAGCATCGGTCAGATCGCAGGTGAAAGACGTTACCGAACCAGCATGTGTGTCAAGGCGCTCCTCCGCTGCGCGCATGGCGACCTTGTCCCTACCGACGAGTGCAACATTTACGCCGCGCCTTGAAAGAGCCTCTGCAACGCCCAAGCCAAGTCCTTTGTTTCCACCCAGAAGAAGTGCAGTCTGCTTTTTGTGATTCATTTTGATACTCGAACTCTGGAACTGGTGATTGATCTGACTGCATTGACGATCACGGCGATATGTTCATCGGTAGTGCTCAAATGTACGGAGGCTCGAAGTAGTTCCGAAATCCCGCGTATCGACATGTCGTAAGGCGTGTAGCCCGTTCCGTTCATGCCGATGTTGATGCCCATATCAGCGAGATGTTGTTTTACAGGCGCGCAAGGAAAGCTATCAATTACAAAGGTGACGGCAGCGCCTTTACTGTCTCCAAGATCAAGTAAATGGACGCCCGGTATTTCACCAAGTGCCCGACGAAGAACGCTCGCTTTGTGATCCAGATCCAGTCGGATACGGTCCACACCCAAAGCGAGGCTTTGTTCTATTGCTTTCCCGAGGCCGAGTTTGAGGGCCACCGATTCCTCACCAAACTCAAAAGCCCGAGCGCTGTTTGCCACCACAACGTTTCCGGTGCTTAAGGTTGAGGACAGGTTGTCGATGCTACGCGGCACGATTTCTGCGGCAAGGCGGGGAGAAATATAGGCCAATGCCGTTCCGCGCGGCCCGCGTAGAAATTTCCGCCCGCACGCGATCAGAGCATCACAGCCTAATTCGGCAACATTGATCGGCACCTGTCCAATTGCCTGACTGGCATCGATGATAAAAAACGCTGATGAACCGGCCTCACGAATGGCGGCGCCAATCGCGGCCGCAGGATTGATCAATGCACTTCCTGCTCCAATCCAGGTAAGAGCGACAATGCGCACCTCCGATGAGAGGTTTTCAAGGAGCACAACGGGGTCCACGGCGCTCGTATCATCCGAAGCCATCAAGGAGAGCGAAGCGCCGCTCAAATCTGCGGAGCGTTGCAGGCATAAAACATTGCCAATCCATTCCTGACGGCTGACAACAATCTTGTCGCCGGCAGATAGCGGTATCGAAGCAATCAGGTTGCCATAAAGCTGGCCGTGGCTGGTTCCGAAGGCGACATCCTGTGGCGAGCAGCCCAGCAGTTGTGCTGCCGCCTGATAGGTGTTCTGGATGGCATCGGATGCAAACGCACCAGCCTCCATCGGACCGCGTTCCGCTTCGACGCGCAGATGATCAACGACCGCTTGAACCGTTTCGGCGGATGGCAGCCCCGCGCCGCTATGATTGAAATGCACGACGGACATTTGCAGGTCCCTTGATCAACGAATGTGAAAAACGGCTTCAACTTCGACTGGCACGTTGGCTGGCAGCCCCGCCACGCCAATGGCAGAACGCGCATGTTCTCCGCGTTCGCCGAAAACCGCGTTCATGACCTGCGAGGCGCCATTGCCGATCTGCGAATAGGCGGTGAACCCAGGTACGGCATTGACGAAGACCGTAAGCTTGGCCAGCCGGACGACGCGATCAAGATCGCCATCGAGTGCTGCATTCGCCCAGAATATGACATTCGCGGCGCAAAGTTTCGCGCTCTCGAGTGCGGTTTCTATATCAATATCGCGACCGACCTGACCGACATAAGCAATGTCGCTGCCCTTTTCGGGTATCTGGCCTGAAACATAGAGAAAATTATCGACTTTCGTTGTTGGCGAGAAGGGCAAATCAGGCCGGGCTAGATTGGGCCAGTCGATACCGCAAGCAGCCAATTTATCTTTATAGTGGGACATGTGATGCTCCATTTCCTGGTTTCTGGTGTGATATTGCCAAAGGCCTCGCCCCCCGTGTACCCTTATAATTATTAGTGAGGTATAAGGATTCATTATGGACGCGAGTTACGATCTCAGACTTCTCAGGATGTTCATCGCCGTTGCCGAAACGGGCGCCTTGAGTAAGGCAGCGGATCGTCTTGCGCGCACACAGGCTGCCGTCAGCATGCAATTGCATCGGATAGAAAAAGAGCTGGACAGGGAACTGTTCACGCGATCCTCGCGCGGGGTTTCTCTGACTGAGGCTGGAGAGGCCTTTCTGGCTTATGCGCGGAGGGTAATTGCACTCACGGAGGATATGCAGCGTGGATTGGTCGATAAGAAACTGGTGGGTCGTATTCGGCTGGGTCTCTTCGAAGATCTCGCTGTCACGCGTCTTCCAGGCGCGATTGCCCAGTTCCGGCAAAAGCATCCGTCGGTTGACATTGAGCTCAGTTCATCCAATTCGGCACAGCTTGCGCGATCCTTTCATGAAGGGCAAACCGACATTGTTGTCGCCGATCCCGCTCGGTTCGCTCTACCGCCGCTCAGTTTCATATCCTATCAACTGGTCTGGTGCGCAAGCCGATTGCTCGACGTGGACGAAAAGAACCCGCTTCCCGTGGTTCTTTTTGAAACATCCTGTTCGTGGCAGGACCGGATGATCGCGTCCCTTGCAGAAGCAGGCATTGCATGGACCGTTGGCTGTCGCGTGAAAAGTTTACCCGCTATGTTAACGGCTTTGCGGGGAGGATTGGGCGTTGGGGTGCTGTTTTCCGAAGCAGTCCCATCAGATTGCCAGACGATCAATGGAAGATACAACCTGCCCATAGCGCCGGTCGCCGAATTTGGCATATACACAGTCGATGCCCCTTCACCGCTCATCAGCGAACTCGCGAAATCGCTCGAGACGCTATCATAACGCCTCGCAGCTGAAAGCCCGGCGGAAGGATAACGCAATATCACGCCTGACGGCTGTCGAACTTTGCCTGGAGATGCCGGATTGTATCCATATACTCAACCGTCCAGAGATAGAGGCTCGCGAAGGGTGCCTGTAGTGAACGCCCCAGTGGGGTCAGGCATATGCTTGCAATGAAGGAATGGGGGGAAAGCTACATCGAAGAGAGGCACATCGTGTCCTAGACTAACCGCAATCATTTGATTTGGAGGACTACCAGAATACAAACATTGCGACGGCAGCTGCCGCCATCGCGACGGTCGCAATCCATCCGAACAATCTTGTTGCAAAACCTATCGTGAATTTGCCCATTTCATCGCGCCTGCTCGCTACGATCATCATGGCCGCCATTATTGGAACCGCGACGATACCGTTGACAACCGCGCTCCAAAATAATGCGGCAATAGGGTCGATGGACGAAATCGCAATCGCAACTCCCACCAGGAAAGCCAGTGCGATTACGCCGTAGAATCCAATCGCTTCCCAAGGCTTGTTCGCCAGACCGCATTTCCAACCTTGGGATTCGCCAAAGGCGTAGGCAACGGAGCCTGCAAGCACGGGTAATGACAAAAGCCCAGTTCCAATAATCCCCAAACTGAATATGAGGAAAGCAAAATCTCCTGCCAATGGCTTGAGGGCTTCGGCGACCTCGGCTGCGGAACTAACTTCGGTCTTTCCGGACGCATGCAGGGTTGCCGCTGTGCTCATGATGATTGCGATTGCCACAATATTAGAAACAGCCATGCCAGCGAAAGTATCGATACGAATACGTTTCAGTTCCTTCGTTGCTTCTGTGGGATCTCTACGAAGCGGCTGCTCATCTTTTGAATTGTCGATTTCTGCTACTTCCTGAGAGCTTTGCCAAAACAGGAGATATGGGCTTATGGTCGTTCCGAGAATGGCAACGATCATCGTGAGGCTTTCGCCTTGGAGCGGAAGGTTTGGCCAGAAAAAGCCTTTTAAAGCTGCCCACCAGTCGACATTCGCCACGAACAATACTGCGACATATGCAAGTAGAACGAGTGTAAGCCACTTGAGATAGCGAGCATATGTTTCGTAGGTTATGAAGAGCTGCAATCCGAGCGATAAAACCCCAAAAGCCAACGTGAACACGACGGGAGAGCCGTTTGTCACCAGACTGGCGGCTGCGCCCATGGCAGATAGATTGGCACCCATATTGATGGTGTTGGCGATCAGTAGCAGCGCAACAAGCGAAAGCAGCGCCCAACGGGGAATGATTTCGCACAAATTTGCAGCGAGCCCCTTACCGGTAACTCTACCAATCCGGCCGCTGACCAGTTGGATCGCCGTCATAAGTGGAAACGTAAACAACATGCTCCACAGCATGTTGTATCCGAACTGGGCACCTGCTTGCGAATAGGTTGCTATGCCGCTCGGGTCGTCATCCGCTGCGCCGGTAATGAGGCCAGGACCCAGCTGCTTGAAAAGCGCTGCGCGACGCCAGCGTGGGAGTGTTTGATTGATGTCCGAAGATGAATCATCACTTGCGTCTTTGGGCACGACCATATCCTAATCCATGGACACCATAGGAATCCTATGATTTTCGCTGGGTCGAACAATTGGCGGGCAAATTTGTTCCAATGCCGGATCGCTTGTGATGCCATGAACATGCAGGAACAAAGGCAATCGCTTGCGGTTGGGAAGAGCGGCTTTGAGCCGCTCTGACGTGACGTCTGCGGTACATGCGAGATTGAGGCATATAGGATTGAGCCACGAAGAACTGGATATAATTGCTGAGAAAGCGCGTGTTCGCTATCTAAAAGCTCGCAATCTTCTCATTCTGGAAGCAGCGATTGCGGCTCTGTTGGACACTGAAACGCCCCATGAAGCTGCCGCTATTTTGCGAGAGCAGGCTGATCTGCTGACCCGCTATCTATAACGTATCCCACAATTTGTCGTCGATTATCCGGCTGAGCGATAACTCCGATTGTCCATCTGTGTTAATTCAGCAAACCAGAATGGCTGTTCGTCCGGAATCTCTTGATAAATCCGAAGCCTATGGCAAATCCTTTCAGGCAGATAAGTCAATTTGTCGGGGCAATGTCGAATGGGCGATTTGAGACAGCTGAAGTTCGGTTTTCTCAGACAATGCGTTTTCGGTGCAGAGACGGCGTCAACCAAAATCGACTGTGGCAAACGTCGGTTGGCGAGTACAACCGCGCTCGGTCGGATTTTCTGCGCGCTCATGGTTTCTGCGACAGTTATCGGTTCGCCCTTGATGGTCAGAAATGCTGATGCACAACAGCAATCCGGGACTGGTGGGGCAGGTGGAGCTGAAGGTACGCCGCCGTCGCATTACGATGCGAAAGGCAACCCGGGTGGGCAGGGATTGGGCGCTTCCGCTACATCGGGCGGTGGCGGTGGAGGAGGAGGGGCCGGTGGCGCCGCGGGCGGTGTTCATAATGGCAATCATGCTTCCTCGACAAGTGGCGGCGCCGGTGGCGAGGGTGCAAGAAAAGCTTACGGCGGCGCTGCGGGCAGCAACGGTATTTTCGGATATTCAGGAATTTCAGCGCCCGATGTTCTCGTGGTGCACGGCTTCGATGGCGATAGCGGCAAGCCCGGCGAGGGTGGGAAAAAGGGGCAAGGCGCTTTCGCCACCGGTAATGGCGCTTCGGGCGGCGGCGGTGGTGGCGGTGGGGGTGGTGGGAACGGCGCGATCTTCACCGATTCCGTGACGACGCTTTCCGGCCAGACCTTTATCGGTGGCGCGGGCGGGGCTGGTGGCGGCGGCGGTCAGGGTGGTGATGGCGTGACGGTTTGGAACGTTTTCACAGTTACGCCCGGCGAGGGTGGCAGTGGGGGTGGCGGTGGCGGCGGTGGTGGTGGGGGTGTCGGCATTTCCACATCGTCCGACCTTACGGTCAGCAACGGCAGCACCATTATGGGCGGCAATGGTGGGGCAGGTGGTGCAGGCGGGATTTCTGGCATGCACGCCGACGAAAACACTAGTGGTAGCGTGATGGTCTGCGAGGACGATGAGGGCGAAATTGAATGTTCAAGCCCCATATCGCTCCCATCCGCTCCCTACGATACGCTGACAACAGGCGGTGGGCGCAGCGGTAATGGCGGCGGAGGCGGTGACGCTATCAGCTCCTTCGGCCAGTCTACGATCGCGATCGAAACGGGTGTTACCGTAAAAGGTGGCGATGGCGGACAGGGCGGAGCGAGCCTTCCAGGTGGCAATACAGCCTCTGATGGTGGCGATGGCGGTCGCGGTGGAAATGGTGTTACCACGACGGCAACGGCTGCTGCGGTTTCGAATGCGGGCACGATTACAGGTGGAAACGGTGGTGATGGCGGTCGCGGTGGCGGCGGTGCAGACACTGGTGGCAATGGCGGCCGTGGAGGTGATGGTGGCATTGGCGTTTCCATGGCCGCGGGGGGCACACTGACCAACAGTGCCGGTGCAAATATTACGGGCGGCAATGCAGGGGCGGGCGGAAAAGCGCCTTCGACGCCGTCGTCGCCACCTTCCTGGTGGTATAATGGCTCCAACGGACAATCTGGCGCTGCCGGTGTTGGGGTCTATTTCTCTTCGGGCGACGCAACCCTTTTTAATGCCGGAACGATTTCCGGCGGCGTCAATCAGGACGGTTCGCGTGCCGCCGCCGTGCAATTCACCGGCAGCAACAATACGCTGGTTCTGGGGGCCGGTTACGCCTTCAACGGCAAGGTCGTCGCGGATCAGAACGGCCAGAACACTTTGGTTTTTGGTGGGGCTGGTGCGGCCCAGTTCGACCTGACCGGTTTTGAAAAGAGGTTTCAAGGATTCGATGCGCTCGAAAAGCGTGATACCAGTACGTGGACTTTGACGGGATCACCCGAAACATTCAACGGTAACCTCGGCATTCATGGCGGCACGCTGGCCCTGACTTCGGGCGCGCAACTGAATGCCGAGAATGTTGTTGTAGGGTCGGCTCAGGGCGAAACGGCATCCGGGCAAGTAAGCGGCATCGGCACTAGTCTTAATGTCAGCGGAACTTTGTCGGTGACGGGCTATGGCAACGACTCACTTGGCATAGCGAATGGCGGCAGGGTGAATGTTGGCGGAGACGTCGTTGTGGGCGACACACCATCCGTTGTTGCCGGCCCAGAAAACTCATTGACTGTCAGCGGAGCAGGATCAAGCCTTCATGTCGGTGGCGCCGTCAATATCGGTGATCTGCTTTCCATCACTGAGGGCGGCGTGGTGCATGGCGGTCAATTGATGCTTGGGGCAGGCGATCCCGGCAGCAACACAGCGCGGGTCCTGGTGGACGGGGCCGGTTCGCTTCTGAATATCGCCGAAGTCAATGTGGGCTATGTCGGTAGTGGAACACTGACCGTTTCCAATGGTGCACGCATTGGCCTGGCGGCAGGTGGCAGCGTCGTGCATGTTGGACAGAACGGAGCGCAGGGCACAGTGAATATTGGCGCGGCTGCGGGCGAGACAGCGGTCGCAGCCGGAACGATCCACAGCACTGTAGTGCTCGATGGTCAGGGAACGCTCAACCTCAATCATGATACCGCTGGCTACCGCTTCGATACGACAGTGCAGGGCACTGGCACGATCAATTTTTTGGGCGGTGAAACCACAATCATTGGTCCGCGATTGGCCCAGTTCACCGGTCAGTCGACCGTTTCCAACAGCAGTGTCGTGCTGACAAGTTCGGCTGTTGTCGGAGGCACGATCACAGTCAATGCGGGCGGTGCGATCAGCGGTTCCGGCACATTGGGCAACACCACGATCAACCATGGTGGCAAGATCGCACCGAGCTTGCAATCACCGTTGACGGTTAATGGCGACTTGACGCTTCAAAGCGGTGGCACATTTGTCTATGGGCTCGGCGCCTCCAATGCGGAGAAGGCGGCGTCCATTCAGGTTAACGGCGATCTGGCGTTGAACGGCGCGACGCTGAAGGTCGATGGAAGTTCGACCAGTTCGCTGCTCGGCTATCATCGCATGATTTCCTATAGCGGCAGCCTGACGGAATCCAATGGCGGTTTGATAGTCGGCCAGACGCCGGCAACCGGTCCCATCGCTTATAATTATCGCATTCAAAACGCGCCAAACGCCGTGGACCTTCTGGTCTCAGCCAACGGCCTCAATATTCTTCAGACCTGGGGCGATACCGGCACATGGTCCGCAACAGAACAGAACTGGTACGATCCTGTCGGCGGTAATCCTTCGCTTCTTTCCCAATGGGGAAGCGGCTACGCGGTTTTCCGCGGTACTGGGGGCACGGTCACGCTGGATGGAACGCAAACAGCCGTCGGGCTCCAGTTCGCAGGCGGTGACTATACGATCACGGGTGGCGCGGCCCTCAATCTCACCGGCTATTCGGACAATGTCATAACCATAGCCGTGCCGGAATTGCGTGTGCTGGCCGGTGAAACCGCAACTATCGCATCGACGATTACAGGCAGCGACGGGCTGGAGAAAACCGGCGACGGCCTGCTTGTTCTGTCGGGTTCCAACAGCTATTCCGGTGATACGATCGTCAGTGCGGGAATATTACAAGTTTCTGCCGCGAATAATCTGGGACAGGCCACCAATGGACTGACGATCAACAATAGCACGCTGCAGACGACTGGCGCACTCTCGCTCGCCAGCTTCGTGTCATTGGGTGGTGAAGCAGCATTCGACGTGGCGTCAGGGACCCAGCTGCAACTGACCGGAAGTATTTCAGGCGCGGGTTCGCTGACCAAACAGGGCGAGGGAACATTGTTGGTCGGAAATGCGGCGAATAGCTGGTCCGGCGGTACGCTGATCGAGGCTGGCACGCTCCGTATGGCGGCCAATACACCCGGCGCGCTGCCGAACATGACCGATTATCTGATGACAGGCGGCACGCTCGACCTCAACGGCAATGCGCTCACCATGCGTTCCTTGTGGGGAAGCGGCGGCACAATCTCCATCGATAATGCGAGCCTCACCGTCAATCAGGATGAGGATACGGTTTTTGCGGGCGACATCACCGGCGCGGGCGTCAATAGCAGCCTGACCAAGGATGGAGACGGCATTCTGGTCCTGACAGGCAGTAACGGTTTTCAGGGCGAGACCAATATTCTCGGCGGCACGCTTGCGATTTATGAAGCGCAGAATATCGGCACCGGTTCGGCGAACATCCAGATCAGTGACGCGGCGCTGGCGACGCTCGGCAATATCACTCTCACGCGGGATGTGGAACTGTCCGGCACGGCCACGATCGACACATTGCTGGGAACAGCGCTCGACCTGTCGTCCGATGTCTCGGGCAGCGGAGCCTTGTACAAGGACGGGGCGGGTTCGCTCATTCTCAGTGGCGAGGCCACCCATGGTGGAGGCACGACCATTGCCAATGGTTTCCTCCAGATTGGCAATGGTGGCGCAACGGGTTCGATTGCGGGAAATATCGTCAATAATGGCGGTCTCGTATTCAACCGGCAGAACAGCTACGCCTATTCGGGGATGGTTTCGGGTGCAGGCGCGCTGATTCAGGCAGGCGTGGGCACGACGGTTCTGACCGGCGACAACAGCTATACCGGCAATACGTTCATTTCTGATGGCACATTGCAGATCGGTGACGGCGGAACGACAGGCTCCATCATCGGTGGGATTTTGAACGAAGGTGTTCTGGCAGTCGACCGCTCGGACAGTTACAGTATCGAAGGCCTTATCGTCGGAACTGGTTCGTTCGTGCAGGCCGGGTCCGGTACGACCATCCTTGCAGCCGACAACGCCTATTATGGCGGAACGACGATCGCCAATGGTGTGCTGCAACTCGGCACAGGTGGCAATTCCGGCTGGATCGAAGGCAATGTCGTGAATGATGGCGCACTTGTCTTTAACCGTTCGGATGCGGTGCTTTTCTCCGGCGATATCAGCGGTAGTGGTGGGGTAAACCAGATCGGGTCAGGCGCCACAATCCTGTCAGGTGACAACAGCTATACGGGCGGCACCTCTATCACCTTGGGTGCGCTGGTTATCGGCAATGGCGGCACAACCGGCTCCCTTATGGGCAATATCAGCAATAACGGCATTCTGGGCTTCAACCGCTCCGACACAATGACCTTTGCAGGTGCCATCAGCGGTACGGGTAGCGTGCAGCAGATCGGCACAGGCACAACCATTCTGACTGGCAGCAACACCTATACCGGTGCGACGACGATTACCGCCGGTCGTTTGCAGATCGGTGATGGGGGTACGTCCGGCTCGATCACAGGTCACGTCATCAATAACGGAACACTGGCGTTTGATCGGTCCGACACCGTGACCTTCGACGGAATGGTGTGGGGTGACGGCAAACTGGAGCAGGCGGGTAGCGGCGCTCTCGTTTTAACTGGCCGCAACCAGTATGGCGGCGGCGTCACCGTATCCTCCGGCACGCTGCAACTGGGCGATGGCGGTGAAAACGGCACTCTTGCGGCAAATGTCGAGAATAACGGGCAGTTCGTCGTTAATCGTTCGGGAACGGTTGTGCTGAAAGGCGATATTTCCGGCTCGGGTTCGTTTGAGCAAATCGGCAGCGGCGTGACGGTGCTAGCCGGCAATAACAGCTATGGCGGCGGCACGACGGTAGTGGCCGGTACGCTGGTGGTCGGACTTGGCGAAACGGGAAGCATTGCCGGTAATATCGTCAACAATGGCACGCTCGCCTTCAATCGCTCCGACAATTATGCCTTTTCGGGAGCCATTTCCGGGTCTGGCGCGTTCTGGCAAATCGGTGAAGGCACAAGTGTTCTGAGCGGTAACAACAGCTATTCAGGCGCGACGGAGGTTTATGCCGGTCGTCTTGCGGTCAACGGCTCGATTGCGTCTTCATCGCTGGTCACCGTCCATGAAGGCGGTGAACTTGGCGGAAACGGCATGGTTTCCACCACGCATATTGACGGTGGCACGCTTGCGCCCGGCAATTCCATCGGCACGCTGACGGTCAACGGCGACTTGAGCTTCACCGGCGCATCGACCTATGCCGTGGAGGTTTCTGCATCGGACGCCGACCGGGTCAATGTCACCGGTCAAGCCGATCTGGGTGGGGCGACAGTGGCAGCGACTTTCGCGCCCGATAAATATGTCATGCGTCGCTATACGATTCTGAACGCGGAAGGCGGAATTGGCGACAGCCGGTTCAGCACGGAACTGACGACGGATCTGCCTCGAAGCTTTACCTCTAACCTGAGCTACGACGCCGACAACGCCTATCTTGATCTGACCTTGAACCTGACTGGCCTCAATGTGAACCAGCGCAATGTCTCTGCGGCGCTGGTCGACTATTTCAATCGGGAAGGTCAAATTCCGCTGGCTTATGGTGGGTTGGATGCGGAAGGCCTGACAGTCACATCGGGCGAACTGGCGACCGCCGTACAACAGACAACCGTGGATGCGATGAGCCAGTTCATGACGACGCTGACCGATCCGTTGGTGGCGGGTCGAGCGACTTCAGCTACGCGCGATACGTCCGACCCGTTTATGGGACGATGGAATCTGTGGGGCGCGGGTTATGGCGCTTCGCGTTCGCTGGATGGCGACAGCATCATCGGTTCGCATGATCTGCGCAGCAAGATCAACGGTGTGGCCGTGGGTGCGGACTACCGGCTGTCACCCGACACCTTGCTCGGCTTTGCCGTGGCTGGCGGACATGGCAGTTTCAGTCTCTCCGATGGTCTGGGCAGCGGTGATTCCGATCTGTTCCAGCTTGGCCTTTATGGCCGTCAGACTGTCGGAAACGCTTATTTCAGCGCGGCGCTTGCCTATGGCTGGCAGGATATAGAGACGGAACGCGCCGTCGCATTGAATGGCGTGGATACGTTGCGGGCCGACTATAACGCCAATGCATGGTCGGGCCGTCTGGAAACTGGTTATCGTTTCGATACGCCATGGATCGGGATTACCCCCTATGCCGCTGGGCAATTCGTCAACTTCAACCTGCCGTCCTATGCCGAAAAGCTCGACGGCGGTCGGGATAGCTATGCGCTGGATTATGCATCGAAACACGAAACAGCCGGTCGCAGCGAACTGGGTTTAAGAGCGGATAAATCCTTTGTGCTCCCTGACGGGGTTCTCACCCTTGCAGGTAGGGCTGCGTGGCTGAGAAACTTCAATAACGACCGTGCCATGATGGCTGTATTTGCAGGATTGCCGGGAGCCGGTTTTGTCGTGAATGGCGCAACCATGCCCCGCGACACCGGGCTCGCCAGTGTTTCAGCGGAAATGCTCTGGAACAACGGGCTGTCATTGGGCGCTGCATTCGATGCCGAATTTTCCGGCAATAGCAGTAACTATGCCGGAAAAGGTATGCTGCGCTACCATTGGTAGCGCCGACGGTCAGGAAGGTTTATGAACGCGGAACCCTGGTCCAGTGGCCCGCGCCACCGCCATCGTAGAAATCAATGTCGAAGCCCTGCACCTGACCCTGATCGAGTTTAAAGACGATGGATGCCAGCGAACCAACCAGTTCGGCCTCACCGACCGGGACAAAGGCGAAAGTGTCGCCGTCCCAATGTTGCAGTGGGAACTGCATTTCCTTCGGACCCAGGACCAGTGTCAGCGTTCCGTTGATCTCCCTGATTTCCGTCTTGCCGAAATAGGCGTTGTCGAAGCTGCCGGTATAATCCTGTAAGGTTTTGGCGGGGACTGGTTGGGCCGGCTTTTCCTTGAAGGACAGGTCGCCTTGCGGTTGGAAAAAGCCTTTCATGGCGCCATTATAGGCGACAAACCAGTCGCGGGAAGATTTGCCGTAAAGTGCAGTGTCGGTGAACTGCGCCACGACAGATTCCGCAGCGCCCACCGGTGCGCCATTCGTCAGGACGATAATGCCGATATCGGCTGATGGCACGATCTTGAAGGCGGTGCCTGCGCCGAGCAGGAAAGCGCCGGAGTGTCCCATGGATGGCCGTCCGCCCAGTTCCGTATTGACGTTGAAGCCATAGCCGTAAAAGCCGGAACGCGCGCTGGTGTCATGTGCCCGCGCGCTGAACGACTGCGGCGAAAGTGCTGGCAAGAGCGCGTCTTCGGTGATCATTCGCTTGCCCTTGTATTCGCCATTGGCGAGCAGCAGTTTCAGCCACTCCGCCAGATCAATGACATTGGATGAGACACCGCCAGCTGGCGCCTGTTCATCCGCATTGCGTTGCCCGAGCGGCAGAAAAGCGTCATTTTGATAAACATGCAATGCGGCGCGGTTGTCATGGGCCGTATAATCGGCATAGCGATAGCTGGTCGATTTCATGCCAAGCGGCTTCAGCAGCTGCTCATAGGCGAGTTTTTCCCACGGTTCACGCGCCGCTGCGGCAACGGCTTCCGCGCCGATGGTCGTACTGAAATTCGCATAGTGATAAGAGGTGCGGAACGGATCGAGCGGCAATTGCTGCAAGCGGGCAATGACATCGTTGCGCTTGAAGCCTAAATCTTCCAGATCGTCACCCGCCGTACCCGGCAGGCCGCTGCGGTGTGCAAAGAAATCCCCGATTGTTCCGTTTTCAGAAACATAGTCATTGGCGAGCTTGAAGCCGGACAGGTGTTTTGCCACCGGGTCGTCCCATGCAACCGTGCCCTTTGACACTTCAATGGCGGCGACCGTCGCAGAAAGCGACTTGGAAATAGAGGCAATCTGGAAAACAGTCTCGGCATCGACCGCGGCCTCTTTGCCGACCTCGCGTTTGCCATAACCCTTGGCGAAAACGGTCTTGCCGCCGCTCACGACAGCAACCGCCATGCCGGGAACGTGGCTGCGTTTCATGATGTCGGCAACAATCTGTGGCAGAGCCTTTAGGGCTTTCTCTGTGCTGCCCTTTGGAATCTGTATCGCGTCGGCAGCCGGATTTGGCTGGTTCTGTAGGGAAACCGACTGCGAGAGGGCTGCTGTCGAGCAGCCAAGTGCAAGCAGGAAGGCGAGGATGATAGACGATGTTCTGGTTCTCATGACTGCCTTAAAACCCCGTTTGATAAGCGATGCGGAAAACGCCCTGATTGATATTCAGCGACTGGTCGCGCTGATGAATCAGTCCTGATTGCAGAATGATGCCGATGGGCGTGACATAAGTGACGGTGCCGGCTGCGCCCCAGTCCCAATCGGATTGGAGCCCGTATTGCGCCAGTTTTTCATCTTCGCCGGATAATTTGCGCAGCGCGGTTGTCGCCGTGAACTGCCAGCGGTCATAAGACAGCGAGAGAGATGTCACGCCATTGCCGTTGGAAACCGGCGCGCCACGAAAGGCGCTTGAAAAGGTCGCCTCGTTAAACCAGCTCAGGTTCCACTTATCGGTGAGCGCCGTGTCATAGCGCAGCCGGGCTGAAATCGTATTGGCGCTTTCGCCATAGCCCGGTTCAGCCTCCAGGCGTCCGATATCGACACCGCCGGACGTTTTCTTCAGGCCGGGGAGATTGCGGAAGTCATAGGACAGGATGAACGAGTTCAGATCGTTACTGAACGCTGGCGGTTGTCCGCGCGTGGGCGAGACGAAACCGTCATCGAAGGTGAGGCGGCGGCTGAGAGCCGAATCGTCCCGTTTGAACACCAGACCGGCGAAGGAATGCGCGCCCATATTCTCTGTGTTGAACGTGTAACGCGCGCCAAGCCCGATCGAGCCGTTATACTGAAAGTCATCGGTATAACCGTTATAGAGTCCGTCAATCGCATGCCAGCCGTCTCCAAAACCCATATCCATCTTGCCGCCATAGAGCGCAAAATTGTCGGACGTATAGGACGCAAACAGGTTTTTCAGCGTGAAGCCAAGATCGGAGAAAGCGTTGTCCTCCGTCGCCTCGACGGAGGAGTCGAAGGTGATTTTCGACAGAACGGAGAACCGCTGCGACAATTGCCAAACGAGTGCGGCTTCCGCTGTCGGCTGAACACTGTTCCAGTGCGAATGCGAAATCTGGCCGTTCTCGTCCTTGATGCCAAAATAGCCGGTATAGCCAGTCATGAACAATAACTGACCGTTAAGCTTGGGATAATCACCCGCAGCATCCGCATCGCCCAATTTGCTATAGGGCGTAAGAAATATCTCTGTCTTGAAGATATCCCGTTTCTCCTGAGCAAAAGCCCCCGGCGCTCCAATGCCGAGAGCAAATGCAGCGCCGAGCAGCGCGCAGCGCGCGTTCATCATCGCGCCAGTTCGGCTGCCAGTTCGCGTACTTGCGAATGGATATTCTCGAACATGGCGAAGTTCACGCGGCTGGCTACAACAAATATGCCGAGCTTGCGGTTCGGCGACAGAACTACATAGCTCATGAAGCCGCCGAGACCGCCACTTTTGCCAAGCAGGAACGGAGTTTGGTTGCTAGGCAGGGTGGCGACCCAGCCAAGCCCCATGCCATCGCCAGCGGTGACTTCGGTGCCCACCACATGCTTCAACCCGTCATAGGGAAGCCACAGTGTATGATCGAGCAGGGCGTCTTCTCGCAACTGACTGGCGCCATCGAGATGCCAGCGCATCCAGCGCACCATGTCTTCGGCAGACGTGTAGATACCGGCGCTTGCATACATGATGTCGGGAACAGGGCTGTTCGCGTCCGGCTTGTCGAGCGGATCAAGCCCCGTCATCAGGCGTTTCTTCTGCTCGTCGCTCAACACATTGGTTGTGTCGGTAAGACCAGCCGGTTTCAGCACTTCGTTGGCGAGAACCGTGGAATAATCCGCACCGCCAGCCTTGGCGAGTGCGTCACCCAGAAGGCCGTAACCG
The DNA here is from genome assembly GCF_037482325.1 of Ochrobactrum teleogrylli. Lineage (NCBI taxonomy): Bacteria > Pseudomonadati > Pseudomonadota > Alphaproteobacteria > Hyphomicrobiales > Brucellaceae > Ochrobactrum > Ochrobactrum teleogrylli. The sequence goes on from NZ_JBBHKQ010000002.1 coordinate 84,082, forward strand.
AGATTCGAATAAATCGTCGTGGTTCCCGGCGCATAGGCAGGCTGATTGCTGCTCATCCACTTCCAGTAATAATCGCGATCAAAAGCTTCGAACGGGTTGTTTGTGATTTTGGTGTCCGGGTTCGGCAGTTCGCGCGGCAAACCTGCCGAATGCGTGGCAAGGTCCAGCAGCGTGATCGGACGACCATTGACCTCGACCTTGGCGCCCTCGGGTGCATATTTTTGCAGCGGGTCGGTCAGCTTAAGTTTGCCCTTGGCGGCAAGCGCGGCCAGCAGATCGCCCGCGAAAACCTTGGAGACGGATGCAATGCGGAAGATCGAACGCGCGTCCGGTTCAGTATCGTTGCCCGGCGCAGTTTCACCATAGGCCTGAATGACGCTGTCGTCGCCCTGTACGACCGCAATGATCAGGCCGGGTGCACCAGAGTTCAGAAAAAGCTGCATGCCCGCCATGGAGACGGCATCTTTCAGGGCGAGGTCTTCTGCCTTCGCCTTGCTGCTGTCGGTGAAGATAAGACTGGTGGCGACCAGCGAGACAGTTGTGAAATAGGCTAGCATCCGTGACGACATGCGGGAACCCTCATAGAACCGTTGGGGAGGACGTTCTGATGCATGCACCATCCAAGAAATTGCGGGAATGACAATATTCCAAGGACGAAACAACGTGCCGGTTTGACGAATGACATGTCGTCAAAAGCGTAACGGACACAAAGCGCTAGGCGCTATATTCCCATGCGTTCACGCAGTTGTCTTCGGTGGGAGCGCGAGACGGGCCATGCCTGATCGACAGCGCGCATTCTGATCTGCCATTTGTCGATTTTTCTGCGATCCACATCGACAACATGCAGCGTGTTGACGAAGGCGGTTCTGTGTATGCGAAGAAAGATTTTCGACGGCAGCAGGCTGGACCACATGCCGAGCGAGCGTGAATCAAGCAGCATCGTCCCGTCTTCGAGCCATATTTCGCTGTAATTGCCCGCCGAGCGTACCCCGACGATGATTTCCGGCTGGACCCCGCGCACGACGCCGCGATTGCTGAGATAGACGAGGGGTGCTGTGCTTTCCGCAGCGATTGATTTTTCGGGCGCTCGATTGGTCGAATATTTGGCTTGCCCAATCAGATTGGCGCACTGAAAGAGGGCGTTGACTTCGCTTGCCGACCAAATCTTGTTTGCGACGGTCGTATCGAAGCCGATGATGCCCCGCAGTTTATCATCGTAAAAAACCGGCACGCTGAGCACACTTTTGTTGCTCTGGCGCAGGAATTCAACCTGAATCGCCCGGGCGGTCCGGGGCAGGTCGGTAACATCGTGGACGGCAACTGCATGTCCCATCATCAGATATTTGTGCAGCCAGGCAATGAGGGTGGTCGGTGTTTCCTGAAGCTCAGAAATATAGGCTTTTGTCTGGCCCCGGCACCATTCATGGGTGTTGCAGAAACGGAGCAGGTCGGGCCGATATTCGATCATCCAGGCGCGGTCGGCGTTCGATGCATTGCCCATCAGGGCGAGTTGCTCAGATATGGCGTCGTTGACGGGATATTTGAGCAGGCTCATGCCGCAAAGGTAAGGCCAGTCCAGAGTTGCACTACGCGCAAGATCAGCCTTTACGTGTATCCTGTAGGAGCCCGTTACCTCTGACAATTCAGTATGAAGCATGGACTTCCCTCCGCGTAGCCGGGAATCAAGTGAAATACCAGTACAGGATCTGGCTATCCGACCCAGTCGTCGAAACTGTTGGTGGGCAAACAGCGCTTTTCCATCCGAGACGACTAAATCAGCTAACCTTATCATTACTGAAAAGCCATTGCCAAGTTGCTAAGACTGTACAGTTGGGTGTGTCACGAGCGAAAAAACATTATCTCGTGAGACAGTGGATTTCAGCACGTCGAACGTCTATTGAGAGAGTTCCTCCGACCAGATAGATCACGCAATGAAGATCGCTTTCCATTCGCCGTTGAAATCGCCGTACCATCCTGTTCCTTCCGGAGACCGGCTGATGGCCAGGCTATTAATCGCGGCTCTGGAGCGTGCAGGACATGAGGTTGAAGTTATATCGGAACTCCGCAGCTTCATGACGACCCCGTCACTCGAAGTCCTTGCGGAGCTGGAAAAACAGGCCGAGCGGGAGATCGCAAGGATTTCAGCACTTTGGAGACGTGGTTCTTTGCCTGATCTATGGCTCACATATCATCCTTACTACAAGGCTCCCGATTTGCTCGGACCGACACTTTCAGCGTCCTTCGGTATACCTTATGTGACAGCAGAAGCATCGTATTCTGCAAGACGTAACACGGGGCTCTGGACGGAGATACAGCAAGGGCTGCTGAAAACTTTTGAACAGGCCGCAGTCAATGTCTGCCTGACCAACCGCGACCGGAGGGGATTGCAAGAGGTGTTACCCGGAGCCCGCTTCGCGATGCTGGCGCCATTCATCGATTGCGCGATGTTTACAGAAACGGTGCCCTGTCCAAAGCCGGAGAGGCTGGTAACGGTGGCGATGATGCGCAGCGGCGACAAAATGGACAGCTATCGGATGCTGGCAAGGTCGCTGTCACTGCTTGATGATATTCCGTGGTCACTCTCCATTGTCGGCGATGGCGCCTGTCGGGCAGAGGTCGAGACGTTGTTTGCTCATTTCGCGCCGGAAAGAATCCAGTGGCACGGGAAACTGGAACCGTCTGACATTGCAACATTGTTCGCGCAAAGCGCTCTGTACGTGTGGCCGGGATGCGGCGAAGCTTATGGGCTTGCTTATCTGGAAGCACAGGCGGCTGGCTTGCCCGTTATCGCTCAGGCTATTGCCGGGGTGCCCGAAGTCGTGCGCGATGGGCGCACCGGCATTCTCACGCCACCGGGCGACATTGACGCCTATGCTGACGCGATACGCTTAGTGCTGGCGAATGCCGCGATGCGCAATGATATGGCTTTTGCAGCGCTACAGTTCGTGCGGGACGAGCGGTCGCTGGAGGTGGCGTCCCGACGTCTTGACGATATTCTCAAACAGCATGTGGGCATTTTATAATGGTGACTGACATATGGGAGCCGCTGAACCGCGAGTTGGATCGATGGTATGAAGCTGGCAAACTCGCAGACTTTTGGCTGCGTGATGACGATGCCGTCGCTCCCACACCGGCCTTGACGCAACTGCTTGATCTGAGCGCACGCCATTCTGTTCCGGTCGCGCTGGCCGTGATCCCTGAAACGACGGGGCAGCCGCTTGCAGAGTATCTTGGCAACCGGCCGCTGGTGACGGTGGTTGTTCACGGCTGGTCGCACAGCAATTTTGCGGGCGACGGTGAGAAGAAGCAGGAACTTGGCCCACACAGGCCAATTGAAGTGGTCACAGCGGAATTGACGGCTGGTTTAACCCGTCTTGAGGCACTCCATGCTGGACGCTTTGTCCCCGTTCTGGTGCCGCCATGGAACCGCATTGCGCCGTCCTTGGTGGACATACTTTCCGGTCTTGGATATTGCGCCCTGTCGGTTTTCGGAGCGGAGAAAGAAGGTTCACTGCCGATGATCAACACCCATGTCGATCTGATGGACTGGCATGGAACACGGGGCGCCCGTGATCACGCGGCGCTGATTGACGATATCGTTCGTCGTCTGCAGGTGATGTTCGACGGTGGCGGGAGCATGGGCTTTCTAACCCATCATCTAGTCCACGATGAGTCCGCTTGGCAGTTTATCGAGGCGTTAATCGGTCAAACAGCATCTCATCCCGCCAGTCGCTGGATTGAACTACGGGATATGCTCATTCAGCTTCAGGCTTAGACGTCGAAGATCTGGCCTTCCCGAGCCGAGAAGGCGCCAGCAAACTCACTCGCGGCCTGTCGATCAATCGCCTCGAGCTCCTCGTCTGTGCGCAGCGGCGAATGGTGGATGAAAGCGACATTCTTAGCGCCCGCTGCTTTGGCAAGCCGGATGGCATGCTGCCAGGAAGAGTGCCCATAGCCAATATGCCGCGACATTTCCGCGTCGGTATAGGTGGTGTCGTAGAGGAAAAGGTCTGCGCCCTGGATCAGCTCCAAAACGGCGGGATCAAGAATGCCGGGTTCATGCTCTGTATCGGTGATCAGCGCTACCGAACGACCTCCCCATTTCACCCGATAACCGATGGCACCGCCGGGATGATTGAGCCTTCCGGTCTTGATCTCAACACCCGGATGGGGCTGCAGAATGGCGCCGGGTTTAAAATCCCGACAGATCATTTTCGCGGGACAGACATCTATTTCAACGGGAAACCAGGGGGGGCGAATAAATTCCGAGACAATCTCGCTTGTGTTCATCTTGCCATACATATGCCCGGACCAGAGTTCCACCGCCGAGCCGGCGTCAAAGAGTGGAGCGAAATAGGGCAGACCGATAATGTGGTCATAATGACAATGTGAAAAGAACAGGTTGAAATTGGAAACACCGTCCGCGAGCAATGATTTTCCTGCGGGTAGCAGGCCAGATCCGGCATCGAACAACAATCTGTGTTCACCGCATTGCATCTCTATGCAGACAGTATTTCCGCCATATCGCTGGAAATCCGGTCCCGAAACCGGAAGGCTGCCCCGCACTCCCCAAAAACGCACCCGAAACACTGTATCCCTTTCTTTCCGCCGTCGTGCAATTCATGGCATGTTAGCCATGCGGCGAAGCATATGCGAGTACCGAATCTACGTTACTACGAAATATCTAGCACTCTTGTCAGTGATATGAAGCGTGAGACGATGGAAAGGAAATTTCTAGAGGATGGCATCCGAACTACCGTCTATCGCCGTGATTGCCGACGCGCATTTTCACGATATTTTTGGCGACTATGGCAATGCTGGAGTCACGGTGAACGACCGGGCTATGGCGTTGCGCCCATTCGCCAACACGGTGCGTTCGACACGAGTGTTCAACGAGAGTTCCGCAGCATTGCCCTACGCGTTGGACGATATAGCTGCCCGGGGAATCCGCCACGTTGTCCTTTTGGGCGACTATTCGGATGACGGCCAGTTGGTGACGCTCGCAGCTTTGCGGAAACTTCTTGACGATTACGCAAGGCGCTTCGGGATGCAGTTCTACGCCGTGCCCGGCAATCACGATATTTTTGGTCCCGGCGGGAGGCACCGGTCAAAACGCTTTCTGAATGCACGCGGCGGCCACGATCTGGTGAGCAGCAATCCGGCGCGCAGGGCCGCTCCTGATGACGATGCGGTGATTATCAGCGAGAGCATGTATTGCGCTGGCTATCCAGTCGGTCTGCGTTCGTTGGGTGATGTCGGGTTCTTTCGAAGGCCCGACTATCTGCATTGGGAGACCCCTTTTGGCATTAACGATCATCCATCGGCGAGAGAGTTCGAAATCCGCTCGCCTGATGGCATGACGGTTCGCAGGCTGATGGACGCTTCCTATCTTGTCGAGCCATTCGACGGTGTGTGGATGCTGATGATCGACGCCAATGTGTTTGTGCCGGTGGATGGAGAAAGCGGCGATGATGAGGGAGCGTTCGCGGACAGCACCGATGCCGGGTGGAATGCCATGCTGGTACACAAACGCTTTATTCTGGACTGGATACGATCGGTCACGGATCGGGGCCGGAAACTGGGAAAGACGGTCATCGCATTTTCCCATTATCCGGTACTTGATCCACTGGACGGCACGGGTGACGACGAACTGGCCGTGCTGGGGCAGACGAGCCTTATGGGACGCATCCCGGAACCGGAGGTCGGCGATGCCCTGATTAATGCCGGTGTCCGCCTGCATTTCAGCGGGCATCTGCACGTCAACGATACTGCTCGCCTTCGAAATGCCGATGGCTTTCTGTTCAATGTGTCCGTTCCCTCGCTGGTCGCTTTCCCCGGCGCCTACAAGATCGTCCACATTGAGCCCAATCGGCTGCACATAGAGACGATTAGCATTGACGATATGGCGCTGGACGCTAGCATCATCAGTCAATATGCAGCCGAAGTAGAAAGGGAGAAGATTAATCCCGGCGCGTTGCTTAGTGCCGTCAATTACGGGGATTTCCTGTCGAAGCATTTGGCGCATCTAGTCGGCAGGCGATTTTTGCGCCGGGAATGGCCGGAGGCGCTCGCGGAAGCCGTGAAGACCCTTGGACTATTGGATCTGGCAGCTCTGGCGCTGGTCGAACGCCCCATCTCCGCCTGTGCGCTTGCCGATATTAAGGCAGCCATTGCTGATTGTAATATCCAGCAACAGCTGGCGATTTCCGCCACGGGACATGGACTTGATCCTGTCTCGTTGTCGCGGATTGACGTCATGACTTTTCTGGGCGACTGGTATCGCGTCCGGATGGGGAGTGAGCTTGGGCTTCACGCCATAACAGCGCCACGTCTTGCCGCTTATAAATGGGTGTCGGGCATTTATGCCCGCCGTATCGATACAATGGCAGTTGGATCGATACAGGAATCCCTCGGCAGGCTTTTTCGGATGTTTGATTGTTTCATCTCCGGTTTGCCGTCACGAAACTTTGCCATTGATCTCACAACAGGCGAGATACAGCCGTGATGACCAGCGCATTTCTGTATGCAAACCAGCCATAGGAATTGACCAGCAATAAATGTCTGGCCTACAACATATTGATGATGGATACACTCGGCGCTAACGCGACTACCACCGACTGGCATGAAAGCGCATTTGATATTCTGCGTGGCGTTGCCGCATACACTTCAAGCCCGTTGATCAAGGGTTTGTCGAAGGTCCTTGCCGACCACCCGGAGGCGGACCTCGGCAATGCCTTCAACCACAAGCAGGTGGGTTGCAAGATATGGGCGCGGCAGTCGCTGTTCGAGACCTTTGGCGGGAGATTCAATCGCATCGCTATACTTGGCGGCTGGTACGGTGTTCTGGCCGCGATGTTTTTCGAAGACCAGCGCTTTGATATCGAAGCGATAGACAGTTTTGATATTGATCCTGATGTCGGCGCTGTCGCTGAAACTTTGAACAATGCATGGAAGGATCGGTTTCGGGCATTGACCGCTGATATGTATCAGCTTGCCTATCCTGAACTCGGGGCCGATTTGGTTATCAACACCAGTTGCGAACATATTGCGGATTTGCCCGCCTGGCTGTCGCTATTGCCCAAGGGGACCCGCGTTCTCCTGCAGTCGAACGACTATTTCAGCGAGCCCACCCATGTGAATTGCGTGGCTTCGCTCGATGAATTCGTCGCTCAGGCAGCGCTGGAAACAACAGCGTTTGCTGGCGCGCTGCCGATGAAGAAATATACCAGATTCATGCTGATCGGTACTGTCTAACGCACATCCCGAAAAGTGTGAAACGGTTTTCGGACAAGATGTGCGTGAAAACAAAAAGCTAGCGCGCCGCCAGAAGTCCATGCAGAATCTCTGCCGTGCGATGCGCGCCATCGAGATCAAGATTGTGAGCGGGCAAACGAGGTGCGGCAAGCGCCTTGGCGATGGCGTCGGTCATGCTATCGACGGATAGCTCGTCTTCTGTGAGAACCGATGCGAGGCCCAGCTTTTGCAGATGGTGTGCGCGAGCCGTCTGCTCGGTTTCGCCACCCGCCGTAAAGGGAATGAGCAGCGCTTTGCAGTCCGCACGAAGAATGTCGCAAACCGTATTATATCCGGCCTGCGAGACGGACAGACGAGCATCAAGCAAGAGGCTCGGAAAATTCTGCAGGAAGCGGAAGATGTGGGCATTATCCGGTGCTTCGGCAGTGATTTCGTCGAAATCTGATTGCTGCAGATTGGGACCGGTCACAATGCACCAGGAAAGGTCGGGCGACAGGCGCTTTGCAGCCCCAAGCGCTGCACGGATGAGCAAGGCACCTACAGCTCCACCTCCAGCCGATACCACGATATCGAAGGTTTCCGAGGGCGGCGCGGGCGCTGGCGCGGCGACAAGACCGGTATAGATCACCTTGTCGGCAATATCCGCATGCAGCGGAAAACTGTCCTCCAGACGCGCAAACTGCGGGTCGCCATGAACCAGCACGTGATCGAAATAGCGCTGTACGAGAGCGACGCTTTCCTCGTTGCGACCGGGCTTGGCGCGCTCCTGCAGGATGTCGCGCAATGAGGTCAGCACCAATGGCCTTTGTGTCATCCTGCTGATTTCATCGAGCAGGGGGATCAGTTCGAAACGAACTTGCCGACGCCCGAAGGGAAACGCCTCGATGATGACGATATCGGGTCTGACATCGCGAAAGGTGGCAAGCAGTTTGTCCCGGCGTTCCGCTTTGAATTCTTCGGTCACCGGATTGCCGAAGGCGTCGGCAAGGCCCGAAAAACCGGCGTCGCCGGAAGCAATCGCCGGTAGCGCCACATGGTTGACTTCCGGTCCCGGAAATCCGGAAACAGGCATGCCGCCGGTGACCACGGTGACGTCGAAGCCATCTTGGGTCAGCGCACGGGCAATGCGGCTGGCACGCGCAAGATGACCGATGCCGAGCAGATGCTGGACATAGAACAACACCCGCGGACTTGTCGTCGAATGCCTCATTTGCTTCGCTGCCATTCCGTTTCGAACAAGGACTTCAATTGACGGATACTGTTGTGGAAATTGAACTCTGTTCGCACCCGCTTTTCGGCAGCGTGTCCCAGACGATGGCGGAAATCCGCATCGCGGATCGCAGTTTCCATAGCAATCGCTAGCGCCTCCGGGTCCTCAGGTGCAACGAGCAGGCCATTTTCTCCATCCACCAAGAGTTCGGGTACGCCAGAGATGTTGGTGGAGACCGATATCAGGCCCTGGCTTGATGCTTCCACCAATACGTTGGGCAAGCCATCCCTGTCGCCATCCGTAGTGATCCGGCAGGCGAGTACGAAAATATCGGCGGCTTGATAGCCAGCAAGGACTTCCTTTTGGTCGAGCGCGCCCTTCCATACGATTTTGTCGGCAATGCCGAGCTTGTCTGCAAGCGCTTTCAGGCCAGCGATCCTGTCGCCATCACCGATGTGCTCAAACCGCCAGTGGAGGTCTTTAGGCAGCAGGCTGAGTGCTCTCAGCACGATGTCATAGCCCTTTTTCTCAACGGCACGACCGACGCTCAGGATTCTGACCGGATCGTCCGCGTCGCTGCCGTTGCGCAGTGAACGGTTGCCCTCAAAAGGCCCGAACCGGTCAAGATCGAGGCCGTGATAGCTTAGATGTACGCTGGACGAGGGCCCTCCAAGCTGACGGAGATGATCGAAGCCCGAATGTGTGCAGGTCACCGTCCATCGCGTGCTGGTGAGCTTGCCCTGCAGTTCCCAGTCTGGCGAAGTCCAGATATCCTTGGCGTGAGCGGAGCACGTCCATCCAATGCCGGTGATCTGGCTGGCATAAGCGGCAACGGATGCGGGCGTGTGGATAAAATGCGCGTGAATCCATCCCGCGTCATCGGGCCATTCCGCTGCCAGAACTGCGGCCTGTCCGAAACGCCTGATACGATTGCGCGTCGGGTCTTTCCGAAAGTCCTTGAGCACAGTTACCAAGCCTCGCCAGAAACCGGGGCGCGGCATACAGGCGATCAAGGCCAATAGAACACGGCGCGGTTCTTCGCGCAGATATTCAGGCAGGTAATGGACTGGCGCACGAATTTCGTCGTGCACCGGATGCGTTTTCTTGTCCGTCGGTCGCCGCAATGCCACGAGAACCAGATCAAAACCCGATTGTTCCAGCCCAAGCAATTCCTGAGCAATGAATGTTTCGGACAGGCGCGGATATCCCTTCAGCACCACCACAATTTTCCGGCGATATGACAATTGATTATCCCTTGACGAGCGACAGGTGGTTCGGCTGACGTCGATCCATCAGATCCCCGACAATTTGCGAGATATGCGGTAAGCCTTCGAGCCTGAAACCTTTGGGCGCGCTCTTCGAGGGCGCTGGCCTGCTGGGCAAGGCCTTGAGTGCACTGGCCATGCGGACAGGATCTTCGGATTCGCTGGGAAGCAGCATGTCAATCAGCCCGAGTTCCGCAGCGCGCCGGGCGCGGATCAGCTGTTCCTCACGTGGAAGGATGCGGGGAACGATTAATGCCGGTTTGTCGAAGGAAAGAATCTCGCAATAAGTATTGTAGCCGCCCATGGCAACGACAGCCTTCGCGCCCGCCACCAGTTCTTCCATCCTGTTATCGAACTCGATGACCTCGATATGGGGGATCGCCTGGCTCTTGCTTATCATCTTGCGGCGCTTCTTCGCGGGCATGTAAGGTCCGAGCACGACCAGCGCCTTGTGCTGGAGCGTGTGATCGTGCTGGTAGGCCCGCACGACATCGTTGACGAGATCGGCGCCATCGCCGCCTCCGCCGGTGGTGACAAGAATATAGTCGCCCTTGGGGCGATGGTCCGGGACTTCCTGATTGGAAACGCTGCGCTGCAGGAAGCCGACGAAATTCATCTTGTCGCGGACACCCTTCGGGACGTCGAGACCCACGAGCGGATCGTAGAAATCCGGCGGCCCATAGACCCAGATCGAGTCATAGAACCTGTCGATCTTATCCATCACGTTTTTGCGCTTCCACTCAGCATCGAGCAAATGCGGCGCATCCATGACTTCACGCAGGCCCAGAATCAGTGTTGCTCCACGGGTCTTGAGATAGGTGAGCGTCTCCTCGACTTCGCCCTTCATGCCCATCGGTTCCTTATCGACGATAAAAATATCGGGTTGGAACGTTTCGGCGGTATGGCGGATAATCGATTGGCGCATCTTCAGCGTGTCATGGAGATCGGTGTGCCGTTCCATCGACTGGTATTCGCCATTGCGCAGCTTGATTACGCTTGGAATTTTGACGAAATCGACGCGCGCGCGGTAGTCAAAGGCGCCAGCGATCGTGGCGCCCGATATGATCATAATATTGAGACCGCGATAGTCCTCGACAAGCGAATGGGCGATCGTTCGGCAGCGGCGCAGATGGCCGAGCCCAAACGTGTCGTGGCTGTACATCAGGATGCGGACATGCTCCAGGCGGCGCGTCATGATGCGAACCCCGCCGCAACTACAGCATTTCCAGCAAAAGTGCGTAGCGCCTCCGCGGGGAAATCAATTCGCTGGACTGATTTCTTATCCCGCTTCGATGCGTAGGATAATGCGCAAAAACAAATAGATAGAGCGGTTCCACGTTTCCGTTTTAACGGGAACCGCTCTAGGTGACGTAACCCGCGATATGGGAAATTTTTCAGCATGCGAACATCCATCTCAACTATACGGATCAGCGACATCGCGAAGACCGTCACCTAGAAAATTGAAGGCCAGAACCACCAGAATGACCGGAATGATCGGAAACAGCAGCCAGGGGTAGAAGACAATGACACTTACACTTCGGGCTTCCGTCAAAAGGATGCCCCAACTGGTTACTGGTGCCCGTAACCCCAGGCCGAGAAAGCTCAGCGCAGTTTCACCCAGGATCATACCGGGAATAGACATGGTTGCAGTTGCGATCAAGTGCGACATGAAGCCGGGAATGAGATGCCGTCCGATAATGCGGGGGCTCTTTGCGCCCATCAGCTGGGCCGCTAGCACGTAGTCTTCCTCGCGAAGTGAAAGCAACTTGGAACGCACGGCGCGCGCCAGCCCAGTCCAGTCAAGCAGTCCAAGGATGGCGGTAATACCGAGGTAAATCAGCATCGGGCTCCATGTAATCGGCATGATGGCCGCAAGGGCCATCCACAGTGGAATGCTTGGAATAGACTGCAGCACCTCTATGATTCGCTGGACGATGAGGTCGAAAACGCCACCATGGTAACCGGCAAGGCCACCGATAACAATTCCGAGAGTAAAGCTGATGACAATGCCGATAAGCCCGATTGTCAGCGAGATTCGAGCGCCATAGAGGATGCGGGATAGCACGTCTCGTCCGAGTCGGTCTGTCCCGAGAAGAAACAGCTCGCCGCCCTTTGCAGGGCAGACCAGATGTAAATCAGTCGAGAATATGCCCCAGAATTTATAGGGATCGCCCGAGCAGAAAAAACGCAGCGGTTCGATCTGGTCTGTCTGATCCACATAGACCCGTCGCAGCGTGTCCATATCGAGCGTCATCTTGCGGCCATAGACGAACGGCCCGATGAAATTGCCGTTGTCAAAAAGGCGGACCGCCTGCGGCGGTGCATAGATGAAATCGACATTGCGTGTATGAAGATTATAAGGCGCGAGGAATTCAACGAAGGCGATCATTACATAAAGCGCGCCGAGGAAGATGGCGGAGGCAAGCGCCAGCTTATGCTTTTTGAATTTCCACCACATCAACTGGAGCTGAGACGCCCGATAAAAGCGGCTCTGCTCTTCGGTCATGACATCGACCGAATGCGGATCAAAAGGCTCCGTCGAAACAAAGTGAGGCAGGCGTGCGCCCGGTTCGGGGAGGGGTGATGATGTCACTTTGTGCTCCCACCCTGCAATCTGATACGCGGATCAAGAAAGGCGAGCGCAATATCGGAGATCAACACGCCTATGACCGTCAGCGTTGCGAGAAACATCAGGAACGACCCTGCAAGATACATATCCTGACTCTGCAAGGCCTTTATGAGCATTGGCCCTGTCGTTTCCAGCGAAAGAACGATTGCGGTGATTTCAGCACCGGAAATGATCGCGGGCAGGATCGAACCGATATCCGAGATGAAAAAATTAAGCGCCATGCGCAGGGGATATTTTACCAGCGTGCGAAAAGGATGCAGACCCTTGGCGCGCGCCGTTACCACATACTGCTTTTGCAACTCGTCGAGAAGATTGGCGCGCAAACGCCGGATCATCCCGGCAGTGCCTGCGGTGCCGACGATCAGCACGGGTATCCAAAGATGGGACAGGATAGAGGACGCCTTGGCCCAGCTCATTGGTTCGGCCAGATATTTCTGGTCCATGAGATGTCCAATCGAGGTGCCGAACCAGATATTGGCAACATACATCAGGATCAGCGCGAACATGAAGTTCGGGATCGCAATGCCAAGCAGGCCGATCAGCGTCAGCCCATAATCCGCCCAGCTATATTGATGCGTCGCCGAATAGATGCCGATCGGGAAAGCAATCAGCCATGTGAAGATGATCGTGAAGAACGATACCATCACTGTCAGCCAAAGCCGGTCGCCCACAACGTCACTGACGGGCAGCTGATACTCGAACGAATAGCCGAAATCCCCCTGCAACATCCCAGCAACCCAGTGAAAATAGCGCAGAACCGGCGGCTTATCGAAGCCGTACTGGACGCGTAGCTCCTCGATTTCCTGCATGTCCACCGCTTCGCCCTGTGCGCGAAGCTCCGACACATAGCTTTCGAAATAGTCGCCCGGCGGTAGTTCGATGATGGTGAAAACCAGAGCGGAAATGATGATGAGCGTGGGGATCATTGCTGCGATGCGCCAGAGAATATATCGCAGCATGGTCAGGCGTCCTTTCCATACCAGAACGCATCCGGCATAAAAACGCCGAGAAAGCTGGTCGGGTCGAAGCCGTAGAGCCCTTTCTCCGGTACATTCTGGAGGCTGGCCGCGCGCAAGACGGGCTGGGGGGTGCTGTTGACGATACCGATGGAAAACACCTGCTGCGAATAGATATCCAGCATCTGCGTCCAGATAGTGGCCCGCTCGGCTATGTCGCTGGAGTCCCGCCATTGGCTGAGAAGCTCGATCAGCTGCTTTACTTCGGGAATTTCCGGAGGATGGCCCTTCATTCCGTTCGACATGTAATACATGCCCCAGACCGGCCATTGCAATTGGTCGTCCGAGGTTGGGGCGAGCTCGCCCGGGTTCATATCGGCGGTCGGTATGCCGTTATCGAGCCCCGACCACATGGACATCATGATTTCGCCACCCATGGCCCGGCTACGGAAAACGTCACGCTGGGATGTCCGGATGAACAGCGAGATGCCGACCTTTGCCCAGTGATCTGTGACAAGCTCGAGGATATCTGTCTCCAACGTGCTTTCGCCCGCGGTTTCCACCACGATCTTTGCGGAGCGACCGTCTGGCAGCAGGCGAATCCCGTTCTCGTCCCGCCGTTGCAGGCCAGCCGCGTCCAGCAGGACGTTCGCTTGTTCAGGATCATGGGCGCTCCACGCCGTTTTATATCCTGGTTTGTAGAGCGGGCTTTCGGGCAGGATGGAGTTGGCGCTGTCAACGGCAAGACCGTAGAACACCGCCTTGTTGATTTCGGTCCGGTCGATTGCGAGCGATAGGGCGCGGCGCACGCGCACATCCCAGAAGAGCGCCCGCCAAATGGCGTCCCCAGCATTGAGGTTGGGCATCAGGCTCACCCTCGCACCTTCCGTCCGCTTCCACAAGCTGACCCTGACCGGAAAACGCTTTTCGGAATCCTTCAGAAAGGCGTAGTCGGAAAAGTCGATGCCGTGTGCCTGCAGATCGCTTTCACCAGCGCCGGTCTTGGCGGCAATGATTGTCGGGGAGCTGATATTCAGGATCACTTTGTCGACATAGGGCAATTGCACCCCGTTTTCATCGACGCGGTGGAAATACGGGTTGCGCTCGAAAACAAACTGCTCGGCAGGCGACGCGGTTGTGTTTCGCCATGGATCGAGGGTCGGCAGTTCCGGGTTTTCGGGCCGATAGCTGCGCGCCATATTGAAATGAAGGTCAGTCCATTTCTTGACGCGGTATTGCTTCATCAGGGCCGAGAGCCGGAAATTGTCCTGATAGGTCTTGTGAAATTGTTTCAAATACTGTGACGGCAGAACAATCGTTAGCGCCTGCGGCGCCGCCAGTTGTGGCAGGAAATCCGGATTAGGCGCGTCCCAGCTATATCTGACCGTCAACTCGTCAATGACTTCGAAACGCGGCGGCCTTCCATTGACCAGCAAGACCCTCGGCGGACCGCCTCGCTTCAGCTCCGTGTTGAGCATCACGTCTTCCCAGCAATAGCGGAAATCCTCCGATGTCAGATAGGAACCATCCGACCAGCGGTGCCCCGGGCGGATTTTGAAGGTAAAAGCCCTGTCCTCGACTGTCTCGAAGCTTTCGAGAATATCCGCATGCATGTTGAGCTTTTCGTCATAGCCAACCAGACGGGAATAGCCGTAGAGCGTCATCAACCGGATGTCTTTCTGGTTGCCGATCAGGGTGCGGATGACACCTCCGTTGACGCCGGGTTTGCGACCAAGCGCCGCCATGTTGACGATCCTTGGTGTTTTGGGAAGACGGTCGGCCAGATCGGGCAGCGCGCCCGGCTGCGGCAGTGAATAGTTCGGCAAAGGCGGATCCGCCCGCGAAACACCAGGTAGAAAGCAGGAAGCAAGCATGCCCAGTGTCGTTCGCCGATTGATCAAGGCTTCAACTCCCGCATGTCTGCGGTCTTGCGCGCAAGCACAAGGTGCCCGTCGCCCAGATCCATTGGCGTCAGCATGTCGTCCGGTCCGTCGTTGCGGAACTGAATACCCCAGTTGCGTTTGTCGGATGCACCGCTGGCACTGAGCTTGCCGAAGTCAAGTGGACGGTCGAGATCGGGAAATGGAACGGCGGCAAGCAGCGATTTCGTATAGGGATGGACGGGCGCCCGCATCAGGGTGCGACGTGGAGCGATTTCGACAATCCGCCCGCCACACATCACGGCGATCCGGTCGGCCATATAATCCACCACCGCCAGATTGTGCGAAATGAAGATGTAAGTAAGCCCGAGTTCCTTCTGCAAATCTTTGAGAAGGTTGAGGATTTGCGCCTGTACGGATACATCGAGCGCCGATACGGGTTCATCGCACAAGATGAGTTCTGGACCGAGCGCCAGAGACCGCGCGATGCCGACGCGCTGGCGCTGACCGCCCGAGAGACCGTGCGGGTAGCGATTGAGATAGCGGCGGTTCAGGCCGACCACGTCCATCAGGTCGGCAACCTTGTCCAGCCGGGATTTTGCGTTTCCGCGCCCGTGAATTTCCAGCGGTTCGCTGAGAATATTCTGGATGGTCATGCGCGGCGACAGCGACGATACCGGGTCCTGAAACACCATCTGGATTTTGGTGCGTAACGCCTGCAGGTCGTTGCCGCTGGCGTCTAGGATGTCAATCGGGCCTGTGTCGCCGTTGAAAATTACGGAGCCTGCGTCCGGCGTGACGGCGCGCATCAGGATTTTGCTCAGTGTGGTCTTGCCGCAGCCGCTCTCGCCGACTAGGCCGAAACATTCGCCGCGCAATACGTCGAAACTGACGTCATTGACCGCCCGCGTCGGCGGCCCGCCATCTTTTGCGAAAAGGGTTTTGCGGGCTGCGAAGGTCTTGGAGATATAGCGCACGGAGAGCAGCACATTGTTGCGATCCGTATGGACGGCTTTGCTCTTGCCCATCAACTTGGCGACATCGACTGGCACGTCGCGTAAGGATTTCAGACGTTCGCCCGGCTTCATGTCGAAATGCGGCACGGCGGCCATCAAACCCTTGAGATAGGGATGGGCTGGTTTGCGGAAGATCGTTTCAACTGGTCCCGATTCCATGATCTCGCCGTGATAGATAACGACCACCTCGTCGGCGACATTGGCGACAACGCCCAGATCGTGCGTGATGAGCAGCATTGCCATGTTGAGCTTGGCTCGAAGCTCGCCGAGCAGTTCGAGAATTTGCGCCTGAATGGTTACATCAAGCGCCGTGGTCGGTTCGTCGGCGATCAGCAGGGATGGCTTGCATATGAGCGCCATGGCGATCATGGCGCGTTGGCGCATACCACCGGACAGTTCGAACGGATACTTGTCATAGGCCTGGGTCGGGTTCTTGAAGCCGACGAGGCCAAGCATCTCCTCTGTCTGCTCACGCCGCTCGGCTTTTGTATCCCTGGTATGGATCGACAGTACTTCCGAAATCTGGTTGCCGATCGTGTGGAGCGGCGACAGCGATGTGAGCGGCTCCTGAAAAATCTTGCCGATGCGATTGCCACGGAGCGCCCGTATCTCCGGACCGTCAGTAGGCAGGCTGACAATGTCGATAGGCGGCTGGCCGGGCATGTCGGGGTCTTGGAAAAGGATTTTGCCACTCGCGGATGCAGTGCGCGGCAGAATTCCCATAACCGATTGACTTATAACAGACTTTCCAGAACCAGATTCGCCGACGAGGGCGGTGACTTTGCCTGGCAGGACACGGAGATCGGCTTTTTTCACGGCCATGATCTTCCCACCAAGCAAGGTGAAGGAAATGCTCAGATTTTCGATCCTCAAGAGATCTGTCCCTGAGATCATGCTTGCAGGCCTTCACTGTTGCGTGTCCCCGGTGCGGGCACCCCCGACCTGAACGCTAGCGCACGAATGCCTATGAGTCCATGACTAGATTTCACGCATCCAGCAGTTGTCACGCCCCTGCGCGAAGATACGCGCGGGACAATGCTTTCAGCTCGGAAGGATTACTTGATGAGGTCACATGCGTTGCTGTCGCGAAGAACGTCCTTGCAGTTGGCTGACCTGCGGAAATCATCATAAAACAGCGACCATTCGCCGGTTCCAGCCGCACGATATGGCCCGAATTTGAAGTACTGGTTCTTGCCCAATCCGGGATCGTTGTGGCCGATATAGCCTTTGATTGTCGAGATCCAGAGGCCGTTGGCGAAAATCTCGATATGGCCGGTTCCGTCCGGGCCGGGTTTCGTCATGATCGCAAAGTCGATCCACCCGGAGTCGGGAGAGGGGAGGCTGTTGCCGCGGGTCGTGATAGTGATTTTGTCGGTGCATGCCGAGAAGAGGCCGCCATCTTCCGCGACCCAGTTGTCGTCGGTCGCGACAAGCGCCCGCATCTGGTTGGTTTCTGGCCGCAACCAAACCGGGGTTGACCCTTTATCGCATGTCACGGCTGTGCCCTTGGTCCCGGCGGAGACTGGCGGGTGATAATTCGTTTCCACAGTGATGAAGAGCTTGCCCTTGTTGAGCCGCACCGCCAGAAACGGGCTGAAGTCGCCTTTTGTTCCGGGGCCGATCTCACGCTTCCACTGCGCAATCACATAGCGATGGTCGTCTTGTGGGATGGGTTCGGCAAACTTGACTGCAAAACCATACCAGACGGCTTGGTCGTAAGGAACACGAAGCTCGGTTTTTTCCCAGATTTCCGCCCTTTCGCTGCAGTTTTCCGTTGTTGCCTTGCAACCGGATCGCACGCTCAGTTTCAAGGCGCGCGGTCCGGTGCGGGTGACCGCACTCTGGAACTCGACCGTTCCCGCTTTCTGTTCATCATTATCGCGGTAATAAAGCCCGCCGGTGGGTGAAAAATCTTCACCATCGAAAGTATCGAAAAGGGGTGTGTTCAATGGATCGGCAATCGCTGAGACTTGGACAAACAAGGTGGATAGAAGCAGTGCCACAGCACATGTCTTGATCATTGAAGAAGGTTCCCCTCAAGCTTCGGGGGCTTCCGGTCGCGGGAGTTGCGGAAAAGCAGCATCACTTGCTCGGCTTCGGAGCCTGCATCCGGCTTGTTCCTTCCGGTTGCCTCAATACTGCTCATCTTCAGGTTTTCCCCACCCGGCGCCAATATCGTCACCTTGTCCTGTACGCCGCGCAGTTTCTTCGCACCCAGCGTCACCCAGTCACCACCGCAATAGTTGGTGAACGCCTCGCTGGCGATAATCGGATGGTCGGGATAGAGCCTTGTCAGCCCCTGCAAGCGCGACACTTCATTGACGGCGCTGCCGAATGTGGAGAACGTCAGTCGGTCCTTGAGGCCGACATTGCCGAACATCACGTTGCCGACATGTAGGCCCATTCCATAGCGGACCTCGTCGAGGCCCTTCTTCTTCCGCTCGTTGTTCATGTCGGCCATGGCTGCCGTTGCCTGCCTTACCGCCGCCATTGCCGCGCGCGCCGCGATCTGCGACGGCTCCCGGTGACGACCACAGGGATAGACTGCGAGGAACCCGTCTCCGACAAAACTCGTAATCTCGCCGCCATTCTTGTTGAACGGCGCGGCGATTGCATCGAAAAACTCGTTGAGCGTGTCGATATAGACCTGCCTGCCCGCCTTTTCGGCAAGGTCCGTCGATTGTCGCATGTCGCCCATGACGAGCACAGCGCGAATGGTCTCTCCATCCCCGCGACGAATCTGGCCGGATAACACGCGCTTGCCAGCATTGCCGCCAAGATAGGTGGTGACCATATTGTCTGCGAGCTTGCCGAGCACCGCCATCTTTGCGGCGATTGCCAGGCTGTTCTGGATATTCAGCAATGTCTCCACCACGTCGTCACCGAAGCCGCCGGGGATATCTGTGGTCCAAGAGCCGACCATACCCTGACTGTTGCCATCGCCGAAGGATTGCACGAAGGCGAGATAATCGGTGGCTCCGATTTCCTTCAATTCATCGAAAACCGGGAACTCCGATGGCGCAGATGGGTCGATCTGACGACGCAGATATTGCAGGTTGTTGCTAAGCAGATGGAAATAGGGGCTCGTGAGAAACCGCTCTGCATCCTTCTCGCTGGTGGAAGCACGAAAACCCTCGATTTCCATGCCCTTGCCGCGTATCCAGGTGAAGCCGAGCGCGTCGTAAAGCGGATGCAACATCGAAAAACTTAAATGGACGCGCATCAGCGGCACGCCAGCCGCCGCCAGCCTTTCACAAAATCCCTCGGCCAGAGTTTCGAGGCTCGCGCCATTGAGCGCAGATTGTTGTAGCCAGTGTAAAACCGGGCTGAGCAATGTTTCGGAAATAGGAATCCGGGGGACATCCATCGCTTGTTATTCTTTCTAGCCGTCAGCCACGTCATGGCCGGTCGTCAGCAAATCATTGCGACCAATATAGCGTGTAATCGCGGCAAAGCCAGTTTCACTAAAGTAAAATCGCTCGGTTTCCGGTGAACATATAGTTACCCATCGGCGGCATCCTTGACAGCTGGCCCGTAAATCCGCCACTGAAGGATATCAATTGCCGGAGAGCTATGATCTTGACCGACTCTGCCCCGCTTCATGGGAACCTGTTTTCAGCTATCGCCAATCGCTCGGCGCGCGTGGGGGTTATCGGCCTCGGCTATGTCGGCTTGCCTCTGGCGATGACCATCGCCAATAGCGGTTTCAGCGTCATAGGGTTCGATATCGACCCCGGCAAGATCGTCATGATAGACGATGGCAAATCCTATATCGAAGCCGTGTCCGATACGGTGCTGGGGCGTCATGTTGGTGAAGGCCGTTTCAGTGCGACGACTGACTTTTCAAGTCTCGGCGATTGCAATGTCATCATCATTTGTGTTCCGACGCCGCTGACCAAACAGCGGGACCCCGATCTGTCATTCGTCGTCAAAACCTGTGACGCGATTGCCAGAACGTTGAAAGCCGGTCAGCTGATCGTGCTGGAATCCACCACCTATCCCGGCACCACCAATGAGGTGGTACGGCCTGTTCTGGAAAACACGGGCCTGCGTTCCGGCGTGGATTTCTTCCTCGGCTTTTCGCCAGAACGCGAGGATCCCGGCAACCGCGATTTCGAGACCTCAAGTATCCCGAAGATTGTCGCCGGTGATGGCCCAGAGGCCTCGCAACTTATGACCGCCTTTTACGGAGCTGCGGTCAAGACTGTCGTTCCGGTCTCATCCAATGCCACCGCCGAGGCGGTAAAGCTGACGGAAAATATCTTCCGGGCAGTCAATATCGCTCTCGTCAACGAATTGAAGGTCGTCTACGAGGCCATGGGCATCGATATTTGGGAAGTGATCGAAGCCGCAAAGACTAAGCCGTTTGGCTACATGCCGTTTTATCCGGGGCCGGGACTTGGCGGTCATTGCATTCCCATCGATCCGTTCTACCTGACCTGGAAATCGCGCGAATATGAATTGCCGACGCGTTTCATCGAACTTGCCGGTGAGATCAATTCGGCTATGCCGCGTCATGTCGTCGACCGTCTTGCCGAAGCGCTTGATCGCCGCCACGGAAAAGCCGTCAGCCGCTCGAGCGTGTTGATAATCGGCCTCGCCTACAAGAAAAATGTTCCCGATATCCGCGAAAGCCCGTCGCTTAAACTGATCGAACTGATTGAGGCCCGTGGCGGAACGACCGATTATCACGATCCCTTCGTCTCAACGATCCCGCCCACGCGCGACTATATCGAACTTCACGGTCGCGCCTCGGTCGAGCTGACGGAAGAGGTTGTCAGAAATTTTGACGCTGTGCTGATCGCCACCGATCACGATCAGATCGACTATCAGGCGCTGGCCAAATGGGCGCCGTTGATCGTTGATACCAGAAATGCGTTCGGACGCCGCGCCATCAGCGGCGATAATATCGTCAAGGCATAGTCACCCTCAGGTCGGGTCGCAGCCGTGCATCATCGGTCGCGGTCGACTTTATGTCCGCCGTTGTATAAGCGGACGTCTCGGACATTTGCAGATTGAAGAACAGATCATGAGTCGTCTCGACAGTTTTATCCGCCGTCTTTGCGCCCAGCGTGATATCCTGAACAGCATTGCAGACGATGTCCGCGCAATTCCCGGAACGATCATGGAGCTTGGTCTCGGTAACGGCCGCACATATGATCATATCAGGGAGCTGTTTCCGGATCGCCGGATAATCGCTTTCGATCGCGTGGCCCGTTCTTTCGAAAGTTCGACACCTCAGGGCGACAATCTGGTCGTCGGTGAGATCAAGGACACGATTGGCGATTATCTCGGCATCGAGGCAGCGCTCGTGCATGCCGATATCGGCACTGGTCATCAAAATCTGGATGCGCTGACCCTAACATGGCTCCCCGACGCTGTGGCCTCGCTCCTGAAACGTGGCGGCATAGCCGCCTGCGGATTGCCGCTCGAACATCCTGAATTGACGCCCATGCCTCTGCCGCACAGCGTCGCCGCGAACCGCTATTTTCTTTATCGCCGTCATTAGCCACATTAAAGCTGTGCAGTTTGCGGCACTAAGTTCTCTCAACCATTGTTATCCCGCTTTTAAGTGAGGCGAGATACTTCCATTTTGCTGCAAACGCACTACAAATATACTGGCAAAAGCGGAGGAGGTTTCGCGAATGCATAGATATAGACAGAGCGATTGACCGCGTTGGCGCGATAGCAGCACGGCCCGGCGGGCCATCGATCTCAAAACGGGACTTCATGGAAAAGAACCTCGCTCGCTATATCTGGTCCACGACACGCGCCCAGCAAGCCTGGATTCTCTTTGTCGTCGCCGTCTCGATGATCCCCTATTTTCTCTCGTTCGATCTGCCCAAGCAGATCATCAACGGCCCCATTCAGGGCATAGGGTTCGAGAAGCCGGGCGCCACACAGACTTTCATGCGCATCACCTACGATTTCCCGATCCTGGGCGAGGTGGTGTTCTTCAACGGGCTGCAGCTTACCCGCATCCAGATGCTGATCGGCCTCAGCATGGTTTTCCTGCTGCTGGTCGTGATCAACGGGCTCTTCAAGCTCTATATCAATACTTATAAGGGCAGGCTTGGCGAGCGGATGCTACGCCGCATCCGTTTCGAGCTGGTGGACCGGGTGCTGCGTTTCCCGCCATTCCATTTCAAACGCGTCCGCTCGGCGGAAATCGCCACCATGATCAAGGACGAAGTGGAGCCGCTTGGAGGCTTTACCGGCGACGCCTTTGTGCAGCCGGCGCTTCTCGGCGGGCAGGCCCTGACGGCGCTCGTCTTCATTCTGATGCAGAATTTCTGGCTCGGCATGATCGCGGCGATCATTGTTGCCGCGCAGGGCATTATCATTCCCCGGATGCGAAAGCGGCTTCTGGAACTGGGGCGCCAGCGTCAATTGTCGGCGCGGGAACTTTCGGGCCGCGTCGGCGAGATCGTTGACGGCATCAGCGCCATTCACAGCAACGATACGTCGAATTTCGAGCGGGCCGATATCGCCAACCGGCTGGGACACATCTTCTCTATCCGCTATGATCTTTATCAGTGGAAATTTCTGGTCAAGTTCATCAACAATTTTCTGGCTCAGGTCACACCATTCCTGTTCTATATGATCGGCGGTATTCTGGCGCTTCAGGGTCGGCTCGATATCGGCCAGCTCGTCGCCGTCATCAACGCCTATAAGGACCTGCCGGGTCCGCTCAAGGAACTGATCGACTGGGACCAGAACCGCCAGGATGTCCAGGTGAAATATGCACAAGTGGTCGAGCAGTTCAGCGTCGATAATCTCATCGCCCCGAAGGTGCAATCGGTCCGCTATGACACTGTTCCTGCGCTCGACCAGCCGGTCGTCATCAGCAATGTCACAGTGCAAGACGACAGTGGCGCGCCGATTTTGGAGCATGTCAGTCTGGAGCTGAAGCCGACCGAAACCGTCGCGCTGATCGGACCTGCGGGCAGTGGCAGCGATGTATTTGCCGAACTGTTGGGCCGACTTGTCTGGCCTGCAACCGGGCGGGTCGCCATCGACGGTCATGATCTTCTCGAACTGCCTGAATCGGTCACCGGACGGCGCATTGCCTATGCATCGGGCGACGGCTATTTCTTCAGCGGTTCTTTACGTGACAATCTGCTCTACGGGCTGAAACATGCGCCGCTGACCGAGGTCGCCTATGAAGGCGACGAAGCGGCAAAACGGCGCTGGCAAATCGCAGAGTCGCGCCGGGCGCGAAATCCCGATTTTGATCTTAATAGCGACTGGGTGGATTACGCGGCGATGGGCATTTCGGGACGGGACGGGCTCTACGCCGTCGTGCGCCCCATCCTCGACGCAGTGATGGTCACCCATGACATTTTCGATATAGCGCTTCTGTCGAAGGTCGATACGGTTGCGCATCCGGAATTCATCTCCCGCATCGTGGAACTCCGGCAGGCGTTACGTAAGCGGCTTGACGGCGGTGATATGGCGGCGTTGGTCATTCCCTTTGAGCCGGATGTCTATAACGCGCAGGCGACGGTGGGTGAAAATCTGCTGTTCGGCGTGCTCGACCGCTCCTCCATGACCATCCGGCAACTGGCGGCGCATCCGTTTTTCCGCGAGGTAATCGGCGAGGACGATCTTCTCGCCGATCTTTACGCCATGAGCCTCGAAATCGCTGAAAACGCTATCGAGCTTTTCCGCGATCTGCCGCCCGACCACCCGTTCTTCCAGCAACTGACATTCATGCGTCCGGAAGACATTCCCGAATATGAGACGCTTTTGCAGCGGGTGAAGGGGCTCAGTGTTGATGCGGTTTCGGACGAAGACCGCGTCAACATCGTACGTCTCAGCTTCTCCTATATTGAGCCACGGCATCGTTTCGGCCTTCTGACCGACGCGTTGAAGGCCAAGATTCTCAAGGCAAGAACACGCTTTCTGCGCGATACGCCGGACGACCTGCGCGCCATGATCGAGCCTTACGAACCGGACCGCTTCATCAAGCACGCCACGCTGCTCGACAATCTGCTGTTTGGCAAGATCAGCTATGGACAGATGAATGCGTCGGACAAAATCCGGTCGATCCTCATCGATCTCTTCGAGGAAACGGGCCAGCAGCGCACAATCCTGATCATCGGGCTTGATTTTGATGTCGGCTCGGGCGGCAAGCGACTGACCAGTGTGCAGCGCCAGAAAATCAATATGGCGCGAGCGCTGCTTAAACATGCTGATTATGTCGTGTTCAACCGGCCGCTGCCATCATTGGATCAGCGTATACAGTTTCAGATCGCGGGAAATATTATGCATACGCTGCATAAAGAAGGTCATAAACCCGCGATAATATGGGCGTTGAGTAATTTTTCTCTCGCCAGAGATTTCGACCGCGTTATCGTGTTTGATCATGGACGGGTGGTTCAGGATGGCACCTATGAGGCGCTGATGCAGGAGGATGGACCGCTTAAGGATTTGCTGTCGTAAGGCGGGATGAAAGGGAAGATCGATGTTGTTGAAGGATGAAGTCGAAATGCTGCGGCGCATGCCGTTCTTTGCTGGTATAGAACCGGCGAAGCTAAAGCTTCTCGCCTTCACCTCTGAGCGCGTGACTTTCAAGCCCGGTGAGACGCTGTTCCATCAGGGCGACATATCCGATGCCGCCTATGTGATCCTTCTGGGTGGTGCGGATATTCTGGTCGATTCACCGGGCGGCCCCATTAAGGTTGCCGATGCACAGCCCAATTCCATCGTCGGAGAAATTGGCATTTTGTGCGATATGGGGCGCACCGCGACGGTGAGAGCAGCGACGCCTTTGGAGACCTTGCGCATCAGCAAGGAGCATTTTACGAAAATCCTCGGTGACTATCCGGAAATGGCCATCACGATCATGCGGGAATTGGCGAAGCGGCTAGGCCAGACCACCGCTGAACTGACGCAGGAGCGTAGCCGCAATCAGAACATACACTGATTGAAAGAAGGTTTTGGCGCGATGATGCGGCCCGAAACATCGCTCTGTTCATTTGGCTGTTGCGGAATTGATGACAATTTAATCCGCTGGCGGACGATGATGGTATCGTGGAATAAGCTGGCTTTGTTAAATCCCTTTCGTAAGTTACTATCGAGTGAGCCAGCCGCGTTCTGAAAAACTTCTTTGTTAGATGAGTAGGAACGCCTAAGCCAAACGCTGAAAAGCATTTATCAAATGTGCCAGCGGACTAAACTATTGAAAAGCTTTTACTTCATCATTGAATGCAGCGTTGCGGGGGAGTTTTATGAGGCCGTTTCGCGCAGTTGTACTGGTATTTTCGGTGGTTGTGGGATGTGCCGGGCCTCGCGCTGTCACTGGATTGGGTACGGCTGAGCAGTCTTATTCGCGGTCAGGCGATGTGGTTCCTCTCATGGTTGCTACGGTTCGGGATCGTTCAGACGACCCAGAAATCGCCTATACACGCGCGCGTTCGGATGCGCTGAAGTTCTCCACCATAGATGTTCGCATTCCACACAATCACCGGCCCGGATCGGTGGAAACGTCTGCGTCCAGGCCAGATCCCCGACGGCAGTTCAGCGCAACCAACTATTTGAGCCTTTCAAATGGAGAGGCCATGGTTCGTGAAATCAACCGGCGATTATCCGAGCGGCCTGCATCGCAGCGCGAAGTGTTTATCTTCGTTCACGGCTATAATAACAATTTCGCAGAGGGGCTTTTTCGCAACGCCCAGATCGTGCATGACTATGACGTTGGGTCTTTGCCCGTTCATTTTTCATGGGCTTCAGCCGGTGCACTGACACGTTATCTGTATGATCGTGACAGCGCGCTCATTGCCAGAGATGGACTGGCTGAGACGCTTCAACTTGTGGCGCGCTCAAAGGCGACCGGGATCATTGTCGTCGGTCATTCAATGGGGGCGGTTGTCGTGATGGAAGCGCTGAGAACCCTTTCCATCCGGGATCAGAGAAAGGTGCTTCAGCGGATCAAGGGGGTGCTTCTTGCTGCGCCAGACCTCGACCCTGATCTCTTCAGGAGCCAGGTGAATGATATTAGTCATTTGCCGCGACCTTTCACTATCGTTGTTTCGCGTCGGGACCGCGCCCTCGATATTTCGCGCCGATTGACTGGAGGCGAGCCTCGTGTTGGGAGCGGCGCTGATATAGCGTTCCTGCAAAACAAGGACATTCAGGTTCTTGATGTCTCGCAGGTGGATCGTGGCGGGCACACCCTGTTCGCCAGTTCTGACACACTGATCAAGCTTCTGGGATCGGGTAACTTCTTGCGTCAGTTCTTGACTGATGAATATGCAAGTATGGACGATGCATTTGCCGTGGCGGGGCAGGGCACACTGGAACAAGCTTCGCTGGTGCTTTATCTGCCAGCCAGGATGATCAAGCGCCTCGCCAATCGATAGAAGAATTTCGAGGGACGCCGCCAGAGCTTTTATACGCTCTTGAAATTAAAATGAATTGCAGCTGCGAACTCAATTTTCACACACTGATATTTAAATTGGCGGTCGCCATGAGTGTCGATAACTTTAAACTTGTAGCAGTCATGGCGCCTTGTTATTATCGACATACTTTACTGCCTTGCCCAGTTTTTACCTCAAGCGTCAACAGCGCAATTAAGTTCTCCAATAGCACAGAGGTGGCTTTTGTAGATGAACAAGGGTTGGCATGCAGAGCTTGAACTTCGGTTTGAGCATAATCGTGAAGTGACGCGGCTGATGCGGCGGCGCCATGTGGGTCCCCTTGCGGTTCAACAGCCTTTTTATCCTGAGAAAGACGGCAGCGCGCATGTCTATCTCCTTCATCCGCCGGGTGGCGTTGCAGGGGATGATGTTCTCGATATTACGTGCTTTTTGGGTCGCAAGGCCAGAGCTGTTCTGACAACACCGGGCGCCACGAAATTCTATCGCAGTGAGCGAGGCCAGAGCGCACAGAGGACAAGGATCGATGTGAGTGAAGGTGGCATATGCGAGTATCTCCCGCAGGAAACAATCGTTTTTGACGGCGCCAGAGCATCCATAAGCACGCATGTCTCCCTGAGCGGTGATGCAGTCTATCTGGGGTGGGACATTTTCAGTCTGGGGCGTCCTGCCTGTCAGGAAAGCTTCGACAGGGGCGAAGTCCGGCAACGGGTCGAAATATTCAGGGACGGAAAGCCAATCTGGTTCGAACAATTTCGCCTTCGTGGTGCCGCACCAGCGGTGAATGCGGCCTATGCATTTTGCGCCAAACCAATTGTTGCCACGATGGTTTATGCCGGTCCGGCTGCGGAAAACGCACTTCAGGCCATTCGCGAAGCGGTGGGTGAAACAGCCAGAAATCTGTTTTCGGCGTCGCGGCTCGAAAGGGTGATTGTCTGCCGCTATCTCGGCGGGCGGATGTCGGAAGCCAAGGCGCTATTTCGCAAGGCGTGGGAGGTTCTACGCGAAATGGGATTAGGAAAACCGGCCACTGCACCGCGCATCTGGGCAACATAACTGACTTTGGAGAGGGTCTACCGATGGAACTATTGCCACGTGAAAAGGACAAACTTCTGATTTTCACTGCAGCATTGGTTGCGGAGCGACGCCGAGCCAGAGGGTTGAAACTGAACTATCCAGAGGTTGTGGCTTACATCTCCGCTGAAATTCTGGAGGGTGCCCGCGACGGTAAAACGGTCGCGGAACTCATGTCCTACGGGGCCACGCTTCTCAGCCGGGATGAGGTGATGGAGGGCGTGCCTGAAATGATCCACGACATTCAGGTGGAAGCCACTTTTCCAGACGGCACCAAACTTGTGACCGTTCACAACCCGATTCCTTAGTGCGTTTCTGAATGACCGAAATTGCTCTTGCTTTTGGTTCTGCCCGCATCTTGTACCGAAAACGCTTGGCGCTTTTCGGTACGCGCTTCAGGAGACGATCATGATACCGGGTGAATATTTCATCGAAGACGGGTCGATCGACCTCAACGACGGTCGCGAAACCTGCACCATTGCTGTCGAGAACACCGGCGACAGGCCGATACAGGTTGGCTCGCATTATCATTTCTATGAGACCAATGAGGCGCTCGTCTTTGATAGGGAGCGAACGAGAGGTTTCAGGCTCAATATTCCCGCCGGGACTGCCGTGCGGTTTGAGCCGGGACAGGATCGTGAAGTCGAACTGGTTGCGCTTGATGGCGACCGTGAAGTCTATGGCTTCAACGCAAAAATCAACGGGAAACTTTAGGAGGGACAGATGGGGAGGATATCAAGGCAGGCCTATGCCGAACTCTATGGCCCGACAAAGGGCGACCGTGTGCGTCTGGCAGATACCGAACTCATCATCGAGGTTGAGGAAGACCGTTGTATCTATGGCGAGGAAGTAACCTTCGGCGGCGGCAAGGTCATTCGCGATGGCATGGGGCAGGGCCAGCGGCCTTCAGCCGAAACCGCCGATTTGGTGATCACCACTGTCATTATTCTCGACTATTGGGGCATCATCAAAGCCGATGTAGGTATCAAGAATGGTCATATCTCGGGGATCGGTAAGGCAGGTAATCCCGATATCCAACCCGGTGTCAACATCATCGTTGGACCTGCAACCGACGTAATTGCGGGCGAGGGCAAGATTCTCACCGCAGGCGGCATCGATACACATATTCACTTCATTGCGCCACAGCAGGCGGAAGAAGCGCTGGCCAGCGGCACCACCACTTTGGTTGGCGGTGGAACGGGACCAACGGTTGGCACGCTTGCAACCACGGTTACGCCTGGTCCATGGGCTATCCATCGTATGCTGGAGGCTGTGGAAGCGCTTCCGATCAATGTGGGTTTATTGGGCAAAGGCAATGCAAGCAAGCCTGAACCTCTGCGTGAACAGATCAGGGCCGGTGCTGTTGGCCTGAAGCTGCACGAGGATTGGGGAACCACCCCGGCCGCCATCGATAATTGTCTTAACGTCGCCGACGAAGAAGATATTCAGGTGGCCATTCATACAGACACGCTGAACGAGAGCGGGTTCGTCAAGGATACTTTTGCTGCCATGAAGGGCAGGACCATTCACAGTTTCCATACGGAAGGTGCCGGCGGCGGGCATGCTCCCGACATCATTACGGCGGCGGGCGAAGAAAATATCCTGCCGTCCTCCACCAATCCGACCCGTCCCTACACCATCAATACGGTCGATGAGCACCTCGATATGCTGATGGTCTGCCACCATCTCAGCCCGAAAATTCCGGAGGATGTGGCATTTGCGGAATCCCGCATTCGGCGCGAAACGATTGCAGCAGAAGACATACTCCATGATCTGGGTGTGTTTTCGATGATGTCATCGGATTCTCAAGCCATGGGTCGCATTGGAGAGACAACGCTTCGCTGTTGGCAAACCGCCCATAAAATGAAGGTGCAGCGCGGCCCCCTGAGTCAGGATAGCGGCCGGAACGATAATTTTCGTGCCAAGCGGTACGTCGCCAAGTATACGATTAACCCGGCGATTACGCATGGATTCGCTCATGAGATTGGATCAATCGAAGTTGGAAAGCGGGCTGATCTTGTATTGTGGAAGCCGGAATTCTTCGGCGTGAAGCCAAGCCTTGTGATGATCGGCGGTATGATTGCGATTGCGCCGATGGGCGATCCCAACGCATCGATCTCGACGCCCCAGCCAGTCCATTACCGTCCAATGTATGGTGTGTTAGGGCGGGCGCTTGGCTCCACAGGCGTCACCTTTGTTTCCAAATCAGCGCTTGATGATGGTATCGGCGAAAAGCTGAAACTCAGCAAGCAATTGGTTGCGGTCAAAGGGATTAGAACGATCCGCAAGAAGGACATGATCCACAATGGTCTTACGCCCAAATTGGAGGTCGATCCGCAAACCTATCAGGTGCGGGTGGATGGCGAATTGATCACCTGTGAACCAGCCGATGTTCTGCCGATGGCGCAACGCTATTTCCTGTTTTAAGCGACGGACGGGGCGTTAGCGGAACCAAAGCGATAGAGAATTTCCTCATTCTTTAGAAACGGGGATGTTTACCGGTACATGAAGGAACAAAATTCATGCAGTTCAATGCGATGCGGGATCATCCTTCTCTGGGGTTTATCGATTGTACGCTGCGCGGTATTGGACAAGTGGTGTTCCAGAACAACCCGCTTTCCGGGCTGGTCATTTTGTTCGCCATTCTGGTCAATTCCTGGATTTATGCCCTTATTTGTGTGGTGGGTGTGGTCGCCAGCACACTGACGGCAATCATACTGAAGGCCGACAAGGGGCTTATTCGTGATGGCCTGTTCGGATTCAATGGAGCTTTGGTCGCGCTTGCGCTGATCGCATTTACCAGTGCCGATTTTCGCAGCGGCGCGCTGCCGTCACCGGCCATGACGATCTATCTCATCTTTGGCGCAGCTTTTTCCACAATGGCTTTCGCGAGTATCGGAGCGCTTCTGGGCCCGCACAAGGTTGCGCCTCTGACAATGCCATTCGTGCTTGTCGGTTGGCTGTTTCTGTTCGCAATTCTCAAATTTGATGCCATCGATGCGGGGCCAATGGCGAAACCGGTGTCACCGGAACAGTTTTCCTACGCTGTCCCTTATGTACTCCCAACCTGGTATATGGGGATCGGCACCGCCATCGGACAGATATTCTTTCAGGATAACTGGATCACAGGCTACATTATCCTTGCTGGTATCGCGATCCATTCCCGGATAAGCGCGCTGATGGGCCTTTTGGGAGCGATAACCGGAGCTTTGGTCGCCGCCGCATTCGGCGGACCGGAAGGGGCCATTCGCGATGGGCTTTTCGGTTACAATGCCGCGTTAACGGCAATTGCGCTTGGCGGCTTCTTCCTTGTTTTCAGCTGGAGCAGTTTTCTTTACGCGATCTTCGGCGCTGTCGTGGCCACATGGCTTTGGGCTTCGGTAGCCATCTTCCTGAAACCGATTGGAATGCCGGTGCTGACTTCGACATTCGTCCTCGTCACTTGGGTCATGCTGATCGGTCAGTATGCTTTCAAGGCATTGGTGCCCGTCCCTCCGGCTGATGCAAGTTCGGCAGAGGAAAATCTCGAGCGATATCGCGAAATGCAACGCTTACGACCGGAATAGTCGGCTGTATTGCGTCTCATGCCAGGCACTGGCCATAGCCAGTGCGGGCGCTGTATTGCCGATTTTGTCGTCTTCGAGCGTGCATGCTTTCTCGACGGCCCGCTCAATTCTTGCTGTTCCAGCAATAAGTATCCTCTGGCCTGCCGTGTGGCCAAGCGGAACGAGCCGGATTGCCGCCATGACCTGGCTTTCCACCACGCTCCACATAAGGCCGCGCAGTGCATCGACCGGCTCTATATTCCAGTTAAGCGCTGCGATGGCGAAGGCTGCGGGGTAGGTGGCACGTTGTTCCGAAGCGAAGTTGCGCGCCCGCTCGACACCGAGTTCCGATAGCAGAGTAAGCAAGCTTTCGCCCATGCGGCGATCCTCAAGCTCGAGTTCGCTGCTTTCTCGACTTGCCCCAAGCCAGTCGTTCAAGCGGCAGAATTCGGCATCGTCGCTTCGCGTCAGTGCGGAAATCATTCGCCAGAAAATTGCACCGTCAAGCGCGGCGTAACTGTGTTCCAGAAGACCAAAAACCCACGCTGCACAGTTTTCTTCATTCGTGACGGTGCCAGTGTGGACAGCCCATTCAAGACCACGCGAATAGGAAAAAGCACCAACCGGCTGGCTGGGACTGACAAGTCGCATGAGGTGCAGCATAGGCAGAGCCGGAGAGTGCACGGGCAAGTCCGGTTCCGGTCCAGCATTATTACCATCAACTTCAGCGTGTCTCTTCGAATGATCCAGCAAGATGCGGCTCACATCATCCAGCCATCAGGTAAAGCCCGCTGAGCGCGGCAAAGCCGCCCGCCGCCCGCATTATCATCTGCCCCGTCCGACCTTGCAGGATGCGGCCTGCTGCAAGGCCCGCACCAATACCTGCTGCGTGGAGCAATGCCGTCGCTAGCGCAAACCCAACACCATAGGAAAGAAACGCCGCGCTGCCGATTTCCCCACCATGGGCATAGCCATGGAAGAATGCGAAGAAGGCGACGACGAGCGCTGCAGTCAGGGTCGATGCGTGGAACGCCATGGCGACAATGAGGCCAAGCACAATTACCGATGTAAGGATGACTGGTTCGACATAGGGAAGAGTTATCCCACTGAGTGCCGCCATAAATCCCAGCAGCATGACGCCGACAAAGCTTAGCGGAACGACGACAAGCGCGCGCCCACCGAGCATCGAAGCCCAAAGGCCAACGGCAACCATTGCAAGGATGTGGTCGGCGCCCGAAAGAGGGTGAAAAAACCCAGCGGCGAAAGAACCATGCTCGGCGGGGTTGAGATGGGCGAATGCGGGGCTTGCCATCAAGGAGAGCAGGACGGCAATCAGGAGAGATGTCCTTTTCATTTCAACTTCCTTTCAACAACAATGGCCATACTCAGAAGGAGCCAAACATTGAACCCAGCACGAAAACCGCCGCGAGCGAGATAATCACGCCGACAATCACAGTCATGACCATGTCAAAATAGCTCGATGCATGGGTTTGTTTGCTGATCTGAAGGAGCAGAAGCACCGTACCATTGTGCGGCAGCGCATCCAGTGTACCAGCGCTGATGACCGTCAAACGGTGCATGAGATCAGGATTGATCCCGTACTGGATCGCCAATCGCATATATTCGTCGCCCAGCGCATTGAGTGCGATGGCCATGCCGCCGGATGCTGTTCCGGTGAGGGCCGCCAGCGCATTCATGGCCACGACCAGAGAGACAAGCGGACCGCCCGGCACCTCAAGCACCGCATCGCGAACCACGGCAAAAGCAGGCATCGCTGCCACAACTGCACCGAACCCGACGAGGCTCGCTATGGTGAGAATGGGCAGAACAGAGGAGTTGGCGCCTGCGTCGAGGCTTTCGCGGATCGCCCGCAGGCGGCGAAAATTGACCGCTATCAGGGTCAGGATAGCCGCTGCCAGCGCGATGAGAACCGCCCACAAACCTATTGATGATCCGACATCGATCCCCCAAGGCTCCTGCTCCAGAAATGAGAAATCGATACGGGGCAAGACAATGAGTGCCATCAGGAAATTGACCACGATGACGACAAGCAGGGGCAGGACCGCGAAGAAAAAAGGCGGCTGGTTGTCGGCGCGTGCGCCGTGTTCGAGTTCCGCAGGGTCGAAGTCACCTGAAAGCGTCGATTGTTCTCTGACCTTTTCGGTAATCTCCAGTTCGCCGGTGTCATCGACATAATTTTCACCTGCAGCCCGCGCCTTGGCTTCCGCGCGTTGCAGCCACCACATGCCGAAGACCAGTGTTATGATTGATGCAATGATCCCCAGTCCCGGCGCTGCAAAGGTCGTGGTTTCGAAATAGGGCATCGGAATGGCATTGTTTGTGGAAGGTGTGCCCGGCATTGCCGACATGGTGAAGGTAAAGGCACCAAGCCCAATGGCCGCAGGCATCAGACGGGCTGGTATATTGGCTGCTTTGAACATTTCCCGCGCCATGGGCACGAGAACGAAGAAGGCAACGAATACGCTGACGCCCCCATAGGTGACGACGGCCGATGCCAGCACGACGGATAGCATCGTGCGTTTTACGCCGAGTTTTTCCGTCAGATATCGTGCAATCGAGGTGATGGAGCCGCTATCATCCATTAGCTTTCCAAAAATACCACCCAGGAGAAAAAGTGGAAACCACCGTCCCACGAAACTGGCAGTCCCGCCCATGAAGGTCGATGTCCAGTTTGCCAGAAGAGGCTCCCCGGAAATGAGCGCGGCGAGAAGAGCAGCGACAGGAGAAAGCAGAAGCACACTCCAGCCGCGATAGGCAAACCACATGAGTAGCGCTAGTCCCAGCAGTATTCCAAGCAACCCCATGCTATCTGACCCCTCAGCCGATGTTGGAGAGAATGCATTCGGAATTATTGAATGAAACTACTTTAGACGGAATATATCAAGAAAATAATGCTTATATCGAATTCTTAAAAATTCGACGGGTCTAAGTTCTCTAATTCTACTTGAGTATTTTAAAATAGTAGACGTCTATGAACCTTCCTCTCACATCGTTATCGACACGTCCTCGGATTTCGATTTGATCTTTTCGACCTATTTTTCTGCCTCGCCAAATTTCTCGTTCGATGCGGACTCTTGTCGTTCCAGTGTGATCTTGAAAAATATAATGAGCTCTTCTCATATTGCCCTTGATCGAACCGGTGAGCACAACGCGAGTTCCGATGGGAGTTCTGCTTACAACACTGGCGGTTATTCCATTACCGGCTTTGACGGAATCCAGAAACTGAGCGTATGAAACGCTGCCAGAGCCTAACAAGAAAAGGCTCAATAAGAGTGCCAACTGATGAAAGCGCTGTTTTACAGAGTTCATGGGTTCAACCTCCTCATGGCGATGATCGAGCTTTTCACCGTATGCTTGCCGGAATGAAAACAACTGCTGCGCCG
Organism: Ochrobactrum teleogrylli; assembly: GCF_037482325.1. Taxonomy (NCBI): domain Bacteria; kingdom Pseudomonadati; phylum Pseudomonadota; class Alphaproteobacteria; order Hyphomicrobiales; family Brucellaceae; genus Ochrobactrum; species Ochrobactrum teleogrylli. The sequence goes on from NZ_JBBHKQ010000002.1 coordinate 118,694, forward strand.
TGACGCTTGCGATACAGTTCCGTCATTGATCACGGCGGTTTCCTAAACGCTCGGTTATTCGTTGCACAATGAAATACAAACCCGGTGTGAGTAACAGACCAATCGTCGTTGCTGCGACCATCCCTCCAAAGATTGTCACACCCACGGCCTGACGAGCGCCCGCACCCGCGCCGGAAGAAACGATCAAAGGGATGATGCCCAGAATGAAAGATACAGCTGTCATCATCACGGCACGGAAGCGTTGCTCAGCTCCCGTCCGTGCCGCTTCACTCGCCGACAGACCTGCTTCCCGCTTTTCTTTTGCAAATTCCACAATCAGAATTGCATTCTTGGCGGCAAGGCCGATCAACAACACCATCGCAATCTGCACATAGAGGCTATTTTGCAGCCCGAAGATTTTCAGGGCTGCGACTGCTCCAAGCAATGCTGCGCCCAATGAAACAATCACCACCGCAGGCAAGGCCCAACTTTCATACTGAGCAACCAGAAAGAGATAGGCAAAAAGAAAGGCAAGGGCAAAGACGATGCCTTCCTGACCGCTGCTTCTGCTTTCCTGAAAGGATAGGCCCGACCACTCATAACCATAGCCATCAGGTAGTTTTTGGGATGCCACAGTCTCCATTGCCGCCATCGCCTGGCCACTGCTCGCACCGGGAGCCGGAACCGCATTGACCTGTGCTGAGACCGAAAGGTTATAACGCGTAATGACGAAAGGGGCCAGAACGGTGGTCAAGGACACGACACTGCTCAACGGGACCATTGTTCCGTTTCGGTTTCTCACGTGGAGCTTCAAAATGTCTTCGCTATGCGCGCGAAAATCGGAATCCGCTTGCAGATTCACCTGAAAGACGCGCCCATTAAGCGTAAAGTCATTGACATAGCGTGAGCCAAAATTGGCGCCGATCACCGCGTAAATATCAGACACACTGAGCCCCAGCGCTTCCGCACGGGAACGGTCAACGTCGACATAGATTTGCGGTACATTCGCATTGAAAGTCGTCGCCGCCCCGCCGATCTCGCCGTTCTGGTTAAAGTAGCCAAGCAATGCATTTGTAACCTGTGCAATTTCCTCCGTAGACTGTCCTTGCAATGCCTGGAGGCGGAAATCGAGCCCGCCAACGGACCCGATACCGGCTATCGCCGGTGGCGCAAAAACTGAGACAATAGCGCCGGGAATCTGGGAGAATTGAGACCGGAGAGTGCCGATAATATTATTAAGCCCCAGCTCTTCTTTTTCCCGGTCTTCCCAGGGCAGCAATGCGGCAACGGCCATGGCGCCATTGGGCGTGCTCGTCGATTGCAGAATACTGAAGCCCGCAACCGTGATCACATCCTGAACCCCGGCGGTCTCGTTTAGCACCTTTCTGACATTCTCAACGATGCGATTGGTGCGGTCGAGCGAAGCCGCACTTGGCAACTGGATATCAACGAATAAAGCTCCCTGATCCTCGTCCGGCAGGAAAGTGGCGGGTAGATTGACAAAAATGAGATAGGCACCGGCAAAGCAGGCCACAATGGCTGCAAGCGGCACATACCAATATTTGACGAGAATGCCCACGCCCCTGCCGTAAGCATCACGGCTTCGTTCCATGATGTTAGTAAACCACGCCAGTGGTCCTCTCTTGAAACCGCTTTGCCCGCGCTTGAGCAGCAACGCCGCCAATGCCGGACTTAGCGTGAGGCCAACGAACGACGAAATGACCAGCGCCGATGAGATTGTCACTGCGAACTGGCGGTAGAGCTGTCCGCCAATACCCGCGAGAAACGCTGTGGGTGTGACCACGGCGAGAAGCACGAGCGTCGTTGAGATGATCGGTCCGGTGATCTGAGACATCGCCTTGCGCGTCGCATCGACAACGGTGATGTCGGGCGTGTCGTCCAGAACGTGTTTGACGTTTTCCACGACGAGAATAGCGTCATCGACGACAAGCCCGATAGCGAGAACCAAGGCCAGCAACGAAATCATATTCAACGAATAGCCGACAGCCAATAGAACCGCGACCGCACCAAGCATGGAAACCGGTATGGCAAGGGCCGAGATCAGTGTCGCGCGCCAGTCTTGCAGGAAGATAAATGTCACCGCGAGCACGATTGCAAAGGCTTCAAACAATGTGCGCGTCGTCAAGTGCAAGCTAGCGTCCACAAACCGCGTTGCGTCATAAACCACGTGATATTGCAGACCTGCCGGAAATCTGGCGGAGAGCCGCTTCAGTTCGGCCTGAACGGCTGTCGCAGTCTGTATCGCATTGGCGCCGGGCGACTGATTAATCTGCAGCATCGCCGATTCATGACCAGCAAAACTGGCTCTTGAAGCATAATTGCGTGCACCAAGTTCAAGACGGGCTATGTCGCGGAGAAATACCTTGGCTCCGTCGGCGCCGGTGCGAATGACGATAGCTCCAAATTCGTCGGCATCTCGCAACCTCCCCTGTGCGACCAGCGTATATTGTAGTTCCGTTCCAACCCGCATGGGCGGCGCACCAGACTGCCCGAGGGTAGCCTGGATATTCTGGCGTTGGATTGCCGCGGAAACCTCATCAATGGTTATCCCGAGCGCATCCATTCTTTGAGGATTGAGCCAGACTCGCATCGAATATTCAGACGCGCCGGTGACACTAGCCTCACCGACACCTGCCACGCGTGAAATCGCGTCGACAATGGTCGTCGTGGTGAAATTGGTGATCTCAAGCGCGCTCAAACTGTCATCGGGAGAATAGAAAGCGATGCCCAGCACAAAATCGGGTGAGCGTGATCGAACAGAAACGCCCTGTTGTGCGACAGCGGCAGGCAATCGCGAGATTGCCAGTTGCGCACGGTTCTGCACATTGATCTGCGCAAGTTCCGGATCAGTTCCCACTTCAAAGGTGACTGATAATGAATATTGACCGGCATTCGAGCTCGTGGATGACATATACATCATATCATCCACGCCATTGATGGCTGTTTCCAGCGGACCGCCCACAACGTCGGCAATCACTTCCGCACTCGCGCCGGGATATATCGCCGAAACAGAAACTGTTGGAGGGGTGATCTGCGGATATTGCTGGATGGGCAGTGAGAAAACGGCGATGGCGCCAGCAATGGAGATGAGAAGCGAGATAACGATTGCGAGGCGCGTTCGTCGGATGAAGGTTTCCGAAATCATTGAGCGGCCCCCGGTTCATCCGGTGACGATTCCTGAGGTGATACGGACTGCCCATCCGCAATTCTTTGCAAGCCTTCGATGACGATCGTTTCTCCCGCGCTGATCCCGTCTTTGACGGACCAATCGTTGCCGATGCGTATGCCGGTCACAATCTGCCGCCGAGTGACAGTGTTATTGTCGTTCAACACAAAAACAAACTTGCCCTCGCGGTCCTGCAGAACAGACGCCATTGGAACAATCGGCAATGTTTTTGCCGTTTCATCCAGCAGGCTGACAGCGACGGTCTGGCCCGGAACCAGAATATGGTCCGGGTTTGCAAACAGCGCGCGTACAGCAATTGTGCCCGTTTGCGGATTGACCTCGTTGTCGATGAACTGGATGTTACCTTTGGAGCCATACTGCTTGCCGTTGGCGAGGGTAAGCGTTAGTTGGAATCTGTTCAGATCAACGGTTCCACCGCGCGCCTCTTTCTGGCGAATGGCGATGAGCGTTCGATCGGTAATGGAAAAAACAACGCGGACAGGATCGAGCTGAACAATACGCGCCAGCGACCCGGCGCTGGGGCCGACCAGATTTCCAACCGTAAACAAAGACCGGCCGATTGTGCCGTTGATCGGTGAACGGATCTGCGTGTAAGAAAGGTTCAGTCGGGCTGTATTCAACGCAGCCTCTGCGCTTTGAACGTCTGCGGAAGCGATATCGAACGCTGCCTGAGCATCATCCAGAGAGGCTTGTGACGCGGTGTTCCGGTTCGCCAGTGTGCGTGTTCGCGTCAGGGTCTGCCGGGCAGCATTCTGGGCCGCCTGTGCGCGAGCGACCTGCGCTTCTGCTGAAGCCGCCGCCGCCCGCATTTGGTCTGGTTCGATCTCAAAGAGGAGATCGCCTGTCTTGACTGCGCTTCCCTGTTCAAAGCTCTTCACTTTGAGAAAACCCGTAATCCGGGCCTGAATGTCAACGGCTTCTATTGCTTCGACTTGTCCATTGAATTGGAGCGGGGCCGTGGAAGGCGCCGAGCCCGCCTTTCTGACGACCACCGATGGCGCGGGCTGGGTTGTTGTGCTTTGCTGGGCGGCGGCAGGAGGCATGAAAGACAGCAAAAGCAACCCGGAAAGGGCGACATTCGCGGAATAATAACCGAGGGTCTTAATCAATGTCGGGTCCTCCCTGCGGTCATGCAATGACCTGTCATTCATGCATTTCGAGTACTCAGAGCTATTGCGACATAGGCAAAACCGGCAATCAGCAGGGCAATTCCAGCGATTGATCCCGATGCGAGTTCACGCGTCAAAGGCCATTTCAGGAAGAGTGCGGCGCTGGCTATCCAGGCGATGAACCCGGAGACCGCGAACCAGTACCAGCCTTTTGTGGGATGGATTTTGAACGACAAGGCAATCTGCAGAAATCCATGCACAAAAACCACGATCGCGATCAACAGCGTTATCGCAAGCGCGCCTTTGAGTGGATTGAGATAGATCATAATTCCGCCGACCAGTTCCACCACACCCGTCAATTCTTGCCAGACAAATCCCGCCCAGCTTTTTACCCTAAGCGACTGGATGATCTTCACGAGACCAATTGCCATAAGGACCACACCGAAGACGGTGCTTGCCGCAAATTCCGAAAAGACCGGTAGAAACAGACAGAGCGCGCCTCCAGCTAACAGGAGGACGCCAATGCCAAGAAACCCCTTCCATTTCTTCTGTTCAATTGCTTTGCGCTCCAGATGGCTTAATTCGTGAACTTCCATGCGTAAGCCCTTCTCTTCACGAAGTAATTCAAAGAGCATCCCCGGCTATAACCGTGTTATCAGCGACGCCATCTCACAGTGCGGACGTTGGTTATGCGTCCATCACGCGCGCGCACCGTTACATCGTAAGTTCGTCTGAAACGATCTCCACGATAGAGGAAATGACTTCCCCTGCAGTCTATTGCGCGAACATTTCGGAAGCCCCGTATTCTCAAGAGCCTGGCGCCCTCCGAACAGCGGATTCTGTGGCCGTTATTTATTCTGGTGCCGACCAGAGCGGTTTGGTTCTGGCTGAACGCCGGAACCGGCTCCGCAATAGAACCGACGATGGTCAAGGCTAGCAATGCAAGGATAGCGGCAATGGATCGAAACATGTCTTTTCCCTCCGAAGCCTTCATTGAGACGTTCTCAATTCACTATTGACGCAAGCCTCATCGACAAGGCGCTTCAAAGACGCGTCCGTGCTGATCGCGATAGCGACAATATTGAACGCCGTTTCGGGTCTGGGCCACACCAACCAAGGTTCCGGCCGCAGCACCGATTGCAGCGCCGGTGAGCGCTCCGCGCGTATTGCCGCCAATCGCAGCACCGGCGAGACCACCGATTGCAGCGCCGCCGACACCATATCCGGCGGTTCTCTGTTCAGACGACGTACAAGCGCTTGTTCCCAAGCTGACAGCGGTAACAACCAACAAGCTGAACATATATCGGTTCATGATATCCTCCATCTGAAGCAGTAAGCGTCAGAAATAATTGCAAGTTAAGCAAGACAAAGTCAGAAAACGAAAGCGATGAGCGACGGGCCAAAACCCACGGCTAATTAACCCACCATGCTTAATTTCAGAGATCCAAATTCTGCTTTTGAATCTGGGGCAGGCGACGAAAATACTATCTGCGGTGGGGTCTGTGCCACCGATCAACGCGCACAACGCGTCCATCACGCGCCCGAACCTCAACCCGCAAGGCCTGTTGATTACGCACGCCCCGGATAACGTAGTTTGGTCTCCGGCAATCGATTTCCCGGACATTGGTAAGGCCACGCATTGCAAGACGCCGGGTAGCTTCTCTGCAAGTCAAAGATCGCCCGTTGTTCAACTCCGTACCGACAACGACGCTTCTGGGAATAGGACGCGCGTTCGCGTCAATGGAGAAAAAAAACGTAGATAACGCTGCCAGAAGGATTGCGGCTTTCGATACAGAAGCAAATGCATACATCTGTGACCCTCCATTCTGCTATGGATAATTACAGTATAACTACATTTAAAAAATAACAGCAATCGTTTTTATATAATAAGTAGCCTGTCTTGGATTCAGACTATCTTTAACGCGTTGATCGGGGAAGCCCCCCCGGAGTGCATCGCGCCTGCCCAGGTATTTCACTATGCAGCTTCCTGTAAGTGAGGCGAAGGCCTCTACCGGGAGCATGCCCGAAGCTTTGGATGAACGCCCCCGCGCGCAAAATTATTTCTGTTCTTGTCGTCCATCAAGCAAGAACGGATTTGCTATGTTGAAAACGTTCGACCTTAGAGCCTGCTCCAAAAGTCGCCCTGTGTAGCTGCAAATGGCAATTTTCTGCGTTCCGGTGCTCACGTACCTTGAGTACGCTCCGCTCCGGTACTCGAAAATCACCATTTTTGCACACACATGCCGCTTTTTTGACTCAGGCTCTTAGCGCCGCGAGAAGGCGCGCGCTTATTCATAGAGCTGGCGGTAGCGCTCCCGCAGGATATTCTTTTGCACCTTACCCATAGTGTTTCGAGGCAGCTCGTCTACAAACAGAATTCGCTTCGGCAGTTTGTAGCGCGCCAGTCGTTCGCTCAAAGCCGCCAGCACTTGGTTTTCCTCTAACGAAGAGCCAGGTTTTTTAACAACAACAGCTGTGGTGGCTTCGCCAAAATCCTTATGTGGCAGGCCAATAACTGCGCTCTCAAACACGCCATCCAACAGATCGATTTCGCTCTCGATTTCTTTTGGATAGATATTATAGCCACCCGATATCACGAGGTCCTTGCCTCGACCCACAATGTGAATATATCCCCTCTCATCGATAAGACCGAGATCGCCTGTGATGAAGAAGCCATCGTCTCGGAATTCCGCCTTGGTCTTTTCCGGCATATTCCAATAGCCTTTGAATACATTCGGCCCTTTGACCTCCAGCATCCCGGTCTCTCCGTCCGGGAGTGCCGTGCCACTTTCCATGTCTACCACGCGAATATTCACACCGGGCAGGGGAAGGCCCACGGTTCCTGCTACTCGATCTCCGCGATAGGGATTGGAGGTGTTCATGTTGGTTTCCGTCATGCCATAGCGTTCCAGAATGGCATGCCCTGTATTTTCGAAAAAAGTCTGGTGGGTCTCGTTCAGAAGAGGAGCGGACCCCGAGATGAAGAGCCGCATACGTGCGGTGCTTTCACGGTTTATGCGCGCATCCTGCGACAAGCGCACATAGAACGTCGGAACCCCCATCAACACGGTTGTTTTGGGTAGGCGAGCGACGATTTGGTCCGGGTCGAATTTTGGCAACAGAAACATTGATGCGCCTGAGATCAAGGTTACATTGCTTGCGACAAACAGGCCGTGCGTGTGAAAAATCGGCAACGCGTGGATGAGCCGGTCTGCCGAGGTAAAGTGCCAGCTATCGCGCAGCGTCAATGCGTTGGAGAGCAGATTGCCATGACTGAGCATCGCGCCCTTTGAGCGCCCAGTCGTGCCTGACGTGTAAAGAATGGCGGCAAGATCGTCCGGTCCGCGATCGACATCGTTAAATTGTGGCTCGGCGTCTTGTGCTTGGCCCATCAAAGAACCACTGCCCGTTTCGTCCAGCGTTTCAAGAACTGCGCCGCAGGCGCGGACCGTTTCGGCAAGCTTTTCCGCATTTTGCGGTGAGACGACCACAACGGCTGGCTTGGCGTCGTTAAAAAAGTAATCAAGTTCGGCGACCGTATAGCCCGTGTTTAGCGGCAGATAGACAGCGCCACACCGCAAGCAGGCCAGATAAAGCATTAAGGCTTCGGCACTTTTTTCAACCTGAACGGCGATACGGTCGCCGGGTTTAACGCCTTGCTCGACCAGCACATTGGCAAGACGTGCGGATAGCGCCAGCATATCCCCATATGTCCAGATATTTCCCGCTTGTGTTTCTATGAAGGTCGCGTCGGTGGTGGAAATTGCGCTGCGAATGGCATCAAACAGGTGATTAGGCATATGTTGTTTCCGAGGAATTTTTGGATGCTTTTAGAGGGGGCTGTACCGATGGTGATTTGTGGATGTTCGCAGAGGTGCCGACCTCTCCTCTTTCGGCATGAGCTTCGTAATTGCGCTCGATGTCATCAAGCTTTTAAAGATAATTGACCATCAATCCATGGGATTCTGGCATAGTTTTGGCGGAAACATCTCCATATAATTGAGGCGCTCCAGTCGGGCACCATTGCCAAGGTGGAAGCGGGCGACCGGGTCGATAAGCCGTCCGTTAGCCGTGCGTGCGGGCAGCAAATAATGCACGGCCGCGCGCAAAACAGCGGTCGGATTTCTGCTAAGCAGTAGTCAACGGCTGAACGCGGCCTTGCTGGTGGCGGCTTCTGCGTGAAATCTATCGGCGCGAGGGCAATCCTGTCGCTCGCGCGCTGCCTGGTCAGCAGAATTGTTCAATGTTGCGCGCCGTTAATCTTCGACCCACCGGCGTTCGGATGCCGCAAGATGGGCATGCATGGCGGCTTGCGCTGCAAACGGGTCTTTTGCCCTGAGGGCAGTCAAAATCGCGCGATGTTCTTCAACCGCCAACCGCCAGGTATTCGGCGTCTCCGTATGCCTTTGCATGCGTTCAGAGATTGGGCTGTGTCTCTCATCGAAGAGCTTGATCACCAGATTGGTCAGAACGCTGTTTCCCACTGCCGATGCAAGGCTGATGTGAAACCTTCGATCATGTTCCAAAGGCTTTCGATTGATATCGATATCCCGCAACATCGCTTCAAGGATATTCTCCAGTTCTGACAATGCCGGCTCGCTGATGCGTGCCGCACATTGCGCGATCAAGCCACATTCTATCAAAACGCGCGCCTGCATCAATTCAGCAGGGCTTTCACCCAACGATTGTTCATTCAGTTCCGAGCCGGTGGGGTTCAGGACATAGATACCTGATCCTGATCGAATATCGATGACCCCCTCGATTTCGAGCGCAATAAGCGCTTCGCGAAGCGACGGGCGTGAGATTCCCAATTGCTGCGCAAGTTCCCGTTCAGCCGGTAACCTCGACCCAGCCGTCAGTGAACCGGCGTCGATAAGCGCGCGGATTTGGTCGGCGATCTGTTGATAGACACGTCTCGTTTCAAGCATGCGGTAAGACCAAATTTGTTATGAACGGATTGCTTCACGACTATTTTCCTTATTTTAGCGCTATTCTCAAGAAATTTCGATAAAGTGGCTTGACCAGATTTCTCTTTTCCCCCTATCAAATGACAACTTTTTCAGAGCACCAGGAGGAGGAGCGCGATGAGAGGTCATTCTGCAAAGAAGCCATCTGAAACGGCTCGCGTGCTGCTCACGCTCGAAGATGTGTCGAAAGAATTTCCAGGCGTAAAGGCTCTTTCGGGCGTTAGCTTCGATCTGCGCGCCGGAGAGGTTCACGCTGTCTGCGGAGAAAATGGCGCTGGCAAATCGACGCTGATGAAAATCATCAGCGGCGTATACCAACCAAATTCAGGTTCGATCACCTATAAGGGATCGCCGGTTCAGTTCGCTTCGACGCTGGAGTCGGAAGCAGCTGGCATCGCTATCATCCATCAGGAACTCAACCTCGTGCCGCATTTGAGCGTTGCGGAGAATATCTATCTCGCACGTGAACCCCGGCGAGGCTTTCTGGTTGATCGAAAGAAGTTGATCGCAGATGCCAAGCGCTGTCTGGATCGGCTTGGGGTTAATATCGATCCAAACGTGCAGGTGCGGACGCTGTCGGTTGCCCAGTGTCAGATGGTCGAAATCGCGAAAGCGCTTTCGCTCGACGCGAACGTGCTGATTATGGATGAGCCCACCTCGTCTTTGACCGAACAGGAAGCACAGCTTCTCTTCAAGGTAATCCGTGACCTGAAAAGCCAGGGCACCGGCATTATCTATATTTCTCACCGGCTGGATGAAATGCAGGAAATCGTTGATCGCGTTACGGTTTTGCGCGATGGGCGATATGTTTCAACGGACGATTTTGCCGACCTCACCGTCGATGAAATCGTTGCGCGTATGGTTGGGCGCTCGCTGGAGGACAAGTTTCCAGAGCCGACCCGTCAGCCTGCTGATGAAGTCATATTCTCCGTAAAAGGCCTCACAAGACGCGATGTTTTCGAGGATATCAGCTTTGATATTCGTCGTGGCGAGATTCTCGGCTTTGCAGGGTTGATGGGTGCAGGGCGAACCGAAGTGGCGCGCGCAATTTTCGGCGCCGATCCGCTTGATGCGGGCACCATCATGCTCGACGGCAGTGAATTGAAAATCACAGATCCACGCAGCGGGATTAATGCGGGCATCGCTTACCTGTCTGAAGATCGTAAAGCTCAAGGTTTGGCCATCGCGATGCCTGTCGATGCCAATCTGGTCATGGCGCGCATGCAGGCGGTCAGTAACAGTCTTGGCGTCATCGATCGCAAGCAAGAGCGGGATGCGAGCCAGCATTATGTCGATCTCCTGAGCATCAAGACACCGAGCCTCCATCAGCCGGTTCGTCTTTTGTCGGGTGGCAATCAGCAGAAAATCATCATTGGCAAATGGCTGTTTCGTGAGCCGCGGGTCATGTTTTTCGACGAGCCGACACGTGGCATCGACGTTGGAGCGAAATTTGCGATCTATCAGATCATGGATGAGCTTGCGGCGCGCGGTATCGCTGTCGTTTTGATAAGTTCCGAATTGCCGGAAGTGCTTGGGATGTCTGATCGCATCGCTGTCTTCCATGGCGGGCGTATCGCTGCGACTCTCAAAACACGCGACACCAATCAGGAAGAGATCATGCATTACGCGTCCGGCAGTGGTCGACGCGGCGAATAAGGATAATCAGCATGACGGAAGTAACCAACGGTAAACCGGTAGAGCAGGGCCAAGTTTCGGCAGATAAGGGACGACGCCTTAGCGAGCGGCAGAAGGATATCATCCAGAAATTTGCAGCACTTGGCAGTCTTGTCGTGCTTGCTGCAATCTTCTCTGCGACCAGCAGCGCCTTTTTCTCCGTCGGCAATGGCATGACAATTGCGCTTCAGGTCACGTCGATTGCTTTGCTCGGTATTGGTGCGACCTATGTGATCATTACGGGTGGTATCGATCTTTCCGTTGGCTCGGTGCTCGCGCTCGCTGGCGTTGTGGCTGCACTTGCCGTCAAGGAACTGCAGCTTCCCATCTGGATTTCGATGCTGCTCGGCATTTTGACCGGGTCGCTTTGCGGCCTGATCAACGGTCTCGCCGTGACAAAGTTGCGGCTGCCTCCTTTTATCGCCACGCTCGGCATGATGTTGATTGCCCGTGGTGTTGCCTTGCAGATCACTGGCGCCCGCGCCGTGTCGGGACTGGGAGAAAGCTTCGGTGTTCTGGGTAACGGTTCGCTGTTTCGGATGGAGTCGATCGATGAACAGGGGTTTCCGGTCGTCACTTTTCCGGGCATCCCGTATCCCGTTGTCCTGATGATTGTGATCGCCATCATCGCCGCGTTTGTTCTTAATCGGACCGTCTTTGGCCGTCATATCTATGCCATTGGGTCCAATGCCGTTGCAGCGCGTCTGTCGGGCGTCAACGTCTCCCGGATCACGATCTACACCTACCTGATTTCCGGCACATTGGCCGGGCTGACCGGTTGTGTACTGATGTCGAGACTTGTCACCGCGCAGCCGAATGAAGGCGTCATGTACGAACTTGACGCCATCGCCAGCGCAGTTATTGGCGGGACATCATTGATCGGCGGGGTCGGTACGATCTCCGGAACCTTCATCGGCGCATTCGTCATCGGCATTTTGCGTAACGGTTTGAACATGAATGGCGTCTCCGCCTTCACGCAGCAGATCATCATCGGCCTTGTCATTCTGGTCACCGTCTGGATCGACCAATTGCGCAATCGTCGCTGAAGAGGAGGATGGGAAGGGTAGGGCCTTCCCCCGTTTCGAGCTCCGGTCGGGTTCGGTTAGTTGGAGGAAAACATGGGTAAATTTAAAACTGCGCTTCTCGCTTCGGTCATGGTCTTCGGCGGTTTGTCCACTGCTTCAGCCGGTGAAATTGCCGTTATCGTTAAGACGGTCAATTCGACCTTCTGGCAGAACGTTCAGAAGGGCGCCGATGCCGCCATTGCCGAGGTAAAGGGCGAGCACACGATGACGTTCCAGGGACCCGCATCGGAATCGGCTATTGCCGACCAGGTCAACATGGTCGAAAATGCCGTCAACCGCAAAGTCGACGCCATTCTCCTTGCACCGTCCGATCCAGATGCGCTCGTGCCAGCCGTGAAGAAGGCTTGGGAAGCGCGTATCCCGGTTGTCATCATCGACAGCCAGCTCGCCAGCGGTGCCGAGAAATACTATCAGTCCTTCTTGGCGACGGATAATAAGAAGGCTGGCGAACTCGCCGCGAAGGCTCTGATCGATAAGGTCGGAACGACGGGCAAGATCGCCGTCATGTCCTATGTTGCTGGCGCCGGATCGGAAATCGGCCGTGTGGGCGGCTTTACCGACTACATCAAGGCCAATTCGAAGCTGGAAATCGTCGGCCCATACTATTCGCAGTCGCAGATGGCTACCGCGCTTAACCAGACGACCGATGTTCTTGCTGCCAACAGCGACCTGAAGGGTATTTTTGGCGCGAACGAGCCGACGGCAATCGGCATGGGCCGGGCGATCAAGCAGGCCGGTAAGGCGGGCAAGATTACTGCAATCGGTTTCGACGGAAACCAGGATTTGCAGGAATTCGTCAAGGACGGCACGCTGGCTGCAACCGTTGTCCAGGGTTCCTACCAGATGGGCGATATCGGCGTTGCAACACTGCTGAAGCTGCTCAACAAGGAAAAGGTCGAAAAGACGATCGATACTGGCGTCGTTGTTGTCACAAAGGACAATGTCGACAAGCCGGAAGCGAAGAACGTTCTTTACTAAGTCAAAGCCAGCGCGCGGAGCATATCCGCGCGCTCTTTTTCGGTCAGATTGGGAATTCAGCACATCATGAAGGTTTCAGACAGACGCAAATTGCGCAATCGTGACGTCTCGTTCACGCTAATGGGTCTCGGCTGCGCCCAGATGGGCAATCTCTATCGGGTGACGAGTTATCAGGAATCTCTGAGTGCTTTCGATGCAGCTTGGAATGCTGGTATCCGTTATTTCGATACGGCGCCCTTTTATGGCTATACGCGTTCAGAGCGCCGCCTTGGCACGATGGTGACGGAGCACAAGCGCGACGAGTATGTGCTTAGCACTAAAGTTGGGCGTATCATGGTGCCGGATGAGACGGTCGGGCCGGAAGAAGACGCTTACGTCGAGCCGCTGCCTTTCCGACCGAATTATGATTACAGCTACGATGCAATTATGCGTTCCTTCGAAGCAAGCCGCCAACGCATTGGCGTGTTCGCTCCTGACTTGCTGTATATTCACGACATTGGCCGCGCCACCCACGGCGATCGTCATCAGCACTATTGGAACCAGCTGACCAAGGGCGGCGGGTTCAAGGCGCTTGGAGAACTGCGTTCTGCGGGCTTGGTAAAGGCCGTTGGTCTGGGCGTCAACGAATGGCAGGTCGTTTCCGACGCGATGCAGGAATTCGACATCGACGTTTCGATGCTTGCTGGCCGCTACACCTTGCTGGAGCAGGACAGCCTTGCGCTTCTCGACCGTTGCCACCGCGACGGCGTTGGTATCGTCGTGGCCGGTGCTTTCAATTCCGGCCTTCTGGCGGGCAATCGGAAGTTCAACTACGCCGAGGCGCCGACCGATCTTCTGACGCGTGTCGATGCAATCCAGGCGGCATGCGAATCCGAGGGTGTTACCATGCAAGCCGCGGCGTTAGCCTTCCCGACACTGCATCCAGCTGTGGTCACGGTGGTTTCGGGTGCCCGCAATGGCGAGCAGATGAAGGCAAATGTCGATTGGTTCGAGCAGGAAATTCCCGCCACCTTCTGGGCTCGCCTGAAGGACAAAGGCGTCATTTCTGCCGATGCACCGATCGGTAACAATTAAGCAGGTCAGTACCTGATGCGCTCTGGTCGTTTTAATATCAGAGTGCACAGGGTGGGCTCGAAAATTTGTCATCTGGCTAGTTTTTGATCAGGCTCGCTTTGCCTGAAAGAAAAGTTTATGTGGCTTGGCTTGATTATTCGATTATTTTAAGGCCACGATAGCGCTTCAATTTTGCTTAGCCGCGCCCCTACTAGTATTATATACTTCAAAACGATTATTCCCCCAAAAGTGGCATAAAAACTGCATGTGTAAGGTATCGCTCTATGGGGTGCCACGCATGTTTTATTCGATCTTGATGCCAGCCCTGCTCAGTATGTCAGTTGGCTTTAGCTGGAGTACATTTACTTCGTTCTTTTCGTCACACCGTAACGATGAAAATAGCGAACTGACATTGGTTATGACGGCAAGCCCCGTTTGCATCACCGCAATGGCGCTTTCTGTCTCTGACTTTGGATGGCTTTGGAGCAGTGCCATTGTAACTTCAGGGTGGATGGTTTCATCGTCGACGAAAGGTCTTATTCGTCCAATGATGATGCTCACTTTGTCAGCTTTTGCTTTAGTGGCTTATGTTCGTTTTGGTAGACCCATCGCATCGTTGGGGCGGGGGCAATTGGCAAAGCCGGCATGGAAGTCGAAATAATGTTCGATGACACGCTGGTTCCCGCGCGCATCAAGATTGAATGTCCCGGCAAGTACGTTGCGAATGATATGCTGCGGCACGCCGAGATAGCGCTCGTCTGCCAAAGTCTCGGCCAACGCGTCATGGTTTTCGATGCAGTCGCACCAGCGTGCGGCCTTATCGAGGGCGACGATCAAACGGGCAACGGTTTCGGGGTGGGTCTCAGCCTATTCCGGGCGCATGCCGATGACTTTTTCGGGCGCGCTTGGCCAGATATCCTGTTTGGCAGCGACAATGCGCCCGGCGCCCCGTTCTGAGGCCACCATGTTCCATGGCGCTCCAACGCAGAAACCGTCGATAGCACCTGACGCCAGAGCGTCCGAGGTCAATGGGGGCGGCACGACGACCAGTTTTACATCGCGGTCAGGATCAATGCCGCCTGCCGCCAGCCAGTAGCGAAACTCGTAATTATGCGACGAGAAAGGATAGGTCATTGCCAGCGTCAGGAGTGGTTCGCCGCGTGATTTTATCTCGCGCACGACGGACGCGAGCGCCCGCGCATTTTCCAGCGCATCAGCGGCTTCCGGTATATCGGCGATTGTGCGCATCCGTTCATAAAGGCGCACTGACAGGGTGATGGCGTTGCCGCCGCGCCCTAGCGAGAACGGAGTTATCGTCGGCGATGGATTGGAGCCGAGTCCCAGCATGGATGCCACGGGCATGGGCGAAAGCATGTGTGCAATGTCGAATTGCCGGAAAGCGAGCCTGTCACGGACATTCGCCCATGAGACATCCTTGACGAGATCAAGGTTCAAGCCTTCCGCTCGAGCAAAACCAAACTCTGCCGCTGCAATCAGCACTGAAGCGTCGACCAGAGGAATAAATCCGGTGCGCAGCGTCCTGATTTCCTTGCCTGCTATGCCTGCTGGCGCGGCAAGCCCACTTCCGGTCTCGGTCAATCTGGTCGGCATGTTCACTTGCATACTCCCGGAATATTTGCCCCGGTTCTGAAATCTAAAGCTATTTCATCAGCAGTGCGGCCGCGGTCACGATACTTTGCGCAATGTCGGACATTTTCTTCTTTTCATTCATCGCAGTCTGCCGCAGCAGGGCAAAGGCGTCTTCTTCGGACAGGCCGCGCATTTTCATCAAAATGCCCTTGGCGCGCTCGACGACCTTGCGCTCTTCCAATGCCGATTTTGCATCCGCCAGTTCGCGCAGCAAACGGCTGAACGCATTGAACCGGCTGACGGCCATATCGAGAATGGGCTTCACGCGTTCTTTCTTCAATCCGTCCACGAATTAGGCGGAAACGCCTGCCTCCACCGCCGCCTCGATAGAGGCTGTGTCGGAACGGTCGACAAACATGGCGATCGGGCGGCTTACGGTGCGGGTCAGCTGAAACAGATGCTCCATCATGTCGCGATTGGGGTTTTCTATGTCGATCACAATCACATCGGGATTTAGCGTTTCAATCATGCGCACTATGCCGTGCATCTCGTTGATCACCACGACTTTGCCGTGGCCTGCCTCGCACAATCCTTCCTCAATAATCGAGGAGCGAATGGCGTTCTCATCGATAGAATGGTCAGGTCCGGCTGCTTCATGCTGCATTGATGCCGTAGCGGCGTTGCATTGGCAATAGCTATCGGTCTATTTATTAATCAATTTTCTAGTTGATTATTTTTTAATCTGAATTGATTGAATTGATTGCAGATTTGCTAAAAGTGCAGCAATCGTTCACAAGACGCGGATCAATGGCAGCTGGAGTTTCTGCAGGAATTTCTGGCCAAGGCTAACGGAAATTATCATGCACGAAATCATCTGCCCGCATTGCAACAAGGCATTCAAAATCGATGAAGCTGGATATGCAGATATTCTAAAGCAGGTTCGAGACAGTGATTTCGAGAAGCAATTGCACGAGCGCCTGGAGTTAGCAGAGCAGGACAAGCGGAATGCTGTCGAGCTTGCACAGGCCAAGGTTGCCAATGAACTGCAGAAAGCCGCCGCAGCCAAGGATTCTGAAATCCAGGAACTGAAGACAAGGCTTGAATCCGGGGAAGTCGCGAAGAAGCTTGCCGTAGCCGAGGCTCTGGGGGCCATCGAGAAAGAACGTGATGCTCTTTTGCACGAGCTTGAAAGCGTCAGGCGTGACAACGAAGCCACGTCTAAACTGGCCGAGGCAAAGCTTCTTTCTGAACTGCAGAAAGCGGCTTCCATCAAGAATGAAGAGATTCAGGGCTTGAAGGCCAGACTCGATGCCGGCGAGATTTCTCAAAAACTTGCCGTCACCGAAGCCGTCAGCGCGATTGAGAAAGAGCGCGATGAACTGAAGAACGGGCTTGCCCGGGTGGCACTTGAAAAGCAACTTGCCGAGACAGCGCTCAAAGACAAATACGAAACGCAGCTGAAGGATCGCGACGAGGCAATCGAGCGTCTGCGGGATATGAAAGCGAAACTATCGACAAAAATGATCGGCGAGACGCTGGAACAGCACTGTGCAACCGAGTTCGACCGTATTCGTGCGACTGCTTTCCCCATCGCATATTTTGAGAAGGATAATGACGCGAGCAGCGGTAGCAAGGGCGACTTTATCTTCCGCGATATGGACGATGCGGGCACCGAAATCGTTTCGATCATGTTTGAGATGAAGAACGAGAACGACGAGACGGCGACCAAGAAAAAGAACGAAGATTTTCTCAAAGAGCTCGACAAGGACCGGTGCGCGAAAGGTTGCGAATATGCGGTTCTGGTCTCGTTGCTTGAGCCTGAAAGCGAACTCTACAACACGGGGATCATCGATGTATCCCATCGTTATCCGAAAATGTACGTCGTCCGGCCGCAGTTCTTCATTCCAATCATCACGCTGCTGCGCAATGCAGCGATGAACTCGCTCAGATACAAGTCCGAACTGGCATTGGTGAAGGCACAAAATGTCGACATCACAAATTTCGAAAGCCAGCTCGACGACTTCAAAGCTGCTTTCGGGCGCAATTGGCGTTTGGCTTCTGACGGTTTTGAGGAAGCAGTCAAACGCATAGATGAAGCGATCAAGGATCTCGAGAAAACAAAAGAAGCGCTTCACAAGTCGGCCAACAATCTAAGACTGGCAAACGATAAGGCTGAGGACCTGACGGTCAAGCGGCTTACCCGCGGTAATCCGACAATGGCTGCCAAATTCGCCGAACTCCAGCAAGGATTGCCCGACGATGAATAGACATATCTGAAACCGCATGATTGGACGTTAAACGCCAGAGCGCATCGTGACAAATGATGAAGCTCCGGCATATAAGGGAGCGGGGGCTCTCGCGGAGCCAAATGGCGACCAGATAACGGAAAGAGCTTCGGCGATCCGGCGTGGCTTTGGGGGAAGGATAGCGCATGGTTTTCGGGGCAACGCCGCTCGACGAGGCATTGAACGCTATTCTCGCGCATCGGCTTGTTGTAGGTGGGAAGAGTTTCCCCAAAGGGCATGTTCTGGACGCGCATGATATCGAATTTCTTCGAAAGGAGGGACATGACAGCGTGGTGTCGGCCCAACTGGAAGCCGGCGATATTACGGAGAACGACGCTGCTGCCCAGATCGCATCTGCAATATCGGCAAAGGGCATTATTTGTTCTGCGGCCACGACCGGGCGCGTGAATTTTCTTGCAAGAGAAGCCGGTGTCTTCACCGTCAACCGGAAGCTTGTGGACGCGGTGAATTTTATCGATTCGTCGATAACACTGGCGACCTTGCGCGAGTTTGACCGCGTTCGTGCAGGGCAGGTTGTAGCGACGATAAAGATCATTCCCTATGCCGTCCCGGAGAGTTCCGTCGCAGCAGTGCTTGAGCTGTGTCACGACCAGAATATGCTCGGCGTTGAATCCTTCAGCGGTTGCACTGTCGGGCTTGTTCAGGGAACGGACACGGCTTTGAAAACAAGTGTTCTGGATAAAACCCGTCAGGCGCTTGAAGCACGTTTGACGATGAATCTTGGAGCCGTGGCGACAGAACTTCGGGTCTCGCATGCGGCGGAGCCGATGGCGTGCGCCATACAAGATGCAGCTGCGGTTTCCGACATTGTCGTTGTGTTCGGCGCATCGGCTGTTGCGGACAGGAACGACGTTCTTCCCACCGCCATTCGCAGGGCTGGGGGCACGGTTACCTATGTCGGGATGCCGGTCGACCCCGGCAATCTGCTTGTTCTTGGTGAAGTCGACGGTAAGCCGGTGATCGGCGCTCCCGGCTGCGCCAGAAGTATCAAGGAGAATGGGTTCGACTGGGTTCTCAACCGCTTGACGGCAGGGATGAGTGTCACGCCAAAGGACATTGCAGCGATGGGCGTCGGCGGTCTTTTGCTCGATAGTCCGGCGCGCATTGCACCGCGCGACGGCAGAACCAGGAGAAAACGCGATATTGCGGTCATGATCGCTGTTCTGGCCGCCGGGCAATCCTCCCGCATGGGCGGGGCGAACAAGCTTCTCGCCATTTTTGATGGCAAGCCGCTGGCGCGCCGGTCGGTTGAAAATGCGGTAGAAGCTGATCGTGGCCGGGTGATCGCCATTACTGGCCATATGGCAGACGAAATTTCCGCTTCGCTTCAGGGGCTTGACGTCTCTGTCGTGCACAATCCGGCTTATGCCCTTGGGCTTGCAAGTTCGATCAAAGCTGCCCTTGTCGCAGCACCGGCAGACTGTGACGGGCTGATGATCCATCTGGGAGACATGCCTGCGGTCAGCGCGCAGCACATTCGCATGATGATTGATCGTTTCCGCCAGCACGACGGAAACGCTGTCATTCGCGCCGTTACCGACGAGGGTGAGCGTGGCAACCCCGTTATTATCCCGCATCAGCTTTTCGAAGCCATTTCCGCCCTGTCGGGCGATGTGGGTGCAAGGCATATCATTGAGGCGAGCGAACTCCCTATCGTTGATGTACCCATTGGGTCTGCTGCCAGAATTGACGTCGATACGAGAGACGCTGTCGTGAATGCCGGGGGGCGAATTGTCTGAACATAGTTTTGGTCTTACCAGGGACCCGTTGGCTGTCGCGCTCCACTGGCGCCAGAACGGCAAAGGGGTTGCGATCGCCACCGTCATTGAAACATGGGGATCGGCACCACGTCCCACAGGCAGTCATCTTGTTGTCGACGCGTTGGGGAATTTTGAAGGCTCGGTTTCTGGTGGTTGCGTCGAAGGCGCAGTCATTGAAGAGGCTCTGGAAACGATAGCGTCTGGAAAGGCAAAGCTGCTGGAGTTTGGCGTTGCCGATGAAACGGCATGGCGCGTGGGGCTGTCTTGTGGGGGCAAGATCAGGGTCTATGTGGAGAAGCTCGATTGATGCAAAGCTCTCTTCTTGCGGAACTGAATGAGCTACGCGCCAGACGTTTGCTTGCAGCGACATTGACCGATCTGGACTACGGACGCACTGAGCTTGTGCGGGATGCTGAGGATGTTTTTAGTGCGTTTCAACCGCACGTTCGACAAGCGTTTCAAACCGGTAAGCCGCTCTTTTTTGTGGCCGACAATCGACGTTACTTCATCAATATATACCGACCGGCATTACGGTTGAAACTGGTGGGGGCAGTTCACATCGCCCAGCATCTTGCGCAGATGGCCATCATGACGGGTTTTGATGTGGAGGTCATCGACCCACGAACCGCGTTTGCAACGCCGTTGCGGTTTCAGGAGGCCGCTCTTAAGGCAGTCTGGCCGGAGGAGGCGTTTCGCGACAACCCGCTGGACCGGTATACTGCGGTTGCCACGCTTACACATGATCCCAAAATTGACGAACCGGCTCTATCACTGGCAATGCAGGCGGATTGCTTTTACATTGGGGCATTGGGCAGTCGTCGAACCCATGCCCAACGCATGGAAAACCTGAAGAAACTCGGGCACAATGCCACCGATCTGGCGAGGATCTCATCCCCGATAGGGCTGGATATTAAAGCCGCGACACCTGCCGAAATCGCCGTCGCCATATTGGCCGAGATCATTCAGAAATCAAACCAGGCAACGGACAGGTGAACATGACCGCAACAGCCCGTAGCATTCTGCCCGGAACCGCCGAAGGGCCAATCCTGGCGACAACCGAACCGCTCAGCTTTTGGGGCGGAGTTGATCCTTCTTCGGGTAAAATCATCGACGTGCACCATCCCCTCCACGGGCAGAGTATCAGAGGCGCTGCGCTGATGATGCCATCAACGCGCGGTTCCTGTACGGGCTCGGGCGTGCTGCTTGATCTGGCATTGAATGGCATGGCACCGGCTGCGCTGATTTTCTCCCAGACTGAGGATGTGGTGACTCTGGGGGCACTAATCGCCGACAAGATGTTCGACCATCCTCTACCCGTCTTGCGCCTGGCACCGGAGGACTGGGAGCGCTTACGAAAGGGGCCGGAGGTCAAGATCACGCCGACCAAGTTAACCGCGCCTGGCTTTACCCTGCCGCTCGTGGGGTCAAAGGAAACGAGGCTCGAACTTTCCGCAGCCGATCAAGCCATGATGACGGGCGCAGATGGGGATGCCACCAAGCTCGCCATGGAAATTATCTGCGCGATGGCCGAAAACCAAGGCGCAGAACGCCTGATCGATGTCGCGCAGGCGCATATCGACGGCTGCATCTATGCAAGCCCGGCCAATTTGATCTTCGCCGAGAAGATGGTAGATATGGGTGCGCGGGTCCGCGTACCGACGACAATGAATGCTATCTCCGTTGACCGTGAACATTGGCAGGCGCAAGGTGTGCCTGCATCCTTTGGGTGGCCCGCCGCACGGCTTGCCGATGCCTATGTGCGGATGGGATGCCAGAACACATTTACCTGTTCGCCCTATCTTTTGCACACCGCGCCGGAAAAGGGGGAAATGATCGCATGGGCCGAAAGCAATGCTGTCATTTATGCAAACACCGTGCTTGGAGCTCGTACGGCGAAGCATCCCGATTTTCTTGATCTCTGCATTGCCATGACGGGACGCGCACCACTGTCCGGCGTTTATCTTGATCAACATCGATTTGCGCAGCGTATCATCCACGTTGATATACCCGAAGGGTTCGACGACGCTTTCTGGCCCTTGATTGGTTATCTCGCGGGTAAGGTTTCGCCGGATCGGATTCCACTCCTGAAAGGGCTCAGGGACGCCAAGCCGACACCGGAAAATTTAAAAGCCATGTGTGCGGCCTTCGGTACGACTTCCGCTGCACCCATGCTGCATGTCGAAGGCGTTACACCGGAAGCGCATTTTGTTTCGCCCGCAGCCGATACGGTCTCTATCACAAGGAACGACATGGTGGATGGATGGAAGTCGCTGAACGATGGTCCAGATGCGGTGGATCTGGTAGCCATCGGCAGCCCGCACGCTTCGCTTGAGGAATGCCGCGCCTTTGCAAACGCTTTGCGAGGCGGCAAAGCGGTCAGAACCACCATTATCACCGCGGGGCGTCAGGTTATAGCTGCGGCGCGCGAAGATGGAACATTGCAAAGGCTGGAAGCCGCGGGCGTTCAGGTGATCCCGGATCTCTGTTGGTGTTCCATTTCCGAACCGGTTTTTCCGGTCGCGGCCAAAGCGCTGATGACCAATTCCGGAAAATACGCACATTATGGGCCGGGTCTGTCTGGCCGTGCGGTGCGTTTTGGTAGTCTTGCGAGCTGCGCAGAGGCCGCAAAGACAGGCCACGTAGCGCGGGGCCTGCCGACGTGGCTTGAGGGATGATGAGAAGAGCTGGTGTTGGCTATCGCCGGGCGCTTCAGGGAATGACTCCAGACTTCAGCAGTGCTGAGAAACGTGGGTCGAAATGCCTGCTGATCTGCTCAAGGGCTGCCCCGCGCGCCACGGCCCATATATCGGTCAACCCGACCAGCAGACGCGGCAATGTCCGCACCGGGTAATCGACGCTGGAGGAAATGAGCGGTTCAATCCGGTCCACGAGCCGGTTGGCCAGAAGTTTCGGCGCGCCGCCACACAGAATAACTGTTTGCGGGTCGAAGATCGCTTCTATCGTATGGATGGCGGATCTCAGTTCCATCGCCGCCCGCTCCAGCCATGTTTCCAGTTGCGGATCGTTCTGCGCCAACAGGGCTTCCAATTCCGCAGAAAGATCGGGCTGTGCTTCGTCGAGTTTCAAATGTTTGTAGAGCGACGAGAGAGAAGCATGGTGTTCCAGTGGCGTTGGCGCGCCGCGATTGGTCATAAGCATGGTGCCGATTTCACCGGCATTGCCCTTGCTGCCCGTATAGATTTCTCCGTTCAGTATCAACCCGGCGCCGACACCGTAGCCCATATAGATACAGACGACATTATCGAGGCCGTCTGCGAGACCAACCATTTTTTCTGCCCGCGCGCAGGCCGTAGCATCGTTCTGCAATGTTACAGTCAGGCCGGTGCTTTGGGTCAACCTGTCAATCAGCGGGAAAGATTGCCATGCACTCATCACCCATCGGTCATGCTCGGGAACCTTTGTCCCGAAAGGGCCGGGCATGGCGACCCCAAGCCCCGACATTCGATAGTGTCCATCGGGGAATTTCCGTGCGAGCGTCGCTTGCGCTTTGGCAATTTCTTCCAGAATGATGGCGCAGCCTTCTTCCGGATTATCGGGTGGCAGTCTGGCCTCTCGCCGCACGACTTCATCGCCGGTCAGATTGACGATGACGATCCGGGTCAGATGCCGGTCGATCTGAACGCCGAGCGCGAATGCGCCCTCGGGCACCAGCCGGTAGGGCGTTGCCGGTTGTCCGCGACCACGCCTGACCGCATTTTCCGAACTCACCAATCCGTCGCCTTCCAGACCATCAATCAGGTTGGAGATCGTCTGTTTGGTGAGATTTGTCGCACGGGCGAGTTCGGCGCGGGAGAGCGATCTGTTTTGGCGCAGGGCGTCGATGATCACCCTGCGATTATGGGCGCTTGTACCCTCATGATTGGTGCCACTCGTGGCCCGAATGTCGCTCTTTCTTGGCATCCTCAATCCCTCTTGACACCAGTAGATATTTATAACACGTTTAAGTCAATGGATTTGACTTAATAAAGAACATGAACATTTAATAATGGTGGAACAACAGCTCTGATCTCACGGCGATAAGGCAATGTGCACGGCACTAGCACAAGCCGGAGGCAGGTTAACGGGAGGTACCAATGCTTAAATCAATTCGCACCGTCTTGCTGGGTACGCTGGCCGTATCCGCTTTCTCGGTTCCGCACGCATTTGCTGAAACGACCCTGAATGCCCTGTTCATGGCGCAGGCCGCTTATAGCGAAGCGGATGTACGCGCGATGACGGAGGCCTTTCAGACAGCCAATCCGGATGTGAAGGTCAATCTGGAATTCGTGCCCTATGAAGGGTTGCATGACAAGACGGTTCTGGCTCAGGGTTCGGGGCAGGGCTATGACGTTGTGCTGTTCGACGTGATCTGGCCAGCCGAATATGCAAGCAACAATGTGCTTGTCGACGTCTCTTCACGCATCACGGACGAGATGAAGAAGGGCGTTCTGCCGGGCGCCTGGACGACGGTTCAGTATCAGGACAAATATTACGGCATGCCGTGGATTCTGGATACCAAGTACCTGTTCTACAACAAGGAAATCCTTGAGAAAGCGGGCATAAAGAACCCGCCCAAGACCTGGGCGGAACTCAACGATCAGGCAAAGATCATCAAGGACAAGGGATTGCTTGCATCGCCGATTGCGTGGAGTTGGGCGCAGGCGGAGGCCGCGATTTGCGACTACACCACGCTGGTGAGTGCTTATGGCGGCGATTTCCTGAAAGACGGAAAGCCCGCCTTCGACAAGGATGGCGGACTGGATGCCCTCAGATATATGGTGGACAGCTATAAGTCCGGCCTCAGCAATCCCAACTCGAAAGAGTTTCTGGAGGAGGACGTACGCAAGGTCTTCCAGAATGGTGACGCCGCTTTCGCGCTGAACTGGACCTATATGTATAGTAAGGTCAATGACCCTGCCGAAAGCAAAGTGGTTGGCAAGGTGGGCGTGGTGCCTGCGCCGGGCGTCGAAGGCAAGAGCGAGGTTTCGGCGGTCAATGGTTCCATGGGGCTTGGCATCACCACCACCAGCAAACATCCTGATGATGCGTGGAAATATATCGTCTTCATGACCTCGCAAAAGGTCCAGAACGATTATGCAAAACTGTCTCTGCCGATCTGGGCGTCGTCCTATGATGATCCGGCTGTATCGAAGGGACAGGAAGAGTTGATCGCGGCAGCGAAGCTCGGTTTGGCTGCGATGTATCCGCGCCCGACAACACCGAAATATCAGGAAATGTCCACGGCCTTGCAGCAGTCCATTCAGGAAGCCCTGCTTGGACAGTCTTCGCCGGAAGACGCCCTTAAATCCGCAGCTGAAAACAGCGGACTCTAAGATCCTGATGGGAGTGGGTGCATCTGCATCCACTCCCTTCTTCCATTTAGACTGAGGTGCAAACAATGTCCGGCAACTGGATGACTATGCGAGCGTGGTTGCTGATGCTTCCGTTACTCGCCGTCATGGTTTGCGTGATCGGCTGGCCAATGTTTGAAACGGTGCGCCTTTCGTTCACCGATGCAAAGCTTGTCGGCACTGGCGGCGATTTTGTTGGCTTTGCCAATTACATCAAGATGCTAACCAGCTCAAATTTCCAGCGTGCCTTCTGGACCACAACCTGGTTTTCTCTCATCTCGGTGTCAGTCGAAATGGTCCTTGGCGTTTTGGCGGCACTGTTGCTGAACCAGCAGTTTTATGGCCGCACTGTTCTGCGCGCCTTGCTTATTCTGCCATGGGCGTTGCCAACGGTGGTCAACGCAACACTATGGCGTCTCATCTACAATCCCGAATATGGTGCGCTCAATTCGCTGTTGACCCAGCTTGGCATCATTTCAGACTACCAGTCATGGCTCGGCGAACCGTCAGCAGCAATGACGGCACTGATTGTTGCCGATTGCTGGAAGAACTTCCCGCTTGTCGCACTCATCGCGTTGGCGGCCCTTCAAGCCGTCCCAAGAGACATAACGGCTGCATCGCTCGTCGATGGCGCGGGTCCATTCAACCGGTTCCGGTTTGTTATTCTGCCCTATCTTGCGGGACCATTGATGGTCGCGCTTGTGCTCCGCACCATTGAGGCATTCAAGGTCTTTGACATTATCTGGATCATGACCCGCGGTGGCCCCGCCAATTCCACACGTACGCTTTCTATCCTCGTTTATCAGGAAGCATTTTCCTTCCAGCGCGCGGGATCTGGTGCATCGCTGGCGCTCATTGTGACCCTAATCGTTACGGTGCTGGCGTTGGGCTATGGTTTTCTGGTGCGCAAAACGGCTGGAGCGGCAACATAATGGAACGTCGAAGCCCCATCGCAACTTTCTTCGTTTATCTCGCTGCGCTGTCGCTGGCAGTCATTATCCTCGCGCCCTTGTTCTGGCTGTTTGTCATGAGCATATCGCCGATGGCCGACCTGTCTGTTCGCCCATTGAAATGGTGGCCGACCACAGCGGATTTTTCTCGCTATCAGACTCTGCTGTCCACGGTCCCCAATAGCGCTGGCGCTGCCTTTGTGGCATCGATGTATAACAGTCTGAGAGTGGCGGGCATGGCCGCATTAGTGGCGATCCTTGTTGCGATCCCTGCCGGTTGGGCGGTATCGCGGACCTCGCGCATCGGTTGGTCGCTCACTTTGGTCATTGGCACCTATATGCTGCCTCCGGTGGCTTTGGCCGTGCCGCTTTACATGGTCCTTGCAAAACTAGGGCTGCTGAATTCGGTATTCGGTCTCGCGCTTGTCTACCTTACCATTCTGGCACCATTCACCACATGGCTGATGAAGTCTGGCTTCGATGGTATCCCGCAGGAGATTGAGCAGGCCGCGATGATTGACGGTGCAAGCCTGTTCCAGACATTGCGTATCATCACGCTGCCGCTTGCATTGCCGATTGTTGCGACATCGGCGCTGTTCGCATTTCTGCTGGGATGGGACGAATTTTTCTATGCGCTGTTGTTCACATCGGATCAGAGAGCGCGGACGCTGACAGTTGCTATTGCCGATCTGGCTGGCGGGCGCGTTTCCGATTACGGCTTGATCGCGACGGCGGGTGTTTTGGCAGCACTTCCACCGGTTATTGTTGGGCTTTTGATGCAACGCGCACTTATCTCCGGCCTCACCAGCGGCGGCGTGAAAGGATGATGATGAACACGCAAAAGCAGCGTCCTGAAGGACTTGTCGCAATCGATAAAGAGATGGCACGCCAGTTTAGCGATGCTCTGATTTCCTTCGAGAATAATCGTGAACTGGCAGAGAAGATCGCCGGGAGTTTACGTAAAACCGGCAAGCTGCTGCTGCTGGGGATGGGCGGGTCACATGCGGTCGGTCGTGCGGTGGAACCGCTTTATCGCGCCCATAATATCGATGCAGTTGCCATACCGATTTCAGAGCAGCTTGGCGCTTCCTTACCCATTGAAGGCAAAACTGTTCTGGTCACATCTCAGTCTGGTGAAAGTGCGGAAGTCGTCCGCTGGTTCGTCGAGAAAAAGGGGCAGGCCGATATATTCGGTTTGACGCTTGATGCTGGGTCGTTTCTCGCCAGCAAAGTCGACTGCCTGGTGGGGCATGGCGGCGGGGAGCTTGCATTTGCAGCAACCCGTAGCCTGACGATTAGTTTCGCTCTGCATCTGGCCATATTGGCGGCACTCGGTGACGATCCGCGAGCCGCACTCAACGTGTTAAATTCCCCCCAAACTGTGGCGATTGATGCAGCGCTTGATTGCATCGCTGATGTCAACACGATTGTAACCTCGGGGCGCAGTCTGCAGGGGGTAGCAGAAGCCATTGCTCTTGGGTTTACCGAGCTTTCGCGCGTGCCGAGCTATTCGCTGGAGGGTGGCCAACTGCGTCACGGGCCGATGGAAATGCTCTCACCAAAGGTTGCAGTTATCCTCTTCAAGGGCAAGGATGCGACCGCACCGCTGGTGACGGCGATGGGACAGTCTGTTGCTGAAACGGGAGCCAAACTGGTAGTGTTTGACGCCTCCGGTGAGGTGCCTGTTCCGGGTGCTGTAACGATTTCGTTTCCCGCAGCAAGCGGACTTGGCGCCGTTTTCACGATCCTGCCAACTGCGCAACGGCTCATGATAGCCTTTGCCGACCAACGTGTCGAGAATGCCGGTACGCCGGTCCGTTCTTCCAAAATCACCCGGAGCGAATGAGTGAGGCCAATTGCAATTATCGGCAACGTCAATGTTGATATGATCCTGGGACCGACTGCGGCTTGGCCACAACCGGGCACCGAGAACATTGTCAGCCATGACGAGTTACGCGTCGGCGGTTCGGCGGGCAATTCGGCTTTGACACTGATGGCTTTGGAAGTTCCATTTCAAATGGCCGCGAATACAGGCGCCGATCAGTTTGGACGCTGGCTCGCTGAGAATTTTGGTGATCATGCCAGACAATGGGCGGTGTTTGCTGGAAAAACCACTCTGTCCGTCGGCCTGACGCATCCGGATGGAGAACGGACTTTCTTCACGACACTCGGTCATCTGCCGCATTTTTCAATTGAAGATGCCCTGTCGGCACTTGATAGTGAGGCCTTGTCCGGCGGACTGGCCCTTCTTTGCGGAAGTTTTCTGACCGACAGGCTGGCGGATGCATATGGTCAGTTTTTCGATTGGGCCGACAGCCACAACATCGAGGTGGCGCTTGATACCGGCTGGCCGGTCGAAGGCTGGACGGAGCGGAACCGAAGCCGCGCACTTTCATGGTTGAAACGCAGCAAGTTTGTCATGTTCAACGAGGTTGAGACGATCAATCTTGGAAACTCCGTCGATCCGGTGGAGGCCGCGCGCAATCTCTGCCGGACAATGCCGAATGGCGGCCTTTTTATCGTTAAATGCGGCCCGAACGGTGCCTTCGCGGTTGGACATGATGGCAGCGTCATATCGGTCAATGCGCCTCAGGTAACGGTTATCGATACAATCGGTGCGGGCGATGTTTTCAACGCAGCTTTTCTTGCGTCATTCGCCAAGGGACGCTCGGTTGAGGCCTGCTTGCTGGCCGCCACACGCAGCGCCTCGAAGGCTATTTCCACAAGCCCGCGGGCCTATATGTCGGATGCTGAAGGAGCGCTTGCATGAGCACCCTGACCATAAGCAAGGTTTGCAAGAGCTACGGGTCGACAGAAATCCTCAAAGGTATCGATCTGTCTCTGGCCAGCGGCGAGTTCTTAGTGCTGCTTGGTGCCTCCGGTTCCGGCAAGTCGACATTGCTCAACATGATCGCGGGTTTGGCCGAACCGACAAGCGGCGACATTCTCATTGATGAGCGGTCTATCGTCGCGTACACCCCAAGGACAGGGATACGGCGATGGTGTTTCAGTCCTACGCGCTCTATCCAAATCTGAATGTGAAGCGCAATATCGGCTTCGGTCTTGAGATGCGCAAAGTACCAGCTGCGGAGCGGGATAAAGCCGTGCTGGAAGCAGCGCGCCTTTTGCAGATTGAAAATCTGCTGGATCGAAAGCCCGCGCAGCTCTCCGGTGGCCAGCGTCAGCGTGTTGCAATCGGTCGCGCATTG
Organism: Ochrobactrum teleogrylli; assembly: GCF_037482325.1. Lineage (NCBI taxonomy): Bacteria > Pseudomonadati > Pseudomonadota > Alphaproteobacteria > Hyphomicrobiales > Brucellaceae > Ochrobactrum > Ochrobactrum teleogrylli. Next base: position 147,913 of record NZ_JBBHKQ010000002.1, read on the forward strand.
GTGCGTCACCCCAAACTGTTCCTTTTCGATGAACCATTGTCCAATCTGGATGCAAAACTGCGCATGGAAATGCGTGCCGAGTTGAAACGACTGCATCAGTTGATGAAAACCACGATCGTTTACGTTACGCACGATCAGATCGAGGCGATGACATTGGCGACGCGGATTGCGGTCATGCGCAATGGGCGCATTGAGCAACTCGATACGCCTGAAAATGTCTATAACCGGCCCGCGACGCTTTATGTGGCGACATTCGTCGGCGCGCCGCCAATGAACATGCTGGAAGCCACATTCAGCGGAGATCGTCTGACGATTGACGGTACGGACACCAGCATTCCAATTGGCAACCTACCGAATATTGCGGCTGGCAGACGTATTTTGCTTGGGGTTCGTTCAGAAGCAATAGGGCGGGAGCGGAAAGGTCAAAGTGTCGTTCTGCGCATGAAATGCGACATCGCCGAACTCACGGGTCCCGAACTGATTGTAACGGGAACCGTTGGCCCACAAAGGCTCGTTGCCGCTTTGCCCCCAAGTCATAAAGTTCAGCCAGGCGAAGAGTTCGAAGTCATGCTCGATCCTGCGAATATCCATCTCTTTGACGCAGAGACTGAACAGAGACTCAATTGATATTGCGTAGGCTTATGAACGCTCGTTCTTGATAGCCTCGTAGAGCCAGGGGCATTCGGCCACCGCCGGTGCCCGAATGCCTCGTGCGGCGGCGTCGAGCCGCATGTCGCGCAGGCGCTTCCGGCCTTCTTCTTCCTTCAGGTAGAGACGTTCATGCCCCCAGAAGGAAGGTCCGTCCGTGGTTTCATGCGGTTCCCAGTTTGCGGGGTCGATCTGTCTTCCGCCCCAGCCGTTTTCTACAAAGAAACCCGAAGGTGTGTTTGCATAAAACGATGTCATGTAATCATTGGTGTGGCGTCCAAGCGTATAGGCCAGCCGACCATCTTCTAGTCCCGCGAGATCATATCCCTGTCCAACATCGTCAAGGTTCTTGAACTCAACCATGAAATGATGGAACCCCTGTTGACCGGACCCAACCATTGCAAAACTATGGTGGCGGTCATTGACATGGAAGAAGTAGAGCCCATAGGGCTTCAGTCCATAATCAGTCACATGGAAATCCAGATTGTCCCGATAGAAGGGCATCATGATTTCGATATTCTTCACATGCAGCACGGCATGTCCCATGCCAAGCGGGCCGGTGTTGAACCCTGATATGGGGCGACCCGGGACAAAAGGATCGGTGGCAATCATCGGCTGCCAGATCAGCTCGATGCGATTGCCCATCGGATCGTCGAACCAGACCATGTCCGCACAAAAGCGCTGATCGCAAAGGGCGACATTGGCCCGATGAACCCGGGTGCCGACCGCTTCCAGACGCGATGCATATTGATCGAGGTCGTGTTGAAACTCGACTTCCCAGCCCATGCAGGACAGCGTTTCGCCCGGCTCGTCAAGCACGATCAACCGCTGCATGCGGTCATCCATACGGAAAGCTAGTTGACCGGCGGCAAGGTCAATTTTCTGCATACCAAGCAAGCCGGAGGCAAAGTCGGCCCAATCATCAAGCTTGTCGGAGCGCACGCCGATATATCCCAGAGCATTGATGGCCATTGCCTTTTCCCTCGCGTAAACTTGGATTGGCCCCGCTTTTGGCGGGGCCTGCGGAAATCAGGCTGCGTCAGCGATTGGGTTCGACAACGTGCCAATACCGGTGATTTCGACTTCAACACGGTCGCCAGCGAACATATAGAGTTGAGGCTCGCGGAACTTGCCGACGCCGCCGGGTGTTCCGGTGGCAATGACGTCGCCGGGAAGCAGTTTTGTCACCGTCGAAACATAGGCGATGATTTCGCCAATGGAGAAAGCCAGATCCGAAATCGGCGTCGTCTGCACTTCCTGACCGTTCACGCGGGTACGTAGATGCTGTTCTTCGGGATTTGGCAGTTCGTCCTTCGTGACCATCCATGGTCCCATTGAGCCGGTATCGTCGAAGCTCTTGCCCGGCCAAAACTGGGTCGTATGGCGCTGGAAGTCGCGGATAGAGCCGTCGTTGAAGCAGGAATAGCCTGCGATGTAATCTGCGGCTTCTTCGGCGCGGATATTGCGACCCGCTTTGCCGATGATGACAGCGAGTTCGCCCTCATAGTCGAATTCCTTGGAAACGGCTGGTCGCAACAGCGGATTTTCATGCCCAAGAACAGACGACGAATAGCGCGTGAAGATCGAAGGATATTTTGGCTTTTCGCGACCGGTTTCCTTGATATGCGCGGCATAATTCAGGCCGATGCAGAGAATCTTGTCCGGGTTTGGAATTGGCGAAACCAGAGTAACTTCCGATACCGTAACTGGCGCTTCCGTATGTGCAGACAGTTCGGCCACGGCGTCGGCATTCAAAACAGCCCGCAGATCAGGGTAGCGAGCCTTGAAAGCGGCAGAAGACTTGTGCAGCCCCGCATCGGTAATGAACCCATAACCCGCCCCTTGATCCGCTGTCGTAAATGAAACCAGTCGCACCGTTGTAACTCCCTTCGATCCGTCGGGCGCGGCCCAATCGGGGTCGCGCATTCGTGGGCCTTATGCTGTGACGAGCGGTCCAAGGCCAGATCGAATTGGAGTTGCGTTCACCAGATGAACGGTACCCCCGGAAGAACGACTTAGTCTGTGGAGTTGGAGTTTTCGCGTCGATAACGCATGGTCATGTCGGGAAAAGCTTCGCATTTTTGAGCAATCCGCGCCGCACATTCCCGCGCCTGTTCGAGAAAACGCCTAACACCTTCCGCGACCGGAAGCGCCGACACGAACCACACCACCGTGACTACCGCCTGCACTCGGCCTTTGGCGTGCACGGGCAAGGAGAGGCTGTTGGTCGCGCGGATCAGTTCACCGCTGCGCAACCCGTATCCTTGCTGACGGGTGGCGGCAATCTGCTGCGTGATATGGCGGCGGTCGCCCGCAAGCGCCGCCTGATTGGCGGGGTTTTGCGCAAGCCGGTCCAAAATGGCTTCCCGTTCTTCATCCGGGCAAAAGGCAAGATAGGCTCGCCCGGACGACGTATGCAGAATGGGCAAACGCGTGCCGACAAGCCCGTGCTGAATGGAAAAGGGGCTCGTGCGGTGCGTCGATTCCCGCACCAGCATCATGTCGTTTTGCAATGTATGCAGATCGACGGGCCAAAGAATTTGCTTGCCGAGCCGTTCGATCTCTGGTGCCGCGCATTCGCGTACCCATGCTTCGTCATTATAGCCGTCAGAAAGCGACCGCACGTAGAGTGTCGGATACCAGCTGCCATCCGAGGGACTGCGCTCGACAAAACCCAAGCCTTCCAGCGTTTCCAGAAGCCGCACCACAGTTGGGCGTGGCAATTCCAGCCGTCGCGCAATCTGCTGCGGATGCGCGCCCTTATAGAGGGAGAGGTCTTGAAGCAGGGCCAGACCGCGCTCCAAAGCGCGAACGGGGGCAAAGTTTCTTTTGTTGGTCGGTTCCATGGGCACTAACGCTCGGCGGCGCGGAAAATTGCGTTCGACAGGTGAACTCTAATCGAAAATGGGTTGAAGTTGAAGGTTCAATATCCCAAACCCGCCGAGAGTTTTTATGGGAGATAATGATGCAGATCAATCGACGCAACCTGCTGCTGTATAGCGCCGGGTTCATGGCCGCTGGGCTGTTGCCTGGTTTCCAGTCTGCTGTTCGCGCAGCTTCGGGCGATCCGGTAAAAATCGGCTGGTTTGCCGCGCTTTCCGGCCCCTATTCCACGGGCGCATTGGCGCAGGATGCCGGCCACAAGGCGGCCATCGCAGAACTGAATGCCAAGGGCGGTGTGCTTGGCCGCCCGCTGGAGTTGGTCGCTCGCGATACGGTTGCCGATCCCGGCAAGGCTGTGAATTTCGTGCAGGAACTTCTGTTCTCGGAAAAGGTAAATGTGCTCTTCGGGCCCAACACCTCCGGGGAAGCGATGCCGATCCGCGACTTCATCGCCGAAGCCAACACGATCAATATGCCGACGGCCCTGATCGATCACGTGATCGACCCGGAAGCCTATCCGACGATTTTCCGCGTTGGCGGGTCGGCGGGGCAGCAAATTGAAGCCGGTATCACCTTCGCTCTCGATCACTACAAGAAGCAGAAGATCGCGCTCTTCGTAGATAATCTGTCTTATGGCGTTCTCTGCCGCGATCTTGCGCTTGAAAAGATGAAGGCGCGCAACACCGAGCCGGTCTATGTCGGCACGCTGGACGCCAACAAGGTGGATCTGGGCGACGATATCATCAAGGCGCGCAATAGCGGCGCGGATGTGCTTCTGGTCTGGTCGGCTGCATCATCCTTCATGGCGCGCGTGTTGACGGCGCGTGGTGAGCAGAAGTGGGATATTCCTGCCATCTGCGCACCGATTGCGCTGAACGCCCAGATCACGGATCTCGTGAAGAAAGAATATCTCGACGGCGCGGTCGGAGTGGGCTTCCGTCATCTTGCAGTGGATGGCAATGGCAAGTTTGCCGCTGGCATTGAAGCTCTGCTGGCCAAGCAGGCTTCGATTGTCGGGCCACAGCTCAAGAACGGCATAACCTGGATACTTCTTGGCTATGCGTCGACCAAGCTTTGGGCTGCTGCCGTAGAGAAAGCCGGTAGCGTTGAGACCGATGCTGTAATCGCAGCTCTCGAAACCATGGGAACGACGGAAACACTGTTCGGCAACGTCGGTTTCAGTCCGAGCAGCCGGGAAGGGCTGTCGATGGACGAATACGCGCTCTTCACGATTTCGTCGTTCCAAAACGGCGGCTTCACGCTGGCCTGATCGATTGTCGGCGGACTCTCGCGCGGTGCGTGGAGCCCGTCACCAAGAGGACTAAACCATGTTTCTCGTTCTGATCTCGGGGCTAGCCCTGGGGTGCCTCTACGCCACGGTGGCCCTAAGTTACAACGTGATGTACTCGACCTCCAAGGTGCTCAGCATGGGCGCCGGACAGTTCGCCATGGTCGGCGGCATTGTCGGCGCATGGACGCTCGGCAATCTTGGCTGGCCGATCTGGGCCTCGCTGCCGCTCGTTATCGTCGTTGGTCTGATCTTTGGCTGGCTGACGGAACTTGTCGCCATTCGCCGCACCATGAATGGTGGAGATGACCACCTCTGGATTCTGTCCACGCTTGCCGTTGCAACGATTGTCCAGCAAGGCATGGCGCTTTGGTGGGGAACAGAGCCGAGACCGTTCCCTCGGCTCATTCCCCAAGACTATGCTGGCATTTTGGACCAGAAATACTGGCTTCCGATTGTGACGGCATTTCTCATGGCGGGCGGGCTTGCATTGTTCTACCGCAAGACGGCAATCGGCAAAATCTTCGTCGCGCTTGCAGACGATACTTTTGCGGTCAGTGCGCGTGGCATTTCTGCGATCCGCATGCGCTCGCTTTCCTATGCCATTGCTGGTGCGCTCGGCGCTCTCGCGGGGTTCATGACGGGACAACTCACCTACGCCTATTTTGCGCTTGGGCTGACACTGACGCTCAATGGCTTCATCGCGCTTGCGATTGGCGGGATCGGTTCCAACATCGGCGCGCTGGCGGGCGGCATCATCTTCGGCGTGGTCACCACCTGCGTCGCTTATGTCTTCGGCTCGGAATTCCAGCAAACCATCGCAGTCGGGACGCTCGTCATCCTCCTGACCTTTATCCCCTCGGGATTGTTCGGCAAGAAGCGGGTACGCCAGGTATGAACGTAAAATCACATCAGGGCCTTCTCTTCGCCCTCATCGGCATCGGCCTCGCCGTTGCCTTCCCCTTTCTCACCAATGATCGCTATCTGCTCCGCATCGGAGAAATGGTTCTGATCTACTGGATCATCGTTGCCGGACTGAACCTGCTTGTCGGTTATGTCGGCCTGATGTCCATCGGCCATGTCGGTCTTCTGTCGATCGGTGGCTATGCATTCGCGATTCTCGCTGGCAAGCTGGGGCTTCACCCCTATGCGGCGCTGATTGCTTCCGGTGGCGTGACCGCGCTTGCCGCAGGCCTTTTGTGCCTGCCATCGCTGCGGCTCCCGGGTTTTTATTTTGCGCTCGCAACGATTGCCTTTGCGCTCATCATGGTGGAACTGGCGCTCGGTTTCTCGGGTCTTACCGGCGGCACGGTTGGCCTAGCGGTTCCGGCTTTCCCAGCGCCATTCAAGCGCACAATCGGCGAATACTGGCTTGCACTTAGCATAGCAACCATCGTGACGGCTATGACCTGGAACTTGGCTCGCAGCATGTGGGGCCGTGCGATGATTTCCATCCGCGACAGCGAAGTGGCGGCGCAGAGCGTTGCAGTGTCAATTTTCCGCACAAAGCTCACCGTTTTCCTCTTCTCGGGCTTTTGTGCGGGCGTTGCAGGCGGACTTTTCGCACGCGCTCAAAGCCACATCACGCCGGAAGCCTTCAATTTCGACGTCTCGTTGATGTTCTTCACGGCGATCATTATCGGCGGACGCGGATCGATCATCGGTCCAATGGTCGGCACGCTGCTGCTTGCCGTGATCCCCGATGTATTCGCTTCAATGCAGCGCTATACGGCGTTCTTCTATGGCGGCATTTTGCTCGCGGTGGTTCTCGCAATACCGCAAGGACTCGGTGTCTGGGCCAAAGACCATCTTGGCAACATCGTCGGAAAGAGCGCATCAGATGATCAGCGCGGCGCGCAAGAGCCCAACATGCCCGCATTGACGGCCCTTTTGCAGGAGAAAGCCTGATATGAACATGATAGATCCTGCAGTAAGAAAGAGCACCGGCGTTCTAGGCCCGGACATGCTGCAAGCGCGCAATGTTTCCAAAAGCTTCGGTGGGCTGAAAGCCGTCAACGCTGTGTCGCTTTCCATTCAGGCTGGCCAGATTCACGGGTTGATCGGTCCAAATGGTTCCGGCAAGACCACGATGCTCAACCTCATCAGCGGTTATTACATGATCGATGAGGGGGGGGTGGTGCTTGGCGGCCAGGATATCAGCCGTCTTGACGTGCGCGCCCGCGCACTCGCCGGTATCGCGCGAACCTTTCAAAAACCGCGGCTGTTGCCCTCTTTAAGCGTGCTCGACAATGTCATGCTCGGTGGATGGGGCGCAGTTCAGGCCGGTTTCGTTGAAACCGCGCTGCATATGCCGCGCTCAAGGCGCGAAGAGCGCAAAATGCGCGAGCGCGCGCAGGCGCTGCTTGATGCGTCGGGTCTCGGACATCTCGCCGGGCGGCGTTGCGAACATCTTGAACATGCCGAGCGGCGTTTCCTTGAAATCATCCGTGCTTTGATGATCAGACCAAAACTATTGCTTCTCGACGAGCCCGCGGGGGGGCTGACGGGTCGTGAGATCGAATATCTCGGACAGATTATCCAGTCGGTGGCGGAGGCGGGCATTGGCGTGCTCCTTGTCGAACATCACACGGATTTTGTCTTCCGTTTGAGCCATCACGTTACCGTGCTCAATCTTGGCGCGGTTCTGGCGGAAGGTGCGCCTGATCAAGTGCGTAACGATGCGGAAGTCGTCCGCGTTTATTTGGGGAGTTGAGAGCATGGCAATGATGCATAACGGCACGCCGTTGCTCGAAATCACAGATCTGAGCGTGGCTTATGGCAAGGCGCCCGTGGTCATCGGCGCGTCGCTCAACGTCCATGCCGGTGAGTTCCACGCCATTCTCGGTCGCAATGGTGCCGGAAAAAGTACCATGCTTCACGCGGTTTCCGGTTTGATCGGCAAGCGCAGCGGTCGGGTCCGTTTTGGCGGCGAGGATATTACCAGTGCCAGCCCCGAAAAGATCGTCGAGCTTGGACTGATTCAGGTGTTGGAAGGCCACCGCATTTTTTCTTCACTGACAGTGCAGGACAATCTTGAGGTAGCGGCTTATCCTGGCAAAAAACGTGGTAAAAAGCCAGATTACGAGCGCATCTACCATTTTTTTCCTGAACTGGCGTCCAAGAAGAACGATCCTGCGTCTTCACTTTCTGGTGGTCAGCAGCAGATTCTGGCGGTTGGTCAGGGCATTCTTGCCGAGCCGCGTCTGCTCGTCCTTGATGAGCCTTCAGGCGGACTTGCCCCTATCGTAGTGGATCGCATCCTCGACGTTGCCGCGCAGCTCGCCAAAGAGGGAGCAGCGATCATTCTGGTGGAGCAGTTGGTGGAAAAGGCGCTGCGCCATGCCGATACTGCAAGCGTGATAGATACCGGACGCGTGGTGCATACAGGCAGCGCCGAGGAAATAGCCTCCAGTCCGGTCATCCGGGAAATCTATCTGGGCCACGCATCGTAACCTAACCGACTTGCCAGTTATGGCGGGCGAACATGGGGGACAACACGCGCCCCGTGAAAGATTTCTCATGCTCAAGGATGAAGCAAGTGTCAAAGACGACTGAACTCGCGCGCTACCATGGCAGGGTGGCTTTGGTAACCGGTGGACTTGGCGCCATGGGATTGGCCATCGGTCGGCGACTGACCGAAGAGGGCGCAATTGTTTATCTGGCCGATCTGACTGCCGATGACGCGGGGCGGATTACGGAAGCCTATCAGGGTGTGACACTTCCGAAGGTACTTACGCTTGACGTCAGTTCGGCGGAAAGCTGGGACGAGGCGATCAATACGATCCTCGCTGAAAGCGGTGCTTTGCACCTGCTGGTCAACAATGCAGGCGTGATAACGCCCGTACCACAGCCCATCACCGATATTCCGCTCGATGAGTTTCATCGCGTGCTGAAGGTCAATCTGGACGGCGTTCTGCTCGGAACACAGGCCGCTTTGAAAGCAATGAAACAGGGCGCAGGGGCGGCAATCGTCAATCTCGGTTCACTGGCCGCCTATACCGGCTCTGCCGATAACGGCACTTACGGCGTGTCGAAAGGGGCGGTTCGCTCGCTTACGAAACATGCAGCACTTTCGGCTGCGCGCAATGGTCATGATGTGCGCATCAATGTCGTGCATCCGGGCTATGTCTGGACGCCGCTTGTAGCCGCTAAGGCAGCGAGCCAGTTCGGGACGGAAGATGCGGCGCGTGAAGCCTTCTCGAAAATGAATCCGTCCGGCCGCATCGTCGAACCGTGCGACGTAGCGGCGGCGATTGCGTTTCTTGGCTCAAGCGATGCACGCATGATCCATGGAGCCGATCTCGTCATAGACGGCGGTCGCCTCATCCAGTGATGCTTCGGGCGCTACTTTAACAAAAGCCGTTAAAGTAGCGCGCACTCAGCGTTTTCGGCAAGTGCAGGGCTCGTAGCCACCGGCGAACAAGCGACCAGGCTTCATGCCGATCATGGCCGGAACCTCGTGCAAGGCTTGTGCACCGAGCGAACGTGCAATGGAGATTGTGGCTTCGGCGCAGATGGCCGCGTCTTCCGCCGCATTATGGTGTGCGAAGGTGAGACCGAGATGCGAAGCCAAAACATTTAACTTGTGGGAGCCGAGGTCCGGCCAGACCTTCTGCGCCATTTTTACCGAACACAGATACTGAAACTCCGGGTAGCTTTGCCGATATTGGTCGAGGCATGCGCGCCAGACGCTGAAATCGAAAGCAGCATTGTGGGCGATCATCGTCGCGCCCGCGAATTCATCTGCGAACTCATCCATGACTTCGGGAAACTCTCCGGCATCTTCGACATGCTCGGGGCGAATGCCATGAATGGCGATGTTGAATGAGGAAAACCGCATATCCTTCGGTCGGATAAGGCGCTCTTCAACGCGCACAACGCGGCCATCCTCAATCCATGCCAATCCAACTGAACAGGCGCTTCCGCGCTGTTCATTGGCCGTTTCAAAATCAACTGCGATGGTTTTCAAGGGATGCTCCGGCTGGCTTTGAAGAGCTTCTACCGTCAAGCGCATCATTTGGCAAAACCAAAGCATCGCCTGCATCCGTTTTGAAAAACCGATGCAGGCGGAATGGTGTTGACTATTTCAGTTCGACAACGGCTGCCTTGATATCGGGCTTTTGGGGAATGATACCGCTCTTGGCATACCAATCGGCAATTTTCCCAATCTGCTCGACATCTGCTGCGGTAACGGCGGTCGTCGGAACGGCATTGTTCTCACCGATCACTTGCCCCAGTTCAGCGGGTATATTCATTTCTTTGGCCCAGATGGCGCCAGCGTCCGCCTTGTTCGCCACGGCCCAGGCATTGTCTTTCTTCAGAACATCGAAAATCGCCTGAAGCTCGTCGGCTTTCTTTTCGGCAAATTCTCGGCTTGAAATCAGAACGACCGCATTGTCGGAACCAATGGCAGCGCCATCCGCAATTACCTGACCGCCATAGGATTTTTCGGCGATTGCCACGAAAGGATCCCATGTCGCCCAGGCGTCGACATGGCCTTGCACAAAGCTGGGGCCGCTGTCGCTTGGGCTAAGATAGACGCGCTCGACGCTTTTCGGATCGATACCGTTTGTCTCCAGCCCTTGCATCAGCAGATATTCGCCCGTACCGCCGCGGTTGACAGCAACCTTCTTGCCTGCCAAATCCTTGATCGACGTGATGCCAGCATCTTTCTTGGCAACAATTCCTTCCGATCCCGGCGACATTTTCTGATAGCCAAAGATCGTCAGCGGAATATTTGCCGCCAGCGCAGCAATGGCCGATGTCGAACTGCCTGCTGTAATATCGATGCTGCCCGCGTTCAGTGCTTCAAAGGCTGGGGCCGCAGCCGGAAATGGGCCAGCCCATTCCACCTTGATACCTTTTTCCGCGAGGGCTTGTTCCAGTGTGCCGCGTGATTTGGCCAGTGTTATGTCGTTAGGGCCGCGAAGCCAGCCAATGCGCACAACCTGATCGGCGGCGAACGCCGCTGTGCTCGCAAGTGTCATTGCCGCACCGGTAAGGGCGGCCAGAATTTGAAGTCTTTTCATTGAATATCTCCGCTTTTAAGGGTGCAGGACGGAATGCCGGACGCCCAGCGCTTCCAGCAATTCGGTTTCGATAGCAGCAGCGCGTTTATCTGTTCTCTGTCGAGGGTGATCGATATCGACACGCAGATCGTGACTGAAACGTCCCTGATCCAGAACGAGAATGCGGTCGGCCAAAGCGACAGCCTCCCAGACATCATGCGTCACCAGCAAGGTTGCTGGCTTGTGCTTGCGCCAGAGGTTGAACACCAGGTCGTGCATGCGAAGACGCGTCAGCGCATCAAGTGCTGCAAATGGCTCGTCCAGCAAAAGCAGTTGCGGTTTTCGCACCAGCGCCCGCGCCAAGGCCGCCCGCTGTGCTTCACCACCAGATAATGTCAGAGGCCATGCATTGATCCTGTGCGACAGACCGACATCGGCCAGCGCTTGCGCGGCCTTGCCGCTGTTGCAGGCGTTCGGCACACCGAGCGCAACATTGTCGATCACACTTTTCCACGGCATCAGCCGAGGCTCCTGAAACACGACGGCACGGCGTTGGGGAATTTCCAGCACGCTTGCGGGAGCTTCGTCGAGCCCCGCAAGCACGCGCAAAAGCGTGGATTTTCCTGAGCCGCTTCTGCCAAGCAGGGCTACGAATTCCCCTGGCGCGATGCTCAGGTCGATACCATCAAGAATTGCCGGTCCGCCGAAGGACCGCGACAAGCCACGAATTTTTACGATGTCGCTCATGATATCACCGCAGGGCGCCAGCGCAGGGCATAGGCCTCGATTGCGCGAACCAGCCCGTCAGTGAGCAGCCCCATGAGCGCGTAGACGAGCAGGCAGACCACGATGACGTCGGTTTGCAGGAAATCGCGTGCATAAGTGATGATATAACCTATGCCACTGGAGGCATTGATCTGTTCTGCCACCACGAGGCTAAGCCATGCGATGCTCAATCCATAGCGTACGCCGACGAGCAACGAAGGCAGAGCGCCGGGGATCACGACATGCCGAATGATTTCGAGCGTGCTGAGATTGAGGGTGCGTCCGGCTTCGATCAGCTTGCGATCAACGCCGCGAATGCCGCCATGCAGTGTCAGATAGATCGGGAAGACGGAGCCAAAGGCAACCATGCCGATCTTTGGTGCTTCACCTATACCGTACCAAAGGATGAAGAGCGGAAGAAGCCCCAGAAAAGGCATTGCCTTCAGCATCTGTACCGGCGGATCGATGATGGTTTCACCGAGCTTGGAAAGCCCGGCGCAAAGTGCCAGTGCGACGCCTACGACAAGCGCGATGGAGAAGCCTGCAATGACGCGGAGGAACGACACGGCCAAACCTGTCGCAAGTTCACCCGAAGCCAGCAGCCGCAGGCCGGTTGCCGCGATGTCTACAGGCGACGCCAGCGTGCGGGCCGATAAAAGCCCCGTCATGCTCGCCAGTTGCCACAAGATCAGGATGGCGATGGGCGATATAAGCCTGCGCATCCATTGCGGGAAGCGCGGACTTGCTTTGGCATTGCCGACCGAAGGAGAACCGACGGTCGCCGTTTTCTCCAGAGCGCTCGTATCAGCCATTGCTGGCCTTTCCGGTCAGATCCCGGTCGAACAGGGTTGACCACGTAAACTGCTTGCGCTCAGCGACGGGCCGCTCGACAGGAAGGCGCGGCAATACCATTTCGCCGAAACGATAGGCTTCCTCCAGCAGCGGCATGCCCGACAGGATAAACGTATCGACGCCCACGGCCTGATAAGCTTCAAGTGTGCGAATAACCGTGTCGGGCGAGCCGACGATTGCGGTGCCGGGGCCGGGGCGGACGAGACCGATACCCGCCCAGAGATTGGGTGAGATTTCAAGGTCGCGCAGATTGTCGGGTTTCACGCCGCCATGCATTGCCGTCATGCGCTGCTGGCCGACAGAGTCCGTGTTGGAAACGAAGCGCTTGTTGCCCGCCATGGCCGCTTCATCCATCTGGTCGTAAAGGTCGGCTGCTGCTTCCCACGCCTTTGCGTCAGTCGAGCGCACGATTACATAAAGACGGATACCGTATTTCAGTTCGCGCCCATGCGCTGCGGCGCGCGCTTTGACTTGCTTGACCTTATCGCCCATCTGTTCGGGCGTTTCTCCCCACGAAAGATAGGTATCGACATGCTTTGCCGCGACTTCGATTGCGCTGTCCGAAGATCCGCCAAACCATAGTGGCGGTGGGGCAATCGACGAACCGGCAGGAAGGGCCAGTTTTGCGCCTTCGGTCTGGAAATATTTGCCGTTATGGGTGACGCTTTCACCTGCCATAAGACGATGCCACAGCGTCAGATACTCGTCGGCCATCAGATAGCGTTCGTCATGCGGCAACATCATGCCATAAGCGCCAAGCATCTTGGCATCGCCGGAAACGACATTCAGCATCAGCCTGCCATTGGAAAACTCCTGAAATGTCGCTGCCATCTTGGCAAGCAGCGTTGGCGCTACCAGACCCGGATGGAAGGCCAGCAGAAACTTCATGCGCTCCGTAAAGGGCAGAAGGGCTCCAGCCAGCGGCCACACATCATGAGCGCCGGTGGCAAAAAGCGCGCCGGTATAACCCAGATGGTCATAGGCCTGTGCAAGCTGCTTGTAGTAGCCGTAATCGACGACGCGTGAGCCCTCGGGTTTCCAGGGATAAGCGCCGTCTGGCGCGCACATGTACCAAAGGACATTCATGCTGTTTCTGCCTCGTTATGCTCTGCTATAATTTCTAGTCTGCGGCTGATCGCAGCATGGCGAAGCAGTATGTCTGCCTCCGCCTGCTGTTCGCGCAAAAGCGTGTCGTCAGCTGGCACGATGTGCCAGTTGCGTTCCTGGATCACCCGCGTCCAGGCGCGCCGCTCATTGTCGTCGGCGTCCTTGGCGAGAAGGGCTGCGGCCTGTTCAGGATGCGCGATAATCTCACGACCGATCCGGGCGAGTTCCACCGCAAACGCATCGATCACATCGTCCGGCAGATTGCGCTGTCCGATCGTCCAGAACACCGACCGATTGGGAATTGTGGTGCCGCAATGCAGCAAGACATAGAATTCGCCACTGGCGAGCGCCTGTTCGAGATGTGGCGCCATGGCAATCCACGCCGCCACTTTGCCTGTGCGGAGAAGTTCACGCGAAGGGCTCGCCAGAAGATCATGGCGTTTCACGTCATCAAGACGAAGCCCGACTTGCTCCAGACTTTTTGCCAGAAAATACGTGTGAAACGAGCCATCGACGAGCGCAATATCGCGCCCTTTCAGGTCGGCGACGGTCTGGATATCAGTATCCTTGGCAACCAGTATGGCCCCATTTGCAGGCCGTGGTGCAGATGCTGCGGCATAGGTCACCGGCAGTCCGCTCTCCGCTGCAAGAATGGGCGGCGTGGACCCCGTGCCACCAATGTCGATATTGCCGGCAATAAGCTGCTGGGCGGTGTCGCGGCCTTCCGGATAAGGCACGAATTCCGGCTTGAAATCGGCGAAAGCCCCCGGCCAGCGAGACGCGAGCGTCAGATGCAGATTATTGGGATGAAAGCCGATCTTGAATGCCATGAAAACGGGGTCCGGTTGCAAATTCGTTATATAAATTTATATAATGGGATTCAGGCAGGCACCGAAGGAAGGCTTGATTAAACCTTCGGCGGAACTTGGAAAACCATTCCGTGTTTGCTCTATTTTTGAGATTGAATGGCAGGGCGCGACGATCATGAACGAGAAAGCCACTCCAAAAGCCCATGTGCCCAAGGTGAAATGTCGGGCGGTCGGCGCAGCGTCTGATTTTCTGAAAGCCATATCCAATCCCGTGCGGCTTTCGATCCTGTGCGTCTTGCTGGAAGGCGAGCGCTCGGTAAGCGAATTGGAAGACGTGCTGGATGTTCACCAGCCGACCCTGTCACAGCAGCTTGGGGAGTTGCGCGAGGCTGGTATTATCGAAGGGAGGCGCGAAGCGCGCGCGGTCGTCTATCGCGTGGCGGACCCGCGCGCCGGGCAGCTCATCGGGCATTTGCGCCTGCTGTTCTCCGATCCCGGTGCGTCTGCAATATGGAAAGGTGCCCAGCTTGGGGCGCCTGCTCCATCGGAAATGCTGCACAGCTAAGCCGGTTCAGCTATGGCCAACACTGTCGCCTACCAGTTCACGCGCACGCCGAGCTTTCCATTCCAGGCATAATTGTCGGCATCAAAGGTCGTGCTGTAGCTGGGATTGCCATACCGAAGCCTTTGACATCTTGATCAGGGAAGCCAAATTCCGTCGCCCGGTTTGAGCTGGTTGTCATGTGGTACCAGGTTTGCGGTCTTTGAGTTACTCTTCTTCGCCGACACGCTCAGGGAATGAGCCGATCAACTGCCTGCCATAAATGGCTCCCATCGAAAGTATTGGAGCATAAAGGAACACTTCTGGTCCGTAATCAGGTGTTGGGTTCGGGATTGGTTGGATGGGTGAAACAGGCGGTGTTGGTGGGGAGGAGTTGGTGGTGTGGGGGGTACGCGCGTAAGCTCGGATCGGAGATACCAGTTCTCTTGAGCGGAAGCGTCAATACTGCCGCGATAAAGCGAGTATTCGTAAGGGCCAGCCACGGCTGGACCCGCGAGATGGATCGCGCCGGTCTCCCTTCGTTCCGTCATTGGCTGTATCGACAATAAGATTACCACTTCCAGTGGTGATGGCGCCTTGCCTGCCCGCATTCGTCACCTCCAACCGAGTGGAACCAGATGCCTCGCCGCCGTCGATGATCAGGCGGTCGGACAGTGAGCCGTACGTATCAAGATAAGTGTTGAACCCAATTTGACCTGCTTTACCGGGGCTTCCCCAAATGCGCGTAGCGAAAGCATAGTCGCCGGACGGGGATTTGCCTCACAGAAATATGTACATTCGTTACTGATTGGCGTGAAAGACCTTGGCCGCACCCCGCCATTGAGGGAAGCGCGGTTGCCAAAAAACCATAATTGCTCCACATAGATCGGTACGTACATTTCGCGCTGAACAACGGGGCAACACTTGAAACGCCTAAAATTTGCTTCTCTTTGCCTCCTTCTGGCAACCGTTTCACCTGCACTTGCTTTCGAGGCTGGTACACCGCCGGACCTCAAGCCGCTGCCGCAGCAGGTTCAGGCCGCGCGCCTGACCTCTGAATTTTTGTCGCGTTTTCATTATAAGCCAGTGCCACTCAACGATGCTCTGTCGGCCAAAATTATGGACCGGTTTATCAAATCGTTGGACCCGGACCGGCTGATCTTCCTTAAATCCGACATTGACGGGTTTATGGCGGACAAAACCAAGATTGACGACGCGATCAAACAGGAAAATCTGAGCATCCCGTTTTCCATATTCAATGTTTATGAAAAGCGCATTACCGACCGCATGGCCTATGCGCGCAGCCTGTTGAACACGAAGTTCGATTTCAATGAGCAGGAAAGCTATCCGCTGATGCGGGACAAGGCACCTTGGCCCGCAACGGATGAGGAAAGCAGGGACCTTTGGCGCAAACGCGTCAAGAATGACTGGCTGCGCCTGAAGCTGGCTGGCAAGGATGATGCCTCGATCCGCGAAACGCTGGAAAAGCGCTATCAGAATTCGCTTGAACGTATTTACAAATACAAAAGCGACGATGTTTTTCAGATGTTCATGGCCGCCTATACAACCTCGGTTGACCCCCATACGGATTATTTCGGCGCCAGTGCTTCTGCTGAGTTCGATATATCGATGAAGCTTTCTCTCGTCGGTATCGGCGCGGTTTTGCAGGAACGGGACGACTACATCACGATCCGCGAGCTTGTGGCCGGTGGCCCGGCTCAGGTGTCGGGTAAAATCGCAGTCGGTGATCGCATTACGGGTGTCGGTCAAGACGAGACCGGACCGATGAAGGAAGTGGTTGGCCAGCGTCTTGATGAAGTTGTACAGCTGATCCGTGGCGCCAAAGGCTCGGTGGTGCGCCTGGATATTCTGCCTGCCAATGCAGGACCGGACGCGAAGCACCAGATCATCAGTCTGGTTCGCGACAAGATCAGCCTGGAAAAACAGGCTGCGCAGAAATCGGTGCTTGAGGTCAAGGATGGCAATGCCACGCGCAAGATCGGCGTTATCACCTTGCCTGCCTTCTACGAAGATATCGAAGCGCGCAGAAAAGGCGACAAGGATTATCGCAGCGCCAGCCGCGATGTCGCCAAGCTCATTACCGAACTGAAGCAGGACAATGTCGATGGCATCCTGTTCGATCTCCGTAACAATGGCGGCGGCTCGTTGTCGGAAGCAATTGATCTGACCGGTCTTTTCGTTGGAAAAGGTCCGGTCGTCCAGCAGCGTAATGCCAATGGCAAGGTCAAGGTTGAAAGTGATGATCGGTCGACGCCTGCCTGGCAGGGACCACTTGGCGTGCTGATCAATCGTGGGTCGGCGTCGGCGTCCGAGATTTTTGCGGCGGCGATACAGGATTATGGTCGGGGCGTGATTATCGGAGAACCGAGTTTCGGCAAGGGCACGGTGCAGACCGTGGTCAATCTTGACGAGGTGGCGCACAATCCAGAGCCAAAATTCGGTGAGCTTAAGCTGACTATCGCCCAGTTCTTCCGCGTTAACGGAGGCACGACGCAGCTGCGTGGCGTAACGCCGGATATCAGCCTGCCTGGGCTCTTTGATCTGAAGACTGTTGGCGAGTCGAGCTTCGACAACGCGTTGCCTTGGAGCGAAGTCAAACCGACAAAATATAAGCGTTCCGGCGATATCACGCCACTCTTGCCCCAGCTGCAAAACCTTCACGACGCCCGGGTAAAGGATAATCCTGAGTTCCAGCAGTTTGTGGATGACATTGCGGTGTTGAAAGCACAGCGCGAAAAGGCGGAGCTTTCTCTCAATGAAACGGAACGCCGCAACGAAATGACGGCGGAAGAAAACCGTCTGAAAGCCCGCAAAAAATCCGATGATGGCTTCAACAACAGTCCGGATGACGGTCTTCAGTCCAACGAGCGAAGCCTGAGCGCAGATATCGCCATTGAGAAAACCCGCAAGAGCGCCAAGGACGTTCTGCAGATTGAGGCGGCGGGGATCGTTGCCAATCTCTCGGATATGCAGGCTGGAGCCAAGGCGGCGGCGAAATAGGCGAGAATAGACATCACCCCTATGCGGCATATCCCGCATAGGGGTGATGGTGAATATTACCTCTGACCATTCCGGCTTAAATGGCTGCGGCTTTACTGCCCGATCTTGACAACGGGCCTTGGTCATTCTCTTGCGCCCATTTTGATCAGCATGCGGGACTGGGGCGAGCGCATTCAGGGCGATCAAGCGCATCCAAACGCAAAGTGCTGAGTTGGATATATAGGGGTGACTTCATCCTTGACGGGCAACCACCTGCACGTTTAAGCGAAAGGGCAGACGGAACCAACAGCGGAAGCCTCTGCCAATGAGCACTTTGCGCATTCTCCCCAGCGCCGATATCCCTGAACTGCCGAACCGCTACAACGGCAAGGTTCGTGAGAATTACGATCTGCCGGACGGCAGCCGTATTATCATCTCTACCGACCGGCTGAGCGCCTTCGACGTCATCCTGACATCGATCCCTTTCAAAGGTCAGGTTTTGACACAGACCGCGTCCTATTGGTTCGAGGAAACGGCTGATATCTGCCCGAACCACGTTCTGGCTTATCCAGACCCGAATGTCGTCATTGGCACACGGTTGAACATTCTGCCGGTTGAAGTCGTTGTGCGCGGCTATCTGGCAGGTACGACCAGCACGTCGATCCTGACGAAGTACCGCAAAGGCGAGCGCCAGATGTATGGCGTCACACTGCCAGATGGTCTGAAGGACAATGAAAAGTTGCCGCATCCGATCATCACGCCGACAAGCAAGGCTTTCGACGGCGGACATGATGAACCGCTTTCGGGGGACGAAATTCTTGAACAAGGTTTGCTGACCGCAGAACAATGGGAAACCGTGTCCCGTTATGCGCTGGCGCTTTTCGAGCGTGGACAGGCGCGCGCGGCGGAACATGGATTGATCCTTGTCGATACCAAATATGAGTTTGGAACAGACGCCAGCGGCCGCATCATTCTCGCGGATGAAATTCATACGCCGGATTCAAGCCGCTATTGGATTGCTGACAGCTATGAAGAGAGTTTCGCTGCGGGAACCCGCCCGGCGAGCTTCGATAAGGATTTCGTGCGCGCCTGGGTCACCGAGCGTTGTGATCCTTATAACGACCCGATCCCGGAAATTCCGCTTGAACTCATCGAGCAGACCTCGAAGGTCTATATCCAGGCCTACGAACAGATCACCGGCAAGACTTTTGTGCCCGATCTGACAGGCGAGACGGTGCTGGATCGCGTTCGCGCCAATCTCGAACCATATTTCGTGAAGAAAGCGAAGCTGGTGCGCGCCAAGCCCACCACCCGTGCGCCGCGCAAGAAGGCTGAGCCGAAAGCGGCTGTCGTGAAACCAGTTGCAAAGGAGGCTGCTGTTACCGCTCCGGCTGTTCGTAAGAGATACGCGCCAGCGGAACGGGCTGCCATTCTTGCATTAGTTGCGAAGGCCACCGAGAACGGCAAAGCTACGCTGAAAGCTGTATTGCAGCATGAAGGCGTCAGCGAGCAGACCTATTACAACTGGAAGAACGCTGCTGGTAAGTCCGCAGCCCGAGCGGCTATCACACCTTCTGCGGGTGACGATTTGAAAGCGCTTGTGGCGCTGGAAGCGGAAAACCTCAAGCTGCGCAAGGAATTGGCAGCAAAACTTCGAGCGGAAAATGCGGAATTGCGCAAGCGTCTCGGCAAGGCATAACACTTAAAAAAACAGGCGACACGTAATCAGGTCGCCTGTCTTGCTTTCAGTAGAAATATCGGTTCATTGTCCATCGTATGTTTGCGCAAACGAACGCATGAAATGGTCGTTCTCTTCCGGGCTGCCGATGCTGACGCGAATAAAATTCGTGTATCCCTGTTGTTTCCATGGTTTGACGATGACGCCGTCGCGTAAAAGCTTCTCGGCAAAAGCAACGGAATCCGTCTTGACGTCTATGAACAGGAAATTGCCTTTTGACGGAGCGAACCGGATTTGCCGCGTGCCGAGGAAATCAGCCACACGGGCCCGCTCACGCAAAGCAAGAGCTACACCTGCCGCAAGATGTTCGCTGTCACGCCGGGCGATCAATCCAGTCGCCTGTGCAATCGCATTGGCGTTGAAGGGCGTGCGGGCGCGGTCAAGATAACCGCGCAAGGTGCTGTCGCTTGTGAGGCCGAAGCCAAGACGTGCGCCTGCCAGCCCATAGGCTTTGGAGAATGTTCGAAGCACGATCCAGTTAAGGTCGGTGCCGTGTAACAGGTCTATGGCTGATGGATAATCATCCCCCGCCGCATATTCGGCATAGGCTTCGTCGAGCACGAGCAAGGTGTTCGGAGATGTCGCTTTTATAACCCGCTGTAGCGCTTCCGGATCAAGCCAGCTTCCGACTGGATTGAGCGGATTTGCGAACATGACAAGCTGCGGTCCTTTTGCAACGGCCTCCACCAGAGCATCGACATCGACCTCCAGCGATTGTTTTACCTCAACCCGCTCGACCACAGCTCCCATAAGCGTCGAATAGTCTTCATGCAAAGGGAAGGACGGATAAAGCGTAACGACGCGATCGCCGGGGCGAAGCACAGATCGGCAGATGACCCCGATCAGGTCTTCCGATCCGTTGCCCAAGATAACCTGATCCTCCGGCAACTGAAATTCCTGCGCTATTTCGAGCGCCAGAGCGCGACCGGTCGGGTCAGGATAAAGCCTCAGCAGGTCGTGCACGGAGACGAAGAGTTCTTCTATTTTCGGAGAAGGACCCAAAGGGTTCTCGTTTGAACCGAGCTTTGCGATCTTGGCCGGATGATAGCGATGTTCGACTTCGGCGATGGTCAGCCCGGCATTATAAGGGCTAAGGGCGCGTATCTCTGGACGAATCAGACTGTTGAGCGCTGTTTGATCATCGGTCATTTCACGTTCTCCTCTCATGGCGCGCTCTTGGATGCGGCGCGCCTTGCTAAAGAACGTTCTAAGACTAAACTCCTATTTTGTATATATATGTATAGACAAGTTCCGAAAAAGATGCCTTTATGTCGGGGAGACCATAAAAAATTGCTAAACATTACCCGCAGAATGGTTAGAAGTTCTGGCGATGTTTTGTTCAGGCAGGGTCCATAGGGGAACATGATGCAGGTTTTATCGCTTTTCGACCTTAGCGGGCGTAAGGCGCTGGTCACTGGCGCGAGCCGGGGGCTGGGACAGGCTATTGCCGAGGCTCTGGCATCGGCAGGGGCCGACGTTGCCATAACAGCGCGCAAGTCCGACGATCTGACCGAAACGGCCTCTCGCATCGCCGCTCTTGGGCGCGCCTGCATGCCGCTTTCCCTTGATGTGCGGGCCGTTGAGGCCTGCGCAGACGTGACTGCACAAGCCGCCGCCAAACTGGGCGGTCTCGATATTCTCGTCAATAATGCCGGTTATGAAGAAATACGGCCTTCGCTCGATGTTGACGAAGCGCTGTGGGACCGCATTGTCTCGACCAATCTGAAGGGCGCATTCTTTTGCGCTCAGGCCGCGGCGCGTCACATGACGGATACCAAAAGCGGCGGCGCAATCATCAATCTTTGTTCGCTCACCTCCTATGTTGGCGTACCGACAGCGGCACCTTATGGCTCGTCGAAGTCTGGCCTCATGGGGATGACGCACGCGCTTGCAACGGAATGGGCGCCGCATGGCATTCGCGTCAATGGTATCGCGCCCGGCTATTTCCGCACGTCGATGACGGACGTTTTCTATGAAAATGAAGAATGGCAAAAGTCCATGCTGGATAAAATCCCCCAGGGGCGGTTCGGTCGCATGGATGATGTTGCAGGCGCGGTGGTGTTTCTGGCGAGCACCGCATCCGCTTATATAACGGGTCAGGTTATCCCCATCGACGGCGGCTATCTGGCATCGATCTAACGTTTCGGCTCCCCGAAACTGACTTGAGACACTTACGACCGGCGTTTTCAAACGCTTCTGAATGAAACGGGAAACATCAATGGAATCCACCGGAAACGGAACTGGCCCCAATGCCAAGATCGGACCGGCTGCCGTCTCGGCCAAGAATGTCAGCATGATCTATAACGGCTTCCATGCCGTTCGGTCGGCTTCATTCGATCTCGATCAGGGACGTTTCCTGACCATTCTCGGGCCATCCGGTTCGGGCAAAACAACCCTGCTTCGGCTGATCGCTGGTTTTCAACGCCCAAGTGTCGGCGAAATTTTCATCAATGGCCAGGCTGTCAGTGCGGTTCCGTCGCATAAGCGTTCGATCGGCATGGTGTTCCAGAAGCTTGCCTTGTTTCCGCACATGACAGCAGCGGAAAATGTGGCTTTTCCGCTCAAGATGCGCCGTTTCGATGCCCGGACTATCCCGGAAAGGGTCGAGCGCTATCTCGATCTGGTTCGTTTGGGCGGGCTCGGCAACAGACGCGTTCATGAGCTCTCCGGCGGCCAGCAACAGCGCGTCGCCATTGCCAGAGCCTTGGTGTTCGAGCCTGATCTTCTGCTGCTTGATGAACCGCTGGCCGCGCTTGACCGCAAGCTTCGTGAAGAAATGCAGCTTGAATTTCGCCGCATCCAGCGCGAACTGGGTGTCACCACGATTAACGTCACCCATGACCAGCGTGAAGCACTGGTCGTGTCGGATGAAATCATCGTTATGGATGGCGGTGAAATACAACAGATGGCAAGGCCGTCGGAAACCTATCGCAACCCGTCCAACGCTTTTGTCGCGAATTTCATCGGGGTTACCAATTTCATCACCGGGAAAGCTGCGTCCGTGGACGGCAGTATCGTGCAGGTGGATGCGGGGCCGAAGCTTGTTGGTATATTGGGTGACGGTCAAAAGCCAGTTGCCGCAGGCGATGGTGTTTCTTGTGCCATTCGCGCCGAACAAATCCGTATCGGTTCAAATGCTGAAGGTGCTGCCGGGCTGGATACCACGCTTGAAGGTGTTGTCACCGACGCAATCTTTGAAGGCGAGCGCATTGTGTATGAAGTGCGCGTACCGGCGCTGGGCGATGCCTTGATGCGCGTGTTCGATCACGATCCGGTCGGACACAGCCAGTTTGAAGAAGGCGCGACCGTCACGCTCGGCTGGAATGCACGCGATCTCATCGTTTTTGCAGCATGAACTGAACACCAGATTACAGACAAAACCCTAGAGGAGAGAACATTATGAGCGCTGTGAAGAAGCCTTTTTTGATACTCGACCGCCGCCGCTTCCTGCAAAGCGCAGGCGCTATGGCCGCTGCTGCCGGAACCACCTCGCTTGGCCTTTCCCGCGCTTTCGCGGAAGAGCCTGCAAAGCCGAAAGAACTCATCGTACGCGCCTGGGGCGGCAGCTGGGTTGATGCGCTGAAGGCGGGCGTTTCCGATCCATTTACGGCTAAGACCGGCATTTCAATCCGCCACGATCTGACGGAAGACAATGAAATTCAGCCGAAGCTTTGGGCTGCGGTGGCGCAGAAGCGTATTCCACCGATCCATGTCAATTGGGATACGACGACCAATGCCACCAAATCGGCATTGCGTGGCGTGACGGAAGACCTGTCGGACCTGTCCAATCTCAAGAACACCACCGATCTTGCCAAGCCGGTCGGTCTCGACGGCTATCCGATAGTCAATACCTATGGCTATGTCTATGTGCTGGCTTATCGCCCGGAAGCATTCCCGGATGGCCCGCCGAAGTCGTGGCATGCTCTGCTTGATCCGAAGTTCAAGGGACGCATCGCGCTTTACAATGACGGCATTGGTTTCCACTTCCCGGCACAGGTTGCCGGTGGCGGCAAGCTGGAAGACATTCCGGGCAATATGCAGGCAGCATGGGATTTCATCGCCAAGGTGAAGCAGCAGCAGCCACTTCTCGGTGAAGACCCGGATTTCACCACCTGGTTCCAGAAGGGTGAAATCGATCTCGCCTGCACCATTTCCACCAATGCGCGCGAAGCCCAGAAGAACGGCGTCAAGATCGACTGGACCGTGCCTGAAGAAGGCGCAAAGTTCGACACCGATGGTTTGTGGATTCCAAAGGGTCTGCCGGAAAACGAGCTCTACTGGGCCAAGGAATATATCAACTTCGCTCTCACCAAGGATGCGCAGCAGGTCTGGCTCGACGGCCTCGGCCTGCCGGGCGTGGTGCCGGGTCTGACGCCGCCCGCCGATCTGGTGAATGATCCGGCCTATCCGACCAAGGACGAGGATTTCAAGCATCTCATCCGCATCTCGGCCAAGGTACAGGTTGAGAACGAGAGCGAGTGGTTCTCCAAGTTCAAAGCGATCATGCAGGGCTGATCCAGCTCGATAGACAACAAGGATCGCCCGATGAGGGCGATCCCTATGCCCGATATCTCAAGGCAAATATTCAGGAATTGAAACATGCGAGCGGCACGCTCTGCCTATCCGGTGGTTTGGCGTATCATGGATGCGCTGGAAGCAATCGCAGCCTTTCTATGGCCCGCGCGGTTTAACCGTGCTGTGCCCTATCTGATGCTGTTTCCGGCCATCGTGTTGGTGGGCTTGCTGGTGCTCGGTCTGATCCAGATAGCAGACACCAGCCTGCGTACACTCGACACGTCAACCTTCCTGATGTCGGACTATTACACGCTCGCCAACTACAAGCGCGCCCTGACGGAATCCCTCTTTGCGACAGTTGCCTGGCGCAGCCTTCTCGGATCGCTCGTCGTTACGCTTTTCACGCTCATTCTGGCGTTTCCCTATGCCTATCTGATGGTCAGAACGCCTTCGGCGGCCTTGCGTAAATTCCTGCTGATAGCGCTTTTCCTGCCATTCTTCATCGGGCAGGTGGTCCGCGCTTATGGCTGGCTCATCATTCTGGGCAATCAGGGCATGGTGAACGAGGCGCTCGGTCTCGTCGGTATCCCACCCTTGCGCCTGCTTTATAACTATCCGGCAGTTCTGTTCGGACTGGTGCAATATATGCTGCCATTCGCGGTTCTGATGCTGGCTCCAGCACTAACCGCCATACCAGAAGAAATGGAAGCGGCGGCAAGTTCGCTTGGTGCGAACTGGATGCGGACATTTGCGCATGTTGTTCTGCCCATGGCGCGTCCCGGCCTGATTGGCGCGGGGCTGGTGGTGATGACGCTTTCGCTGACCGATTTTGCCATTCCGGCAATCCTTGGTGGCGGCTCTCAGGACTTTATCGCCAACGCCATTTATGACCAGTTCTTCCGCACATCCGATCAGGGGCTGGGCGCGACTTTGGCGCTGCTTCTGGTCGGTGTCGGTTCCATTCTTGTCGGGATCGTCTTTACCCTGTTCGGTGCGGGAACGCTCGCCATGGGGAGGGCGCGCAAATGACCGCTCCATTGTCCAAGTCTGTCGTTATCTGGACCTTTGTAATTGCGGTGCTGGTGCTTCTCTCTGCACCAACAATCGTGGTTCTTGGAGCGTCCTTCACGTCGGGCAATATGATCACCTTCCCGCCCGAAGGGTTTTCCTTGAAATGGTATCAGAAGATCGTCGGGACAAGCGATTTGTGGGATGCATTCCTGCGTTCCCTCTACGTGTCCTTCATCTGTACCATCGTCGCTATTCCTGTCGGAACGCTGGCCGGTATCGCACTGGCGAAATATGCGGTGCGCTTTGAAAAGACGATCCAGATCTATCTGCTGTTGCCGTTCACGATCCCACTGATCGGTTCTGGTATCGGCCTGATGCTGGTCTTCGGGCATGCCGGTATTCTGGGTCAACTTTGGCCAGTCGGGATTGCAGCCTGCGTCATCAATCTGCCTTTCATGATCTGGGCTGTGACGGCAAGTGCGGCCAATCTCGATGCTGACCTTGAACTGGCCGCCGCAAATTGCGGCGCAGGGCCGATATCGACATTTTTCTTTGTGACGCTCCCGGTCGTAGTGCCGGGTGTAATCAGCGGATCGTTGCTGATGTTCATTCTGGCGCTCAACGAATTTCTGGTGAGCCTGCTTCTGGTTGACGCCCGTATCGTCACCCTGCCGGTGCAGATTTACAATTCGATCCGATCCATCATCACGCCTGACCTCGCAGCGATTTCTGTGGTTTTCATCGCCTGCGCCGCGTTTGCTATCTTCCTGCTCGACCGTCTGGTCGGGCTCGACATTTTCCTGAAATCGAAATGATCAGCTGCGTCCCCAACGCAGCGAGCAAGGAGCCGACTATGTCCGATGTAACCTTTCACGAACTGGCAAAGCTGGACGACGCCAAGCGCGCGGAGCTTTTGAAGCGTTCGGAAACCGATCTCTCAGGCTTTATCGAGAAAGTGAAACCGATCATCGAAGCCGTTCGCACGGAAGGCGACGCCGCATTGGTACGGTTTGCACGTGATCTGGACAAGGCCGAAGTTGATCCAGCCAATATCAAGGCAACCGAGGCGGAATTTGACGCGGCTTTCGACAAGGTCGAAAAAGACGTGATCGAAGCCATTCAATTCGGCATCGACAATATACGTCACTTCCATGAAGAGCAGAAGCCGGAAGCGATGTGGCTGAAGGAAATGCGTCCCGGCGCCTATGCTGGCGACCGCTTTACGCCCATCCGTTCGGTAGCGCTCTACATCCCGCGCGGGAAGGGCGCATTTCCGTCTGTCACCATGATGACCGCCGTGCCTGCTGTGGTTGCCGGTGTGCCGGAACTGGCCATCGTTACCCCGCCGACCCCGGATGGCTCGGTGGATGCCGCCACGCTCGTCGCTGCACGTTTGGCGGGTGTCGAAACCGTCTATAAGGTTGGCGGCGCACAGGCCGTTGCGGCCGTTGCCTACGGCACGGAGACGGTGAAACCCGCGCTCAAAATCGTTGGTCCGGGTAGCCCGTGGGTTGTCGCTGCCAAGCGCCTCCTTGGTGGTGTCATCGATCCGGGTCTCCCCGCAGGTCCTTCCGAAGCAGTGATTTTCGCAGACGATACCGTCAAGGGCGGTCTGGCCGCGCTCGACCTTTTGATCGAAGCCGAACACGGTCCGGATTCCTCCGCCTGGCTTGTCACGCATAGCCGTCGTGTGGTTGAGGAAGCACTTGCCGCTCTGCCGTATCATTGGGCACGCATGACGGAACAGCGGGTTGGTTTTTCCAAGACCGTTCTGACCGGCAATTATGGTGGCATCGTCCTGACCTCGTCGGTTGAGGAAAGCTATCGCTTCATCAATGATTATGCGCCGGAACATCTGGAGCTTCTTTCGACCGACCCGTTTGCGCATCTTGGCCACATTACCGAGGCTGCGGAAATCCTCATGGGGCCGCATACGCCGGTGGTCATCGGCAATTTCGGCCTCGGACCGAATGCCGTGCTGCCAACCAGCCGCTGGGCGCGCACCTATGGCCCGCTTTCTGTGACCGATTTCGTCAAGCGTTGTTCCATCGGCTATGTGACGGCTTCCGCTTATCCGGAATTCGCCAAGCACGCCCGCACGCTCGCCCGTTATGAAGGCTTCTCGTCTCACGAAAATGCCGTTTCAGAAATCCGCAAAGACTATCTTTAAGGAAGGTGGGCGCAATGAAAGCGGTCCGGCTTTATGCGGCCAGGGATCTGCGGGTCGAAAATATCGACCCGCCAACGGCGCTTGAGCCGGGCTGGGTCCGGCTGAAGGTTTCCGCTGCGGGAATTTGCGGTTCTGACCTGCACAATTTCTCGACCGGCCAGTGGATCAGCCGTTCGCCTTCGGTTGCGGGGCACGAATTTGCTGGCGTCGTGACCGAGATTGGCACAGGTGTGATCGGGTTCAAGCCGGGCGATACGGTCATTGCCGATTCCAGATATTGGTGCGGCGAGTGTCCGGCTTGCCAGAGCGGTCGACACAATGTCTGTTCCACTCTCGGATTTATTGGTGAGGTTTGTGACGGCGGTTTTGCCGAGGAGACGGCGCTGCCTGCCCGGTTGCTTGTCCAATATGCTCCCGACATCAACCCGATTGTCGCCGCGATGGGCGAGCCGCTTTCGGTTGCGTTGCATGCCATTCGCAAGCAGCGTGTGCCGCCCGGCGAGGCAGTTCTGGTTGTGGGGTGTGGGCCGATTGGCGGGCTTGTGGCTTTATTGCTTTCCCGTTTGCACTACGGGCCGGTGTTGGTCTGTGATCGTAATGAACAGCGCGTTGAACTGGTTTCGAGAGTAACCGGCGCAATCAAGGTGGAACTCGACAAGCCTGCTCTGGAGCGTGCGCTTTCAGGTAAAACCTTGCGTTATGCCATTGATGCGACGGGCAATATCGCCGTTTTGAACGCGATCATCGATGTCCTGTCCGGTGGTGGTTCTCTGGCGCTCGTCGGGATTTCGCACGGCAAGATCGAGCTTGATCCAAATATTCTGGTTGAGCGGGAAATCAGTCTGATCGGTTGTCATGCCTATCAGGACGAACTTCAGGAAATAGCGGCTTTGCTGCCAGAACTGGAGGCATCGTTGGTGAAACTGATCGATCGCGAGATTTCACTTGATGAAGTGCCGGAGGCTTATGACCGCTTGCTGGCGGGCCAGGCCGAAGGGCTGAAAACGATCATACGGATAGGAGCATAGTCGCGTCATGAGCTCTGCCGGTAAATCGGATGCGGATCATCGTTCGGCGATGGAATTGCCCGAAACGGCAGGGCCCCTTTACGAGAAGGTGAAGGCCCAGGTTCTCGAAAATATTCGGTCCGGACGCTGGCCCGGCAATTTCCGCCTGCCATCCGAGCATGAGCTTGTAGAGGCGCTTGGCATCTCCCGCATGACCGTCAACAGGGCGCTGCGCGAGCTGACAGATCAAGGCATTTTGAAGCGTATTCAAGGTGTTGGTACATTCGTTTCACCGCCAAAGCCCGAAACGACGTTGATCGAAGTGGTGAACATTGCCAATGAGATTGCAGCGCGAGGCGCGACGCATCGCGCGCAGGTGATTGCGCTCGATATCGTGCAGCCGGATGCGGCGCTGCTGAATGCGTTTGAACTGCAAAGCCCGATAGCTGTCGCGCATTCAATCATCGTACATTTCGAAAACGATGTGCCCGTGCAACTGGAAGAACGCTTCGTCAACACGCAACTGGTGCAGGATTATGAACTGCAGGATTTCCGCACCATGACGACCTATGATTATCTGCAGAAAAGCACGCCGATGACGGAAGTCGAACAGGTGATCTCAGCAGTGACTGCGAATGCGCAGATTGCCGACCTGTTGCAAATCGAGGTCAACGCGGCCTGCCTCCACCTCGACCGTCGCACATGGACCAGAGAGACGGTCGCGACCGTCAACAAGCTGATCTATGCGGGTGATCGCTATCGCTTGGGCAGTCGCTACAAGCCTGAAATTTACAGATAGTCCACCGGGTTACCGATACTCAGCGCGTTCGAACCATCTCGATATTGCTATGCTGAATGCGTGCTTTGAGCAGATCCTGCCGCGAGACCAGACCGACGACTTTGTGTGACTGCGGGTCGAGAATGGGAATGCGCGGAATGCCTCTCATAACCATCAGATCGGCGACCTCGCCAAGCGGCGTCGAGGTAAAGGCTGTGGGTTGCGAGGCGTCGGAGAGGGTTTCGGCGAGCGATGCGGCCACCGGAGCGCCCGACACCTGCCATTGCAGAACTTCCGATCTGGAAACAAGACCGAGCAAGCGCCCGTCCTCGCTCAGAACAGGATACGCTCTGTGGTGTGCGTCTTTCGTAAAAAATGCAATCGTCTCGTCAATCGACTGTTTTCCCGACAGACATTCCGGCGCAGGCGTCATGACGTGCGCAGCCTGTAGAAATGCAAACGGGTCTACCGAATATTACTGCAAGATATGGCGTCCGCGGCGCGCAATTTTCTCTGTCAGAATGGAGCGGTTGAGAATGAGGACGCTGACGGCATAGGCTGACACTGACGCGGCAATGGTCTCGGGCAGGGCGACGAAATGACCGGTCAGTTCGACCGCGAAGATGGTGCTCGTCAGTGGCGCGCGCATTGCGCCGCTTAATATACCGGCCATGCCGATCATGGCCCAGAAGCCTGCGCCGCCAGACAGGAACTGCTCAATCAGTCCACCCAGTGCACCGCCAAGCAGAAGAAGCGGGGCGAGGACGCCGCCTGACGTGCCGGAGCCAAGCGCAATCAACCAAACTGCCGCCTTGACCACCAACAGCAATGCGATTGCCTTCATGGTCATGGAACCATCCAGCAATTGTTGGATGCTGGCACAGCCTGCACCGAGCAAGCGGCTGGCGTTGCAGACAAAGGCCCTGCAAATGGTCAAGGACGAGATCGTCATGTTGCCGCTGCATCAACAGCCGATGGCGTGGGTCATGTCGAATAAGATTGATCATATCGTCCAGTTGCCAGACAACAAGCCGCGTCACTGGCTGACGCATTTTGCCGAATAGTCTCATTAAGACGCTCCGGGGCACGCCGTTCCGGAGCGTCCTGTTCCCAAGGAATTCACATGCTGGTTTTTATCATCAAGCGTCTGGGCAATGCCATCATGGTCATGCTGGCTGTTGCCTTGCTGGCCTTTTTGATTTTTCGTCTGGCGGGCGACCCCGTCGAGATGATGGCCAACGAACAGATGACACAGGCCGACCGCGATAATCTGCGTGAGCGTCTGGGGCTTAACGATGGCCTGATGACACAATATACCCGGTTCGTGGTGAACGCCGCTCAGGGCAATTTCGGCATTTCCTATCGCAATGGTCAGGATGTGCTTGGCCTTATCGCCGAGCGGTTTCCGGCAACACTGGAACTGGTGCTGGTGGCCACCTTGATCTCGTTGTTGCTTGGCCTTCCTCTTGGCGTACTAACAGCAATTAAACGTGGCAAATGGTATACGGAGGGATTACAGTTTCTCTCCATTGTCGGTGTTTCGCTGCCAAGTTTTGTGGTCGGTATACTGCTCATTCTGGTCTTTTCGGTCACGCTTGGCTGGTTCCCGGCATTCGGACGGGGTGATGTCGTACAGCTTGGCTGGTGGTCCACGGGATTGTTGACGCATTCCGGTCGTATCGCGATTTTGCTACCGGCCATTGCGCTCTCGCTTTATCAAGTCACGCTTGTCATGCGTCTGGTTCGCGCAGAAATGTTGGAAGTGCTGCGTTCGGACTACGTGAAATTCGCCCGTGCCCGCGGTATTCCGCGCTGGCGTATCTATTTCCGTCATGCGCTTCGCAACTGCCTTATGCCGGTTGTGACGATGACAGCGATGAATGTCGGTTCGCTGATCGCCTTCGCGCTGATCACCGAAACCGTGTTTCAATGGCCGGGCATGGGCATGTTGTTCATTCAGGCCGTTACCTTCCTCGATATCCCGGTCATGGCAGCCTATCTCTGCATCATTTCCTTCATCTTCGTTGTACTCAACACTTTCGTGGACATTGCCTATGCGGTGATCGATCCACGCCTGCGCACGGCGCGTTGAGTTGCCCATGGAACCGATTGTGGAGTTAAAGCCGATGAGCACCCCAACCACGCAAACCACTACCATCTCCCGCCCGTCGGTTGTACAGCGGATTCGTAAAAGCGACTTGTGGTGGTCGTTCACACACAGCAAGACCGCAATGATCAGCGCAGCACTGCTCGCAATCCTGATCCTGACGGCATTGTTTGCACCCCTCATTGCACCGCAAAACCCCTATGATGGCGCTGCACTCGATATGTGGAAAGCAGAGCTGCCGCCTATCTGGGAAGACGGCGGCGAATGGCCCTTCCTGCTGGGCACCGACACGCAAGGGCGCGATATGCTGTCAGCCATTCTTTATGGCACGCGCATTTCCATCGTTATCGGCATCGCTTCCGTTGTGCTTTCCTTGGTCATCGGCATGAGTGCCGGTTTGGTCTCAGGCTATTTCGGCGGTTTTATCGACAATCTACTGATGCGCATCGGCGATATCACGCTGTCGATCCCGACCATTCTGGTCGCCATTCTGGTTTCAACCGTCGTGCGACAGATGTTGCCTGTCAGCCTGCGCGAGGTCGGAGCATCCGCGGTTCTCATTCTGGCCATCGCGCTCTCCGCATGGGTGCAATATGCCCGTACTGTCCGCGCTCAGGCCATCGTTGAAACCGGCAAGGATTATGTGTCCGCCGCCCGTCTGATCGGCGTTCCGGCGCGCCGCATCATGGCGAGACATATTCTGCCCAATACGCTGACGCCCATCATGGTGGCGGCAACGCTTAACTTCGGCATGGCCATTCTTACCGAAGCCACGCTGTCCTTCCTCGGTATCGGCATGCCGCCGAGCCAGCCTTCTCTCGGGACACTGATCCGTATCGGCAACCAGTTCCTGTTTTCCGGTTCCTGGTGGATCGTGCTCTTCCCTGTCATTCAGCTCTGCCTGCTGGTCGTGGCCGTCAATATGCTTGGCGACTGGCTGCGCGATGCTCTCAATCCGAAACTGAGGTAATATCGATGAACAATCTTTTGCTCCGCAATGTGCGCCCTATGGCTGGCGATACGTGCGATGTCTTGATCAAGGATGGGAAGATTGCGGGTTTCGGACGGTTCGAGGCAGAGCCGGGTATGGCCATCGAAGATGGTGGCAATGCAATCATGGCGCCTGGCCTGATTGATGCGCATACGCATCTCGACAAGACGACCTGGGGCATGCCCTGGCATGTCAATAATCGTGCCGCGATCCTGCGCGAACGTATCGACTTCGAACGCGAGCACCGGCTGGAAATCGGCCTTGATCCGCATCGTCAGTCAATGCGTCATGCAATCGGTCTTGCTGCCCATGGCGCAACGCATATCCGCAGCCATGTCGATATCGACCCCACTCATGGATTGTCATTGGTCGAAGGCGTCTGGGCAACACGCGAGAAGCTGAAAGGCATCATCGATATCGAGATCGTTGCATTCCCGCAGTCGGGTCTGGTGGTCATGCCTGGTACGGAAGAATTGCTCGATGAGGCCTTGCGTCAGGGTTGTGAAGTTCTGGGTGGTATTGATCCATGCGGTATTGATCGCGACCCAAAGGGTCAGCTCGATATTCTGTTCGCGCTCGCACTCAAGCACGGCGTACCGATTGATATTCATCTGCATGAGACCGGCGATCTTGGCGCGTTCACGATGGAACTCATCTTTGAGCGCATTCGCGCCAACGGTATGGAAGGGAAGGTGGCGATCAGCCATGCTTTCGCGCTCGGCATGAATGATTATTTGCGCGTCGGCCAGTTGATCGAACAGATCGCGGCTCTGGATGTCGCAATTCTGACGACCGGCGCGCCATCGGCCACGGTGCCGTCGATCAAGCGCCTGAAGGAAGCGGGCGTGCGCATTGGTGGTGGTTGTGATGGCATTCGCGACACCTGGGGACCTTGGGGCCAGCCGGATATGCTAGACCGTGCCAAGATCATTGGCATGAAAAACGGTGTCCGCTCGGACCATGATCTGGAACATCTCCTGTACATCGTCTCTCAAGGCGGCGCGGATGTGATGCGTCTTGAAAACTATGGTCTGGATGTGGGCTGCAATGCCGACTTTACCCTTCTGACGGGTGAAACATTGGCCCATGCCGTGGTGGATATCGCACCGCGCCCTCTGGTGGTCAAGAACGGTCGCGTCACTGCACGCAACGGCGTTGCTGTGGTGGAGATGCCGTGATGAACAATGCTATTGACACATTAACCCTCGGTCAGCGTCCTGATGGACGGACTTTGATTACCGCCAGTTGGGTGGTTGGGCACAAGGATGGCGGCCATACGCTTTTACGCAATGGTGAAGTCGTTTTTGAACACGGCGAGATTGTCTTTGTTGGACATGGCTTCACCGGGGAACTGGCGCGCCGCATCGATTTCGGCAATGCGCTAATCTCGCCGGGTCTCATTGATCTTGATGCCTTGTCGGACCTCGACACTACCATTCTTGGCATAGACAACCATCCTGGTTGGGCCAAGGGTCGCGTCTGGCCACGGTCTTATATCGAGGCTGGCCCTTATGAGATGTACAGTCAGGACGAGCTGGCTTTTCAAAAGCGCTTTGCGTTCGGCCAACTCCTGTTGAACGGGATCACCACGGCAGCGCCTATCGCCTCTCTATTCTATCGAGAATGGGGCGAAACAGTTGCCGAGTTCGATGCTGCTGCCGAGGCGGCTGGTGAACTGGGGCTACGCGTTTACCTGAGTCCTGCCTACCGTTCCGGCGGTATGGTTCTGGAAGAACCGGGAAAGATTATTCCGGTTTTCGACGAAGAGCGTGGTTTTCAGGGGCTAAAAGACGCCATTGCCTATATCGAGCGCCAGAATGGGCGTCACGGCGATCTGGTGCGCGGTATGTTAGCCCCGGATCGGGTCGAGACTTCGACACTTGGATTGTTGCAACGCACTGATGCAGCGGCGCGCGATCTTGGCTGCAAGTT
This sequence comes from Ochrobactrum teleogrylli, assembly GCF_037482325.1. Taxonomy (NCBI): domain Bacteria; kingdom Pseudomonadati; phylum Pseudomonadota; class Alphaproteobacteria; order Hyphomicrobiales; family Brucellaceae; genus Ochrobactrum; species Ochrobactrum teleogrylli. Next base: position 182,063 of record NZ_JBBHKQ010000002.1, read on the forward strand.
CCGTCTTCACATGGCTCAAGGCACGATGGAAGTCGATACTGTGCGGATGCTGCATGGCTCGACTGCTCCGGTCTGGCTTGCGAAACATGGTCTGCTCAGCGACCGGATGATTGCACCTCACGCGACGAACGCAACGGATGAAGATCTGGGGCTCTATGCGGCCAATGGCGTTTCCATTGTGCATTGTCCGCTGGTATCGGCACGCAGCGGTTCGATCCTCAAATCCTTCTCCGCTTGCCGCAAGCGGGGGATCAATATTGCCATGGGCACAGATACCACGCCGCCAGATATGCTCATGAATTTGCTGACGGGCCTTATCGCTGGCCGCATCGCCGATGGCGCGCCGGATCGTTTGCGGTCAGCGGATCTTTTTGACGCGGCGACCATTGGTGGCGCAAAAGCACTCGGACGCGATGATCTCGGTCACCTCTCACGGGGTGCGAGAGCGGATATAGCGATCTTCGATCTCGACGATACCATCATGGCCGCGACAGTTGACCCCATCACGACCATTGTCACTGGCGGTTCGGGCAAGATCACGCGCGCGGTCTTTGTCGATGGCCGCGCTTCCATGATTAATCGAAAGCTTGCGGGGTTGGATATGGAACAAGCTCGTCGTCAGGCACAGGCCCAGTTCGACGGACTTATCGCCAAATATCCCGAGCGCAGCTGGAACCATCCTCCTGTCGCGGAAATCTTCCCTTCCAGCTATCCGATAGAAGGTGATTTCAATGCATGACATGCAAGAACCAATCATTGAAGTGCGCAATCTGCGCGTGGATTTTCCAGGGCGTCATGGCACGGTTACCGCTCTATCAGATGTCAGCCTGTCGATCCGGCCCGGTGAAATCCTTGGTGTTGTGGGTGAATCCGGTGCTGGCAAGTCGATGACCGGTCTGGCCATTCAGGGCCTGCTGGAAGCGCCTGGGCATATCGCCGACGGTGAAGTGTGGCTTGGCAAGCGCCGGATAGACACACTGGATGACCGCGCCATGGAGAAAATTCGCGGACGTGAAATCGGCGCGATCTTTCAGGATCCGCTCACCTCGCTCAATCCGCTGTTCACGGTGGGCGCGCAGCTTGTCGAAACGATCCGGCGGCATCTTGGTCTTGGCAAGGCTCAGGCGCGTGAACGGGCTATCCAGTTGCTGCGCGATGTTGGCATTCCTTCGCCGGAGGACCGCGTCAACCAGTATCCACATCAGTTCTCGGGCGGTATGCGGCAGCGCGTGGTAATTGCACTTGCACTTGCCGCTTCCCCTAAGCTCGTCATCGCCGATGAACCGACGACGGCGCTGGACGTATCGATCCAGGCACAGATCATTTCGCTCCTGCGGAAGCTCTGCAAGGAAAAGCAAACCGCTGTTATGCTCGTTACGCACGATATGGGAGTGATTGCCGAAGCCGCTGATCGCATTGCCGTGATGTATGCGGGGCGACTGATTGAGATCGGGCCTGTCGAACAGGTTCTGCATAAGCCGCGTCACCCCTATACACAGGGCTTGATGGCCTCGATCCCGTCGCTTGGTGCGCGCGTGGAAAAGCTGAATCAGATCGATGGCTCAATGCCGCGTCTTGACGCTATTCCCAAGGGTTGCGCTTTCAATCCGCGTTGCAAGGTGGCGGTGCCACGTTGCCTTCAGGAGCGTCCCGAACTCAACCTTGTCAGTCAAAACCCCAATCTTGGCGCTAGCGCTTGTTGGCTCAACGCAGGAGGCAGCCTATGACGAACCCGTCGAAAGAAACTGCGGCTTTGACCGTCGAGCGTCTGGTCAAGACATTTGATGTCTCTGCTCCATGGCTCAACAGAGTGATAGAGCGCAAGCCGCGTCAGTACCTCCAGGCTGTCAACGATATCAGCTTTACGGTGCCAGCAGGTGGTTGTCTGAGCATCGTTGGTGAAAGTGGATGCGGAAAGTCAACCGTAGCGCGACTGGTCACTGGATTGCATGGTGCGACAAGCGGCCAAATGCGGTTTGCGCCCGGCAAAAGTGGTGCGCCATTGACGGCGCAGATGATATTTCAGGACCCTTATGCCTCGCTCAATCCTCGTTGGCGCGTCAAGAACATCATCGCTGAACCATTGCGGGAATTGAAACTGCGTAAGACGGCGGCGGAAGTCACCGAGCGCGTGGAGGAACTTCTGCGTACTGTCGGGCTTTCACCCTCCGACGGCGAAAAGTTTCCGCATGAGTTTTCCGGTGGGCAACGGCAGCGCATTTCAATTGCGCGTGCCTTGGCGAGCGAGCCTGAGTTTCTTGTTTGCGACGAGCCGACTTCGGCGCTGGACGTTTCGGTGCAGGCGCAGGTGCTCAATCTTATGCGCCGCTTGCAGGATGAGCTGGGCCTGACCTACCTCTTCATCAGCCATGATATGAGCGTCGTTCGCCACATGTCCGATCGTATCGCGGTCATGTATCTGGGGCGGATTGTTGAAGAGGGTAATACGGAAGAACTCTTCGCGCAGCCGCGTCATCCCTATACGCAGCTTTTGTTGCAGACGATCCCCAACATTGAATCTCCCAATCGCAACCGCACACCGGCAAGCGGTGAAGTTCCAAGCCCGCTGAAACCGCCTTCGGGTTGCACATTCCATCCGCGGTGTCCGTTTGCGGTGGCGCGCTGTGCGCAAGAAGCGCCGAAGATGCAGACTTTGTCGAATGGCACACGCGTCGCCTGTCATTTGGTGGAAGAGGCCGCAGCAGCTGCCTGATATAGGTAGGGTGTTCAGGCACCGCATTGGGCTACTGTTGCACGTTTAAAGCAGGTGCCGAGATCTGCGGATAAGTGCTCCAGTCGGGATTAAAGCGGGTTGTTAAATTGTCGACAATATGAAATATTATTGTAGATAATAAATCAGGTTCTGGGGACGTGATGGAATTCGATTTTGAAGAGTTGGACCCTCAAAGCCGTTACAGGCTCCTGACGAATTTCATCGGTCCACGACCGATAGCACTTGTGACAACCCGTTCACCAGCAGGCCATAGCAATGCCGCGCCGATGAGTTTCTTCAACGTGTTTTCGCACGACCCGGCCATTGTCGTTCTGGGCATTCAACCACGTCTTTCCGGTGAGGAGAAGGACACGCTGGCGAATATCCGTCGCACCGGCGAGTTCGCAATCAGCATGGTCGACATGGCATTGTCGGAACAGATGCTGATCTGCGGATTGGGTTTCGACAGCGAAGTCGATGAGCTTGAGATGGCCGGGCTGTCAGCGACACCCTGCCAGAAAATCGATGTCTCTTTTGCTGAGCAGGCACCTTGCACCTTCGAGTGCCGTGTCGAACGTGTGATCGATTATCCGCGTCGCGCGCTTATCCTGGGTGAGGTGGTGCATATGCACGTTCGTCGCAATTGTCTGGATGCCGACGGCCACTACGTCGATCCCGAATTCTATCAACCGATTGCCCGGCTTCACGCCGACAATTACATCACTTCAGATCGTCAGTTCGTTTTGAAGGCACCGACCATCGCCGATTTCGTGAAGCCGGAAAACTAGGCCAGAACGACGGTTCTTCGAGAATTTTTACCATGCACATTCATCTGATCAATCCTAACTCAACAGCGTCTATGACAGCGCAAGCTCTTGATAGTGCTCTGCTCGTCAAACACAGCAGCACCACGGTCTCAGCCTCAAATCCTGCCGACACGCCTGTCAGCATTGAAGGCGGAACCGACGAAGCACTGGCTGTGCCGGGCATGCTTGCGGAAATCCGAAAAGGTGAAGCGCAAGGTGTGGACGCCTATGTGATCGCCTGCTTTGACGATCCCGGCCTGCATGCGGCGCGAGAGATCGCGAAGGGTCCGGTACTGGGTATTTGTCAGGCGGCGGTACAGGTGGCCATGACGATCAGCCGGCGCTTTTCAATTATCACGACCTTGCCGCGGTCGGTTCCGATCATCGAAGATCTGGTCAGTGATTACGGCGCAGAACGTCATTGCAGAAAAGTGCGTGCGATCAATTTGCCGGTACTCGGCTTGGAAGATGATCCTGCGGAAGCAGAACGGCTTTTGATCAACGAGATCGAACTCGCCAAGCGCGAAGATCGGGCAGAGGCGATCATTCTCGGCTGCGCGGGCATGACGTCCTTGTGCGACCGGTTGCGGGATGCAACGGGCGTTCCGGTGATCGACGGCGTTGCGGCGGCGGTGAAGCTTGCCGAAGCTTTGGTCGGAGCGGGCTACGCGACTTCGAAGGTGAACACCTATGACTATCCGCGTGTGAAGACGGGCAATACGGACGCCATCTGCGGAATTTGTGCCTGAATTAGAAGCATCACGATGTATTGTTGACAATTTTGTAGGCGCTTTGCGGTTGCAATAGTTGACTTTTTCGGTCGCATCACGCTTCCTGAATCGGAACGGGAGCAAGACCATGACTGATCAGACAGGTGTCTCGACGCAGCAGATTGTTGAGAAAGTATGGCTATCCATTGCCGAGCGCCGTCTGCGTCCGGGGGTGCAGCTTAAAGAAGAGCAGATGGCGACGATTTTTCACGTCAGCCGTGCGCGTATCCGTCAGGCGCTTGCCGCGCTTGAACGGGAAGGGCTTGTCACGATTATTCCCAATCGCGGCGCTTTTGTTTGCAAGCCGACCGTGGAAGAAGCGCGGGATGTGTTCTTCGTACGCCGGACTGTTGAGCGTTGTGTGGTCGAGCGCCTTGGGCGTTCTCCGTCAAAGGACAAGATCAAGATTTTGCGCGAACATGTTGCGAAAGAACGTGTCGCCAACAAGAACAATGTCACGACCGATATTATCAAGCTGTCAGGTGGTTTTCATCTGCTGCTGGCCGAATTGACGGGCTCTGATTTTCTGTTCACAACGATGCGCGATCTCATTTCGCGCACCTCTCTCATCACGGCTGTCTACCGCAATACCAACCGCTTCAACTGCGGGCCTGATGAACACGCGGAGATTGTGGAAGCGATTCTGCATGGCGACGTCACAAAGGCCGCCGATCTGATGGCACACCACCTTGAACATGTGGAATCCGAGCTCGACCTGCGGGAAATCAATGATCTCTCCCATGATTTAAGTGCCGCACTTGCCTAAATGGGAGTGAACGGAAAACGGGCGATATTCTTTTTCGTCCGTAGCCGTTGTGATTGATGGCGGATACGCTATTACTAAAATATTTCAATGAGTTGTTAGCAAAGTAAGCCAACCGGTTATTGCCGGTTGGTTTGCTTTTGTACCGTCTGCCTATGGCGCACACGGCGATTTTTCGACCAAAAGCGGAATAAGTTTCGGGTGGAAATGTAAGTTTCATCCCCATAGCAAAGAAATCCGCCCGCGATCTTGACATATGTCATAAGTTGGAATTAGCTTGGTTGAAATTGAGCAGATGTCGCTTCGAGGAGACCCTTGTGAGGGTGGAGCACATCGAGCTTGGGAGGAAATATTTGTGACTGGATTGTACACTGCAATCTTGGATTGCGTGATCGCGTGCGGCTGTGTTTCAGGCGCAGCATCTGCCTGTCTGTGGCAGGGCGTGGATCAGAAACTGACTTGTGCCTTGCAGGGTTCTTCGTCCGAACTGGTGAAGTCTCTATGAGTTACGAGTTCAGTTTCAGCTTCCTCAGCCAGTATTGGCCGCTGCTGCTCAAAGGTACTTTGGCGACGATCCAAATGTCCCTGATTGTCACGGCGCTGGGCTTCGTGCTGGGCACGATCTGTGCGGTTGCCAGCATCAGCAAATACAAGTTCCTGCGCATTCTCGTGGCGATCTATGTCGAGGCGATCCGCAATACACCTCTGCTCGTGCAGCTGTTTCTGGTCTATTTCGGACTGTCTTCCATGGGCGTCAAATTTTCCGCCCAGACCTCGGCGCTAATCGGCCTGACCATCAATGTTGGCGCTTACTCCAGCGAGATCATTCGCGCGGGCTTGCAGGCCATTCACCCCGGCCAGCTGGAAGCTGCTGACACACTGGGACTGTCCCGGCTGCAAATGCTTGCAGGGATTATGCTGCCGCCAGCACTTGAGAAGGTCTATCCCGCGCTCGTCAGTCAGTATGTGCTGTTGATGCTGGCAACAAGTGTTGCATCGCAGATATCGGCTGAAGAGCTGACCGGAGCTGCGTCCAGAATCCAGTCGACGACCTTTCGTTCTTTCGAAGTCTATCTCGTCATTCTGGTGATTTATCTCGTTCTTTCCCTATTGATGCGGGGACTGTTCAAGCTTCTGGGGTTGGCGTTGTTTCCACGCAAACGCCGTCTTGGCACCAATCTTTAGGAGGTCGGGATGTTTACGAATTTCTCCTGGATTCACATCGAAGTTCTGCTTCAAGGCTTGGTCTGGACAGTTCTGCTTTCGATCATCGCCTTCATATTCGGCGGCCTGCTTGGCTTTGCCGTGGCGCTGGCTGGAATAGCAAAGAACAAGGCTTTGGTTGCTCTGGTCGATGGTTATACCGTTCTGGTGCAGGGCACACCGGTTCTGATCCTGATGTTCATCGTTTACTTCGGTTTGCCGGTCTTCGGCATTGAAGTTTCGTCACTTTTTGCGGCCAGCGTTGCGATGACGATCTTCGCGAGCGCCTTCCTTGGCGCTATCTGGCGGGGCAGTCTGCAATCAGTGCCACGCACGCAGTGGGAAGCATCCGATTGTCTGGCCCTGACTGGATTGCAGGGGCTGTTCCTTGTCATCATGCCCCAGGCTATTCGCATCGCAACGCCGCCAACAGCCGGCTTCATGGTCCAGATCGTCAAGAACACGTCGCTCGCATCGATCATCGGCATGGCCGAGATGACCTATATCGGCAAGGAAATCAACGCTTCGACGTTCCAGCCCTTCACGACCTATCTCGTGATCGCATTCTTCTACTTTTGCATTTGCTTCCCGCTCTCAGCGGCCAGCCGGAAATTCGAGAGGATGTACAGTGTCAGCCGTCGTTAAGTTTGTTGACGTTCATAAAAGCTATGGCTCGCTGCCAGTGCTGAGAGGTATCAATCTCGAAATTGAGAAGGGACAGGTTGTTGCTCTGATCGGACGAAGCGGTTCCGGCAAAAGCACAGCGCTTCGCTGTGTCGACCGGCTCGAAACCGTCAACAGCGGGGATATCTGGGTTTGCGATCATCGTGTCAGTGATCCCAATATCAATCTGCGCGCGCTCCGACAGGATGTTGGCATCGTCTTTCAAAGCTACAACCTCTTCCCGCATCTGACGGTTGAACAAAACATCACTCTGGCGCTGCGCTGGGTCAAGAAACTGACAAGAACCGCCGCGCGCGAAATAGCCGAGACGGTTTTGCGGCAGGTTGGACTGGCGGAAAAGATAGATTCCTATCCCGAGCAATTGTCCGGCGGACAACAGCAACGTGTAGCCATTGCCCGATCACTCGCGATGAAGCCGAAGGTCATGCTGTTCGACGAGGTCACTTCGGCGCTGGACCCTGAACTGACCGGAGAAGTGCTGAAGGTCATCGAAGATCTGGCGCGGGGTGGCATGACGATGCTGCTCGTCACCCACGAAATGGATTTTGCCCAGCGCGTGGCAGACAGAATTGTCTTCATGCATCAGGGCCAGATTTGCGAACAGGGCGAGCCGACAATTTTGGCAAGCCCGCAAACACCTGAATTGCGCAGCTTCGTTGGCGCGCATCACTGAACATCCGATCATAAGCATGTGGTGTCGATGATGAGCGACATCATCAACAACAGGAGGAGGAAATATGACTATTCTGAACAAGAGAAAATTTCTGGCAATAATGGGACTTGGCATCGGTATGGCGGCCATGATGCCCCAGACCTCTTTTGCCGATCAACTGGATACGATCCGCCAGAAAGGCAAGCTGCAGGTCGCCATTGATCTTGGCAATCCGCCCTATGCGATGCGCGATGCACAGTTCCAGCCGACCGGCTCGGAAGTCGAAACAGCGAAGCTGTTGGCCAAGGACCTGGGCGTGGATGTGGAGTTCCTGACGGTTCCAACCTCGGGTCGCATTCCGTTTCTTGTCTCAGGCAAGGCAGATTTGGCGGTGTCCACGCTTTCAATAACAAAGGAGCGGCTGGAGGTTGTTGATTTCAGCATTCCCTATGCTGAAACCGCAATCGTCGTTGCAGCACCCAAAGAAGCAAAAGTGAAATCCTATGCGGATCTAACCGATGCATCGGTTGCGGTCACGCGCGGTACGGTCAACGACACCAATCTGACGGAAAAGACGGCGGATGTTGCCGGCGTCCAGATCGTGCGGTTTGAGGACGATCCAACATCGAGTGCGGCAGTCACCAGCGGCCAGATTGCAATTTATGCAACGTCCCGCCCGCTTCTGACGGAATTGATCAAGGCCAATCCCAAGCTCGACCTCGAAGAAAAGTTTGTAGCCAAGGCTTACCCGCTGGGTATTGCACTCCGCAAGAACGAGCCGAAGCTCAAGGAATGGATCGACGCGTGGATCAAGACCAATCTCGACAACGGCAAGCTGATCGACATTTACGAAAAATATCATGGCGCTCGTCTGGACCCGCAGAAACTGCTGGCCAGTGACTTGCCTCGGTCGTGACACAACTGCCGTGGCGGGGCTGTGAAAGACACGACCCGCCACGGTGCTGGTCTGAATACTGATGGAACGGAACCTTGCTCTTGAGAACTTGGACGACCCCGAAGCCAGCAGATTGGAGCGCATCCCGAAAAGCATGAAACAGCTTTTGGAAAAGATGCGCGTTAAAACAAACATTTAGAGCGCCGATCTGCTCCGGTCAGATCGAAACGAGCTCTAAGGTGCAGGAATGAAATTATGACAGACAAGTTCAGTGTGAGAGACAAGATCGCCATTGTAACAGGCGGGTTGGGGCAGCTCGGAACCCAGTTCAGCAAGTCGCTTGCAGAAGCTGGCGCGAAGGTGGCGATCTTCAGCCGCCGGGCAATCGACGCTGCCGATCTCGAAGCGAAGTTTCCAGGCTTGACTAAGAACATTCGCGTTTATGTCGCGAGTGTTACGGACAAGGCCAGCCTTGAGCAGGCAACCGAACAGCTCATCGCCGATTGGGACGTGCCGCATATTCTGGTCAATAATGCAGGCATTGATTCAAAGCCCTCGGGTTCGGCAGACCAGAACAGTCCATTTGAAATCTATCCGCAGAAATACTGGAACGAGATCATCGAGACCAATCTGACGGGTGTGATGCTGTGCTGCCAGGTCATCGGCTCGAAGATGGCCGACGCCAGACGCGGCAGCATCATCAATGTCGGTTCGATCTACGGTATCGTTTCTCCCAATCAGGCGCTCTATGCGTATCGCGAGGCACGAGATGGCGAGCCTTTCATCAAGGCCGTCTCCTATGCGGCTTCCAAATCCGGTCTTGTCAACTTGACTCGGTATCTCGGCACTTATTGGGGAACCAAAAATGTCCGAGTGAACCTGATTTCGTTCGGTGGCGTGAAAACCGCAAACTTTGACAAGGAATTTGTGGATGCGTTTCTCGAACGCGTTCCGATGAACCGACAAGCAGAGATCGATGAATATAATGGCGTGATACAGTTTCTGGCATCCGATGCCTCGTCATATATGACAGGTTCGAATGTCGTTGTGGATGGAGGCTTTACGGCATGGTGACAGAACAGGCAGACAATCGATATCTGACGAGGCGCGCGTTACCTGATCGTGACAAGCTGCACGTCTCGGTCGTTGAGGCGCTGGAAGCTCAGATACTTTCCGGCAAGCTCAAGATTGGCGATCGTCTGCCTGCCGAAGCCGCAATGGCGCGTGAATTCAATGTAAGCACGCGATCTGTTCGTGAAGCGCTTCAAATTCTCGAAACAAAGGGTCTCGTTCGCCGCAAACACGGTGAAAGAGCGCTTGTTGTGCGTGACGATGTCGGAGAATTTCTCGGTTCGCTTGCCACGACTGTCAAACAGCTCTTTGCCAATAACTCCGACTATCTCGTCCAACTGATGGATGTGCGCCGGATCATCGAGACGGAAGTCGTGACGCGACTGAGTTCGGAAGACCTGGTGATGACGCCGGAAGTTGACGAAGCGCTTGCCAGTATGAGGACTGCAACTGACGCCAATGACATGGCCCGTTTTACCGACAGCGATGCCGCTTTTCATCTTGGGCTCGTGCATTCCGTGGGCAACGAGATCCTCAATGTCGTCTATGATAATCTTTTCTCGATCATCATCGATGTCATCCGGGTTACGAGCCGTGTGCCCAACAAATCGCTGGAAGACGGGTTTGCCGAGCATGAGGAAATTTACAACCTCATCAAGGCCAGAGAACCAGATATCGCCCGGCAAGCCATTCGCAGACAGATCGACGAAAGTTCGCGCTATCTCAAGGTCGCACTCGACAATTCAAATCTACAGAACAAGGTCAAAACCAAATGAGCAACTTCGATTATTCCGATACAGACTGGGCGTCGATCGAGCGTCTTTCGAAATGGTATTCCGGCGATGTCCATGACAGTCTTGAACAACTGGGTGGCTGGGGCTATCTGGACGGTATATCGTTACAGGGTGAATTGAAGCCGGGCGAAGTGGTTTGCGGTCCCGCAGTCACGGTGCAGTTTGCGCCAAGCGAACGACGCAATCAGCCGCAGGATGTCTATCACAACGCCATCGACAACGCACCGAGGGGTGGCATTGTCGTCGTGGATGCATCCTGCGCGCAGGGTTCCTGCTCGGGAGAGCTGATGAGCACAGGCGCGAAAACGCGGGGCGCGGCTGCCACGATCGTCAACGGAACGGTGCGTGATATCGCGCAGGTTCGCCATCTTGGCTATCCGCTTTTCGGTCGCGCGCGGTCTCCGGTTTCGGTATCCGGCAAGATGGAACCGAAGCTCTCGCAAGTTCCAATCGAAATCGCCGGCGTGAAGATCATGCCGGGCGACGTCATCTTCGCCGATATCGATGGCGTTGTCGTCATCCCTAAGAACATGGTTGCTGCAGTCGCGGATCAGGCCGACAAGCTGGGCGCAAACGAAGCTTCGGCCCGTGACCGTATTCTAGGTGGTGAAAAGCTCCAGTCAGTGTGGCCGGTGGAGTCGAAATACGGCGCCTGATCAAGCGGCTTCTTGACATAAAAAAGGCCGCCCTTGAGGCGGCCTTTCAACAGTATCGCTGACGAACCGATTACGGTGTCACGTCGAAACCGAACCACTTCTCAGAAAGACGCTTGATGGTGCCATCGGCCTTAGCGGCTTCAATGGCTTCATTGAACATCTTCTGAAGTTCAGGTTCGTTCTTGCGAAGACCAACGGCGACGCCGCGACCCAGAATGCCGCCCTTAAAGAAAGGACCGGTCATGACAATATCTTCATTGCCGGGCTTTTTGGCAGCATCGCTCAGATAAGCCAATGAAGCGACGACAAGATCGACGCGGCCCGACTTGAGGTCGAGGTCGTGCTGATCGGTGGTCTTGTATTCGCGGATATCGGCAGAATCCTTGAAATACTTGTCGAGCAGCGAGAGGCCGAGCGAGGCAGTCTGTACACCGATTGTGCGGCCCTTGATTTCAGCCTTGACGTCGTCAATCGCCTTCTGAGCGGCAGCTTCGTCCTTGGCCAGATAGAGCGTTTCGCCCGTATGTGGTAGCTTGGCGAATGGGCTATCCTTCAGCGTGGCGAAGGTCTGCGGGGTCAAGCCATAAGAGACGGAAAAGTCGATGGTTTCTTCGCGCTTCGGCGTAGCGGTAAGGCCAGCCATGATTGCGTCGAACTTGCCTGCATTCAAGGCCGGGATGATGCCGTCGAAAGGCTGTGCAATCATGGCGCACTCAACCTTCATGCGGGCGCAGAGGTCTTTGCTCAGTTCGATTTCATAACCGTCCAGCGTACCGTCTGGCTTGGTGAAATTATATGGACGGAACGCGCCTTCGGTCGCGATGGTGAGCTTGGTCCACTTCTTCTCTTCGGCATGGGCCGAAGCAGCGGTCACAACGAGGGCCGAAACGAGAAGGGCTTTGAACAATCCCTTGGTCTTCATCTTAATTACCTTACTGCAGTTAAGTGCTGAGCGGTCTTTTGGCATAAATCAGTGACGTTTGAAATAATCAGCCAGCGTTTTCATGGCTGATAAACTTGCGAAAACGCTCTGATCTGGAGTTTGTAAACACCTCTTCGGGCGCACCGTCTTCTTCGACCAGCCCTTGATGGACGAAGACGACCCGGTTCGACACATCACGGGCAAAGCCCATTTCGTGGGTGACGACGAGCATGGTGCGTCCTTCTTCGGCCAAGCCGCGCATGACACGCAGTACCTCGCCGACAAGTTCGGGATCAAGCGCGGAGGTTGGCTCGTCGAAAAGCATCACCTTTGGCTTCATTGCCAATGCGCGGGCAATGGCGGCACGCTGTTGCTGACCACCGGAGAGATGTGAGGGGTAGAAGTCGCGCTTATCTGCGATGCCAACCTTGGCGAGTAGCGCTTCGGCCTCTGCAATGCATTCCGCGCGCTGCCGACCCTGAACATAGATCGGCGCTTCGATGATGTTTTCAAGAATAGTCTTGTGTGACCAGAGATTGAAGCTTTGGAATACCATGCCCAGTTCGGAGCGGATTCGCGAGACCTGCTTCTTGTCGGCGGGATAGGCTTCACCCTTGGAGTTGTTGGCCATCCGGATCGTTTCGCCCGAAACGGTGACGGTGCCGGAAGTTGGAATTTCCAGAAGGTTGATGCAACGCAGCAAAGTGGATTTTCCGGAGCCGGAAGAGCCAAGGATAGAAATGACTTCGCCTTCGCGCGCTTCAAGCGAAATGCCCTTCAGCACTTCATTCGCGCCAAAGCTTTTACGCAGGTTTTCGACTTTTAGCGCCACCGGTGCGTTAGGAGAGATGGCTTTACTCACGATGTTTTTCCTTCGGTGGAGATACGAGCGACGGGCTGGCGCAAATAGGGCGTGAGCCTGTATTCGGCGATCAGCAGCAAGCGTGTCAGAACGAAATTGATAGCAAGATAGATCGCGCCCGCAATCACGAACACCTCAATCACGCGGTAGCTTTCGGCAATGAGCTTGGCTGCAATGCCGGTGACTTCCATGAGCGTGATGATGGAGGCAAGCGAGGTTGCTTTGATCATCGAGATCATTTCATTGCCATAGCCGGGTAGCGCCTGTCGGATAGCAAGCGGCATCACGATCCTGCGGAAGCAGGTGAAACGCGACATGCCACAGGCTTTTGCCGCCTCAATCTGGCCGTGCGGCACAGACAGCAGACCACCGCGAATAATCTCGCTGGCATAGGCTGCATTGTTCAGCGTCAGCGCGATGATTGCGCACCAGTATGGCTCACGGAGAATGGGCCACAAGAACGAATAGCGGATCGTCGAAAATTGGCTGAGACCATAATAGATGATGAAGATTTGCACTAGAAGCGGCGTTCCACGGAACACGAACACATAGAGCCGAGCAAACCAGTCGAGGACCTTTATTCCCGACAACCGCATCATAGCAAACAGCAGGGCAAGAATTGCGCCGCACACGATGGATATGGCCGCAAGCTGCAACGTCAACGGCACCCCGCCCATCATTGCCAGAAAGGATTCTGTGTAGAATTGAAGGTTCATTTTGCCCTCCTGACGCCACGCGAGAAGTGACGTTCAGCGGCTTGCAGGATGCTGCCGGAAACCGAGGAAATCAGCAGATAGAGCGCGCCTGCAATCAGGAAGAAGTTGAAAGGGAGTCCAGTCGAGCCTGCGCCGATCTGCGCCTGACGCAGAATATCGACCACGCCGACAACAGAGATCAGAGCAGATTCTTTCAACGCAACCTGCCAGACATTGCCAAGACCGGGCAGCGCATGGCGCAGGGCCAGTGGCGCGATAATACGACGAAATTTGAGCGCCTGACCCATGCCGCAGGCCGATGCAGCTTCAAGCTCTCCCTTGGATACGGCTCTGAATGCGCCGCGAAACACTTCCGTATGATGCGCACCGCAGGAAATGCCAATGGCCAGCACGCCAGCCAGAAAAGCGGGAAAGCCGATGAAGCCTTGAGCGCCGAAGAACTTTCCAAGCGCCGTGACGGCGGCGCTGCCGCCGAAATAAAACAGATAGATCACCAGAAGATCGGGAACGCCACGAATGATGGTGGTGTAGCCATCAGCAACGCCGCGCAGTGTGCGTCCGCCGGAAATCTTTGCCCAGGCGGCGAATACGCCAATGGTTGCACCCAGCAGGAAACCGACAACGGCCAGCGAGACCGTTACCAAAGCCGCCATCACGAGAACATAGCCCCAGCCGTCGGGGCCGAAGCTTAAAATGTCGAAAAAAGCCTTCATGATGCGTCAGGCCAATTCTTGAAGGATTGATTGAAGTTCATTTCACTTTCCGGCGGTCGCGCTGGACCATGTTTCATTTCGCTGCGACGGGCAGGGCAGGCTGCACACTATCTGGAATAGGATTGACGAAAACATCGCCGTTAAGCCTTTTCACGTGGTCCTGTTTGGCTTCTACAATCCGTTCGGGATGCAAAAACAGTTCCACTGCCGTGCTTCCCATGACCTTTGCAGCATGAGCCATTCCTTTATGAGCCGTAGGCAATTTACCCTGCGCCACCATTTGCCACGAATGGAGCGGCGTGCCAATAGCGCAGGTAGCGCCACGCATCTGCACGGTGGGGACAACCCAGCTCACGCTACCAACGTCTGTCGAACCAACGAGGGAATTGTCTCCCTTATAGGGTTCATAAACATCTTCACAAAGAGCAAGGCCTTCCTTCGGTTCGACGCCGAAACGGCGAAAAGCGTCAGAAATGTCTTCCTTGGTCAGCGTGGCCTGAAAACGCTGTGCCATTTCCTGATCTTTTGCGTCGAATACGGGTGGTCCCAAACGCTCCAGCTCGCGCTGCATAAGCTGTTCCAGCGGCTTGTTGCCGATCAGATTGGCGTCGCCGCTAACAATTTCGCTGCGTACCGTCGTTTCCGTCATAAGCGCTGCGCCGTCGGCGATCTTCTTAACCCGTTCCAACAAGGTCTGCATCACGGGCAGACTCAGCGCGCGGATTAGATAGCGCACGCTGGCCTTGGCCTGCACGACATTGGGCGCGAAACCGCCGGAATCCGTCACAGCGTAATGAATGCGGGCCGAAGAAGGCATGTGCTCGCGCATGTAATTGACGCCGACATTCATCAACTCTACGGCGTCGAGAGCGCTGCGTCCCAAATGGGGGGCGGAGGCTGCATGGGCCGCGCGACCGGTGAAATGAAAGCTTATTTCGTTACAGGCCAGCGATACGGGGTCGTTGACGCCTGCGAAAGGTGCCGGGTGCCAGCAAAAGGCGACGTCGACATCGTCAAAAAGGCCTTCGCGCACCATGAAGCCCTTGGCTGATCCGCCTTCTTCCGCCGGGCAGCCGTAATAGCGCACACGTCCCTTGATCCCATGTGTTTTGAGATACTGCTTCACTGCGGCGGCCGCCAGAAGTGAACCGGCGCCAAGCAGATTATGGCCGCAGCCATGGCCGTGTCCGCCTGCCTCGATGGGCTGTTCTTCTGCAATGCCCGCGATCTGGCTCAAGCCGGGAAGGGCATCGAATTCGCCAAGAATGGCAATGACCGGACCTTCGTCACCTGCTTCGCCCATGACGGCGGTCGGCAGTCCTGCGATGCCGCGCGAGACGCGAAACCCTTCAGCTTCAAGCATTGCAGCATGAGCTGCGCTGGACTCATATTCTTCATAATTGGTCTCAGGATGATCCCAAACCGTGTCGCTGAGTTCGAAATAAGCGGCACTTTTGCCGTCCACAATATCCCAGATATCGTGATGGTTCTTCGCCATAGCTCGCCCCTCCATCGTCTGGCTCCCATTGTATTGAGGTCCGTTATTGTCGCCCTTATGTTCGGGATTGCGCTTTTCAGCGCAATCCCGTCGAAGGGAGTAATCTGAAGTGGTGCTGATTACTTCCTTCTGCGTTCATGTCAAACATTGAATTGAAAGCCATCAACCGTGAATGCCTGACCGGTTATGAAGCACGGTTCGGATGTGGCAAGGAACGTGACAAGGCGTGCCACGTCGTCAGCACAACCAAGGCGACCGAGCGCGATGCCCTTGATGACTTCATCGGCGCGTTCGGTAACATTCGTGTCGATCTCGGTGCGGATGACGCCGGGGCAGATCGCATTTACGGCGATATTCGGGCCGAGTTCCTTGGCGAGCGAGCGGGTCATGCCCAGAATGCCAGCTTTTGCGGCGGCATAGGCAAACCTGCTGACGGCTGCGGTCACACCCCCGGAAAGTGCATTGAGCGACGACATGGAAACAATGCGGCCGCCGCCCTGTTTCAGCATATGTGGCGCCGAATGCTGGATATAATTGAAGCAGCTTTTCAGGTTGATGGCGATCGCGCGGTCGAACTCATCTTCCGAAATGTCGAGAATGCCAACCGGGGCAGAACGGCCTGCATTGTTGAGCAGAAAGTCAAGACGGCCAAATGTTTCAACGGTTTGTGCGACGACTTCACCAGCCCGCTTGTGGCTGGAAACATCGGCCACGCAGGAGATTGCCTTGACGCCGAGGCCTTCAATTTCGGCTGCGGTTGCCGCCAGTTCCACTTCCAGCAGATCAACCAGCGCAATGTCATAGCCCGCACGCGCCAGATCGAGAGCGCAAGCCTTTCCGATGCCTCTTGCCCCGCCAGTAACAATGGCAACCTTGTTTTGTGAGTTCATTTCCAGATGCGCTCCTTTTTGTATTGCCACTTGATCGTATGTCTGCCACATTATTCCACAATAGGAATTTGGTTCACATATATGAACATTGAAAACATTGGTGAAGTTAAGTCGGCCGTTCGGGTTCTCGAGATCCTCGAATTCCTCGGTCGTGCACATAAGCCGGTGACGCTCAAAGCAATTGTCGCTGAGCTTGGTTATCCCAAAAGCAGCACGTTCAATCTGCTGGCTACATTGGTGGCCCGCGCCTATGTGGTGCGGGACGATACCGAGTCCTATCGCATCCATGAGGCGTTTCGTGACGGGCCGGGCTGGTCGAGCGGCAGCGATGCCTATCTGATCGCGACGGCCCAGCCGATCATGGACGCCATGCGTGATAGTGAAGGCGAAACCGTCTTTCTCGGCACGCGCCGCAAGGATGGGCGGGTTAAGCTCCTCGCCAAGAGTGTCAGTCATCAGGCGGTCCGCTTTGATTCCGATCTGACAGGGTCTGATCCTGCCTATTGCACGGCAATGGGGCGGGTTCTTCTGGCGCATTGGCAGCCGGAAAAGACATCTACCTATCTAGCCAAAGAGCGGATCGTTCCTTTGACGGATAAGACCGTGATCGATCGGGTACAGATACGCCGTATCATTGAAGTTGCCCGCGAGGACGGCTTTGCAATCTGTGACGAAGAGGCGGTTGTCGGCGGGTCCGGCGTCGCTGCTCCAGTTTTTGATGCCAGCGGCGAAGTGGTCGCAACGCTCAACATGGCCACCATCTCATCGCGCTTTACCGCATGCCGTCAGCGCATGATCGACGCTGTCGTCAAGCATGCGGCAGAGTTGAGCGCGCGCCTTGGATACAAACCAACAACAG
The DNA here is from genome assembly GCF_037482325.1 of Ochrobactrum teleogrylli. Classification (NCBI taxonomy): domain Bacteria; kingdom Pseudomonadati; phylum Pseudomonadota; class Alphaproteobacteria; order Hyphomicrobiales; family Brucellaceae; genus Ochrobactrum; species Ochrobactrum teleogrylli. The sequence goes on from NZ_JBBHKQ010000002.1 coordinate 199,530, forward strand.
CAGACAAGCAATAACATGGATATAGAATTCAAAGAAAAGCGGGTTCTGGTGACCGGAGCCGCAAGGGGAATTGGGCGGGCTATCTGCGAGGCATTTGCTGCGGACGGTGCAATCGTTACTGCTACCGATGTTTTGGACGATGAACTGACAGAATTGACCCGTGAGGCACAGCCCGGACGTGGCGGCTCGATCAGAACAGTACATCTGGATGTGACCGATGAAGCCGCGATAGCCGCATTGGCGGCGGTAGAAGAGGCCAATGGAGGCTTTGATATCTTCGTCCATGTTGCCGGCGGTGTCCTCGGACAGAAGAAGCGTCCGGTGGAGAACGTTCCAGCCGCTGATTGGGATCGCATCTACGACATCAATGTGCGCGGGGCGTTTCTGGTCGCCCGGGCACTTGTCCCGGCCATGAAGCGGCGGGGCACGGGCAAAATGGTCTTCATTTCCAGCGGTGCCGGTCTTGGCGTTAGCCTCACTGGCATTCAGGCTTATGCGAGCGCGAAGGCTGCGTTGATCAGTCTTGCCCGCCAGCTGGGTCACGAGCTTGGACCATTCGGGATCAACGTCAATGCCGTTGCTCCCGGCTTTTTGCGCACCAGCCCTGACTATGAGCGTCAGTGGGCTTCCTATGGTGATGAGGGGCAGGCCGCAATGCTCAACGAAATTCCGTTGCGTCGGATCGGACTGCCGGAAGACATCTCGAATGCTGTGCTCTTTCTCGCATCTCCTTTTGCGAGCTGGATCACGGGCCAGACATTATCGGTCAGTGGAGGGCCGACATCATGACAACTGACGCGCCTGTTCCAACCTGGACATGGTCTGAAGAACGGCTTCAGACCATCATGAATCGTGCCCGCGCTGGCCGCAGTTTCAAACCGTCTTCCTGGCAAGGCGGCGCTCGATGCGCAGTCGCTTTGTCCTTCGATTCAGACCATGACACGTTTGAAATGCGTGATGGCGGAAAATCGATATCGGCTTTGTCGCAGGGGCAGTTTGGCCCAAGGCAGGGTATCCCTCGTATCCGCGAAATTCTGCGCCGCGATAACATCCCGGCCACATTCTTCGTGCCTGCCATTTCGGCCATGCATTATCCTGATGAGCAACGCGCCCTGATCGGCGAGGGGCACGAAATTGCCCTTCATGGCTGGATACACGAGCGCAACACATTGCTTGACGGTGAAACAGAGCGCGATCTTCAACATCGTGCCGCTGATACGCTGGAAAAGATCACCGGTGTTCGCCCGGTCGGCATTCGTACGCCGTCCTGGGATTTCAGCGACAACACATTGCAGATCACTTCTGAAATGGGATTGATCTACGATTCATCGCTTATGGCGGATGTAGATTGCTACGAGCTTTTGCTTAATGGCGAGCCGTGTGGTGTCACCGAACTACCTGTGGAATGGATTCGAGATGACGCAGCCTATCTCGTCATGGACAGATGGGGTGGGTTACGCCCGCAGATCGCACCGCACGATATTCTCCAGATATTTCTCCGGGAGTTCGATGCAGCTTACGAAGAGGGTGGCATTTTCCAGCTAACCATGCATCCGGATATCATCGGGCACCGTTCGAGAATCTGGATACTGAAAGAACTGACTGCGCATATTAGCACCCATAAGGATATATGGTTTGCGACCCACGCGGATATTGCACGCTATGCCAAGCTAAATGGTTGATAAGTAGAACTTTGCGGTGCAGCTGAAACTAACTTTGGCCCGATTTTCGGGCCGGGTGTGTTTACGTGTGCTGGTCATGCACGGCCTTCATAAAGCAGAACAAAGTTCATATATATGAACCAAATTCCGCTTTTCATCGCTGATCAGCGGGTTCAAACTCTTTGCAACCGGGCAGAGAAAAGCGCGTAATCGCCGCCCGCATTGCAGATAAAAAACACAAATAAGCATGAGGGAACTATGCTGAAGAAAATTGCGGCCATTGGCCTTTGCACTTTATCGATGCTTTACAGTGGCAGCGTTTTGGCGAAAGACTGGAAAGCTGTGACCGTTGGTGTCGAGGGCGCCTTTCCGCCTTTCAACCTTACAAGCCCGGGCGGAGAGCTTCAGGGCCTTGACCTTGATGTCATCAAGGAAGTTTGCAAGCGCGCCGAGCTTGAATGCAATATTGTTGCGCAGGATTGGGACAGCCAGATTCCGTCGCTGCTCGCCGGAAAATTCGACGTAGTACTGACCATGGGCCCAAACCCAGAGCGTCGCAAGGTCATCGATTTCTCCGATCCTTATGTGATTACGCCGAATACGTTCCTGGTGCCAGCTGATGGACCTTTGGCCAATCTGCCGCATACGGGTGAAAGCCTTTCCACAGATACAGATGAAGGCAAAAAGGCGATTGCTGATCTCAAAGAAGCGTTGAAAGGCAAGACAATTGGTGCGTCGCTTTCGACCAGCCAGTTGCAGTTTGTCGAACAGAACTTCGGTGATGCCGTTCAGGTCCGCACCTATAAGGGATCGGAACAGGTTAAATTGGATCTCGAATCCGGTCGTGTTGACGGTCAGTACGATAATGTGGTTTTCGCGCGTGACCGTGCTGAGAAGAGCAATGGCAGGCTGAAGATCACCGGGCCGCTTCTGGTTGGTGGCATTCAGGCAACCAATGTCTGCATCGGCCTGCGCAAGGAAGAGCCAGAACTGAAAGCCAAGCTCGACAATGCACTTGGCGAAATGCGGGCAGATGGCACGCTCGCCAAGATGTCGGAAAAGTGGTTCTCCATGAATTTGAGCCCGAAGGGCTAAGCGAACTCAGCTCTAGTCTTTTCAGGAAAGCCCCGTTTTGCGGGGCTTTTTCTGTTTTAGGTGCCGTAAAAGGTCTGCGCCATATGGCGACGCAATTATCTTAGGCGCAAAGCGTACGACCTCATTCATCCTCTATTCAAACTGTTGGATTTAAAGCATAGTTCGGCGCATATGGAGGGACCCCAGTATGGTATCTGTAGTTAAAAAGATGGTTGCATCGCTATGTCTGGGCGGTGTGATGACAATGGTTTCGCCGCTGCTCGCAACATCCGCGTCGGCGGCAGAATTGCAGCGTTGTGCAAGCGAAGGCGGTATTTGCCGGCTGCCTTACCCGGCTGAAGTGGTCTATGGGACAGGCGGACGCAACACCTCTCGCTTTATCGATCGTCCGGAAGTGCCGTGCTCGAACCGCGTCTTTAACGATCCAGCACCGGGCAAGAAGAAGAGCTGCTCTTTCGTTGTCCGTGACCGTTACGACCGCCCCGGTCGTCCAGATCGCCCCGACCGTTATGATCGGGATCGCGATTGGCGGCCTTGCGCGAAGGAAGGCGGATATTGCGACTTCTACGGGCGCAAACGGGTTCGCTATGGCGCGAAAGGTCGCTTTATCGAACGTACTTTCCGTGACGGAGTCGATTGCGACAATTATTCGTTCGGAGATCCGGCGCCGGGCAAAGGAAAAGCCTGCTACGTGCTGGATTAAGTTCAAGCATTATCTGACCCGAAGGCAGCCGTTTCAAGCTGCCTTCGTGAAGCATGTCTTTAATGCGCGGTCACAAGGCTATGAATGATCGAAAACATCGTGCGGGCGCCATCGGCTGCGGCAAGGATGGCCTGCTGCATTGGCCCTGCCGCGCAATCACCCGCGGCATAGACTCCCTTCAACGAAGTCTCATTCATCTCATTGCGCCACAGGCCCCCATCCTCGCGCAAATTGAGTGCCAGTCCCGTGACGATGGGTGCTTGGCTTTGAAATGGTCTGATCCATAGCGACTGGATATCCTCTCGACGACCGTCCTTGAGCATTATGCCGCCGATGGTGTGACCATCACCGCTAAGAACTTCTTTGATGGGCATTGTTACCAAATTGATCTCTGCGCGTGACAGATCTGACAGTTTATCGGCTGGTAGGTCAGCGCCATTGGTGAAGACGGTCAGGCGATTCGCCCAGTTCTTGAAGAAACCGGCGTGATCCAGCATTGCTGTTGTTTCCGCAAGTACACCCCAATGCTCGCCGCGATGTTCAAAGCCATCGCAGAAAGGGCAATGATGAACGCCGCTGCCCCAGTTGTTCGCAAGGCCTTCAATGTCCGAAAGCTGGTCCATCACGCCAAGAGCGAGGAGAATTTTGGGCGCAGAAACAATGTCTCCATCGACCAATTCTACTGAGTAGCCCCCATCTTTTGGCCAGATCGCCTGGGCAAGACCGTCGCGATAGGTCACTGTGTCATAACGCGATAGCTCTTCACGCGACACCTTCCGAAATTCTTGTGGCAGAATCCCATCCCGCGACAGATAACTGTGCATGGCGGGAGCTTTCTGATTTCGAGGCTCGCCTCCGTCGATGACAAGCACTCTGCGCAGAGCGCGTCCTGCGATCAAGGCTGCGGAAAGCCCCGCAGGGCCACCGCCAATGATGATGGTCTCGTAATTTTGCATGATTGTTTATCCGGTCATTTGATAGCCGTTGACGATGGCGCGCCAGAGCTGTCTGCACGAACCTCCTCGGCAGGACATCAAGCGGGTTAAAATCGACATGGCACACCATAAGTTACATGATATCCTCGAGTCAATAGTCATGTAACTTACGGTGTGTCAAATTGCTTTCTGACAGGAAATGTTCGATAAACTGGTCAGTCCTATCAGGCAGATATAAAGAGTGAACGCATATGAGGCAGGATAGTCGGCTCTCTCGCATGTTGCATGTTTTGATCCACATGGATCATCATGATGGCGCGTTGACGTCTGAAGAAATTGCAGCGATGCTGGATACCAATTCGGTGGTGATCCGACGCACGATGGCCGGGTTACGTAAAGAGGGCTATGTGCATTCAGAGAAGGGGCACGGAGGCGGCTGGACGCTGGCGCGGCCACTCGACCAGCTGACACTTTTGGACATTTACCGCGCGGTCGGGGAACCTTCTATTTTCGCTGTCGGCCCCGCCTATGACATGCCCGGTTGCGTTATAGAACAAGCGGTTAATAAAAAGCTTGAAAGTGTCTTCAAAGAAGCAGAGCGACTGCTTTTGAGCCGATTTCAGGGTGTGACCCTTGCAGATATTGCGCAGAATTTTTCTGCGGGCATGGCAGCGAACGGCCATGCAGCTAAAACAAAAAAGACATCTGATTAATAGTGCCGCCGAACATCAGTTGCTCGGTCACCAATTGCTCCCACGCGGAGCAGATTCTCACACTTTGATGACCATGACGAAACCACAATGTGGCATCGCCGCGCCTGGAAAATCGATGCGATGTGTATCGGTTTCCAAACGTGATGCTCCCCAAACGGCATTCAGCCTCGGTTCATGATCACAGCGGTAACGCTTCTGCGAAGTTGCCGCAATTTGCCTCTATTCGCATTCCAGCATGTGCGGAATCGGAAGCAGGCCCTTTTGCTTATCAGTTCTGCCTTCCAGAAGGAGAAGGATATATGTCTATTCGTTCCAAGCTTCGCACTACTGTTGCGATCCCGGTGATATCGGTCTGTGTTCTGGCGCAGCCATCTTTCGCGGATAGGCTGTCGCAGTCCTATCAAGTGGCTCAGGAAAACAGCGAGGAGCAAGCGCCGCAGGAACAGCCCGTTGAACAGCCACAGGCAGAAGGCGAGCGTCCTTCTGAGGAAGGTCAGGGGCATCGTCAGGCTGAGGAGCAGAAGCAGGCTGAACGTGCGGAAGCGCAGCGCCAGGAAATAGAAAAGCAGCAGGCGGAAAAGGCAGAGGCTGCAAGGCAGGCTGAAGAACGCAAGGCGGCTGAAGCGGAAACGCAGCATCAGGCGGCTGAACAGAAAAAGGCCGAAGAAGAAGCTGCCGCACAGCAGAAGGCGGCAGAACAGGCACAGCGTAAAGCTGAGCAGGAAGCAGCGGAACGCCAGGCTGAGACGAAGGCTGCTGCCGACGAAGCTGAAAAGCAGGCTGTCGAGCAAAAGAAGGCGGCAGAGCAAGAGACGCAGCGCCAAGCCCAAGAGAAGAAGCCTGCATCGGAAGAAAGCGCGCCGAAAGACGAGGCAGAGCCAGAACAAAAGGTTCCTGCCCACAAAAAGCCAGCAGCGAAGAGGCCGGATGCAAACGGAGCATCGGAAGAGACTGCCAAGGAGCCTGCAGAACGGCGGAAGAAGAGGCCCGCTCCTGCCGACGATGCACAGGCGCAGAAGCCTGCGCCACAGCCGGAATCTGCACCTGTTCCAGTGCAGCCGACCGAACCGCAGACTGGTGAAGTCACTCCCGTTCAACCTGCGGAACAGCCAGCTGTCAAAGAACAGCATGGAAATGAGAAGCGCGAGCCGTCGCCGGTAGAACAGCAACCAGCGGAGCAACCTGAGGAGGCTGAGAAGAAGCCAGAACCTGTTCCTGCAATCGTCGACGAGCGTTCCGCGGCAGAAAAGGAAGCCATCGCGAAAGATCCGTCGAAGACGGACGAAACGGTGGTTCTTCCGGTCGAGAACGGTGCTGCGATTCTCGACAGCGACAAGGATGCCGATAATAGCGGTGGCAATCAGGCTCGCGAGGAACGTCGCAAGCAGCGTGGACAACAGCGCGAAGCCGAAGCCTCAGCGCCGCCCCCCGCAGACGACGCATCCGCTCAGGTTGCGATCCCCGAGCAGATCAAGGCCGATCTTCCCAAGAAGATTGAAGCCAATCTGAAGGAAAAGGGAAAGCGCGTCGATGAGGCACCCGCTTTCGTTGTCCCGGAAACCACAAACATTGTGAACAACACCGTTGTTAACAACACGGTCGTCAATAACACGACAGTCAACAATGTGACGAACAACGTCAGCAATGTGAAAGTGCTTGAAGAAATCGACAACCGCGTTGTTATGAATGTGGGAGATCGAATTTTTGTGCGCGGCGATGACCGCCCACGTCTGCGCCGCAATGCTGAAGAAGCCTATTATGATGAGCTGCCGCGCGGCCGCACGCGCGAAACGATTGTGCGTCCCGGCGGCTATCGCGTGGTGACTGTCTATGATCGCTATGGTGATGTTGTGCAACGTTCCCGTATTGATCGCGACGGCAACGAATATCTCATGGTCTACGCACCCGACTATGAAGATACACCCCGTGCAGCTATTGCCGATGTCGGCTACGAGCTACCGCCGATGCGTCTCACAATTCCTGTCAGCGATTATATCATTGACGTCACAGACGACCGCGATCGCGACTTCTATGACTTCCTGGCCATGCCTCCGGTAGAGCGGGTTGAACGCGTGTATACGATTGACGAGGTGCGTCATTCGGCACGTCTGCGCGATAAGGTGCGCCGCATTGATCTGGACACCATCCACTTTGCCACCGGCAGCGCGGAAGTCTCGCTATCGCAGGCTAAAACGCTGCGCAAGGTGGCCGACGCCATGCAGAAGGTCCTTGGCAAAGACCCCGGCGAAACCTTCTTCATCGAAGGTCACACGGATGCTGTCGGCTCTGATCGATCGAACCTCGTTCTTTCGGATAAACGCGCGGAGTCAGTGGCAAGCCTGCTAACGGAAGTTTATGATATTCCGGCTGAGAATCTCGTCACGCAGGGCTATGGTGAGCGCTTCCTGAAGATCAAGACCGACGGGCCAGAGCAGGAAAACCGCCGTGTTACCATTCGCCGAGTGACACCGCTGGTCAGGCCGGTGGCGCAGCGCTAACGCCTGCGCATTTTAAAACTCTCAGGCCGCAACCACTGCGGCCTGAGAGACAAACGCTTAATCTCCCAGCACCTGTTTGTCGTCGCCATCCCTGGAGCGGACAAGCTCTTCCTTGATCTGTCGGAGAACATGCGCGGAGCGGTTACGGTCTGCATAGGCAACCATGTTTGCCAGAATGTCGATTGTGGCCAGATAGGCGTAGCGGGTGGATGTGGGACGGAAGATATTTTTGCCTTCGTCCAGATCAATTGCAATCAACACATCGGAAGCCTGTGCGACAGGCGAATTTCTCTGCGTTATCGCAATGGTGGGAATGGCCCGGGCGCGCAGCAAATTCATGCAATTCACCAGCTCTCGATCTCGCCCTGTAATCGATGAGCCGATGACAACCGTTCCCGGCAGCGCAGCAGCTGAGAGCATGTGGTTCATGCTGTGGTCCGTCGATGCATTGATGCGACAACCGAGGCGGAACAACCGGTTGTGGAGTTCATTGGCAATCATGGCTGAGTTGCCCGTCGCGCCGAAGGCCTGAATAAATTCAGCCCCACGGATCAGGTGGGCGGCCCGTTCTATTGCGGCGAGATCGAGTTGCCGGTGTAACTGGAAGAGCGCATTTTGCGCCTTGGTTATAATGTCTTCGGCGACTTCCTCCACCGAGCTGGTCTCGGTTTCCGGCATCAGATAGCGCAATCCGACATAGGTTATCTTTGCCAGTTGCACCTTGAAGTCGGAATAGCCCTGACAGCCTATCCGTCGGCAAAACCGTGTTACGGTTGGCGGAGAAACGCCTGCCTTCTCCGCCAGTTCACCAATCGAGGAATTGACGACAAAATCGACATTTTCCAGCACCACGGCTGCGAGCTTTTTTTCGAGACCGGAAAGTTTGCCTTCCTTGTCCGACAATGCGTGAATGACGTCCATTGGAACTCCGGTCGAGAAGGAAACAGCGCTTTGCGGTCTCTTTTCCATATCCCTGCTGATGAAAAATAATTACATGACTATGGAAATTTTCCGCGTTCTGATCAATGGTTATCTCTCACACGAGGTTAATCAAGAAAATAATATACACCGTCGACAACAATCGCGCACCGTACCCGAAGAGGCAATCCATGACGTTCCCTTGGCCAGAAGCAGGCACGCCTGTTGAAAATATCCCGACCCCAATGCCCATCATCGATGAAGACCGTATGGCCTCGAATATTGCCCGCGCGCAGGCTTATTTCGACCAGCACGGGAAGGCTTTTCGTCCGCATATCAAAACGCACAAGATACCTTCCATCGCAAGGCTACAGCTTGAAGCGGGCGCCAAAGGCATCAATTGCCAAAAGATCACCGAGGCGGAGGTTTTTGCCGAGGCCGGTTTCGATGACATTCTGATAACCTACAATATTCTCGGAGCTGCAAAGCTCGCGCGGTTGAAAATACTCAATGCGAAAATCGGCGCTTTAAAAGTGACTGTCGATAGTGAAGTCACGATCAAGGGGCTTGCTGAAACCTTTGATGCCGAGCGACCGCTTGCGGTGTTGGTGGAATGCAACACAGGCGGCAAGCGATGCGGCGTCCAGACGCCGGATGCCGCTGTGGCATTGGCTGAAGTGATCTCCGCCAAGCCCGGTCTTCGTTTTGCAGGCATCCTGACTTACCCGGCGGCGGGAGGCGCGGCGCAAGTCGAAAATTTCATCGTCGAGACGATGGAAAAGCTGGCCGCGAAAGGAATAGATTGCCCGATCCGGTCGAATGGCGGCTCGCCGGACCTCTATTCCGCGCATCTCGTACCGTCAGCGACTGAACACCGCGCTGGCACCTATGTCTATAACGACCGCAGCATGGTTAGGGCAGGGCACTGCACCAATGAGAATCTTGCCATGCATATTCTTGCAACTGTAGTTTCCAGACCCGCGCCGGGCAGGGCCGTGCTGGATTGCGGTTCCAAAGCTCTGACATCGGACCTGCTTGGTTTTGTTGACCATGGCGTTATCGAAGGCTTTGAGGGCGCGCGGATTGTTTCCCTTTCGGAAGAGCACGGTGTGGTCGATCTGACGGATTGCAAACAAGATTTCGCGCCGGTGGGTGCTGTTGTTCGGGTCATCCCCAATCACACATGTGTCGTCAGCAACCTGTTCGATCGCATGGTCTTTCATCGTGACGGTGTGGTGACTCGTGTTGAAGATGTTGCCGCACGTGGGACCGTTTGGTGAGTTGTGCGCCAATGGTGGCGTGAAATGACGGCCTAACGTTGAAAAAAGTGAGCAGAAAACATGAAAAAGGAGCCGAATTTTTCGGCTCCTTTTTCATCTGATAAGTAAATTCATATCCCATGAAGCATTGAGAGCCGCCTTAAAGGCATTGAATGAGCATGCATTTTCCGCTCATCATCGCGGCGGGGTCCGCTGCCGCTTCATGAAAATCAATTTCATAAATTTTCATCTTAACGCCAGTTTCGTAGTTCATTGCGCGATATCCTGTTGACACGGACAATATTCGACGCATTATCGAGAAAATAAATTACAAAATAATCAAAGGGCGAACACGAGGCGGAGATCACCATCATATCCCTATTTCAAATTGTTGCGTCGGAATTGTCGCCAGTCTGCGTGAACTGTTTTGCGTACAGGACGTGAGCGACAAACCTGAAACGAGCGCGCATTGGCGAGCTTTGCGTGCGAACAGATGGCGTCATGTCCTCTGATTAAGCCATAGACCTGGAACCATACCATGCGCATATTCACGGCCTCGATGGCTACGGAAACAAATACATTTTCACCCGTTCCAACGGATATGGATGCATTTAAGGCAGCCTTTTATGCCAAGCCCGGCGAACACCCGGAAACACCGACCTTGTGTTCATCCGTTGTGCCGATCTTGCGCCGTCGCGGTAAAGCGGAGGGCTTTACCGTTGTCGAAGGCACCTCGTGCTGGGCCGAGCCTGCGGGTCTCATACAACGCCGGACCTATGAGACATTGCGCGATACCATATTGGCTGAACTGAAAGCCGCGCTCCCTCTGGATGCGGTTGTTCTGGGTCTGCATGGCGCGATGGTGGCGCAGGGCTACGATGATCCGGAAGGGGACTTTCTGGAAAAAGTACGCGCAATTGTGGGCCCTGATGTTCTGATCGCGGCGGAATTTGATCCCCACAGTCACCTGACTGCAAAACGTGTGGCCAATCTCGACGTCATGGCAACGTTTCTGGAGTTCCCGCATACGGATTTCGAAGAGCGTGGAGAACATGTCGTTGATCTGGCTCTCCGGACGCTTCGCGGGGAAATCAAGCCTGTCATTTCGACCTTCGATTGTCGCATGATCACCATTTATCCCACCAATCGCGAGCCAATGCGATCTTATGTGGATCGCCTCGTGGCTATGCAGGGCAAGAATGGCATCCTTTCGATTTCCGTAATCCATGGTTTCATGGCTGGCGACGCGCCCGACATGGGGACGCGGATTATCGTTGTCACCGATAATGACCAGGTCAAAGGCGACCAGCTTGCGCGTCAACTGGGCCATGAACTGTACCGTATGCGAAAGCTTACGGCCATGGAGATGCTGGATACGGAAGCTGGTCTGGATCGCGTCCTGGAACGTCGCGCCAGTGACCCATCGCGTCCTGTTGTTGTCTCCGATATCTGGGACAATCCGGGCGGGGGCGTGGCGGGTGATGCCACCTATATTCTGCGCCGCATGCTGGAGCGCAAGCTCGACAATTTTGCGGTAGCCACCATCTGGGATCCTGTCGCCGTGGCTTTCTGTCATGCGGCAGGTGAGGGGGCCGAGCTCGAAATCCGTGTCGGTGGAAAGTCGTCATGGCAAGGCGGCGAGCCGCTTGATCTGCGTGTGACCATCGAGAAGGTCGTGGACGCAGGCTGGCAGAGCTTTCGCAACAGCCGGGTCAATCTGGGACGTGTCGCGGTAATCCGTCCTGTCGGAACACAGATCGATATCATTCTGATTACCAGCCGCTCACAGACCTATGAGCCGGATATCTTCTCCAATATGGGGATCGATTTTGCGCGAAAGGATTTCCTTGTCGTCAAATCGACCAACCACTTTCAGGCCGGTTTCCAGCCTGTCGCCTCGGAGATTGTCTATATAGCGGCTCCAACTTCATACCCAACCAATCCAGCGGTCACACCATATCGGAAAGCAAGTCTGGAACTCTGGCCGCGGGTCGCCGATCCGCTGGGGCTGGACTAACCACAGCGAACACTCAGTCGGTTCGATTACATAAAAAGGGGAGTAACCATGAAAAAACGTTTTCTGCTGGGGGCTACTGCAGCACTTCTATGTTCAAGCGTGATGGCTTTCGCGCAATCGTCGGATGGCGTTCTGACCATCGCAACCATCGGCGAGCCGCCAACACTGGATGCGATGCAGACCCCAACCGACATTGTCCTGACGATTGACCAGCATATTTTTGAGACGCTTTATACCTATGATGAACAGTGGAAGTCGGTTCCGTTGCTCGCTGCTGGCATGCCGGAAATCTCCGAAGATGGTTTGACTTACAAGATTTCCTTGAGAGAAGGTGTGAAGTTCCACGATGGCAGCGATTTTGACTCCAAGGACGTCGTCGCATCCTTGAAGCGATGGATGGAAATCAATTCCAAGGGCAAGCAGGTTGCTGGCATCGTAGAAAGCCTGAGCGAAGATGGCGACCATGCGGTCATCATCAAACTCAAGTCGCGCTATGCACCACTGCTGGCGACGTTATCGCAGGCATCGATCATCATTCCGTCCGAGACCATCGCCGACACGCTGACGCAGTTCGTCGGCACCGGCCCCTATGCGCTCAAGGAGCGCAAGCCCGATCAGTATACGCAGCTCGTGCGCTTTGACGATTATAAGTCTCCCAAAGGCGAGCCGAGCAATTATGCGGGTAAGCGCGAGGCCATTGCCAAGGAACTGCGCTTTGTGCCCGTTCCCGATGCCAACACCCGCGTTGAAGGACTGATTTCCGGACAGTTTGATTTCGCAGACTCGCTTCCCGTCAGCGCCTATGAGCGTGTTGAAGCAAGCGGGAAGGCCAAACCAGTCATCTTCAAGAACTCGGGCTGGGCCTCCATGAATATCAACATGAAGGAAGGCGCGCTCGTCAAAAAGGAACTGCGTCAGGCGGTTCAGGCCGCGCTCAATGCATCCGACATGATGCTCGCAGCTTTCTCCGATGACCGTTTTTACAGCGTCGATGGCTCCATCTTCCCTGAAGGGTCGTTCTGGCACACTGAAGCCGGCGTGGCCCGCTATGGCGAAGGCGACCCTGAAACAGCTGCCAAGCTCCTGAAGGATGCCGGATATGACGGCACGCCGATCCGGCTCTTGACCAGCCGCCAATATGAGTTCCATTACAAGATCGGTGAGGTGGCGAAAGCCTATCTTGAAGCGGCAGGCTTCAAAGTTGATATGCAGGTTGTCGACTGGGCTACGCTGACGACGCGTCGCGCCGATCCGAAGGAATGGGATATCTTCATCACCCATTCGAATTTCCCGGGAGATCCGACGACGATCAACACCATCACCGATACATATCCGGGCTGGTATGTGTCGGACCAGAAAGCCAAAGCCGTCGCGACCTATATGGATGCGACGACCGATGAAGCCAAGCAGAAGGCGTGGGAAGGCATCCAGACTGTCATCTATGATGATGCTCCGCTCTATAAGGTCGGCAATTTCAATGCGGTTTCCGGTGTTGCGAACGGGGTTGCCGGTTACACGCCAACCTACTGGCCGCATTTCTGGAATGTAGCCCCGAAGAAGTGAGGCAGACCATGTCGAGGATCGCCCGGGCACTGTTGCACCGCTTGATAGGCATGGCCGTTGTGCTTGCCCTTGTCGTGACAGTTGTATTCGTCATTGTCCGGGTTACGCCGGGCGATCCCGCTGCCGTCATGCTGGGGTCTGACGCGACCCCGCAGGACATTGCAGATTTGAGAGCACGGATGGGGCTGGATGCGCCCCTTCTGGTGCAATACGGCCAGTTCGTGCTGGGCATTTTCCAAGGCGATCTTGGTCAGTCCATCTTTCTCAACCAGCCGGTGACGAAAGCCCTTGCTTCGCGTGCGGAGCCGACATTCTTTCTCACGCTGTTCTCCATATTGATCGCGGTGCTGATCGCCTTGCCGGTCGGGGTTTTCTCAGCCGTGAAACGAGGAACCTTCTTCGATCAGACTGTGGTCGTGCTGACCATGGTAGCTGCAAGCGTGCCAAGTTTCTGGTTGGGCTTGCTCCTTATCCAGATTTTCGCGGTTCAATATGGCTGGTTCCCGGCATCCGGTTATGGTGGTCCCGACACTAGCTTTCTGGAACGATTGCACCATCTGATCTTGCCCGCCGTCGCGCTTGGCGTGGTCAATTCCGCACTCATCACCCGCTTTACCCGGGCAGCCATGCTTGATGTGCTGGGGGATGACTATGTGCGGACGGCACGCGCAAAGGGCGCCACCGAAGGCCGCGTGATCCTGAAGCATGCCTTCAAGAATGCGCTTGTGCCCATTATCACCGTCATTGGACTTTCCATCGCGATGCTGGTCGCGGGTGCCGTCGTAACGGAGACGGTATTCGGTCTGCCGGGCATTGGAAATCTGGTGGTGTCGGCGGTGCTCCGCCGCGACTATCCGGTGATCCAAGGAACGCTGTTGGTCGTGGCCGCTATCTATGTACTGATCAATTTTGTGGTCGATATGCTCTATATTCTCGTAGATCCGAGGGTACGCCTGTGACGCTCGCTTCTTTCTCCATGCCCTTTGCGTCGGGCTTTCGACGTCTGTTCGGCAATCGGGCGATCTTGCTCGGTGCGCTGATCCTGCTCGCCGTGGTGCTGGCAGCTATTCTCGCACCTTGGGTTGCACCTTATGCACCGAACAAACTTTCTATCGTGAACAAGCTTCAGGGCCCTTCCTGGAAGCATATTTTCGGCACGGATGAATTCGGACGCGATAATTTCTCGCGCGCGATCTTTGCGGGACGCGTTTCGCTGCTCGTCAGTCTTGGTGTGGTTATGATCTCGACCATTCTGGGCGTCATACTCGGCGTAACGGCCGGATATTTTCGCAAGCTGGATACGCCTATCTCCAGACTGCTCGACGCGATGATGTCCTTCCCGGATATTCTGCTTGCGATTGCGCTTGTTGCAGCACTTGGCCCTTCGTTGATGACCGTCATCATTGCGCTTGGGATCACCTATGCGCCACGACTTGCGCGTATCGTGCGCGGCTCGACATTGGTGATCCGCGAGATGCCCTATATCGAGGCGGCAATTTCGCTGGGACTTCCCACCTGGCGGATATTGTTACGTCACGTACTGCTCAATCTGGCCTCTCCCATTCTGGTACAGGCAACATTCGTCTTCGCATCTGCAATGCTGGCAGAGGCAAGCCTATCGTTCTTAGGCGTTGGCGTTTCGGCGGATATGCCGACCTGGGGAACCATGTTGGCATCGGGACGGGAATATATGAACAACGCGCCCTGGCTCATGTTGTTTCCCGGCCTTGCCATCGTCTTCTCCGTCCTCTCGCTGCAACTTGTCGGCGATGGCCTGCGCGATCTGGTTGATCCGCGTCTCGCGAAGGAAAGCTGACCATGTATCAAGAGTCCAGCAGTGATACCCGCCCGGTTTTGTTGGTGGAGAACCTCACGACATCGTTCAAGACCGCAGAGGGTTGGCGGCCCGTCATCCGCGATATCAATTTCCATGTGAATGCTGGCGAGACGGTTGCCATTGTCGGCGAGAGCGGATCGGGGAAAAGTGTCACTGCGCTTTCCACGATGCGATTGCTGTCGCCTGCAAAATCAAAGTCAGAAGGCCGAATTCTGCTCGATGGGCGCGATCTTCTGAAAGTATCGGAAGCGGAAATGCGTTCGGTGCGCGGCGGCTCCATCGGCATAATCTTTCAGGAACCGATGACATCGCTCAATCCCGTCTTCACGATTGGCAATCAATTGGCCGAGGCTTTGGTGCTTCATCAAAAACTGAGTTGGAAGCAGGCCGAAGAGGAAGCCGTTCGCCTCATGGAGCGCGTTCGCATTCCAGCAGCGCGATCCCGCTTGAAAGAATATCCGCATAAATTTTCCGGTGGCATGCGCCAGCGGGTAATGATTGCGATGGCGCTTGCGTGCCGCCCAAAGCTTCTGATCGCCGATGAACCGACGACAGCGCTGGACGTGACAATACAGGCCGAAATCCTCCACCTCATTCGTGAGTTGCAGCAGGAAGAGAACATGGCCGTTCTCTTCATCACGCATGATATGGGCGTGGTTGCAGAGGTCGCAGATCGCACAGTGGTCATGTTCCGTGGCGATATGGTCGAGACTGGTCGTACGGAAGAACTCTTTGCTGCGCCGAGAGAAATATACACAAAATCTCTGCTCGCTTCCATTCCCCGGTTGGGAACCATGGGAGACGCAACGGCTCCAAAACGGTTCCCGGCAGTCGATCCGAAAACCGGACAAGCTGCCGAGGGCTCGCAGACAAAGCCCCTGCCTGCGGATCGAGCACCGCTTCTCGAAGCCACCAATATTGTGGTTCGGTTTGAACTTCCAAACGGTCGCATTCACGCCGTTGAAGATGTTTCTTTCGACCTTCGCCCCGGAGAGACACTGGCACTGGTAGGAGAATCCGGTTGCGGGAAATCGACAACCGGTCGCACGATCATGCGTCTGCTGCAGCCGACATCTGGAAATATCGTCATTGATGGACAGGACGTGACCAAGCTTGGTGCGTCGCAGTTGCGCGAAATGCGGCGCAATGCGCAGATGATTTTCCAGGACCCTTTTGCCTCGCTCAATCCGCGCATCCGCATTGGCGCGGCGATTGCCGAACCCATTCTGGCCCACAAGATGATGGGCAAAGGCGAAGCGAGGGCGCGGGTTGCAGAACTGCTGGAGCAGGTAGGGCTTTCGGCTTCGGTTGCAGACCGCTTTCCGCATGAATTTTCAGGCGGGCAAAGACAAAGAATTTCCATCGCGCGCGCTTTGGCGTTGAAGCCAAAGCTGATCGTCGCGGATGAGGCGGTTTCGGCGCTCGATGTTTCGGTCAAGGCGCAAGTGGCGAATCTCCTGCTTGATTTGCAGGAGCAGCATGATCTTGCCTATCTCTTCATCAGCCATGACATGGCTGTCGTTGAGCGGATCAGCCACCGCGTGGCAGTGATGTATCTCGGCGAAATTGTCGAGATTGGTCCGCGCGAAGCGATCTTTGGCAACCCCCAGCACCCATATACGCGCCGTCTTATAGAGGCCGTCCCTATTCCCGACCCGGCTTCACGAGGACTGGTGCGCCCGGAACTTGGCGAAGAAATTAAAAGCCCATTGCGACCGCTCGATTATGTTCCGCCGAAACGCAACTATATCGAGGTTTCTCCTGGGCATTTGGTGCAGGATTTCACGGAATGGGGCGGACGCTTATCTGCTGCGTGAATGATAGCGACCTCAATCGTTGAATAAGGAGCATGACATATGAACAACGAAAAACTGATCCGTTACGAGACGGCTGACAATCAGGCAGGCGGTCAGCGCCGCCCTTTTGCAAAAGCGGTTCGGGCCGGCGATTTCGTTTATGTCTCCGGACAGGTGCCAACGCTCAACGGTGAGGTGGTGGTGGGCAATATCGTTGCCCAGACCGAGCAGGTGATCACCAACATCAAGGACGTGCTGGCTCTCGCGGACTGTACTTTGGCTGATGTCGTCAAGGTGAATGTCTGGCTGGATGATGCGCGCGATTTCTCCAGCTTCAATGCTGTGTTCCAAAAGCACTTTATCGACCATCCGCCAGCGCGTTCCACGGTGCAATCGCCATTGATGGTCGACGCCAAGGTGGAAATGGACGTCATCGCCTATAAGCCGTTGGCATAAACGATAGTAATCTTCGGCAAGACAATCTTGATTTGGCTTGCCGAAATATCCGTCAGTTGTGATCCAATACCCGCGACAGGCGCAAGGCAGCCAGCGTGCAGATTGCACCGGATATCAGATACCCGCCGATGAAAATTATCCCAAGGCTGCTTGCAAGGCCAAGAGCGACGAGCGGGGCAAAAGCTGCTCCGACGAGCCAAGCAAGATCCGATGTCAGTGCCGCACCGGTATAGCGATAATACTGCGTGAAACGGGAGGAGACCGCACCAGAAGACTGGCCGAATGTCAGCCCCAATACGCCGAAACCAATCAGGATATAAGCATCTTGTCCCGCGCTGCCCGCATCGAGAAGGAAGGGCGCGGAGAAGCTGAATATCGCGATGATGATGGCGCCGACCATCAATTCGCTGCGTCGTCCGATGCGATCGGCGACAAAGCCCGACAAGATGATGCCGATGACGCCGATTGCAGCGCCAGCTACCTGCACCCAGAGGAAACGT
The DNA here is from genome assembly GCF_037482325.1 of Ochrobactrum teleogrylli. Taxonomy (NCBI): domain Bacteria; kingdom Pseudomonadati; phylum Pseudomonadota; class Alphaproteobacteria; order Hyphomicrobiales; family Brucellaceae; genus Ochrobactrum; species Ochrobactrum teleogrylli. The sequence continues at coordinate 217,481 of NZ_JBBHKQ010000002.1, forward strand.
TCTGCCGGCTGCGTTCCTGAAAGGACAACCCAACTGAGTGGAAAAATCGTCACAAGATGGAACATGGCAAAGCTTGCCAGCGGCACGAATGCGCCGAGCAGGACGTCGATGCTATGCTTGCTCAGCATTTCAAACACCGGTCGCGGCTGCAATTCTTGCGCTTCCATCGCCGCGCCGAATTCACTGCTCGCAACGATGCGAAGGCGCGCAAAGAGCGCGACTACATTGATCGCGAAGGCAACGAAGAATGGATAGCGCCAACCCCAAGCGAGAAAGTCTACTTCGCTGAGATTATGTACGAAGTAGGCGAAGAGAATGCTGGCGAGCGCGAAGCCGATAGGCGCTCCCAATTGTGGTATCATTGCATACCAGCCCCGTTTATTCTGGGGCGCACTCAGGCTGAGCAGCGAAGCCAGACCATCCCAGGCACCGCCAAGTGCGAAGCCTTGGCCCAATCGGAACAAGGCAAGCAGGAACACGGCCCAATAACCGATCGTCTCATAGCCGGGCAAGAACGCGATAGAAGCGGTTGAGCCACCCAAAATAACGAGGGCGAGCGTGAGTTTTGTTCCTCGTCCGTAATGGCGGTCAATCCACATGAAGATGAAAGAACCGACGGGACGCGCAATGAATGCGAGCGAGAAGACGGCAAATGACATCAATGTCGCCGATACCGCATCAGGCGCGAACGGGAAAATCAGCTTGGGGAAAACCAGAATGGAACCGAGCCCATAAACGAAAAAATCGAAGAATTCGGATGTTCGACCGATGACGACACCGATGGCGACGTTTCCCGGAGACAAGGGTTTTCCGTCGCTGTGGATGCGTCGCGCGTCTTGTTCAAGACCTGTCGATGTCGGCGTGGCGGACGAACTCATGAAACTCTCCGAGGGAAACGTATCATGTGCTTTATGATGTCGCACGGTGGCACGATATCAAGGAACAGGGCAAAAAAAAAGCAGATATAGTTGCTTAAAAGCTCCTTTGCCGTGAAAATTTCATAAACTGAAAAATGGGTCTTCCCGAAATGCGATTGTGCCTTATCATGATTAAAGGAACAGAATGTAGGTCGGGTTTAACATGGACGCATTCTTTAGTTTCATACGAAATACGATACTGGCCTCACTTTTTTTGGGGCTGGCCGGGTGTAATATGGTCGTCATGTCCCCGTCAGGAGACATTGCAGCCCAGCAGCGGGACCTTATCGTCATATCGACGATCCTGATGCTGATCATTATTGTGCCGGTTATTTTCCTCACGCTTTTCTTTGCGTGGCGATACAGGCAATCCAATAGTGCAGCTAAATACGATCCTGAATGGCATCATTCCACCGCGCTGGAAGTGGTTATCTGGACCGCGCCCTTGCTCATTATCATTGCATTGGGTGCGATTACATGGGTCAACACGCATAAGCTCGACCCCTACAGGCCGCTGGACAGAATAGACAGCGCACGACCGGTCGAGGCAGGAACAAAGCCACTGACTGTGGAGGTTGTGGCGCTCGACTGGAAGTGGCTATTCTTCTATCCGGAGTACGGTGTGGCCACAGTCAACGAGATGGCAGCCCCCGTCGACAGGCCGATTGATTTCAAGATCACCGCCTCATCTGTGATGAATTCCTTCTATATTCCAGCACTTGCGGGCATGATTTACGCTATGCCCGGAATGCAGACACGACTGCACGCGGTGATCAATAAGGCCGGGGAGTATGAAGGTTTCTCATCGAACTACAGCGGTGAAGGCTTTTCACATATGCGCTTCCAGTTTCACGGTCTCGATTATTCCGGCTTCGACACTTGGATCAGTCAGGTCAAGCAGAACGGAACCGCGCTGAACCGCGATACCTATTTGAAGCTCGAAAAGCCCAGTGTCCGGGAGCCCGTTCGGTATTTTGGCGCAGTCGAAAACGGGCTTTTTCAAGCCATATTGAATATGTGCGTTCGTCCCGGCCAGATGTGCATGAGCGACATGATGCATATTGATCGAATGGGCGGTGGTGGCATCGACAGTCGTGAAAACAAGGCGAAGCTTGAACACGACAATCGATATAGCCAAGACGAAACACAATCGGGCGGGGCGGTCGTTCCAGCCACCCCGGACGCAAAACAGGAGCAGGGCCATGACATGCACAACATGCCTTGAAGCTGAATTGCGTCTCAGTCCTACATACAAGACCACACAGTTGAAAAAGCGGTGATCGCTTCAGATATAACTTCGGGAATGTTCTATCATGATTGGCGGAAACAGTCCTACGAGTATGATTTTCGGGCGTCTCTCTCTTGAGGCGATACCCTATCACGAACCCATCCTTTTGCTGACCTTCATCGTGGTAGCAATTGGTGGGATCGCCATTGTTGGGTTGATTACCTATTTCAAGCTGTGGGGTTATCTCTGGCACGAGTGGTTCACCAGCGTGGACCACAAGAAGATCGGCATCATGTATGTCGTTCTGGCCTTGGTCATGCTTTTGCGTGGCTTTGCGGATGCGATCATGATGCGTATCCAGCAGGCTATCGCCTTTAATGGTTATGAGGGCTATCTGCCGCCCCATCACTACGATCAGATATTTACCGCCCATGGCGTGATCATGATCTTCTTCATGGCCATGCCATTCGTGACGGGCCTGATGAACTATGTGGTGCCGCTTCAGATCGGCGCGCGGGACGTGTCTTTTCCGTTTCTCAATAATTTCTCATTCTGGATGACGACCGGCGGCGCAATCATCATCATGATGTCGCTTTTTGTTGGAGAGTTTGCCCGCACGGGCTGGCTGGCTTATCCACCCTTGTCCGGTATTGATTACAGTCCTGATGTCGGGGTCGATTATTATATATGGGGTTTACAGGTGGCGGGGGTCGGCACCACCCTGTCGGGCATCAATTTGATAGCCACAATCGTCAAGATGCGCGCGCCGGGCATGTCGTTCATGAAGATGCCGATATTCACATGGACGTCTTTGTGCACCAACATTCTCATTGTGGCAACGTTCCCCATTCTCACTGCAACGCTCGCACTGCTATCCTTGGACCGTTATGTAGGGACAAATTTCTTCACCAACGATCTTGGTGGCAATCCGATGATGTATATCAACCTCATCTGGATATGGGGGCACCCGGAAGTCTACATTCTCGTTCTGCCTGCATTCGGCATTTTCTCCGAGGTGGTGGCGACATTCTGCGGCAAGCGCCTGTTCGGTTACGCTTCAATGGTCTATGCGACCTGCGTTATCATGATCCTCTCCTATCTCGTGTGGCTGCATCACTTCTTCACCATGGGGTCGGGCGCGTCTGTCAATGCGTTCTTCGGCATAACGACGATGATCATCTCCATCCCCACGGGCGCGAAGATGTTCAACTGGCTCTTCACGATGTATCGGGGACGCATCCGCTATGAAGTGCCGATGCTTTGGACGTTAGGGTTCATGGTGACATTCGTGATCGGCGGCATGACTGGCGTGATGCTCGCCATTCCACCTGCGGATTTCGTGTTGCATAATTCGCTCTTTCTCATTGCGCATTTTCATAATGTGATTATTGGTGGCGTTGTCTTCGGACTCATGGCGGGACTTGTCTACTGGTGGCCGAAGGCCTTCGGATATAAACTCGATCCATTCTGGGGCACCATGAGCTTCTGGTTCTGGCAGATCGGCTTTCTTTTTGCTTTCATGCCGCTCTACGTTCTGGGCCTTAAAGGCGTTACGCGCCGCGTCAGCCAGTTTGAAGATCCATCGTTGCAGATATGGTTTGTTCTGGCTGCCTTTGGAGCGTTTCTGATTGCACTCGGCATTGCATCCTTTCTCATTCAGCTGGTGGTCAGCTATTTGAAGCGGGAACAACTGCGCGATCTGACTGGCGATCCATGGGGCGGACGGACGCTTGAGTGGTCAACATCATCACCGCCGCCGGACTATAACTTTGCTTTCACCCCTGTCGTGCATGATCACGACAGCTGGTATGACATGAAAAATCGCGGCTACGAGCGCCCGCTAACCGGCTATCGCCCCATCCATATGCCGCGCAATACGGGTGCTGGAGTTATTCTTGCCGGGTTGAGCGTCGTTCTTGCGGTTGCCTTGATCTGGTACATCTGGTGGCTGGCGATTGTGTCTTTCGTCGCTTTGCTGTTCGCCGCGATCGGGCACACATTCAATTATAAGCGTGACTTCTATATCCCCGCTGAAGCGGTGACGGCGACAGAAGATGCACGTTCAAAACTTCTCGCTGGACAGGTCGCACCATGACAGAAACACATCTGGACCAAACCGAGAAGCCACAGTTTTATCTGACGGAAGAGCATCATCCGGAAAACGGCACCATGCTGGGCTTCTGGCTCTATCTGATGAGTGACTGCCTGATCTTTGCTGTTCTCTTTGCTACCTATGGCGTGCTTGGTCGCAACTACGCTGCCGGACCGTCGCCGGCAGACCTGTTTGACCTTAATCTGGTGGCTATCAACACTGCAATGCTGCTCCTGTCATCGATCACATATGGTTTCGCCATGCTGCAGATGCAGCGCGATGACAAGACCGCAACGCTGTTCTGGTTGGGCATCACCGGCATTTTCGGCGCATTGTTTCTTGCAATCGAAATTTATGAATTCAGCCATCTTATTCGCGAAGGCGCCGGGCCGGGCCGTTCGGCATTCCTATCCTCATTTTTCACGCTCGTCGGTACCCACGGCCTGCACGTCAGCTTCGGCATCATCTGGTTGGTCACGCTGATGTTGCAGGTCGTACGTCATGGCCTGATTGTCGAGAACCGCAGACGATTGATGTGCCTTTCGATGTTCTGGCATTTTCTCGACGTTATATGGATTGGCGTATTCTCCTTTGTATATTTGTTGGGAGTTCTGGGATGAGCGTACAAGGCGAGCACCACGGAGCCCAATCGGGCCATCACGACAATCATGGGTCGCGCGCGGACGAAGTCCATGCGACCTTTGGCGGATACATGACAGGCTTTGTCCTGTCGGTTATTCTCACCGCCATCCCATTCTGGCTCGTCATGGGCGATGTCTTCGCCAGCAGGCAGTTGACTGCCATGCTGGTCATGGGCATTGGCGCTGTCCAGATTGTTGTTCACATGGTCTATTTCCTGCACATGAGCCCACGCTCCGAAGGTGGTTGGACGCTGATGGCGCTGATCTTTACACTCATCATTGTCGGCATCGCACTGGCTGGATCACTTTGGGTTATGCATCATCTCAATGAGAACATGATGCCGATGAGCCCGGAAATGATGAAGAATATGCCTTAGCTGCTTCGTTCGAATGTCATGATCCCGTCGGTGACTTAAGGATTCTATGGGTTTTGTAGGAAGCTGTGGCAATTCCGGCTACATTTGTTGAATATGCCTGTGTAATGAATAAACAGGCGGGAAACAAATGCTGACATTGCGACAAATCGAAGTGATCCGGGCCATCATGGTGACCGGGACGATTGCTGGCGCGGCCAAGCTCTTGAATGTCTCCGCTCCGGGCATCAGCAGGCTGATGAAATATTCGGAAGATTCGCTTGGCATCCGGCTTTTTGATCGTCGTGGTGGGCGCTATGTTCCAACGTCGCAGGCCCGCAACATCTTCGATTTGTTGGATACGGTGCATCGGAAAATAGACGACCTGCAATCGGCTGTTGCAGATTTGAGCAACGGCAAAGCGCAGGAACTTTGCGTGGCTTCCGTGCCGAGCATCGCCAATGTCATGGTGCCGCGTGCTGTGGCAAAGGTACGGGAGCGTTACAGCGACCTCAACCTCGACCTGAACATTCTCAAAATCGAAGAAGCCGTTGATTATCTTCTGTTAGGGCGCGGTGAGATCGTTGCAATATCATCGCGCTTCGAGCATCCGCTGATCAAGTTCGAGCCGCTTGCGAAGGGCCGATTGCTTTGCATTGTGCCGGAAGCCAATCCGCTGGCTTCGAGGGAAAAGATAACGCCGGAGGAAATGTCGGAATATCCGCTGATCGGCATTAATCCGAAAGATCCATATGGAGCAATCATGGCGGCAATGTTCACCAATGCAGGCCTCGATTATCGCATGAATATCAAAGCCCGTTTTGGAACGACCGTGTGCAGTCTGGTGGCGGCAGGGCTCGGCATTGCAATCATCGACGAGTTTACCGTCGCGCATGGCGTGGTACGGGGGCTGAAGAGCATTCCAATTGACGCCGAGAGCGCCTTTCATACTTACATCGCCTACCGCAACGATCTGCCGCTTTCCGTCTACGCCGAACATTTCATTGATGTGCTGCGTCAGGAGATGAATGCTGTGAGTTCATTCAGTCGTCAAGACTGAAGCGTGTGAATTAACATGATGTTAAGGATTGCTGTTGATTTGGTAGGCGATATTATCTCTACCATTCGCTAAGCTGATCATGGAAGGACGCAAGAACGAGCGCGCAGACCGGGATCAGTACAGAAATGACGCATGACAATAGTGCCCGACATTTGAAGGACTTGAATCCGTTTCCTAATGGAGCATCTCGTCTTTTCCCTGTGGTGGGCGACCCGATTGAGCAGGTGCGTTCGCCAGAAGTCATGACGGAACTGTTCCGGGCGCGCGGTCAAAATGCGCTTGTTGTTCCATTCCATGTCTCATCATCCGGTCTGTCTGCCGTTTTCAGCACATTAATAGAGGTCGATAACGTCGGCGGCTTGCTGGTGACGATACCGCATAAGCAGCAGGCCTTTCAGCTCTGCACAGGGCTAACGGACAATGCGGTTTGCATTGAGGCGGTCAATGTCGTTCGACGGGTCGAAAATGGTTGGTATGGCGACAATACGGATGGGATCGGCTTTCTCAACGGGATCGAGCGGGAAGGGTTCGATGTCCAGGGGAAAACTGTGCTTCTCGTCGGGTGCGGCGGTGCGGGAACGGCCATTGCGCTGGAAATGCTGAGGCGGGGTGCCGCCCGCCTCGCTATTCACGATGTTGACGGAGAGAAACGTGATTCTGTGATCCGCAAGCTTGATGCTCGTTATACGGGTAAGGTCGCTATGGGGAGCGACGATCCATCCGGGTTCGATTTGATTGCAAATGCGACACCGATGGGCATGAAATCGAACGATCCCTTACCGGTAAACGTAACAAAGTTGCGTTCAGAGCAGTTTGCTGCTTGCGTGATTACCAAACCGCACGTATCGCCATTTATTGAGGAAGCTAGAAAACGGGGCTGCCAGACAATGATTGGTGCTGGAATGTTCGATGCGCAGGCGGAGGTCCTGGCGGATTTTCTGACTGGTCACGACGGGCATCTGCACCATAGCGGTCGCGCTCCGTTGCCGACGTCCACGAAAGGGTAGGCTTATCTCTATATCTCGATCTCTATGAACTTAAGGGGAGGAACTAAAATGCATTATCGTAAGAAACTTCTGGCGCTGTCGACGGCGATATTCGCGACTGTTGGAGCTGCACAGGCGGAAGACGTGGTCAAGCTCGGCATGGTGGTCGAACTGTCCGGTCCGGGTGCTCCGGCAGGCACGAACTGGCGCGATGGCATCAAGATCGCAATCGACGAAGTCAATGCTGACGGCGGCATTCTGGGCAAGAAGGTCGAACTGGGTGAATATGATACCCAGACCGATCCGCAGGTCTCGCGCGCACTGGTGCAGAAGGCCATCGACGACGGCGCTTATGCCATTCTCGGCACGATCTATTCCGGCTCAACCATGGTCAATATGCTGGTTGCCCAGCAGAACAGCATTCCGCAATTCGTCGGTTCTGAATCGCCGAGCATTGTCGAAAAGGGCAACCCTTTCGTGTTCCGCACCTCGACCGGCGCTCAGAAGGGCGTTCCAGCACTGACGTCCTACTTCACCGACACGCTGAAGGCGAAGAAGGTCGGTGTCGCGTGGCTCAACAACGAATTCGGCAAGGGTGGCCATGACGTTTTCGTTGAGGAAATGAAGAAGGCGGGGATCGAAATCATTGCCGACGTTGCCTCCGAGCAGGCGCAAACTGACTATGCCGCCGACGTTGCCAAACTAAAGCAGGCCAATCCCGAGGCGATCTTCGTCTACATGAACCAGGAAGAGTCCGCGCGTTTTCTGATCGAAGCCAAGAAGCAAGGCCTGAAAATGCCTCTGGTTGGCGAAGTGACGCTGACGGAAGCCAAGGTGGTTGAGCTTGCCGGTGGTGCGGCTGACGGTGCTATCGCGCATGTCGGTATCACCGCTGCCGCAACCGAGGTGCCGGGTATCGGCGAATTCTCTAAGAAGTTCGAAGAAGCCTACAAGCGTAAGCCAACGCATGACGCGCTCAAGGGCTATGTCGGCGTCTGGACCACCAAATATGTCACTGACATGGTGGGCAAGCTCGACGGGGAAGCATTTGCTGAAAAGATGCATGGTCTTTGCCTGAAGGCGGCTGACTATCCGAAAGTGCTTCTCGACACCTGCTGGGATGACCGCGGAGAAATGTCCCGCCCAAGCTTCATGGTTCAGGTGAAGGACGGTGTGCCGACGGTCATTGGTACTGTCCCGGCAAACTGATCAATCCTTTCAGCAGAGGCGGCGGCCTGGCTGCCGCCTCAGACGGGTAAAGTCATGTCCCAGTTTCTACAGGTTTTGTTATCCGGTCTTGCGACCGGCTCCATTTACGCACTCGTTGCGATCGGTTTCACGCTGGTCTGGCAGGCTGCCCAGACCGTGAACTTCGCGCAGGGTGAATTCGTGATGCTGCCGGCCTTCTTCGTTCTGGCGGCAATGACCATTTTCGGCGTGTCGTTCTGGCCTGCTTTGCTCATCGGGCTTGTGGTCGCCTTGATCGTGCTTGGGCTTCTGTTCAAGAAGCTGATCGTCGAACCGATCCTGCCCCATGGGGGTATCACGCTGATCATCGCGACGATGGTTTTGGGCATCTTGCTGAAAGAGAGCGTGAAAGAGTTCTATTCGGCAGAAGCGCAACCGTTCCCGTCAATGTTCCCGAACGATCCCATTGATGTTTTCGGCGCGGTCCTTTCGCTGCGAGACATGCTCAATCTGGGACTATCGCTGGGTATTGTCGTTTTGTTGACATTGTTCCTCAACCGGACACGTACGGGGCGCTGCATGCAGGCAACCGCACAAAATCCAGCGGTGGCTGAGATACTCGGCGTCAATGTCAAGCGCATGATCCTCTATACGTTTCTGATCAATGCGGCTCTGGCGGCGCTTGCGTCCTATCTGATCAGCCCAGTCTATCTCGCCAAATTCTCCAATGGCGAAACGCTTGGCCTTATCGCCTTCATCGCGGCCATCGTCGGCGGTTTCAACCAGATCCGTGGCGCGCTCGTTGGCGGATTGCTGATCGGCGTTCTCGATAATCTCACGGCGGCTTATGTTACTGCGCAATATCGCGCGGCGCTGCCGCTGGTATTGTTGATCGTGATCATCCTCGTGCGGCCACAGGGCATTATGGGCACTTCCGAGGGGAGGACCGTGTGATGACCGCGCATAAACGCAATATTTCTATTGCCATATTGTTGCTCTTATCACTGCTCGCACCGATTGGGCAGGGCAACTATATCATCTATGTGCTGACATCTTGGCTGATCTTCTCGATTGCCGCGATGGGGCTTAACCTGACGCTTGGTTATGCAGGTCAGATCTCACTGGCGCAGGCTTCCTTCATGGCGATTGGCGCCTATACGACGGCCCTTCTGACACTGGCCGGATGGCACTGGTTTCTGGCAATGCCGCTTGGCCTCGTCCTGTGTTTTATCGTCGGCCTTGTGCTGGGATATCCAGCTCTGCGCGTCAAAGGACACTTTCTGGCCTTTGTGACGCTTGCCTTCAACACTCTGGTCTTTCTGGTGTTGCGCAACGAAGAATGGTTGACCGGCGGGAATTACGGTCTTGTCGGCATGCCGCGTCCTGATCTTGGTCTTTTCGCAACGACCAAGCAGATGCCGTTCTACTATTTCACGCTTGGCGTGACGATCATAGCCGCGTTGATCATGTGGGGCATCGTACGTTCCCCATGGGGCCGCGCCTTCAAGGCTCTGCGGGAAAACCCCATCCGGGCTGAAAGCCTTGGCGTTGATACACGTCGCATCACGCTTCTGGCGTTTGCCATCGGCTCCGTCTATGGCGGGCTTGCCGGATCGCTGATCACACCGCTGGTTCAGTTTATCGAGCCGGGTTCCTTTGGTCTCGTCCATTCACTGCGCATTTTGCTGATGGTCGTTGTGGGTGGCGCAGGCTTCTTCTTCGGTCCCTTCATCGGAGCCGCAGTCGTCATTTTGCTGCCGGAAGTGCTTCGCTTCACGGAAGGCTACTATCTCATCATTTATTCCGTGCTGGTGATTGTCATGCTGGTCTTCGTGCCTTCGGGTTTGATCGGAGTGTGGGGCAAGTTCCGCGAAAAATTCTGGCCGAAGCGTCAGCTTCGCGGTGACATGAGCGAAGGAGCGCGGCTGAAATGAGCAGTCCTGTACTTTCCGTACGCAATATCGAGAAGCGTTTCGGCGGCATTCACGCCGTTCGCGACGTGTCATTCGACGTCAATCAGGGCGAGATTCTCGGACTGATCGGACCGAACGGCTCCGGCAAGTCGACGCTGTTCAACTGCATTCTTGGCCAGCTTCAGCCCAATGGCGGTGAAGTGCAGGTCAATGGCAAGAACGTTTCCGGCATGCGGGCGTCCGACCTCAGCAAGCTTGGCGTCGGACGCACTTTCCAGCAGCTTTCCGTCTTCCCGAAGATGTCCGTGCTTGAGAACATCATTCTGGCAGGTCAGGAACACAAGGGAACCATGGTTTCCCGGCTGTTTGGACCGGGCGATGCCGGACTGACCGAAGAAGCGGAACAGATGATTTCGTTCTTCCGTCTCAACCATCTGCGTGATGAATTGGCAGGGTCGCTTTCTTATGGCCAGCAAAAGCTGGTCGATGCGGCGATGGCGTTCATGGCAGGCCCCAGTCTTGTTCTGCTCGATGAACCGGCCGGCGGCGTCAATCTGACGATGCTTGCCAATCTCAAAGATCGTTTGGTCGCCTATAATGCCGAACATGGAACGACTTTCGTGGTCATCGAACACAATATGGAGTTCGTCATGAGCCTTTGCACGCGGATTATTGTGCTGGCGGAAGGCCGCATCATTGCTGAAGGCAAACCCGAAGAAATCCGGTCAAACCAGATGGTTATCGACGCTTATCTGGGAGGATGACATATGCTTGAACTCAAAGACCTTCACGGCGGCTATGGCAAGATCACCATTTTGAACGGCGTGTCTTTCTCCATTCCAAAGGGCACCATCACGACCGTGATTGGGCCTAATGGAGCCGGTAAATCGACCGTATTCAAGGCGATCTTTGGCCTCCTGAACATCCATTCGGGGCAAATCCTGCTGGACGGAAAAGACGTCACCCGCAATACGCCGCGCCAGATGATCGCCAACGGCGTGACCTATGTGCCGCAAGGGCGCAATGTCGTGCCGCAGCTTTCCGTCTACCACAATCTTGAACTTGGGGGCATCACATCGCCCGATCCTGCCAAGGTCCGCGCCCGTATCGAACAGGTCATGGACCAGTTTCCTATGCTGCGACAGTTCCGCGACCGCAAGGCAATCGAGCTGTCAGGCGGCCAACAGAAGCAGTTGGAGGTCGCCCGCGCTCTTTTGCTTGATCCGAAGCTCATTTTGATCGATGAGCCGTCCATCGGTCTGTCACCCAATCTCGTTCAAGAGGTGTTTCAAACACTCATTCGCCTGCGTGATCAGGGCGTCACCATCCTGATGGTCGAGCAGAACGCCAAGGCAGCACTTGCCATGTCGGATTACGGTCTGGTTCTCGAGCTCGGGCAAACGCGGATGCACGACGAAGCCGCAAAGCTTCTTGCTGATCCGCGCGTGGGGCAGCTGTTCCTTGGCGGACATGTCGAGCTTGATAATCCAAAAGCGCCGATAGCAGCACCAACCCTTTAAACGCGGATATACAGTAAACCGGACCAGGAGAGCCTCTCATGAAAACTTCGATAGCAACGGTTTCGATCAGTGGTGATCTGCCACAGAAACTCGAAGCCATTGCCAAAGCTGGCTTCGACGGTGTCGAGATTTTCGAGAACGACTTTCTCACCTTTGACGAAAGTCCGCGTCAGGTGGGGCGTATGGCACGCGATCTGGGACTGGAAATCACTCTGTTCCAGCCGTTCCGCGATTTTGAAGGCATGCCTGAACCATTGCGCAGCCGTACGTTCGACCGCGCCGAGCGCAAGTTCGATCTTATGCAGGAACTTGCTACAGACCTCGTACTGGTGTGCTCGAATGTATCGCCGGTGGCCATGGGCGGGATTGATCGCGCTGCCGATGATTTCCGCGAGCTTGGCGAACGTGCCGCCCGCCGCGATTTGCGCGTGGGTTACGAGGCGCTCGCCTGGGGTCGCCACATTAATGATCATCGCGATGCCTGGGAGATTGTGCGTCGCGCAGATCATCCCAATGTTGGCCTGATCCTTGATAGTTTCCACACGCTGGCGCGCAAGATCGACGTGAATTCGATCCGCTCCATTCCAAAGGAAAAACTCTTCATCGTTCAGATGGCCGATGCGCCGCTGATCGATATGGATCTGCTTTACTGGAGCCGTCATTATCGCAACATGCCGGGCGAGGGCGATCTGCCGGTTCTCGATTTCATGCGCGCAGTAGCCGCCACCGGTTATGACGGCTATTTCTCGCTGGAGATTTTCAATGATCAGTTCCGAGGCGGATTGCCCGCGTCTATCGCCGCCGATGGCCGTCGCTCGCTGATCTATCTCGGTGATCAGGTCCGTCGTGTGGAGCCGGAAAACCGGCTTACGGTGACCGAAATGCCCGCGAGAGCCAAAGTGGATCGGGTTGGGTTCATCGAATTTACCGCGCATGCCGAAAGCGCCGATAAACTCGCATCGGTGCTCGGCGCTCTTGGTTTTCAGCTGGCGGGCAAGCATCGCTCCAAGGATGTCGTGCTCTATCGTCAGGGCCACATCAATCTGGTCGTCAACACTGATATACGCGGCTTCGCAAGCTCGGCCTATGCTGTTCACGGCACGACGGCCTATGCCATGGGCCTCGTTGTCGATGATGCTGCGGCGGCGCAAGCACGCGCGATTGCCTTGGGCGCAGAGCCATTCGAACAGCCGCTCGATCCGGGCGAAATTGGCATGCCAGCAATACGCGGTGTTGGGGGCGGTCTTATTTATTTCCTTGATGAAAAGACCGATCTTGCTCGTATCTTCGACATTGAGTTCGAACCTGTCGCGGAGACCGGCAACTCTCAGGGCGTGGGCCTCACCCATATCGACCATGTCGCGCAGACGATGAAGTTCGACGAACTTCTGACCTGGCTCCTGTTCTACACGTCGCTTACGGAATCGCGAAAATCGCCTATGGTCGACATTGTCGATCCGGCTGGTGTCGTGCGCAGTCAGGTCGTTGAAAATGACAGCGGATCGCTGCGCATCACGCTCAATGGCGCTGAAAACCGGCGCACACTGGCTGGCCGCTTCATTGCCGAAACCTTTGGTTCCGGCATTCAGCATCTGGCCTTCGCGACCGACGATATCTTTGCAACCGCTGCCGCGCTGAAAGCCAACGGTTTCCACACGCTGGAGATTTCGCCCAACTACTATGACGATCTTGAAGCGCGACTTGGGCTTGATCCGGATTTTACGGACCAGTTGAAAGCAGCCAATGTTCTTTATGATCGCGATGAAACCGGCGAATATTTTCAATTGTACAGTCCGACAGACGATCAGGGCTTCTTCTTCGAAGTCGTGCAACGGCGTGGCTACAAGGGTTATGGGGCCGTGAACGCCATCTTCCGTATCGCGGCTCTGAAGCGCTATCTCAGGCCCGAGGGCATGCCGAGAATGGTGCTTTAAGGCAAATCCCGACACGACCACGATCCGCTGCCTAATATTTCAGTTTCGCGCCGCAGACCTTTAAGTCTTTGCGGCGCGTTTTATCATTATGGAAAACTATTTTAACCCACCTCCCTGACGCCAATCAAACCTTCCTTGATAAATTCTATATAAATTATAGGTTTTTCGCGAATGTGAGAGACCATGAATATAGATACAGTAGAAATATCAGCGGACGTGCTTGTGATCGGAGGGGGACCAGCCGGGTGCTGGGCCGCCTGGAATGCAGCTGCCAGGGGCGCGAGCGTCGTTCTTGTCGAAAAGGGTTATGTCGGCACCAGCGGCGCCACGGCGGCAGGCAATACCACCACGATATACACCCATCGCGGCACCGCCGAACGGAGCGCGACCGTTGCGCAAAGGGTGCGGCTCGGGCAGGGCCTCGCGGAACAGGAACGTATTGAGCGCGTGCTTGACCGGACTGTCGAGAACCTCGATCTGCTCGCCCAATGGGGCTACGATTTTCCAAGTTACGAGGATGGCAGGCCCTATCGCGGAATGCTTCGCGGTCCGGACTATCTGCGGTTCATGCGACAGAAGCTGATCAAGGCGCATGTGCGGATTATCGATCATTGCCCGATAGTAGAATTACTCGTGTCTGAGGGTGCGGTTGCAGGTGCAATCGCGCGATATCGACGGTCGGGTGAGTTGTTGCACGTCCGCGCTGGCGCGGTGGTCATTGCGACAGGCGGCTGCGCGTTTCGCAGCGGCGCGCTTGGCACGAACAACCTCACCGGCGATGGTTATCTCATGGCCGCGGAAGCTGGTGCTGTTCTTTCAGGCATGGAGTTTTCCGCCCAGTTCGGTATTTCGCCAGCCTATTCAAGCGTTACGAAAGGCGTGGTGTATTTCTGGGGCACTTTCAGCGACGAGCAGGGCAATGAACTTTCCTCGGCAGGAGACCGCCAGAGCATTGTCGCGCGAGAACTGATCAAAGGGCCGGTCTACGCCGTTCTGGATAAAGCGCCACCGCGTTTGCAAGAAGGATTTCGTCGCGGCCAGCCGAATATCTTTGTGCCGTTTGATCGCATGGGGATCAATCCCTTCACTGAGCGCTTTCCAATTACTCTTCGCCACGAAGGGACGGTTCGCGGCACCGGTGGTCTCAAGATCGACGGTCGCGCAACGACAACGATCCCCGGCTTGTTTGCTGCCGGAGACGCGGCAACCCGGCAGGGAATGTCGGGCGCGTCCAGCGGTGGCGGCGGCCCAAATTCCAGCTGGGCGATGGCGACAGGTTCGTGGGCTGGTGAGGATGCCGCGACGTTTGTTCAATCGTTGGGCGCGAACTGGCGCGACAGGAAAGTGCGTTCCGCCAATGGTCAATTGACCGAACGGGCAGATCAGGCGATCCGCGATGTCGATGCAGTTTTGAACGACGTCAAGCAGCAGGTTCTTCCGCTGGATGGTGGATTCTTCCGAAACCATGATCAGCTGTCGATAGTGTCCGAACAATTGGCCTCGCTTTGGCAGGACGAAAGCTGGCGATTGCACCGCACGACAAAAGTGCGAGAGGTCGAAGCGCTTATTGCGACTGCCCGATGGGCGACCCAAAGCGCGCTGTTACGCAAGGAAAGCCGTGGCTTGCAGCGCCGCACGGATTTTCCGGAGACGAATCCGAATATGGCAAAGCCAATTGACTCCGGGGGCATTGAAAACATCTGGGCTTCGTTTGAGGCGGATAATCGAGTGAGGGCAGCGTCATGATAGAGATAGTCAGTGAAGACCGCTGCATCAAATGCGACCTGTGTGTCGAGGCCTGCCCGGACAATGTGTTCAATGCGGTTCCCAACAGCGCGCCCATCATCGTGCGCCAGTCGGACTGCCAGACCTGCTTCCTGTGCGAGCTTTTCTGCCCAACCGACGCGCTCTACGTATCACCGCTTTCCGAGGCGATTGAAGGCGCGACCGAGAGCGAACTGATTGCGCGTGGCGTGATGGGCAGTTTCCGTCGAGAGATGGGATGGAAAAATGCCAAGCCGCGCGGAACGGCTGGCGACTGGAGTTACCGGATATTCGAGACCGGAAAAATCATACCCTGACTGGAGAAATTTATGAGACGATTTTTATCGACCTTCCTGCTGGCGGTCGGCGTTATAACCGCCACGGCTGCTCCTACGCTGGCCGAGGATGCACCAGCATCTATTCGTTTCGGTGATGTGGGCTTCGGCTTTGGGACGCCGTTCGGCGTCGGCCTTCAGGCAATAGCGGACGCCAAAGGCTTCATCGCGGATGAATTCAAGGGAACTCCCACCAAAGTCGAGTTTACCTATTTCACGGGGACAGGCCCGGCCATCAACGAAGCACTGTCCAACGGTCAACTTGACTTTGCATCCTATGGCGCGGTTCCCAATATCATCGGCAAGGCGAACGGTCTCGATACTGTCATTCTGGCATCCTATGGCGGAACCACGATTTTTGGCGCGTCCAGACCCGATCTCGACATCAAGTCCATCGCCGACCTGAAGGGTAAGAAAGTCGCCATCCAGAAAGCAACCATCATTCACTGGGCGCTGATTACAGCCCTCAATAATGCAGGTCTGTCCGAAAAAGATATCACCATCGTCGATTTGAAGAATGCCGATCAGCTCGCCGCTATTGCAGCAAAGAGCGTCGATGCCGTGTTCGGCGCTGATTTCCTGCTTCCGCTTGAAGATAAAGGCCTGGCCAAGATTTTCTACAAGTCATCCGCTGCTGGCGCGACTGGTGACGGCTTCGGTGCTTTCCTCGTCACCGACGAGTTCCGAAAAGCTTACCCGGAAGCAACGCAAAAAGTCGTGACGGGTTTCGTCAAAGCGGCGCAATGGCTGTCGGACGACAAAAACCGGGAAGAGGCTTTCAAGATCTGGTCGCGGGCAGGGACGCCAATCGAGGTTATTCGTAAGTCGAATGAAGGCGGCGAGCTCGGCAAGAAGTACAATCCTCGGCTCGACGGTTTCTTCGCGGCTCGTTATCGCAGCGGCATCGAATTCGACAAACAGCAGAAGCTGATCCGCCGTGACATCGATCTCGATGCCTGGGTCGACCGCAGCTACGTGGATAATGCCGTGAAGACACTGAACCTTCAGTCGTTGTGGCCGGATCGGTCCGCGACAGGCGGCCTTCTGAACTGATCGGAGAAGCTTATGGCGACGTTCGAAGCTGGTGCCGGCTTTCGCGTTTCCCGGAGAATTAAAGGCGAGCGGTCAGCGCGATTGCAAACGCGCGTCGCAAGCTACGTGCTGGCTCTGTCCGGCCCGGTGTGCTTGCTCGTTCTCTGGTGGGCCGCGTCGGCGAATAGCTGGGTTTCGCCGCAGGTGCTTCCACGTCCGGATTGGGTCTTTAACACCTTTCTGGATCTTCTGGCCGACGGCGACATATTTTCTGCCGCCATCGTCAGCTTCAAACGCATTGCAGAGGGCTTTCTGATTGGTTCGTCCCTCGGCTTCGCCTTCGGCTTTCTGATTGGCAAATCCGAAACCGCGAATGCTTATCTCGGGCCAAGTTTCAGGGCGCTTGCAGCTGTGCCATCTCTTGGCTGGCTGCCCATCCTGATCCTGCTATTCGGTATCGAAGAAAGCGTGAAGATCATTATCCTTTCGAAAGCCTGTTTTGTGCCGATGGCTATCAGCACCGCAGAGGGAGCCAGAAACGTCCCCAAAGGGTTCAACGAGGTTGCCGACATTCTTGGCTTGCGCACGCGGACCCGGTTTTTCAAGCTGACGATCCCGGCAATGGCACCCTATATCGCAAGTGGTGTCCGGCTTTCGCTCAGTCAGGCATTCGTTTCCCTGATCGTCGTCGAAATGCTCGCGGGTACGGATGGTCTTGGGTACATGATGGTCTGGGGGCGTACACTTTTCCAGCTCGACATTGTTATCGTCGGCATGGTGGTGGTGGGCGTTGTGGGCTTTCTGCTCGACCTTCTTCTGAAGCGTGCCGAGGCACTGATGCGCAGGGAGAGCGGCGCAAATGGCTGAGCGTTCCTCGCTACTCCCACCATTTCCTCGCGGTGCGGTGGTGCCAATCGCTGCATTGATCGTTTGGTGGGGTGCGTTATCCGCGGGCCTGATCACTGGCCCCATGGCCATTCACCTCTCTCAGGTTCTGGAAGCACCGTTTCTCGATCCTTCCGGGCGAGAATTATGGGCGGCACTTGCGGCGAGCATCGTCCGTGTAGCTGTCGGTGGCAGCATCGGCGGCATTGCAGGGCTCGTGCTCGGATTTGTGGTTGGGAGCTATCGTTGGGCCGGATTGGCGCTCGCACCATCCATCCATGCGGTGCGTCAAGTCGCACTATTTGCCTGGATTCCGCTGCTGACCGCGTGGTTCGGAAACGGTGAAGGCACAAAATTGGTGTTCACAGCACTCTCTACCTTCTTCCCACTTTTTCTAGCGACAGAGCAGGGCGTGCGACAGGTTCCATCCTCGCTAATCGAAGTTGCAAAAACGCTGCACTTGAAACGCCGGACCAGCATCTGTCGTCTCTATCTGCCATCGGCGCTTCCGAGCATCTATGTCGGTTTGCAAATTGCTGCTCTATCGGCATGGATCGGAACGATAGGCGCAGAATATGCAATCGGAAATGGTCGCGGCCTCGGCAGCTATATTGCAAGCGCGCGTGATCAATTTCGCATGGATATCGTGATCGTTGGCGTATTCACCTTGGCTGCGGGCGGTGTTTTGTTGTCATGGCTTGTTCGCCGCGCCACATCGATCATTTCCCCCTGGAGTTGAGACCCAATGAACGCTCTTTCAATCGAACATGTCAGTAAATCCTTCGTTCTCGACGGTGCTCCACGCCCGGTGCTGAAGGATATCAATTTTGAGGTCGGACACAACGAAATCCTCTCCATCGTCGGTGCATCCGGCTGCGGAAAATCCACACTGCTGCGATTGATTATAGGATTGGACGGCGACTATCGAGGTTCGATTACACGTGGCGACGCTCAGTCAACGGCAAAGGTCGGCATGGTTTTTCAGGATCACCGTTTGTATCCATGGCTCACCGTTGAGCGCAATGTTGAACTCGCTTACGACAAGTCTGATCTTTCGCCCGCATCCAAGCGCGAAAGAGTACAGCATTACCTCGCGCTCGTTGGTCTCAGCGACTATGCGAAGGCCTATCCGAAGCAGCTTTCAGGCGGGATGGCTCAACGTGCGGCGATAGCCAGAGCGCTGGCGCAGGAACCCGATATTCTGCTGATGGATGAACCGTTCGGAGCGTTGGATTCGATCTTGCGGATGCGCCTTCAAGATGAACTTTTGTCCATCTGGGAGAAGAACAAGGTCTCCATCATTATCGTCACGCATGATGTGGAGGAGGCGCTTTATCTTGCTGATCGGGTTTTGATCATGGAGCCTAATCCCGGTCGTGTTCGTGATGTCTTCGACGTAGGACTACTCCGCCCGCGGTACCGCAGCGCAACCTTATTGGCCGATCTAAAAAAGCGTTGCCTTGCAATGTTGGTGTAATGAAAGGGAAAAAACAGTCAGCCGTCCGACGCTGATTTCATTTCTGGCAAGAGCAACCGCTCTGAACACCATTCCCAAACCGCGTCGGCAGCTTTCCTGGGCGACGTAGACCGTTTGCGGACCAGATAATAATCGGGTTCTATCGTGATGGTAGGTTCGGCCACTTGCACCAGCCGCCCTGCGGCAATGTCGGACGCTACGAAAGCCCTGCACGCCAGGGCGACACCCTGGCCTGCCAATGCAGCATCCAAAGCGAGCGCTGTCTGGTTGAACATTGCGCCAGGCAGTTTTACCTTCGCTCCCAAAAGTTCGGGCCAATGATTATGCGCATCGTGAAGGAGCGGCATCTCCCGAAGCTGTTCGCTTGTCAGGGGCAAAACCCGCTCGCCAACGAGATAGGGGCTCGCGACGGCGACCAATTCCTGACGAAACAGCAGTTTTGCTTCCAGCGTGGAAGGGAAGGGCGGACGGGTAAGGCGCACTGCTATGTCCACATTGTCCCTGTCGAAATCGGAAATAGCTTCTGTCGCAACAGTGCGCAACTCTATGCCGGAAAGGTCGGCTTGAAGTTTTGCAAGTCTCGGGATTAGCAGCTTGGCGGCAACGGTTGGCGTGACGCTGATCGTGACGGCCTCCGGTCGATCCAGCAGCCGACCTGTTGCTTCTCCAAGCGTGTCGAAAGCCCGGGTCACCTCTGAAAGATAGCCCGCCCCCTGCGAAGTCAGAGCAAGTCCACGCGGCAGACGATGAAACAGCGTTAAACCGAGATGATCCTCCAGCGCCCGAACCTGTTGCGCGACCGCGCCTTGCGTAACAAACAACTCATCAGCAGCGGCGCGGAAATTCAGTCTGCGGCCTGACGCCTCGAAGGCACGCAAGGCATTCAGTGGGGGCAATTTACGGCGTGATTGGTCCATGAGGAATCCTGTAGATTTTCTACAGCATAGCGTGTTTCTTTCTGGCGCGAAAGTTCATGCAAAATTTGGCATAGTGTGTTCAACATTTTGATGAAGGAGACTTTCATGTCTGGAGAAAAAGTAGCGATCATTACGGCTGGCGGTTCGGGCATGGGTGCTGCCGCCGCGAGAAAACTGGCGCAGGATGGCTACCGCGTCGCTATTCTGTCTTCGTCCGGCAAGGGTGAAGCACTGGCAAAGGAACTGGGCGGCATTGGCATCACAGGATCGAACCTTGTCAACGACGACATAAAGCGGCTCGTTGATCTCACGATGGACAAATGGGGGCGAGTGGACGCGTTGGTCAATTCAGCCGGACATGGCCCCCGCGCACCCATTCTCGAACTTTCAGACGAAGATTGGCACAAGGGCATGGAAGTCTATTTCCTGAGCGCCGTGCGGCCAATTCGTCTGGTTACGCCGATCATGGAAGCGCAAGGTGGCGGCGCCATTGTCAACATTTCGACGGCATGGGCTTCCGAGCCCTCGGCGATGTTCCCGACCTCCGCGACATTCCGCGCCGGTTTGGCCCGCTTTACCAAAATTTTCGCCGACGATTATGCAGCGAAGAACATTCGCATCAACAATGTCCTGCCGGGCTGGATCGATAGTCTTCCATCAACCGATGAACGACGAGACAGCGTGCCAATGAACCGCTACGGCACGACGGCGGAAATCGCTGCGACCATCGCGTTTCTGGTGTCGGACGGCGCGGGGTATATCACAGGGCAGAACCTGCGCGTCGACGGCGGGATCACCCGTTCGGTTTGATCCGCTTTCAGCAGAACAATTAAGAAGCGGTGCTGATCTTCAAGCCGGCACCGCTTCTCGTTGTTGGGAGGGCGCAGCGTGGATATCATTCAAGAATCAGATGTCGCCGCCTGGGCTGAACTTGAAACCGCGGCTATTCACCCGGAGTCCGGATTCCGCTATCTGAATCTCTGTTCCGTCGATGCCCGAAACATGCCGCAAGCGCGCATGGTCGTGCTGCGGCAAGCCAATGCGGTAAAGCGGGTTCTCGAATTCCACACCGACACGCGCAGCGCCAAATGGCGCGAGTTTGATGCATATCCTCGTGCGACAGTACTTGGCTATTGTCCGCAGACGCGTTTGCAGCTTCGTCTCCAGGGAACTGTCGAGCTTTTTGCGGTTGATCACACGCTCGCCGAAGCGGCTTGGGAGTTGCTTCCGGCATGGACGCGCGCGACCTATGCAGGCGGACCTCCTGGCGACGAGCTCGCCTTCGATACTGCCCATATCTCTGCCGGGCCGGAACTCACAAGCACGCCCGATGGCAAAATACATTTCGGAGTTATGGTTTTTCGGGCGGAGACGCTGGACTGGTTTCAACTCCGTCGGCAGGGCAATCGCAGGGCGAGATTTACCTACGATCATGTGGGTGCTGTTGTCGCATCTCAATGGCTTAATCCGTGATGCGGTCGAGCTTCATGAATTGACTTGCAAGTCGCACTTCAAGCTAGAACCCACCCTGTTATAATAGATTGTTTTGGCAAGATAGGGATGCGCTATCTCCAGCAAGATAGAGATGCGACAGGTGCTGACGTTCAGCCCCCATTCCGAGAGGCTGGTCAGGGTTGCAAGCGAGGAATGGGGGCGGGTCGATAGGTGCCCTTCGGCTTTAGCTTTCTTAGTAACAATCATTCCGTCGCTTTGGGTCATGCACGACATCACCCGCCAGCTGAAGCTTCTTCGCCGCTCTGGGCAGCTTGCCTGCAGCTGGAATCGGATACCCAAAGCGACATTGAGGTGCATTGACGATCATTATTCGGCTGCTGTCCGCCTCATCAGTGCCTTCTCCCGGCGCGCGATAACGTCAGGATCGTTCATGTAAGCGGCGCGCGATTTGCGCTCGCGCTTCTGATACCCGTTCCCGACACTGCCATCAGGCACGCCAAACAAATGGTTCGTCTGACCTGTGCGACGGGGACCGCTCTGGCTGCGTTGCAGTTCCCGGCCTGCCTGCATCTCGGCCACAATCGAAAGCATGTCATCCAGTCGCTTGTTCTCGACAACAGGCGAGCGATGAACAGAACGAAGCTTGTCGAATGTTCTGTAGGGCAGGGTGTCCGTACCATACATGATCTCCAGACGGCCATCCGGATAGTCGCAGACAATCACCTTTTGTCGAGCCAGCCGCTTTGCAAACTCCGTCGGCTCCAGGATGAACAGCACCTTGTCGTAACGCAGTGTCAGTGTTTGCGACAGTGTCCGTACTTCCTTCCGGCACATCGCACCATCGATGTTCTCATGCGCGGCCAGCGGTCGATGCATATCCTTAGGATTGCGCGGCTCCTTGCCAAAACGAGCATTGAAGTCTGCAATATATTCCGGCGCATAAGCATTGGCTGCTTCGATCGTATCAATGCCGCGCAGTCGCAATTCCTTGACCAAACGATCCTGCAAAGTTCTGTTTGCCCGCTCGACACGGCCTTTGGCCTGCGGGGTATTGGCGCAGATAATGTCGATGTTGAGTTCATAAAGCGCCCGGCCAAACTGGGTCAGACCGCTCGTGCGATCCTGCTGCGAACCATGGGTCGTGCGAAACACACCATGCTTGTCACTGTAAAAGGCCAGCGGCTTGCCCCATTGCTGCAGGTAGGCCTTCGTCGCATGAAAATAATCAAACGTGTTCTCTGATCCAGCGAAGCGCAAATGCAGGAGCTTGCCCGTGGCATCGTCAATATAAACGAGGAGGGCGCATTTGGGACCCCGCTCCTCAAACCACCAATGATGCGAACCATCGATCTGTACCAGCTCACCAAAGCAATCACGCCGACCGCGCGGCTGATGCAGTTGTCGCTTGCGTTCGCGCCGTAACGTCCACAAACCCGCCGCCGTCATCCATTGCCGCAGCGTCTCCTTGCTGACCGAAAGCTGGTGGCGTTCGACAAGCTTCTCACAGGCCAGTGTCGGCCCAAAATCCCGATAATAAGCCCGGATCAAATCAAGCACCGCATTCCGGAAATCCTCGCTGTAACGACGATTGCTCGGGCGTCCGCGTCGTCCCGACATCAGACCCGAATGCCCAAGCTTGTCGTAAGCCTGTAAAAGACGATGGATCTGGCTGCGGCTGAGATCCAGCAATGCAGTCGCCTGGATAACCGTCAGACGACGATCTCGAATCTTCTGAATGACTTCCAATCTATTGAGTTCTTTCTGCGACATCGTAATCAAACAAGACATGGCAACTCTCTAAACGGATACGTGTGAAGAGCCGCCCAGTCTTCCTTTCCTCGTTCGATCTGAACAGGGCACGCGACCTAAAAATGTCGCATCTCTATCTTGCCCATCTGTCGCATCTGTATATTGCTGTTATATAGATCAATCGCGTAATCTATCTTATGGAACTCACACCTGCAACGGTCGAGCTATCACGCCGTGTCTATCGCAACGACTTCAATCCGATTGCGTCCATTATTCTTTGCGACATACAGCGCCTTGTCAGCATGTATCATCACGTCATCGAACTTCATCGATTTGTTCTGGACGACAAGTCCGATCGACACCGTGACTGATATTGACGCGTTGCCTATAGAAAACACGTTTCCCGCAACGGCGTTACGGACTAGTTCGGCGGCCATTTCTGCATCACGGCTGCTTTTTTCGCCAAAAATGATTACGAACTCCTCACCGCCTGTACGAGCAATAAAATCATCAGCCTGCAAAATGGCTTTTAGTCTTTGTGCAAGCGTTTGCAAAACGACGTCGCCTGAAAAATGACCATAGCTATCATTGATGGATTTGAACTGATCGATATCGAGGATTGCAACTGCCCGGTGACTGGATGTTTCTTCGGTGGACCCTATGATCGACGTACCATACGCAATCAGCGAACGCCGGTTTGGCAGGTCTGTTAAATAATCGCGTGATGCAGCATTCTGCCAACGGCGTTTGACCTGATCGGAGCACATGAGCAAAAATGTTGTGGTTCCAATAACCGGCAATACAGATAGAAACACTGGCGTCACGCTGTTCATCCAGTGGGTGTTGTCCGCAATCGTGAAATTCGGTTGTGTATCTAGCGAGACGTAAAGGATTGCGCGCAGTATCGTGGTAAGCGCCGCCATTATATAAATTACAGCCATCGCAAACCGACTACGGGATTGATACTCCTTTGAGTGTTCGGGACTGATCAGGATAGCTGTCGAGGCTAACATGATGATAGCCCAAAGAATCGAAACGATGATCACCCGCACTTTGATGTCTGGAACGAAGACAACGTAATAAAGAAACGGGAGCATACCCAAGACCGGCACCAACAGAACGTGCGAGTACAGTGGTAATCCGTGAAACTGTCTGATGGCCAGATGATACATGCTCAGCGCTATCATCAAAACCACATTTGCCGTAATGATCGCCAGGTTCGACGGCAAGTAAACTTCGGCAGCGAATATCCCACACCCAAGAGCGACGAGCAGAGTAGCCCATTGCCAGATACGAGCAGCAGGTCTTAACGTGGTCGGAAAATCGGAGAGGATTGCGCTCAGAACGCCGCCATTCGCAAGAATGATCAGCATCACTGTGATATAGACCGACTTTGCATCCATGTCTCGCCTCTTCGATGCTGAAGAAGTCGAAAAGCTCCCCAGTCGCCGGATTGTTTATACTAAATCGACATATTTTTCCAAATCAAATAAGACACGATAATTGCTGCTTAGGCGGGAATACAGGTTTAGGCGCCGGGAAATATATTCAAACAATCAATCGGATAAATTATTAACCTCTATCTCATAAGCATTTTTCGCATTTTCTGGTTTTCGGCGGCGAGCTTTTCAGCCAGCTGTCGTTTTAGTGCAGCATTCTCGGCCTCAAGCGCTTGCAGTTCATCCAGAATATCAAGTTTCGCGCGCGGAGATGGTTTTGCCTTTACCGGCTTGTCAGCAATTGGCTTCAAGTGGCGGCGAGTATTTCGCTTTTTCTTTTCAGGCGTTGCCGAGACGGGAGCGGCGATAGCCGGAAGCGTTTTGGTTTCTTGTTGGGACGTGATTGCTTCCAAGATTACCGGCTCAACAATGGCTTTCCCCTGTGGGGCGGGTTCTTGGATGGTCTCAGCAGGCTTACTGCTAGTTTGCGGGATAGCGGGCTTTGACGGCTCGGCTGCGTGCGGTGCCTTGACATCCTTGTCCACTTCACGGGCAATCGATTTCAGATCAAGGTTGCCCCAAAGAGAGTTGCCGCTCTTGCGCGCACGCCGGTTCTTATATTCAACCACAACATTGCGGATTGGATTCTTCATCCGAAAATAGCTTTCTCGATCAAATTCCATGGAAGTGTACGACAGGTACTGCGCTCTACCTATAGATTTCGGGGCCCGTTTTCAACAATCAATCCGCCTTCATAATAGATCGCTCGCCGCATGTCTTTGGATGGCATCTCTTCACAAATTGTCAAAGTAATGGCACTTATGGTTGCATTAAGCATTGTCCCATATATTCGGCACCCGGAAAGCTTACCCGAGTATCAATTCAGGAGAAACTGAACATGGCTGATGAAACCATTGTAGAAGCAAACCAGACCGCTGCCGCAGAGCCTGCAAGCAGCAAGCCGAAAACCCGTGCACCGCGCAAGAAGGCCGAGCCTAAAGCAGCCGCTGCAAAGCCTGCGGCGAAGGCAGCCAAGGCTCCCAAAGCTGCCAAGAGCGCACCCAAGGCCGCTGCAGTTGCTGCAGCACCAGCTGGCCGCAAGGTGAAGAAATATTCGCCAGCCGAACGCGCTTCTATTCTTGCCTCCGTTGAAAAGGCTACCAAGGGTGGCAAGGTCACGTTGAAAGCTGCATTGCAGCAGGCTGAAGTCAGCGAACAGACCTATTACAACTGGAAGAATGCCGCTGGAAAGACCGCAGCACCGGCTGCTGCCAAGGCATCGTCGAGCGATGATCTCAAGGCGCTTGTTGCACTGGAAGCTGAAAACCTCAAGCTGCGCAAGGAACTGGCTGCAAAGCTTCGCTCCGAAAACACCGAATTGCGCAAGCGTCTCGGCAAGGCATAACAAACAACCCACTTGGGGCAGCCCCTGCCCCAACCCGACCATGACACAAAACAGGTGGCCCGCCGGAAAGCGGGCCACCTTTTTGTCTATTTATCCCAAGAAGTTACCGTTACATGATAACAGCTTAACATGGCTTACTCATGTAATATGTTGATGCAGAACCATTTCAACCGTCGTGGTGAAGCTGCGGAAACAGGCACTCAACAAACTTGGCCGCTGTTGGTCTTGGTTCATGGTTGGCTAGCCCTGGTCGCTCATTGGCCTCAATGAAAATGTACTCCGGTCCATCCGGTTGCTTGACCATGAAGTCGATGCCGACCACCGGAATATTGATTGCACGCGCGGCACGACGAGCCGCGTCGACAAGCTCAGGATCGACAATGGACGTCACGTCGTGGATGGTCCCGCCTGTATGCAGATTGGCTGCCTTGCGCACCGTAATTTCATGGCCGTCTTCAAGCACGCTATCGAGCGATAGCGCCTGCTCTTGGAGACATCTTTTAGTTTCAGCGTCGATAGGGATGCGGCTCTCACCACCAGTAGCGGCAGAGCGACGACGTGATTGAATCTCGATGAGCTTTCGCACAGGTGTCTTTCCGTCACCCACCACACGTGGGGGGCGACGCACCGCTGCTGCGACAAGCTGATAATTAATAATAACCAGACGCAAATCCTCACCATCAAAACAGGCTTCCAGCAGAACCCGATCACAAACAGTGCGCGCCTGTTTGATTGCCGTTTGCAGCTGCTTCATATCGGATATTCCAACAGAGATCCCCTGGCCCTGTTCTCCGCGCGCCGGTTTGACGACAAGCTTCCCATGTTGACGCAAGAAAGCTTCGAGCATTTCAGGGGGGGCGTCGGCGGAAATCTGTGCAGGCACGACTAGTCCCGCTTTTTCAACAACCCGTCGGGTCACGGCCTTATCGTCACAGATCGACATCGCAACGCCGGAGGTCATCTCAGACAGGCTTTCGCGACAATGAACCGAACGCCCCCCATAGGAGAGACGAAAGAAGCCACCTTCCGCATCTGTTACATCAACCTGGACACCCCGGCGCATTGCTTCATCCACAATGATCCGCGCATAGGGGTTAAGTGCCTCAACGGCTTCGAGACGAGATGCGAAGAACTTTTCATTGATGGCGTTTTTGCACTTAACCGCAAAAAGCGGAACGCGATTGAATCCAAGTTTCTCATACAGACGGATAGCGTTTTCATTGTCATGCAGCACCGACAAATCCATATGACGCAACCCACGCGCCTGAAAATGTTCGGCCAGCATGCGCACCAGCTTTTCACCAATACCGGGTTGACGCGCCTGCGGATGAACCGCGAGGCACCAGAGGGACGCCCCGCGATCAGGATCGTCGAACAAGCGCTGATGGTCGATGCCAGTGACCGTTCCAACAATTTCGCCAGTGGCGTCGTCCTGAGCGACAAAATAGGTCACAGCGCGGTTGACCCGCTCGGCAGAAAAGAAATCTTCCCGAAGCTGAACCATCCCGCACGCTGCATAGACCCCGTTGATACCATCTGCATCAATTTCCGAAATGGCGCGACGAATGGTGATGCCACGTGTGCGACGCCCGCCAGCCCGGTAGGTCGACAGTTCCAGACGGTAAGTATGCGACGGATCGAGAAAAATCTCTTGCGGTGCCAGCGACAATAGCACATGCGGATCGCTGACATAAAACAGGATATCTCTACTTGCCGGAGCTTCGGCCCGCATGGCGTCAATAATGGCTTGGTTGCTGTCGAATGTCTGAGCAAACAACAAACGGCCCCAGCCGCAATCGAGTGCTACATTGCGATGCCTGCTATCAGTTTCCGCCTTATGGCCTTGAGAATGCTCCTGGTAAAACCCAGCACTTTCAGGCGTGCGCAAGCGGGTCAGACGATGCGAAAGAGCCTTGCCGCCCCTGGCTTTCTGCCGGGTCATACGTTCCTCACCATGGTTATGCATTTATGCCTCCTGCGTCTGGAGCCACATCTCCAACAGGCCCGCCTGCCACAATTCCGATCCACGCAGTGGCGTGATGTGGTCTGAGGGCTTTGTGAACAGACGCTCCAGGTAATCGCGCTGAAAAAGCCCACGTTCGCGCGCCTTCTGGGATGACAACGCATCGCGCAACATGTCGAGATAGGGCCCGGCGATATATTTGAGCTGCGGCACCGGAAAATAACCCTTCTTGCGGTCGATGACCTCGCTTGGGATGATCTTCCGCGCTACATCCTTGAGGATGCCTTTGCCGCCATCGCGCAGCTTTTCCTCAGGAGGTATCCGCGCTGCCAGTTCAACGAGTTCATGGTCAAGGAAGGGCACCCGCGCTTCCAGACCCCATGCCATCGTCATGTTATCGACGCGTTTGACCGGGTCGTCCACGAGCATCACATTGGTATCGAGCCTCAACGCGCGATCCACGGGCGTATCGGCGCCATCCTCAAGCAGCCTTTGTTCGAGAAGTTGCTGGCTGTAATCCTGTTCGGACATCCACTCTGGAGACAATTGCGTTGCAAGCACCGCATGCGTCCGGTCGCGGAATCCCTTGGCATAGTCGCTGACCACATCGTTGGAATCAATGAGAGGCGAATACCAGTGATAGCCACCGAATACCTCGTCCGCGCCCTGACCTGATTGGACAACTTTGATGTGCTTCGACACTTCCTTCGAGAGAAGGTAAAAGCCCACATTGTCATAGGAAACCATCGGCTCCGACATGGCGGCAATGGTTCCAGGCAAGGCGCCCATGAGATCCGCCGACGGAACAAAGATTTTGTGGTGATCCGTTCCGAAATGCTTGGCTATCAGGTCCGAATAGACGAACTCATCGCCTTTCTCACCATTGGCTTCTTCGAAACCGACAGAAAAACTCATAAGGCCAGTCTGCCCTGCTTCGGCCAGCAACCCCACGATGAGGCTGGAATCCACGCCACCGGAAAGAAGAACGCCGACCGGAACATCAGAAATCATGCGTCTTTTGACTGCCACACGGAGCATGTCCAACAATTGCTCCTGCCATTCCTCACGGCTCAGAGCGCTGTCACCTGGCAGTCGGCGATAGGGCGCCTGCCAATAAATCCGGTCTTTGAAATTGCCATTGGCTTCATAGATGCGCATCGTTGCAGGCGGAAGCTTACGCACACCTTCATAGATCGTGCGCGGCGGTGGAACGACCGCGTGAAAGCTCATGTAATTGTGGAGAGCAGCGCGGTCGATTGAAGTATCAACGCCGCCAGCTTTCACCAATGCTGGCAGCGAAGACGCAAAACGCAACGCGCCTTTGACCTCCGCAAGATAGAGCGGCTTTATCCCGAAACGGTCGCGAGCGAGAATGATCCTTCCCGTATCCCGTTCGTGGATTGCGAATGCGAACATACCCAAAAATCGAGAGACGCAATTTTCTCCCCATGCATGCCAGGCCTTCAAGATCACTTCCGTGTCTCCATCGGAGAAGAAGTGATAACCCTTTGCTTCAAGTTCTGCACGCAACTCGCGGAAATTGTAGATGCATCCATTGAAAACCAGTGTGAGACCGAGGTCGGCGTCGATCATTGGTTGCTGCGATTTTTCGGAAAGATCGAGGATCCTCAGTCTTCTGTGACCGAAGCCAATATTGCCCCGGATGACGATACCAGATGCGTCCGGCCCTCGGGGGCTTAAAACATCCGCCATTTTCGAGACTGCCGAAACCGATGGCGTACCGCCATCGAACCTGACTTCTCCGCAAATTCCACACATAAAAAGGGTCAAAACCTCCATTGTCATCACGAGAGCGATTTCAAACGGGAATCCGTTTGTCCCTGCCCTCGTTCATTGCACAGCCCGAAAACTGCTTCACAGCTTACGGGCTATGCCCTCACGAAAGGGGCCGTCGCATATCAACTGGCGGCGGCCCTCATAGTTGCAAATGCAAGAGCGCCGGGATGGTTCCCATTTTTATCGGTTTTTCCTAATCAGCTCCGCCAACTGTCTTGGCCTTCGCGAGCATATAATCTTCGGCTGCCAGCATATGTTCGTGGGCGATGCGTCGTGCATCCTCGGGTCTGTTCTCTATAAGTGCGGCCAGCAGGCGGTGCTGGAAAACGAGGCCAGCTTCACGGGATGCAGGCGTAGGATCTGCATAGATGCTCCGTGCGACAGGCAAGTTCCGCAGAAGATGGTGCGTCAGCCCGCAGATGAAACCGAGCAGTCGGTCAGGACACAATCGCGCCAGCAGCGAATGGAAATCGAGTTCCGCCACACGCTGCTGGTACTGGTCGTCCAGATCGATAGGCGGGCGATCATAAAGGCGCATGGTGTTTTCCAGTTGGATGATATCGCCTTGCATGAGCCTGCCTGCCAGCAATGCCGCAATTTCCGGTTCCAGAAGTTTGCGGATGGAGTAGATTTCGCTCAAGCTTGGCTGATCGAAGAAGAAGAAGCTGCCCAGCATTTCCATAGCATGTCGTGCCGATGGCTCCGCCACAAATGCGCCGCCGCCCGGCCCGCTGCGCGTATAGATAAGCCCTTGCGTTTCAAGTGCTTTCATTGCCTCACGAACAGTCCCCTTGGCGGCTTTGAACTGATCGATCAATTCCTTTTCCTGAGGCAACCGGTCCCCGGGCGCCATGGTTTTCGCCCGAATGAAATTCTTGATGCGGTCGGCGATCTCTTCCGGCCTGCGCTTGGCTTTATTCACGCGCGCATGCGCCCGTGTTTCGTCCTTGTTTTTAAGGTCCGTCTTGACCATGCGCTTCTACTCTTTCCTGATGCGGGGTGCGCTTTCCAGCAATTGTCGCGTATAGGCGTGTCGCGGATGAGCAAAAAGATCGCGGGTCGGGGCTTGTTCCACAATTTCTCCGAAATACATCACCGCCACCCGATCTGAAATTGCTTCCACAACTGCAAGATCGTGACTTATGAAAAGATAGGAGAGATCGAACTCCCGTTTGAGCTGGTCCAGGAGCAACAGAACCTGAGCCTGCACCGAAACATCAAGCGCACTGACTGGTTCATCCAGCACGATAATCTCGGCCTCCGCTGCGAGTGTTCTCGCTATTGCAATCCGCTGTGCTTGCCCGCCGGAGAACTCATGCGGATAGCGTTCCAGCGTGTCTTTTGGCATCTGCACGGCATCAAGCAGTCGCACCATCTTCTGTTTGCGCTGCGCCGTGTCGAGTTTGCCCAGAAGCTTAAGCGGAACGTCAAGAATTTGTCCTATCGTCTTGCGCGGGTTGAGCGAAGCGACAGGGTCCTGAAAGACATATTGGATGACCTTGCCAAATGCTGAAGCCCCGGCTTTGCGCAGATCGGTCGCATCGCGATCCGCGATTGTCATGGTCCCACTTGTGGGTTCCGTCAGCCCGACAAACATGCGCGCAAGGGTGCTCTTGCCGGAGCCGCTTTCGCCGACCACCGCAAGGGTCTCCCCCCGCCGCAGATCAAGAGATACTTTTTTAACCGCATCAACCTGATGGCGTTTTCGACCGAAGAGCGTTCGTCCCCCACCAAAGGTTTTGGTCAGATCGCGTGCACGGATAGCAATTTCACTCATGCTGTCATGCCTTTATTCCCGCGTCCAAAGACTTTAGCTACTTTGTCCAGAAAACTTGCGCCCTGTCCGAGTTCCGGCACACACGCAATGAGCCGCTTGGTATAGTCATGCTGCGGGTTGGACAGGACTGCCCTCGCCGTGCCAGTCTCGACAATCTCGCCATCCTTCATCACCGCAACGCGGTCGCAGATTTCTGAAACCACGCCAAAGTCATGGGTGATGAACAACAGCGCAATGCCGCGTTCACGCTGCAATTCGCGCAG
This sequence comes from Ochrobactrum teleogrylli, assembly GCF_037482325.1. Taxonomy (NCBI): domain Bacteria; kingdom Pseudomonadati; phylum Pseudomonadota; class Alphaproteobacteria; order Hyphomicrobiales; family Brucellaceae; genus Ochrobactrum; species Ochrobactrum teleogrylli. Next base: position 249,571 of record NZ_JBBHKQ010000002.1, read on the forward strand.
CAAATCAAGAATTCTGGCCTGTACCGTTACATCGAGCGCCGTCGTCGGTTCGTCGGCAATGATGATATCGGGATCATTTGCCAGAGCCATTGCAATGCCAACACGCTGGCGCTGGCCGCCGGAAAGCTGATGCGGATAGTGACTGGCGCGTTCTCTGGCGTCTGGAATGCCAACTTTTTCAAGCAGTGCTATTGCTTGCGCGCGCCGCTCCGTTGCAGTGATGCGCCGATGCGCTCCGATCGCTTCCTCGACCTGCCAGCCGATGGAATACATCGGATGCAATGTCGTGAGCGGGTCCTGAAACACATAGGCCACCTTGCTGCCGCGAAGGACCGTCAGTTCCGTCTCCGGCATGGAAAGCACATCCCTGCCCTCAAGAAATATGGAGCCGTTGCGAATAAGCCCGGGCGGCGATGCGACAAGCCCCATGATTGAAAGTGCAGTAACGCTCTTTCCTGATCCGCTTTCCCCAATGAGGCCAAGACATTCCCCCCGTTCCAACTGGAGAGAAACATTTTTGACGGCAGGGGAGAAATGCCCGCCGCTGACGAACCCTGTTTCCAACCCATCAATCGACAATGCCGCATTGCCCAATATTTCGGGTTTTGTAACTCGATCTCTGGCGACTTCGGTTCGTGCACCGGGACGCGCAAGGGCACCGGACCGTAGGCGTGGATCAAGAACGTCGCGTACACCGTCTCCAAGGACATTCAAGCTAATCACAAGCAGGAAAATCATCAGCCCCGGAACAATCGACACATGCGGGGCATTGAAGAGCTGCGCCCTGCCCTCACCCAGCATCGAACCCAGATCAGCTTGTGGCGGCTGCGCGCCCAGACCGAGAAAGCTGAGACCAGCCGTTTCGAGGATCATCCAGCCGGCAGTCGTAGACATGGTGATGACGATTACCGGCATCACATTGGGAAGGACTTCGCTCGCTAATATCGAGATGGGGTTTTTTCCAGAAAGCCGCGCCGCGTCGATAAATTCGCGATGTGCGAGACCCAGCGTAACACCGCGTACATTGCGCGCAAAGAACGGGATATTGACGACGGCTATTGCAAACAGCGCATTCATCAGTCCGGGGCCAAGAACTGCGACAATCGCCAAAGCAAGCAGGATATAGGGAAATGCCATCAGCATATCGACACCGCGCATCATCAGATTATCGGTGCGCCCACCCACAAAGCCAGCGACGAGACCGATAGAAGAACCGATAACAGCCGCGATCAAAGTAGCAGCAAAACCCACTGCCACCGATACACGCGTCCCCCAGATGACCCGGCTCAGGATATCCCGGCCCAGTTGATCCGTTCCAAGCAAATGGCCGGACGTGAACAGGGGCTGCAAGCGCGTCGCGGGTGACGTAGCATCCGGATCGGGCAACGGCAGCAAAGGCGCCGCCAGAACGACAAGGCAGATCGCGACCAGCAGGAAAAAGCCGAAAGCGGCCAGCCGATTGCTCATGAGCAGCCCCCATGAGGTCAATCGTGTCTGCGCCGGAACCGCCGCACTTTGTGTCAGCAAACTCATGTGCGAATCCTAGGATCAAGCATGGTCTGGAAAATATCGGCAACCAGATTGAAAAGGACGTAGCTCGCAGCCACCACAAACACACCGCCTTGGACCAGCAGAATATCGCGCGTGGATATTGCCTTCACCAGCATTGCGCCTATGCCCGGCCATTGAAATACGGTTTCGATATAGACCGCTCCGCCCAGCACAAACCCTGCCTGTATACCGATCACGGGAATGACACTGACAAGTGCAGCGCGAAACGCATGGCGGTAGATCACTCGTCGCTCGTTCAGCCCCTTGGCGCGGGCGGTGCGGATATAGTCTTGTCGCAAAACTTCCAGCATCGCGCTGCGCGTCAATCGGGCGATAACACCCGCCGCCACAACGGCAAGTGTTGCAGCAGGTAAGATCAGGTGCCAGATCAAGTCCTTCAGATCACCGCCGCCATAGACGGCATACATACCGGATGCGGGCAGAATCCGCCAATGAACAGCGAAGAGATAAATCAGCAGGAGACCGAGCCAAAAGGAGGGGATGGAAATTCCAGCAAGAACGACGAAGGTGATCGCCCTGTCCGCCCAACCAAACTGACGTACGGCTGAGACGATGCCCGCCAGCAATCCGACGATGGAACACAGGACGAGCGCCACTCCAGCCAGGATCAGTGTCGCATGAAATCGTTCCAGAACCTCATCGAGTACCGGCCTGTTGAGAACGAAGGAACGGCCGAAATCGCCATGCAGCAGATTGCTGATCCAGATGAAATACTGCTGCACGAGAGGCTTATCCAGACCAAGATCGCGGTTTACTCGCTCGACGTTTTCAGGCGTTGCATAGGAGCCGAGCAATGCGGTTGCCGTGTCGCCAGGGATCATAGCCATCACGAGAAAAACAATGATCGAAAGTCCCAGCAACACGGGGATCACCGCTACAAGGCGTTTTAAAATATAGGCTGGCATTTCAAGCCCTCCTTTAAATCCGGGGATAGTGCTGCCGTAGACTTTGGCAAGCGGGCTTGAGGCTTACTCCTTTGTTACCGTTTTCAGATGCAGCAGGAAGGACGGTTGCAGCTTGAAGCCTTTGACGGCAGCAGTTGTCACCGCATTCTGTTTCCAATTGGCTACGAAAAGCCATGGCGCGTCGTCATGCACAATCGCCTGTACCTCGCCGTAGAGCTTGCCGCGTTCGGCCTGGCTGTTCGACGTGCGCGCTTTTTCAAGAAGCGCGTCCAGTTGCGGGTTGGAATAATAGCCGGAATTAAATCCGCCCTTGTCAGGCAAGGCATCAGTCCGCAGCGTCAGATACGGCACAGTATCCGGGTCATTGGTCATCCACGCCATTTCGGCCATATCGGCTTTGCCTTCGAGACCCGTGTTCACGCGGCCCAGAAAGGTGTTCCATTCGTAAGTCTCGATTTTAACCTTGAACCCAACGGCCTGAAGATCCGCCTGGATCGCCGCCCCCATGGTGATGGGATCAAGCATGCCAGAGCCGCCCTCTGTCACATAGAAAGTGATTTCCGGATTGGTGACACCGACCTCGGCCAGCAATGCTTTGGCCTTTTCGGGGTCATAGGGATAAGCCTCCGTCTTGTCTTCAACCCAGTTGAACGCCGGTGGAATGGGACCGGCTGCAACAGTCGCGGAGCCTTGCAAAACATTATCGACAAGCGCCTGTTTGTTGACTGCATAATTTGCAGCCTGCCGTACCTTCTTATCAGCGAAAGGGCCAGTTTTTGCATTCAGAATAGTGAACCAGACATGAGGTCCGGCCTGTTCCGCTACGGCAAAATTCGCGTCCTGTTTGAACGTGGCAAGATTGTCTGGCGGCACTTCCACCATGACATCGAGGCCACCAGCCATCATTTCTGCAACGCGGGTATTCGGATCAGTTATTGGGCGGAACACAACGGCTTCCAAAGCGGGCGCGCCGTCCCAGTAATCGGGGTTTCGTTCCACCACAACGCGTTGACCGGATTGCCATTCGGCAAATTTGAACGGACCTGTTCCCGATGGATGCCGCCCAAACTCCTTGCCATATTTCTTCACAGCTTCGGGCGAAACGATAAGACCCGTCGGATAAGCCAGATTGGACAGAAATGGCGCAAATGGCTCTTTCAATTTGAACTCGACTGTTGTCGGATCAATCGCATTGACGGCTTCAATCGACGAGAAATTGAAGGAAAGGGGAAATGGCCCGGTGTTGTAGAAAGGATGATCCTCCTTCAACATCCGATCAAAGTTGAACTTCACCGCCTCGGCGTTGAAATCGGACCCATCATGAAATTTGATACCCTGACGCAGCTTGAACCGATAAGTCTTGCCGTCATCTGAAATGGTCCAGCTTTCGGCCAATGCAGGCTCAACCTCGAGTGTCCCATCCTTATAGCGCACGAGACCATCATAGATATTGACCAGAATACGGAAATCATTGGTTGCGGTGACTGTATGCGGATCGAGCGATTGCGGCTCCGCAATCTGCCCCACGATCAGCACGTTGGGCGGCGTTTGAGCCAGTGACGGCATTGCCGGCCCCGCAATTGCGAGCGCCATTGCCGCCAGCGCAGCACGAAATAATCTTCTCATCGAGCGATCCCCTTTCGTTATGCCTATTTAGCTAACACTAATTTATAGGCATAAACTTTTCTGGATCAACTAATTATCATAATAAATTTCATACTGCTGAAAAAGGCGGACCTCGGCCCGCCCTTAAACTGTGAAGGTTTCTGCTATTCGGCGGGAGTGTCTTCAGGCTTCAAATCCTGCTCGGCTTTGGTGGATTTTTGATGCGTAAAGCCCTTCAAACCCTTGGCTGTTTCTTCGGCGTCACGTTTAATTTCCACGTCGCTCATTGCATAATGAACGGCCAGTTTAGCAATTGAGGTCAAGGCGCTCAAATGAATGCGCTCATACCCATGGGACGCATCAACGCCGAATGTTAACAGCGCGGTCCGTACGTCATGCCCTGCCTCCACGGCAGAAGCCGCATCCGAGCGATAATACCGGAACACGTCTTTCTGTACCTGAATATCTTGTTCGCCACAGAGTTCATAAAGCTTCTTGGTCAGATGATAATCGAAGGGCCCCGTCTGGTCGGCCATAGCGAGCGTTACGCCGAATTCCGACGAGTTCTGCCCCGGCGCGGTCGTTCCATTATCGATGGCAACGAGAGAGGCAATATCGGGAACCACCACAGCCGACGCGCCGACCCCAACTTCTTCGCCGATGGTGAAGAGCCAATAGGTGTCAACCGGCGTTTCGATCCCGCCTCGCTGCATGGCTTCGAGTGAGGCGAGCATGATGGCCACGCCTGCCTTGTCATCCAGATGGCGAGAGACGATGAAGCCGTTATCAATAAACTCTGGCGCGGGATCGACAGCAACAATATCGCCCACATCAATCCCAAGCTGAACAAGGTCTTCCTTGTTGCGTGCCAGTGCATCAACCCGCAATTCGACATGGGGCCAGCCGACCGGCTGAGTGTCGACTTCTTCGTTGAATGTGTGCCCGGATGCCTTTAATGGCAGGATGGACCCGCGATAGGTTCCCTTGCCGGAAAAGATGGAAACCCGTGCGCCTTCTGCGAAACGCGCAGACCAGTTTCCGATAGAGACCAGTTCAAGACGACCGTTATCTTTCAGGTACTTAACCTGCGCGCCTAATGTATCCACATGCGATACGATACCCCGCGCCGGGCGTCGGGATGCACCCGGTCGACGGGCCCGAATTGCACCGCGTCTGGTCAGCATCACTTCCAGACCGAGCATTTCCAGTTCACGGGCGACATAGCGGACGGCTTCATCCGTAAAACCCGTTGGGCTTGGTATCGAAAGAAGGGCCTTAAGCCTTGTAACGAGGTAGTCCTGATCAATGGAGATGGAGTTCTGCATAAAGCGAATGTCGCAGAATGCAGAAATATCGTCAACAAGGTTGGGCCACTCCATCCTGAAGTTGGCCCCGCGCGGCCTTGTTATCACCGGTCTGCGAAAACGCTTTCAATCGCCGCTTTCGTTGCAGAAACGACCTGATCCGCTTCTTCCTGCGTCAGACAAAGCGGAGGCGCAAAGCCCAGAATGTCGCCTTCCGGCATTGCACGCCCGATGACGCCATTGGCAAGAAGGGCCGTCGAAATCTGTGCGCCAATCTTGAGTGACGGGTCGAAGAATTGACGATCATCGCGATCTTCCACAAACTCGATAGCGGCCATCAGCCCCTCACCGCGCACATCTCCGACGTGCTTGTGATCACCGATAGCGTCCTGAAGCGCCTTGCGGAAATATGCGCCGGTTGAACCAGCATTCTCCACCAGCTTCAGCTCGTCAATGAGCTTGAGATTCGCTACACCGGCAGCAGCACAGATCGGATGCGCCGAATAGGTCCAGCCATGACCAATCGGTCCCATCTTGTCTGATCCCTTGACCAATACTTCCCACATGTGATCCGAAACGATCGATCCGGAAAGTGGCGCATAGGCCGATGTCAATCCCTTGGCGATGGTGATCAGATCGGGCTTCATCCCGTAATGGTCTGAGCCAAACATGCTGCCGAGGCGGCCAAAGCCTGTCACGACTTCGTCTGCCACGAGCAGAATGTCGTATTTGTCGAGCACGGCCTGTATTTTCTGCCAATATCCTGCTGGAGGCGGCACGATACCACCCGTCCCCAGAACAGGCTCGCCGATGAAAGCAGCGATTGTGTCGGGCCCTTCCGCAATGATCATTTCCTCGAGCTGATCGGCGCAATATTGTGAGAATTGCTCTTGGTTCATCGAGCTATCTTCGCGGCGGAAATAGTATGGCGCCTGCGTATGCAATATGGGCGCACGCGGCAGATCGAAAGCGTTATGGAAAGTCGCGAGGCCGGTCAAACTGCCGGTCATGACGCCGGAGCCATGATAACCGCGCCAGCGGGAGATAATTTTTTTCTTCTCTGGACGCCCCAGAATATTGTTGTAATACCATATCAGTTTGATGTTGGTTTCATTGGCGTCGGAACCCGACAAGCCGAAATAGACGCGGCTCATATGCGCGGGCGCACGATCGATAATCATCTTGGCAAGCGTAATTGACACTTCCGTACCATGGCCAACATAGGCATGATAGTAGGCGAGTTTATGGGCCTGTTCAGCGATCGCATCGGCGATCTCCTTACGGCCATAGCCGACATTCACACAGTATAGTCCGGCAAAGGCGTCAAGGCTCTGACGTCCATTCACGTCGGTGATAAACACACCCTTACCATCGTCCAACACACGGGTTGGAGTCTCACCACGTGCATGCATGCCCATATGTGTCGATGGGTGGAAAAAATGATCGCGGTCCCAGGCGGTCAATTCGTTGCTGTTGTTTAACACTGTCAGTTTCCTTTTATTGCGCGACACATTCATGCGGCGGTATCGATGCAGAGATATTTGAGTTCGGTGAAAGCGTGGATGCCGTAATGGGAACCTTCGCGTCCCAATCCGGACTGTTTCCAGCCGCCGAAGGGTATGGGCGCACCGGTGATCTTGGCGCGATTGATGGCGACCATGCCGTATTCGAGAGCACGCCCCATCCGCAGCTGCCGTGCGCCATTGGCGGTCACAACATAAGCGACAAGGCCGTATTCTGTATCGTTGGCCCGCGCGATGACCTCATCTTCCTGATCGAATGCAGCAATAGCTGCCACCGGGCCAAAGGTTTCTTCCTGCATGATAGCCGCATCATCAGGCACATCGACAAGCAAAGTCGGTTCATAAAACAACGTATTGTCACCGATGCGATTGCCGCCAACGAGTACCCGCGCTCCTTGCGAACGCGCATCCGCCACGTGTTCTTCGACCTTCTCGACCGCGCGGCTATGCATCAGCGGCCCGATATCTACTCCCGCTTCAAAGCCTTGGCCCACCTTGAGCGCAGCAATGCGCGCCGCAAAGGCTTCGGTGAAAGACGCAAGAATGCCGCGCTGAACAAAAATACGATTTGCAGCCAAACAGTCCTGACCGGAGGTTGCGAATTTCGCGGCCATGGCCACGTCTACAGCTCGCTCCAGATCGGCATCATCGAAAATGATCAATGGTGCATGCCCGCCAAGTTCCATGACAAGGCGCTTGACCGTTGCCGCACATTTGGAAGCGATCAGCTTGCCGATCTCAGTAGAACCCGTGAAGCTCAAAGCGCGTATGCGCGTATCATTGCAAAGCGTATCGACGATTGGCGCCGCCTTGCCTGTCACAACGTTGAACACACCAGCGGGAAAGCCCGCTCTTTCGCCAAGTTCCGCGAGAGCAAGTGCGGAAAGCGGCGTCTCGGATGACGGATGAACAACGACCGGACAACCCGCTGCAATAGCAGCAGCGGCCTTCCGCGTAATCATCGCGTTTGGAAAATTCCATGGCGTTACCAGCCCCACAACGCCGAGAGCCTCGCGACGTACCAGCATCTCTGCATCCGGCAGATGGCTCGCTATTGTTTCACCATTCAGGCGTTTTGCATCTTCTGCAAACCATTCAACGAAAGACGCGCCATAATCGATTTCACCGAGGGATTCCGGAAACGGCTTGCCCTGCTCAAGCGTCATCAGTACTGCCAGGTCATCCCGGTTCTGGACGATCAGTTCGTACCATCGCCGCAGAATGCGCGCCCGCTTCTGTGGGAGCAGCTGCGCCCATTCAGGAAATGCCTTTTCCGCCGCATCTATTGCTGTAAGCGTCTGGGTTCCATTCAGGCTTGCGACCCGTGCCAGGCGCTGCCCTGTCGCGGGGTCCACAACCGGAAATGTCTCCGCCTTCTCTCCAGCCACCCAACGCCCGTTGATATAGGCCAGCTCGCGAAAGAGATGTTTGTCACGCAGCCTTTTTAGCCCGTCATGTTGTATCGGATGATCCAGAACGGCATTCATCGTGCTTCTCCCAATTCAGGAAAAGCATCTCATAGGAGCACCGTTGATTTGGACCAAAGCGACCGACGCCACTGGTTATTTGGACCAAACTTGGCCCAGTGCATAGTCCGCTTGGTCTACGCTTGATCGTCGGCAAGAAGCGATAGTGGCGCAGCGCCCTTCGCATGCTTGACCAGCTTGGTCACGATATAGGTGAAATAGCGCTCGATACCGATATTCTGGTCCAAAAGCCGGTCGATCAGCCGCTGGTAGCCATCAATATCGCGCGCAGCGACCATCAGGAAATAGTCCACACCACCACCAACCGACCAGCACGAAATGATTTCCGGCAACGCCGAAACGGCACGTTCAAACCGATCAAAGTCACTTTGACGATGATTACCAAGTGTAATCTGCACAATGACATGCGCGATGGGAGCGACTTTACGGTAGGCGATATGCGCATGATAACCGGTCACTATGCCAGCTTCTTCCAGTTTGCGAAGGCGCAGCCAACACGGCGTCGGCGACAGCCCGACCTTTTCCGCTAATGCAAGTTTTGTGATTTTCGCATTCTCCTGCACCGCATCGAGAATACGCAGATCAACAGCATCGAGCTTAAGGGCAGATTTCATTCGGTTGATCCGGTTCCAGTGAGAATTCAGTGCGCTCTTCCTTGCATGAGCAAACAGGGCTGGCAAGGCTAGCCGCCAGAACAATGCGCAAATCTAATTGTAATGATCCAATATAATCATTGACATGATCTTTCCTGTCTTTCACACATATTGCAACGAAAATAATCAAGACATGGGGAACGAGCTTGCGACCACACGGTTTCGCATATGGTGCATTATTGCGTCCTGCGTTTCAGCACCATTCCAATTGGCTGCAGACTTTCCATTCCTCGACTAGTTTTGAGAGGCGAAAGACGTGTCCGCAATGGTGAGTATCCGGGAAGTCGAACAGGCGCACGACAGGCTGCGTGGCCAAATTGTGCGGACCCCGCTCGTTCGCACAAAACGCCTCAGTGAAATGTCCGGGGCACCGATCTTCCTCAAACTTGAAAATCACCAAACCACCGGCAGCTTCAAGTTGCGTGGTGCAACGAACGCCGCTCTCAACGTGCCTGCTTCCAAGCGAAAGTTTGGACTTGTCACCGCTTCCACAGGAAATCATGGCCGCGCATTGGCCCATGCGGCTTCTCTGCAAGGTCTCACAGCCACTATCTGCCTCTCCTCACTCGTTCCGCGAAACAAAGTCGAGGCGATTGAGCGACTGGGTGCCAATATTCGCATTGTCGGAAAGTCTCAAGATGACGCGATGGAGGAAGTCGTCCGTCTTGTGCGCGATGAGAACATGAATGCGGTTCCGCCTTTCGATGATCCACACGTGATCGCGGGCCAAGGAACCATCGGGCTTGAGTTGCTGGAAACTATGCCTGACATGGAAACCGTGCTTATCCCGCTTTCCGGTGGTGGGCTGGCGGCAGGCATCGCCGCCGCAGTCAAAGCACATAAACCCAAAGCCCGAATAGTTGGTATCTCAATGCGGCGGGGCGCTGCAATGCAGGCAAGTCTCGCCGTCGGCCATCCTGTCTATGTAGAAGAAGTGGATTCGCTGGCGGACTCGCTAGGCGGCGGCATCGGCCTTAATAATCGCTGGACCTTCGCCATGTGCCGCGATCTGCTGGATGACGTGCTTTTGCTTGACGAAGAAGAGATCGCGTCTGGTGTGAGACACATGGCCCTTCACGAAAATGAAGTCATCGAGGGCGCAGCCGCCGTCGGTGTTGGCGCGCTTCTCAGTGGCAAACTTGAGGTTTCAACCCCAACCGCGATTATTGTTTCTGGTGGCAATATCGATCCCAAACAACATCGCATGATCATGGATGGCTTTGTGGGGGAGCGAGCTGATGGCTGAAATGCGGATATTGAGCGAAGCAGATCTTCGTCAGTTCATTACGCTCGATCTGGAAACCATCGCCTGTGTCGAAGATGCGTTTCGCGCGCTTGTACGTGGAGACGTCCGTATGCCGCCGATCCTGCGGCTCGACATTCCCGCCGAGCGCGGGGAAGTCGATGTTAAAACCGCCTATATTCCGGGGTTCGATAGTTTCGCGATCAAGATCAGCCCCGGATTCTTCAACAATCCTTCCATTGGCTTGCCTTCGACCAACGGCCTGATGATCCAGTTTTCCGCAAAAACCGGGCTGATCGAAGCCCTGCTGCTCGACAATGGATATCTGACCGACGTGCGCACCGCAGCAGCGGGCGCGGTCGCTGCAAAATATCTGGCCCGCAAAGACGCCAGCACAGCCGCAATCTTTGGCGCGGGTATACAGGCCCAATTGCAGCTCGAAGCCCTGACGCTGGTGCGCCCGATCAGGGAAGCGCGTATCTGGGCGCGCGATTTCAAGAAAGCAACAAGCGCAGCGGCAGTCCTCGAACAGAAGCTAGGAATCCCGGTCGTTCCCGTTGAAGATGCGCGAAAGGCCTGTGCGGGGGCCGATATCATCGTCACGACCACACCGTCAGAAAAGCCACTCATCGAGGCTGACTGGCTGGAGCCGGGGCAACATCTCACCGCCATGGGTTCGGATGCCGAACACAAGAACGAAATAGAACCCGCGATCTTTCGCCGACCGATCCTGTATGTCGCGGACAGCCTCAGCCAGACGCGCAGGTTGGGAGAATTGCATCACGCAATCGACGCCGGGATCGTTGCTGCCGATGCCCATTTCCCTGAACTCGGACAGATCATTTCAGAGGGGGGCAGTTTCCTCCGTAATGCTGAAGACATCACATTTTGCGACCTGACGGGCACCGGCGTTCAGGACACGGCCATTGCACGTCTTGCCACGGAACGCGCAACCAAGCGCGACACTGGCGCCAAAATCGACTCGAACAAATCTGCTGGAGCCAAATAATGAGCGTTGAACTCAATTTCACCCGCGCCGAGTATGACGCCAGAATTGCCAAGACCAGACGCGCCATGGAGAAGGCTGGTTTCGACATCATCATTGTAACCGACCCGTCCAACATGCATTGGCTGACCGGTTATGACGGCTGGTCCTTTTATGTTCATCAATGCGTTGTCCTTGCGATGGATGGAGAACCAATCTGGTATGGGCGCCGTCAAGACGGAAACGGCGCAAAACGCACGGCCTGGATCAGCCACGACAGTATTATTGGTTATCCAGATCACTATGTGCAGTCGCTGGAACGCCATCCTATGGATTTACTGGCGTCCATCCTTGGCGATAAGGGTTGGGGCAACAAGACGATTGCGGTGGAGTTCGACAATTATTGGTATACGGCAGCGGCCCATCACGCTCTGCAAAGGCACTTGCCGAATGCGCGGTTCAAGGACGCTCAGGGACTGGTGAATTGGCAACGTGCCGTCAAAAGCCCCACAGAGATCGACTACATGCGCAAGGCGGGCCTCATTGTCGAAGCGATGCACAAACGTATCGTCGATACAATAGAACCGGGCATGCGCAAATGCGATCTTGTGGCAGAAATTTATGACGCCGGAACACGTGGTGTGGGCGAATTTGGCGGTGATTATCCAGCCATCGTACCGCTCTTGCCCTCTGGTGCAGATGCTTCCGCCCCCCACCTCACATGGAACGATTTGCCGATGAAATCCGGCGAAGGTACGTTCTTCGAGATTGCAGGGTGCTATAAACGCTATCATTGCCCGCTGTCTCGAACTGTCTTCCTGGGCAAGCCGACACAGGTATTTCTCGATGCCGAAAAGGCCACACTGGAGGGGATGGAGGCTGGTCTCGCGGCTGCCCGGCCCGGCAACACCTGTGAAGACATTGCTTCTGGGTTTTTCGGTGTTCTCAAAAAATATGGCATCATTAAAGATAATCGCACAGGCTATTCGATCGGTCTTTCCTATCCGCCAGATTGGGGTGAGCGCACGATGAGCCTGAGGCCTGGTGATCGCACTGAATTGCAGCCAGGCATGACCTTTCACTTCATGACGGGGCTTTGGCTTGAAACCATGGGGCTGGAAATCACAGAAAGCATCGTCATCACCGAAACCGGCGTCGAATGCCTTTCAAAGGTACCACGCAAGCTGGTGGTCAAGGACTAGTTTCATGATGCACACAACGCCACCTCCACGCCCCTCCCCGATCACACCCACTGTCGATCTTACGCGGGATGGAATCCAGCATGGCCATTTGCGGCTGCCGTGGTCGCGGGACGATTCCGCATGGGGCTCAGTGATGATCCCAATCTGCGTGATCCGCAACGGTGATGGTCCGACGGCACTGCTGACCGGCGCCAATCACGGCGACGAATATGAAGGGCCTGTGGCGCTCTATGATCTCGCAGCAAGTCTGAAGCCGGAGCAAATCAATGGTCGCGTCGTCATCGTTCCTGCGATGAATTTCCCAGCCTTTCAGAAGGGCACCCGCACCTCCCCAATCGACAAGGGCAATCTCAATCGCAGTTTTCCGGGCTGTCCTGACGGTACGGTCACGGAGAAAATCGCCGACTACTTCACGCGCTATCTTATGCCAGAAGCCGACATCGTATTGGACTTCCATTCAGGGGGGCGCACGCTGGATTTCCTACCCTATGCGGCTGCACATGCTCTGCCCGACAAGGTACAGGAAAGCCGCTGCTTTGCCGCAGTCAAGGCCTTCTCCGCGCCCTATTCCATGCGCATGATCGAGATAGATGCGGTGGGCATGTATGACACCACTGCGGAAGAAGCTGGGAAGGTCTTTGTGACAACCGAGCTCGCAGGTGGTGGAACCATATCCGCCCGCACGGCCGCAATAGCAAAACGCGGCGTGTGCAACCTTTTGCGCCATTCCGGCATTCTGGAAGGTGAGATTGAACAGTCGCCGACGGTCTGGCTCGATATGCCGTCAGAGGATTGTTTCGGCTTTGCAGACACAGACGGCCTATTGGAACCGCTCGTCGATCTGGGTTCCGAAATTCGGAAGGGTGACCTCATCGCCCGAGTCCATAACATAATGCGGACCGGCAGTGCACCGCAGGAACACCGCGCCAAGCTCGACGGTGTTCTGGCTGCCCGTCACTTTCCGGGGCTCGTCAAGATGGGTGACTGCCTCTCGGTCATTGCCACAATCTGCGAGGAACCCGTAGCGCGTTAACTGAAACCCATTGAACTACCGAAGCAATAAGCCGGAGTAAAACAAACCGGTAATTTCAAAGAGGAGTGAACACAATGCGCATGAAACTATATACGATTTCTACCCTGCTTTCTGCGGCAGCAACCATTGCCCTCACCCTGCCATCTCACGCCGTCACGATCGACGATCTGAAAAGCGCTGGCTTTGTCCGTGGCGCAACAGCCAACGAGATGCCCTATGGTTACATGGACGAAAGCGGGGCGGCGAAGGGTATTGGCCCTGACGTGGCGGCAGCGATCTTCAAAAAACTTGGCATTGAAGAAGTTGACTGGACGGTCACGCCATTCGGCTCGCTTATCCCGGGCTTGAAAGCCAAGCGTTTTGAATTCGTCGCTGCCGAACAGAATGTCTTGCCGGAACGATGCAAGCAGGTGCAGTTTACCGTTGCCAATTCCAGCTATGGTGAAGGTCTTCTGGTGCCTAAAGGAAACCGCAAAAAAATTCACTCCTACGACGACATCAAGAAGGACCCATCCCTGAAGGTTGCCATCGTATCGGGAGCCGACCAAATCGATTTCCTGCATGGAATGGGGATTGACGAATCCCAGATTGTAATGATCCAGGGCAATGCCGATGCGCCCTCCACCGTACAGACAGGACGAGCCGATGCTTATGCTGCAACCGAATTGACGGTTGCAAAGCTTGTCGAAAACTCCCCTCAGCTGGAACAGGCTCATCCATTCACCGACCCTGTCGTTGACGGGAAATCTGCGCGAAGCTTCGGCGCCTTTAGTTTCCGCCCTGAAGACAAGGACTTTTATGAAGCTTTTAACAAAGAGCTTATCGAATTCAAGAAGACCGACGACTACAAGAAAATCCTGACAACATATGGACTTAGCGAAGAAAGCGTAGAAGCTGCACGCGCTGTAGACACAGCAGCACTCTGCAACGCAAAGTAAGCTTATCAGCGCCCGCCGATCTCAATAATATCGGCGGGTCTCTCTGCCCGGGAGACGACCCTATGCATTGGACGGAATATTTACCCGCCCTTTTCAAAGGCGCCCAAGTCACCATCGTACTTGCTTTGAGCTCGATGGTGATAGGCACCATATTCGCGTTTGCGGCGGGAATAGCGCGCTTTGCAGGCGGGAGAATCCTGTCGGCGCTCGCCGTGGTCTATATTGAAGTCTTCCGGGGCACGTCGCTTTTGGTACAGCTGTTCTGGCTGTACTATGCCTTACCGCTGATCGGCATTTCCTTTGACCCCGTCACCACGGGCATCATGGGTCTTGGCCTGAATATCGGTGCGTATGGTGCCGAGGTCGTTCGCGGTGCGCTGCAGGCCGTACCAGAAGCCCAACATGAAGCGGCACGCGCGCTCAATTTTGGCAAAAGACACACGCTGTTCCACATTGTCTTGCCGCAGGCTATTGTCGAGATGATGCCTGCATTTGGCAATCTCGCCATCCATAATCTCAAGGATACCGCTCTTGCGTCCCTGATCGCTATCAGCGACCTGACATTTCAGGCCCAAAGATTGCGCAACCTGACATTGGATAGCGTGACCATTTATTCCCTGACACTGCTTGGCTATTTCGCGATGGCTCTTTTGCTTGCGACTGCAATAAGATGGCTGGAACGACGCCTTCGCCGCCAGACCATGGCTGGAGGTTTCGCATGATCTATGGTTATGCCTGGGACACCACGTCCACACTGTCCTTCGCCACATCGATCTTGCCGATCCTGGCTATCGGTCTGACCGTAACGCTGAAAGCTGCAGCAACCGGTTTTGCCATCGCCTTGGTGCTTGGATTGGTCTTTGCGCTTTTGCGGCGCAGCCGTTACAAAATCGTTTCCTGGCCCACGGCTGTTGTGGTGGAGTTCTTGAGGGATACGCCGCTCTTGGTGCAGCTCTTCTTTCTTTATTACGTACTGCCAGTCTATGGCATTGTCTTGCCGGCATTTTTAACCGGCGCTCTGGCGCTCGGCCTGCAATATTCGGCCTATACATCCGAAGTTTATCGCGGCGGCATTGAGGCCATTCCTCGTGGACAATGGGAGGCGGCCCGCGCGCTCAATCTGACGCCGTGGAGGACATATCGCGATATCGTCATACCGCAAGCGGTTCCCCGGATCATTCCGGCCATGGGCAACTATCTGGTCTCGATGCTGAAGGAAACGCCGGCTCTCTCGGTCGTCAGCATCGTCGACATGCTCAATCTTGCCAACTTGATCGGCGATCGTACTTTCGAATATCTCGTGCCGCTATCGATGGTCGGCCTGATCTTCCTCATTTTGACACTCATCTGTTCAGCAGCCATCCGTCTGCTTGAACGAACACTTCCAAAGAACGGGATCGCTCTCAAATGACGCAGGAAATCATTCGCTTTCAGAACGTCGTCAAATGCTTTGGAGCACTGACCGTATTGGATCAGTTCAATTTCTCGGTCACAACAGGCGAAAAAGTTACGCTCATTGGCCCATCCGGCTCCGGAAAATCTACTGTATTGCGTATTCTCATGACACTTGAACCCTTTCAGGAAGGCACGCTGGAATTGGGTGGCGTGCCCTATCATGAGACCGGCGGCAAAGAACCGTTTTATGCCAGCGAAGCACATTTGCGGAAGATCAGATCGCATGTCGGGATGGTGTTTCAGAGCTTCAATCTCTTCCCCCACATGTCCGTATTGCGCAACGTCATCGAAGCGCCGGTCCATGTCCTTGGTCTTAAACGCGCCGAAGCCGAAGCACGCGCGCTCGATCTGCTTGCTCTTGTCGGCCTCTCGGACAAGAAGGATCACTATCCGTCCCAATTATCGGGCGGTCAGCAACAGCGTGTTGCCATAGCACGATCACTGGCAATGCGTCCGCGTGTCCTGCTGTTTGATGAACCGACATCGGCGCTGGATCCGCAGCTTGTTGGCGAGGTGTTGTCAGTCATCCGCAGTCTTGCGCAGGAGCATGATCTCACCATGCTGCTGGTTACCCACGAAATGCGCTTTGCGCGAGAAGTCTCTGATCGTGTGTGCTTTTTCGACAAAGGGCGCATCTGCGAACAGGGCACGCCCGAACAGATATTTCAAGCACCGAAAGAAGCGCGCACCAAGGAGTTTCTCCAGTCTGTCCTTTAGGGTCAGGCTATAGCGCCAACATCATACACGGGTGGTAGCTGCGCAGCGGTTTCACGGATGGTTTCAAGTGCCTTGTGCAAGGTTGTGCGTGACAGCCGTCCGCCAAGGCAAATTCGAATGCCCCCTTGGCCGCGGTCGGCCCCGGCTACAAACGGATCGGATGGCGTCACTGCGACCCCCTTATTGGCCAGCGCTCTTACCAACCCGTCTTCCGACCAGTGGCGCGGGATTTTGAGCCAGGCGCACAGAGACAACGGGTTACTCCCTGCGATCAGAGGCCCCAAGACGTCACTCACCTGCGCCTGTCTTGTACGCAATTCGCCCCGTTGGATTTCGATGAGTTCCTTGACGGTGCCATCCTCAATCCAGCGGCTTGCCATCTCGCCCAGAAGATTGACCCCGCTCCAGCTTGTCACGCGCAAAATCGATGCAACACGAATGGAATATTGCGATGGAACAACGAGATAACCGGTGCGAAGCCCCGTCATGACAGTCTTCGTGAAGCTTGTTACGAAGAAGCCCAAATCCGGCAGCAATTCCGGCATTGAAGGCAACCGTTCTTCGAGGATCGGTTTGTAAACTTCGTCTTCGATAACACAAACATCGTGTCTTGCAGCGATTTCCGCGATCGCCATACGCCGTTGCGCAGACATGAGATGACTTGTAGGATTGCCCAGTGTCGGTATCAGTACGAGCGCGCGGACATCCCCAGCTTTGCACGCCATCTCAAAAGCATCCGGCATGACACCTTGTTCGTCGATTGGCAGGCCGCGCAGGGTAAATCCCAGCACATTTGCGAGCCCGATAATGCCATGGTCGGTCAAGCGTTCCGTCAGCACCACCTCGCCCGGCTGAACAATTGTCGCGACCGCAAGAAACAGGCCATGTGCCGCTCCATTGGTAATGACGATACGGCCCGGATCAACATCAACAGATAAGCTACGCAGCCATTCCTGAGCAACGGCGCGATGGTGATCCAGCCCGGCGATTGGCCGACATGGACGCATGAAACTGGCGTTTTCCGTTTGGCTCAATTGTTCAAACAGATGTTTGGAGGCCCGCTCATGCGCCTCCGTATAGACAGCTCGTATGATCGACATATCAGCGGTGCCGCTCGGATCTCGATCCAGCATGAAACGGTCCGCACGTTCGGTGACGCGATTGCAAACGTAAGTTCCGCGTCCAACTTCACCACGCAGATAACCGCGTCGTTCTGCTTCCTTATAGCTGATACTGACAGTCTGCACAGAAAGTCCGAGTTGATGCGCAAGTTCGCGATGCGTAGGCATCCGGGTTGCTGGTTGCAGAATACCGCCCTCGATATCATCGACAATTTTTTCTGTCAGAAGTCGGTGTTTGGTTGCGCCTTTGCGCAGTTCCAATACGGGTTTCCACATAGGCTTACCGGCTCCATCATGACAAAGTGTCGATTGAACTGTTATAGCGATTTTTTGTCATGACATACAGTTCAAATACGACGCAATCAATGTCGCCCACGTAATTTGTTAGGACGCGGGCGCCTTGGCCGAAACATGGTTTAACCTCGGAATAGCCCCGAAAGAAACTCTTTACGGTCACATTCGACCTGTGCACTGGCTCAGTCACCCAAATCGCCTCTAGCAGAATTTCTGGAAAGGAAAGATGATGCCAAGAATTGCATCGCTTGCATTCGTAACTCTCGTCGCCCTGACCCCTGCCGCAATGGCTCAGCAACAGGCACCACAGCCCCCGGCCAATTCAGCGCCAGCGGCTCAGCAACCTTCAACAGCCCCAACCATACAGACTGTATCTGTGGTAGATATCAAGGAACTGCCAGCTGAAAGCCAGAAAGAGGTTCAAGCCGTAGTCGAAAAACGTAGCGCCGATGACCTCACCAAACTGCGCACATCAGTGAAGACGTTCCCCGAGGCGCGCGACGCCCTGCAAAAGAAGGGCATGAACGAACAAGATGTCATTGCAGCCAGTCTTTCGGAAAATGGCGCTTTGACGCTGATTACAAAAAAGGCAAGCTAACAACTTGCCATCGAAACAAAAGTCGGACCGGAAGGGCCGGCTTTCAAGATCAAGCCTCTGCGAAGCTGGTCCGCAGCGTCGCGATATCATCATAATAGACAATATGGCCGTCGCGGATGATAATTCCGCAATCACAATAATGCGTGATCTGCGATATTGAATGCGAAACCATAATCACCCGTGCATGCGAGATTTTAGAGTCAAGCGCCGCTTTGGATTTCGCCTTGAAACGTTCATCACCCACTGCGATAATTTCATCGATCAGATAGCAATCGAAATCTATCGCAAGACTCATACCAAAGGCCAGACGCGCTTTCATTCCACTAGAATATGTTTTGACCGGAAGATGAAGCGAACTACCCAGTTCGGAAAAATCGCTGACAGAGTCAATCATCGCCTCCGTATCCTGCTCATATATCCGAGCAACAAAACGAATATTTTCGAGGCCCGTCATTCCCCCATTGAATCCGCTTGAAAACCCCAGCGGCCACGATACGCGACCACGCCTTATAATGCGCCCGCGATCCGGCAATTCAGTCCCGGCAATCAGCCGTATCAAGGTCGACTTCCCGGCTCCGTTGGGGCCGACAATGGCGACATTCCTACCCTCTGGAAAAGAAAAGCTGAGATCGTCAAAAACGTTCTTTCTGATACCGTTCGTCTTATAGGATTTGGAGACATTGATCAGATCAATCAAACGGCTCTCCTTTTCCTGAAAAGCCGCTCGCCAGTTAAGCCCGCGACCATAAGGAGAAGGATCGTTTTCATCAGATAGGCGCGATCGAGAACTGTGCTATCATAGTTTGGATAGAAACCATCACGCATCCATTCAACAGCATGCAAGATGGGGTTCCAGGATAAATATTCTATCAACGCCGTCGGTAGCAGGCTCGGCACGTAGAAAATTCCTGACAGGAAAAAAAGCGGGCTGGTGAGAATCCTCTCAATGTGGCGCCACGAATCCCACATCGACAGAATGACGGCGTTCACAACGCCAAAAGCTGTGGCCAACAACGCGGTCGCAACAAATGCTCCCATGGTTCGTCCCGGATGAGCCGGCATGTCGCCGCCGTCCCAAACCATGATGCCCCAGAATACCACCATGAAAATAACAGCATATGTTGCTGTTACAAGCATGGCGCGAGCAGACAAAACATCAAGCTCTTTTATCGGCGGATAGCTCAGGAGCGCTTTGTTCGCCTCGAACGCCACCATCAATGAAGACGACAATTTGCTGAAGAACTGCAGCGTCAGAACGCCTGTTGCAAAGAACAGTGCAAAGCTCGATCCATAAGGTGGATTTCGCCCTGCGAAAGTAAACACGGACACCAGAACCGCTATACTGGTGGACGGAACAATCACGGCCCATAGATAGCCTATATGAGAGGCGCCAAAAGCGGCACGCGTCTCACGTAGAACTAGCGCTCCCATCACATGTATCTGCAACCGCAACAGTGTCATCACGCGAGATGATCCCTGATGGAATAGATTATGAGGGAACCAAGCCCCCACAGCATTGCGAGTATGGCACCAAGCTGAAGACTGTTTAGAATGCGTTTGGGATAAAGCGGATATTCCGGCAGGAGCGGCGCTTCATAAATCGCCAGATAGCGCTGTTGTCGGCCAGCTTCCACACGCGCCTTTTCCAGTGACGAAAGCGCCGAAGCATAGGCTTGTTGCGCAAAGTTTCGTTCGACTTCGAGGGTTTCATAGGTGGCCAGAAGCCCCGATAACGCGTTGGAAGACTGGCTTTTATTACCCTCGCCTTTCGTTGCTTCGAGCTTCTTTGCCGCTATTTCCTGCTCAAGCGCGTCTGTCTGACGTCTGAGGATTTTGAGTGACGGTGAACCCTCGTCGACGGTTCCCACAAGTGCGGAAATTCTCGCCCGCCGGTCAGCCAGTTCCTTCTCCAACCCTCCAACAATCTCAATCTGGACTTGCGCACTTCGCGTTGGGTCGATCGATTTTTCATCGTCGCGAAAAGATCGTAGTTTCCCCAGAGCATTACGAAGTCGCTCTTCGGCATGCGTCACCTCGCCATTGGCAAAAGAAACAGCATCGGTTCTCGCACGTTCCGACAGTTCGTTCACCAGATCCGTACAATAGCGCAAAACCAGATCTGCTACTTTCCTGGCATCGTCCGGCGTAAAAGCGCTGACTTTGAACGTGATGACACCTGAAATATTATCGTAGGATGTCTGGATCATCCCACCCCAATATTCGACGACGTGTTCAATATCGCTCTGTGGACGCAGATGCGAGATCATATCGGGGCCGTCGGTGGCATAAGCCAACCGCAACGGAAAATCCTTTTCAAGCTTCTCGACCAGGCTTCTGCTTTTAATATACTTGAGCAGAATGTATGAATCCGACGTCGTGCTTCCGGCATTTGCTATACCGGTGAATGTCCCAAAAAAGTCGCCACCACTACCCGCATCCATGCTTCTGACGGCGAAGCCAACGCCCGCCACATAACGGTCAGAAGCGATGAATGTGAAGTATAGCGCTCCGAGAATGGAAGGGATGATCACGCATAGAACGAAAGAAATTGCCAGTAAGCGACGCCTTCGTTTTTGGGGGCGGGTTTGCTTAGCCATAGGAGTTTCTCCCGCCGCTGACGGTTGCTGTACTTTGAGAGATACAACTCTATTGAGGGCTTCGCTCAATTTTCGTTTCCACCGTGTGACCTCTCGGCGGCAAACCCCTTACCGAGTTCAAAGATAGGGATTTCGCTTTTGCGGCTCTTATTGTCTGCACACTCAGCCTATAGATGCGACGCCACAATGGCACGTGGCATTGAGGCTGATCGCGCCATGCGACCAGTTCCTGCACAACACGCCCCGGCGTTGTATAATGCCCCGTCACGCAGCTTACATATACTGGATAAAGGATCAGGGTTCCGGCAATAAGTTCATCTAAACTTAACTGTCTTTTCCCCGCGACAGGGATGATATCAGTAGTAAGCCCCCAGCCGGAATAAAATGGCAGTCCATAACAGGTGACCGGAATGTTTCTGATCAGCGCTTCAAACCCCGCGAGCGACGTTATTGTGTGAACTTCGTCAACCGCGTCAAGCAGTTGAGGCATTCCAGCATCCCTCACGATTTCGTCGCAGTAGGTGCTGAACTGTTCGCCACTGGTTCCTCCATCACGCAAACCAGCGGCTACATCAGGATGGGGCTTATAGATAATATAGGCATCTGGTCTCGATAGACGAACCGCTTTCAACAATTCTATGTTTGTCGATATATACGGAGCGCCGCATCGCAGCGATGCATCGTTTTCGACTTGTCCGGGCACCAAAATGATGGGTGAAGGTCCATCGGGGCGACGCCACTCCGACTGCTGAACATTGTACTTGGTAAGTCCGGCGGCAACTATGCCGCTGCGCAATGCTGCGGCTTGCTGCAGAAGTTGTTCCTTTGCATCCACACTCTCCAGAATATGCGTGAGGCCAGATGCTTTCGTTGCATCATAATAAATGCCTGCATCGTCGAGCACCCATGAGAGAGGTGGTGTCAGCTCCGCCCCTAACCCCACAGATCGAAGAAAGCCGTCCTCGACATGGCGGATGGAAGACGGTGCAGGCGCATCTGTAACCCGTTGATTTCCCCATACAAGAATATGCGAATTGGCTGGAACTGTTCCCGCGGTTCTATGAAATTCGATTTCAGCACCAGCCGTAAAACGGCGAAGGATAGGCTGTTTCCAGCGACTGAACCCGATGGCATGGAGTTTTTTGGGCAACCGTTCCCGCATGCGACGTTGAAATGCGATGTGATCAAGGACGCGCTCCACCTCACAGCTTCGCCCGGTCTCAGGATCGACATAATGCGCATAGTCGATCAGCGCCGCGTGGACGAGTTGTTCGATCCTGGCTTTCTGTCGTCTGCTCGGCTGCGGCAACTCATCTTGTGTAAGTCCCCAACCCGCATAGAAAGGCATACCAAAACATCGGACCTTCTTGCCCCATATCAGTGCTTCAAAACCGAGTTGGGATGTAACTGTATAAACCCGCTCACATTTTTCAATCAGGCAAACGGGGTGGTAGTTTTCCGTAATCATCAAGACACGCGGATTTTCCAAAAGCCGTGAAGCGCTGAAATAGCCTCTCCGTCTGCGCGCAAAGACATCTGGATGCGTCTTGATCAAAACCATGCAATCAGGGTTTTCGGTCAGTGCTGCAAAGAGCATATGCTGGAACGAATGATCGCTGGCGCAGCCAAATGCCACTGATCGGTCTCTACATGCCTGATCCACCACAAGAACATAGCGATCCGGCAAATCGGCATCATATTCACGCGCCGAATTATACTTAGAGACGCGCCCTTGACGCCATAACTGGATAAGTTTTTGCGCGCAAGCCACCTCGTTCGCCGAAAGTGGTTTTGAAACTAATTGTTCAAGGCGGCTTGGCTTCGTCCCGTCATAATAGATGCCTAAATCATCCTGCACGATGGACAAAGGCGGCTCGCTACGTTCAACCGAGCGTATAAAGCCGTCTTCCAGTGTTACGTAAGGCAGACTGCAACATGCGGCCAGTTGCTTCGCAGCACGCGCATGCAGTCCCCTGCCCCAGCCTGCAATAACATTGATATCTCGCAATCCGCTGAGAGGAAGATAGTGCGGTTCTCCATTGAGGAGTGCGGCGAGATTTGGCAATCGCGAAGCCCTTACGGAAAGGAGCCCTACTCTTCTCAACGAGGGGGCCATCAACTCACTCTCTCCATGATTTGTCCGAGCCGATGCCGCCAGGTATGATGCTGTAGCACATGGTCCACGCCCGCCCGCATGCGCTCGCGATCTGAGCGTGACCAGCCATCCCTTGCAAGCCTGTCAAATAATCCCCGCGCCTCATCCTCGGAATCGATTGTTTCGCAGAAATTTCGAAAATGGCGCATAACGGATGGGGTGGTATTGGTCACGGCCAGTCCGCCACTTGCCATGATCTCCACCAGTCGCCGTGAGAAAGCCGTTTGCGAATTATCGACTGTGTTGACATTGAGGCTGGCAACGTAACTGCGATAAACGTCCGCCGTGCGGATGTGGGCAATTGCTTTTCTTACGTTGATCCAACGTCGCCACGGAAAGCGATATTGTTCCGACCGGCGACTGGAATTACGATCATAGAGCGTCAAACCGATGTTGTTGGCAGCGTTAAATGCCATATCCTGCCACAAGCGGCGGCGAGGATGTATGTGACGGCTATAGCTGCCGACGAAAACCAGCCGGCGGTTCGGTTCAACCGTTACGTTGGCCGGATCGGGAAAGTGAACCGCCGGCTGTGCTGCGAACATCAGTACGTCGAGTGCAGCTATATCTTTAAGCGCAGCACGGTAGTGCGGAATCATATTCTCATCGACCGTGAAGATATGTTCGAACAGCCTCGCCGAAGCGATGAAGCGGTCGAAATGCACGCCGTCTTCGCGGTTCCAAAATATGGTCGGGATACTCTCGTCCCGCGCACGGCCCACCACACAGTCCAGTAAGGCGTTGTTACGTTCCGGGTGATCCGGATAAGACGCGATGCCATATCGCCAGCTGCCCCTGTATCCTTCCCAGGCGGATTCAACCAACAGAAGATCTGGCTTCCAATGGTCAAAAATGTAAAGGCCGTTCCATGGGGTGAGGTTCATCACCCGGCACTCATGGGAAAGGCAGATGCGCGTCGGTTCGTCCGCAATCAGGGCAACCTTAAGGCTTGCGAAAATGGAGCGTTGCGAGTTCATGTGAACGCCTCTGCATGGAGGCGGCAGATAAGCGCCAATTCCCGACGTATGATCTCGTTGGCGCTGCTTTGGCTGCGGACACGTTTGGCCGCAGCTCGCGACTATTGCCCCCGCCAATCCGGCGGCATCTTCCGGCTTGGCCAGATAACCGCAGGTATCATCCAGAAATTCGGGTATTGCGGAGATCCCGGTGGTGACCGGCACAAGCCCGGAAGACATGGCCTCATCGCGGGAAACGCCCTGCGAATCCCATCGGGTCGGCGTCAGAAAAACTCCATAATTCTCCTGAAGAGCGACAATTTCCGTATGAGAAACAAAGCGCTTTTCCAGAAACACGTTCCTGAAACCCTGCAAGGGCAATGTCTCTTCATCAAACAGTTGCCCGTCACCGATCAGGCGAAACTCGAGAGCCGAGAAGAAGGGTTCCTTCTGCAATGCCAGAATCGCTGCGACGGATAGGTCATTGGCGTATTTCTTGGATGCATAAGTTCTGATCGACAGAATCCGCTGCCTATGAGAAATGTCTTTCTTGCGATAGGCGAAAAGCTCTGTATCAATCGGATTGTGAATGATGGAATATCGCCACTCTGCGAGACGAAACCCTAGATCCTCCATCACCTCTTCGGAAAAATTCTTTGATACGAAGATGATGTGCAGATTGTCGTGCTGCTTGGCCAAAAGCTTCTGCCAGAACGTCAACCTTTGCTCGCTTTTAGCCTTCTCGGCCTGCAGCTCCATATCGTTGCAGAAATTGAATTCCCGGCGATGCCACGGCTGAATTTCAGCGCCGTGAATCCAGACATTCACCCTGATTCTATCGATATGGTGTTCCAACACCTGCCACATGGCCGGGTCTAGAAAATGTACGGCTATGCTTTCAAGCTGCCGGTCCCCGATCAGTTTGTCGAGCGCCTCAGCGCCACCAGTCGTTACGTCAATATCTTCGAATTCGTAATAGCCAAGAGCCGCGTTTGGCTGAAACCGAAAGACATCTACCGGCACACCGTGTTTGAAATAGTGTTTCACCCGGCTATGGACGAAGCCGTTCCGGTACAGATCGTCATAGCGGGGATAATGATTGGTCAGAACGAGGTGGCGTGCTTTTCCAAGAAGCGTACCGGGCACCGTAGCCTTGTGACCTTTAAAAAACCTTTTGACTTCGGTGGTTCCGGGACCGTAAAGGCGCAAACCGATACGGACAAACGCCGCGCCTTCCGGCAAGGTGCAAGTGGCGTTCTGGTTCGCATGGAATATTTCATGGCTCAGCTTCTGTTTCTTTGCATCCAGATAGACCAGGACACACTGCACGTTTAGTCCCGGGGTCGTTTCCAGATGAAGTTTTGCAGAACCCGCAAAGCCAAGCGTTGCTGGCTCCAGTTCCCTGCCGGCATAAACATATTCATGTTTTCCATCTGGTAGCGTTGAAGATATGTGCCAGTTTTGGCCCTCAACTGCGAATGTTAAACATTCACTGCCGGTTGTCTTGAAAAGACTGGCAAGTTCCGTAGCCTCAATCACCGCGTCCGATACAACCGGCATCGCATCAGCTTCGATCGCTTCGGCACTTGCGATAATGGCCGACATGTCGAACCCGGTATCGAAATTCCCATCGTCAACCTGTTTCAAATTATCCGGGCTGACCGATGCGCCGTTTTCGCAATAGTTGAACTCATCAATAAACAGAGCGCGATCGACGGTGACGACCTTCTTGGAAAGGCTCATCGTCCAGTCGCAAACAGCTTCACTTTCAATCACCGAAACCGCAATCAGGGCTGCCTTCGCCATCACCTTATGACCGCAACGATAGCGCTGGCCGGTGTCGTTCAGTATGATCCCATCGGCGGAATCCTGCCCATAATAATAATGATCATGTTTACCGATGGCTTCACCGTCGAAATAGCGCGTCGCCAGAGCAAGATCGGTGAGGTAATTGCGCCCGTAATAGTCCGCTGGGACCATACCCGCAACATAACGGGCGCTGCCGATCAGCGATGCAAATTGCGCGTCATTTATGTGTGCACTTGCTACCACATGAACGATGTCATCCACCTTGGACTCGACCTCAGTTTCGTTGGTCACAACCAGAAGGCGCTTTTGTCGGTATGCCTGACGGTGGAAATTCGCCAGTATCAAGTCGAATTCCTCTTTGTCGCTTGCATAGGCAACCACCAGAATATCCGGCAGGAGTTGGGCCTGTTGGGTTTTCAGTGCCTTAGAGGCAAGGTAAGCGAGACGATCCTGCATGGTGTGTTCGCTCATAACCTTGCGAAGACCCGCCAGCCGGAATTTTCGCTCCGTTGTTTCGTCGGAAATTCTGTTGAGACGCCGGATGATTTCCGCACCGTTGTCGCTGCACACAACCAGCTCGCCGAAAAGATTGCGCACACCACGCGAAAAATTGCTGATCGTGATTGTGTTGCTGCCAAGCAGTTCGAAAACCCGTCGCGCAAACATGCTTTGTGACTGCTTGATCGAGTTCATGTTGATGGCATGGGTGTAGGCCTTATAGGCTCTTTCGATCTGATCATAGGGGAGATGCCCAACAATGAATGGCTGAAATTCCGGTGGGAACTGATATCGCGGATCATCCTGACCGTAATTGCGGTCATAGATTGCCACCTTATGATTTTCGGCAAGCGCCGAAATGATACTGGCCAAGTCTCCGTTGCGTTCCGGATAACGGGCATAATAAGCCCCTGCAAATGAGAAGACCTGCTCACGCGCATAGGTTTCAATTGGATTGAACCGGGCTGTCGGACAAGCAAAAGGCAGGAGCCAGACATTGTCATGCCCAAGCGCTGCCTTATAGCGGCCAATGCAATCGATATCCGTCGTGAAAACATGATCGAACAGCACAGCGGTGTTCAGAAATGTCTCGTAATGGACAGGGTCTTCCTTATTCCAGAAGACGGTGGGTATCTGTCGTTGCCTGCACCACTCTACGAGCTCGACCAGTTGATTGCTGCGATGCCCGATCTGATTGCCCCAAAGCCCATCTTTTCCGCGCCATGCGGATTCCACAAATAGAATTTCGGGCTGAAACGTATCCAGCTGTTCGCGCCATTCATCTGGTGTCAGCTGCAGGAGGACCGCTTCATGCTCATAGGATGCATAGGTGAAGTCGTCCATGATGCAGGCAATTTTCAGCGCCTTAAGTTGTTGAGCGCTGTAGCCTGCCTTATCAAAGCTAATCGACGGCAATTTAGGGGCTGCGGGAACCAAACGGGCCGTTTTGGCTTCACCCTTGGTCCGGCGCTTTGCGTCTTTCGATATATCCCGAAGGCGCTGCGGCAGGAGAACAAGGCCTTGCCACGATTTACTGGCCTGGATGAGCGCATAGCCAAGCTGAAACGAAATCATATTGCGCGTTCGCAAGGCTTTCGCTTCCGACAGGACCCGAGCCCGCTCGGCGGTTTCGACCTTATTTTGCAACGTCATGATGTGGGCGCTGGAGCGTTGCACCTGCCGCTGCAATTCATCATTGCGGATACCGGCGCTGCGCATATCCAGTTGGGCGGCCTCCAGCTTGCCGAATGTCTCCTTATGGAGGTCCTTTTCGGCCTCCAGCTCTTTTTGAGTCTGGTCGTGGAAAAGCTTCCGCTGTACCGCATCCGTGCGCAACCGAACAAGATCGTGTTCCGCATCCGTCAGACTGGATGTCAGCGATGCGATCTTCTCATCCTTTTCGGTAAGATCAATTTGCAGCTCACTGATTTTGCATTCAAGAAACCGGCGCTGGAATCGTTCGCTTTCCTGTAGTTTTGCGAAGAGCTCCAGTTCGGCTTTTCCTTGACTGACCGCAGCCAGAGCATCTTTCAACTCTCCCGAAAGGCGGGCGATTTCCTGATCCTGATCGTCCCGCTCAGCGCGAAGCTGTTTCAACCGGCTTGCGGCGATATTGGTCTCGCTTGTCTGAGCGGCCAGCCGTTCGTTTGCTTCCTTCAGCAAGGTCTCGACCGCTTCAAGGCGACCTTCGGCGAGGACCACTTTTTTCTCTGCCACAAGCCGTTCTCGGCGCTCGCTCCCAAGCGTTGTGGCGAGTTCTTCCGCTTCGCGCCTGAAACGTTCAGTCAGAGTTTCAAGGGCTGCATGTTCTGCCTTGAGGCGCGTAATGTCCTGCGCGGATGCCGCTTTTTCAAGTTTTGCCGTCTGCAAACTGTCTTCCAACAACTCAACGCTATGGGCTATTTCGGCATCCTTGCTTCGGTGGAGATCAATCTCGGCATTAAGCGTCGCAACCCGCTCCTCAGCAAGCAGTTGGATTATCTCTGCCCGGGAAATTGTGTCTATCAGGGTAGCATTCTGTTCATTGGCGGATTGAAGTCGCGCCTTCAACTTGCTGGTCTTGGAGGACAAGGTCCCTGATTTTGCAATCAGATCGCGTTCGACATACTGGAAGGCCTGCTCCACCTCTGCAAGCAAAGCCACCGATGGCACTTCGTCCAGCAAAAGCTGCTCTTGGCGCTTTCGGCCAACAAAACCGATCCACTTACCGAAGAATTTCACTTCCTCGATTATGAAATGGGCAACCAGCAGACGCCACGGTTCGAGCAGATAGAATGTATGTTTGTGG
The DNA here is from genome assembly GCF_037482325.1 of Ochrobactrum teleogrylli. Classification (NCBI taxonomy): domain Bacteria; kingdom Pseudomonadati; phylum Pseudomonadota; class Alphaproteobacteria; order Hyphomicrobiales; family Brucellaceae; genus Ochrobactrum; species Ochrobactrum teleogrylli. Next base: position 278,508 of record NZ_JBBHKQ010000002.1, read on the forward strand.
TCCGGCCAGTCATTGACGCCAAAGGGCACGGTGACGATGACGGTTCCGCATTCATTGAGAAGGCGGGCGGCGGCACCGACGAATTCCTCCGGCTTCGTCAGATGCTCCAGCACTTCGCTCATGATGACGGTGTCGAATGTTTCGACTCCGAAATCCGCGCCGATAAAATCGCCATGAACGAATTTGACGCTGTTCTGCACATGCGCCGGTTCGCGCGAGATGAACTGCAGCGCCTCGTCGATGGCTCTCTTGGAGATATCCAGAGCGACGACGGACCGTCTTTCCCGCCCCAACAGGATTGATGTGATCCCCTGGCTGCAGCCGACGTCAAGAATACGCATGCCCATGGCGCGGGCACATATCCAATGGATGCGCTCGCGCGTGCACTGGGCAAATTCTTTTCCCAGCTGCCCGAGATAGGCTTCGGTGATGCGATCATGGAGGTCGGGCAACGGCTTGCCTGCAGGAAGCTCGTTGACCGTGGTTTGTTCAGCAGCGTCTGAAGATGGAAGGGACATGTCGTGTTCAGCCTTCGATCGCGTTCAGAAGTGCCTTGTCTTGCAAGGCGGTTCGCTTGTTCGCCAGCAATCCCACCACATCAATGATGCTCTGGTTAGGGCGAAGAGGAGTATCAGCGAGGTATTGGAACGACCGGTGCCCTACCAGAACGAGCAGTATGTCGGCTTCTTCCCTTGCCACAGCAATGTCCACCAGTCGGGCCGCGGACAGGCGCGGCGGAAGCTCTTCAATATTGGGTTCGACGAACATCACCTGCGCGTCGAACTCTTCCTGAAGTGCAACCGCTATTTCCAGCGCCGGACTTTCACGCAGATCATCGATATCGGGTTTGAATGAAAGGCCACATACGGCGATGATGGGCTTTCGTCCCTCATGGGCCAGTTCAAAGTGCTCAGCTGCGATGCGCAGTTTTTGCAGGGCCCATTCGGGCTTTGCGTTGTTCACATTGCGCGCCGTGCGCACAAGCTGCGCCAAATCTGGCGCCCCTGCGACGATGAACCAGGGATCGACGGCAATGCAATGCCCTCCGACGCCCGCGCCAGGCTGAAGAATATCGACACGCGGGTGACGGTTCGCCAGACGGATGAGTTCCCAAACATCGATCCCGCTTCGGTCGCAAATCAGCGAAAGCTCGTTTGCATATGCAATGTTCACGTCGCGAAATGCATTTTCTGCGAGCTTGCACATTTCGGCTGTGCGTACATCCGTGGCGATGCATTCTCCGGTCACAAACGCCTAATAGAGCGCTTGCGCAGCCGCTGCGCATAGCGGTGTCATTCCGCCGATGATGCGGTCATTATGCACAAGTTCATCCAGAATTTTGCCGGGCAAAACCCTCTCCGGGCAATGCGCAATCCTGATGTCGGAAGCTTCAGCCGCATCCTGCGGGAAGGTCAAATCGGGTCGGGATTCCGCCAACCAGTCCGCCATCTTCTGTGTTGCACCAACCGGTGAAGTCGACTCCAGAACGACCAAATCGCCAGCCTTCAAAACACGTGCAATTGCCCGTGCAGCGGCTTCGATATATGACAAGTCCGGCTCGTGATCAGACCCTTTGAAAGGCGTTGGCACAGCAATCAGAAATGCATCGGCGGGATCAGCCAAAGTTGATGCTCGAAGGTTTTCGTTCAGCACCACCTGCTTGACGCATTTTTCCAGACCGGGCTCGACAATATGCACCTCACCCTTATTGATCGTCGCGACCACGGATGCATTGACATCCACCCCTTGTACCTTGAGCCCATGTTGGGCAAAGACTGTGGCAGTGGGGAGTCCAATGTAACCAAGGCCGATTACACATAGGGTTTCATAGGCAAAAGAACGCTGCATGAAAGTAGTCCTGTCAGGAAAGCAATGGGGAGGCATGTTTACGACCAAGACCAGTCGGGAATGCTTGAAGGGTTTTGACGATCTCTGCAGCCGCCAGTCCGTCGCCATAGGGGTTCTGGGCGGTTGCCATTTGGGCGTGGGCGACTGGATCAAGCAGAAGCTGACTGACGCCGTTGAAAATGCGGTCTCGCTCTGCGCCAACCAGTCTGGCAGTTCCCGCAGCTATTGCCTCGGGCCGCTCGGTTGTCTCGCGCATTACCAGAACCGGCTTGCCGAAAGTCGGCGCTTCTTCCTGTACGCCACCGGAATCCGTCAGTATCAGATAGGATCGCTTCATCAGCCAGACAAATGGGAGATAGTCCTGCGGCTCGATCAAATAAATGTTTGAAATCCCGCAAAGAAGCCGCCCAACCGGCTCCCGAACGCTGGGGTTCAGATGCACCGGATAGACAAAATCCACGTCCTGGAAATGTCGGGCCAGATCGCATATGGCCTCGCAGATGTTCTCAAAACCCGTACCGAAGTTTTCACGTCGGTGGCCGGTTATGAGGACCAGTTGCGCCTCTGACCGCAGGAAATCGAAGCGCTGGCGCATTGTGCCTTCCAGCTCGGCATCCCGGGCAAATAGCTGCTCGGTATGGACGAGCGCGTCAATCACGGTATTGCCTGTTACCTTGATCGTCCGCGCCGGAATACCCTCCAGCAAAAGATTTTTTCGCGCGCTTTCGGTCGGTGCAAAATGAAGTGCGGCCAATGCGCCGGTCAGTTTGCGATTGGCCTCCTCCGGCCAAGGAGAATAGAGATTGCCAGTGCGCAAACCGGCTTCGACATGCCCGATGGGCGTGCGGTGGAAATAGGCAGCCAGGCTTGCGCCGAAGGTGGTGGACGTATCGCCGTGCACCAGAACAATATCGGGGGCAAAATCTTCGAATACAGCGTCCATACCATGCAGAATGGCGCTGGTGATGTCGCCAAGCGTCTGGCCCGGTTTCATGATGTCGAGATCGTAGTCCGGCGTCAGCTCAAAAAGCTGAAGCACCTGATCCAGCATCTGCCTGTGCTGGGCGGTAACACATAAACGCGCTTGAAATCCCTCGGTGTTTGAAAGACGTCGCACGACCGGCGCCATCTTGATCGCTTCCGGTCGCGTACCGAAGACTGTTAGTACCTTCATGAGCCCCCACATAGATTGTCGGAGCGTTTCCGTACGAAACCGGATTATGGAAGCGCTGTGTTTTCTCTTAAGCTTGTTTATGCCTGCCTGACGGGCGCGTGTTTCAAAGCGCCTCAGCCGTTCGAGTAACACCGAGAAGCGGTGAGACGATCAGCGTTAGAAACTTGCTCAACTCCGCAGCAGGATGGTTTGCGACATAGAGAACATCCTTGTCCCGTATCTGAAATGATTGGGAAAGGAAGAAGGATTCCGGCTTGTTGAAATCAAGCCTGTATATAACTGGCACGCGTCGCGTATCGTCCGTGGGCAAATGGTCGGCGCGCTTACCTATCAGTTGTTGCACAAGATCGTGCGGTTCGAACCTGAAGATAAAGACACCACCCGCATCAGCAGATCGGTCACTCAGCCCTCCGACTTGCGCCAGTGCTTCAGATAGAACGAGCTTTTCTGCGGGAAACGGAACAAGTTGACTGCTCTTCACCGCGCCAAAGGCTGAAAAGCTGCGTGGCTGGTGCGTTACGGTTATATTGTCCCCCGATGCAAGCCAGATGTTTTCGCTCGGATGGCTGACAGCATCTTCCAGTCGCAGGGTCGCACTGGTCGAACCACGGGTCACTGTCGCCGTACTTTCAAACATCGCTTTTCGGGTTCCGCCTGCAAGCGCGACCGCATCCAGAAGTTTCAACCCTCGCATCGGCACCGGAAATGGACCGGGACTGGTCACATCTCCCACCACAATCAGCACCTTGCTTCGGTTTTCACTGACAAGGACCTGTATCTGCGGCTCGACCGCCTTTCCTTTCAAACCCGCCTCAATCGATTTGCGCAGCGCTTCGGCAGTCAGGCCCGCAGCATGCACTTGACCCACATAGGGAATGAATACCATTCCGCGTTCGTCGACAATCAGTTGAAGGGTGGCGCTTTTCCGCTCCGCCGTCGAAAACAACCCGTCAGGGGCGGCCTCCCAGATATTCACGGCAAGCCCGTCGCCGGCACCAATGGTCAAGGATTGCCGGTTGCCCAGTTTGCCTTTGAAACTCTCTGGAATGCCGCTGAAACGGTAGTTTCTCACAACCGACAGGATGGTGGTATCGAGCGGTACGACAGCATAGTTGCTACCGTTCGTTCTATTCGTCGTTTCGGTGTTGATAGCGGAAGTCAATGGACCGCTGCCAGGAACAGCGGTACACCCCACCAGACCAGAAACAGCGATCGCAGTAAAAATGAGAGGCGCAATCTTGATCATCATGCTGCACTCCTCATGTTGCCATGCGGCACAGCCGATGTGTTGATTGCATCAATGATTGCCTTGTAACTTGCTGCTATTCCGCGTGCGGTAAAAAAGTCGCCCGGTCGCAAACAGCGCTTTCTAATCCATGCAATGTAGCGTTTTCGAAGCCGCGCGGAAGCAATCAGCCCGCCTTTCCAAAAGGCATCAAAGTCGGGCGTTCCGAATGCACAAGTGGCAATTCTTTGATTTGCATAAACGGCCTCGCCAATCACCAGCAGGGGAACGCCGTGATGGATGGCCGAAAACCCGGATGTGCTATTGATAGTGATCATGCCCGCTGAATGGCGTGTCAGAGAACCGATAGAGCCCACATCCACAATATCGACACGATGCCTGATGCTGAGATTAACCGACAGTTCGTCTATCAGCTTGCGATCATTGTCATAACCGCGCTCCAACGGATGTATTTTGAAAACCAGCCGCAGATGTTGCGGAGCCGATGCCGCAAAACTATCAAGCACTTCAGTTATCAGACGCGCATTGTTCCACCCTCGGGCGGAGCGTTTCAACTGGGTATCCTGTGAAACCTGCAAAGCCACCACAAAATATTGACCGACACTGTGCTCCAGCAGGCGTTCGATGATTGCGCTATTCTTCGATTGCCCCCAAAACCAACGGTGGAAATTTTTGACCCAGTGGGGCAACTCACGGAGAATGCCGATATCACGGTGCATAAACCGCCGTTGTCTGCGTTTCGCAAAAAGCGCGACAGACGCGTAATATAGCCCACCATAGATACACATAGCAGAGAAATGACCCCGATTGTCAGGGTAAGTATCTTCACGATCAATTCGGAAGCTGCGCGGCGGAAGCTGCCCGGCAATTGGAGAAAAGGCGTTGTTTGCTCCGAATTCCAGTGTGATCGCACCGGGGCGGATATATCCTTCTTCAAGAGATATCACGACTATGCTCAGTTGCGCGGCCACTCGGCGTGCTATGATATGAACTGGGCGTTCTGAACCGAAGAGAACCATGTGTGTGATTTTCTGGGTGCTCGCCTGAACAAGCAGCCAGTCTTCGAGACCATCTATACCGCCCGTGTAAACGAGTGTGCCGTTCCGTCGCCCCGCAAAGAGCCGATCACCCGGATTGAACAACACTTGAATGCAATGATAGCGCAATTGCGTCAGATATCTCCGAAGCAGGCGGAACGCAGGCCCAACCGGTCCTTGTAACAGGAGAACCCTTTGCCACGGCGCGGGCTTTTGCTCGTCTATGGGATCAGCCCGCACAATGTTTGTCCTATTTCTCGCGCGATAATTCACACCGGCGAGATTGCATCCAACAGGATTACCCCTCGCCCTTGTCTTGCGTGGATTTAACGTTGACCAATTCTCTTCTTTTTATTGGTAGGAAGCATAACAATTCGAAGGCGATAGCAGAGCTGGCAAGGCGGACAGGCCTCACTAAAAATAGCGATCAAAAATCGAGCTTTGTTTCACTATTTGGGAATGCAGATAAAAATGACCCCCAACGTTCTTTCCGTCAGGGGCCTCATGATTATACAAGCCGTTATTCAGCAGGCTGCGCCGAACAGCGCTCGGCGACGGCCAATGTTGTACGCTCGCCAGACAAAGCCCTCTGTCCCAATCCGACGATTAAAACGGTCGTCACAGTTGCAACAATCGACACCCAGAAGCCGTTCGCAGCACCAAAATTATCGACGACCCAGCCCGCGATGAACGCACCGAGCGCCATCCCGATACCGATCCCCGTCATGACCCAGGTAATACCTTCAGTCAGCATGCTTTCCGGCACGCGGCGTTCGATGAGACCGAAAGCTGTGATGAAAGTCGGCGAAATGGCTATGCCGCTGATAAAGACAGCCACGGCCAGTAGAGCGACCGACGAGCTTGCAAACAAGAGCGGCAGGGCGGTGATTGCAAGGACGCTAACCGCAATGAGCAGCTGTAGCGGCAATTGAATTCTGGGTTTGAGCGCGCCTAGCGTCAGACCGACCACAAAGGATCCGATGGCGTATACACCAATAACCAAGCTTGCCATGTTGGGCTGGCCAAGCTCCCTGGTGATCGCGACAGCACTAACTTCCGCCGTGGCGAAAGTCGATCCCACGAATACCAAAGCCAGGGTGATAATTTGAACCGAACGAAGCCTGATAGCGGAACGCTGCGAAACATTTTGGTCAGGCATGCGGAGTTTGGGCTCTGTTGAACGCTGAGCGAGAAAAGCAATGGTGCCAACAGCGAGAAAGACCGTGCTGATCAACATCCCGGCCTCTGGGAAAAGAGCTACGGTCAAGCCAACCGAGAGCGAAGCGCCGGCGATATAGACCAATTCATCGGCAGCCGACTCAAATGCAAAGGCGGTGTTCAACTCTGGTCGGTCACGAAAGATCTCGGTCCATCGTGCCCGTACCATCGCGGATATGCTTGGCATTGTTCCGGCCAAAAAGGCCGATACGAATAGGGTCCAGTTGGGCCATTTTTGATTGGCAGCCAAAATCAGCGCCGCGACCGCAACCACCGAAACAATGGTTACCGGCCCTACGACGGCCCGTTGCCCAAATTTGTCGACAGCCCGCGATATCTGCGGCGACAGAAACGCGTTGGTCAAGGCAAAGGTAGCGGAAACTGCGCCACCCAGCCAATATTCGCCGTGCGTCAGAGACAGCATCGCGACGATTCCGATTGGAGCCATTGCCATTGGAAGCCGCGCAAAACCCGCAGCGGCGGAAAAGCCAAGCGCGCCGGGCGCGCTGAATATCTCTTTATAGGGGTTGGACATGGACCTGTTCCTTGGTGCAAAGGATTTTGCCATTTACATACGTGGCGTATGTTAATTAATTACTTGATACGTGGCGCATGTCAACTAATATACGTCACGTATGTGAAAACTGGAGAATAATGTGCGCAAACCCCGTAGCGAAATGATTGCTGAAACCCGGGAAAAGCTGCTGGCCGCGGGACGGAAGGCATTCGGTACAGTGGGCTATGCCGATGCCTCAATGGATGACTTTACGGGCGCAGCCGGTCTGACCAGAGGCGCGCTTTACCACCACTTCGGCGACAAAAAAGGCCTCCTGCAAGCTGTCGTCAATCAGATTGATGCTGAAATGACCGGCAGGCTTTGCGCGATTTCGTCCCGCGCCGCGACACCCTGGCAGGGCTTTGTGGATGAGAATGTCGCCTATGTTGAGATGGCGCTGGAGCCGGAAATTCAGCGCATCATGTTCAGAGACGGTCCCGCGGTGCTTGGAGACCCGTCCGGCTGGCCAAATGCCAATGGCTGTATTGCAACGGTCGCCCGCAGTCTCACGGATCTGCAAAAGGCTGGTATTATCGTAGACATTGACCCGGAAGCTGCCGCGCGCCTCATTAATGCAGCCAGCAGTAGCGCCGCCCAATGGATCGCCAATGCAGAAGACCCGCAAGTCACCTCAAAAAAGGCTGTGCAGACATTTCGCACTTTGCTGGAAGGGCTTCTCATAAAGAAGGAAACGCCAGCGTCTGAAGCCAAAGCTCGTTGATGCGATGGCATGCATGTTTCGCAGCCTTTGATAAGCCGCTATCGATCTAGAAAAACTTGTGACGCTACCACCAGACAGTCAGGACTAAGGTTCGATCTGCGTCTCTATACGATGGAGCATTTTTCGCATTTTCTGGTTTTCGGCGGCGAGCTTTTCAGCCAGCTGTCGTTTTAGTGCAGCATTCTCGGCCTCAAGCGCTTGCAGTTCATCCAGAATATCAAGTTTCGCGCGCGGAGATGGTTTTGCCTTTACCGGCTTGTCAGCAATTGGCTTCAAGTGGCGGCGAGTATTTCGCTTTTTCTTTTCAGGCGTTGCCGAGACGGGAGCGGCGATAGCCGGAAGCGTTTTGGTTTCTTGTTGGGACGTGATTGCTTCCAAGATTACCGGCTCAACAATGGCTTTCCCCTGTGGGGCGGGTTCTTGGATGGTCTCAGCAGGCTTACTGCTAGTTTGCGGGATAGCGGGCTTTGACGGCTCGGCTGCGTGCGGTGCCTTGACATCCTTGTCCACTTCACGGGCAATCGATTTCAGATCAAGGTTGCCCCAAAGAGAGTTGCCGCTCTTGCGCGCACGCCGGTTCTTATATTCAACCACAACATTGCGGATTGGATTCTTCATCCGAAAATAGCTTTCTCGATCAAATTCCATGGAAGTGTACGACAGGTACTGCGCTCTACCTATAGATTTCGGGGCCCGTTTTCAACAATCAATCCGCCTTCATAATAGATCGCTCGCCGCATGTCTTTGGATGGCATCTCTTCACAAATTGTCAAAGTAATGGCACTTATGGTTGCATTAAGCATTGTCCCATATATTCGGCACCCGGAAAGCTTACCCGAGTATCAATTCAGGAGAAACTGAACATGGCTGATGAAACCATTGTAGAAGCAAACCAGACCGCTGCCGCAGAGCCTGCAAGCAGCAAGCCGAAAACCCGTGCACCGCGCAAGAAGGCCGAGCCTAAAGCAGCCGCTGCAAAGCCTGCGGCGAAGGCAGCCAAGGCTCCCAAAGCTGCCAAGAGCGCACCCAAGGCCGCTGCAGTTGCTGCAGCACCAGCTGGCCGCAAGGTGAAGAAATATTCGCCAGCCGAACGCGCTTCTATTCTTGCCTCCGTTGAAAAGGCTACCAAGGGTGGCAAGGTCACGTTGAAAGCTGCATTGCAGCAGGCTGAAGTCAGCGAACAGACCTATTACAACTGGAAGAATGCCGCTGGAAAGACCGCAGCACCGGCTGCTGCCAAGGCATCGTCGAGCGATGATCTCAAGGCGCTTGTTGCACTGGAAGCTGAAAACCTCAAGCTGCGCAAGGAACTGGCTGCAAAGCTTCGCTCCGAAAACACCGAATTGCGCAAGCGTCTCGGCAAGGCATAACAAACAACCCACTTGGGGCAGTCCCTGCCCCAACCCGACCATGACACAAAACAGGTGGCCCGCCGGAAAGCGGGCCACCTGTTTTCGTTTGGGACTATTCCTTGTGTTCCGGCCAGCCGTAACGATCGTCCAGTGCATCAAACCCTGCAAGTCCAGTGACAGCACTGAACTCTGCATATGATACCATGGCGCTTGCGCGATTATGCGGGGTTCCATCTGCCTTCAACACATCAAGGGTATCTCGAACGGCCTTAACCGCAGAGAAAAGAGCCGAGAGCGCATAGAAAGCAACGTTGAAACCGAGCTCTTCCAGGTCTTTTGCCTTGAGTGCGGTGGTCTCGTTGCCATCAACAATGCTGACAACCTTGGGACCATGCACGCCCTTGGAAACCGCCTCAACTTCAGCGATCTTCTTGATACCATCGACAAAAACGAGGTCGGCGCCTGCATCCTGATAGAGTTTTGCGCGACGAATAGCTTCGTCAATGCCCTCGCTCTGGATTGCATCAGTCCGCGCTATCAACAACATGGGATGCTGGCCGCGCGCTTCGACAGCGCAGCGCAAACGACGAATGTTTTCCTCTGCCGGAATGATGCGTACGCCCGACCGCTGGCCGCATCGCTTTGGCAATTGCTGGTCTTCAAGATGGATTGCAGCAACGCCAGCCTGAATATACTCTTCAACCGTTCGCCAGATATTGGCGGGGCCACCGTAACCGGTGTCAGCATCAGCAATCACAGGAATATCAACCGCCCGGACCATGTCACGCGCATGCGTTGTCATTTCCGTTTGCGACAGCAGGCCGATATCCGGTAGACCGAGCCGCGAGGCCGTCGCCCCAAAACCCGTCATGTAAATGGCGGGAAATTGTGCCATCTCAACCAGACGTGCAGTCAATGCGTCGGCGGCACCCGGAGCCTGAACCAGACGACCCGTTTCAATATCAGCTCTCAATTTTTCAGCTGTGTTCTTCATTATGCTCTCCCTCTTCAGCGACCGCCGGATACGTCTACGACAACACCGGTGATATAGGACGCCTCTCCAGACAGGAGCCAAACCGCAGCATCTGCAACTTCAGCGGCGGTCCCAAGCCTTTTGAGCGGAATCATATTGGCCATCGCTTCAATATTGGCGGGATCGGCAAAAACGTCCTGTTGGATTTCCGTGTTGATGACGCCGGGCGCCAATGCGTTAACACGTGCCTTCGGCGCAAGCTCTTTGGCAAGTGCGACAGTAAAGGACGCAATCGCACCTTTGGTGGTTGCGTAAACGATATTGCCAACCATACCGCCGGTGCGCGCGGCAATCGAAGACAAATTCACCACGGAACGATCCGCACGACTGGAAGGAGCGCGAATGAAGGCGCTGGAAACATAGAAAGCGCTCTTCAGATTGACCCCGAGAACCCGGTCGAGTTCCGGCTCGTTCATATCTTCGACAGTCATGCGCTGACCGATGATACCGGCATTGTTCAAGAGATGATCTACACCACCAAGCGACCCTACTAGCGCGTTCATGGCAACTTCAACGGATGCGCGGTCCGCAACATCGACATTCGCCGTCAGCACGCGGTCGCCGTGGGCCGACTGACATTCAGCAAGCCGTTCAGCATTGATATCCCACACCGCAACTAACGCGCCGAGACCAACCAGCTTGTCGGTAACGGCGCGTCCGATCCCCGATGCACCGCCGGTGACCAAAACCGTTCGGTCAACGAAATAACCGGAGCCGATGTTTGCCGATTGTGATTGCTGCACTTCTATCCTCCCGCCATAAAGGGCGTCATGTTTCATTCGGCGGCAAGAATGACCAGATCGGTCCGATTGTCAACTAGGGTTCTAGATTATGTATTCCACTTGTGCGTACTTCTTTTCCAGTCTATAGGTGCCGCCGAAAGGTGTCGCGGAGGGCGACATCAAAGCTTAGGGAGGAATGTCATGGCGGATGCTATCCGTGCTGACGGCGCTCAATTGAATACCAGTCTACGCGACCGGACGATCCGCAAGCTCAACATGCGCATTGTCCTGTTCTGCTTCATTTGCTTCATCGTGAACTATCTGGATCGCGTGAATATCGGCTTTGCCGCACTGCATATGAACGAAGATATCGGCCTGACGCCTTATATGTTCGGTCTCGGCGCGGGAATTTTCTTCATCGGCTATCTGGCTTTTGAAATCCCCAGCAACATGATCCTGCACAAAGTCGGTCCGCGCATCTGGATCGCCCGTATCATGGTCACCTGGGGCATTGTCTCCTGTGCGATGGCCTTCGTGCAGGGGCCAACCTCCTTCTATATTCTGCGCTTTCTGCTCGGTGTAGCCGAAGCCGGTTTTGCGCCAGGCGTACTCCTCTATCTGACCTACTGGTTCCCAGCCAAAGAACGTGGTCGCGCGACGGCCCTCTTCATGGCCGCAACCGTATTGTCAATTGTCATCGGCGCACCGATTTCGGGCTGGCTGATCGACGCTGGTGAAGGCCTGTTTGGCCTGCACGGCTGGCAGGCGATGTTCATCCTTGAAGGATTGCCCGCAGTCCTGCTGGGCATTATCACGTTCTTCTATCTTGTCGATTCACCGCAGAAAGACAGCAAATGGCTGGACGCGGACGAACGTGCCTGGCTTCTGGAACAGCTTGCCGCTGACGAAAAGAACGCCCAGCCCGATACACGCCATAGTCTGCGCGAAATCTTCAGCGATTTCCGGGTTTGGCTCCTCACGTTGGTCTATATGTTCAACGGTATCGCCGTGTATGGTGTGATTATGTGGCTGCCGCAGATCGTGAAGACTTTTGGCCTGACGACCCTGCAGTCCGGCTTTGTCTCGGCCATACCGTTCATTTTCGCGGCACTCGGTTTGGTCGTCATTTCGCGCAGTTCCGACCGCACCGGCGAGCGCAAGATTCACACGGCCATTGCCGGCCTGTTCGGCGGCCTATTCCTCGCAGCCAGCGCGCTAGCGCCCAATCCCTATCTGGGCCTGCTGCTGCTTTGCATCTGTGCGTTCTTTCTCTGGTCCTATCTCGGTGTTTTTTGGACCTTGCCGACGCAGTTCCTCACTGGTGCAGCAGCGGCTGGCGGTCTGGCTGCAATCAACGGCTTTGCACAGATTGGCGGCTTTACAGGTCCCTATATTGTGGGTTGGGTCAAAACGGCGACCGATAGTTTTTCTATCTCGCTTCTGGTACTTGCAGTATTTCCGATCATCAGCTTCTTCCTCTGCATGAGCTTGAAAGCGAAACGCGACTAGACCACATTACCGGCAGCGATCTTGAACGCGCTGCCGGAAATTCTTTGAGGAGACCGTGTACTGGCATGACAAAGCCGAAAACGCCCCCGCGCAAGAGTCTTGTCCCGACGATCGCTGATAAAATACGCGCGGCTATCGTCGACGCCGAGCTCGATTTTGGGGAAAACCTCTCCGAAGACACTCTGGCCTCTGCATTTGAAGTCAGCCGAACGCCTGTGCGTGAAGCGCTCAATCTGTTGCAGATGGAAGGGCTGGTAATCATCGTCCCAAAATCCGGCACCTATGTCTTCACACCGACGCTGGAGGACATTGCCGAACTTTGCGACTATCGCGTTGGATTGGAAAAGCAAGCGATAGCGCTTACGCCCCAACAATCGCTTCCGCTGGCGGTCAACGAATTGCAGAAGCAGTTGCAAGCCATGACTGAGGCCATTGATCGTGGCAATATGCAAGCTTATGGCCGCGCCGATACCGCATTCCACCTTGCCTTCTTTCATCACTGCGGCAATCGCTATCTCAAAAATGCTTACGATCTTATTCTAGGCCGCGTGGCATCTTTGAGAACTCATCTTGCCATTCGCGCAGAAGGTGAACCGGACCGCTCCTATAAAGATCATGCGCATATGATCAGCCTCTTTGCCGAGAACAAGCGTGACCAACTATCCACGATATTGGCTGCGCATATTCTTCGCACCAAGGACAATTATCTCGACGCTTTTCAAAAGCTGTCGGCCAACGTTACTGGTGGAAGGGCTGCACGGCTTCGCCGTCGTCTGGCGCTGACGGAGTAACTCTCGCCTCAGTTTCGGGTTTATTGAGAATGGCGCTGCGGCGCCATTTTTGTTTTCCACTACGTAAAACTTAATCGCATGCCGACGCCGCCTCCATAAAATAACAAAATGCGCTTCATGCATTATGTGACAGGCAGGCCTTAGCGACATAAAATCTGATACATCAGATATTGACATATCACAAAATAGGCGGCTATTTCTTTAAGCGAGGAGTTTCAGGGAGATTTGAGCTTTGGATTCGCAGGCATTAGCTCTCAAGCCGATTAAGCTGAGAAATCTCAGAGACCATGTGCATGACAGCTTGCGGGAAGCGATTATTTCCGGTCGGCTGAAATCCGGCGAGAAATTGAATGAACGTCAGCTTGCAGCCGATCTTGGCATCAGCACCAGTCCGCTCAAGGAAGCGCTGAGGCAGCTTGAGGGCGAAGGTCTGGTTCGAACGGAATCGCGTCGCGGCACCTTTGTCTGCTTCAGCGAACGTCAGGCGGAGGAGATGATGCTGGCGCGCGCTGCGCTGGAGAGCATCATTGCGCGGCAGGCTGCAAAACACGGAAGCGAGGAAGCTTTTGATTTTCTTCGCGCCACCATTGAGGAAATGCGCGCGGCGGTGGAAACCGGCGACGTCGATGAATTGATCGAACTGAACGAGAAATTTCACGACGGCATTCATGAAGCGTCCGGATGTGAATATCTGCGACGACTGCAAAACGCTCAGCGCATGTATGACCATGCGGCCCGGGTGACGGTGCTTTCTCGCGATGACGTTCGGCGTCAATCATTCAACGAGCATGAGGCTATCATGCTGGCGATTACCAAAAGAAACGGAGATTTGGCCGAGCGATTGATGCGTGAGCACATCGTAAAGGCAGGGGAGACGCATATCGAGCTGGTCTTCTGACCGGCCTATTGGGAGGAAACAATGGATCTAGCAGGCTATCGCCAAGTGCTTCGCGGCATTTCGGGCGTGCATGCAACCGCTTATGACGCACAGGGCGAAATCGAACCGGTGCTGACGGCGAAAATCGTTTCGCGCATCGCCGATGCGCGCGTTCATAATATCGTCAGCGGTGGTAACACCGGTGAGTTCTACAGCCTGACGGAAGACGAAGTTATTCGCCTGCAATCGATAGCGATTGAAGCTGCCGCCGGTAAGGCAGCGGTCACAGCTGCTGCGGGGCGTTCGGTACGTGAGGCCATAAAAGTGGCAAAGGCTGCCAGCGCGGCAGGTGCCGACGGCGTGATGATCCATCATCCGCTCGATCCCTTCGCGGCCCCGCATGCGCAGGTTGATTATTTTATCGCGATTGCTGAAGCGATTGATCTACCCATCGTCGCCTATATCCGTTCTGACTTGATCCCGCTTGATGAAATGGTCAGGCTCGCCACCCATCCGAAAGTTGCCGGGGTAAAATTCGCATCGCAAAACACGATGCTTTTCTTCGAATGCTGCCGGGCGACCAAAGGCATGGACGCGACCTGGATTTGCGGTCTCGCGGAAAGCTGGGCCCTGCCCTTCTACGCGCTTGGCGGACGGGGCTTCACTTCAGGACTGGTCAATGTCGCACCGCAGCGTTCGCTTGCTGTTTGGAATGCGTTGGAGGCCGGTGATTACGACCGCGCGCGATCGGTCGTCGAAAGCATCGCTGAATTTGAAACCATGCGCACGAAATACCGCAATGGCGCCAATGTTACGGTCGTCAAGGAAGCCTTGCAAATTCAGGGGCTTGCCGTGGGCAAGGTCCGGCTTCCCGGATTGCCGCAACTCGAAAAACACGACCGCGAAACGCTCCAGCAGATTGTCGCAGGTTGGGAGACAGATGGCTTAGTCTGACAGATGAAATCAGGGCGTCCTGACAGGGAGAAGATGGGCGCACCGCAGAACCAAAAATGGAGGAGAACATGAATAAGGGAATTTCACGCCGTACATTCATGGCGGGGGCCGGGCTTGCAACAGGTATGGGCATCATGCTGCCGAAAGGTGCTTGGGCCCAGTCCGCAAAACTGCCATCATCGCCCGTTGCGCTGAACGTTATCGATGCTGCGGGCAACCTCGCTTTGACCCAGCCCATATTTGACAATTTTGCATCCGAACAAAAGGCGCTCGTTTCGCGCTTTACTTTCAATAAAGCGCCAGCGCCGGAACTTCCGGGCAAGATCAAGGCCCAACAGCGCGCCAATCGCATCGATATCGATCTGGTCATTGTCGGCCCTGACGCGCTCTCGGCAGGACTTGCAGATGATATCTGGACCGACATCATCGCCTTGCCGGAAAACGGCTTGCCCAAGCTTCAGGACATCTATCTTGAGCCAGCATGGCGCATGCAGGAAATGTCGAAGGGCAAAGGCGTGGTGGTGTCCTATTACCCGTCGGGACCGCTGCTTGAGTACCATCCCGACAAGGTCAAGACCGCGCCTAAAAACGCTGAAGAACTTTTGGCCTGGACAAAGGAAAATCCCAAGAAGTTCATTTATGCACGTCCAGCCAATTCAGGCCCGGGCCGCACATTCCTGATGGGGCTCCCCTATCTTCTCGGCGACAGCAATCCAAAAGACCCGATCAAGGGCTGGGATAAAACCTGGGCCTATCTGAAGGAACTGCACAAAAACATAGAATATTATCCGGCAGGCA
Source organism: Ochrobactrum teleogrylli (assembly GCF_037482325.1). Classification (NCBI taxonomy): domain Bacteria; kingdom Pseudomonadati; phylum Pseudomonadota; class Alphaproteobacteria; order Hyphomicrobiales; family Brucellaceae; genus Ochrobactrum; species Ochrobactrum teleogrylli. Next base: position 294,344 of record NZ_JBBHKQ010000002.1, read on the forward strand.
CTGGCGCCCTGATGAAGGAACTGGGCGAAGGCACCCGCGACATGACGGTGACCACCACCGGCTGGGATATCAATCCACGTGCACTCGGCGTGGTGCCGAAGGAAATGGGCGTCAGCAAGCTCGACGGTTTCCATTGGGTTTGTGATGCGCATTATTTTGCAATTCCAAAGGGCGTTTCGGAAGAGAAGATCGCCGTCCTGATGGAATTCATCAAATTTGCACTAAAGCCGGATCAGCAGGCTTATTCTTACGATGCCGGTTATTTCTATCCGGGCCCAGCCGTCAAAGACGTGACAATCGAGATGGCGCCGAAGGAAAGCCAGAACGTCATCGCTGAGTTCGGGCGCCCGGAATATGCCGAGTGGATCGCCAACAATCCGATTGAACTTCCGCTTGAACCGGAGGCGCTTGTCGCAGCATTCCGGCGCTGGGATGAAGAGGTCGCGGCCAGTTAAGGCTTCGTTTTAACGCGCATCTTTTCCGAAAACCGTTTCACACTTTTCGGGATGCGCTCTTAAACGGGCATTTCCGGGCGAGCCACATCGGCTCGTCTGGAAGCGCCTATGATCGCCAAACAAATCATGGTGTTTGCGTCAATGTCCTTTCAAGAACTCCGGCTAGACCGGATGAGCCGTTCATTCGGAACTTTCAATGCGCTGAGGGAAATCAACCTCACCATCCGGAAAGGCGAATTCATCGCACTTCTCGGCCCTTCCGGCTGCGGAAAATCAACGGCCCTTAATTGTATTGCCGGTCTTCTGGGCACGACGGGCGGCTGCATCTATATCGACAATCGTCGTGTCGACCAGTTGAAGCCGGAAGATCGCGGCTTTGGCATGGTTTTCCAGAACTATGCACTGTTTCCGCATATGAACGTTCTGCAGAATGTCGGCTTTGGACTCAAAATGCGAGGGCTTGCCAAAAGCGAGATCGAAAAGCGCGCCCGTGCGGCGCTGGCCTTAGTGCGCTTGCAGGGACAGGAAGAAAAACTTCCCGGACAGCTTTCTGGCGGTCAGCAACAGCGCGTGGCTATCGCCCGCGCGATTGTCATCGAACCTCCTCTGGTCTTGATGGATGAACCACTATCCAATCTCGATGCAAAACTGCGCCTCGAAATGCGCGCCGAAATTCGTCGCATCCACAATCAGCTTGGTTCCACCACGATCTACGTTACGCACGATCAGGACGAGGCCCTGTCGCTTGCAGACCGCATTGTGGTGTTGCGCGATGGTGAAATTCGTCAGGTCGGCAGGCCCAACGAACTTTATGAAGCGCCGCTCTACAGAGATGTTGCAGCCTTCATGGGATTCAGAAACGCCCTCCCCGGCAAGGTCACGCGCATCGAAAATGGTCAGGCAACCATTGACGTCGCTGGTAACGCGCTGACGGGACGTGCGGTTGACGCCTTAAAAACTGGCGACGAAGCCGTTTTGATGGCACGCGGCGACGATGTCGTTTCCGGCTCGGGCCATCAGAATACGTTGCAGGCAACCGTTGAAACCATCGAATATCGCGGTCGCGAATATGTGGGCACAGCGCGCACGCAAACAGGTCTGGAATTGATCTTTCACGGCCCGAAAGGCGTCGAACCGGGCAGCCAGATTGCGCTCGGCATTGATGCAGCCAATGCACTCGTCTTTCCGGCGGAGGACTGAGGCATGGTTGATCTAGCTCAGGAGCGATACGCCGAGGCGCCATTAACGCCCAGTCTGCGACAAAGGCTCGCCAATCGCGGCTTCGACGGTGTGACATTACTGATCCTCCCAGCATTGCTGTTTGTGGTGGGTGTCTTCATCTACCCATTCCTCTATGGGCTGGTGCTGTCGTTCAATCCGCTGGATGGAGGCGGCGCGCTCGCCAACTACGTCAAATTCTTCTCCGATCCATTTCTTTACAAAACCATCGGCGCGACCCTCTGGCTTGCTGTTCCGGTGACGATCATCAGTGTGATGTTCGCCGTACCAATCGCCTTGCGCGTTCGATTGATGCGACGCCAGCGGTTGCTGACGACCATTCTTGTCCTGCCGATTACGCTTGGCACAGTTCTGATCGCGGAAGGCCTTCTCAACTATCTCGGTCCGCAAGGCTGGTTCAGTCGCACGCTGATTTTCATAGGCCTGATCGACAGCCCGCTGAAACTCACCAATAATTACTGGGGTGTGTTCGCTTCACTTGTCATCACCGTTTTTCCATTCACGTTTCTACTGACGCTCTCCTATATAACCGGCATTGATCCGGCACTGGAACGGGCGGCGGCCACCCATGGAGCCAATAGCTGGCAGCGCTTTCGATATGTCATGTTGCCCCTGCTGGTTCCCGGTCTGGTCGTGGCGGCCTGCCTCACCTTCGTTCAGGCCTTCGCGGTATTCCCATCCGCCGTGCTTCTGGGCGCTCCATCCGGCCCTACGCGCGTCATATCCATTGCAGCGGCGCAGGCCGCGTTCGAGCAATATGACGACTCCATGGCGTCTTCAATTGCCATGATCATGGCAGCGGTACAGTTGCTCGTCGTTGGCGCACTCCTTGGCGTCCGCTCACTTTTCTATCGTGGCTCGACAGCCGGCGGAAAGGGATAAATCATGGTTCGCGACACATCCCTTCTCTCCAAACTCTGGATCACCGCCGTCTGGCTTCTCACCGGCTTCTTTGTCCTCAACGTTCTGGCGGTTATTACGGCTGTCGTCGTGTCGAGTTTCGGCACACGCTGGCTTGGCACATGGCTGCCGGATGCCTTCACGACACGCTGGTATGCAGCCGCATGGGCGGAATTCCAGCTGGATCAGGTCTTGCTGGTGACGTTTCAGGTGGTCTTTGCCGTTGTGATCCTATCCGGCATTCTCGGTGTAACCGCCGCCTATGCCATGGCGCGACGCGATTTCCCCGGTAAGAAATTCGTGCTGCTGATCTTCCTTTTGCCGCTGCTCGTGCCACCAATAACCTTCGGTATTCCGCTCGCGACCGTTCTCTATAAATTCGGTGTCGGCGGAACATTCTGGGGGGTCGTTCTTGCTAATCTCGTGCCGACCGTACCTTTCGTCATTCTCGTCATGATCCCTTTCATTGAACAGATCGACCCCAAGGTTGAGGCGGCGGCGCGGGTCTTCGGCGCTGGAACATTCAAACTCTTCATCCATGTGCTCCTGCCCATGTTGCTGCCCGGTGTTCTCGCCGCCATGCTTCTGGTTCTGGTGCGAACGGTGGCAATGTTTGAACTCGCCTTCCTGACAGCGGGGCCAACATCGCAAACACTCGTCGTGGCACTCTATTATTCGGTGTTCGCAGCCGGTGTTCGTTCCGTCCAATCCATCGACGCCATGGCCGTGATCTACATGGTGACTTCGCTGGTATGGCTTCTTTTGGCGCTGCGCTTCGTCAACCCCACGCAAATTGTCGCGCGCAACCGTCAACCATCCGCGCATTAGCGTGACAGACTGAACAGGAGCCTACGATGAAGATCACGGCTGTCGAGACGGTGCAGTTGCCGCACCTCAACAACATCTTGTGGGTTCAAATCCACACCAATGAGGGGATTGTGGGTCTGGGCGAGACGTTTCGCGGCGCGAATGCCGTGGCGGCCTATATCCATAGTGATATCGCACCGCAACTGATCGGGCAGAACCCACTGGCGATCGACCGGATATCCAAACTTCTGCTGGAGCCTTATGTCGGCTTTCGGTCTTCCGGCGTGGAAATTCGCGCCACGTCCGCCATCGACATCGCGCTTTGGGATATTTTTGGCAAGGTCACCGGCCAGCCCATACACCAGCTGCTGGGCGGGTTGTCGCGACACTCCATCCGCACCTACAATACCTGTGCAGGCTACACCTATAACAAAAGCGGTGCGCGTCGCTATATCGGCGATACGGACGAAGGCAAGGAAGGACCTTACGAGGACCAGCTTGCCTTTCACCGTGACGCGGGCGCGCTTGCCGAAAGTCTTCTTTCCGAAGGCATAACGGCTATGAAGATATGGCCGTTTGATCCATTCGCCGTGGTTTCGGGGGGAAATTTCATCCATGCGCAGGATCTGGACAAGGCTCTTGAGCCGTTCCGCCAGATACGCAATGCTGTCGGTGACAAAATGGAAATCATGGTCGAGTTCCATTCCATGTGGGACCTGACATCGGCGCTGACGATTGCGCGCGAGCTAAAGGCGTTCCGCCCGTTCTGGTCGGAAGACCCGATCAAAATGATGAATCCGCAAGCGCTTGCGGTCTATGCCCAGAAATCCGGCATTGCGGTTTGTGCAAGCGAAACAATGGCAACCCGCGCTCAATTCCTCGACGTCCTGCGCGCCGATGCGTCCGATTATGTAATGCTGGATATTTCATGGTGCGGCGGACTTTCCGAAGCGAAGAAGATCGCCACCATGGCCGAAGCCTTCCAGCGCCCTATTGCGCCGCATGACTGCACGGGACCAGTCGTTTTCGCAGCCTCCATTCACCTGTCGCTCAATGCGCCCAATGCCATCTATCAAGAGTCGGTCCGGGCCTATTACACTTCATGGTATCGCGATCTGGTCACGGTGATGCCACGGATTGAAAACGGGATGATCTATCCCTTTGAAGGGGCCGGGCTTGGCTTGGAGCTCTCCGATTTCGTTCTTAACCACCCGGATGTTATCCGCAGAAAGACAGACGCATTATGATTGGACCGTTTCACTGTATTGCCGATCTGCGCGGCGCATTGATGGAAAGCCCCGTCTGGGACGAGCGCCGGGCGAAGCTTTTTGCCTGCGATATCAATGGGCGCAAGCTTTACGAAATCGATCTTGAACATGGCCCGGTTCGAGACTGGACCTTTGAAGCCGAAGTTCCATGCGTCGGGCTTGCCGAAAGCGGTAAGCTGATCGTCGCGCTGGCACGCGAAATCATTCTGTTCGACCCAGATAGCGGTGACAGGCAGCCCCTGTGGGGCGGCTATGATGAGCCAGAAACATCGCGGCTCAACGACGGCAAGATCGGTCCCGACGGTGCGCTGTGGATCGGCAGCATGGATTGTCGCCCGACACGCGAACCTATCGCGAAACTTTATCGTGTTACTGCCGATGGGCAAGCTGCGGTCATGGCAAAGGGATTTGAGGTTTCAAACGGCCTTGCATGGACACCGGACGCGACCACGATGTTCCATACGGATTCCCGGGGACCATGGATCGACCGTTACGCCTTTGACCGCATGGCGGGCCGTATTAGCAACCAGAGACGCATTCGCGACCTCGACGAAGGTACCGGCAGACCGGACGGCGGCGCTTGCGATGCCGAAGGTGCTTATTGGAGTGCGGGTGTGTCGGCTGGTGTCCTGAACCGCTTCGATGCGGATGGAAATCTGCTCGCTAGCTTTCCAGTTCCGGTTCCGGCACCGACAATGCCTTGCTTCTGCGGTCCCGATCTGAAGCAGATCGCGCTGACTTCGCATCGCTTGGCGCCCGCCGACAAATTGGTCGAAGCTCCGCAATCGGGCGGTGTGCATCTCGCAACCAGCACCGTTGCCGGGGCAAAAGTGGCGCGCATGAAGGGAATTTAATTGAATGAAACACCTCCTTTTGACCGGGGCTTCCGGCAATCTTGGCCGTATGCTCACCCGAAAACTGTCACAAGCCGGTTACCGTCTGCGCTTATCCGACATTGAACCATTCCCCGATGCCTTGCCCGAAGGTGCAGAATTCATACAGGCGGATCTGAGCGATGCCGATGCGGTTGCCGAACTGGTTTGCGGAACCGATGCGATATTGCATTTTGGCGGCATCAGTATCGAAAAGCCTTACAATCTGATCGCCCGTGCTAACCTTCTCGGCGTTACACATATTTTCGAGGCTGCGCGCGCTGAAAAGCAAAGGGTGATTTTTGCAAGTTCCAATCATACGATTGGCTTTTATGAACGCGATGCGGTGCTGAGCAGCGATGATCCCTTCAAGCCTGATGGCTATTACGGATTGTCGAAAGCTTATGGTGAACTGCTTGGGCAAATGATGTTCGACAAACACGGCGTCGAAAGCGTTCACGTGCGCATCGGCTCCTGCCTTCCTGAACCAACCGAAGCACGACACCTCGCCACCTGGCTTTCGCAAGACGATCTTGTGCGGTTGTTGATCGGATCTGTCGAGGCGCAGGAAACCGGCTTTGCCGTCGTCTGGGGGATCTCCGCCAATGCCGGGCGCTGGTGGGAAAAGGACGATGCCAGCCGCATCGGTTATGTGCCGCAGGATGACGCCTCGCGTTTTGGCGACCTCGCCGAAACTGGCGATTCGATCACGCGGCGCTATCAGGGCGGCGCTTTCACAGCACAAGACTATACGCGTGGCGATTAACTTTCATGCACCGGTGCGTGAAGCACAGTCACAACAAAAGCAGGCTCGCTGATAACAGGCAGGGCCGAAAATTTTCGGGGAGATATTGAAATGCCCAGGAAGCAATATGTCGATCTGCGTTCTGCGCGCTGGATGTTGCCGGATGATCAGCGTTCTTCGGGCCATCGTTCCAGAACAATGCAGATGGGTTATGATCCGGTGGACTGGGAGGGCAAGCCCATCATCGCGATCATCAATACATGGTCGGATGCGCAGCCCTGCCATGCCCATTTCAAGGACAGGGTCGAATGGGTCAAACGCGGCATCTTGCAGGCAGGCGGCTTTCCCCTTGAACTGCCCGCTCTGTCCTTGTCTGAAAGCTACGTGAAACCCACAACAATGCTCTATCGCAACATGCTCGCGATGGAGACCGAAGAACTGCTGCGCTCGCATCCGGTCGATGGAGCCATTTTGATGGGCGGATGCGACAAGACCACGCCTGCACTCATCATGGGGGCAACAAGCGCCGGTCTACCCTTCATTTTCCTGCCCGCAGGTCCAATGCTTCGCGGCAATTATGCCGGGAAAACGCTAGGATCCGGCACGGATATGTTCAAGTTCTGGGACGAGCGCCGCGCAGGCTCCATCGGTAAGGAAGAATGGCAAGGCATAGAAGGCGGTATTGCGCGCAGCTATGGGCATTGCATGACGATGGGCACCGCGTCGACGATGACCGTGATTGCCGAAGCCATGGGCCTCTCCCTTCCCGGCGCATCGTCCATACCGGCAGCCGACGCCAACCACCAACGCATGTCGACCCAATGCGGACGCCGCATTGTCGATATGGTCTGGGAAGATTTGAAACCCGACCAGATCATTACGCCTGCTGCTGTCAAAAATGCCGTTATCGTCGCCATGGCCACCGGCTGTTCAACCAATGCCATCATTCATTTGATTGCCATGGCGCGGCGCGCAGGTATTCCACTGGAGCTGGACGACCTCGACCGCATCGGCCGCACCACACCGGTGATTGCCAATATTCGACCATCGGGAACGACATATCTGATGGAAGATTTCTATTATGCAGGCGGCATCCGCGCATTGATGAAACAACTTACCGACAAGCTCGACCCCACGGCTATCACCGTGACAGGCGAGGCTTTGGTGGAAGGGCTGGAGAAGGTCCAGATCTGGAACGATGATGTTATACGTCCACTGTCCAACCCCGTCTATCATGAGGGTTCGCTGGCGGTATTGAAGGGGAACCTGTGTCCTGATGGAGCTGTCATCAAGCCAGCGGCCTGCGACCCGAAATTCCATCGTCATAAAGGCCCGGCATTGGTTGCAGACAGCTACCCCGAGCTGAAAAAGATCATTGATGATCCCGATTATCCCCTAACGCCGGACACCGTGCTTGTCTTGCGCAATGCCGGACCACAAGGCGGACCGGGCATGCCGGAATGGGGTATGATCCCGATGCCGAAGGCACTTTTGAAGCTCGGCCTGCGCGATATGGTGCGCATTTCCGATGCCCGCATGTCGGGAACAAGTTTTGGCGCCTGTGTGCTCCACGTTGCACCGGAATCCTTCATTGGAGGGCCGCTAGCCCTGCTTAAGACCGGCGATATGGTGGAGTTGGACATCCCCGCCCGCAGCCTGAATATGCTTGTTCCTGATGAAGAACTGGCTGAACGCCGCGCCGCCTGGAAGACACCTGAACCCAAATATGAACGTGGCTACGGCTTTGTGTTTTCCAAACATGTGGAACAGGCCGACAAGGGTTGCGACTTCGATTTCCTGAAAACCGACTTTGGCCGTCCGGTTGATGAACCGGTGATCTATTAAGAGGCAGACCATGACCGATTATGTTCTCACGGAAGAAACCCGCGCCAAACTGAAGAACGTCTCGACGGCCTCGGTTGCTACGGCGCTTTATAAACGCGGTTTGCGTAATCAGTTCATTCAAGGTGCGCTTCAAGTGGCGCGCAAGCCCGACAACATGGTCGGGCAGGCTTTCACCTTGCGTTACATTCCCGCGCGTGAAGATCGAAACCCGATCACTGTTTTCCGCAATCCTGATCACAAACAGCGCGTTGCCATCGAAACCTGCCCGCCCGGTTGGGTGCTGGTTATGGATGCACGCAAGGATGCACGTGCGGCAACCGCTGGGTCGATACTGGTAACGCGACTTGCGCTGCGTGGCGCGGCAGGCATTGTGTCCGATGGCGGCTTTCGTGACGTGACCGGAATTGGCGAATTATCCATGCCCGCCTATTGCGCAAAAGCGTCGGCGCCAACAAATCTGACTTTGCATGAAGCCATCGACATCAATGTACCGATTTCGTGCGGCGACGCCGCCGTGTTTCCCGGAGACGTGCTGGTCGGCGATGCGGATGGCGTCATGGTCATTCCGGCGCATCTTTGCGAAGAAATCGCCGAGGAGTGCATCGGGATGGAAACATACGAAGATTTCGTGCTCGAAGAGGTCAAGAACGGTGAAGCGATAATTGGGCTCTATCCTTGCACCAAGGAGAAATTCGAGCAGAAATTCCAGACATGGCGGCGTGAGAACAATCGATAGCCAAATCGGCAGTCACACTGCATGCTTTATGGCTGCCAGCATCTTCTTCTCATCTGGACGCAAGGTCAGCACACGCACGCCATTGCCGGTGACAGCAACTGTGTGCTCGAATTGCGCCGATAGTTTTCCGTCGCGTGTAACGACGGTCCATCCATCCTTTTCGGTTTTCACCTTGGCCGTTCCCTGATTGAGCATCGGTTCGATGGTGAAAACCATGCCTTCGCGCAAGCGAACCCCCGTACCCGGTTTGCCGAAATGCAGAACCTGCGGTTCTTCATGCATCTCTCGTCCGATGCCGTGGCCGCAATACTCGCGCACAATACTGTAATCGTTCCGCTTGGCATGACGCTCAATGGCATAGCCAATATCGCCCAGCGTGGCGCCGGGTCGAGCCGCCGCAATGCCTTTCCACAAGGCTTCATAAGTCACGCGTACAAGACGGGAGGCAAACGGCGCGACGTCGCCGATCATGTAAGTCTTACTGGAATCTGCGATATAGCCACCCTTTTCAAGCGTAATATCGAAATTGATGATCTCGCCATTAGCGATAACATCACCATGGGACGGCATTCCATGGCAGACGACATCGTCCTTCGAGCAGTTCAGCACAAAGGGATATTCATATTGTCCTTTGCTGGCGGGTCGCGCTTTCAACTCACCCGTAATGTAACCCTCAACCAGATCGTTGACCTGCATCGTTGTCATACCGGCAAGCGGTGTACGGTCCAGCAGTGTGAAAACAGAAGCCAACAACGCTCCTGAAATCGCCATCTGCTCCACTTCGGCGGGCGTCTTGGTCATGATGGCCGTACAGCCATGACCGGAATTTCCACCTGTGCGGCGCGCAACTGCATCTGCACGATTTCGTTGAACGACATATCTGGATTGGCCTGCGCCAGCATGCCGATTTTCATCCAGTATTCTGCCTGCGCGTTGATCGAACGACACATGACATCGCTCGCCTTGCGCAATTCTTCATGCAGATCATCGGCGATCTTCACTATACCCATCGTTGGCTCCGAATTTGCTGTGTTATACACATACCATATACGATTCATATATAATCGCCAATGCAATTAGTTCGTACCCTGCACGGCTGTGCATATTCTCGCAACAAACAGAACAATTGAACTATTTCTGAAAAATTCAGAATGAATTTTGCAAAACCGTTGACAGCTATCGATAAAAGGCAAAGACTGTGCACACGTTTGCAAAAACGTCGACGTGGAGGCGTCGTAAAATGGGAGGGAAAGAATGCGTTCGACATTTTTGGTTGCGGCGCTTGCCGCCGGTATTTCGTCAATGGCTTTTGCGGCCCATGCGGCTGGCAATCTCAATCTGATTTGTTCGGCAGATGTAGTGATCTGCGAGCAAATGAAAAACATGTTCGAAAAAGACACAGGCATCAGCGTGAACATGGTTCGGCTTTCTTCCGGTGAAACCTATGCCAAGGTTCGCGCAGAGGCCCGCAATCCAAAAACAGATATCTGGTGGGCGGGCACCGGTGACCCCCATTTGCAGGCCGCCGGGGAAGGGCTGACGCTCGAATATAAATCACCGATACTTGATCAATTGCAGGATTGGGCCAAGAAGCAGGCGGAAAGCGCGAACTATCGCACGGTTGGCGTCTATGCCGGCGCGCTCGGCTGGGGCTACAATACCGATATTCTTGCCAAGAAGCAGCTCAAAGAACCAAAATGCTGGGCTGACTTGCTGGATGCGTCCTACAAGGGCGAAATTCAGATGGCCAATCCCAACTCTTCCGGCACGGCCTATACGGCGCTTGCAACGCTGGTACAGATCATGGGCGAAGACAAGGCCTATGATTACCTCAAGAAGCTCAATGAGAACGTCTCCCAATATACCAAATCAGGCTCGGCACCAGTCAAATCCGCCGCGCGTGGTGAAACCGGCATTGGTATCGTTTTCATGCATGATGCGGTGTCGATGACTGCCGAAGGTTTCCCAGTCAAATCCGTCGCGCCGTGTGAGGGCACCGGTTACGAAATCGGTTCCATGTCCATCATTAAAGGCGCGAAGAACCTCGACAATGCCAAGAAATGGTATGACTGGGCGCTGACCGCGGAAGTACAATCTCATATGAAGGATGCCAAATCCTTCCAGCTTCCATCGAACAAGTCTGCCGAAGTGCCGAAGGAATCGCCGCGCTTCGAAGACATCAAACTCATCGATTATGACTTCAAGACCTATGGTGACCCTGCAAAACGCAAGGAGCTCTTGGAGCGCTGGGACAAGGAAATTGGCGCGCAAGCCAACTGATGGGTTTTAAACCTTCGATCACCGTTTGAACGCGTTGCTGCTTCCGGCAACGCGTCTGCCTGAATGGCGTTGCCGCTAACGCCTCGCCATTCATCGCAACAATTCCAAGACCCGAAATGAAGCGGACGCACTATGGTACAGCAAAACCGCAGACTGGATATTGTTCTCGCATTTGCGCTGGTGGCCTTCGTCTTCCTGCCCTGGTATCGGATAGAAGACGGCTTTCTTGGTTTTGGCTGGCTTGGCGACCTGTTCAGCGAAAGCACAACTGCACCCGGCATCCTGCAAATCGTTGCTTTTTCCCGTCCCTGGCTCGGCGTGGCGGCGGCCCTTATGCTTGTTTGTGCATTTGCCCGCATAGCCTTGTCTGTGGGCAGGCGCAGTTCCATCTTGATCTGGGCAAGCCTTTTTGGTCTGGGGTTTCTCGTCCTTCAAGGGCTGGCTGTTGGCGGTTCCGGTTGGAATTGGACAATCAGTGAAAGTCTCTTTGGCACGCTCGCCGATGGACAACCAGCCTTTGGTGCAGGCGCAATCCTGACCTGTCTCTGCTTTTTGCTAATTTTCGCATTCGGTCTTGCCGAACGTGGCGTGATGAAAGGCGATGCTTTCGTCGTTTCCTCCATTACCTTGCTCGTCGCATTGGTAGGTGTATTTGTCTTCTACCCGGTGCTCAGCATGTTTGTCGGTTCCGTTCAGGACTTCGACGGTTCATTCAAGCCGGAGGGGTTCATCGGAAACATACAAGATTCCTCCATCTGGAGCCTCGCCTGCGTGGTGGGGGAAGGTCGCTGCGGTGTTGCATGGCGCACCTTATGGCTTGCACTGATGACGGCCTCTGGCTCGACAATCATGGGCCTTGCCTTTGCCCTGGTGGCGACGCGCACAAACTTCCCTTTCAAGAAAGGGCTTCGACTTCTCACCATCCTTCCAATCATCACGCCGCCTTTCGTCGTCGGTTTGGCCCTTACCTTGTTGTTCGGGCGCGCGGGCGTGGTCACGGAACAGATCTCCAACATATTCGGTGTCGAGCCGGGGCGTTGGCTCTATGGCTTGACCGGCATCTGGATTGCGCAGGTTCTTTCCTTTACGCCGATTTCATTTCTGGTCCTCATCGGCGTTGTTGAGGGTGTGTCGCCGTCGATGGAGGAAGCGTCGCAAACCTTGCGCGCAGACCGCTGGCGCACTTTCCGAAAGGTCTCGCTGCCATTGATGGCGCCGGGCCTTGCCAACGCCTTCCTTATCGCTTTCATCGAGAGCATGGCCGATTTCGGCAATCCGATGGTTCTGGGCGGCAGCAACGGCGTGCTGTCGACGGAAATCTTCTTTGCAGTGGTGGGTGCGCAAAATGATCCATCGCGCGCAGCTGTCCTCGCCATGGTGTTGTTGTGTTTCACGCTCACCGCATTCCTTATTCAGCGCCTTTGGCTCGCTGGCAAAAACTTCGCGACCGTAACCGGCAAGGGCGATTCAGGCATGCATGCCGCCTTGCCACACGGGTTGAAAGTCGGCGTCTACGTGCTTGTTATCCCGTGGATGATATTCACCGTCATCGTCTATCTCATGATCCTTATCGGCGGCTTTGTGCGCCAGTGGGGGCTCGATAATACATTGACGCTGGAGCATTATACCCGCGCCTTCTCCATTGGCTGGACCGAGACCGGCATTGCATGGACCGGTGTTGCGTGGAACTCGTTCTGGACCACCATGGAAATCTCGCTGATCTCAGCACCGCTCACAGCCGCTGTTGGCTTGCTCACCGCCTATCTGATTGTCCGGCAACGCTTTGTCGGCCGCAATCTGTTCGAATTCGCATTGATGCTGAGCTTTGCAATTCCGGGCACGGTGATCGGTGTCAGCTACATCATGGCGTTCAATCTGCCGCCGCTCGAAATGACCGGCACTGCGGCAATCCTCATCGCCTGCTTCGTTTTCCGTAACATGCCTGTCGGCGTGCGAGGCGGCGTCGCTGCAATGAGCCAACTCGACAAAAGCCTTGATGAAGCTTCCCTGACCTTGCGGGCAAACAGCTTCCGCACCATTCGCAAGGTCATTCTGCCACTCCTGCGCCCCGCCATAACCGCAGCGCTGGTGTATTCCTTCGTGCGCGCGATCACATCGATCAGCGCCGTCATCTTTCTGGTGTCCGCGCAGTATAACATGGCGACATCCTACATCGTCGGACTGGTTGAAAATGGGCAATTCGGGGTCGCCATTGCCTACTCCTCAATGCTGATTGTGGTGATGATCGTCATCATCACCGGCTTTCAGTTGCTTGTCGGAGAACGAAAACTCAGGCGAGAAAATCGTGTCGCCACTGTCACGCCGATCAAATCCGCCAATCAGGAGAAAGTAGCATGACGACGATCCGCCCCGGCTCCGTCACATTCGAGAATGTCTCCAAGAAATTTGGAAACTTCACCGCCCTGCCCGATTTGTCCCTGATTGTCGAACCGGGAACACTGGTCACTTTACTCGGCCCTTCAGGCTGCGGAAAGACCACCACTTTGCGGCTGCTGGCGGGGCTGGAACACCCAAGCTCGGGCCGCATTCTGATCGGCGGCAAGGATGTTACCAATCTGCCAGCCAATGAACGCGATGTTTCGATGGTGTTTCAGTCCTACGCACTGTTTCCACATATGAATTCGCTGGATAACGTCGCCTATGGGCTGGAATCTTCCGGCATCAAGAAAGCCGAAGCCCGCGACCGAGCAGAAGAAGGACTGAAGCTGGTTGGATTGGGCGGCATGGGCCACCGGCTGCCCGCCGAACTTTCGGGCGGACAACAGCAGCGCGTGGCCGTGGCGCGTGCTCTGGTGCTGGAACCACAAGTGCTGCTTCTCGACGAACCGCTATCCAACCTCGATGCACGGCTTCGGCGGCGCGTGCGCACGGAAATCCGCGAATTGCAGCAACGGCTTGGTTTCACGGCAGTCTATGTAACGCATGATCAAGATGAAGCACTGGCCGTATCCGATACGATCATCGTAATGAAGGATGGTAATATTGCGCAGAAAGGCACACCGCGTGAACTCTATGAGTCACCGGCGTCGGCGTTTATCGCGGACTTCATGGGCGAGGCCAATGTCGTGCCCTGCGAAGTGATCGCCACCGAGAATAACGAGGCCGTCATACGCATTGGCGCACTGACGCATCGTGTCGCTGCGCGTAATGCCAAAACAGGGCCTGCACAACTGGCGATCCGACCGAACGCCGTTAACCTGCAGCCGCTCGCCGGCGGCGATTTTCCGGGGCGCGTGGCGCATGCCGCTTATCTTGGCGATCACATCGAGTATGAGATCGAAACCGAACATGGCAAGCTCTTCATAGTTGACCCCGAAGCGGAACAGGCCTTGCCAACGCTCACGGATGTCTCGATACACTTCAAGTCACGCGGGCTTGCGCTTATCAATCAATAGCCCGCCAAAACGTGCCGATCATCACTCTTGCCGGAAGCAAAGAATGACCAACAATCTCCAATACGACCTGGAAAAGCGGCTGGCGCTTGCCAAAGACATTGCGCAGGCGGCTGGCGCCAAGGCGCTGGACTACTTCAACAATCGTGAAGCGCTGACCATAGAATTCAAACGTGATCCCCAAGACGTGGTGTCCATTGCTGATCGGGAAGTGGAGCAGCTTATTCGCACGCTTGTTTCCGAAAAATTTCCGGAAGACGGGTTTCTTGGCGAGGAATACGGACTGAACGACGGATCATCGGGCTTTACCTGGGTTGTAGACCCCATTGATGGAACAAGCCCTTTCGTAAACGGTATGCCAAACTGGTGTGTGTCGATTGCCGTTTTGAAAGACGGCGAGCCTGTCATTGGCGTTATCAAGGCACCCTGTTTCGATGAGCTCTATGCATCGGCAAAAGGTCTTGGCGCGACGCTGAATAGCAAGAAACTGGCGCTCGATTCAACGAAGACTCTTCAAAACGCAGTCACAGGCATTGGCGCAAATAACTATGTCACTCCGCAAACCGTGGCGAAGATCGTCGAAAATCTGCTGGAAGCCGGTGGCACGTTCATACGCAACGGGTCGGGCGCCCTAATGATCGCCTATGTCGCGGCAGGCAGGCTTGTCGGCTACTACGAGCCTTACATGCACGCATGGGATTGCATGGCTGGGTTTTGCCTCGTGCGCGAAGCTGGCGGGTACACCCATCCATTCCCTGTGAACGGCGAGAATATCCTGAAAGGCCATCCTGTATTTGCAGCCGCCCCCGGCGCTGTCGATGATCTGAAAAAGGTCGCTGGACTTTGACACCGTGTTCCGGTGTGTGGCAACCGCGCTATTTGACCGTTTGGGGGAAGAGGAAGGTTACGGCCGCCTTTATCCCCATTTGGGGCCTTCGTATGGACCTTCCAGCCAGTATTTCGCTCCAAGCGACAGGCTCATCGTTGATCGCCAAGCTTCACGATCTTTGAGAATGCCCCCGACACTGGCACAGTCCACTGATCGGCTGTCCAGTCATAGTCAGCTTAAAGATTTGCCGAAATTGTTCGTCCCTTGCCGATATGCCAGGCGGTAAACGGCTGGAGTTCGGTTCGGTTCACGTCCGGCCTGCTATCTGCCCCAAGAACGGACCAGATATGGTTTGACGAGAGGCCAGTCGTGATTGCACTTGTTTGATAAAGCAGCAAACCCGATGGCCCGAGAGAGAACTTGCCGGACCCCAGCAAATCGTCTGTCGCCGTTGGGAACGAGAACTGCGGTCCAATCGCCCATATGACTGGGCCATGGGCGGACGGAGTGAAAGAGAAAGTCTGCGTTATGTCGCCGAGCCCGAAATTGCTGCCCACGTCGCCAAACGGGTTGCTGTAAACCAACGGAATATCGGTATGGGAAATAACGTTCCAGCGATCATTGAACCGCATTGGAATGACTGGTTCGATATCGAGAGAGAAGCCCCGCACCTTTCCGCTTCCACGACCAAAATCAATATCTGAATGAACTGGCACACTGATCATGAACGAAGCGGGGTTTGAGACTTTTCGTGCCAATTCATCGATATCGTCGCTCGCAGACTGTGCAAATGATGGAGCCGATAAGACGAAAATACCAATCGCGAGACCCATGACATTCCGTATTGCAATGAACATGGCTAACGCGAAGCGAAATCCCATATGCCCGACTTTCTTACCTATGCTTGACTGGACACGAGATATGCTACTTCGCTGCGGGCTGGGAGAACGCCACGCCAATAATCCGGTCTCCATCCAGCTGGTACACGAGCGACTGCTCAACTGTCGCACCTGAAACTTTATGTTCGTTCGAATAACGCGCAAATTGCTTGGCGCTTACCTTGCCGAACCGCTTTTCGAGCGCATGTTTGTTGTCTTTCAAGGCAGGAATAGGCAATTTGAGGTTCGTCAGATCAATGCGAGGCCGTCCGCATTTCGCAGACTTGTCCGTTATAATTTCCGCCGAAATCAGATTGAGAACGGCCCCCTGACCTTTCTTCGTGTTCATCCCGTCCGAAATGAACCAGATACGACGGGGCAAATTATCGCCCGTCACCTCATAGCAAAGCCAAGCCGTTTTAAGGGATGACGTTGTATGACCGTGCACAGTCCCTCCAACGACAGCTTGGATCTCATCGAGGCTCGTTTTACCCAGCGATACATCTTTGTCGGCCAGCCGTATGAGATTGTCGAAAGGAACGCTGAATTGAACAGTAGTCGCTTTGGCCGTCTGCCCGCCCAGAACCATCGCTGGAAATCCACTCAGTTTATCATTCTGAGCATGCGTGGATGAACACGACAGGACCGCAAATATCATTCCAGCCATGCCAACCAATCCGGCGGTATTGAATGATCTGATATGCATATCCTTCTCCCTCATCAGTCACGCTGCGCGTTTCAGATACTCCATGTCCTCAAAGAGAAGCCAATCTCCACACCGGGTTAATCAGCAGACACGGTCGGTTTGTTGATCGACAATGGCATCGATAATGACAGGAAAACCGCGTCTCCTTCGGCCCGGTTTTCCGCAGCAAACTCGTGGAAATACTTCACACGAGCGGAAAGCGGTGTTTCACCCAGTTCGAAGTTCCAGCCGACAGTTGCACCAACGGCAGCCACACGTCCCTTGAATGGTGCCGCCGCACCGTCTCCACTATCACCCGATAGCTGCTGATAGTAATAACCCACCAGACCGGCATCGAATTTCGCATTGATGTGTTTTACGGCGGCCCATTCGAAATGGAACTCGTTACCGGTTCGATAGTCGGTGGCCGGATTTTCCGCATTAAAAGTTACGCCAACCGCGCCCGAAATATCCCAACCAATTGCAGGGTCAAGCCAAGTTGCGGCTGCAAACACATCCGCGCCCTAATGGTGGAAAGCGATATTGGATATCTCGCCGTCCTGATAATCGCCGATGGGCACATTGATCATGGTGCCAATCTGGTAATGGAAATTACCCGTCTGCCAGCCCAGGAACCCGCTAACGATCGGATCACCAATGGTGAACGCCGTATCGCGCACACCTGTCGAGACCTCACCCACCCGGGGACCGTTTAAAACCACATCCGCTTCGGTTTTCTTCCAGCCGACCGGTATCGTCCCGCCAAGACCAAGATGGCCTCCGGCGATAGTTTCCGGCAGCACCCACATGACCGTCGGGACCTCAATGACCGCGGTGCCCACGACCCCAACGGCCAGCTTACCGCCAGTTGGCAGGCTTTTATCTCCGCCGAGATTCCCGCGATAATAGTAGAAATCGTTCTGAAAATAGACACCGGGTGGAGGTGTTATGCCCGCCGCTGGTCCCTTCGATCCTAACAGGTAGAAACCCGCGCCTCCTTCTGCACTCATCGCCACGGACGGAACAAGCAACAGTCCCGCAATTGAACCCAGTGACAGCGTATGAAGCGAAATTCGACCCATAACATCCCCTCGGCTACGAGCACGGCTGCTCAATATTCCGACGAATCTAACAATACTTAATTTTGGATAATTCTCGTTTCTATTTGTTTTTCACGCAATATCTAATGAGTACGTTACGGTAAATGTTGGGCTGGTAATTGCCTTTGAAGCTGACCTTAACGGAGCTTGGCTCCAAAGCGTTCAATGAACAAATGCGAAACGCGTTCGTCAGTTTTGCTCTCATGGCTTGTCCGGCTGCAACTTTGTTTGCCCGATCTGGATTTGGTCAATAATGGCATTTGTGACAATGTTTGGAACACTTAGAGCTTCCAATTTTTCACCGACTGACTGGCGTAGATTGGGATTGGATCGTGTGACATCCTGAAGTTCTTTTTGGGCATCAGCCGGTCGCAACTGAACAAGCGCAGCCAATCTAAAACCGGTTGCGAAATCATTCTGCGGAGGCAGCTGATTTGCACGAAGCAGTACGTTGTGCCAATCGCCGCGACGGGCGGCATCAAGCGCAAGCACGGTGCGCGCCTTCAATGCCATACTGTGATATTCTTGCCCGCTTTCCTCAATGAGAGCCACAGCTTGATCCCAATTCTCATTGGCGAAAAGCACCATTGCCAGCGCCGCCTTCGCCTCCAGATTATTGGGGTTAAGAGACACGGCGCGCTTACCCGACTCCAGCGCTTCATCGATCCTACCTTTGCGAAAATTGGCTTCCATCAAGGCAAATTCGGCGCGATCCGATCCTAGCGCGACAGCGACGGCATCTTGCGCAAGTTCCAGGCTACGGTCCAACACATCGTTGCTGATTAGGGGCGCATTGGCATTCACAAGCACACGGGAAAGAGCAGCCATGGCGTCACTCTGCCTTGGATCACTCTTTAAAGTCTGCTCAAGACACGTTTCGTCGTCCGATAGCGCCTGCCCCTTCGCCAGCGATATTTCCGCTTTGAGAACACAAATATTGCCGATGAACGAGCTCTTCACATCTGCGACCAGACGTGTATTGATCACCCCGGTGGAGGCGGCAAGCTTTTGCGATATAGCTGACGAAAGAGCTGCGCGCACCTGTTCTGCGGATTGCCCCATTCCCGAAGCTTCTTCGACACCGGAGCTGACAATGACGTTCTTGACCTCGTCTTTCACCTGCCACCAGATGCTTTTCATCTCACCTTCAACGCGATAGCGCATCCGAACCGTATAGGCTGGAAACCGAACCTGTGGATCAATCGATCCGCTATTGTCGGAACGAAGCGCCAGCGTATGAAAATTACCAAGTGCGATCAGCACCGAATCCCGTACATTTTCGGCCTCTATATCGAACGCGGGGTTCTCAGCCCGGAAATCAATCGCAACAGTCGGCTTTACGGTATCGACTGACCGATTTGTCAAAAAATAGACTAATGTAAAAGAAATAAGCAATACCAGACTAGCGACCGCCAAATCCATATATTTGAGATGGCGCCTTAAAGTTAATGGAGCTTGCAACGGAGGCGGAATTGGCTCGCCCGCAGAAGCCTCGTCCGAAACAGATGTATCCACGACGGCGCGGTGGTTGAACGCAAGCGCATATTTGCCTTTAGGAAGCTCGATCTCAATCGGCTTTTCTTTGCCAAAAGCTTCGTAATACTGGACCAAAGCGGCCCGCAACCGGCTGATTTCTATGCGTACAATCGGCTCAGTGGAAGGATCGAAACTATCAGGCCGCCCCAGAACATCAATCGCTATCGAATAGCCCTTGACCCCTTCGGAACTGCCGGAAAAATGCAGATCCGCAATGTAACTGAGGATCGCCCTGCCCCGTTCGGTCGCGCGAAATCTCTTATCCGCAATCAGATCGGCTAACGCGGATTTAACTTCTTGATCTGACGCTCCCCGGTCATCAAATGCACTACTATTCCGTGTCATACCACCCCTCGGGCCCCGACATTAGAATAAATTAGCGGTTTTAGGCTAAAATAGTCCCCGAAAAGCCGATGTCAATAATAACGGCTTGCCGCAAATAAGATGTTCCATTTCGGAGCATGTCCCTATTTATGTAGTAAGCAATATGCAGTACGTCCTCTTCTATCTCCTTGCATATGGTCTCGTATTCCAGAGAAAGGGGGGTGACTCCAATTTCAGCTCTGCGCAATTTTTCCAACATGTTGCTGGCTTCGTCATAAGCCTCGAAGAGACCAATCAGCGGTTCGCCGGAAAGTTGCTTTAGCTGCGAACGGACAGATGGGAGCTTTAACATGAGTTTACTAAGCCCGCTTCTCGATGCAGAACTGAAGCTGCGACGGACTGCATCATCCTGGGTCACGTGCCACGGTTCTCCCCTCAACGGATTTTCACTGCGAAGCATGACACCAATTTGTACGAACGGCAGTACGTTACGGTAAATATCGTGGGCACTGCGCCACTTCTGCGACTCGCGCTGGCCAGCCAGATTTAACGTAAATGCCGATCACCGAGCATGTTTACAGTAACGTACTTACGCTTCCTCCGGATTTGGTCGAGCCTTCCGACGTTGCCATCGATAGAGCATCGACGACATCCCAATTTGCCTCGCAAACAGGAGTGCGGAATGTTGAATAAATCCACATTGAGGAGGCCGCTATGAAGACGCCTGTCATCCGTAGACTACTTTCAGCGACTGCTGCCTTGGCCATGACAGTGACGTCTGCGACGGTCGTTACGCCCGCTTATGCGCAGCAGGCTGCGCCCGCGGCACCCGCAGGGAAACCGAACATTCTCGTTATCTTCGGCGACGACATCGGACAGACCAACATCAGCGCCTATAGCGATGGGCTTGTCGGGTATAGAACCCCCAATATCGACCGGATTGCCAAGGAAGGCATAAGGTTCACCGACTATTATGCGGAAAACTCGTGTACGGCGGGGCGCTCAACCTTTATCACGGGCCAGGTATGCTTACGCACGGGCCTGTGCAAAGTCGGCGCGCCGGGAGCACCGGTCGGTCTTCAGGCAACCGATATCACTATCGCGCAGGCCCTCAAGCCGCTCGGATACGCAACCGGCCAGTTCGGCAAAAATCATCTTGGCGACAAGGATGAATTTCTGCCAACCCAACACGGTTTCGACGAGTTCTTCGGAAACCTTTATCATCTGAATGCTGAAGAGGAACCGGAGCAGCCCACTTGGCCGAAAGACGACAAGGAGTTTCTTAAGGCATATTCTCCGCGAGGCGTCGTGAAGGCCTCGGCTGACGGCAAAGTCGAAGATACAGGTCCGCTCACCAAGAAGCGGATGGAAACGATTGATGACGAAACCACAGCCGCGGCAATCGATTTCATTGACCGTCAGACGAAGGCAGGCAAGCCCTTCTTCACCTGGATGAACACGACCCGCATGCATGCCTTCACCCATGTTCGTGAGTCAATGCGCGGCCAAAGCGGCATGGCTTACAATGAGTATGGCGACGGCATGGTCGAGCACGATGGCGATGTCGGCAAACTTCTCAAGAAGCTTGACGAACTTGGCATCACAGACAATACGATTGTTGTCTACACCACTGACAACGGGCCCAACCAGTGGTCATGGCCAGACGCTGCCACCACACCATTTCGTTCGGAAAAAGACACCAATTGGGAAGGCGCTTTCCGCGTTCCTGCAATGGTCCGCTGGCCGGGACATATCAAGCCCGACCAGGTTTCAAACGAGATGTTTTCCGGGCTGGACTGGTTTCCGACACTTCTGGCCGCAGCCGGAGACCCGGACGTAAAGGACAGGCTGTTGAAAGGCTGGAAGCCGGACGGCAGCACGACCACTTTCCGCAATCACCTGGACGGCTATAACCAGCTCGATTATCTGACCGGAAAGACAGATAAAAGTTCACGAAATGAATTCTTTTACTTCGATGATGACGGCAACCTGGTCGCGACCAGATTTGACGAATGGAAGGTTGTATTCCATGAGCAGCCTGCCCCGGGAGGGTTCGCCGTGTGGCAAACACCACTGGTTACATGGCGCGTACCGAAGCTGTTCAACCTTCGTATGGATCCGTATGAACGCGCCGATATCGTATCCGATCAGTATAATGACTGGCTGGTACGAAATGACTTCCTGCTTGTGAAGGCCCAGCTAAAGGCTGCGGCTTTGCTGGAAACCTTTGTCCAGTTTCCGCCGAGCCAACGCAACGCCAGCTTTAACCTTGAAGGCGTGCGTGCCCAAGTGGACAAGGCGATTGATAAGTCGTTCAAGGACCGCAGTTTAGAAAAGTAACGATTTAGGCGCGCTCTTTCACGGCGCGCCTTTTCCCACCATTTCAGGACACCCGATATGGCAGCACGCGATGATATTCTGAAACTCGGCGAACGGGTTGGGCAATCCGTCGTCGGGCAGGAGCAAATGGTTGAACGCCTTTTGCTGGGGGTCATTTCAAACGGTCATATACTGGTCGAGGGGCTGCCCGGTCTCGCTAAAACCCGCGCGATCAAAAGTCTGGCAAAAAACCTCGAATCCGAACTTTCCCGCATACAGTTCACGCCAGATCTGCTGCCGGCGGATGTCACCGGTTCCGAGATTTATATCTCAGACGGAACAAAGAGCGCGTTCCAGTTTCAGCAGGGGCCAATCTTCGCCAATCTCATTCTTGCCGACGAAATCAACCGCGCGCCTGCCAAGGTGCAATCCGCTCTGCTGGAAGCGATGGAGGAGCGGCAGGTAACCGTCGGCGGGAAGAGCTATCCTTTGCCGGATCTGTTCATGGTCATGGCGACGCAAAACCCGATCGAGCAGGAAGGCACCTATCCTCTGCCCGAAGCGCAGCTGGATCGTTTTCTGCTTCATATCCGGGTTGACTACCCAGACGAAGAATCCGAAGCCGCGATCATGCGTCTTAACCGCAACGAGGAACAGGAAGCTCACAGCAAGGCTGCTTCAAAAGAGAAGGCGACGCGCCTCTCCGCACAGAGCATTTTTGATGCGCGCAAGGAAATCGGCACGGTTACAGTTTCGGAACCCGTCGAGAAATATATGGTCGCGCTGGTCTTCGCGACACGGTATCCGGATCGTTACAATGCGGATCTGGCCAAGCTTTTACAGGTTGGCGTCAGTCCGCGCGGTGTCATCGGCCTTGACCGCATGTCCCGCGCCTATGCGTGGCTGAAAGGGCGAGACTTTGTCACCCCGGATGACGTAAAAGCAATCGTGCACGACGTTTTCCGGCACCGGCTGTTGTTGTCCTATGAAGCCCATGCCTCCAACACAACGCCAGACCAGATCATCGACCGCATCACCGAACTGGTGGCCGTATCATGAAGGCTGGGGCGAACGTTGAGACCGGCGTTTACGTAGACACTTCTGCGCTCGTCGCCCTTGAAGCTCAAGCGCGTGATCTCAGCTTCGTTCAAAAATCTCCCAGCCATCGCCAGCTTGCGGGGCGAATGCGCTCGGCGGTCCGTGGTCGTGGTCTGTCGTTCGAGGAATTGCGCGAATATCTGCCCGGCGATGATATTCGTTCCATCGACTGGCGGGTCACTGCACGCACGATGAAACCCGTCGTGCGGGTTTATAGCGAAGAGAAGGAACGCCCAGCGCTCCTGATCGTCGATCAGCGGATCAATATGTTTTTCGGCAGCAGACGCTCCATGAAATCCGTGACGGCAGCAGAATGCGCAATGCTCTGCGCGTGGCGTATTCTGGGGTCTGGCGACCGCGTCGGCGGCATCGTATTCGGCGACACGGATACCGCGCAGATCAAACCACAGCGCAGCCGCAACGCGGTCATCGGACTGGCCAGCCAGATAGCGGAGAAGAACGCCGCACTGAACGCCAGCTATGCCCATGAAACTGCGCCATCTATGTTGAATGATATTCTGCACCATGTCAGCGCCATTGCCTATCACGACTATCTCGTGATCGTCGTCAGCGACTTCGACGGACATGATGAGGCAACCCGCGACTATCTGCTGCAGATATCAAGCCGCAATGACGTGATCTGCCTGCTGGTTTACGATCCTTTTCTGCTCGACTTGCCGACCAGCGGCGATCTGGTCGTCAGCGGAGGCACCACGCAGGCCGAACTGACCTTCGGCAAAGGATCGATGCGCAATTCCATCGACAGTTTCGCGCGCAATCGCGGGCGCGAATTTCGCTCCTGGCAACGCGAGCTCGGCTTACCGATGCTGCCCATCTCGGCGGCGGAAGAAACAGCGCCGCAACTGCGTAATCTCCTTGAAAAGTCCATGTGGCGTCAAAGGAGGCGATAATGGATCAGGCAACGGAGACTGCCCTGCGGACGCTCCACGACATTGCTATTCCACCATCGGTGTCGTGGTTGCCTCAGACCTGGGGATGGGCGTTGGTGGCAGTTTTGCTTTTGCTAGGATTAGCCATCCTTCTCTTCCGGTGGGTGAAACGCTATCGCCGAAATGCTTATCGGCGCGAAGCGCTTCAAATTCTCGAAAACATTTCGAACACGGCACCGACAACAGAAATCGCCGAACTGTTGAAGCGCACGGCTTTGTCGGCCTTTCCGCGTGCCGACGTCGCAGCATTATCCGGCGGGCAATGGGTGGCTTTCCTCGAAAGCCACAGTCCCGCACCTCTTGGGACCAACCTGAAGGCATTCCTGAAGGGCCGCGAATACGAACCCGACCAACAAGCAAACGACATGCCTGTCATCGTCAATCAGGCCCGCCTGTGGATCGAGAGGCATCATGTATGAGCTCGACCATCCGTGGCTTTTGCTTTTACTGCCGCTGCCGCTGCTTTTGTGGTGGCTCTTGCCGACCCATCGCGTCTCGACCGCTTCAATCCGGCTCCCCTTCTTTAACGATGTCGCACGAGCGGCAGGTGTTGAACCAACGGAAGGGTCGGTCATTCCGCGTCGGAGCTGGTGGCAGATTGTTTTCGACATGCTGGCCTGGTGCCTGCTGGTGCTGGCCTTGGCGAGACCGCAACTGATCGAACCACCGATGGTCAAATCCATACCGCAGCGCGATATCCTGCTGGCGCTTGATCTCTCTCAATCGATGGAGACACGCGATTTCGCGTCACCAAGCGGAGCTATGGATACCCGCCTTGAAGCGGTCAAAACAGTGGTTTCCGACTTTGTTTCGAAGCGGACAAGCGACAGGCTCGGCCTGATTGCCTTTGGTGACGCTCCCTACCCACTGGCGCCCTTCACCATGGATCATGATCTGATCCGAACTATGATCGGCTCGCTCGTGCCGGGCGAAGCAGGACCACGAACAGCAATGGGCGATTCCATCGGTCTCGCCATTCGCATGTTCGGAAAATCGAACGTGCCGGAAAAGGTGCTCATCCTGCTTTCCGACGGCAACGATACCGCCAGCAAGATGCCGCCTTTGAAAGCGGCTGAAATTGCCGAAGGCGACCATATCGTCATTCACACAGTCGCCATTGGCGACCCAAAGGCAACAGGAGAAGACAAGGTCGATACGCAAACACTGCAGGCAATCGCCGCGCAGACAGGCGGACGCTATTCCTTCGGTCAGGATCAGGCCAGCCTGTCTGCCATTTACGATATGCTGGACCGCATAACGCCGCAGGAACAGAAGGAGCTTTCATGGCGGCCACGCCGGGAACTGTTCCAGTATCCGGCTGCAATATCGTTCTTGGTCTTGGCACTCTCCCTTTGCCTCGGTTTTGTGCAGGCACGCATCGCGCGGAGAGCTTCAGCATGATCTCCGACTTTCACTTTCTGCGCCCGGTCTGGCTGATTTTGCTGATATTGCCGCTGATCATGATCTGGCTTGCCGCCCGTTCTGCCAACATCAGGCAGAAGTGGAAAAACATGATCGCGCCGCATCTGCTCGACCGACTGGTGATCGAAGGCGATAGTAAGCGGCGTCTTCAACCGGCAACACTCCTTGCGCTCATCATGGCAATCATGATCCTCGCAATTGCCGGTCCCAGTTGGGACAAGGAAACGCCTCCCTTTGTACACGACACGGCGTCACTGGTGATCGCAGTCGATCTTTCACAGACAATGGATGCGATTGACATCAGCCCCAGCCGCATCGAGAGAGCCAAGCTTAAAATTCACGACATTCTGGAAAGCAGGGCTGGCGCCAGAACCGCCGTGATCGCTTATGCGGGAACGACTCATCTCGTCCTGCCGCTCACGGATGACGCCGATTTGATTGAATCCTATACCGATGCCCTTTCAACCGGCATCATGCCGCGTCCGGGCAAAGATACGGGTGCGGCACTGGATCTTGCATCCAATCTTCTGAAAGAAGACGGTTCACCCGGCACGATACTGTTCATGACGGACGGCGTTGAGGCCTCCGCGATTAAAACGCTCGGTGATGAGCGCAATGATGGCGTCGTAGTGCTAGTTATCGGCACCGCAAATGGCGGACCGATCAAGACCGGCGACGGCGGCTTTCTGTCCTCCGATGGTGGTGCACGCCTTGTTACCAAGCTCGACACCGAAAGCCTTGCGCAACTGCGCACCTCGAACTCAATCGCGGTCACCACAGTCACCGACGACGATGCAGATGTTCGCTGGATCGCCGAACAGATAAAGGGAAATTTTGCGCAACAGCAATCCGACAAGGAAAGCCGTTGGCGCGACAGCGGATGGTGGTTTCTCATCCCCGCCGTGCTGCTATTCGCATTCACATTCAGACGCGGCTGGGTTGTGCGGTTGGGGAGCGTTGTCATTGCCTTGCATCTGATCGGCAACGATCCAGCACGCGCTGGGTCATTCGAAGATATGTGGCTGACGCCGGATCAACAGGGACAAATCGCTTTTCGTAAAGGCGATTTTTCCAAAGCTGCCAGTACTTTTCGCGATCCCATATGGCGTGGTGTCGCCGCATATCGGGCTGGGAAATATCAAGATGCAATCAACGCTTTCGCCATCATCGATAGCCCCGACAGTTGGTACAATCAGGGCAATGCGCTCATGCATTTGAAGAAGTTCGAAGAAGCTATTGCGGCATACGAAAAAGCACTTCAGGCGAAGCCTGCTTCGGAAGACATTCAAGCCAATCTGGCGACGGCAAAACGCCTCTTGCTGGCTCAGCAAAAAGAAGAGCAGGATCAGGAGGAAGCCCCAGATCTGAAACCTGATAGCATCCAGTTTGACGATAAGGGCAAGCAAGGCAAAGACGCCCAAATTGCCATGTCCGAGCAGACATCTCAGATGTGGATAAAGAATATCGCTGTCAGCCCAGCAGCCATGCTGGCGCGTCGCTTTTCCATCGAAGCGGGAGGCGGTGCCAAATGAACATATTTCGGCTTGTCCTTTTCATCCTCTTGGTTTCACCCGCACTATTCATCAATGATGCTACAGCGCAGGAACCCATGGTCCGCGCAAAAATTGAAGAAACGAGCACTATCGTGCCGGGGCAGCAAGTCCACCTTGTGCTTAATGTACTTGCTCCGGGCTTTTTCACCTCACCGCCGCAATTTCCTTTATTTGCGCTTCCGCATGCCTTGGTAACCTTGCCGGACGAACGGTCCCAGAACACCAATGATACGATAAATGGCGTTCAGGTCAGTGGCATTCAAAAGCGGTATTCCATCATACCGCAAGTCAGCGGCAGTTATAGCATTCCAGAAATTCAGATTTCCTTTGATTACCTTGAGGATGGAGCCCCGAAAAAAGGCACCGTGAAGAGCCAGCCGCTAACTTTCACGGTCGGCACGGCTCAGAAGGATGGGCAGCCGGGATTTGCAGCCGGGTCACTGGAACTGTCACAAAGTTTCGACCGGCCGCCGGACAAATTACAAACAGGAGATGCGCTGGTCAGAATCCTGACCATTACCGCCACAGATACGGTGGCGATCACCATTCCACCCGTCGAAGCGGGAACACCGCAAGGGCTGGACCAGTATGCCAAACCAGCGACAGTCGCAGATAACGTCTCTGTCGGGCGACAAACTGCGAGCCGTCGCATCGAAACCATCGTCTACACCGCTTCCAAACCCGGAACCTTCACCTTGCCTGCAATTTCGTATCGCTGGTTTGACGTGAAATCACAGCAGGTTCAGACCGCCACGTCACCGGAAACAACCGTGACCGTCACCACAGGCGCCACGAAATCTGCCACGCCCGTTGAACCCGCCAGTAAAGGCACGCTTAACGGCAAGTTCCTTTGGACATTGGCAATAGCCGCGCTTCTGATCGCCGGCCTTATAGTCATCGCGATGCGGTATAGGTCTCGGTTTGTCGACGTGCTGCGCCGATGGAATGAGCAGCGCCGGAATTCGCTTCATCATCAAAGACGGCAGACCCTCCGCATTATCAGTACAGGCGATTACGCCCGGATAAATGCGGCACTGGAAGTCTGGTCGCGCCGTCTTGGTTACTCTTCCATCCATGATTGGGCCGCAGCCGCGAACGACGGGTCGCTTGCCGCACAGGTCGAAATTCTCCAGCGGCAGCTATACGGAAAGGGCCACTCCGAGGAAATCGACCGGCGCGTTCTTGCTCACGGCGTTATGAACCGCCTTTCGCATAAACACGCCACAAAACCACCCGCGCTTCTGGAACTGAACCCGTGAAGCTACCCGATTTACCGTAACGTACTTCTCGCCGGAGTAGCGCAAAGGCAAGCTTTCCATAATTTCGCGGAGGATGACGATGGGTATGGACGCTTCGAGCAAACGTTATTCCGAGCAGTTTTCAGACGAAATGGCCTGGATACCGGGGGGCACATTTCTGATGGGGTCCGACAACCATTATCCCGAAGAAGCGCCACGCCATCCCGTGAAGGTGGACGGGTTCTGGATTAGCACGACACCTGTTACCAACCGACAGTTTTCGCGCTTTGTCGACGAAACAGGCTATATCACGACGGCCGAGAAAGCGCCGGACCCGAAGGACTATCCGGGCGCGCTGCCCGAAATGTTGCGCGCTGGGTCTCTTGTGTTCACGCCCCCAAAACGGGTCGAGGGCCGGGATATCGGCCAGTGGTGGAAATTCAAGTTCGGAGCAAACTGGCGTAAGCCATTGGGCGGGCTAAGCGATCTACGCGGCAAACTCGATCATCCAGTCGTCCATGTGGCGCACTGCGATGCCCTTGCCTATGCACAATGGGCAGGTCTTGATCTGCCGACCGAAGCCGAGTTCGAGTTCGCGGCCAAGGGGGGCTTTGAAGATCTGGAATATGCATGGGGCGACGAACTCATGCCGGGCGGCGTTGCCATGGCCAACACCTGGCAAGGCATCTTTCCTGTGAAAAGTACCAAGCCCGCCGGACGCGAACGAACCTCGCCAGTGCGGTCGTTTCCAGCCAATGGTTATGGCGTTTACGACATGATCGGCAATGTCTGGGAATGGACGAATGACTACTGGACGTCCCGACATGCCGAACCAGCGGCAAGCCCGTGTTGCATCCCGCGCAATCCACGCGGCGGCGAAGCTCTCGCAAGTTTTGACCCGCAGCAGCCCGCTATTCGCATTGCCAGACGTGTTCTAAAAGGTGGTTCTCACCTCTGTTCACCCGACTATTGCCGCCGCTATCGCCCGGCGGCGCGACATGCAGAGCCGGAAGACACGTCCACCAGTCATGTCGGATTCCGGTGTGTGAAAAGACCAACAAACTGAGGGGAATTTCATGCGGTTGTTTGCGCAGATTTTGCTGATCGCCACGCTTCAAATCTCAACCTCTGCGTGGGCTGAGGACCTCGCCTCCTGGAACGATGTCAAATCCAAACAGCAGATCGTTGATTTCGTCGATAAAGTGACAAAAGAGGGAAGTAAAGATTACGTAGCGCCTGCGGACCGGATCGCTGTCTTCGACAATGACGGCACGCTTTGGACCGAGCAACCCTATTACCTCCAGTTGGCCTTCATGCTTGACCGTGTGAAGGCGTTGGCGCCCGACCATCCGGAGTGGAAGACAACAGAACCGTTCAAATCCTTCCTGACCGGTGATCTGGCCGGCATTGCCAAAAGTGGCGAGAAAGGTGTTGTGGAGCTTGGGATGGTGACCCACGCTGGCATGACGACCGACGTATTCAACAAAATCGTCACGGAATGGTATGCAACGGCCAAGCACCCAAAGACGGGCAAGCCATTCTCGGAAATGACATTCCTTCCCATGCGCGAGCTGCTTGATTATCTCCGCACTCACGATTTCCAGACATTCATCGTGTCTGGCGGTGGTGTGGAATTCATGCGCCCCATGACGGAGAAGGCTTACGGCATACCTTCGCAACAGGTCATCGGCAGCAGTATCAAGACGCAATACGCAATCGAGAACGACCAACCCGTGCTGAAACGCCTGCCGGAGATCGATTTTATCGTCGATGGTTCCGGCAAACCTGTCGGCATCAATCGGGTCATCGGCAAAAGGCCGATTTTCGTCGCGGGCAATTCGGATGGTGATTACGAAATGCTGCGGTGGGGCACTGCCTCCCCGAACAGCCTTGGTATCATCGTCCATCACACGGACGGAGACCGGGAATACGCCTATGACCGGCAGTCCTCATTCGGAAAACTGGACAAGGCTTTGACCGAAGCTCCGGAGAGAAATTGGGTAATCGTCGACATGAAGAATGATTGGAAGAAGATTTATGCCTTCGACTAAGCCTCTCGTTCCCCATGCATCATCCGCAATCCATAGTCATTCGAGGAGGACTCCAATGCCGCTCAACAGGCGCATTCTCCGATGTACAGCAAGCGGGTTATTTCTGCTCGGCATGATTACCATATCTGCCGCACAGGAGGGCGAGGCCGCTTCCGACAGGATTGAACCAGCTTCAATCCAGGCCTTAGAGAATATGGGCAAGCATCTGCAATCCTTGCAGAAATTCTCCCTGAACTCCCAAACCAGCGTGGACGCGGTTCTGGATACCGACCAGAAACTGGAGATCGGCGGCGAGGTATCCTATGAGGTGGAAAGACCGAACAAGCTCCGCATCGACCTGAAAACAGACGTCGTGCAGGGTGAGTTCATTTATAACGGAACAACCTTCACCTATGTCTCTCCGAGCAACAATACCTATGCTCAAGCACCCGCCCCCGTGACAATCAAAGAAACGCTGGAGGAAGCCGCCCAGAAGTATCATTTGACGTTCCCACTGGCGGATCTGTTCGCCTGGGGTACGCCGGACGCGCCCATCGGCGAAATCGCCGAAGGATTTCACGTCGGCAATGCAATGGTGAACGGGAGGCCGACAGATCACTGGGCTTATCGTACCGGAGACCAGGACTTTGAAGTGTGGATTGCATCGGACGGCCCACCCTTACCTCTCAAGGTTTCACTGGTGGATCGTGACGATCAAACCCGTCCGCGCATGACCGCCGTTCTCGATTGGAACGAAAAACCCGATATTCAGGCGAGCGCTTTCGAATTCACACCGCCGGCTGATGCGAAAAAGCTCCGCTTCCTGGAAGAGGGGAACCAGCAATGAAACTCTTTCGTGTCACGATAGGAATTTTGTTCGCCACGGCGATGATTGCCCCCCAGATTGCCGAGGCTCGTGGTGGCTTTGGCGGGCGCATGCCGCGTATGAATTTGGGCGGCGGCGGGATGCACGGGTTCGGCGGCGGCTTTCATGCTCCCCGGATGGGCGGTTTCAATGGGCCAGCCCATTTCGAGCCGCGCTTTAATCCGTCCATGCCGCGCCCGCGCGGTGGCAATATTCCGCATGCGAGAACGGGGCCAAGTCCGCATCCAGCGCACCACCCTGCGCCTGGTCCACATCCCGCTCCGCATCCTGCTCCACACCCAGCGCCGAAACCACATCCCGGACCGGGTCCCGCGCCTCATCCGGGGCCAGGACCGCATCCTTTACCACCGCCACCTCCTCCACCACCGCCGGGTCCATATTGGCCGGGCTATTGGAATGGCGGTTGGGATCCGGCAGCAGCCGCCATTGTTGGCACAGCCGCAGCCGTGGCCATCGGTTCGGTCATTGCCAATGTTCCACCAGATTGCACAAACGTCGTGGTCAACGGCATAAGCTACAAGGACTGCAACGGAAACTGGTTCGAGCCAAAGTATAACGGACACAGTATCGTCTATGTCGCGGTGGCTCCGCCGAAGTAGTGTTAGTTCTGGTCACCCGCTTCGCCGTGGCAGGCGAAGCGGGTGACGTTCCAACAAGAATGCTGGTACGTTCTGCGGCGGCAATTCAATACCGGCGTTATTTCAATCCGCACTGCTTCTCACGCTCTCTCAATAACGCGAATGCGCTGCCCGCCGCCAATGTCGATGAATTGCGTAGGTGGTGGTATCTGATGCACATCATGCCCGCCAAAACCCTGCGGATAGAACACGTAGCCTTCTGGCGCCGGCGGCGCTGCGCCATCGTCGAGCAGACGCCCACCGGAAAGTTCGGTCATCGGATCGGGAATAGCTGAGATCA
Organism: Ochrobactrum teleogrylli; assembly: GCF_037482325.1. Lineage (NCBI taxonomy): Bacteria > Pseudomonadati > Pseudomonadota > Alphaproteobacteria > Hyphomicrobiales > Brucellaceae > Ochrobactrum > Ochrobactrum teleogrylli. The sequence continues at coordinate 326,670 of NZ_JBBHKQ010000002.1, forward strand.
ATCGCCTTGTGTAAGGGTGGGTGGGGTTGGAGAAAATCCGGTCCCATGGCCCGCTTTCGACGATTTGCCCGAAATACATCACCGCCACGCGGTCGCTCATATGCTCCACGACGCTGAGATCGTGGCTGATCATGATATAGGACAGGCCAAGCCTTTCCTTCAATTCCAGCAACAGATTGATGATCTGCGCGCGAATGGAAACATCAAGTGCCGAAACAGGCTCATCAAGGACAATCACCTTCGGATTGAGCAACAGCGCCCGCGCAATGCCGATGCGCTGACGCTGACCGCCGGAAAACTCATGCGGGAAACGTTTCGCATGCTCAGGTTTGAGACCGACCAGACGCAAAATATCTTCAACCCGCCCGTCAACTTCGCTGCGCGATGCCACCCCATGCAGCCGCAAAGGCGCAGCGAGTGATGTATAAACGGTCTGGCGCGGATTGAGCGAAGCGAATGGGTCCTGAAACACCATTTGCGCCATTTGCGAGCGCTCAAGCCGCGATGGCTCGTTCTTGCCAGTGATCGGACGGCCTTCAAAGTAAATCTCGCCGCTCGTCGGCTTTTGCAATCCGACAATTGAAAGCGCGAGGGTGGATTTCCCACAACCGGATTCGCCAACGATCGACAGGCACTCGCCCTTATTGAGCGTCAGGCTGAGATTGTTGACAGCGCGCAGCAACTGCCTGGAACGGCTGAATAGTCCACCGCTGACGGGAAAATAGACGCATAGATCGTCAATAGTAACGAGCGCATTGGTCGTCTGGGTTGAACGCATGTCATTCATGATGAAAACACCTCACCACACCCATATCCTGAAGCGGAGTCCAGCCGGGCTTTTCCGCACGGCATATTTCGGTTGCGCGTGTGCAGCGCGGTTCGAACCGGCAGCCTTTTGGAAAGGCGGAAATAGATGGCACGACGCCTTCGATTTCCTGAAGTCGCCGTTGACCTTCCTTCTGGCGCGAACCGAGTTGTGGCAGCGATGCCAGAAGTCCGTGCGCATAGGGATGCGACGGATGTCGGAACAGCCCCGCCGTTATGCGCTCCTCGACCAGATGCCCGGCATACATGACGCCGACACGACGGCACATTTTGGCAATGACGCCGAGATCGTGGCTGATCATCAGCACAGAGGTTCCTCTGGCGGTGCAAAGGTCCTGCATCAGACGCAGAATTTCTGCCTGTACCGTCACGTCGAGTGCTGTGGTCGGTTCGTCGGCGATCAAAAGATCGGGATCACAGGCCAGCGCAATCGCAATCATCACGCGCTGGCGCATGCCGCCCGACATCTGATGGGGATAGTTTTTGACCCGTTGATCGGGTGCCGGAACCTGAACGCTTGCAAGCGCTTCGACGGCCCTGCGTTCAGCCTCATGCCATGTCGCGCCCTGATGCAGCACAAACATTTCCGCGATCTGCCGCCCTACCGGCGATAGGGGGTTGAGTGCCGTCATCGGTTCCTGGAAAATCATGGCGATGCGATTGCCCCGCAGCTTGCGCATCTCGCGGGACGACAGGGCAGCCAGATTCTGCCCTTTAAAGCGTATCGCACCACCAGTAATCGCCAAAGGTTTGCGCAGCAAGCCGATCATCGACAAAGCCGTGATACTTTTGCCGCAACCGGATTCCCCCACGAGGCCAAAGGTTTCACCCGCGCCAATGGTGAAAGACACGTCTTCCACCACATTGTGTCGGGAAGAACCGGAAACGATATCAATGCGAAGGTTTTCCACCTCCAGAAGTGTTTCTTCGCTCATACCTTGCGTGTCCTCATATGCGGGTCGAGCCAGTCGCGCAGCCCATCGCCAAACAGATTGAGGCCGAGCACGGTGAAGAAAATCGCCAGACCCGGAAAGATTGCCGCCCATGGCGCGCTGACGATCAGTTCGCGGGCGTCGGTCAACATATTTCCCCAGCTTGGATCTGGCGGGCTGATACCAAGCCCGAGATAGGAAAGTGCCGCCTCTGCAAGGATGGCGTCGCCCATGCCAAGCGTGCCGATAACGAGGATCGGTCCGATCATATTCGGCACGATCTGCGTGATCATGATGCGAATATCGCTGTAGCCAAGCATTTTGGCGGCCTGCACATAGCCCTGCTTCTTGAGGGAAAGCGTGGAACTGCGGGCGATGCGGCACGTCCATGACCAGTTTGTCAGCCCAAGCGCCAGCAAGAGACTTGGCAGGCCCGGACCGAGAACCGCCATGATGGCGAGCGCAAAGATCAGCGACGGGATTGCAAGCATCAGATTGGTCAATCCGTTGACAAAATCATCCCACCAGCCGCCGAAATAGCCAGCCGATATGCCAAAGCTGAGGCCGATCACCGTGTTGATGCACTGTGAGACGATACCAACCGTCAGAGACACTTGCGCGCCAAAGAGGATACGCGAATAAACGTCTCGCCCCTGTGCGTCGGTCCCGAACCAGAACTGGGCGTCGGGCGGCAGTTCGGCATTCATCAGGTCGGCATCAAGAACCGGATTATAATGCGCCAGCAGCGGTGCAAAGACTGCCGCCATCAAAATGATGACGCATACCAGCCCGCCGAATATGAGATTGAAACGGAGCTTCATGGGCGTCACTCGTGGCTGATACGCGGGTCGATGACCGCGTAGAGAATGTCAACGATCGTATTGATGACGAGGAACCATAAAACGATCACGAGAATTGCACCCTGCACCACCGGGATATCGCGCAGCGAAACACTGTCGATCAATAATGAACCAAGCCCCGGCCAGGAGAAAAGCTTTTCCACCACCACGGCCTGCCCCATCATCGATCCGAATTGCAGACCGATGGTCGTGATGATCAGCACCAGCGCATTGCGCATGACGTGCCATTTCACCAGCCTGAAACTGTTCATGCCCTTTGAACGCGCCGTGCGGATAAAATCGGCCCCCATCACTTCCAGCACGGCTGCACGGGTGGTTCTCGCCAGCAAAGCCAAGGGCGCAACGCCCAAAGTCAGAGCAGGCAGGATGATATTGCGTATGCCTCCATCGCCGTAACCGAAGCTTGGTAACCAGCCGAGTGTCAGCGCAAACAGATACATCGCCAGCAAACCAAGCCAGAATTGCGGCATGGAAAGGCCCGACACCGCGCCGATCATGGTCGTGCTATCGAGTATGCTTCCGGGCTTGAGCGCGGCCAGAAAGCCCAGCGGCACACCAATCAAAATTGCAAATCCCATGGCCGCAAAAGCGAGCTTCAATGTCGGCCACATGCGCTCCTGAATGAGCGAAACAACGGGCTGCCGCGAGCGATAGGACGTACCGAGATCGAACTGCGCCAATTGCACGAGATAATTGCCAAAACGCACGTGAACGGGTTTGTCGAGACCGAATTCCTGCGTGATCTTTTCGACCAGTTTCGGGTCGCTCATGCCTTTGCCACTGGCGACGAGACCGGAAGCAATACTGCCCGGAACAACGCTGAATATGACGAAGACCAGCAACGATACCGCCAGAACTGTCGGTATCATCTGCAAGACGCGGCGGACAATAAAATAGAGCACGCGGTCCTCCTTTCGGATCAGCGATGAAACGCTGGAGCAAAGGGGATTTGTGGCCCGCTCGAAAAAGAGCGGGCCGGTCCATGGAGGCTCGGATTAACGACCCGACGGAACCGTGTCGTCGACCCAAAGCTTTTCATAGGACTGAATTGCAATCTCTGCCGCATTTGGCTGCAAGCCATGCAGCCATGGCTGATGCGCCATGACAGCCTTGTTATAGTTGAAGAACCAGACCGGCGCTTCGTCCTGCAACAGATTGTTGGCTTTCTTCAGAAGCTCATTCTTCTCTTCGTCGGTTTTGGCGGCTTTCGCGGCATCGACAATCTTGTCGAATTCCGCGTTGGAGAACTTCTGATAGTTACAGGCCGACTGCGGTGTCGTGGAATAGAAGCACTGCATCGCCGTCAATGCGTCCGGGCCGCTTTCCAGCGACCACATATAGGCCTGGAAATTACCGGCTGGAACCACATCGGCAAGAACCGATGCTTCGACAGGCTTTGCCTTCACCTTGATCCCAACCTTTGCGAGCATCGGAATGATGGCCTGAACAATGGTCAAGCCCCAGCTTTCATTCTGCGTGGCCGTCAGTTCAAATTCGAAACCATCCGGATAACCGGCCTCTGCGAGCAGAGCCTTGGCCTTCTCAGGGTCATAGGGGTAGGGCTTGGCATCCTTGTCGAAAGCAGGCGACGAGTTCGGGAGCCAGCCAACCGCACGGTAAGCCTTATCCTTGACGAGACGCTTGATGATCAGATCACTGTCGATGGCATAGTTGATCGCCTGACGGACGCGCTTATCCTGAAACGGTTTGAAATCGGGGTTGAAGCCGACGGCTCGCGTATAGGCTTCAGCAACTTCGAGCATGTTTTTGCCGAGTTCCGGATCCGCGCGATAGGTGCTGTATTGTGCCGGCCCGAGCACGGCCACATCGATTTCCTTGTTGCGGAAGGCAACATCGCGCGCTGCCGCATCGCCCATGATCATGATATTGATCTTGTCGGCGTAGGGCTTGCCGTTATCGTAATATTTGTCCCACTTCTCGACCGTCAGACGCGAGCCGGGCACATATTCGGCAAACTTGTAAGGTCCGAGACCGATCGGATGGCGCTGAAACTCTTCGCTGTCGCCCTGTCCCGCAGGATAGATTGCGGTATTGTTGCGCATGAACTGGAAGCCCGGATCAATCGGCTGCTTCAACGTGATTTCCAGCGTGTGATCGTCGATCTTCTTCAGACCCGAAATTTCCTTGGCCTTGCCCTGTGCATAATCCTCAGCGCCCTTGATTTCCGCAATATAGCGCGCTGGAGGCATGGCCTTCTTCGGGTCCATTATCCGGGTGTAGCTCCAGATAATATCATCTGCCGTCAATGGCTTGCCGTCATGGAAAAATGCATCCTGACGCAGCTTATAAGTATAGACGAGCTTGTCGTCCGAAACACCTACATCTGTCGCCAGCGCCAGAACCGGCTTGTTCAGATCCGCATTCCAGTCATAGAGCGTGCGATGAATGGCCTTGGCGTAGAATTCGTCCTGTGTTGCAGGCGAAGCCTGAATATCCAGTGTCGAAAAGCTGTCGCCATAAGGCGCAACGAAGTTGACGACGCCTCCCGAGCGCGGCGTATCGGCAGCAAAGGCCGCAGTTCCGGCCAACAATGCGACGGAGACCGCCGCAAGCAACGCAAATTTCCTCATGATCTTCCCCTTTTGATTTTTGTAGATCGGATGAATGAACGTATTCAGGCAGCGCAACCGAGGCTTCGCTGCCTGTTCTCCCTACGAACGTTCGAACACCACTTCACCTTCGCGAAGGGTGAGCACGCAATGCGTATCGTTGAGAATTTCCTTCGGCTTCGCGGTGAGCATATTGCGCGAAAAGACTGCAATATCAGCCACTTGTCCCGGGATCAGTTTGCCTTTTACGGTTTCTAACTTCTGCGAAAACGCGCCATATTCCGTATAGACCTGAAGAGCCTCTTCAATGGTCACACGCTGTCGCGCATCCATCACGGTTCCCTTGCCCGTTTCGCGCGTCAGCATCGAATAGATGTTGGGATAGGGATTTGGATGACAGACCGGCGCATCGCTTCCCGTTGCCGGTTTGAAACCAAGGTCTTTCCACGTCTTGAGCGGATAGCTTGAAAGAGCCCTCTCCTCGCCCAAAACTGAAATATAGGCATCCCCGAAATCATAGATGAAGACTTGCTGCGGACATGGATAAATGCCCGCCTTCTGCATGCGCGCATGCTGTTCCGGCGTTGAAAATCCGCAATGCTCGATGCGATGACGGCGGTTCGGGTCTGGATAGGCGGTCAAAGCTTTCTCATAAGCGGTGATGAGTTGCCCGATGGCAGCATCACCAATCGCGTGGCAGGCAAGCTGAAATCCCTTCTTGTGCGCATCAAGCACAAGTGCCTCAAGCTCCGCATCGGGCAAAATCTGCACGCCAATATTGTTGTCGTCACCCAGATATGGTTTGCTCATCCAGGCCGTGCGACCGCCCGCAGAACCGTCGAGGAATATCTTGACGGCACCAACCGTCAGCATGTCATCACCGACACCGGAGACCAGCCCGGCCTCATAGCATTTTTCAACGATTGACGGGCCCGGATCGCCCAGCAGTACCAGCCACGTGCGCACCGGCAAACGCTTTTGCAGCTTGGCAATATTATAGGCGCGAATTTCGTCGAAACCTGCAACCTGCCCGACCGCTGCATCCATGACGCTGGTAATGCCGTAAGAAAGCAGCAGATTGCCTGCTGCTTCAATAGCTTCGATCATTTCCTCTGTCGTCGCGGTCGGGATGGCCTTGCGAACCGCGCCTTGCGCGTTTTCGGCAACCATGCCGGTCAGCACGCCGTTCCGCTGCTCGATCAAGCCGCCGTCGGGAACCGGAGAATTTTCATCGATCCCTGCAAGTTCGAAGGCCTTCGAGTTGAAGATCGAAACGTGACCGCAGGCGCGCACGAGCATCACGGGATGGTCTGGCGCAACCGCATCAAGTTCCGATTTATGCGGATGACGACCAATATCCAGCTTGGTCTGGTCGTAGCCGCGCGCCTTGATCCAGGTGCCCGGAGGAACAGAAGCCGCCGTTTCGCGGATTGCATTCAGAAGACTTTCCAGCGTAGGCGCGGCATCAGCCGTTGCATCAATCCATTTGAGCGTCAGCCCGACCGATATCAGATGAAGATGAGAATCGTTTAGTCCCGGTGTGGCGAAACGCCCTTCCAGATCGATCAACTGCGTCTTGTCGCCCTTGAGGCCCCAGACCTGATCTTTAGTGCCGGTGGCAAGCACCTTGCCTTGCCAGATTGCCAGGGCTTCGACTGTGCCCTCTTCGTATCCACACCAGATCGTGCCGTTATAAATTATGGTATCAGCACGCAATTCGGGCATTACAGACATTCAGCGATCCCCTCCCTAAGTCACCGCTTTCATAGAACTATTGAGCAGAGTTCCATTGATGGATCAACCGTTCAAGCCGTGGATTTTGCAAAATTTGTGGGAGCAATTTGAGCAAAATGACGAACCCGTCGACGGTTCGCCGAAACTGCCGAGAATCGCGGCAATCCATCTTCCAAAAATGGAAGCTGGCTAATGGTAGCAACAACTCTGATGGGAAATAATGGTAGCGCAAGCTCATACCGAAGCAAATGTCATTCTATAATGAGCCGCGTAGAAAAGTTGAAGGCGGAGCCCTATGGTCCCGCCCTCCTGTTCAATCAGATAATGCCCAGAGCATCCATGGCTTCTGCCACCCGCACAAAACCGGCGACATTGGCACCGAGGACATAATCGCCCGGCGTGCCATATTCCTCGGCGGTTTCCGCACAAAGATCGTGGATATTGCGCATGATTTCAGCCAGACGCGCTTCCGTCTGCTCGAAGGTCCAGCTATCGCGCGATGCGTTCTGCTGCATTTCAAGCGCCGAAGTCGCCACACCGCCCGCATTGGCAGCCTTGCCGGGCGCGAACAGCACTTTCGCATCCTGGAAAATCTTCACCGCTTCAGGCGTGGAGGGCATGTTAGCGCCTTCACCGACAGCGATAACGCCATTCTTCACAAGCGTCTTGGCATCCTTGCCGGTCAACTCGTTCTGCGTTGCCGACGGCATGGCCACATCGCAGGGAACATCCCAGATCGAGCCGCCCTCAATGTAATGGACGGACTGGCCCTTCTGGCGTGCATATTCGGAAATACGTTCGCGACGCACTTCCTTGATTTCCTTGACGAGATCAAGATCGATACCGTTCTCGTCAACGATATAACCATTGGAATCGGAGCAGGCGACCACTTTGCCGCCGAACTCGATCACCTTTTCCATCGTGTAGATGGCAACATTGCCAGAACCGGAAACCACAACGCGCTTGCCATCGAAATCCTGCTTGCGGGCCTGGAGCATGCGCTGCACGAAATAGGTCGCACCATAACCGGTTGCTTCCTTGCGCGCCCTGGAACCGCCGTAGAACAGCGCCTTGCCGGTCAATACGCCAGCTTCATAGCGATTGGTCAGTCGCTTGTACTGACCGAACATATAGCCGATCTCGCGCCCACCAACGCCGATGTCACCCGCTGGAACGTCCACATATTCGCCGATATGACGATGAAGTTCGGTCATGAAGGACTGGCAGAAGCGCATGATTTCAGCGTCAGAACGGCCACGCGGGTTGAAATCCGAGCCGCCCTTGCCGCCACCAATCGGCATGCCGGTCAGCGCATTTTTAAACGTCTGTTCGAAGCCGAGGAACTTGATGATGCCGACATTGACCGAAGGATGGAAGCGAATCCCGCCCTTGTAAGGCCCAAGCGCCGAATTGAACTGCACGCGGAAACCGCGATTGATCTGTACGCGACCCTGATCATCAACCCACGGCACGCGGAAAATAATCTGCCGTTCCGGCTCGCAAATGCGTTCGATCAGGGCATTGTCGGCATAATATGGTCGTTTCGCAATGACGCGCCCAACACTTTCCAAAACCTCTCGCACGGCCTGGTGAAATTCAATTTCACCCGCGTTGCGATGGAGGACATCTTCGAGAATGGGCTCGAGCTTTTCATGGACGTTGACCAAAATTTCATCTCCAGAGTCGGTATGTAATCTCATAATGATCACTCTCTAGAATAATTTTTGATCAATTTGAATAAGTATTAAGCATTAATTGTGCGCGAAAAGCAGGGGCAACCTTCTTTTCAGACAACAAGCGCCTGAAACGACGCTACAGAAAAAGATCCGACATACAAAAATGCAATGTTATCGAGCATTTGCGTAAAAAATAGCCAACTGAAAGTTACCAACGCAATCATTTCAATTGCGCGACTGGATCGTTTCGATCCATGCCTTGGAGGCGCGGTTTATGGCAACCGCGCCTTGAGTCCTTTACGGGGCACAACGCCTACTGTTCTGAAAACTCCAGAATTGTGCCGCTGGCGTTCTCGGGCAAAACGGCCACGCCTGCCGCCGTTGACGCAAAGGACACGCCATGTGCGGTCAGTGCAGCACGCGCTTTATCCAGTGATCTCACGCGAATGCGCAAGGTTGCAAAAGCACTGGCAGGCGTTTTGTCCAAATCGACATTCGGGTAAAGCGACGACGCTTTCTCGCGATCCAGAACCAGTAGATCGGCCGAGTTCGGCCCGGTCAGAACCTTCCATCCGCCATCGTGCTCAACCGCTTCCCCGGCCTTGAACAGACGGGCAAAACCTTTAGCAGACGTTGCAGGATCGGCAGCAATGATGACGATAGCCGAGAGACCGATAGCACCATTTTCATGTTCGATCAGCTCCGGCAGCCAGACCGTTTCGCGGGTCTTGTGCTGACACATAAAAACCATGCCCTGCGGAACTTCGCTGTCGGCAAAAGAGACTGTTTCAAACGCTGCGACGCCCTCGCCGCCGCCCGGCAGCTGCACCGGGCGCTGGAATGCGCCAACTCCGCCCGTCGCTATATCGAGGGCTGCTAGCTCCGCCTTTGCCTCGCGTGCATTGTCGATCCGGCAGGCGATGGCATGCAGTCCTTCACCTAGCGCCGCAAGTTTCTGGCGCTGGTGCTGATTGCCCGGGGTTTCGGCAACAATGCCTAGAAGCTCGAAGTAATCTTCCGGAAACATGATCGTGTAATTGCCGGTGCCTTTTTCCTTGCTGTGCAGTCCGCGCGGGCTCAGCGCGAATCCGAAGCGACGGTATTGCTCGGCACTTTTCTCCAGATCATTAACCAGCAGAAAAACGTGGTCGACGCCTTTTACCGGGTGAGACATGTGGAGTTTCCTTTTTTGATAAAATCAGATGCTAGTGGATGGAGGCTTATTTCTTTGTCGGCGCCAGCACAATCTCATGAATTGTGACCTTCGGATTCATTCTGGCGACATAGAGCGCGGTTTCCGCCATATCCTCCGGCTGAATGACGTCATCCATGCGCGCGAGATCGAAACCCGGACGGCGCGCCAAAAGCGGCGTCGCCACCTCACCGGGACAAAGCACCGTGGAACGAATACCGTTTTGTCCCTCTTGCGCGTTCAGGCTCGCACTGAGATCGTTGAGCGCGTGTTTGGAGGCGCCATAGGGTACGCCGCCAGCGGGCGACGAAAAACGCCCCGCCCAGGAAGATGTATGGATCATCAGGCCGCCACCCTGCGCCCGCATTGGTGCAAGCGCGGCTGCTATCACGTTGATCGCGCCCTTGATATTGATGTCGATGACATCATCCCATGAATCGAAATCGATATCCGACCAGCTGCGGCGCGGAATGTTAAGCCCAGCATTGTTGCAGACAACATCGAGACGCCCGGTCCATTCGACGATCGCTTCAGCGACATCTGTCATCGCCTTGCGGTCGAGCACATCAGCCGGGAATATCCGGGCCTCGCCGCCTGCAGAAGTAATTTCATCCGCGATGATGGCCAGCGCTTCCGCCTTCCGGCCTGTCAGGGCCACCGGCCAACCCTCGCTTGCGAAACGGCGTGCCATTGCAGCGCCGATGCCCGAACCGGCGCCGGTGACCCAGACCGCTCCGGGCTTGGTTTTGCCCGCATTTTCACTCTGTTCGGGAGAAATCTGGCTCATCAACAAACTCCAAGATAGAAAATCGACATTTATTAACGCATGGTTATCGAGAAATTATACTAATTTTATCGCACAAATTAGTTTATCTTGACAAAATCATAGCGGATTCTAGCATAACGGTGCTTGCATAAGGAAAAGGCCATTGAACGCTGCTTTAAAGAGCAGTTTCAGGGGCTTGAACAATATCGGGACGTGCGGGAAAAGAGGCCGGAAAGCCCTCCTCAACGTCCTTCAGGGGAACATAGAATGCATATCAGAAAAGCTGGCCTTGGCCTGTTTCTCGCAGCCTTTTCACTTGCTACGGCGTCGTCCAACGCTGAAGAAGTGAAGCGCGGCGGTACGGTCATTGTCCATATGAATACCGAGCAGGGCGTACTCAACCCTGCGCTGCGCGCCTCGACCGGCGTATACCAGATCACCGGTCGCATCATGGAGCCGCTAATCGACCGCACTTACGAGGGCTACGTGCCGGTTCTGGCAACGAGCTGGTCTTCATCGGAAGACGGCAAGGCCATCACCTTCAAGCTGCGCGAAAATGTGCGCTGGCACGACGGCCAGCCATTCACCTGCGATGACGTTTCGTTCAGCGCAATGAACCTCTGGAAGAAGCTGCTTAACTATTCGACCACGCTTCAGGCCAATCTCGAAGCTGTGGATTGCACCGATCCGCATACCGCCGTGTTCCGCTATTCCAAGCCGATGCCGCTGGAATTGCTGGTCGCCGCTATGCCTGATCTCGGCCATCCGGTGCCGAAGCATCTTTATGAAGCCACCGACATCCTGAAGAACAAGTACAACTCCGCGCCGGTCGGCACGGGTCCGTTCAAGTTTGTCGAATATGAGCGCGGCCAGCACATCATCGCCGAGCGCAATGATGATTACTGGCGCGGCAAGGAATATCCTTACCTCGACCGCATCATCTGGCGCTTCATGCCGGACAAGGCAGCGGCAGCGGCAGCGCTTGAGGCTGGCGAAATGATGGAAACCGCCTTCAACGGCATTTCCATGTCGGACACCGAGCGCCTCCAGAAGGATGGCCGCTTCGACACAGGCACCAAGGGTTTCGAAAACAACGTTGCCCATTCGACCATCGAGTTCAACCTGCGCAACCCGATCCTTGCCAATCTGAAGGTTCGTCAGGCGATCTATCACGCGCTCGACATCGACTTTGCAATCAAGACGATCATGCGCGGTTATGCCAAGCCGGGTCGCGGTCCGATCCCGAGCGCTGGCGGCGCAAATTATACCGATCAGGTCCAGACCTATCCATATGACGTGGAAAAGGCCAAGAAGCTGCTCGACGAGGCTGGATATCCCGTCAAAGAAAACGGCATTCGCTTCAAGCTGCGCCATCGTCCGGCGCCATGGGGCGAGTATACGCAGCTCTGGGCTGAGTATTATGCGCAAGCCATGAAGGAAGTCGGCATCGACGTTGAAATCCTCACCAATGACGCACCGGGCTTCCTGAACGGCGTCTATCGTGATCACGACTTCGACACGGCAAGCGGCTGGCACCAGTTCCGGTCCGATCCGGCTGTTTCCACCACCGTCTGGCTGCGCTCCGGCGCTCCGGTCGGCACGGCATGGTCCAACCAGTTCGACTATAAGTCTGACGAAATGGACAGCCTGATCGACAAGGCCGCAAGCGAGCTCGACCCGGCCAAGCGCGCCGATCTCTATCACCAGATCCAGCAGCTTGAGATGAAAGACCTGCCGGTCATCTTCGCCATCGAACATCCGTTCGTCGGCGTGACCAACAAGGTTCTCAAAAACCACCACAATACACCACGGTGGGATTCTTCAAGCTGGTACGATCTCTGGATCGACCAATAAGCAATGCCAACCGCTGCCGGTCACCCGGCAGCGGTTCACCAGTTTTAGAATGCTGACTATGAATATCTTGCAGGATAATCCGCAATGTCCCTGCCCCCAATCCTGACCTTTGCGCTGCGTCGCATCTTGCAGGCGGTTCCCGTCATCCTTCTCATCATGATCGGGGCGTTTCTGCTCATCAAGCTTGCGCCTGGCGACACGGTTGACGCGCTTGTCGGTGACATGGGCGGTGCAGACCCGCAATTCGTCGCCAATCTGCGCACGGAATACGGTCTGGACCAACCGGTCTGGGTGCAGCTGTGGATTTACATGACCAAGCTGGCTCGGTTCGATTTCGGCTGGTCCTATGTCTATGAACTGCCCGTGTTGGACGTGCTGATGGCGCGGCTCGTGCCGACGCTCCTGCTGATGATTTCTTCGCTTTCCGTAGCGTTCATTTTCGGCATCACGCTTGGTGCCTTTGCTGCGCGCAAGGCTTATTCGCTGACCGACAATGTCATCTCGACGCTCGGTCTTGTCTTCTACGCCATGCCGAGCTTCTTTCTCAGCCTCATCCTGATGTTCATCTTTTCCGTCAAGCTGGGCTGGCTGCCCGTTGGCGGTTACAAGACGCTTGGCGGTTTTTACACCGGCTGGAAGAATGTCTGGGATATTGCAGTGCACCTCGTCATGCCGACGACGGCGCTTTCGCTGATCTATCTTGCCTTCTATATGCGCCTGATGCGCACGAGTGTGCTGGAAGTCGCCGATCTCGATTATGTCCGAACCGCCCGCGCCAAAGGCGCCAGCGGCGCAAGGCTGATGTTCCATCACATCATGCGCAACGCTTTTCTACCCGTCGTGACACTGCTCGGTCTTCAGTTTTCCACCGTGCTCGGCGGCTCGGTTGTGATCGAAACGATCTTCTCGCTGCCCGGCCTTGGCCAGCTTGCCTATACCTCGGTGATCAAGCGCGACCTCAACACGCTGATGGGTATCATCTTTCTCTGCTCGGTGCTGGTGGTGATCGTCAATTTCATCACTGATCTCATCTATGCGCGGCTTGATTCCAGGATCGAATTGTCATGACATCCCAGGACCTTTCCCTCACCCGCCCACAGGTCTCCCGCACGAAAGTTCTGTGGCAGCGCTTCAGCCGCAACCGCGCTGCCGTGCTGGGCCTTGTTCTTTTCATCGCCGTGGTTCTGATCGCCCTGTTGGCCGATGTCATTGCGCCCGGCGACCCGCTGCGCCGCGCTGGCGAGCCGCTTGTCTGGCCATTTCTCAATGCGGCCACGCCGCTCGGCACCGATCAGCTCGGGCGTGACATCATGGCTGGCATCTTTCACGGCGCGCGTATCTCGCTTCTGATCGGCGTGGTCGCGACCCTGATCTCGATCATCATCGGCATCGTCATCGGTGCACTCGCGGGCTACTATGGCGGCTGGGTGGATGATGTGCTGATGCGCATCACCGAAGCCTTTCAAACCGTGCCGAGCTTCGTGCTGCTTCTGGCGCTGGTGGCGATCTTCGGCTCGTCCATCGAAAACATCATCATCTGCATCGGCATTGTCTCATGGACCGCGCCTGCACGCATGGTGCGCGCCGAATTTCTGGCGTTGCGCCAGCGCGAATTCATCGACGCGGCGCGCAATCTGGGCGTCGGCAATATGTCGATCATCTTCCGCGAAATACTGCCAAACGCTTTGCCGCCGGTGATCGTGTTCGCATCTGTCGTTATGGCCACGTCCATCCTGATGGAAAGCGCGCTCGCCTTCCTCGGTCTCGGTGATCCTAATTATGCCAGCTGGGGCAACATGATCGGCCAGGGCCGCGCCGTGCTCCGCACCGACTGGTTCTGCTCGGTCATTCCCGGCATCGCCATTCTGCTCACCGTTCTTTCCTTCAGTCTGCTTGGCGAAGGCCTGAACGACGCGCTTAATCCGAGGCAGAAGAAATAATGACCGCCGCACCCGTTCTCGAAATCAGCAACCTGCAAATCGCGCTGCCGAAGGGCGCCGACCGTCCTTTTGCCTTGCAGGACCTAACACTGACCATCAATCCCGGTGAAATCGTCTGCCTTGTTGGCGAAAGCGGTTCCGGCAAATCGCTTTCGGCAGGCGCGATCATGCGCCTTTTGCCGGAACCGCATGTGCGCGTGACGCATGGCACGATCAAGCTTGAAGGCACTGACCTTTATTCGCTCAGCGAAGCTGACATGAAAAAGCTGCGCGGCGACCGCATCGGAATGATCTTTCAGGAGCCGATGACAGCGCTCAACCCGCAGAAAACAGTCGGCTGGCAGATCGATGAAGTGCTGCGTCTGCACACCAAACTGGGCCGCAAGGAACGCCGTGCCGCCGTGCTGGGCATGCTGGCAGAGGTGAAAATTCCCGATCCGGAATCCGCTTATAACGCCTATCCGCCTCAGATTTCCGGTGGACAGCGCCAGCGCGTCATGATCGCCATGGCGCTGATCCTGAAACCACGTCTTATCATCGCCGATGAACCGACCACGGCGCTCGACGTGACCACGCAGGCGCAAATTCTGAAGCTGATCCGCGATCTGCAACGCGAGCATGACACGGGCATTCTCTTCATCACGCATGATTTTGGCGTGGTGGCAGAAATCGCCGACCGCGTCGCCGTGTTACGGCTCGGCGAACTGGTCGAACAAGGCCCTGCAAACGAAGTGTTGAACCATCCCCAGCATGCTTACACGAAGGCGCTGATCGCATCGGTTCCCGCACTCACTCCGCCCGAACCAAAGCCGTCAGTTGAAGCCCAACCGATCATTCTCAAGGCGAGCGCTTTACGCAAAACCTTCAAGGCGCGTGGCGGATTGCTGACCGGCAAACGCAGTGCCGTGCCCGCCGTAAAGGACCTTTCGTTCGAATTGCGCCAAGGCGAAACGCTGGGCGTCGTCGGCGAAAGCGGTTCGGGCAAGACGACCGTTTCGCGCATCGTCACGCGCCTGCTGGAAGCAGACAGCGGCACGGTCGATGTGAACGGCAAGGATTTTCTGAGCGCAAGCCCGCGTGAAGTGCGCGCCATGCGGAAGCATATCCAGATGGTCTTTCAGGACCCGATGGCCTCGCTCAATCCGCGCCGCCGTGTCGTGGACCTGATCGCACAAGGCCCCATTGTCCATGGTGTACCGAAGGCTGAGGCGCACGCAAAGGCCCGTGAGTTGCTGGAACTGGTCGAGCTTTCGCCCGCTGCTGCCGACCGTTTTCCGCACGAGTTTTCAGGCGGGCAGCGCCAGCGCATCGGCATTGCCCGTGCGCTCGCTTTGGAGCCGCGCATCATCGTCGCAGATGAACCTGTCTCTGCGCTCGATGTTTCGGTACAGGCGCAGGTTCTGCGCCTTCTGGCCGACCTGCGTGAAAGGCTGAACCTGTCGCTGCTTTTCGTGACGCATGATTTGCGCGTCGCAGCCCAGCTTTGCGACCGCATCATCGTGATGTCCAAAGGCGAGATTGCCGAAACCGGCCCGACGGCTGAAGTCTTCGCCAATCCGCGCCACGAATATACACAGCGTCTGCTTGCCTCAATCCCCGGCAAGAACTGGACGCCACCTCGTTTTGAGAATGCTTGAAGCCATGCAAAAAGTAGAATTCCCACCCTCCATATGGGCCGCCACTGCGCCTCCCCGCACACCGGCGAAGCCGTTAACGAGCGATGCCGAAGCCGATGTTGTTATCGTCGGCGGTGGTTTCACGGGTCTGTCGGCAGCACTTCATCTCGCAAAACGGGGCAAGCGCGTTATCCTGCTGGAAGGCAATGCGGTCGGCTGGGGTGCTTCGGGTCGCAACAATGGTCAGGTCATCCCGACCATGACTTCGGCGGAACCCGACGCAATCGCCAAACGCTATGGCGCTTCGGGCGAGCGCTTTGCCAGACTGATCGGCAATAGTGCCGACATTCTTTTCTCCATCGTGCGCGACGAAAACATTGAGGCCGAGGCCGAGCAGAACGGCTGGTTTCAGCCTGCCCATTCGCCGGGTCGGGTGAAGCTGTCGCAAACCCGTGTGGATGCATGGAAACGCTTCGGCTTCCCGGCAGAGTTTTTCGACCGCGCCGCCACATCGCGGCTGTTGGGGAGCGATTTCTGGTATGGCGGTATGTTCAACCCGACCGGCGGTCATATCAATCCGCTGGCTTTCGCGCGCGGGCTAGCAGCGGCTGCGGAGCGCCATGGCGCAATCATTCACGAGCAAAGCCCGGTTACATCCTATCGGCAGGTGGGCGATTATTGGGAAGTGCGCACCGACAACGCCACAGTTCGCGCCAAAGGCTTTTTGCTCGCGACCAATGCTTATACGGGCGAGCTTCGCGAAAGGCTTGCCCCGCGCCTCGCCCGCACGATCGTGCCAGTACTCTCATGGCAGATGGCGACGGCACCCGTCAGCGACAATCTGCGCGCGACAATTCTGCCCGGACGGCAGGCGGTTTCCGATACGCGTGGCGACCTGCGCTTCTTCCGCTACGATGCACGCAACCGGCTGATCACCGGCGGCATTGTGATGGGTGACTACGATGTCGCCGAGCGCGTAAAGCGCAAGACTGCGCGCGGCATGGCGGAAGCTTTCCCCGCCCTCGGGGAGCCGGAAATCACCCATGTGTGGAGCGGCTTTATCGGCATGACGTGGGATCGTTTCCCACGCATTCATCAGCTTGGCACCAATGGCTGGGCTTGGATCGGCTGCAACGGACGTGGCGTCGCGCTTGGCACATCACTTGGTCGCGAATTCGCGCGTGCGCTCGATGGAGAAT
The DNA here is from genome assembly GCF_037482325.1 of Ochrobactrum teleogrylli. Lineage (NCBI taxonomy): Bacteria > Pseudomonadati > Pseudomonadota > Alphaproteobacteria > Hyphomicrobiales > Brucellaceae > Ochrobactrum > Ochrobactrum teleogrylli. Next base: position 343,834 of record NZ_JBBHKQ010000002.1, read on the forward strand.
CGGTGCAGGAGCTTGCGCTGCCCGTTTCAGAGGCCGCGCCATTGCCTTTTCACAAAGTCGCGCGGAAAATCGCGCCTTTCTATCTCGCCTGGCTTCGGCGCAAGGATCTCACCGAACCCAATCTCTAAATCAGCTTATTCATGTGAAAGGTCAGGTCCATGAATCAAATGCCAATTCTCGAACGCCGCCGCATTGAGGCGATGGTCATTAAGAACATCTATGATGTGCTGCGCGAACGTTCCGGTGACGAAGAAGCCCAAGCTGTAGTTGGCGAAGCTGTCAGCCGTTCGGCAATTGAACAGGGCAAAAGCTTTGCAGAAGAACTGGGCCGCACGCCAACGATCCAGGATTTTGCCGACATCCAGCCGCTGTGGACGAAGGAAAACGCGCTGGAAATCGACGTGATTTCGCAGGGCGAAAACCATTTCGATTTCAATGTCACGCGCTGCCGTTATTCGGAAATGTACCGCGAGATGGGCCTTGGCCATATCGGGCATCTGCTTTCCTGCAATCGCGATGGCGATTTTTGCATCGGCTATAATCCCGCAATGAAGCTGGAACGCACGCAGACCATCATGAAGGGCGCGAGCCACTGCGATTTTCGCTATCGTCTCGACGCCACCGAAGAAAATACGAAGGAAGCCTGATATGCCGGTTGAAAACTGGACGTCGAACCAGCTCGATGAACTCGTCGCATTTCGTCGTGACCTGCACGAAAACCCGGAGCTGCTTTACGATGTAAACCGGACGGCAGACAAGGTTGCCGATGCACTGCGTGCGGCTGGCGTCGATGAGGTCGCAACCGGCATCGGGCGCACTGGCGTTGTCGGCGTCATACGCGGTCAGAGCAACAAGTCTGGCCGTGCCATTGCCTTGCGCGCGGACATGGATGCGCTGCCGATCCTGGAAGAAACCGGCGCGGAATGGTCTTCGAAAGTGCCAGGCAAAATGCACGCCTGCGGTCATGACGGCCACACGACGATGCTTCTCGGTGCGGCCCGCGAACTGGCACAAAGTCGCGCTTTCGACGGCACGGTTATCGTGATCTTCCAGCCTGCCGAAGAAGGCGGCGCTGGCGCCAAGGCGATGATCGATGACGGCCTATTCAAGCGCTGGCCGGTCAACGAAGTTTATGGCATGCACAACCGTCCAAACCTTGCGGTCGGGCATTTCATCATCAATTCCGGCCCGATCATGGGATCAGTCGACGTTCTAGACATCACCATTGAAGGTGTTGGCGGACATGCGGCCTCACCGCATCAGACCATCGACCCAATCCCGGTGACAGCCGCTCTCATTCAGGCAATCCAGACCCTGACAGCGCGCACCATCGATCCGCTGGATTCTGCCGTGATTTCGATCACGACTATTCAGGGAGGCGATGCATTCAACGTCATTCCGCAGAAAATCCGGTTGACCGGCACGGTTCGCACACTTCGCGAGGACGTGCGTAATCACATCGAGGGAAAACTGACCCGTGCAGTGCAGGGCATTGCCGATGCTTTCGGAGCAACGGCAACGCTCGACTATCAGCGCAACTATCCCGTGACCGTCAATCACGAGCACGAAACCGAACTTGCAGCCATTGCTGCCGAAGCCGTCTCTGGCGCTGATCGTGTCACGCGCGACATGCCGGCCACACTTGGCGGCGAAGACTTCGCGTTCATGCTAAACGAAGTTCCGGGCGCGATGATCAATATCGGCAACGGCCCAAGCGCCAATCTCCATCACCCCAAATATGACTTCAACGACGATGTCATTGCCTGGGGTTGCTCTTATTGGACAACTTTGGTGCGTCACCGTTTGCCAGTTTGACGTCATAGAATGCAGTGAGGCAGAATAGTGCCTCACCGCAAAGTTTTAAGCGGCACTTTTCTCCGGAAGCTGTGACGAAATTGGAAACAGCCAGTCATAAGCGATATTGAAAACAAAGGCATAAGCCAGATAGAAAAGCACGATCACCACGTCCATCATCAGCGCGGCGATGATCGAAATGCCCAGATACCAGGCAATAAACGGTATCAGCAGCACAATCAGACCCGCTTCGAACAAGATGGCATGTGCAACGCGGATGGGCATAGTTTTATGCACCGTTCCCCTCAGTCGCAGCGAAGCCCGATCAAATCCAAGATTGAAAAGAAAATTCCAGATAGTCGCGGTAGTGGCGGATATGACGCCGATGACACCCATCGCATCCACCGGCTTATCAAAAATAATCGCCGAGCATGGAATGAAGATTGCCAGTCCAATAATTTCAAACATCGCCGCATGGCGAACACGATCTGCAAAACTACGCACTTATTTATTCCTTGATATTGGTGCGCCCTTTCTATCTATTATTATGGATTTTAAAAGTTAGATACTATCTGGATTTGCGATAGATGAATGTCGAGCTGGACCAACTGGAAGCGTTTGTTGCCGCTGCTGAACACGGATCGTTTTCGGCTGCGGCCCGCCATCTGCGCAAAGCGCAGTCAGCCGTCAGTGTGTTGATCTCCTCTCTGGAAGACGATCTTAACGTCAAACTTTTCAGCCGAGCGACGCGCAGTCCGGCACTGACCGAAGCAGGCGCGAGGCTGTTGCCCGAAGCGCGTCTGATGCTGGATCGGCGTGAACATCTCATTTCAGTCGCACGAAACTTCGATGAGCATGTCGAGTCCCGCCTTGTGGTTGCTCTGGATGAACTCTATCCCGAACCGGCGGTCGCCGCCCTTTTCGCCGCGTTTGCAGAGCACTATCCCCATGTCGAACTCGAATTGCAGTTTCCGCATTCATCCGTGATCGCCGGGCTGCTTAAAAACGGCAAGGTTGATCTTGGCGTCATGTGGCGGCTGGATCAGATACAGCCCGAACTCGGGTTCCAGACCATTGGCTGGGTGCCGCTTGTGCTTGTCTGCGGGAAAAACCATCCCCTTGCGAGCAGCCCCGTGAATTGGGAAGACCTGCGGACGCACCGGCAGATCATGGTTCGCAAACGCAGTGACGAGGACGAAAAACACAGGCTTCGCGTGGCCGCCGAGGTCTGGTGGGTGGAAAGCCACTGGGTCATTCTGCAAATTTTGAAACAAGGCATCGGTTGGGCTTATATCCCGGAACATATATTGCGGGATTCACCATTGGCGGATGAACTTGTCATCCCAAAACTGCAATTCGACGGAGGCGCCCATCCCGTGGCGCTCGAACTGGTCTGGAACAAGCTCCGCCCGCACGGACCCGCCGCCAAATGGCTGAGACAGCAATTTGCCTCAAACAAGTTTTGATCCGGTCAAACGCGCCGCACAAAAGCCGCGACGAGGCACTATTATTTTTTAACAGGAAACTGAAAATTGACGCCCGCAAATATCTGCCATTTCGGCGCGCCGTCGCCTTGATGCCAAGCCGTATATTGCGGCTCGATAAACGCATTCATGGTAATGCCTTTATCAAGCTCGAAAACTTTACCGATACCCAAACCGACCGGAATATACCCTTCATTGTCCTCAAGATTGAAGTTCCATGTTGCAGTCGAGCGAAGATACCAGCCATCCTTCAGATTGTAATTGATGATCGGCTCGACGGTTGCCAAACTTACCCTATCCCGGTCGCCATGCCCTGCGAACGATGTTTGATAGGTCACCAGGCCGCCCAAAAGACCCCAACTTTGCGGCGCAACGATCACGCCCGACGCCCCGACCTGCCATTTTCCGCTGCCAAGTGCGTCATCCGTCGCGGTTGGGATAACCAATATCGGCCCCGCACCGAATGTGATGTCTCCATGCTTGGGGAGAATGAAAATGTCCATTAGCGTCAAATCGCCCAATCCCGTCACATATCCGTCGGGAAACTCCGGCGCTGTGGCGATGGGTAGCGTATACCGTAACAATTGCGGCAAACCGACTATCTCCGCTGGCACCAGTCCACGCAGGAGAAACTGATTGGACCGCCGACCGGATAATCCATATATTTCCGGCACATAATAGTTATGGAAGTTGACGGTAATCTTCGGTGTCAGGGGATTATTGGCGTCGTTTACCGACTGATGCTCTTGCGCTGCAACGCCATTCATCAAAACGAAGGACAACAGCAGTCCAAGACCTGTACGCGTGAAGATCGACATCGCAAGTTTCCCCATTTCATATCGAAAAGGGTATCTTAAACGCACGGAAAATGAAGTTTGTTACAGTAACAAACAGCACATTTTCTGTGTGTGTAGCGAACTACGTTTTGCTAGGTTTCGATCAGAGCGGACATACGCACCAGATCGGCCAGCGATCCTGCCTGCATCTTCTGCATGACATGCGCACGACGCACCTTCACGGTGATTTCCTTCACCTCGAGTTGAGCGGCTATCTGCTTGTTCAATAGACCTTGGACAACGAGCGTGAACACATCGCGTTCGCCCGCTGTCAGGCTCAGCCAACGGTCGTGAATCTCAGAACGCGCTTGTTCGTCCTGCAAACGTTTCCTATCGCCGTCGATGGCCCGATAGACAGCATCCAACAGATCGTGATCACGAAATGGCTTCGGCAGAAAATCAACAGCCCCGTTTCTGATGGCATTGACGCCCATGGTGATATCGCCGTGACCGGTAATGAAGATAACCGGAATGCGAATACCGAGGCCTGTCATCTGGGCGAAAAAATCCGTACCTGTCTGCTCCGGCATTCGCACATCAAGTATCATGCAGGACGGGCCGGACTGGCGTTCGAAATCAAGGAAACTCCGCACAGATTCAAAGCTGATCACCTTCATATCGATGGAAGCAAATAAATCTTCCAAGGCGCGCCGAACCGAGAGATCGTCATCGATAATGTAAACGACCGCTGCGTTCTCGTGTGTAGCCGTCATTGCTCGCCCATCCTGACCGCTGGCACTTCCAGCAGAAACGTCACGCCATTCGACCCGGCACCCAATGCACCTTGGGCATCGGTCCAGATACGACCACCATTGGCCTCTATGATAGTGCGACTAATCGTCAGTCCCAACCCGAAGCCGCCGTCTTTCGTGGTCCAGAACGCATCAAAAAGGTGTTCTCGCGTTGCATTCGTGAGACCTGATCCCGTATCAGCTATCGTAAACCGCAAGCTGGCATTTACGCCGAACTGGGATTTTATCAGGAGAAACCGATCGTCACTATCCGTCCCCGCCATTGCTTCAAGGGCATTGAGGATCAGGTTGCCGATGACCTGCTGTATTTGCACCCGATCTGCCCAAGCGGACGGTAGATCGCTCGCCAAGTCAAGTTGAAGGCGTATCCCATTTCGGTGAAGCTCTGCTGCGGCCAGATCGGCCATTTCACGGATAGCCATGTTGAAATCAAAGCGCCCGATCTTTGGCTTTTCGCCTTTGGACAAGCGGCGAACACGATCAAGGATTTCACTCGCACGATGAGAATCCGCAGATATCCGCTCAAACGTTGATAGAGCACGCGCCACGTTTGGCGGAGTTTGTGACAGCCAACGGTGGCCGGCGCCCGCACTGGTTTCGATTGCAACCAGTGGCTGGCTGACTTCATGGGTAATGGAGCCGGTCAGCTGACCAAGTGTGGTCAATCGTGCAAGTCGCCACAAGCGTTCCCGCGTCTCGTGGGCTTCTGCTTCCGCATCGACCAGTTTCAGGCCTAGATATGCTGTGCACCCGATGGCCACAATGCTGATCAATGTGTTGATGAAACCAACATTATAAGAGCCCGAGCGCGTCAGGCCAAAGCTTACAACAGTCAAGACGATGCAGCCAGCGGCGACACCAATCACTGTGTGGTGCGAGAACAATCTGGCCGAAACCAGTACAATAGCTGTATAGAAAACAGCGGCGGCTATCGCGTAATCGGTGACTGTGTCGAATACGAAAATGGTGGCGCAGAAAATGGCGAGTACCAGAGATGCCGCAATGTCCTGCGGAGACATGCGGCGGAGGCCTTTCATTCGCATTCAACGGCTCCTCTCTGGTGTTCAGTTTGGCACTTCATCCGATCTTATAGCTCCAATCCTTTGGTTTGATCTACCATGATACTTCGCAAGATCCGGCATGCGTTCGGCCCAACACAGCGGCTTCTATGAAAAAGTGACCAGCAGCATAGCTGCTGGCCACTTCCTTCGATGTGACGCTGCGAGGCACCGACAGCGTCACATCAGAACCACTGACCAAAGCGACGAATGTAGAGACTCTTCATGCCTTGGGCGACAACACAGTAGGCGAACAGCGTTGCGAGCAGCCATGGGAAGTAAGCCCAGGGTAGCGGTTGCAAGCCGACCATAGTTCCAAGCGACGAGAATGGAATGTAAATGCCAAGCGCCATGATCAAACCGGTCATCAGCATCACGGGCAAAGCGGCAGTGCTTTGGATGAACGGTATTTTCTGCGTGCGCAGCATATGCACCACAAGCGTCTGCGACAGCAGGCCCTCAATGAACCAGCCCGACTGGAACAGTGACTGCATGTCCGGCGTGTTCGCCGCAAAGACATACCACATCAACGCGAAAGTCGTGATGTCGAAGATCGATGACGTCGGCCCTACCCAAATCATGAAACGACCGATGTTCCGGGCGTCCCATTTTCGGGGTCTTGCCAGAAACTCTTTGTCCATGCGATCCCATGGCAGGGAAAGCTGGGAAATGTCGTACATCAGGTTCTGGATCAGCAAATGGATTGCCAGCATCGGCAAGAACGGTATGAAAGCGCTCGCCACCAGCACGGAGAACACATTGCCAAAATTCGAGCTGGCGGTCATATTCAGATATTTGATGATATTACCGAATGTTTCACGCCCTTTGAGAACACCCTCTTCCAGCACCATCAGGCTCTTTTCGAGAAGGATAATATCGGCAGATTCCTTCGCAATATCAGTGCCACTATCAACCGAAATACCCACATCCGCATCGCGCAACGCTGGGGCATCGTTGATACCATCGCCAAGAAACCCAACCGTATGACCATTTGCCTGCAACGCTTTGAGAACCCGTGATTTTTGCAATGGCGTGAGCTTTGCAAAAACTGTGGCTTCCTCAACCGTCGCGCGCAATTTTTCGTCGTTCATCTTCTCGATTTCTCGACCAAGAATTGGCGTGCCCGGCTCCAGTCCAACTTCACGGCAGATCTTTGTGGTGACGACATCATTGTCGCCAGTGAGTACTTTGATGGCAACGCCATGCTCGGCCAAGGCGGCAATTGCGGGACGTGCAGTTTCCTTTGGCGGATCGAGGAAGGTCAGGAAGCCTTGCACCACCAGCTCTTTCTCATCCGGGATATCATAGCGCGCCACGGTGGAAGACGGATCGATCTCTCGTGTGGCGACCACCAGCACACGGAAACCATCACGATTGTAATCGCGTGCCAGTTCGACAAGTGCTTTACGGCGCACATCATCCAGCGGCTTGATTTCATCGCCGTCGCGAATTGAGGTGGAGATCGCCAGCATCTCTTCCACTGCGCCTTTACAGACCAACAGATGCTCGCCACCAAAGCCTTCAACCACAACCGACAAGCGGCGACGAACGAAGTCGAACGGCAGTTCATCCACTTTTTTGTAGAACCGAGCTGAAGCAGTGCTTGAAGGGCTGTCTTCGGCAAAGCGAATAACGGCTTGATCCATAAGGTTCTTCACACCGCTCTGGTGGTGGCTGTTGAGCCACGCCAGCCGCAATACACTTGGATCACATTGGCCGTTAGCATCAAGATGGTGTTCGAGGATGATCTTGTCTTGAGTCAATGTGCCGGTCTTGTCTGTACAAAGCACATCCATCGCCCCGAAATTCTGGATGGCATTCAGACGCTTCACCACGACTTTGCGGCGCGCCATTGCGACAGCACCTTTGGCGAGGTTCGACGAAACGATCATCGGCAACATTTCGGGTGTAAGACCAACCGCCACAGCGAGCGCAAACATGAAGGCGTCAGGCCAGTCCCCTTTGGTAAAGCCGTTGATCAGCAGGACCACCGGCACCATTACCAGCATGAAGCGGATCAGAAGCCAGCTCACGCTATTAACACCCCGATCAAAGGCCGTTTCTGCGCGCGAACCCACAACCGCTTTCGCAAGCGAACCAAAGTAAGTGCGTGCGCCGGTTGCGACCACGACAGCAGTCGCTGTGCCGCTGACAACATTTGTGCCCATGAAGCAGACCGACGGCAGATCGAGCATGTCCATCTGATCACCGACGGTTGCTTTAGTCTCGGCAGACTTTTGAGCAACAGCGCCAAGCGTGTCATATTTTTCAACCGGTAGAGCTTCACCCGTCAGGGCCGCCTGACTGACGAACAGATCACGCGATTCAAGCAGTCGCACGTCGGCAGGGATCATATCGCCAGCTGAAAGCTTGACGATATCGCCTGCGACGAGTTCGGCCATGGGAACTTCGACCAGTTTTGCTTCCACACTTTGTGCGTTTCCGCTTCCCTGACGGCGCAACACTGTTGCAGTTGTGCGCACCATGGCCTTAAGCGCTTCCGCAGCTTTGCCGGAGCGGAATTCCTGCCAGAAACGCAGCAATGCGCTGAGGAACACCATCGTCAAGATAATCGTCACGCCGGTATATTCCGGGTCTTCGCCGTTGCGCAGCGGAAGAATGATATCCGTAACGGACGATATAGCCGCAAGCGTTACCAACACGGCGATAAACGGGTTTTTGAAGGCGAGCAGAAACTGTACCAACGCGTGCGGACGCTTTTCATGTGCTACATGATTGGGTCCGTCCTTGATCAGGCGGTGTTTCGCTTCAGTCTCAGTCAGGCCGTTGATGGTCGTCCTGAAATTTGCGAGCGTCGTATCAACGCTGTTTTGTGCCTCGCGCACCGCACGCATTGACAGTTTCCTGTCGTCCTTGCGGGCAGCGGCAGATACGGGCTGTTTCAATATGGCATTCATGTCATTATCCTCATGCCGCCACGTCCGGCACGAGCGCTGACATGCCCCCCCTAAGGGTTGTGCAAAGCCATGCCGCACCGTCGAAGCGACGTCCGGTTTGTTTTCCTGTCGAGATTGTGAAAAGCCTGCCCGATTAGCGCTACCGGCGATAACCGAGCGGACCTACTGGGGTCATCGTCCATGGTCTAATTCCACTGTTTGAATGATTTCGCTTATCAATGCACCCAGGTTGACGTTCGGTTCTGCTGCCCGGCAGCAAGCAACAGGCCGAAACGTTCCAGCACCGGCAACGACCTATAGTGTGCAATCTCTTTGGGGTCTGTTGTCCAGCGACATTCCACGCGTCCGTTTTCAGGATTGACGTACCAGATCGTTGTCAGCTGGGGAGCCTTCCCGATGGCTCCGTCACGGTTCACATCGGCTTCAAACACGTGGCTATAAGTGGTTACGCTGCTGCGAGCGGTTCTGCGGCTAATGGAATGCATAGGCACACCAAAGCGCGCGCCAAAATTGGCGATTGCGGCTGCAATATTCATCTCTTACCTCATGACGCGCCACTGCGAGCGTCCGGGCAAGAGCATGAGATTAGCTCTCGTCGAACAACCCCAGTGGCGACAGCTTTCGACTACTGTCGCTTGGCATTGTGTTTTCCTGTGTTGAGGAGCTTGTTGCTCCGACGGCATCTCTTTACCAGATGCGCCTTTCGCGAGCTACGAAAATGCATGGCTTTTGCAAGGTGCATTATGGTACACGTCATATACCAAGGTATACGCCGTGTGATGCTTGAGCAGTCTGCATGCACCGCAGCCGCTGGCGTAGCTCAATTACGATGCTTTTCCAAACCGATCCGCCGATTGATCCAATCGGGCTTGATGGTGGCTTTGGACAGTTCAAGATCGGCAAATAGCTTCTCCTGTACCAACTCAGGCATTTTGCTTGAACGCGGCGATCCCGACGCTCGGCTGACATGCATCAAAACCTGCTCGCAGAAGGCCGTTTCCTCCCCGTCTCCATTCAGCATCCGCATAAAAACATGCATACGCTTGTGATCGACATTCAAGACAGACAGTTCCACGTTCAATATTTCATCGACGTGGCATTCTTTCAAATATCCGATACGGCTATCCATGGTGTAGAGCGTAGCATTATTTGCCTCACGATAAGCAGCATCGATGCCAATTCGGTCCATATAGGCAGTAGCGGCATCCGAAAAGACGATACCATAGGCATAGTCCCCCATATGGCCGTTATAGTCGATCCAGCCCGGCGAAACGCTTGTGCGATAGATGGGCAACGCTTCGCTCATGCTTATTTCCTCCGCTCCAGCCAAGCATAGAACTCTCCGACGATACCTTTACGGAAGAGGATGACGCATGCCATGAAGATGATGCCGGTGACGATTGTGACGGGGAAGTCGGACGTTGCGAGATAGTTCTGCAAGGCGACGACGAAGGCCGCGCCGACGATGGGCCCGATCAGCGTGCCGATCCCGCCAAGCAGTGTCATCAAGATGACTTCGCCCGACATCTGCCAGCCGACATCGGTCAGCGTTGCAAACTGGAAGACGAGCGCCTTCAGACCGCCTGCAAGGCCCGCAAGAGCAGCCGACATCACGAAAGCGGCCAGCTTGTAGCGATTGACGGAGTAGCCGAGCGATATGGCGCGGTTTTCATTCTCGCGCACCGATTTCAGGATCATGCCGAAGGGCGAGTTGATGATGCGCCAGATGGCAAACACGCCGAGCACGAACAGCGCCAGCACGAAGTAATACATGTTCATCGGATTGTTGAGATCGATGAAGCCAAACAGATATCCGCGCGGCACGCCCTGCAAGCCGTCTTCGCCATGGGTGAAGGCAGCCTGCAGGCAGAAGAAGAAGAACATCTGCGACAGCGCAAGCGTGATCATGGTCGAATAGATGCCCTGTCGGCGAATGGCCAGATAGCCGATGACGAGGCCAAGCGCTGCGGCGGCAAGAATGCCGAGGATCAGGCCCACTTCCGGCGTCACGCCCCATTCCTTCACCGTATGCGCGGTGATATAGGCCGCACCGCCGAAGAAGGCTGCGTGGCCAAACGAGAGAATGCCGGTATAGCCGAGCAGCAGGTTGAACGCCGAGGCAAACAGCGCAAAGCACAGCATCTTCATCAGAAAGATCGGATAGACCACGAAGGGTGCTGCGGCCAGTGCGACGATGGCGATGATGAGGATGGTGGCCGACAGGCTGTTGATCGCCGGTTTGCGGGTCGGGGTGGCGCTATTGCTTGCAGCCGTTGCTTTAAGAGCGGTATCAGCCATATCAGGCCTCCTTCCCGAACAGTCCGGCGGGTCGCACCAGAAGGACGATAGCCATGATGACGAAGATGACGATGCTGGAGGCTTCTGGATAGAAGACCTTGGTCAGCCCTTCGGCCAGACCCAGCACATAGCCGGTGATGATGGCGCCGAGGATCGATCCCATGCCGCCGACAACCACCACGGCAAAGACCACGATGATGATGTTCGAACCCATCAGCGGGCTGACCTGATAGATCGGGGCGGCCATGATGCCGGCAACGCCCGCAAGGCCAGCACCCAGCGCATAGGTGAAGGTGAGAAGCAGCGGCACATTGATGCCGAAGGCCTTGACCAGTGTCGGGTTTTCGGTGGCGGCGCGCAGATAAGCGCCAAGCTTGGTCTTTTCGATCAGAAGCCAGGTGCCAAGGCAGATGATCAGCGAAGCCATGACCACCCAGGCGCGATAATTCGGCAGGAACATGAAGCCGAGATTATTGCCGCCTGCAAGCGACGGTGGCACCGCATAGGGCTGTCCGGCAGCACCATAATAATAGCGGAACGTGCCTTCGATCACGAGCGCCAGGCCGAAGGTGAAGAGCAGGCCGTAAAGCGGATCGAGATTATAAAGCCGTGACAGCGCCACGCGCTCGACAATCGCGCCGCCGAGACCGACGATGATCGGGGCCAGAATAAGCGCTGGCCAATAGCCGATGCCAAGCCAGCTCAACAGCAGATAACCGACAAAAGCGCCCAGCATATATTGCGCGCCATGGGCAAAATTGATGATGCGCAACAGCCCGAAGATGATGGCAAGGCCAAGGCTCAGCATGGCATAGAACGAGCCGTTGATGAGACCGACCAGCAATTGGCCGAGAAGCGCTTGCAGGGGGATTCCAAAAATCATTGTCATGTCAGACTCCCAGCGCTTCGTTCAGGGCCGCCATGCGGTCGGGCAGTTCGGCGGTTGGGAAGTTCTCCGTCACCACGCCATGATCCATCAGATAGAAGCGGTCTGCGACCTTGGCGGCAAAGCGGAAGTTCTGCTCGACCAGAAGGATGGTCATGCCGCGCTTCTTCAGTTCCACCAGCACATCGCCGATGCGCTGCACGATGACAGGCGCCAGACCTTCGGTCGGCTCGTCCAGCAGCAGCACCTTGACACCGGTGCGCAGGATGCGCGCGATGGCCAGCATCTGCTGTTCGCCGCCCGACAGCTTGGTGCCGGGGCTGTTGCGCCGCTCATGCAGGTTCGGGAAAAGCTCGTAAATCTCGTCCAATGACATCAAGCTCTGCTCGCCTTTTGCGACAACCGGCGGCAAAAGCAGGTTCTCATGCACGCTGAGCGTGGCGAAGATGCCGCGCTCTTCCGGCACGAAGCCAAGACCCGCATGGGCGATGCGATGCAAAGGCACGCGCATGATGTCTTTGCCCTCCAGCGTGATCGTGCCGGTGCGCTTGCGGATGATGCCCATGATGGCGCGCAAGGTTGTCGTCTTGCCGACGCCGTTGCGGCCCAGAAGCGTGATGGTTTCGCCCGGCCAGATGTCGAGATCGACGCCATGCAGGGCATGGCTTTCGCCATACCAGGCATTCAGCCCGCGCACGGACAGGAGCGGTTGGCCTTTATTCATGTTCGGTTCCCATATAGGCGGTGCGCACGCGCTCGTCCTTGGAGACGTCGGCATAGCTGCCGGAGGCGAGGATCTCGCCGCGTTGCAGCACCGTGACATGGTGGGCGATATCGGCCACCACCTTGAGATTGTGTTCCACCATCAAAACGGCGCGGTCCTTCGCGACATCGGCAATGAGGGCGGCAATGGTGTGAACGTCTTCATGGCCCATGCCAGCCATCGGCTCATCGAGCAGCAGCACTTTCGGATCAAGCGCCAGCGTGGTGGCGATTTCGAGCGCCCGCTTGCGGCCATAGGACAGATCGGCAGCCAGTGCATGACGGGCATCGGCAAGGCCGACGCGCTCCAGAAGCTCGACGGCTCTCGCATCCAGCCGGTCCAGCGCGGAAAGCGAACGCCAGAATTGCGTGGCAAGACCGTTCGGGCGTTGCAGCGCCACCTTGACGTTTTCCAGAACCGTCAGATGCGGGAAGGTGGCCGAAATCTGGAACGAACGCACCAGTCCCATCCGCGCCACTTTGGCCGGGTCGGTTTTGGTGATGGTTTCGCCCAGAAGCGTGATCTCGCCGCTTGTCGGCTGCAGAAACTTGGTCAGAAGATTGAACACCGTCGTCTTGCCAGCCCCGTTCGGGCCGATCAGCGCATGAACGCGGGCATGTTCCACATCAAGATCGACATTCTTCACCGCATAAAAGCCGCCAAACGACTTGCCCAAGCCGCGCGCCGACAAAACAGGACGCGCAGCGGTCCGCGATAGAGAAGTCGAGGTCGCCGGCCCTGCTTCACGCAGAGCCGTCACATTGCCAGTCGAAGCTGTCATCCAAAAAGCCTCTTACTGCGTCACAAGCGGGCAGCCGCCCTTGTCGAGCGGACGGAATGCTTCGTCACCGGGGATGGTGCGCAGAACTTTGTAATAGTCCCACGGACCTTTGGACTCCTCAGGCGACTTGACCTGAACAAGATACATGTCGTGAACCATACGACCGTCGGCGCGCAGCTTTGCATTGCGAGCGAAGAAGTCACTGATATCCATCGTGCGCATCTTGTCGAGCACGACCTTGCCGCTGGTGGATTTTGCCGCTTCGGACGCCTTGAGGTAATTCATGACAGACGAATAAACGCCTGCATGAACCATCGTCGGCATTTTGCCATTCATCCGTTCGCCGAAACGCTTCGACCAGGCACGGGTCTGGTCATCATAATCCCAGTAAAAGCCGGTGGTCAGTGTCAGGCCTTTTGCAGTTTCGAGACCAACGCTGTGAACGTCGGAAAGAAACAGCAACATGCCTGCGATCTTCTGGCCGCCCTGAGTAATGCCATATTCACTGGCTTGCTTGAGCGCGGTCATCGTATCGCCTGACGAGTTCGCAAGAGCAATCACGTCAGCGCCCGATGCTTGCGCCTGTAGCAGGAAGGAGGAGAAATCAGTGGTTTCACGCGGATGACGCACCGCACCCACCACTTCGCCACCGCTTGCCTTGACGGCTTCCGCTGTATCGCGTTCCAGCGCATGGCCGAAGGTATAGTCAACGGTAATGAAATACCACTTCTTGCCGCCCTCTTGCGTCATGGCGCGACCGGTGCCATTGGCAAGCGAATAGGTGTCCCAGGTCCATTGCGCCGTCGTTGGCGAACAGGCTTTGCCGGTCAGGTCCGAGGAACCTGCAGTGGACGCCAGAAACGCTATGTCCTTGTCACGTGTAATTTCCTGAACAGCCATGGCGACCGACGATGTCGGCACATCGATGATGGCTTTGACGTTCTTCTCGTCGATCCAGCTGCGCGCCAGCGTCGAACCGATATCCGGCTTGTTCTGATGGTCGCCGACGATGACTTCGATAGGCTCCCCATTCAGCTTTCCGCCGAAATCTTCTACCGCCATTTTTGCGGCCACGACCGAACCGTCGCCGGCAAGGTCGAAGTTCATGCCGGACATATCCGTCAGCACGCCTAGTCGAACCGGTTCTGCCAAAGCCGGGCTTGCGAGCATCATGGTGGCAAACGCACCCGAAAGCATCATTGATTTCATTTTCATGTTTTCCTCCTCCCAAATTATAACGGTGTCAGCCCGACTGGCTGCTGCTTTCCGCAATCAGTCTCGCCAGATAAAACTGGTCGGCTTCATAAGGCGCAGCCCAGTTGGCGCGGTGTTCTTGATCAATGGCTCTTTTCGTCATCCGCAAGGCCAAGGGTGGACATTCGGCGATGGTCTGCGCGAAGAGTTTGGCGGTTTCGACTGCACCGCCCGCCGGGGCAATCTTGTCGCAAAGACCCATATGAAGCGCGTCCTGTTCGCCGATCCGGTCATTAGCGAAAAGCGCCCGCTTGGCGCGCGTCGGGCCGATTAGCGATGACAGGAGGGGCAGCCCGCCCCAACCCAGCGTCATGCCCAGACGGACTTCCGGAAACTGAAAGAAGCCCCCCTCCGCCATAACGCGGAAATCTGCTGCCAAGGCCAGGATGCCGCCACCACCAACTGCCGGACCTTCAACCGCTGCAATGGTGATCTGCGGCAACAACCGCCACCGATCGCACATGACGCCGCCGAGCGACATGGCCGTGTGGCGTGCAACGGCGCCCGCACTGGTGCGCCACAGGTTCTCGTCTTTCAGATCGACGCCGCCGGAAAAGCGGCTTTCGGTTCCGGCGATGATAACGACCTGAACACTGTCATCCGCCGATAATTCGTCCGCTGCCTGGATGAGCGCCTTGATCGATTCCTCATTGAGAGCATTGGCCTTGCCGCCACGGTCATAGCGCGCCACCGCAATCGGTCCCTCGCGCTTGATATCGACTATGGCCATTTCCATCCTCCCAGATGTTTTCGCTTTGACATACTACCGAGTATGTTGCATATTCCAAACAGGTTTGCAACTGCCCTCTTTTGAAGGTTTAGTTGTGGCCGGGTAGGAGGAATTCAGAACATGACGCCAGACCAGCGCGCGCTCAACCGTAACCATTCCGTGTTGCGATATCTTCTCGATCAATATGCAGCCGAGCGCCCCACGGCACCATTCGTGCATTTTTGGCCGTCGACGGAGTGGGATTACAAGACGACCCGCGACCGCGTTCGCCAGCGCGCGGCAACGCTGCAATCCCATGGCGTAAAACGCGGCGATCACGTGCTTTGTTTTATGGGCAACGGCCCGGATCTGCTCACCACCTGGTTCGCGATCAACTATATCGGCGCAGTCTATGTGCCAATCAACACTGCAGCACTCGGTCGCCCTCTGGAACATATTCTGGACGATGCGGATGCACCGTTGATGATCGCCCACGCCGATCTGGTGGAACGATTGCTGGATGTCGCACCCGGCAAACTGCGCAAGGTTTTGGTGGTCGAAGGCTCTGTTAGCTGTGCAGTCGATGGTGTGGAAATTCTGCCTTTGTCTGACGTGGAAACAGTCAGCGAAACCGAACTTGTTCTCGACAAGCCGATTGAGCCGTGGGACACGCTTGCCATCATGTACACCTCGGGTACGACGGGCAACGCCAAGGGCGTCGTAACCTCATATGTGCAGCTTTATACGATGGGCCCGGACGCCTTTGACTGCGTCGATGAAACGGATCGCTGCATGATCTGCGGTCCGATCTTCCATTGCGGCTCTACCCTTTACGTCTACGCCATGCTGGCACGAGGCCTTTCCATCGGCATGATGCGCGAGTTCAAAACCCAGCATTTCTGGCAGGCCGTTCGGGATACCAACTCGACCTATTGCCTGTTGCTGGGCGTCATGGCGAGTTTCCTTCTGAAACAGCCGGTTTCATCGGATGATCGCAACCACCCGCTGCGGCGCGCCTTCATTACCCCGTTCGGCGAGGATGGCCCATTATTTGCGGAAAGATTCGGCGTCGAGGCATGGACCATCTACAACATGACCGAAATCGCCAGCCCGCTTGTTGCTGGACCCGGCATCACGCAAAAGGGAATCGCCGGAAAGCCGCGCCCCTGGTATCAGCTGCGCGTGGTTGACGAAAACGACATCGAAGTGCCGGATGGCACGGCTGGTGAACTGGTCATCCGCTCCGACCGCCCCTGGGCGTTGATGAAAGGTTATTACAACAATCCGAAAGCTACCGTCGAAGCCATGCGCAATGGCTGGTTTCACACTGGAGACAGCTTTCGCAAGGATGAAAACGGTGTCTATTTCTTCGTGGATCGCCTGAAAGACGTCATCCGGCGGCGCGGTGAAAATATCTCGTCCTTCGCTTTGGAGGCCGAAGTGCTTTTCCACGACACCGTCAAGGAATGCGCAGCTATCGCAGTCCCGAGTGAACTGAGTGAGGATGAAGTTCTGATCGCCGTAACCCCTGTCGAAGGGCAGGAAATCGTTGCGGGGGAACTGCTGGAGTTTCTCGCAGGTCGTCTGCCCCGCTTCATGGTGCCGCGCTATGTACGAATTTTGGAATCTCTTCCAAAAACCTCGAGCGGTAAAATTCAGAAACATGTACTACGCAGCGAAGGCATTACCGGAGATACGATTGATCGCGAGCTCAAGGTGAAGCGCGCGAGTTGATCTATCAAAATCGAAAGACCTGAACATCATGGAAAATTTTATCTTCAACACAACGCCATCCATCGTGCTGCAAACCGGCGGGCTGGCGAAGATTGTCGATATTGCCGGGCATTTGTTGGGCAAGCGCGTTGTTATCGTCACCGACAAAGGATTGCGTAAGCTCGGACTGCTGTCCCCAGCGACAAACGCCTTGGAGCAGGCGGGCATTGCCGTTTCGATCTTCGATGATGTGCAGGCCGACCCACCGGAAAGCAATGTTCTGGCGCTGAAGAACCAGATCGTCACCCACGAAGCGACTGGCGTTCTCGCCATCGGCGGTGGCTCATCAATGGATGTTGCAAAGGTTGCCGCCCTGTTGGCAAAAAGCGGTGAAACGCTGAACGACATTTACGGCGTGAACATCGCGCGCGGGCCACGCCTGCCGCTCGTGTTGGTGCCAACGACGGCGGGCACGGGATCGGAAGTCACACCGATATCAATCATCACCACTGGAGCATCGGAGAAGAAGGGCGTTGTCTCGCCCCTTCTATTGCCGGACATGGCGATTCTGGACGCGGATTTGACTGTCGGCTTGCCAGCAGCAGTAACCGCTGCCACCGGCATCGATGCGATGGTGCATGCCATCGAGGCTTATGCTTCAGCTTCCGCCAACAACAATCCTTTGTCGCGTTCGCTGGCGCGCAACGCCCTGCAACTGCTCGGCGCCAATATTCGCACTGCGGTCTTTGAGGGCGGCAACCGCGACGCACGCGCCGCTATGTTGCTCGGATCGTTGCTTGCCGGTCAGGCCTTTGCCAATTCTCCGGTTGCCGCTGTGCATGCACTCGCCTACCCGATTGGCGGGCATTTCCATGTGCCGCACGGCTTGTCCAACGCGCTCGTGCTTGCGCATGTATTGCGCTTCAACTTGCCGGAAGCCAGCCACATTTATGCGGAAATTGCAGCAGACGTTTTCCCGGAACTGAGCACCGTGTCGGCAGAAAAACGTGCTGAAGCCTTTGTCGAAAAACTGGCGGATCTCAGCCGTGAGCTCGGCGTGCCGCAGACATTGCGCGAAGTGAATATTACGGAAGACGATCTGCCCCTGCTTGCGCGCGACGCAATGAAACAGACGCGGCTTCTGGTCAACAATCCACGCAAGGTCACTGAGGCGGATGCCTTGGCGATTTATAAAGCCGCTTATTGATAGCGCCGCTGGTAACATCATGAAAAAGGCCGGTTTGACCGGCCTTTTTCGTATCTATCAGCAAATTTCGAACAGGCCCGCAGCGCCAATGCCGCCGCCAACGCACATGGTCACCACCACGTAACGTCCATTGCGCCGCTTGCCTTCGATGAGGGCATGCCCGGTCATACGCGCGCCCGACATTCCATAAGGATGGCCAATCGAAATAGCGCCGCCACTTACGTTCAGTTTTTCATTGTCGATACGAAGCTTGTCGCGGCAATAAAGCACCTGTGCCGCAAAGGCTTCGTTCAGTTCCCACAGATCGATATCATCGACCGTCAGGCCGTGCTGCTTGAGCAGTTTCGGTACGGCATAAACCGGGCCGATACCCATCTCGTCAGGTTCGCATCCGGCGACCGCCATTCCGCGATAAACACCAAGCGGAGAGAGGCCCCGCTTTTCCGCTTCCTTTGCTTCCATCAGAACAGATGCCGAAGCACCATCCGACAATTGCGAGGCGTTGCCAGCGGTAATAAAGCCACCCTGCGCTATCGTCTGCCCCCCGGAAAAGACCGGCTTCAACCCGCGCAAACCTTCTAGTGTGGTTTCGGGGCGATTGCCTTCGTCCATGGCCAGCTCAACGCTTTTTGCGGAGACCTCGCCCGTGGCCTTGTCCTTGACCAGCATGGTGGATTGGATCGGGACAATCTCGGCGTTCAGGCGGCCTGCGGCCTGTGCAGCCGCGGTGCGTTGCTGCGATTGCAGCGCATATTCATCCTGCGCCTCACGCGATATACCATAACGCGCTGAAACGATCTCCGCCGTCTCGATCATGCTCATATAAGTGGCGGGCAGATGCTCCGTCAGCCAGGGATCACGCCAGCGATAGACGTTCATATGCTCGTTCTGCACGAGTGAGATCTGCTCCACACCACCGCCGATAGCAATCGTCATACCATCGCCGGTGATCTGCTTGGCGGCTGTTGCGATAGCCATCAGCCCCGACGCGCATTGACGATCCATAGACTGACCCGGAACTGAAACCGGAAGGCCAGCCCGCAACAAGGACGTGCGGGCGATATTCATGTGGGTCGTGCCTTGCTGAAGCGCAGCACCGAGAACCACATCCTCTACTTCCGCGCCATCAATGCCCGCGCGCTCAACCGCAGCGGCAATCGCGTGACCCGCCAGCGCTGGCGCAGACGTGTCGTTAAAGGCTCCGCGATAGGCTTTGCCAATCGGTGTGCGCGCAGTTGATACTATGACAGCTTCTCTCATCAAAACTCCTCCACTGACGCCGAAACGTAAAGCCTGTCGGCCAATTCTTTCAATTCCGGAGTCAGCGGAACCGGCCGTCGCGTGTCTCGGTCTACATAGACATGCACATATTCACTTACAGCGGCGGTCAACTCTTCGTCATCCTTGAAGATGCCAAAACCCCACAGCAGACTGGTATTGCCGATATGCTCGACGCGAACCCCGACAACGACATTGTCAGGATAGGAAATTTCGGAGAAATAATTCGTTGAATTGCGCGCAACGATACCAATGGGTGTAGAGCCGTTCAACTCCAGAGCACCAGACGCAATCAGCGACCGGTTCAATGCCGCATCGCAATATTGCATATAGACGACATTGTTGACGTGGCCGTAAATGTCCATGTCGCTCCAGCGCGTCTGCATATCGTAGAACTCCCGATAGGCTGACCGGGGTTCAGCCTTCGGTCGGGGTTTTGACGCCGTCATTCGATAACCTCATTAGCGCGGGACGTCGCGATGATGCGGTCCACATGCGCCAAACCGGCATCCGTCTCGATGAAATTAGTCATGTCATCGATCTTTGAGAAAGCAGCCGCAACGGCTTCCGGTGTCCGCTCGCCTTTCGGCAGATAAACGCCTTCACTTTCCACAATCGCCATACGGGCCACAGTTCCCGCACCAGCCAGAAGCACAGTGCGGCTTGGCGCCTGTTCACTGACGAGGAAGAGAGCAGCCGGAACGACGTTTTCGGGTGCGAGGCGCACCAGCATCTCGTCATCCAGCACATCGCCGGTCATGCGCGTTGCAGCAGTCGGGGCAATCGCATTGACATGAATGTCGTATTTGTCGCCTTCAAAATGCAACACATTCATCAGGCCGACGAGGCCTGCCTTGGCCGCACCATAGTTGGACTGGCCGAAATTCCCATAAACGCCAGACGTAGAGGTCGTCATCAGGATGCGGCCATAGTTCTGGCCTTTCATGACGTCCCACACCGCCCGGCTGGCATTGGCCGAGCCAATAAGATGCACGTCAACCACGGCGCGAAAATCGGCCATATCCATCTTCGCGAAGCTCTTGTCGCGCAAGATCCCGGCATTGTTGATGAGAATATCGATGCGACCGAATTCTTCGACCGTGCGCTTCGCCAGCGCCTGCATGTCTTCGAACTTCGTGACGTTGCCGGCGTCGGCAATGGCGACACCGCCCTTGGATCGAATTTCCGCAACGACCTTTTCGGCTGCCTCCGATGCCCCCCCGGTGCCGTCGCGGCTGCCACCGAAATCGTTCACGACGACCTTTGCGCCGCGCGCTGCCAGTTCGAGGGCATAAGCGCGCCCAAGCCCGCCGCCCGCACCCGTTACAATTGCAACACGATTTTCAAAAGAAATGGCCATGTGATCTTCAACCTACTGTCAGTATGAGCCAGTCAGCGGCGAGTGCTGGCTTGGTTTCGTCTTTGATTTCAACGGTCGCTGCAAGAGTCTGGAGCTGACCGTTACCCTTCGGCTGCACCGATTTGGAACTGAATACGCCACGGATGGAAGAACCCACCTTCACCGGCGAAAGGAAGCGGACTTTGTCGAAGCCATAGTTGATTTCAACCGTACCGGCTGCAACTTCCGGCAAAACCTCGCGGCTGAGCTTGGTCAACAGGCCGAGCACAAGAAACCCGTGTGCGATGGTGCCACCGAACACACTTTCAGTCGCTGCGCGTTCGGGGTCTGTATGAATGAATTGATGATCGTCGATCACATCCGCAAACCGATCCACAAGCTGCTGATCGATCTTGATCCAGTCCGAGTACAGGAGCTGGCTTTCTGCGTTTGCGGACCGCGCAGACGCAGCAGAATTAGGCTGTATTTCCAAATTTATGTCCTCCAAGCGCTGAAAAATGGAACGCGGTCGCATTAATCAACAACATACTGAGTAGTATGCACTTGAACATCGCTTTGTCTAGTGGCATTTTCCTTACGAAATTTGCTAGGCTTGGTTGCCGCTTACCTACGCATAAATCGGAGTAGCAGATGGCTGACAGCCGCCGATCTAACCGCACGGACAGTACAGGGAATGTCGTGATCCTGGAAACAGCCGCCCAGTGTTTCATGGAACAAGGCTTTTCGACCACAAGCATTGATGATGTGGCGCGCAGGATGGGCTCCACCAAGGGGCGTATCTATCACTACTATTCTTCCAAGACGGATTTGTTCTTCGACGTGCACCGCGAAGGCATGGAACGACTGTTCAAGGCCGTTGAGCCGGCTATGACGCTGAATGGCTCAGGCCTGTACCGGCTTGAAGAGATGCTCACCGCTCACGCGCTTGCCATGATGAACAACGTCGCTTTCGAAGCTGTGGTGGTGCAAGGCGTTCACATGCACAAGCTCGCGGCGACCACACCCGACCAGCGCAGAACGCTCAACGAGCTGATCTCGATCAGACGCCGGTTTGAGGATTTGTTCAAGCAGGTCATTCGCGAAGGCATCGAGGACGGCAGCATTCGCCATGTCGACGTGTCGATAGCGGCCAAGGCCGTGCTCGGCGCCATCAACTGGCTGTCGATCTGGTATCAACCCAGAAGCGTCGATACCGACGCCGACAGGATAGCCCTGGCCAAAGAAATTGTGGGCATACAGATCAAAGGGCTGCATTCGTAAGAGACAACCGACCGCCTCCCACGAATGCGCCATCGATTGCTTTAAGAGCTGAACTGGCGAATTTCATTTCGTTGTGACAAAACGATCCAGTTTGCCGAGTGTCTCCATCCCCAGCTCGATCGCTCCGAAGCCCTTGGCATCCTGGAATTCAGCCGCTGTGCTGAAGACCATTCCCAGGGTCACTTTCGTGAACCCGTCCTGATCCTCGAACGCGGCCCATGCATCGGCATGTTTCGGCCCGTTCTCACCCCACAAAAGCGTATAGCCCAGCCGTTCCTCCGGCCTGACCTCACAATAGCGGTGGTGGTTCGGATAGGCTGTGCCGTCCGGGCCGATCATGTCGAAAACCCATTCGCCGCCCTGACGAAGATCGATCCTCTTTGTGCGACACGAAAAACCTTCCGGCCCCCACCAAAGCGGCAACGTCTCGGGGTTCATCCATGCCTTCCAGACAACCGCTCGCGGTGCCCGTATGATTTTCTGCAGTACCATCGTGCGCTCGGCGGCTTGTGCCAGATTGTCTAGACCCGCGCCGAAGCCTTCGCTATAGCCCGCCTCCATATTCCCGGCCAGCGAAGACAGCTGAACCGTCACCGCCACACTGCTGCGTTCCCCCTTATCGGCAAAGGTGGCCGTGACCAATGCTGCCGATTGCTTCACGCCTTCGCTGGAGATCACTTCGTAATTCACGCTGCGCAACGCGGGCTGCAATTCGAGCCAGCCACATTCGCAGCGAATGTCGGGCTGACCTTTCACCCTGCATAGCGAAACCTCGCGACCGCCGATCCGTGTGTCGGCTTCCGGAAATTCCACTTCGACGGCAGAGTTTGGCGCAGCCCAGACCGCCCGCGCGGCGGGAGCGGTCCACGCCTGCCACAGAACGGATACCGGCGCCGCCACGTTCCGCTCAAAGGTAAGCATTGCAAAACGACTGTCACCTGCTGCTGCTACGCCCACGCTACCGGGCTTCTCAATCCGTGTCATTCTTGCGCTCCTCCATCACATTCATCACAAACGCATCCAGCCGATCCAGACGTGCTTCCCAAATGGCGCGCTGTTCATCCATCCAACTGCGCGCTGGCTCCATAGCTTCAGGGCGGATAGCGCAGGTACGTATTCGTCCATCCTTCGATGAGACGATCAAACCGGCCTCTTCCAGCACGGAAAGGTGTCGCATCACCGTCGGCAGGCGCAGCCCCGTCGGACCAGCCAATTCCGTCACCGCTGACGGCCCACCGGCCAAACGGGTCAGTATCGACCGTCGTGTCGGGTCTGCCAACGCGTGGAACAATAATGAAAGATCTGGATCATGCTTAGCCATATTGCTAACTATTCAGATATCGGAACAATGCGCAAGAGAAAACTTCGCCAATCAGCTAAGTTTTCTCTTGCGCTGTTACTTTGCGTCCCGGCTATGAGAAACAGCTAGCCGCAATATGCGCGACTGATTTTGCCGGTCGTGGCGTCTGTTTCGATGGTGATGCGCTCCTGCCTGAAATCCATTGTAACCGGGTCGCCGGGCTTCACTTGGCGGACGATGGTTGCGCCTGTCAGCTGCATGGCGGCGTCGTCGGTAAGTCTATCCATGCCAGCGAGGGTTTCTGCGACATCTTTTTTGCAAATTCCAGCCTGAGCTTCGGGCGCAGCCGGGACTTGTTCTTTTTGACATGCTGATACGACAAGCACCAGCACCGCACCGGACAACAAAAATGAGCGACGCATGAAATCCATGATCAAGATATCCTTTCAGAACGAACCATCTGCCACCGGAATAGCGCTATTGCGAAACACCAGCAGCCTTATGACCGTTGATAATCTCGCTCAGATGACTGGAACCTGAACGCAGGACGATTTCCTGTTGGCGCAGCAAATCAGTATCGATATGTTTTGCCGGAATAGCGATCGGTATCAGGATGGAACTATGAACCTGCATAATGGAAGCATATGGGCGCGGTTCCGCTCTGCCTTGCTCCCATTTATCATATGGCTTCTGCTTAATCTTCTGGTAATCGGCGGCCTTGCAGTCTATCAGCGATCCGAATTGTTGTCCGAACTCCAGGCGGCCAGTTTCACGTTACATCGTGAAGCTTCTCAACGTGCGGTTCAGCATGATGCCCATTTGACTGCGCTTTCGACGATAGCGCAATCCAAGGTGCGGACTGCCGAACTCTCACAAGACGACGTGTTTCTCGAAGTCGCTACGACCATCACACGTTTCTATCCACGGATCGATGAAATTCAACTTGTGCCGATCGACCCGTCAGCGCCTGTCACTGGCACAAGACGGCTGGAACCGGAGCTGACCGCAACCATACGAGCGGCGGCACTTTCATCGAGCGGCATTCCGAAATTGATCACACCAGCGGCGCGTCCCGGGCATTACATGATTGTAAAGCGCAGCCCGAATAACGACGATCCCCACGATGGACTGGCGCCATCGATAAATGCTGACGCCCTGATCAGCTCGGACGACACTTTCTGGCGTCGCAGCGGTGTTGCGCGGCGACTTCTGATGCCGGATGGAACAATTCTTTTCAGCAACCCAGTATCATTTGGCGCAGCGCTCTTTTCCAAGCAATTGGGAAGCGCCTCTCAACCGCTTCTTTTCGAAACTGCCATGAATGTGGGATGGGCGGCTCTGCTGCCTCTGGACCAGTTGATTCCGATCCTCGTTCTCACAAACCTGCTTTTCTTCGGGGGGCTGGTCATCATTCGCCAAATCAAACGCACACGCCATGCGGAGCGTCGCGCAGAACTGAGCGGCCTTGAAGCCCGCCTGGCCCATGCATCGCGCGTCAACACGATGGGTGAAATGGCAAGCGGCATGGCGCATGAATTGACGCAGCCGCTGACCGCGCTTCTCGCTGGGGCGCAGGCCGGACGCCGCCTGTTGAGCCGCAACAACACAACGGCGCTTGCGAGTGCGCTTGACGATATGGTGGATCAGGCGCGCCGCGCTTCGGCCATTCTGGATCGGTTGCGCAACTGGTCGCGTCCGCAACGCAGGGAAAACATCAAAGCCGACCTGCGCCTTTCACTGCAAAATGTACAAACCTTGCTGGCCTCAGAAGCAAAACGGCAAAGTGTCGGGTTAGACCTCCTGATGCCTGAAAGCCCTTTGTTGGCCGCAGTAGACCCGGTGGAAATGGAGCAGGTAATGTTCAATCTTCTGCGCAATGCCATCGAGTCTTTTCGTGACACCGACGATGATCGTGATCGGCACGTAACAGCGTCGCTTAAAACGGAAGGAAGCATGGCGGTTCTGGAGGTTCAGGATAACGGCCCAGGTGTCGCGCCCGAACTGCTGCCTCGCCTTTTCACGCCGTTTACGACAAACCGTCCCGAGGGAACCGGCCTTGGACTTGCGCTGAGCCAACGTCTGGTTGAACACTTCGGCGGCGAGATTTCCTATATCCCACAGGAACACGGCGCGCTATTTCGCGTGGTGCTTCCGATGGCTGCCGACAGAGAAAGTTGAAATTAATGGTTCAGCCTGTTTACCTCGTCGATGACGATGCAGCAGTCAGAAAGGCCCTCAGCCTTCTGCTCTCGACCATAGATATCGAGGTTAAAACTTTTGCCGATCCGTCTGCATTTCTGGCGCAATTGCCACGACTGACGCCCGGATGCCTGATTTTCGACATTCGTATGCCGGTGATGACGGGCCTTAAACTGCAGGAGGTTTTGGCTGCGCAGGAAATCGACTGGCCTGTGATCATTATTTCCGGCCACGGCGATATCGAAGCCTGTCGCCGCGCTTTTCGCAATGGCGCTGTAGATTATCTATCCAAACCCGTCGATGAGCAGGACCTGATCGATGCGATCCAGAAAGCCCAGCAATTGCTGGACCACAAGCTGGGCAGCAAGGCGCTGAGAGCCGAAACGCTTGCCTTGCTCGATATGTTGACAGCACGCGAGCGCGAGGTGCTGGACCGTATTGCGCAAGGCTTCACCACCCGGCAGATTGCGGATGGTCTTGGGTTATCTCCACGCACCATCGACAGTCACCGTGCAGCCATTGGCGTGAAACTGGGCACCACATCGCAAGCGGAAATGACTCGCCTATGGCTCGAAGGAAGTGCAAATCCGTAGAACTACGGATAAGATCGCAAAGGCTACGGATTCAGTTTCAGGGCGGGCAGAGTTAGATCACACCCATCGAAACCGAGGAACGACCATGATCCGCAAACTTGCTATTATCGCTCTGTCGCTGGCTCCGGCTACCGCTTTCGCTCAGACCCTTCCCACGACGCCCTATCTGCCGCTCGATCTGGCAACCAAAGCCGCTCAGGCTGCACTCGATGCATGTGTCGCCAAGGGCAACAATGTGAGCGTCGCAGTTGTTGCGCGTGATGGATCGACGAAGGTGCTGCTGAAAGCCGATCTTTCCGGCCCGCACACTGGCAACAGCGCCACAGGAAAAGCGTTCACGGCGGCAGCTCTTGGCCGTGACTCCGGCGAACTCGCAGAATTTATCGCGTCGAAGCCAGCCAATAGCGGCATGCGGGATATGGATTCACGCTTCGTCATCCAGGCGGGCGGGCTGCCGATCAAGATCGGCGATGCGCTAGTGGGCGGAATTGGCGTCGGCGGCGCACCGTCGGGCGCAACGGATGCCGAATGTGCACTTGCCGGCATCCAGGCAATCGTTGCTAAATAAAGAACAGTCGGGGCCGCAGCTAAGCGGCCCTAATCTTTTCTGGCAGGTCAGCCACTGTTGCCTTGAAACGAGGTTCCTTTTCATAGATGAAGGCGGGATAATCCGCGCCTACGGACTCTGAACGGGAAACTTTGACGACTGTTACGATTTACCACAGTCCGAAATGTGGCACTTCTCGCAACACACTGGCTATGATCCGCGCCAGTGGAGAAGAGCCGGTCATCATCGAATATGTTCAAAATCCGCCTTCACGCGAACGACTGGCTGAATTGCTCACCGCAATGCAGATGACACCCCGCCAGCTCCTTCGGGAAAAAGGCACGCCTATGCAGAATTGGACCTCTCCGATCCCAAATGGACGGATGATGAGCTGATCGATTTCATGATGGCGCATCCGATCCTGATTAATCGTCCGATCGTTGAAACGCCACTTGGCGCCAAACTCTGCCGTCCATCAGAACTGGTCCTCGATATTCTCGAAAGCCCGATTGCGTCCTTTACCAAGGAAGACGGCGAACAGATCACCTATCAAAGAAAATAACGGTCAACGTCGAACGTTGCTGAAGCCATGCCGGATTTGTGCGACATTTCACCCGAGCATCTTGATAAAAAAAGCCACTTTGGTACTAAAAGAAGGCCATTACACAATCAGGATGTGATCAAGAATTTTTATATGACGAATATTTTTCAAATCTTGCTCAATATTTCCAACGGTTTGAAGAATGTGTCGGCATTTCCTCTCATGATGGATGCCAGATCAGACGATGCCATTGGGTTGCTGCACATCTAGGTTTGCAGCGACCCCGACACTCCCATCACTAAGAAACATCTAGTTCGCACTGGCAGGGCCAGTCGTTCTTTTCAACGTTTGGGTTTTGAAATGGCTATCTGGACTGAGTTGGCGCGGGCCGGCAATGACGCTGGCGACGAAATATTGTTGCGACAAAGAGGCGATATCTACGAAATTCGATATAACGGGTTGGAATTGATGTCGAACGTCAATTTCCAATCGGAGATTGTTCTCGCTGAACGTTCACTGCGCTTCTTAAATCACACGCCCAAGAGAATTCTCATCGGTGGGCTTGGCATGGGTTTCACGCTTCGAGCAGCGCTCGATTTTGTTCCGCAGGACACGCAGATAACCGTGTGTGAACTCATTCCCGAAATTGTCGAATGGAACCGTTCCCTCATCGGTCATCTGGCCGACCATCCAATTCGGGATCATCGTGTTGAACTTCAGGTTGGCGACGTCATGGAGACGTTACGACAGCGGCCTGCGGCATATGATTTGATTTTGATGGATACCGATAATGGTCCTGATTTTCTCGTAAGAGAACAGAACAATGCGATTTATTCTGGAAGCGGCCTCGCCCTCCTGGGAGGAGCTCTGACCCCGACAGGGGCGGCAAGTTTCTGGTCGGCAACCACATCGTCAAAGTTCGAGAGAATGCTAAATGCGGAACGATGGAACTGGAACCGTCACGACATATGCCTGATAGGTGGCAGAGCCGATGCGTTTCATTATGTCTATTCTGTCAATCGAAGCGCGGATACTGTTCAACAATCCCGAACGAACAGCAGTCCGCGCCAACCAGTCAGCGCCTGACAATTCCATAGGGAGGAAGGCGGCTTACCGCTGTCTTCCTTCCATCATCTGCATATCTCGCACTGCTGCAAAGGCGAGGTCGGCGAGCGGCCCGGTCGCAAATTCTACTTCCACAGTATAATACGCTAGGCGTTCAGCGCATCGGATGCTAAATCCTCCATAGAAAGACATGACGACCACGGAAACTCGAGACGCAGCGATGATGAATCACGAATCCCATGACCCAGGCGGCAAGGTTCGCTTGAAGGTTAAACCGGAGATCAGAGGCGACGCAGTCTTTTCCGAATGCGGTCGATACCGTCGTCTTCTGACGCGCGAATGGGACGGTGGAGATAAAGACGGATATGTGCTCTGGATCGGCATGAACCCCAGCACTGCAGCCTATGATGTGGACGATCCAACGGTTTTCAAAGAGCAGAAGTTTACGCGCCGCTGGGGCTACAGCCGCTATGTAAAATGCAACGTGATGGATTATCGCGCCACGCATCCAAAAATGTTGCTGGAAGAAGGCGTTGTTCCTTGCACCGAGGAGAATGTTCAGACAATTCTCGAACAGGCCAAACATGCAGCAATCGTGGTGATGGCCTATGGATCACTGCACAAGAAGTTGGCGCATCATGGCGAGCTCATCACGAATGCGCTGCGCAACAACAATATTAAGCTCCATGCGCTGAAGATTACAAATAATGGCTCGCCCGGCCACCCGCTTTATTTGAAGGATACGAGCGAATTGATCGCTTATTGAAACACGAACGATGTTCGGCTGGACACAAAAAATATTATCGATCCGGGGAGCGGTTGATGCGCAAAACCGGCACCACAGACCAACGATAGAAAGACGGAAAATTGGCCAAGAACCCTCCCCGCAATCAGGCTGGTTTTGCAACGCGCGCGATCCATATCGGTCAGGAACCAGATCCTTTGACCGGAGCCGTGATCCCTCCGATCTACCATGCAACGACATATGTGCAGGACGGGATTGGAGCGAGCAAGGGTTTCGACTACACCCGCAGCGGCAATCCAACCCGAAATGGTCTGGAACGCTGTCTGGCAGACCTTGAAGGTGCAGAAGCCGCGTTCGTTTTTCCCAGCGGCCTTGCTGCAGCGGCGACATTAATTGAAGCGCTCCCGGCGGGATCGTCGATATTGGCGCATAACGATCTCTATGGCGGTGTCTATCGACTGCTTGCCGACGTCAAGCCGGTCACGGCAGCGCATAATGTCAGTTTCGTGGATTTTTCCGACGAAGCCGCTCTTCGCCAGGCCGTCACCGATCACAAGCCTGCTCTGCTCTGGTTTGAAACACCATCCAATCCTACGCTGCGCATCGTTGATCTTTCTCTGGTCGCGGAACTCGGCAACACGGCTGGCGCGATCACGGTTTGCGACAGCACCTTCTCCTCGCCAGCTGGCCAGCGCCCGATCGACTACGGAATTGATGTGGTCGTCCATTCGGCAACGAAAATGCTGAACGGGCATTCCGATCTTCTCGGCGGAGTGGTTGCGGTCTCTTCGAACGCTCCCGCAGGGCTTGCAGAACGCGTCAAATATTTGCAAAACGCGCTCGGTTCCGTGATGTCGCCGACCGATTGCGCTCTTTTGCATCGCTCGCTGAAAACCTTGGAAATTCGCAGCATCCGGCAATCGGAAACCGCGCTGAAGCTTGCAACCCATCTCGAACAAAAAGCTGACGAACTGGGGCTGACCAAGGTTGTATATCCCGGTCTGGAAAGCCACCCGCAGCATAAACTGGCGGCAAATCAGATGATCAATTTCGGTTGCGTCATCTCCATTGAGGTTGCAGGTGACCTTGCGCGCGTCCAACGCATCTTGACTTCGACCCGCTATTTCCACTTCGCTGTCAGCCTTGGAAGTGTGGAAAGCCTCATTCAGCACCCGTTTTCATTGACCCATGCGGTTGTGCCAGAAGACCAGAAGAATGACCTGGGCATTGGCGCGCAGCTCATTCGCATCTCTATCGGTCTGGAAGACCCGGAAGATCTGGAAGCCGACCTTGTGCAGGCATTGATAAATAACCGCTGATCGGTTTTTCGAATGGAAGTAAAGTGGCGAGGCGGCCCCAGCTATCCGCCCGCCATTTTGCTTCAAAGCCAATCAAACCCCGCATCAGCGACGCTGTGGATGCATCGCACCTGTCGGAACATTTTTCCAGCGAGACTGTTGATCTACTCATCTTTCAGCGATGAGGATAGAGCAATGAAAAAGTTCATTATCGCGATAGCTTTTGCAGTCGCCTCGACTGCAGCGTCTGCGCAAACACCCGGCATGCCGACCCAATCGGGCGGACAGGAACCTGAGGTGCCGGGAAACCCGCCGCCTTCGTCCAATCAGCAGCCTGCTGCACCAGAGAACGTACCCGTTCCTGAAAAAGCGAAACCACCAAAACATGATCGTAAAGACCGGATTGAGAAGCACACAAAGTGTGTGCCAGGTCAGGACGCGAAGAAATGCAGGGACGAACAGCGCGGTCGCAAGTAATCGGCTATCTGTCGTCATTCCTTTTGGAACAATCTCCGTATCGCGCGGTTTGGTAGGGCTATTTCGCTTCGCGTCTGTGCGTAGCGGACCAAGCACTTCATTCGAATGAGCGCATTGATGCCGGAGGAAAAGACATGCCCGCAAAATCGAAAGCACAGCAACAGGCCGCCGGGGCGGCCCTCGCCGCAAAACGCGGAGACAAAGCCAAAAGCAGCTTGCAAGGCGCGTCCAAGCAAATGGAAAAATCCATGAACGAGACGGAACTCGAGAAAATGGCTTCCACCAAGCAAAAGGGAAAGCCGAAACACGCATCCAAATCCTGAACGTCAACCTGCAAGAATTATCGGGACGATGAAACATTTAGTGGCCTGATGGGTTGGGCAGGCCTGTCGCTGTAACGGAGCGGCATCCACATCTGAAACACCAAATGGAGAGTTGGAAATGGCCAGAACCAAGCAACGCACACTTGAAGACCTCTTTTACGATACGCTGAAAGATATCTACTATGCTGAGCGCAAGATATTGAAAGCGCTACCAAAAATGGCGCGCGCCGCCGAAGGCGAAAAGCTCAAGAATGCTTTCATGAAACATTATGAGCAGACGGAAGGGCATGTCGAACGCCTGCAGCAATGTTTCGAAATTCTTGGAAAGCGCGCTCAGGGCAAAACATGCGAAGCGATTGAGGGTATCATTGCCGAGGGCGAAGAGATTATGGATGAATTTTCCGAGACCCCCGCTCTGGATGCAGGCCTGATCTCTGCCGCGCAGGCGGTTGAGCACTATGAAATAACCCGTTACGGCACCCTGAAGCGTTGGGCACAAACATTGGGCTACAATGATGTGGCCAAGCTGCTCGATCAAACCTTGCAGGAAGAAGGCCAGACCGACAAGGACCTGACCCAGCTTGCTGAAACGTCAGCCAATCGTCACGCCGAAGCTGCCTGAGTTTAATGGACAGCTACGAGAAAATTTGCGTCGTCAGCCAGTCTTCCGACAGTCGGCATAATGTTGCCAGTGTCGAGGCCATCGCTGAACGGTTGGCGAAACTGACGGGCATCCGTCTCGGTTCCACTGTGCAGCATTTCGACGACGCAGTGCGGACATTCTTTGTGCCGACTTTCTCGCTTATCCGACACAGCCACCCCGAACTCGACGCCGATCAGTTTTGGGGTGGCTGTGTGGATCAGGAATTCATGACGACCAAACTGGCGACACACCCCGCCTGGACCGAAGAAGACGCTCTGCCGACCGGCTGGATGCCCCAATTCGCGAAGGATCTAGAAGGTGCTGCCCTCTCCGGTTACTCCGTTTTCTCGCATGACCATGCTGCGCAAGCGGGTGCGTTTCTTCTCGACAAGCGAAAGATCCGATTGAAAGATCCCTATGCATCGGGCGGCAAAAAGCAAAGTGTCTTTCAAAACAACCACGAACTGGACCTGTTTCTTCAAACGCTTTCGGAAAGCGATATCGCTAGAGGAATGGTAATTGAGGAAGATATTGAAAACTCATCGACTTATTCGGTTGGGCAGGTCAGTCTTGCCGGTCTGACCATGAGCTATCTCGGTCGCCAATATACCGCGAGCGACCTCAATGGCGAGACCGTTTATGCGGGAAGTCGGCTCTATGTGGCACGCGGAGGCTGGGATGCATTGCGAATTCGACTGCGCATGCCTGTCGCCCATCGAATTATCGATGGCGCGCAACGCTACGACACCGCCGCCGAACAGCATTTCGGCCTCGTCGCCTCGCGTAAAAACTATGACGTTCTGGTCGGTCCCGTGACGGAAGATGGCTTTTGCTGCGGGGTGCTAGAGCAATCATGGCGAGTGGGCGGGGCTTCTCCCGCGGAAATCCTCGCTCTGGAGGCGATGACTGCGGACAGTTCCGTCAGCGCCTAGAAGGTTGTCGCACGCGAGACTTACGGTGCAGAACCGCGGTTCGCAGCCGATGATTTTGTTGTGTATGCGGGCGAGGACGATATCGGCCAGCCGCTCCATAAATATGCACGAATAGAGAAACTCTATCATGATCCGTAATGCTACCACCATTGATGTAGACCAAGGCCAACTGGACGCCACGGTCATCTCACCGGACACAACCATTCCAGGCGTTTTGTTTCTCCACGGCTGGGCTGGCAATCAGGAACGCGATATCGAACGGGCTAAATCAATTTCGGAACTCGGTTGCGTTTGCCTGACATTCGACATGCGCGGTCACGGACATACAGTCACCAGCAACAAGACCGTAACGCGCGGAGAGAATCTCGATGATGTCATTGCCGCCTATGACCGGCTGGCAAGCCTGAAGATCGTCGAGGATGGTTCGATTGTCGTCGTCGGAAGCAGCTATGGCGGTTATCTGGCGACGCTATTGACGGAATTTCGGCCCGTCAGGTGGTTGGCTCTCAGAGCCCCTGCCCTTTATCGCGACAGTTATTGGCAATTGCCGAAAGCGCAACTCGATAGGGTTGATCTCCAATCCTATCGCTCGGCGTTGATCGGAGCAGAGGACAATCGAGCGCTGCGTCAGGCCCGAGAGTTTCGCGGGGACGTCCTGCTCGTTGAGTCCGAACATGATACAATTGTACCCCATCCGACCATCGCCAGTTATCAAAGCGCTTTCATCCATTCTCATTCACTGACCCTGCGTATGCTGGATGGTGCAGACCACGCTCTTGAGGACGCTGTTCACCAGAAGACTTATAACCATCTTCTGACACGCTGGATCAGGGAAATGGTTCTCGGCGCCCGTTAGAATACAGCGTAAAACCAGAAACTTACGGCCATTATCCAACTCTGTTGGATCAAAACACAAGGCAGTGGAACATCCTAGCCTCTCGCTGGTTAGGACACCTCTCACGATGAAGGGAGGAATTCCATGAAAAGCTCAGTCCGATATCCAGCAGGCGCTGCTTTTGTTCTTATTGCCACCACTGCCTTCGCCCAAACGGCACCCTCTGATGAGCCGCAAACCCCTGCGGTTACAACGCCAGGCGAGACCAATCCGAACGCACCCGTTCCGGGCAAGAACAGTTTCACCGAAGAGCAGGCAAAGCAGCGTTTCACCGACGCAGGTTACACCAACATCATGAACCTCAAACTGGGCGAAGATGGCATCTGGCGCGCCGAAGCGGCGCGTGATGGACAGCCCTTTAAAGTTCAGCTCGACTTTCAGGGCAATGTAACCACGCAATAAAAACGCAGCCCTAACCGAACGAAGGAGATGACAATGGTACATGTCACCGGTCTTTTCGATAATCATGACGAAGCGCTCGACGCTGTCCGGGCACTGCAAGAAGCAGGTATTTCAGCTGACGATATCAGTCTCATATCCAACAATACCAACGGCCAATATGCCGATGATGCTGTCAGAGAAGATCAATCCACCATTGCCGGGGTGGAAACTGGCGCTGGTGTCGGAGCTGTTGCGGGTGGTGGAGCCGGACTGCTGACGGGGCTGGGACTGCTTGCAATTCCCGGTGTCGGGCCCGTCGTTGCCGGCGGTTGGCTCACAGCCACCCTCGTCGGGCTGGTCGGTGGTGCAGCTGCAGGCGGTGTTGCGGGAGGCATTGTCGGAGCGCTGATGGAAAGCGGCATTCCGGAGGAAGAAGCGCAAGCCTATTCCGAAGCGATCCGCCGGGGCAGCACGCTGGTCGTCGTTCGGTGCGACGAAGAGGACCGTCAGAAAGTGGAAGCGATTTTCGACGAGTGGGCGCGTGTGGACATCCGGAAACGGCGCAATGCTTATGTCGATGAAGGTTGGGAAGGATTCAGCGCTTCTGGGGCGCCTTACACATCCGACCAGATCGAGCAAGAACGCCGCCGATGGACATAATTTAGAAGTGGAGCAGCCAGCATGAAGGAGGTTACTCCCAAGGATGCCCGGCAAGGCCGGAAGGGAAGCCGGATTTTCCTGATACTTATTGTCAGTCTCGTGCTGGCGATGATTGTCTGGGCGGCGGTCGAATCTTACGGCCAGTTGACCCCCGGCAGGGGTTTCATGGATGACAACAGCAAGCCGCCCGCATCCACGGAATCGAAACCTCCTGCTTCGGCAACGGGCGCGCAATGACACGTCCGGCAACAAAAATTACGGAGGCTACCCTGGCCTCCGTCCGGCATGAAGCGCTTAGCTGCAGGCGTTGCGAGCTATACAAAAATGCGACGCAAACAGTCTTTGGCGAAGGGCCGGTGGGAGCCGGTATCATGTTCGTTGCAGAACAGCCGGGAGATAAGGAGGATCAAGGGGGGCGCCCCTTGATCGGTCCGGCAGGGCAGATGTTTGAACGCTGCCTCGCGGAAGTAGGCCTTTCACGCGATCGTTGCTATCTCACCAACGCGGTCAAACATTTCCGACATATTCAGCGGGGCAAGAAAAGGCTCCATCAGCGCCCTTCTACCAGCCATATTGAGGCGTGTCGCTGGTGGCTCGAGCAGGAGATCGAACTGGTCCACCCGCAACTTATTGTGGCGCTGGGAGCGACTGCCGCGCAATCCCTGTTGGGGAAGCCAGTTCGGATAGCGGACATGCGCGGGCGCTTGCTCGCTTACGGTGAGCATATCCAATTGCTCGTCACCATCCACCCTTCCTACCTGCTGCGGCTACGAAGCCGACCGGATTTCGAGAAAGAACGCGCCTTGTTCCTCAAAGAGCTCGCGATGGCTGCGGATTTTGCCAATTAATCCGAACTCTGGACAAACGTGAAGTTTGTTACAACGACAGCACGGAACATCGGCGCGCCGGTCGGGTTAGGCTTATGTCACGCGCGACACAACAACCTTGGAAAGCATGAAACCCACCGGAAGGAAAGATAATGGCCCAGAGTCATACACCAAGCCATACCCAGGGTGGCACCCACGAACAACATGTCAAGGCTGGTCAGCAAAGCCATAAGAACGACGGCAAGCAGGCTAGCGGTGGCAATAATCAGCAGTCTTCCTCACGCGGCGGCTCACACGAGCAGCATGTGAAGGCGGGGCAGCAAAGCCACAAGAACTCGTGACAAAAAAGGGGCGGCATAAG
Organism: Ochrobactrum teleogrylli; assembly: GCF_037482325.1. Taxonomy (NCBI): domain Bacteria; kingdom Pseudomonadati; phylum Pseudomonadota; class Alphaproteobacteria; order Hyphomicrobiales; family Brucellaceae; genus Ochrobactrum; species Ochrobactrum teleogrylli. The sequence goes on from NZ_JBBHKQ010000002.1 coordinate 379,972, forward strand.
CCGCCCCACACTCAAACCGAACCGTTGGTTCGGAAAGGTCAGACTGATGTCTTGCCCCCTCCATTCCGACTACACGTTGGAACCGGACGAGCTTGTTGATATGATCCCGGCATTGCGCGCATTTGCGCGCACTTTTTATAGCCAACGGGAAGATGCCGAAGATCTCGTACAGGAAACGCTCGTTAAAGCCCTGGCAAACCGGGAGAAATATATCCCTTATTCCCCGCTGAAATCCTGGCTTTTCACCATTATGCGCAACACATTTTGCACCCGCATCCGGTTGCAAAAGCGAGAAGCGCCCGGTGTTGCCGAATGTATATCGCCGACCGCAAGCGTCGGTGCTTCACAGGAATATACGCTCGAAGCACATGATGTGCAGATCGCGCTTAAAACCTTGCCACAGAAATATCGCCGTGTGCTTTCGCTGGTGGTGCTGGAAGGTAAAAGCTATGAACGTACAGCTGAAATTTGCGCTTGTTCGATTGGTACAGTGAAAAGCCGTCTGCATCGCGCCCGCCATAAGCTGCACGATATCGTCGATGGTTGATGAACGAAAAACTGTCGAACTGCCTGTTCATAGCGTTTTGATTGAAGCGCAAAACCATCGCCCGATATCTTGCGTTTTGCCTTCGGACATGACTAACTAACTACTTGTTATGATAAGTCTAAATGATAGGGCCATGTATTCATTTTCGGGCAAGCGCATTCTCGTTTTCGAAGACAGTTTTCTTCTTTCGGAGGAAACCGGTCGCAAACTTGGTGCGATTGGTGCTGTAATTCTTGGCCCCGTCAACACGACCGAGCAAGCGCTCCATTTTCTCCAAAACGAAGAAGTCGACGCCGCTATACTTGATGTGGCGCTGGAGCCGGCAACTGTATTGCCGCTTGTCGATGCGCTTGAAACGCGATCGACGCCGTTCATTTTCGCCCTGTCCATGAATCCGGCGAGTGATAACAAGGGCTTTACCGGCTTCGTACTGAGTAATCGTGACAATGATCTGTCGGTCATTGCCGAAGCTCTTTTTCGTCGTCGCGGTCTGGAACAGTAGTCCCGAACGTCACGGACACATTCTACGCCACATGATGGGAACACCGGAGGATTCCGGTGGTTAGATCCGAAGCGATAATAATGCTGAGGAAGGACAACCCGTTATGAATAAACAATATCCCGCCCCTCCCTTCGATACGCCGCATCAGGCCATGCCAGGCTTGACGGAAAAGATGAATCCCAAGCCTGATCATGGCGAAGCAAGCTACAAGGGTTCCGGCAAGCTGGAAGGACGAAAAGCCATCATCACGGGCGGCGATAGCGGGATCGGACGCGCCGTAGCTATCGCCTTTGCACGAGAAGGTGCTGATGTTCTGATCGCCTATCTTCAGGAAGAGGCCGATGCGCTTGAAACGCGGTCGCTGATCGAGGCAGAGGGCCGCAAGGCCGTTTTGATGAAATGCGATATTCAGCGTTCCCAGACCTGCCGGGAAATTGCAGAGCGCGCCGCCAAAGAATTTGGGCAGATCGATATCCTGGTCAATAATGCCGCGCATCAGGCCAGTTTTAACGCGTTGGAAGATATCAGCGATGAAGAATGGGATCTGACCTTCCGTGTGAACATCCACGCAATGTTCTATCTGACAAAGGCCGCCCTGCCTCATATGAAACCGGGATCCGCGATCATCAACACGGCTTCGATCAATTCGGATATGCCCAACCCAACCTTGCTGGCTTATGCAACGACAAAGGGCGCTATCCAGAATTTCACTGCTGGGCTTGCGCAATTGCTGGCTGAAAAAGGCATTCGCGCCAATGCGGTGGCGCCGGGTCCGGTATGGACGCCCCTGATCCCTTCCACATTGCCGGAAGAGGCTGTTGCATCATTCGGCAAACAGACGCCGATGAAACGACCCGCCCAACCTGCGGAACTTGCCTCCGCCTTTGTCATGCTGGCAGATCCACTATCGAGCTATACGTCAGGCGCAACCATTGCAGTCACGGGCGGAAAGCCGATTCTCTAAAAGAAAGCGCCCGCTTTAAGCGGGCGCTTCAATCGGGAGGATCCGTCTGTAAAGAATGGGGCGAAGGCTGTGTTCCAGCATCGTCATCGGTGGAAGGATAAAATAGAGACCCTACCACCAGAAGCAACACCACACCGATGGCCAAGAGAAGGAGCGTTCTCATTTGTCTGGCACGCGTTGCGCGTAGAGCCAATGCTCCTTGTCATCGCGGTCCCTTAGACTGTCAGTGGCCTTCTGGTCCTTCGACTTTTCGGAATTCTTATCAGGCGTTGTTGATGTCTTTTTATGCTCTTGTCGGAGTTGCTTGGGGATGTGATGATCGTCCATCTCATTCTCCTTTGGACGAGTTTTCTGGGCTCAGACCAGCACCTAACCGACAAGCGCAGTTTATGTTCCCACAAAATTAGGCTCGATGATCGGTATCGAGGGACGCAATGAGGCTCATCAATTGCGGCTCGTCCACCAGCAGACCCGCCTCATCCAGCGAAAGCCATTTGCGCTGGCGCTGCTTCTGTTCTGGCCAACGGGCGTTTTCGCATTGAACATGCAACGGATAGACCCTCACCTTAACCGGGATGAAAACTCTTTTCAGGCGCTTCCAATACAGATAGTGGCCGATCGTAGAACGGCTGACTTTTCCTTCAATCCCCGCTTCTTCAAGGGCTTCAATACGTGCAGCGTCGGCGAGACTACGCTTTTTCATCGGCCAGCCTTTCGGCAAGGTGAAGCGATGCGTGCTGCGCGACGTGACCAGCATGATCTTAAGGTGGCCATTTTCAAACCGATAGGGAAGTGCTGCCGCCTGCTCCAGTTCGTGGCCAGCCTTGGCCCGACGGATTCGCTTTTTCCATTTTCCACTAGCCATCGGCTCTCCTCCTGGAGCATCCCGAGGCATAACCGCAAAAATACGCTTCTGTTCCATTTGAAACAATAACGCCATTTCGTGGTTTGGGGTTCGAACATGTCAAAGGAGGAACCGGAAAATGCACGATGCCAAGCAGACTGAAAGCATCGCCGCCTGTCTCGACTGCTATCGCACTTGTATCGAGATGGCTTCCAACCATTGTCTGGAACGTGGAGACGCACATGTCGAACCAAAACATTTCAGAACCATGCTGGGCTGCGCCGAACTTTGTCGTACTGCGGCGCACGTGATGATGCTTAAGAGCCCCATCCACAATGATCTATGCAGGCTCTGCGCCCGGATATGCGCCGACTGCGCGGAAAGCTGTCGCGCGCTGGATGGTATGGAAGAATGTGTGGCGGCTTGCGAACGCTGCGCCGCATCCTGCAGGGAGATGGCAAATCATCCTGTGGAATGAGCGGCCTCTACAGCGGCTTCTCCTGCGGTATCCAGTGGATCGCGTCGGGATTAATCCCCAGAAGCAACGCCACGGCTACCGCACGGGCCTTCAGTTCGTCGGTGAGAACTGTGGATCGGGAAAGCACCCAGAAATAGTTGCGGCTTGACCCGACGATGATCGCCCACTCGTAATTCTCATCAAGATCAACAATGTTATAACCGCCATAGAATGGGCCGAAGAAGGACACTTTCAACGCACCTTCGTCGGACGCGCCTACAAATTTTGCAGTACCGGTCGCACTTGTCGAACGGCCTTTCCATGGATCAAACCCGCTATTGACGACGCGGACGGTTCCATCAGGGTTCAGAGAATATTCCGCCGTTGTGCGCGTGAGACCGCGTTCGAAGCGGTTTTCAATACGGCCAAGCTCAAACCATTTTCCAAGATAGCGGGAAAGATCGAACGGTTTCACCGGCACAACGCCTTTGGGCACTTGCGGCGATGCTGCTCTTGCCAGAGCAAATCCCAGTGCTAACCCCGAAATTCCGAGCAGAAACTTGGCCGTTTTCATAATTGCGTCCTTCCTTGTCAGTTCATGACTAACCAGATGCGGGAGAAATAGTTCCGTTATTCAGGCATTCGCCATCAGCCATTTCAGCGTGTTGCGTTCGGCTTTGCTCAGCCGAGGCGCCACAAGCCGGTTCGCCCCGGCGGCCTCCACTTCGCCAGCTAGCGTACCCTGCTCCCAATGCTCGATAACACCCGGATGAATATAGGCGCTGCGACAAACCGCCCGCGTATTGCCAAGCGATTGCGCGATACCGTCAATCACTTGATTGAGCACGCGCTTTCTGGCCGCTTCGCTTTCAGGTAATTCCGTCGAGCAGAGTGCTTCAACTGCCTCTGCGGTCGCAGCCCAGGTGCGAAAATGCTTGGAGGTAAATTCTGCCCCCATGGCGTCTCGCAGATAATCGTTGATATCTTGCGAGCAAACGGCACGCCGGGCTCCCTCGTCATCGATATATTGGAACAGTTGCTGCCCCGGCAGCTCCTGTACTGACCGCACAATCCGTGCAATCCGCCTGTCGGACAGTTTCAGGTTCCAGCTCTTGCCCGACTTGCCCGTGAAAACCAGACGCAAGCCTGCTCCGTCGTCCTTGACATGGCGATTGCGCAAGGTGGTGATGCCAAAACTGTTGTTCTCCCGCGCATAGTTAGGGTTGCCAACGCGCAGCAACAGTCTGTCCATCATCCAGATGACGGTTGAGACCACCTTTTCCCGACCGAGGGAACGTCGCCGTATGTCTGCGTCGATCTTTTGCCGGAGACCGCTGAGCTTCTGACCAAAAGCCTGCAAGCTTGAAAACTTGCTCTGTCCGCGCTCTGCCATCCACGCAGGATGATAGATATACTGCTTCCTGCCGCGTGCGTCGCGGCCTGTAGCCTGTATGTGGCCATGCTGGTCGAGACATATCCAGACGTCGTTCCATGCGGGCGGAATGGCCAAGGCCGCTATCCGCACCTTTTCCCCCGCACTGACCGCATGTCTATGGCAATCGAGATAACGAAAGCCCGTGCCGCAACGAATGCGCTTTAGGCCCGGCTCGGTATCAGTGACATGGATCAGGCGATGCGGGATCGGCGATTTTTCGAGCAATGGTGCTTCCCCGAAATGGCTGTGGCGGAATCTCCTTCGCTGATAACCACCCAAACGCCTAACAGGTTCCAGCGCGGCCCTGAACCGGAACCTTCCAGCCTTCAATTGGTTATCCTCCACCTGAAAGGGGATGAAACGGTGCCGCACGCATTCTGGAAAGGCTATCTGAAACTGTCGCTCGTCACTTGTGCCGTCGAGTTGATGCCGGCGACCAGCGACAGCGAGAAAGTGCGCTTTCACACGCTCAACGCCAAAACAGGCAATCGGGTCATCAGCCGCTATGTCGATTCAGTGACGCACAAGCCTGTGCGCGATCAGGACGAGATCAAGGGCTTTGAGAAAGCGGAAGGCGACTATATCCTCCTTGAAGATGATGAGCTGGAAGCGGTGGCCCTCGAAAGCACACGCACCATCGATATCGATAAATTCGTAGAACGCGATAACATCGGCTGGATCTGGTACGACAAGCCCCATTATCTCTCACCCGCTGACAAGGTTGGGCAAGAAGCCTTTGCCGTCATTCGGGAAGCGATGGACAAAAGCGGCGTCTGCGGCTTGGCGCGACTGGTGATGTACCGGCGCGAACGAGCCGTCCTTCTGGAGCCACGTGGACCAGGTATTGTCTTATGGACCTTGCATTTCGGCGATGAAGTGCGAAAACCTGAGGATTATTTTTCAAATATCAGGGGCGAAAAGCCCGATAAAAAGCTGTTTTCCATGGTTCGTAAGCTGATCAAGGATAAGACGGAAGACTGGAATCCGGATTTGCTGAAGGACCCGGTTCAGAGGAATCTGAAATCGATGATCGCCGCCAAGAAGAAGAAAACAAAAGCACCCGCAAAGGCAAAATCCAGCGCCACGCCCCCGCCGACCAGCGGCAATGTTATCAACATCATGGATGCTTTGCGCAAAAGTCTCGCCAACGAGAAAAAACAGCGCTAACTACTTATTTTGGCGCGTTCCCTTACCGCTTCGGCAAAGGTTTTGCCGCTTTGCGGAAATCGTCCCAAGGGTCGTTCTTTAAAGCCGCAAGCCGCGTCGGCGTATTCACTATGGTGAAATGGGTCGGGCCGATTGCCGGGCTCACTTCGTTCCATGCGAGCGGCATGGAAACCGCTGCCCCCGGACGAGCGCGAGGCGAATATGGCGCAACCGCAGTCATACCGCGTTGATTGCGCAAGTAATCAATGAGGATTTTGCCTTTGCGTTTGGCTTTGGAAATAGTCGATACGTAGCGATCAGGACTATCCGCCGCCATCTCGTCGGCGATTGCCTTGGTGAAAGCCTTCAGACTTTCCCAGTCGGCCTTCGGTTTTAACGGCACGACGACATGCAGCCCCTTGCCGCCCGACGTTTTTACAAAAGTGGTGAGGCCGTGTTTCTCAAGCCGCTCCTTTGTTTCAAAAGCGCCTTCGACGACGCGCTCCCAGGCCACACCGTCTCCGGGGTCGAGATCCATCGTCAATATATCTGGCAGTTCCCAGTTTTTAAGGGTCGATCCCCATGGATGTATTTCCAGCGTGGCGGCCTGCACCAAACCGATCAGACCGTCGAAATCCTTGATTGCTATGTACGGTTCTTCATCCTTCTCAGACGGATCATCAACCTCAACAATATGTTCGTTCAGACCCTTCCACGCGTGTTTCTGGAAGAAGTGCTGGCCGTCGATGCCTGTGGGACAGCGCAGCAAAGCCAGTGGCCGATTGATGATAAACGGCTCAATGCGCGGCCAGACCTCGGCGTAATAATCCGCCAATCCCTGTTTGGTGATACCCTCTTTCGGCCAGTATACACGGTCCGGGTGGGTGAGCTTCACATCGGCTTCTTCGGGAGCTGCTTTTTCGGGCCGGGCTGGCATGGCACTTTTCTCCAAGATGACCTCCTTCGCGGCCTTGTCGTCCCGCAAGCCGCGGAAAGACGCGTGGCGCAATCTCCTGTCTGCGGTCCATGCGCGAAACTCGATCTCTGCAACGAGCTGCGGTCTGACGAATATCGCGCCGCGCTTTTCTTCAGCTGTCAGCGTCGTGGCAAAGGGGCTTTTCTCCTGACGCATCGCGTTGAGCTTTTTATAAAGATCTTTGGCCAGTTTGACCGAAAATCCGGTTCCGACCCTCCCGACCGAAACGAGACCTCTCTTTTCCTGAACGCCCAGCAACAACGAACCGATGGCATCGCGCGTTGCGCTGGAAGGTACAAAGCCCGCAATGACAAATTCCTGTCGTCCGATGCATTTCGATTTGCGCCAGTCTTTGCTGCGTCCCGAACTATAAAGGCCCTCGCTCAGCTTCGAGACGATGCCTTCCAGCCCCAGACCGCAGGCATTGTTCAACACAGCTTCTCCGTCGGCATCAAAAGCCTCGCTATAGCGTAATGTGGCCATCGAAGGGGAGATAAGCTTTGCCAGCAGCGCCTTGCGCTCGACCAACGGCACTTGACGCAAATCGCGGCCATTAAGATAGAGGAGATCAAAGAGATAATAGGCGAAGCGATCCGAACGCCCCTCGCTCAAATCGCTTTGCAACGCGGAAAAATCCGACAAGCCCGCGCCGCTTTCCACCACAATTTCTCCATCCAAAATGGCATTGTCGACGCCGGTCGCCAGAATATCTTTTGTGATCGCTTGGCCGAATTTTTCGGTCCAATCCAGCCCACTGCGCGAATAAAGCACGACATTGCCGTTTAAAACGTGCGCTTGAATACGATAGCCATCAAACTTGATTTCGTGAATCCAGCGGCTCCCTTCTGGAGCAGCGGATACCAACGTCGCCAATTGCGGTTCGATGAACTGCGGCATCGCAGCCTTTTTGGCGAGCTTCGGCAGAGGTTGCGCCTTTTCTTTGGCAACGCGGGTTTTAGCGATAGGCCCGGTTTTGGATGACCAGCCCGGCGCTTCATCTTCCACCTCGGCAATAACCCGCCCGGTTTTTACCGATTGCGGTTCTTCCTCGAGAATATCCGGATCGTTTGCCTCCCGCGCAAACTCATCCTCCCCCTTTATGAGCAGCCAGTTTTCGCGCTTTTCACCGGGCTTTCCATGCATTCGAACGAGATGCCAACGGCCCTTGAGCTTTTCGCCATCCAGTTCGAATTCCATGTGCCCCTTATTGTACTGTTTGTGTGGATCGCCGATTGGCTTCCACTGCCCATTGTCCCAGACAATGACTGTGCCGCCGCCATATTCGCCCTTGGGGATTGTGCCTTCAAAACCGGCATATTCGAGAGGATGATCCTCCACATGGACAGCCAGACGCTTTTCACCGGGCACCAGACTTGGTCCACGCGTGACCGCCCAGCTTTTCAACACGCCGTCCATTTCGAGCCTGAAATCATAGTGCAACCGGCGCGCGTCGTGTTTCTGCACCACAAAAAGGTCGCCCTTGCTCCGCCCCGCCTTGCCGCGCGGCTCTTTCGTCAGGCTGAAGTCGCGTTTCTTGTTATAGGTTTCAAGCGGCTGTCCCATCATCCGGCCTTTCGGGGCTTCGCTTTGCTTGTCGCAGTTTTCGCCGGTTTTTTCTTCGGCGCGCTCATGGCTGCGCTCTTACGCAAGGCTTCCTTCAGATCGATCACGTCAGCAGTCTTTGGAGCGGCAGGCTTTTTGAGCGGCTTGCCTTCGATCTTCGCTTTTATCAGCTCGGCAAGCGCCGCGTCATAACGGTCGTCGAAGCTTGAGGGATCGAAACGACCCATCTTGGTGTCGATGATATGCTTAGCCAGATCGAGCATTTCCCGGTCGAATTTGAATGCTTCGAGATTTGAAAAAGCTTCGTTCGCAGGACGAACTTCATAATCAAAATTAAGCGTCGTTGCGATCAATCCATCGCCCTCCGCGCGGATGAGAATTTTGCGCGCGCGGCGGAAAAGCACCGCCTCTGCGACCGCCGCAACGTTTTCGGCTTTCATACCGTCGCGAAAAAGCGAGAAGACCTCGTCATCATCAACAGGCGCCAGATAATAGGGGCGATCCAGATAAACATCATCGATATCACCATATTTGACAAAATGAGTGACATTCAACGTTTTGTTGCTGTCCGGGATGGCCGACTGGATTTCATCATCATCGAAACTCACATAACGACCGGAAGAGATTTCATATCCCTTGATCTGTTCTTCGCGCGGAACAGGTTTGCCTGTATCGCTGTCGACAAATTCGCGGCTGAGACGATTGCCCGTTTTGCGATTGACCAGATGGAACGAAACCCGCTCGGAGGTTGATACCGCCGTATAAAGACCGACAGGCATCAAAAGCTGCTCGACTTTCAGCTGGCCTTTCCAGTTTGCGCGGATAGCCATGGCTTCCTCATTCCGTGTCAGATTACCTGTTCGGGTAAACTCGCAGAACCGCGAACTTGTTCCGGGCAACTGTCATCCGACACCACACTAGCTTTCCGCCTTGAACTTTTTGGCCTCTGCGAGAAGCTTCTGCCGGTCACGGTGTCCCAAACGTTCGATCAATTCCCGTGCCTGTAGCGGCGAAAGATCCGAGTTCTCGGCGAGAAACTTGATATCCTCATCTTTAGTCAATGGAGTCGGGTTTTGCTCTTGCTCAGTCATGATGGTGTCCTCAATCGATTGGCTTTTGATAAGCTTGTGCGGCTGGGCTTCCTCGTCATATCCAGAACGTAGTGGCGTAACCGATGCAGATGATCGCGAGAATGACCATCCACCAGATCAGATAGATACGGCCTTCCTGCAATCCACGGCGCCGTTCAGATTCCGCTTTCTGACCGCCCGGCGCTCGATAGACACGGGCACTATCGGTGGTTTTGTTGGGTGTAATCATCGCCATAAACCTCCCTGGCCCAACGATCTCGTAGAGCAAATGTTCCGGCGACCTCTTGCTGATTTCTTCCGGAGCCTCGGAATTCGACAACGCCGTTTTACTTTATAGACTTCGCCACGAAGGAACCGATCCCAGTCAAATAAGTTTCAATGGAGCGCTGTGTCGGCTTCCACTATCCTGGAGGAGCAATTGCCATGGAAAAGTTCTTCACTCGTCTCTCCCAGACCATCGCTGAACTGGCAGGGACATCCTATGCGTTCGGCGTTGCTTTGGGGTTCATACTCATATGGGCCTGTTCGGGTCCGATATTTGGCTTTTCCGACACCTGGCAGCTTGTCATCAACACAGCCACAACGATCATCACTTTCCTGATGGTCTTTCTGATCCAGAATTCGCAAAACCGCGATTCCACGGCAGTGGAGGCGAAGCTGGACGAAGTCATTCGTTGTCTGGAAGGCGCGCGTTCACAGCTTATCGGCATTGAACACCTCACCGAAAGCGAAGTCGAAGCGATACGGACGGCAATTGAGGACGAAAACGGAGAACAAACTACAAAAGTGAATGTTGAGGAATTGCTGCGTAATGCGACCCGAAGAGCAAAACAACACCGCCCGAAGTAGACTGCGTTCCCGCAAGTCTTTCGACAGAAACCGATTTGGTTCGAAACATATGTGGTTTTGAGAAGTTAGACCTCCCTAATCAATGGAGGCTGGACAATGGGAAAACATGCACCGAAGCCGGGAACGACCGATCAAAAACCAAAATGGGAAGGTCCACCGGAAAACCGACCGCGCGGTTATGAACCGGCAGAAGATAATCCCGACAAACAACGCGATGCAGCGGGACACAGCCTGTCAGATCCCGACCGCAGAAATCTCTCCGATGCTTTAAGCGAGCCAAAGTCCAACACCACGAAGAAAAATAGAGATACGTAATGACGACGACTTCTCCAATCCCCATCCCCCTCAAGGCGCTCGCGCTGAATGCGACATTGAAAGGCAAGGCGGATCATACGCCGTCCTCGACCGATGAACTGTTACGCTATCTGGATTCTCATCTCATTCCATATGGGGTAGAGACCGAACATCTGCGATTGAGCGCATTCAATATCGAGCCGGGTGTGTCATCCCGCGAAAGCGACGAAGATGAATGGCCCATGGTGCGGCAAAAGATTTTAGATTCGGACATTTTTATTCTCGGCACCCCGATCTGGCTCGGACAGCCATCCAGCATCTGCAAACGTGTTTTGGAACGCATGGATGCCTTTCTTTCCGAAACAGACGATAAGAACCGGATGCCTTCCTATGACTGTGTTGCTGCGGTGGTTGTGGTTGGCAATGAGGATGGAGCTCATCACGTATCCGCAGAGCTATATCAGGCTTTGAACGATGTTGGTTTTACCTTGCCAGCGAATGCCGTCACCTATTGGGTGGGTGAAGCGATGCAATCAACCAACTTCGTCGATCTCAACACAATTCCCGAAGTCGTTGCTTCAACGACGAAAATGGTCGCTGCAAATTGTGTCCATCTTGCCCATTTATTGAAGAACCACCCCTATCCAGGTAGCCATTAAAACATCATGGGCTGGCTTGGGTTGTCCGGTTCCGGCCAAGGTGGCCCGGGATCGGGAAGCGGCGGTATTTGGTCCGGTTCGTCAGGACCAATGGGATCACCATCGGGCTGGGGTATGGTCTCCGGCGGCTGCTGGGGGACTTTTTCGGGTTCAGGCGATGGTAATTCCGGGGGATCGCCCGATTGCAATTCCAGAGCCTTCTTCTTGAATTGGGCAGCATTTGCGGTATCGGGTTGCAGCGTTTTCATCGGATTTCCTTCCTCTTTTCCAGAAGGGCCGAACCTGTCGCAGAGGCGATTGTTCCGTCGGCTGTCTAACGTTTCTCCGGCTTTCCGTAAGCACTGCGCAATTCAGTTTTCGCCAGCTCCAATATTCGTTTGCGCTCTTTCGGCAGCTTTGTGCCAGCACGATTGATATAAAAAGTCAGCATCGACATCGCCGATTGGAATGGAGTGGTTTTGCGCTTTCGACTGTGATCGGCCGAACGTTTCAGTGAAAGCGCAATCTTCTTCGGATCATTATCTTCGAAAATATGCGGCTCCAGTGTCAGCGCATCGCTATGCTCGGTCACTTCTGCCGACCACTTTTTGGACTTGGTCATGCCTGCACCTCGATGATTTTAAGGGAACTGTTTGCCTCAAAACCTATTACCATGGCAGATGTTCCAGCTTTTCAGTCCGCGATCAGATCAATGGCTGCCACAAACGCTCATAAATCCCGTTCTCACGTATCTTTGGAGGAGATTGTTCATGGCAGATCATGATGCTGCAACCCGCAAAGACAAGTTGCGAACCGGAATTCCCTTCTGGATAAAAACTCCGAATTCCAGGGTGCGAGCGGACCGGCATCTTCCCGATCAGTCTTTTGACGTTATCGTCATCGGCGCAGGCATCTCCGGGGCTTTGATGGCGGAAGCACTGACCCGCAGTGGAAAAAGCGTGTTGATCGTTGACCGCCGGCCACCTGTACGCGGATCAACCTCGGCGTCCACATCAATGATCCAGCATGAAATCGACATACCTCTCACGCAACTGCGCAGGAAAATCGGAGCCGCACCAGCCAATGCGGCCTGGATTCGGTCAGCACAAGCTGTGCAGGACTTGATCGATTTGTCCGCCCGGCTTGAGATCAATTGTCAGATGCATCGCAAGTCAGCGCTCTATCTCGCAGGCAACGAAATGGGCGCACAATCATTGGCCAAAGAGGTGGTCGCGCGCAACGAGATCGGCATCAAAGCCGACTATCTCAACCGCGCAGCTCTGATTGCGCGCTTCGGAGTGGATCGTCCCGCCGCGATTTTGTCGGATGTTTCCGCATCTGCCAATCCAGCACAGCTGACCGCCGGGCTTCTGCACAAGGCGCTGACGCGCAATGCCCATATTGTTTCTCCTGTCGAGATCACCGATATGGCTGAGATGCCCTCCGGCGTAGCTCTAGCGACCCGAAAGGGCGAAGTTCTGGTTGCGGAACATGCCGTGTTTTGCACCGGTTATGAATATCTCCCCCAGATGGAAACCAAATGGCACAGCATCATATCGACCTGGGCAATCGCTTCTAAGCCTATGTCTGGTGTGCCCCGTTGGATGCGCAACTTGCTCGTCTGGGAAGCTGCTGATCCCTATCTTTATTTGAGAACTGATGCATTTGGGCGCATCATCGCCGGGGGTGAAGACGAGCAGGCGCAAGAAAGCAGCCACGATCCAAAGAAGCTGGCATATAAAGCGGCCATCATCGCGAAAAAGCTGAAAGACCTCACCGGAATTGCGATCGATAAGCCAGATTATATCTGGTCCTCGCCATTCGGAATTACGAAAGATGGCTTGCCGATCATCGACCGTGTACCGGGATATGAACGCATATTCGCAGCCATGGGTTTCGGTGGCAACGGAATTACCTTTGCCATGATCGCATCGCAAAACATCACAGCCGCGATAACCGGCAAGCCGGTTCCTGATGGTGAACTTTTCCAATATCGCTGACGCGCGGACCTACAAAGGTATATCATAACGGAAGTGGGGAACCGAGCATTGTCAAAGTAAAGGCAGGCTGGACCGTTGAGTGGACAAATAAGGACCCGATGGCTCCTACCGCTGCAGTTCAAGGTGGATGGGAAATCATGATACCACCCGGGAAACGGGCGAGTAGGGTCATCACGGACAAAGCCAACATTGATTACTATTGCCGGTTTCATCCCAATATGAAGGGGCGAATTGAAGTCGTGTAGCTAAAACCCGCTTGTGCCAGTCCCTTTGATATCGTTGAGCCTGTTTAAATATAACGAGGGTGAACACAGTGCTGGAAACAGGCTGCGTTTACCCAAAAACTATCCCGTATAGAGGTTATTCTCGGCTTTCCTGCCCGCCGATCTGCGGAGGCGACTTTACCGTAACGTACTCCCGTTCCGAATTTCATCATGCAGCCTATGTTCTGGGGCCACATTGAAAGGAAATTGAGCAATTGGTTTTTTGAACCGCCGCTCCAATAGTTCAACTTTCAACATCTGGCAAAAAGCGAAACGCAATAAATCAAGAAAAATGCGCCGGAAAATACCGGCGCATCTATCTCTTAGCTGCGAATAAAGGCGAGCAAATCGGCGTTAACCACATCTGCATTGACCGTTAGCATTCCGTGCGAGAAACCCGGATAGATGATCAACTTGCTGTTTTGCAGCAGCTTGTCTTGCATAAGCGCGGCAGTTTTATAGGGAACGACTTGGTCATCATCGCCCTGAAGCACTAGGGTGGGGACTGTAATCGCTTTCAAGTCCGCAGTCTGGTCAGTTTCCGAGAAGGCTTTTATGCCTTCATAATGCGCCTTGGCGCTGCCCATCATGCCCTGCCGCCACCAATTATCTATCACGCCTTGTGAAGGCTCCGCTCCCGTGCGGTTGAAGCCATAGAAAGGGCCGGCCGGCACATCGATGAAAAACTGAGCGCGATTGGCGGCGAGAGCGGCGCGAAAGCCATCGAACACCTCGATCGGAGTACCCTCAGGATTATTCTCTGTCTTCACCATCAGTGGTGGAACAGAGCTGACCAGCACGGCTTTGGCGACACGACCTTGTGGCTGGCCGTGTTGGGCGACATAACGAGCGACTTCGCCGCCGCCGGTTGAGTGGCCTATATGAATGGCATTGCGAAGATCGAGATGTTCCGCGACGGCCGAAGCATCGGCCGCGTAGTGATCCATATCGTGCCCTTCGCTGACCTGGCTCGACCGGCCATGGCCGCGACGATCGTGAGCAACAACGCGGAAGCCTTCCTTTAGGAAGAATAGCATCTGATTATCCCAATCGTCGGCGCTTAATGGCCAACCATGGTGGAAATGAATCGGCTGCGCATCCTTCGGGCCCCAATCCTTGTAAAAAATCTCTGTTCCATCCTTGGCTTTAACAAAAGTCACGGCAATTCTCCTTTGTTGTCGGGGATGATAAAGACGCATGCTATTCAGTTTTATGCACTGCACCGCAATTCAAACGTGAGCGCGACGAACAGCCCACTGCTTTCGGCGTTGACGGGATCGCAATAGCACTTTCTTTCAGAACTTCTGTTTTGCCCGCTTCGGCATAAAGTAGGTTCGGATATTGACGAGTGCTTCGGCGACGTCAGCAGCATCCTGGCGGGTCGCTTTCCGTTTTGTCTCGCCGAGCTTGCGGATGGGCGCAATGATATCGCCAGTCCCGGCATGACCTCGAAGAACCGGCTGCCAAAGCCTCGGCGCGTATCCTGTTGCCAGCAAAAAGCAGAGGTCCCAATCGAACGGATCAAAGGTTTGGTCATCGATCCTGGTGAACCTGGGCCTGTGGTCTTTCGGGGTTTCGGAAAGGTTCGCGGAGATACGGTTATATTCCGCAACGATCGTCTGCACGGCCCGATGTTCGGTTGTTTGCATCGGCAAGTTCAGGGCGTCCTGGCCGGTCAGTTCCGGGATCCACTTGCGTGGGTCGATGAACTTCGGGCCGATGATGAGAGCCGTAAGATAACCATCGAGACCGCTCATTGACCAGATTGGCGATGCCGGACGACGTGCCCTGATAAAGGCTTCGAACGCCTCGTCATCGAGCTTCGGTCGTGCCGTCGTCGCCTGGCTGTTCGGTGTCATGCCGCCCGTCGCTCCTGCTGTGTCATCGCTTCACGCTCAGCCTTCCAGGCCCACGGCAGGAGACTTTCCATTTCGTTGGCTTTCACTTTGCCGGAGATGATGCGCTCCAGCACATCGGCAAGCCAGACCTCGGGGTCCACACCATTCAGTTTACAGGTGTTGACGAGCGATGCGAGGACAGCGAAAGTCTTTCCACCCCGCTCGTTGCCCACGAACAACGAATTCTTCCTCGTCAGGGCCACGGATTTCATTGAACGCTCGACCACATTGGAGTCGACCTCGATCCGGCCATCATCAAGGCAGGCTGTCAACCCGCTCCAATGGTTGAGCGTGTAGCTGACGGCCTTGCCAAGTGCCGATTTCGCCGACACCTCGTCGCGCAGTTCGGTGAGGTGGGCCTTCAGCTCCCTCATGACTGGAGCTGCCTCCCGACGTCTCACGACGAGCCGGGTATCGGCGCTTTCGCCGCGCAGTTTTGCTTCGATCCGATAGATTTCCGCAATCCTGGCAAGGATCGACAAAGCCTCCGAAGAACCCGTCAGCTTGACGACATCAACGAACTTGCGCCGGGCATGGGCAAGGCAGAAGGCTAGCCGCATGGGTGCGACATTGCTCTTGCCCCGACGTTTGACCATGGTTTTATAGGCTTGGTATCCATCGACTTGAAGCACGCCGGTAAACGACGACAATTGTCCCTCGATCTCGCGGGCGCTGCGGCTTTCGGTAAAGATATAGGCCACAGCCGGCGGTGCCGGACCATTCCAGGGACGGTCGTCAACCGCCTGCGCCCATAACTGGCAGACCTTGGTTCGTTTGCGGCCCGGCTCGAGCCGGGGCAACGGCGTCTCGTCACAGAACACTCTCGGCTGCGAGCGGATAAAGGCGGTAAGCGCGTCATAGAGAAGCTCCAGCCACCAGGCGACCCGCATTACCCAGGCGCCAAGCGTGCCGCGATCGATGATGACACCGCAGGAGGCCAGCATTTGCGCCTGACGATTGAGCGGGAGATGCCAGGCAAACTTCGAAACAGCGACATGCGCGGCAAACGCAGTGGTCACCATGCCACCGTCCATCACGCGCGCCGGTGCAGGTGCTTGCACGACGGCACTCTCACAGGCCCGGCATGCATAGCGCGGCCGGATCGTCCGTTTGACCCGGACAACAGCAGGTACGATGTCGAGCGCCTCGCTGACGTCCGTGCCGATGCAATGCAGTTCGAACGAACAGCAAGGGCAAATCTTGCTCTCCGGCTCAATGATCTCTTCATAGCGCGGAAGATGCTTGGGCAAACGGCCGATATTGCGGGCAGGCGATCGCCGTGCCTGTGTTTTGTCTTCATCGGCCGGTGCGGCATCGTCATTGGCTGCAACGGGAATATCGCCTGGATCGCCCAGGTCGAGTGTTGCCTGGGCCGGATCGATGATCGTCATCTTCTCCGATTTCGTCCCGAAGAGCTGGCGCTCAAGGAAGACAATACGCGCTTTGAGGTCGGCATTCTCTTCGTCGAGCGAGAGAATGATCCGGGTCAATTGCGCAGCATCCTGAGGCAAGGGATCGGGTCGAAGCAGCATGACTGACCCTACCATATGAACCTGAATCTTCAAGCAAAACCAATAGGATCAGCCTACTTTTGAGGGTCGTCTCACCGCGTTTCGCTTGACCCGTGTCCAGTCAATGCCCGCCAGTAAAAGTGAGAACTCCTGGGCATTCATCTGCATCGCACCATCGCGGATCGGGGGCCAAACAAACTTTCCGCTTTCCAACCACTTTGTCGCCAGGATCATGCCTGACCCATCCCAGTAAATGCAGCGAAGTCGATCCAGACGCTTGGCGCGGAACACGAACACGTCGCCACAATAGGGATCGGCCGCAAGCGCTGACGCCACCAAAGCCACAAGACCATTCATACCGCGCCGGAAGTCGACAGGTTGCGTCGCCACCATGATCTTCACGCCACTCGGCGAAACTCCGATCACCGGCGACCTCGCAAGGCCGCCACCATCGCTTGCGCCAGTTCAGGTGCTACCGGGCCCATAACCGTCATGCGCGCGCCAGCAATCTCGATCTCAATCCGACCTGCGGCAACGTGGGCGACATCCGACGGCAAGCTTCCGGGAGGCGTTCGATCGCCAACCACCGTCACGGGCACGAACATCGCCTGCTGCGCACTGGACCTCGCAGATCGTTGGGAGGTCAGCCCAGCGTCCCGGCGCCAGACGTTCAGCAAGCCGCGATTGACGCCCCAGCGCCGGGCAACGGCCGAGATGTTAACATCAGGTTCCGCGCTTTCCGCAAGGATCCGCGCCTTCTCCTCGTCTGACCAATTCCGCCGCTGGCGCCGACCGGTGATCACCTCGATCCGACGATACTTTCCCTCATGCCTAGCTTCATGCATGCCTTCATCCATGACTTCAAGCATGGCATCAGCGCGTTCTCCAACCATTCCATTCCGCTCCTATCGATGAAGGAGCTTATCTCGCGGCCTCATTCACAAAAGAAAAGGTGGGTTGTTCGTCGCGCTCACATTCAAACGTCATCCACCAAGAACAAGTCGCGGATGAATGGAGCTCAATGATTGTGTTGGTGCCAGTTGGTAGTGCGTACGCTACCCGCCCGACGGCGGACCGTCAGCGAAACTCTCAAGCCGATTTGAACCAATTATCTGTGACGCAAGCTCAGTTTGAGCTTTCATGCTTTGGTCCTCCGGTCAGGTATATACCTTTGATATAGAGCGGATAGATGCAGCATTCCCTTATTTAAGCTACACCACATAAATTGAAATTGGCAAGAGTGACATTAATTAATTGCAAAACTGACACAATCAACGAAGGCTCCCGCCTTCATTGCGCAGTAATTCAAATATATTTTATGGATTCCACCAAAATATATTTAAAATATAATAATTAATAAATAAATATTATACACGCTTCTATTTCCGGAAAAGCAAATATATCGGAATATGTACGTCTGGGGCAGACGCAGCAGAAAAATCCGTACTCAATGCAAACTTACGACGGAATTCACCCAAAACGGTCGATCACTTCACATATAAGTCGCGTGAACGCTTCAGATGCGCCAGCATTGCCGCCTCGGCGCCTTCAGCGTCATTTTCGGCCAAACGGTCTAGAATTTCGGTGTGCTCGGCAAGCGTGTATTTTTCCTTGCCGGTCCAGATCAGCATGTGTGTGTGGTATTCTTTCAGCCACGCCAGCATGGCTTCGCTGACCGCCACAAAGATCGGATTATCCAGAATCTTTGCTATGCGAATATGAAACTCCATATCCGCGGCGATGAACGCATTGGCATCACCCAATGACTGCCGTTGCCGTTCAATGATATCCCGCAATTCGGAAATATCGCGCGCAGTCACCTTCTGCGCCGCCTCACGTGCAACGCCGCGTTCAAAAAATATACGCGCGCTCTTCAGATGCTCGAGCGTCTCCATCGACTGCGCAAGCATGATCTTCGCGGTTGGGTCCACTTGTTGAAATATCGACCTTGCGGTGAGCTTGAGAACCTTCGCGCGCTCTCCATGCGAAATGCTGACCAAACCCATTTTTGCAAGCGACTGCATTGCCTCGCGGATCGCCGGACGACCTACGCCGAAGCGTTCCATCAAAACCCGTTCGGATGGCATTTCATCGCCCGGCAGCAATTCGCCCGACGTGATCATGGTTTCAAGCCGGTCAAAAACTTCGTCTGACAATTTACGGCGAACGATAGGTTCGATTGGCTGGGTCATGGCATCTCACTAGTCATGAGCTTTGTTCCCTTATGCATCTTCAACGGCGCAGATGAAAGCCGTTACCCACACCCACATGCAGGGGCTCACAATTTTTCCTCTTGCACATGTTGGAATACTCATTATACCAGTTTGCATTCAAACGCCATGCGCTTTTCGCTGGCGCGAGTAAAACAGCGAGTGACGGCAATTCCGATGAACATCCGCTTGACCTATCGCATAGAAAGCACCAGCAACATTGAGAAGATGGCGGCCAAGATCGCCAGCGATCAATCCACCGGCACTTTTGTTGCTGTTCCCGGTGAAACGGAGGAATTGAAGGCCCGCGTCGCCGCCAAGGTGCTGGATATCCGCCCTCTGGAAGACGCGCAGGTTCCAGCCTGGCCAGAACTGGAACGCGATCACGGCCCGATCAGGCGCGCCGATGTTGATATTGCTTTTCCGCTTGATGCGGTCGGCACCGATCTCGCCGCTCTCATGACCATTGCTATTGGCGGGGTCTATTCGATCAAGGGCATGACCGGCATTCGCGTCGTCGACATGAAGTTGCCGCAGGCATTCCGTGACGCCCATCCCGGCCCGCAATTCGGTATTGAGGGAAGCCGCAAGCTCACCGGCGTTGAAAAGCGTCCGATCATTGGCACCATCGTCAAGCCCGCGCTTGGCCTGCGTCCCCATGAAACGGCGGAACTGGTGGGCGAGTTGATTGAATCCGGCGTGGATTTCATCAAGGACGATGAAAAACTGATGAGTCCTGCTTACTCCCCGCTGAAAGAACGCATTGCGGCAATCGTGCCGCGCATTCTCGATCACGAACAGAAGACCGGCAAGAAGGTCATGTATGCCTTCGGCATCTCGCATGCCGACCCCGACGAGATGATGCGCAACCATGACATGGTGCTCGAAGCGGGCGGCAATTGCGCCGTGGTCAATATCAACTCCATCGGCTTCGGCGGCATGAGTTTTCTGCGCAAGCGCTCGGGTCTTGTTCTGCATGCGCATCGCAATGGCTGGGACGTTCTGACCCGCAATCCGGGCGCCGGTATGGATTTCCGCGTCTATCAGCAGTTCTGGCGCCTGCTCGGCGTCGATCAGTTTCAGATCAATGGCATTCGCGTGAAATATTGGGAGCCGGACGAAAGCTTCGTCTCGTCGTTCAAGGCGATCAGTACACCGCTCTTCGATCCCTCCGATTGCCCGCTGCCAGTTGCAGGCTCCGGTCAATGGGGCGGACAGGCACCGGAAACCTATGCACGCACGGGCCGCACCACCGACCTCCTCTATTTGTGCGGCGGTGGAATCGTCAGCCATCCCGGCGGACCTGCAGCAGGGGTTCGCGCTGTACAGCAGGCGTGGGAGGCCGCAGTGGCCGACATTCCGCTTGAGGTTTACGCAAAAGACCACCCCGAACTTGCAGCCTCGCTGGCGAAATTCGGCAATGGAGGCGAAGGATGACCAGCCTCGCTCCGCTGCTTTCCTATTACGGAGATGATCTGACCGGTTCCACGGATGTGATGGAAGCGCTCAGTTCGAATGGCATCGAAACTGTCTTGTTCATGAACAAGCCGGATGACGCTCTTCTATCGCGCTTTGGACATTGCCGGGCCATTGGTCTTGCAGGCACCAGCCGCAGCGAAACCCCGGATTGGATGGATGCGCATCTGACACCCGCCTTCGCCTGGCTGCGTAGCCTCAATGCCGCAATTTGCCACTACAAGGTCTGTTCCACTTTCGATTCCGCGCCGCATGTCGGCAATATCGGCAAGGCGATCGAGATCGGCAAATCGGTCTTTCAGCAGGCTTATGTTCCGCTGGTCGTCGGTGCGCCGCAACTCAAGCGCTACACATCCTTCGGCAATCTCTTTGCAGCCTATCAGGGTGAGACCTACCGGATTGATCGCCATCCGGTGATGAGCCGTCATCCGGTGACGCCGATGCATGAAGCAGATCTGCGTTTGCATCTGGCCCAACAAACGACATTGAAAGCCGAATTGGTTGATAGTGCAGCGCTGGCCGCATCTGAAGCGGATAAGCGTATCGACGCGATCACGCAAAAGGCGACCGGCATGGTGCTGTTCGATGTGGATAGCACCGAAAGCCAGTTGCGCGCAGGTGAACAAATCTGGCGTTTACGTGCCCCCCAAGGCTGGTTTGTCGCCGGTTCCTCGGGCATCGAATATGCGCTGCTTGCCGCATGGCGGGAGGCGGGCCTGATCGGCGCTCGGAAAGATTTTCCTCTGCCGGGCAAAGTGGATCGTATCGCCGTGGTGTCGGGCAGCGTTTCGCCGACGACCGAACGCCAGATCCGCACCGCAACCGCAGCCGGTTTTGTCGGCATCGATCTCGATCCGCTCGAACTCCTTGGCGAAAATGCTGCGCAGGCGATGGAAACCGCCGTCGCACATGCGCAAAAAACCTTGCAGGCTGGCAGAAGCGTCATTCTCAACACGGCGCTCGGCCCCTCTGCTGATCGCGGTCGCGAAATCGACCGTATCGCCGGGAGCCGCCATCGACTGGCGCGCATTCTGGGCTCGATCCTGCGCAGTCTGGTTGAGCGCGAAAAACTGCCGCGCGCCGTAATAGCTGGTGGCGACACGTCCAGTCACGCCCTGCGCGAGCTGCATGTCGATGCGCTGACCACGCTGCTGCCGCTTCCGCAAACACCCGGCTCGCCGCTTTGCACTGCACATGGTGGCGATACTGCGACCAATGGCCTGCAAATCGCACTTAAAGGCGGGCAGGTCGGCGCTGACAATTATTTCAGCCAAATACGCGACGGTTTACCCAACTGAAATCTGGAATACTCATTGACTGGTTATACCAGTTAAGTTACCAAAGATACCGGAGGAAAATTCAACCATGACAGCAATCGCTTTGTTCGGCGCAGGCGGCAAGATGGGTTACCGTCTGGCCAAGAACTTGAAGGGCTCGCGCTTCGACGTCCGCCATATTGAAGTCAGCGATGCAGGCAAGGCGCGTCTGAAGAACGATCTGGGCATCGATACAGTCGATGCCGATCAGGGCCTTGCAGGCGCCGAGGTTGTCATTCTGGCCGTGCCGGACACCCTCATCGGAAAAGTGGCCGCAGGCATTATCGACAAGCTGAAGCCCGGCACCATGGTGATCGCGCTTGACGCGGCAGCTCCCTTCGCAGGTCATCTGCCCGAACGCGCCGATCTGACCTATTTCGTCACCCACCCATGCCATCCGCCGATCTTCAACGACGAGACGGACATGCAGGCAAAGAAGGATCATTTCGGTGGTCTTTTCGCCAAGCAGCATATCGTTTCGGCGCTCATGCAGGGGCCGGAAACGGATTACGCGCTGGGCGAAGAAATCGCAAAGGTGATCTGGGCCCCCGTCATGCGCTCGCATCGCGTCACGGTCGAACAAATGGCGATGCTGGAGCCGGGTCTTTCGGAAACCGTCTGCGCCTCACTTCTCGTCGTCATGCGCCAGGCAATGGACGAATGCGTGCGGCGTGGCGTACCGGAAGAAGCGGCCCGCGACTTCCTGCTCGGCCATATGAATGTTCTGGGCGCGGTCATCTTCAAGGAAGTCGACGGCGTATTCTCGGATGCCTGCAACAAGGCAATCGAGTTCGGCATACCCGCGCTGATGCGCGACGACTGGAAAAACGTGTTTGAACCGCAGGAGATCGCCGAAAGCATTCGCCGTATCACCTGATAATCAACGGGAGGGTCAAGCGCCCTCCTTCACTGCCCTGCTGGGAACAGGGCTGAACACACTGGGAGGAAATTATGGAATTCACACGCAGGAAACTGACGCGCGGTATCGCGCTGGCCATCGTCGCTGGTGCGCTGTCGGCAGGCACAGTCATGCCAGCCTGGGCGGCGGACCTCATCGCGATCATCACGCCGTCACACGACAATCCGTTCTTCAAGGCTGAGGCCGTGGGCGCAGAGGCAAAAGCCAAGGAACTTGGCTATGAAACGCTGATCCTCGTTCACGACGACGACGCAAACAAGCAATCTCAGCTCGTCGATACGGCAATCGGGCGTGGCGCCAAGGCGATTATTCTGGACAATGCCGGGTCCGAAGCGTCTATCGCTGCAGTGCAGAAGGCGAAGGATGCAGGCATTCCATCCTTCCTGATCGACCGTGAAATCAATGCGACCGGCATTGCCGTCTCGCAGATTGTGTCCAACAACTATCAGGGCGCCCAGCTCGGCGCGGAAGAATTCGTCAAGCTGATGGGCGAAAAAGGCAATTACGTGGAATTGCTTGGCCGCGAAGCCGATCTCAATGCCGGCATACGCTCGAAGGGCTATCACGACGTTATCGACGACTATCCGGATATGAAGATGGTCGCACAGCAGTCGGCCAACTGGAGCCAGCCGGAAGCCTTCACCAAGATGCAAAGCATTCTTCAAGCCAATCCGGACATCAAAGGCGTGATTTCAGGCAACGATACGATGGCGATGGGCGCTTGGGCGGCTCTCGAAGCTGCCGGTCGTAAGGACGTGATCGTCGTCGGCTTCGACGGCTCCAACGATGTGCGCGACTCCATCAAGGCTGGCGGCATCAAGGCCACCGTCCTCCAGCCAGCTTACGCGCAGGCGCAAACCGCTGTCGTTCAGGCTGACGAATTCATCAAGTCGGGCAAAAAGCCTGCTGAAGAAAAGCAGTTGATGGATTGCGTTCTGATCAACGGCGACAATGCGGAAAAGCTCGAAACCTTCGCTTTGAAGGATTGAGCCCCGGAAAGTTGAGAGCCGGGAGCCGTGATGCTCCCGGCATATTCCCTATACCGAGGATATCTTCATGTCAGTACTGAAGTCAGCGTCCATTGTTGTGCTGGCCTGTGGTGTTGCGCTTTCGGGCTGCAAGATCATCAAGACGCCAACAGCTGAGGAAGCCGCAGCTGCCCGCGGTGACAATTTCAACCCGGACCGCTCGGTTGCCAACATCTGGGATTCCAAGGTCAAACCGTTCTTCGCGGAAAAGACCGTGACGCTTGATGAAGTTATGACGGCAGCCAATACCGACGCTGACGCGGCGGGAAACAAATTCGGCCACCGCGAAAAGCAGGGCAACGCGCCTTGGACCTTTGCAACCAGGCTGGAAGGTACGGTCGTTGGCGCCGAGACCAAATCGCGGGCTGCCTATGTCGATGTGGACAGCAATGGCGATAGCAAGGCGGATGCGCGTGTTCAGATCGGGCCAACCGTTCGCGGAACGGCCATTCGCGACAGCTTGAGCTTTGTAAACTTCAACGAATTCCGCAACCAGATCGAATGGGCGCAGTTCGGGAAATCGTTCAATATCCGCGTCAACGACGAAGTTTTGTCGAAGCTGCCACGCGAAAATCTGGTCGGCATGAAAGTAAAGGCCAGTGGCGCCTTCGCCATGCCATCTAAGGGCCAGCTACCGCTTTTCACGCCCGTATCCATTGCGCTGGAGAAGTGAGCCATGGAAACGGAACAGCCAACCAAAGACGATATCGTCCTCAAGCTTGAAGACGTATCGAAAGTCTATTCGGGGATCGTCGCCGTCAAACGCGCCAATCTCGAATTGCGACGCGGATCGGTCAATGTGCTGGTGGGCGAGAACGGCGCTGGCAAATCCACATTGATGAAGATCATCGCCGGTGTTGAGCGCCCGACCATGGGCAAGATCATTCTCGACGGTGAACCGGTTGTTTTCGACAGTCCTGCCGATGCGCAAAAGTGCGGCATTGCGATGATCTTTCAGGAACTCAATCTGTTCGCCAATATGTCCGTGGCCGAGAATATTTTCGCCACCCGTGAGATCATGCGCGGAGTACGCGGCATCGATCACAAGGCGCAGGTCCAAAAGGCCAACGAATATCTCAAGCGTCTGGATGCTGGCATCGATGCCAATATGCTGGTTTCCGATCTTCCCATCGGCCAGCAGCAATTGGTGGAAATCGCCAAAGCCATTTCACTTGATGCGCGCATCGTCATCATGGACGAACCGACATCTGCGCTCTCAGCCGCCGAGGTCGATATTCTCTTCAAGGTCATCGCCGAACTCAAAAGCCAAGGCGTCGCCATCGTCTATATTTCGCATCGTCTGGAAGAACTGATGCGCATTGGCGATTACATCACCGTGCTGCGTGATGGCAAAATCACCGGGCAGGAAGAAGTCAGGAACATCGATACGCAATGGATCGTGCGTTCCATGATCGGCTCCGATGCCAAGGATTTTGCCAAATCGGTGAACCACACGATAGGCGAAGAGCGGTTCCGCGCCGAAAACATCACCCTGCCCCGCACCACAGGCGGCCTTGCCGTCGATAATGTGTCCTTGTCGGTCCACGCCGGTGAAGTTCTGGGAATATATGGCCTTATGGGTGCGGGCCGTTCCGAGTTTTTTGAATGCGTCATGGGTCAGCACCGCCATTCGACCGGCCATATTTTCATAGACGGGCAAGAAGTTATCGAGCGCGATACGACACGCCGCATAAGACGTGGACTTGCGCTTATTCCCGAAGACCGTCAGCGCGAGGGTCTGGTGCAGGTTCTGTCGATTGCCAGCAACCTGACGATGGCCAGTCTCGACCGGCTTGCGAAACTGTTCCACATTGCGCCGAAGCGTGAGAAGGAAGCCGTCAGGCAGGCCATCAAGGATCTCGCCATCAAAGCCCCGAACCCGGATTTCGAAGTGACTTCGATGTCGGGTGGCAACCAGCAGAAAGTTGTGATCGGCAAGGCGCTTATGACCAATCCGAAAGTTCTTTTGATGGACGAGCCATCGCGCGGCATCGACGTTGGCGCAAAGGCGGATGTTTTCCGCACCATGCGCCGCCTCGCTGGCGAAGGCTTGGCCATCCTGTTTTCAACCTCCGATCTGGAAGAAGTCATGGCCTTATCCGACCGCATCGCCGTGCTCAGCAATGGCAAGCTGATTGCCATCTTTGACCGCGAGCATGCGACGGAAGCCGATATCATAGCGGCCTCGGCCAAGGGCCACGGCCATAACCACGATCTGCAAACCAAGGAACTCGCGTCATGACAGCCAAAACCGCCACGGCAGCCACTGACCCAACCTTTTCGAGCGGATCGGCCTTGCTGACGCTGATGAAGCTACGGACATTCATCGCACTTTTTGCCGTTTTCATCTTTTTCTCCTTCGCCGCCCCGAATTTCCTTTCGACGGCCAATCTCATTTTGATGTCGAAACACGTGGCGCTGAACGCCTTTCTCGCCATGGGCATGACTTTTGTTATCATCACGGGCGGGATCGATTTGTCTGTCGGTTCGATTGTCGGCCTGTGCGGCATGGTCGCTGGTGGTCTTTTGATCTACGGCATTGATCTGGGGATCGGTTATACGATCTATTTCAATGTGATCGAGATATCGCTCATCACACTGGCTGTAGGTGTCGCGGTCGGCTTCATCAACGGGCTCCTGATTACCAGGCTCAACGTGGCGCCATTCATCGCCACGCTCGGAACCCTATATGTCGCGCGCGGCCTTGCTCTGTTGTCGTCTGACGGCCAGACCTTCCCGAACCTCGTCGGGCGAGAAGATCTCGGCACCACCGGCTTCGGCTTTCTCGGCGCGGGCAGCATTCTCGGCCTGCCGGTTTCCATCTGGCTTCTGATCGTCGTTGCATTGGGCGCAGCCTATGTCGCCCGGTACACGCCGTTGGGACGACAGATTTTCGCGGTGGGTGGCAATGAGCGCGCAGCGCGCATGTCCGGTATCCGCGTCGACCGCGTAAAAATGTTCGTCTACATGTTTTCGGGCTTTTGCGCCGCCATTGCCGGTCTTATCATTTCCTCTGAACTGATGGCTTCGCACCCGGCAACTGGAAACTCCTTCGAACTCAATGCCATCGCCGCGGCTGTTCTGGGGGGAACCTCCATGTCGGGCGGGCGCGGTACCATCGGTGGAACGATTATCGGCGCTTTCGTGATCGGGATTCTTTCTGATGGTCTGGTCATGATGGGGGTGTCGTCCTTCTGGCAGATGGTCATCAAGGGCCTCGTCATCATCATCGCCGTGGTTGTAGACCAGGCACAGCGCCGCCTTCAGCAGCGCGTCACGCTCATGCAAATGGCAAAGGCAGGATAATGGCAGAATTCAAGGGCGCGCTCATCGGCTGCGGCTTCTTCGCAATCAACCAGATGCATGCCTGGAACGATGTTTCCGGTGCAAAAATCGTGGCGATCTGCGACCGCGACCCCGAGCGACTGAAGATCGTCGGCGATCAGTTCGGGATCGAACGTCGCTATACCGATGCCGAGGCGCTGTTCGCCAATGGAAATATCGATTTTGTCGATATAGCAACGACGGTTGGAAGCCATCGCATGCTGGTTGAAATGGCCGCTGCTCATAAAGTACCCGCCATCTGCCAAAAGCCTTTTGCCAAGAACCTTGATGACGCCAAGGCCATGGTGAGAACGTGCCAAGATGCCGGTGTTCCTTTGATGGTTCACGAGAATTTCCGCTGGCAGACACCGATACAGGCCGTTCGGAAAGCACTCGATAGCGGTGCGATAGGCGATCCCTTCTGGGGGCGTTTTTCCTTCCGGTCGGGCTACGATGTCTTCTCGGGCCAGCCTTATCTTGCGGAAGGCGAGCGCTTCATCATCGAAGACCTTGGCATCCACACGCTCGATATTGCGCGCTTTATTCTCGGTGATGTAGCAAGCCTCGTCGCGCGGACCAAACGCGTGAACCCGAAGATTAAGGGCGAGGACGTCGCGACCATTTTGCTCGACCATGAAAATGGCGCCACATCCGTCGTCGATGTCAGCTATGCGACCAGACTTCAGGTTGACCCCTTCCCGGAAACCCTCATCGAACTGGATGGCACAGCAGGCTCAATCCGGCTTTATCAGGGATACCGTCTGGAAGTCATCAATGCTGGAGGTACAACCGTTTCGGACGTTTCACCCAAACTGCTGTCCTGGGCATCGCGTCCCTGGCACAATATTCAGGAGAGCGTCTTCGCGATCCAGCAACACTGGATCGACAAACTTGCCTCCGGCGCGGAAACATCAACGTCGGGTGCCGATAATCTCAAAACCTTCGCGCTGGTGGATGCAGCTTATGACAGTGCGGCCAGCGGCAACCGCGTCGATGTGAAGGCTATGCTGGGATGAGCAGCGTCGATCCGTTTCTGCTTTATGGCACAGAAGAAACCGATGCCCGGCCACTGCACCTGCAAGCTGGGCGTCTCGCAGTCGATCTGAGCGATGGGAATTTGCGCTGCATCACCTATGATGGTGTCGAAGTGCTGCGCGCGGTGTCTTATCTCGTACGCGACCGCGACTGGGGGACATATGCCCCTTCTATTCGCGACTTCACCGTAGAGAGAAACGCCGCTGGTTTTACTGTCGCCTATCAGGCCTATGTCAGCGGTCCCAGCGATAGCGAGCTATTGGTTGCTGTGACCATATCGGCAGATACTGGTGGCACACTAACATTCGACGCTGTGGCTACAACGACAACCGGCTTCGAAACCAACCGCTGCGGCTTTTGTATTCTGCATCCGATTGTCGGGCTTGCCGGTTCGCCGGTTACGGTGGAACATGTCGATGGAACGCATGTACAGACCCATCTGCCCGATCTCATCGAGCCGTGGCAACCATTTAAGGATATGCGCGCCATCACCCATGAAGCCCTTCCGGATGTGTTGGTCGAATGCCGTATGGAAGGCGATGTCTTCGAGATGGAGGATCAACGCAACTGGTCCGATGCCTCGTATAAAACCTATGTGCGCCCTCTCGCGCTGCCTTGGCCCTATCGGATTGAAACCAACGAACCAATCCATCAGCGCGTCGCATTGACCATCTACGATGAACGGTCGAGTGCATCTAGTGCCGTCACTTCAAACACCGAACCAGTGCTCATTACACCTGACGACGCGCGCGGCATCATGCCAAGTATCGGCATCATCATCACGCCGGAAGAAGCCAAGGCGAGCCTTGCCTCGTCCGGCCTGCTAAGCGAAATCTCTCCGCAGGATTTGCTGTTCCATTACGATCCACATGCCGGACATGACGCAACAGCATTTGCAGACTTTGCTGCTCTTGCCGCTGGATATAAGGGGCGCACATCGCTGGAGATCGCACTTCCCTGTGAAGGGTCACTCATCGACGAAACCACCCAGATTGCGACGCAAATGAAAGCAGCAGGCTTTGCGCCCGACGCTATCATTGTCTCACCGTCAATAGATCGCCAGTCCACGCCGCCCGGCAGCGCTTGGCCGCCTTGCCCACCACTGGAAGAAGTCTATAACGCCGCGCGCACCGCTTTTCCGGATGCTAACCTCGGCGGCGGTATGCTGAGCTATTTCACGGAATTGAACCGCAAGCGCGTGCCGGGCGCCCTGATCGATTTTGTGACGCATTGCACCAATCCAATCGTGCATGCCGCCGACGACCTGAGCGTCATGCAAACGCTGGAGGCGCTGCCCTTCATTACGCGTTCGGTACGCGCCATTTATGGCGACAAACCCTACCGCATCGGCCCATCGACCATTCCCATGCGCCAGAATCCCTATGGGAGCCGGACGATGGACAACCCCAATGGCAAACGTATCGCCATGGCCAATCGCGATCCGCGCCACAATGGCAAATTCGCAGAAGCATTTGCCTTGGCCTATGCAGCGCGGGTGCTAGATGCAAATCTCGACTGTCTGACGCTATCAGCATTGACCGGTCCCTTCGGGCTGGTTGCGCATGAAAACGAACCAACGCCTGCGGGGCGCACACGCCCGATTTTCAACAGCGTGAAAGCCTTGTCCGCACTGGCCGGAAAAGAATGGCGCGCCTATCATTCATCACGCCCGGCCCACGTTCTTGCCTTCGCGGTTGAGCGTGGACTCTGGCTCGTGAATGTCACGCCAGAAGAGCAGAACGTCAGCATAGAAGGTAAGAGGGCGCTTTCGCTCGAACCCTATAGAGTTCTGTCAATACCGCTTTAAGCCAAAGCGCGGAAAGCAGCGGATACGCGACATCCTCCCGGTCGCGTATCTCTGGAAAGGTTCAACGCCGCTTTGCGGGCCTCTCCGCCAAAATGACATTGTGGCGCTTGGCGAGTTCTGCGGTCACCGCTTCAATTTCCTCAGCCTTGCGCGCTTCGTCCCAACCCAGTTCCAGCGCCAGAATATCCGCAATCGCAGCCAGATTATCGGCGGTCAGCGCGCCGTCAATGGCAAGCGTTGTGCGACGCAGCACGACATCAGCCAAATGAACCACCAGTTCGTTGCGAGCGATCCAGGCAATCTCGGCGCGGCTCACCGTATCCGTTTCGGGCAAATAGGTGACACCGACTTTGGCTTCATCCCGGATGATGGAGCCCGCTGTCGTGCCATAACGCTTGAGCAATAGCTCGACACGCGCAGCTTTAAGGCCCGTTGTACTTACCTGTTTTGCGACCCACGCAATGCGCGCATTGTCGTCCAGCGGGTAGTCCTTACCGCCGCCGATTGCGAGATTGCGCGTCGAGCGGAGGCGCGTGCGTTGCAACCGCTGCAAGACCGTGTCCGCAACCTCTTCGGCAAACCCCCGGAACGTCGTCCATTTGCCCCCTACCAGCGAGATGATTGCGAATGGACGCGCCGGATCGGGCTCAATCACCGGCGCCGAGTGATCGCGACTGATCAACCCCGGTTCTGAGGCATTGGACGCAGGCAGCGGGCGGATGCCGCTATAGGTGTAGACAATCTGATTGCGGTCGAACTGCAATTTCGGCAGCAGTGAACGCAGGCTTTCAATGAAATAATCTGTCTCATCGTCCTCGCAGCGCACATTGTCCGGATCGTCGGAAGGAATGTCGGTCGAACCGACCAGCGCAAGACCATGATAGTCGTAAACAAGGCAGATACGACCGTCATCGGCCTCGAAATAAATCATCCTTCCAGCAAGGCTTTTCACCAGTTCGGGATGGTCGATCAGAATATGCGACCCCTTAGTGCCGCCGATCATCTTGGTGGGTTTACCAAGCGCAGAATTCACCCGGTCAATCCACGGGCCAGCCGCGTTGATCACAAGCTTCGGCCTGACTGAGAATGCCGCGCCGCCTGGACCTTCAAAGCTGATTGTCCCATTACCGGCTTTGACCAAGGCAGTGAAATTCGCAGCCGCGCTTTTTGAATTGGCCTGAAGTCCGTCACTGACCAGTTCATAGACCAGCCGCTCGGGTCGGCTGACCTTGGCGTCATGATAGATACCGCCTGCGACAATCGCAGGCGTTATGTACGGCATTTCCTGCGTTGCGGTCTTCTTCAGGAGAAAACGGTGGCGCGGCATAACGCGCTCACGCGCACCGAAATAATCATAGAGTCCAAGGCCGATCTTGATCAGTACGGCGCCGCGACTGCGCGGCGCAGTTGTGGAACCGAACAATGTGCGCAAGGCCGCGGTGATCCCTTTGGTCCACGAGAACACAGGAATAAACGTCGGCAGCGGCTCAACATTATGCGGCGCGTTTTTCAAAAGCAGGTTTCGTTCCAGGGTAGATTGCGCAACCAGACCGAATTCCCCGGTTTCCAGATATTTCAAACCACCATGGATCAGCCGCGACGGCGCAGCACTGGTTCCCGATCCAAAATCGCCTTTGTCGACGATAAGGCAGTTCACGCCTTGTTCGCACAAATCCCGGTACAGCCCCGCACCATTGATGCCCGCGCCAAGAATAAGGACGTCAACACCATCCGCTTCCAGTTGGGCGATGCGGGTCTTCATTTCGGCAGGGCCTACGAAACTGTTCATTTCACCGTCTTTACATCTGTTGTCTGCGCAATCGCGCAACATGCGTCCGTTCTGTCGTCAATCCGAAAGAGCTTCAATTTTCGGCCATAATGGCCCAAGCGCCGAGGCAATTTCCTTGAACAGTGCGAAGCGTTTTTCATATTGCGCGCTGCGCTCCGCATCTGGAGTATAAGTGCAACCGATGGCATCGAGATCGCGCGGATCGCTATAAACGTCAGCAAAAACACCCGCACCTTTGCCCGCGCAAAGCGCTGCGCCCCAAGCTGCTGCCTCATCCGTCTCAGTGACGGTCACTGGCATCCCAAGCACATTGGCAAACATTTGCGCAAAGGCCGGGCTGCGCGATACGCCGCCCGTCAACCGCGCAGCGGAGATGGCGAACCCTTCCTTGAGATGATCGACATGGATGCGGTGATTAAAGGCAATCCCTTCCCATACGGCGCGCAGCATATCACCGCGTTCCTGCCAGCCGCGCAGACCAAAAAAAGCGCCGCTTGCCATGGCGCCATAAGGCGAACCAAAAAGATAAGGATGGAACAATGCTGTTGAGGGCTTTGCCAGTGCAGCATCTACTTCCGGGCGCAACATGTCGTGGATCGAGCGACCTGTCTCTTCCGAGAGACGCCGCTCGGATGGGCAGAGCTTATCGAGAAACCAGTCGTAATTCGCCGTTGACGCTGGCGAGATCGACATGTTGTTCCATTCCCCCGGCGCGATACCGTTGCGGCAAAACCAGTTCGGATTCACATGCGGTTCGGAGGATAGTGTCTCGTTGATCGAATAGGTTCCCGCGACCACCGCCACAGTGCCCATCTTCAGCCCGCCGACGCCAAGCGCCGATGCCGTAACATCGTGCAAACCACCGACAACCGGCGTTCCGGCAACAAGACCGGTGCGCGCCGCGCAAGCCGCAGAAACGCCACCCACGATCTCGTCCGAACGCGACATGGGTGGCAACGCGTTCCAAAGGGCTTCCAGTCCGAACAATGCAAGCGCGTCGCGTGAATAATCCTGTCTCTGCACATCCGTGAAGGAGGTGGACGCTTCGGTCCGATCCGTTCCGACCTCGCCGGTCAGGCAGAACCGGAGCCAGTCCTTGCAGGCGATGACATGTGCGATACGACTGAAGCGCTCAGGCTCGTTTTCTTTCACCCAGGCGAGAATGGCCGAAGGTGCGGAAGCATGTGGCAATTGTCCGGTAATGGCGATGGACTGTTCTGCGACGGCACCGTTCACCCAGTTTTCCGCAATATCGACAGCGCGGCTATCCAGCGACAGAATGCCCGGGCCGAGCGGGCGGTGTTCACTGTCGAG
Source organism: Ochrobactrum teleogrylli (assembly GCF_037482325.1). Classification (NCBI taxonomy): domain Bacteria; kingdom Pseudomonadati; phylum Pseudomonadota; class Alphaproteobacteria; order Hyphomicrobiales; family Brucellaceae; genus Ochrobactrum; species Ochrobactrum teleogrylli. The sequence continues at coordinate 413,168 of NZ_JBBHKQ010000002.1, forward strand.
CATATAAATACCGTCGCCATGAGCAGTGGTGGCGATGGCCAGAATATCGGAAGCAGGCCTGCCGCTCGTGGCAATCGCTTCGGCAATCGCGTCCGCGGTGGCATTCCAGAATTCGTCCATGTCACGCTCGACGTGACGGGGATGCGGAAACGACTGGGCGACACGGCGGCGCGCGACTGACAGCGTCCTGCCGTCAATGTCGAACAATACGGCTTTCGTGACGGTCAGTCCGCTATCGATTCCCAACAGGCAGGGCATGGATCGTATTCCTGGTATGGTAATGCTGGCTCAGCGAAGCGCGTTCGCCGCGATTTTGTTATTCTTTCTGACCGCCCGAACGGGCGATGACGACATTTATTTCCTGGGACTGCATATGTTCGATATGCGCCTCGGGCGTGTTTTCATCGACGATAACCACATCGAAATCACTCAGGGCGCCGAAATTATGCAAAGCGCGCCGTTCGAACTTTGTGTGGTCCGCCAGAAGCACACTTTTTGCTGCGCATTCGCGCATCGCTCTTTTGGTTTCAACCATTTCGGTCGATTGATGAAACAACAGATCGTCGGTGATTGCGGCGATCGAGATGAACGCCACATCGGCACGCAGGCGACGGATTTCATGGATCGTCATGCCGCCGACAAAGGCATTGCACCAGTTGTAAAGCTGCCCACCCAGACCGATCAGCGTGATGTCCTGCATATCGCGAACTTCGTTCATCAGGATCAGCGAATTGGTAATAACGGTCAAAGGCGTCTTGGCCTGAAGATGCGGCACCATTTGCAGAACAGTGGTCGAGTCATCCAGAAAGATGGCTTGCCCCGGTTCGACAAATTGCATCGCGGCTTCGGCGATCAGTTTCTTTTCTTCCGACTGTCGCGACACCCGGTAAAGATCGCTTGCTTCGATCAGGCTGGTAGGTGCTGCGGAAACGACCCCACGCGTCTTGCGAAAAAGTCCCCGGCTGACAAGTTCATCGACATCACGATGCGCCGTCATCAGGCTGATGCCGAAACGCTCCGTCAAATCTTCGATCCGCATCGACCCCTCGGCCATCACAGTCTCCGCGATCTGCTGGCGGCGAACCAGCTGACGCGCATGCCGACTGTCGTTCGGCACTTGATCTGTCATCAGGTTGTCAATGCTTGCCTTGTTGCTCACCGTCATGCCTGCCATCCGTTCCCAGCCATTATTTCGTTGTCACTGACAGGTTCTGGCGAACTACGCCAGACAAAAAGGGGAACGATATCCAGAGCGCCGGTTAGAGCCGGCGCTCCGGTCTATGCTCTTACTGCTCGAGAACGAACGGAGCCGTATATTTGTCGACATTATCCTTGGTGATCAGGAAGCAATCGAAAAGCTGCTTTTCCTGCTCAACACCGGTCTTGCCGGTCTTGATGAAGCTGTCAGCCTGCTTGACGGCAGCTTCCGAGAAAATGGCAACCGGCTGCAGCACGGTGTACTGAAGCTCACCGGCCTTGATCGCAGCGACCGCATCCGGCGAACCGTCGAAACCGCCAACCTTGACCTGTTCCAGCTTGCCAGCCTTCTTCAGAGCAGCGATTGCACCAAGAGCCATTTCGTCGTTACCGGAGATGACACCGATAATGTCGGGATTGGCCTGCAACAGGGCCTGCATCTTGTCGTGGCCCTGGGTGCGGTTCCAGTTGGCAACGTCTTTACCGGCCTTCACCAGATCCGGATACTGCGACAGGACCGTTTCGTAACCATTCGAGCGGGTTGCCGCATTGTTGTCCGATGGTGCACCGAACAATTCGACATATTTGCCCTTGTCGCCAACGCTTTCAACCCACTGGGTTGCGCCGATTGCAGCGCCCTGCGCGTTGTTGGAAACGAGCTGTGCCTTGGCAAGACCTTCCTGATTGATTTCGGCGTTGACGAGGAACACCGGAATGCCTGCTGCGACAGCGCGCTTGACCGCCCCAACCGAGCCGTCAGCATTTGCCGGATCAAGAATGATCGCAACCGACTTGTTGGTTATCGCGGTGTCGATCAGGTTGCTTTCGGTGTTGGTGTCGCCCTTGTGACCGCCAACGACAGCCGAATAGCCCAGGCCTTCAGCCGTCTTCTTGGCGATTTCACCTTCGGTGTACCAATATGGGTTCGAAGGGTCGTTGACGATGATCGTCATCAGACCTTCAGCCCAGGCAGCGCTGGCGATAAGCGGCAGTGCTGCTGCAGCAGCGAACAGAACGTGCATACCCTTCTTAAACATGTCTCACTCCCGTAACATTTTTGTTTGTGTTGTGCCGGTTGCCCGGCGGGTATCATTTCCATTGGGCGAGGCTTTTGAGGTTGATCGCCGTCTTGGAACCTTTCGATACGCCCTTGGAATACGGCCCATCCGAAATCGGACCTGGCCCTATTCCTATCGTCGGGAGTATTGAATGCTGTTGAGCAGAACCGCGAGCACGATCACCGCGCCGGTAAAGACGGTCTGCCAATAGGAGGATACGCCGATGATCACCAGACCGTCGGAGAGGAAGCCGATAACGAAGGCGCCGAGCAGCGTACCCTGAATGGTGCCGCGTCCGCCTGTCAGCGCCGCGCCGCCGATGACGACAGCCGCGATTGCCGTCAATTCGTAGGTTGTACCGGCGGTTGGACCGGCAGAGGTCAGCTGCGACGACAGGACGAGACCGGCAATGGCAGCGCAGATGCCCGAAATCACATAAACGGAAATCTTGACCCGCTTGACCGGAACACCCGAAAGTTCTGCCGCCCGCTCGTTTCCACCCGAAGCATAGAGCCAGCGACCGAACGCAGTGCGATTGAGAACGACCGCGCAGATGATCGCCAGCACAGCCAGAACCAAAACGCCAATCGGAACGCCGAAAAGTGTGTTGAAACCGAGCCAATCAAAGCCGGTATTCCCCAGTTCCGGACGGCCACCAAGATTGTTGTAGGTCAGACCATTCGTCATCAGCAAGGCGACACCGCGAGCACAATAGAGCACGCCAAGCGTGGCCACGAAGGCTGGAACCCGCAGATAGGCAATCAGCACGCCATTAACAGCGCCGACAAACGCCCCCAATGCACAGGTGATGATGACCACGGCCCAGACAGGGAAATACAGAATGATGCCGAATTCCTGCAGCGTCACGCCCTGCATCAGGAAACCCGCAACGACGCCTGCAAGCCCCAGTGTGGAACCGACGGAAAGATCGATGCCGCCATTCAGGATCACCAGCAACATGCCAATCGCCAGCAACCCGAAAATGGCCACATGCGAAGACATGATGAGGAAATTGTCGACCGTGAAATAATAGGGCGACAGGAACGAAAAGGCAGCGATGATTGCGATCAAAGCAAAAAATGCACGACCTTCGAGCAGCAGATGCACGATATTGGTTTTCCGCTTCGCCCCGCCTGGGGTTGCCGCTTTGTCTTTTGTGCTCGTGACTGACATTCTATCAGTGCTCCATAACTAAAGCATTCCAGCGATCTGGTAACATCAGATCAGGTGCTCGAACTTTTCGACTTGCGCATGCCCGCTCGAAAACCGAAGACATGCAGCAGTTTCTCAATGACCAACCATGGCTTCGCCCGAGGCGGCCATGATCTTCTCCTTGGAGACATCCGAACCAAATTCGGCTGAGATGCGCCCGCGATGCATGACGATGATGCGATGAGCAATGCTGAGGCATTCACCAACTTCGGAAGTCGTATAAATGACCGCCAGCCCCTGCTTGGCTTTCTCGGCCAGCAACTTGAACACCTCTGCCTTCGCGCCGATGTCGATGCCCCGGCTCGGTTCATCCAGCAGGATCACTTCGGGCTCGGTGGCCAGCATCTTGCCGATCACGACCTTCTGCTGATTACCGCCGGACAACGACCCGATCGCCGCGTCACCCCCATCGGTCTTGATATGAACATTTTTGATCGACTGATCGATGATGTTCTTCTCGCTCTTTCGGGACGTGAAGAGGCCTTTGGTGATCTCGGCTATGCTGGCCAGTGACAGGTTCTTTCCGACAGTCATCGTCTGGACCAGACCATCACGCTGGCGATCTTCCGGAACCAAAACCAGCCCCTTTTCGATGCGTTGGGCGATGGAAAGACCCGAGACGTCGATGCCCTTGAGAAGCACACGACCGTCACTGGCCTTCAAACGACCGGCAACCGTTTCCAGAAGCTCGGTGCGGCCCGCACCCATCAGCCCATAGATGCAAACGATTTCGCCTGCCCGCACATCGAGCGACAGCCGATCGACCAGCGCGAAATCCGCGCCAGCAGGATCTGGAACCGTCAGGTTCTCTACGGAAAGAGCAACGTCCCCCCATTCATATCCGGTTGGAGGAGACCCAAGATCGAAATTCTCACCCACCATGTTACGAACGATCCATTCCAGATCTATTTCGTTGCGAGGCGCATAGGCCGTCATCGTTCCATCGCGCAGCACGACGGCATGATTGGTGATCTGTAGCGCTTCTTCGAGATGGTGCGAGATATAGACAATCGCAACGCCACGCGATGTCAGATCGCGGATGACCTTGAACAGCACCTCGACTTCCGATGCACTCAATGCGGAGGTCGGTTCATCCATGATGAGAATGCGGGAATTGACCGAAAGAGCCCGGGCGATTTCCACAATCTGCTGCTGGCCGAGACGCAATTCTTCTACCGGTGTCAGCGGGTCGATATCTTCTTCCAGTTCCTTCATGAGTTCGCGCGTGAGGCGTTCTTCTTCGGCGAAATTTACGCCAGTCGGCGTGCGGATTTCACGCCCCATGAAGATATTGTCACGCACATTCATGTTGGGTGCGAGGCTCAGTTCCTGATGGATGATCGAGATGCCTCGGTCACGCGCTTCCGTCGACGAATTGAATGTCACCGGTTCGCCGTACAGCACAATCGTGCCGGATGTCGGCTGAATAACTCCCGACAGCACCTTCATCAAAGTCGACTTGCCGGCGCCGTTTTCGCCGAAAAGCGTGGTGACCTGGCCGCGACGTATCTCGAAATTCACACCCTTGAGAGCGTGAATGCGGCCATAGGATTTGGCGACATTCTGCGCGGCCAGAACGACATCCCCGTTCTTGCCTTCAATTCCGGGATTTTCGATTGTTGGTGCCGCGCTCATTTGACTGCGAACTCTACCGGCGTCACGAGCCAGTTCTTTGGATTGACGAGCTTGAACACGCCGGTCACCGAAACCGTCTTGCCGACGAGATTGTCGGCATCCACGCCTTGCAGAACCTGCTTCTTCATTTCGTTGTTGAGCGCAGAACCTGCATTCTGGAACTCGATCTGGTTCTTGAACTGACCAAATTCGATTGTGCCGGTCGCATCGCGCAAATCCGTGCCATTGACGGCGGGACCGGTCTGGACCCGGATCGCCATACCTTCTGGCAAGCCATCAACCTTGATCACATTATAGTTCGATTTGCGCTCTTCAACCACGCCGGTGAACTTCACAGGAATGACTGGATTGACGCTGCCAACACCATATTTCTTGCCGGCCGCAGCCTTGTCGGCTGCAAGCGCCGTTCCAACTTCGGCTGCATCGGCGGCACGTTCGATAATGCTCGACTTCACCTTCGGAAACTCTGAAGCGCCATAAGCCTCAGGCGAAAATGCCTGCTGACGCACATCGGAATCAGAACCGATCTTGACGATCTTCGTATCGAAGCCAATCGCGCCTATAACGACCACAGCCGCAATCACACTCCAAAGAATGGCGCGGATTTGCTTGGGCGAAGCTCGCGAAACTTGATTAGTCTGTGCACTCATTATTCAAACCTGCCGAATTGTCGGAACGGATCGCGGCCAGTTCTGGCCGCCGTGAACACTCACCTGTTTGCGAATAGCCCTGCGGTCAGATCGGGCCAGCGAAATTCTCCACTCGCGCGGCAACCGGGACAATGGACAAAATCATGACATCCTCCACGCGGTCCCAGGGCTCCGCTCCTCCGTGCCTACTGGAAACAGGCATCGCCCCATGCATTATGATAGCGACGTGTTATTAACTCCAATTATGATGTTATAAACATAGATAACTGTCAATCCGATGTTTTGGAACAGGCAGAGGAAGTTCGTGTTTCGGCGAGAAATCCGCCCGTTATGGCACCAGAAACGACTGTCTCAATCCACATATTTAAAAGCCATCGCGGCTGTTGACGACCGGATCTAGGCTTAAGCTTCGCTCAGATCGATTCATCAAAATACTATTATATTTCAATATATTATATCATCCTACGCGAACGATTTCCTGCTGCCAAAGGGTCGAAAATCGCCTCACTTCTCGAAGTGGTTTCCCTTCGGCTAACAAGTTTGTGAAAAATAATTCGTACACATAAAAATTTTACAGACATTGCCGAGCCGCTATGTTATCTCAGTTAAACGCGAATGCCCGATTTCATTAAAAACAGGGTTGCGGCGACGCATTTCAGTCGCGGGAGGAATCCAGATGTCGATAAATACGTGTAGCGGCCATGCGTCATAAAGGTGATCTCATCATCGGGATCGATGCTGGCACATCCGTTCTCAAAGCAGTCGCGTTTGATTTCAACGGACACCAGATCGAGTCTGCCGCCGTACGCAACAAATACGATACCGGCGATCACGGTGCAGTGACCCAGTCCCTGTCACAAACCTGGAAAGATTGCGCCAGCGCCCTGCTCGGCCTTGCAGAAAAAGTTCCCAACCTGCGCGAGCGCGCGGCGGCGATCGCCGTCACCGGCCAGGGCGACGGCACTTGGCTTGTCGGCAAAAACAACCAGCCCGTTACCGATGCCTGGATCTGGCTCGACGCGCGCGCCGCCACAACGGTGACGCGGCTTGCCGCTGGCCCCATGAACCGTGCGCGCTTCGAAGCGACAGGCACGGGGCTCAATACATGCCAACAAGGCTCGCAGATGGCGCATATGGATAGCGTTGCGCCAGAACTGCTCGACCAGACCGAGGTCGCGCTTCACTGCAAGGACTGGCTCTATCTGAACCTCACCGGCATTCGGGCCACCGACCCATCGGAAGCAAGCTTCACCTTCGGCAATTTTCGCAACCGCCAATATGACGATGTCGTCATTGAAGCACTGGGCCTGCAAAAACGCCGCAAGCTTCTGCCTGAAATCATCGACGGCACACAGACCATGCATCCGTTGAGTGCAGAGGCGGCAGCCGCAACCGGCTTGCTGGCCGGAACGCCCGTCAGCCTCGGCTATGTGGACATGGCCATGACTGCACTCGGTGCTGGCGTTCGTGGCGGAGCCTCCGATGCTGGCTGCTCCACCATTGGCTCCACAGGCGTGCATATGCGCGCAAAGCGGGTCGCAGACATTCACCTCAATCGGGAAGGCACCGGCTATGTTATCGCATTGCCAATTCCCGGCATTGTGACGCAAGTTCAGACCAATATGGGCGCGACGATCAATATCGACTGGATATTGCAGGTGGCCGCCGACCTCATGTCCACACCGGACAAGCCTGTTTCGCTGAATGACCTTATCCCGCGCCTCGACGTATGGTTCAATGCAAGCCGCCCGGGTGCAATCCTCTATCATCCGTATATTTCAGAGGCAGGAGAACGCGGACCTTTCGTCAATGCCAGCGCGCGCGCAAGCCTCATCGGTCTTTCGAGCCGTGATCGTTTCCCCGAACTGGTGCGATCCGTGGTCGAAGGACTGGGCATGGCAACGCGCGAATGTTATGCCGCCATGGGCGACATGCCAGCCGAACTGCGCATCACGGGCGGCGCCGCGCGATCACGCGCTTTGCGCAGCACACTCAGCGCTTCCGTCAATGCGCCGGTTCGCGTTTCCTCCCGCGAGGAAGCTGGCGCCGCCGGTGCGGCGATGATGGCGGCTGTCGCCATTGGGGCCTATGCGACGATGGATGACTGTATCGCCGAATGGGTGGAGCCTCTGCTTGGACCCCCGGAAGCACCCGACGCTTCCCGCGCACGGCATTATGAAGAGCTTTATCTCGCCTATCGGGAATCCCGGCTGGCGCTGTCGCCGGTTTGGGACCAACTGGCCGCCGACAGGTAAGGCCGGGCGGATTGGCGCAATATGATGAGACGTGCCGAAACATCGGCATTCCAAGGAGCATGCTATGGCTGAGACGGAAACTTGTGACCTGTTTGTGATTGGCGGCGGCATCAATGGCGCAGGCGTTGCGCGCGATGCTGCCGGGCGCGGTCTCAAGGTCGTTCTGGCCGAAAAGGACGATCTGGCGGAAGGCACTTCGTCACGTTCCGGTAAACTTGTCCATGGCGGCCTGCGCTATCTGGAATATTACGAATTCCGTCTTGTTCGGGAAGCGCTGATCGAACGCGAAGTGCTGCTCAACGCGGCGCCGCACATCATCTGGCCGATGCGTTTCGTTTTGCCCCACAGCCCGCAGGATCGTCCGGCTTGGCTCGTGCGGCTTGGCTTGTTTCTCTACGATCATCTCGGCGGACGCAAGAAACTTCCCGGCACCCGCACGCTCGATCTCAGGCGCGACCCGGAAGGCACACCGATCCTCGACCAATATACCAAGGGCTTCGAATATTCAGACTGTTGGGTCGATGACGCCCGGCTTGTCGCGCTCAATGCGCTGGGCGCCGCTGAAAAAGGAGCGACCATCCTCACCCGCACGCCGGCTGTGTCGGCGCGCCGCGAAAAAGGCGGCTGGATCGTTGAAACGCGCAACCGCGATACAGGCGAAAACCGCAGCTTCCGCGCCCGCTGCATCGTCAATTGCGCAGGCCCCTGGGTAACGGATGTTATCCACAATGTGGCCGGATCGAACTCAAGCCGGAATGTGCGTCTGGTCAAGGGTAGCCATATCATCGTGCCCAAATTCTGGGCCGGTTCGAATGCCTATCTCGTTCAGAACCACGACAAGCGCGTGATTTTCATCAACCCTTATGAAGGCGACAAGGCGCTGATCGGCACCACAGACATTGCCTATGAGGGCCGCGCGGAAGACGTTGCCGCAGATGAAAAGGAAATCGATTATCTGCTCGCTGCGGTCAATCGCTATTTCAAGGAAAAGCTGCGCCGGGAAGATGTGTTGCACGCATTCTCAGGCGTGCGTCCATTGTTCGATGACGGCAAGGGCAACCCTTCGGCTGTCACGCGCGACTATGTCTTCGACCTGGATGAAACCAACGATGCACCCCTTCTGAACGTGTTCGGCGGTAAAATCACGACATTCCGAGAATTGGCCGAGCGCGGCATGCACCGCCTGAAGCATATTTTCCCCAATATGGGGGGCGACTGGACGCATGGCGCGCCGCTACCCGGCGGTGAAATACCCAACGCCGATTACGAAACCTTCGCCAATAGTTTGCGCGACAGCTATCCTTGGATGCCCCGTCAGCTTGTGCACCATTACGGTCGCCTTTATGGCGCGCGGACCAAGGATGTCGTCGCCGGTGCGGTTGGACTTTCAGGTCTTGGCCGCCATTTTGGCGGCAATCTTTACGAGGCCGAAATTCGCTATCTGGTCGCAAAAGAATGGGCGAAGACGGCACAAGATATTCTCTACCGCCGCACCAAGCACTACCTGCATCTGACTGAAGCCGAACGCGCTGCCGTCACGGAGTGGTTCGACAACACACATATTGCTGCCTGAGGACGACATGGCCCTTACGCTCTCTTTGAACACCAACCCGCTGGTCAATCGCTTTGCCGAGCCTGATGATCTAATCGAAACAGTGGCCCGCGATCTGCGCCTCCGCGATCTTCAGCTGACCCATGAATTCATCAATCCCAGCTGGCAGGCCTCCACGATCCGCCGTCTGACGCGCGCAATGGACAAGGCCTTGCAGCGGACAGGCGTTCGCGTGACATCGGGCATGACCGGCCCCTATGGTCGCCTCAATCATTTCGGCCATCCCGACCGCGAAGTGCGCCACTATTATGTCGATTGGTTCAAGACCTTTGCCGATATTATCGGCGACCTTGGCGGCAAATCGGTCGGCACACAGTTTGCGATCTTCACCTATAAAGACTTTGACAATCCCGCGCGTCGCGAGGAGCTTATAGACATTGCAATCGACTGCTGGGCGGAAGTGGCCGACCATGCAGCCGGTGCCGGTTTGGATTATGTGTTCTGGGAGCCGATGAGTATCGGTCGGGAATTCGGCGAAACCATCGCCGAATGCATGAAACTTCAGGATCGCCTGACCGCTGCACATATGACGATCCCGATGTGGATGATGGCGGATATCGACCACGGCGATGTCACATCGGCCAATCCGGACGACTTTGACCCCTATGCCTGGGCACGCGCGGTGCCAAAAGTTTCGCCGATCATCCACATCAAGCAGAGCCTGATGGATAAGGGCGGCCATCGTCCGTTCACCGCGGCCTTCAACGCCAAGGGTCGCATTCAGCCGGAACCTTTGCTGAAGGCTTTCGCCGAGGGCGGTGCCCAAGACAATGAAATCTGCCTTGAACTTTCATTCAAGGAACGCGAACCGAACGACCGCGAAGTCATTCCGCAGATTGCGGAAAGTGTGGCTTTCTGGGCCCCGCACATTGACACCGGCGTCAAGGATTTGAAGATATAAAGAACGGCAGAATCCGACCGAAGCACCACGACGTTCGACAGGATAATGCTTCAAGTGAAAGACCTTAAGGCGCGCGCCTCTGATAAGATCAGATTAAAACGCGCCTGACCTGCGAAGGGACCGGACAGCTCGAAATGGCAGATGCAGACGATTCCCTCGCCCTTCGTGCAGCCTGGCTCCACTTTGTTGCAGGCATGACCCAGTCGGCTGTTGCCAAGCGCCTCGGGCTACCTTCCGTGAAGGCGCATCGTCTCATCGCCAAGGCGGTTGCGGATGGTGCCGTCAAGGTCACCATCGACGGCGACATTACCGAGTGTATCGATCTGGAGAACCGTCTCGCAGATCGATACGATCTCGATTATTGCGAAGTCGTACCCGATATCGGTGAGGAAGGCCTGCCCCTCACCGCGCTTGGCCACGCGGGCGCGGATTTTCTTCGCCGCGAAATCGAACATGGCGACCATGAGGTAATCGGTATCGGCCATGGCCGCACCCTGTCGGCTGCGGTCAACTATATGCCGCGCGTTGTGGCAAATGATTTGCGCTTTGTCTCGCTTCTCGGCGGCCTTACACGCAATTTCGCCGCCAATCCCCATGACGTGATGCATCGCATCGCGGAAAAAACCGGCATGCCCGCTTATGTGATGCCGGTGCCGTTCTTCGCCAACACGGCTGAAGATCGCGAAGTGCTGCTTGCCCAGCGCGGCGTCACCACTGTTTTCGATATGGGATGCCGGGCAGAATTGAAAATAGTCGGGATCGGCACTGTGGATTCGCAGGCGCAACTCGTGACATCCGGCATGATCGAACTCGCCGAAGTCGAAGAAATCGCCTATCTCGGTGGCGTCGGCGAAATGCTCGGACATTTCTTCGATGCTAATGGCAAGCGACTGGAAACCGGTCTCACCGCACGCACCATCGCCGCGTCGGTTGAAAACGCGGATATGAGCCGCATTATCGCCCTTGCGGGCGGCTTGCCGAAAGCCGAAGCCATTCGAGCAGTCCTGAAAAGCGGGCGTCTTTACGGCCTGATCACCGATGAGCGCACAGCCAAATTCCTCGTCGAATAGCGAACGTGAAAATGTCACAAAATCACATTTATTGTAGATTTTTTTGTGATTTTGTGATTTATCGTCGTTGAATGTTTCGCGAGACAGATCGGACACAAGCGTGAAGCGCGACGACAGAAGACAGGCGATCATAAATTTACTGATTGAAAATCAGTCCGTCGATCTTGACGATCTGTCGGATCGCTTTGCCGTGTCCAAAATGACAATCCATCGCGATCTGGATTCGCTGGAAGAATCTGGTGTTTTGCGCAAGGTTCGTGGCGGCGCGACAATGGATGCAGGCTCGCAATTCGAAAGCGATTTTCGATTTCGCGTGCGCCAGGACAATGAAGCCAAGCTTCAGATGGCCAGAGCGGCACTGGAACTGATCGAGCCGGGCATGACCGTCATGATCAATGACGGTTCCACGGCTGCGGTTCTGGGCGGGCTTTTTCCCGAAAAGCGGCCGCTGACCGTCATCACCAATAACGCGGTCATCATCGATGAGCTGAAAGGCGAAAGCGGGATCAATCTCATTGCTCTCGGCGGTGTTTTCTCGCCCAAGTTCAACGCTTTTTTCGGCCTGCTGACGGAAGAGGCACTGTCGCATCTGAGTGCCGACATCGCGTTCATTTCGACACCCGCCGTCAATGGCAGGCTCGTCTACCATATGGACGAAAATGTTGTGCGCACCAAACGCGCAATGACCGCTTCGGCGACACGCACCTGCCTTCTGGTCAATCATCAGCGCTTCGGGCGTCCCGCGTTACATGTCATGGCCGACCTCGCCGATTTCGATGCCATCATCACCGATACATCCCCTGGCCGCGAAATCACAGCCGAGCTGGAACAGGCTGGGATCAAACTGACAATAGCAGACTAGGAAAGAGCATTTGGGCATGGCCAGATTTTGGGTTGGAACGAGCTGGAAAATGAACAAGACGCTGGCGGAAGCGCGGGCCTTTGCCGACGCGCTGAAGGCCGCTGACGGCGAACGATCTGCTGATATTCAGCGTTTCATCATTCCACCGTTCACGGCTGTGCGCGAAGTGAAGGAAATCCTGTCCGACACATCCGTAAAGGTCGGCGCACAAAACATGCATTGGGCTGATAAAGGCGCATGGACCGGTGAAATTTCTCCGCTGATGCTCAAAGACTGCAATCTCGACATTGTGGAACTCGGCCATTCCGAGCGGCGCGAGCATTTCGGCGAGACCAACGAGACTGTTGGCCTCAAGGTTGAAGCTGCGGTGCGCCACGGGCTGATCCCGCTGATCTGCATCGGCGAGACCTTGGAGGACCGTGAAAGCGGTCGGGCGGCAGAGGTTCTCGCGGAAGAAGTGCGCGGCGCGCTGTCCAAATTGTCGGACGAGCAAAAGCAGGCCGAAATCCTGTTCGCTTATGAGCCCGTCTGGGCCATCGGCGAAAACGGCATTCCCGCTTCCGCCGACTATGCCGATGCCCGACAGGCAGAAATTATCGCCGTCGCTGAAGGCATTGTCGGTCGCCGCGTTCCCTGCCTTTACGGCGGCTCAGTCAATCCCGGCAACTGCGAAGAACTGATCGCCTGCCCGCATATTGATGGCCTCTTCATCGGACGCTCCGCCTGGAACGTCGAGGGCTATCTCGACATTCTGGCCAAATGCGCAGCCAAGATTCAAGTGAATTGAGAATTCAGACTAGTTAAGGAGTGAGATCATGAAAATTGCAGTAGCAGGAGACAGCGCTGGCGAAGGTCTGGCCAAGGTTCTCGCCGACCACCTCAAGGACCGTTTCGAGGTTTCGGAAATCTCGCGCACCGAGGCTGGCGCCGACGCGTTCTACGCCAATCTTTCCGACCGCGTTGCATCGGCTGTTCTGGACGGCACCTATGACCGCGCCATTCTCGTCTGTGGCACCGGTATCGGCGTCTGCATCGCGGCCAACAAGGTTCCCGGCATTCGCGCAGCGCTGACGCATGACACCTATTCGGCTGAACGCGCCGCCTTGTCGAACAACGCCCAGATCATCACCATGGGCGCGCGCGTGATCGGATCGGAAGTCGCCAAGACCATCGCCGATGCATTCCTCGCCCAGACCTTTGACGAAAACGGTCGCTCGGCTGGAAACGTGAACGCCATCAACGATGTCGACGCCAAGTACAACAAGTGCTGATTTATTCGTCAGAACACGACAAAAAAAGCGGACGGGAAACCGTCCGCTTTTATTTTTACAGCAAGCTAAAAGCTTAGCTGAATTTCGGATCGAGAGAACCATCAAGATAGCGCTTCGCCATATCGGCTAGCGGGATCGGACGGATCGAAGATGCATGTCCGGCGGTGCCGAACTGCTCGAAACGATCCTTGCAAAGCTTGGTCATCGCGGCCATCGCTGGCTTCAGATATTTGCGCGGGTCGAACTCGCTTGGGTCTTCCTGCAGGATGCGGCGGATCTGGCCGGTCATTGCCATGCGGTTATCCGTGTCGATATTGATCTTGCGCACACCGTGCTTGATGCCGCGCTGGATTTCCTCGACCGGCACACCCCAGGTCGGCTTCATCTTGCCGCCGAACTTGTTGATGATTTCCTGAAGGTCTTCCGGCACAGACGACGAACCATGCATGACAAGATGCGTGTTCGGCAGCTTGCGATGAATTTCTTCGATCACATTCATGGCCAGCACGGAACCGTCCGGCTTGCGGCTGAACTTATATGCGCCGTGCGAGGTGCCCATGGCAATTGCCAGTGCATCGACCTTGGTTTCGCGGACGAATTTCACCGCTTCATCCGGATCGGTCAGAAGCTGATCGTGCGAGAGCTTGCCTTCCGCGCCGTGGCCGTCTTCCGCATCACCCATGCCGGTTTCCAGCGAACCGAGAACACCCAGTTCACCTTCCACCGAAATACCGCCGAGATGCGACATTTCGCTGACGCGGCGGGTGACCGAGACGTTATAGTCCCAATCGGCAGGCGTCTTGCCGTCAGCTTTAAGCGAGCCGTCCATCATCACCGAGGTGAACCCGGCCTGGATGGCCGTCATGCAGGTAGCAGCTTCATTGCCGTGATCGAGATGGACGCAAACCGGAATATGCGGATAGATTTCCGTCACTGCATCCATCATGTGGCGGAGCATGATATCATTGGCATAAGAACGCGCACCGCGGGATGCCTGCAAGATAACCGGCGCATCGACGGCATTTGCCGCTTCCATGATCGCCAGCGCCTGCTCCATATTGTTGATGTTGAATGCCGGAACGCCATAGCCTTTTTCGGCTGCATGATCGAGCAATTGACGCAGTGTGATGCGTGCCATTTTTCAGTCTCCCTACCAGTCGCGGTCAGATGCGCTCACGCGCGTAATATTCACCCAGAACATCCACCTCTTCAGCAACGCCAAACACGAGCGCGCTTCGCTCATGGTAGGATTGCGGCAGAATATCAAGAATAGCGGTCGAACCGTTGGTTGCTTTTCCGCCTGCTTCCCGGCAAAGGAAAGCGATCGGATTTGCTTCATAAACGAGCCGCAGGCGGCCCTTTTCGTAGCCCGCACGGCGATCATCCACATAGAAGAAGAGGCCACCGCGCTGCATGATGCGATGCATGTCGCCAACGGCCGCGCCGAGCCAGCGCATGTTGAAATTGCGACCGCGCGGCCCGTCCTTACCGAGGAAGACGTCATTCACATAGGCCTGCATGCCCGCAGAAAGATGCCGCTGAACGGATGCATTGAACGCAATATCCGACGCGCGTTCCGGCAGAGTCACGTTGCGGCGCGTAATCTGGAATAGTTCGCTCGCCGGATCGAAGGTGGCGAAAATCACGCCATCGCCAACCGAAAAGCAGAGATCGACAGAATTGCCGTAGGATACATATCCTGCTGCAATCTGCCTGTTGCCCGGCTGCAGGAAGGGTTCGTCCGTATCAGCGGGGAAGAACGAGAAAATCGTGCCAAGCGGCGCGCCGAGACCAACATTGCCGGAACCGTCCAGCGGGTCGATGGCAACCGCAATCAGACCATCAGCCTTGCCTGCCACGGGCAGATCGGCTTCTTCCGATAAAACGGAGGCCGCACCCGCTTCGATCAGCAAATCAACAAACAGATTGTGCGAACCGACATCGATGCTTTTCTGCTGATCCTGATCGCTGTTGACGCCAACAAGCTTTCCCGGATCACCCGGCAACGAACCGCGTGCAATGCGCCCAGCGAGCCTGCTCGACCCCGCGAGAATGGCCTTGATCGCATTGGCTGTCGCCAGTCGCAGAACGTCTTGCCCTGCCCAGCCATCGAGATAGTCTCCAACGGTATCAGCCTCGACGCGGTCATTATCGCCAGCCAGAACCAGCGGCGCAAAATTGCCAGCCATTATTATTCACCTTGCTCCAGAAGAAATTTCGCCGAGCATCGACGCGGAAGCGCCGAAGCAGTTCGTGCCAATCACTTTCTCTCCGATGCAGTTTGCCAGTTGCAGCATGTCGGATAAGGGCGAGCCGAAATTCATGGCGGCAACCTCCTTGCCAATCACTGATTTTTTGCCTGCCGCACGCATATTCGTGAGAAAGGTCAGCAGGCCTGAGCCCACTAACATCATCCTGAGATATTAACAACGTGGCTATAACATTATAACGATTTAAATGTGATTTTGTGTGCAATTTTTTTATTTCGTGATCGTTGGCAATTAGCCATCTCCTTGTAATTACTATGTTTCGGCGACATAGCTCCTTTCCGGGGATTCCGGGCCGCATCGTGTTGCAAAGCGAGTCGCCGCCTCATTGCCCCGATACCGCCTTTGAAAGAAGTCATGTTCCATTCCATGCCTGAACATGCTTCCTGCCATTGCGAAACTGGCCGGTTGCCAGCATTGATATGCCTGCTATGAGTGGAGATACTGTTTCGAGACGGATGGCAGCTGAAGGCGCGCGCAATGTGCAAGGCACGGAAATGAACGAGAATTTCGGATCGCTGGATGACGAGCTGGAACGCGCGCGCGTTGCCTGGCTCTATTTTATCGGTGGGCAGACCCAGCAAGAAATTGCACAGCGGATGAACATCACCCGGCTCAAGGTCAACAAGATCATCGGGCATGTGCGCGAGTCGGGACAGGTGCAGGTCAACGTCAACCTGCCATTGACCGACTGCATTGAACTGGCTGAGAAGGTTGCGGCGCGATACGATCTGGTCGAGGCGGTCGTCGTGCCCGATCTCAACGATTATATCGAGCAGAAGCGGGTTATCGGCGAAGCCGCAGGCACAATGGCGTCGGAACTGATTGAAGGGCGCGACATGGGCGTCGGGATCGGCTCTGGCAGAACCTTGAGCTTTGCGGTTCGCAGGCTCCATCTGCGTCCCAAGCCCGAGAGCTGGGTTGTCGGATTAACTGGCGGCGTCACCAGCGGTTCAGCGACAAACACGTTCGAAGTGGCAACGGATTTTGCCCGCGCATTGGGCGTGGAATGTCACTACCTAACCGCGCCGATCTATTGCGCAAACCCGGAAAGCCGCAATGCGCTGCTGCTCAATGATGAGCTGACCGATGTTCTGGCCAGAACTGAGATTGCCGATATCGGGCTTGTTTCGTGCGGCCCGCTGACGCAAGAAACGTCGCTGACACATATCCGGGTTGTCAAAGATAATCTCGATACGGTGCTGAAACTTGGCGCAGTCGGAGAATTCATGGGCTGCTTTCTCGACGCTCGGGGACGACCGATCGAACATTTTCTCAATGATTCAATTATCGCCCTGCCGCCGGACAAGCTGAAACTCAAACCCGTCTCGGTTCTTGTTTCTGGTGGTCTCAATAAAATTCCAATCATCCGCGCCATTTTGCGCGGCGGCTATGTCAATCGCCTCGTCACCAATGAAGGCGTAGCCCGGGCTTTGTTGCAGGGGCCGCGTTAAGCAGCCCCAATAACAAGCAATTGCTTACTTCTTCGCGGATGCCTGCAAAGCTTCCGCCATGGCGCGCAGCGTCACAAATGTCGATGCTGCGCCGGGGTCGATATGGCCAACGGAACGCTCACCGAGTTTTGCGGAACGACCGCGACGCGATTCCATGGCAGCCGTCGATTGCATACCAGCCTCTGCACCCTTGCGGGCCGCAAGGAGGACATCCAGCGTCGAGCGGCCCTGCTTTGCGGCTTCCGCAGCGGCAGCCACAGCCGGAACCCATGCATCGATCATAGTCTTGTCGCCCGGCTCGGCGCGGCCACGATCACGAATGCCCTGACACGCCGCTGCCAGCCAATCGGCCATGCCCGCACCATCAAGATTCAACCGGTTGCTGACCGCAGTACCAGCGCGCAGGAATGCCGTCGCGTAGAGCGGCCCCGAGGATGCGCCCACTGCATCGAGAAACGCCTTGGCCATGCGCTTGCAGATGGCTTCGATGGTTTCGTCTTCCGGCGCGTCTTCCAGCGCGTGCTGCACTGCCTTCCAGCCGATTTCCATCGTGATGCCATGATCGCCGTCGCCGATAACGCCGTCCAGCTCCGATAGCCAGTTTTTCTCGGCGATGATTTGCTCGCCGACATTGGCCATCATGATCTTGAAAATGGCTGGCGTCACATCACCATCCTTGATCAACTCACGCGGCGCGTCGTGGGCAGGATCGCGAGTTTCTGCGGCATGCTCCACCTTATGGCTGCGACTGGCCAGACGCTCCTTGGGCTGCACGGCACCGACCGTCAGCGCAGGCGTGTGACACGGATGGTCGAGCAGCGCCTGTAATGTATCGTCGAGCTTCATCAGCGTAATGGAAGCGCCAGCCATTTCGAGCGATGTTGCGTATTCGCCCACCCAGGACGCATGGATGCTCACGCCCTTGCCATCCAGCAACTGCTTGACGCGGCGGAAAACCAGATAGAGCTCGATCTGCGATGTCGCGCCAAGTCCGTTGACCAGAACCGCAACCCGGTCTCCGCGCTTGAGGGCCAGTTCTTCCAGAATGGACGCCATCAATTCGTCGGTGACAGCATCGGCAGGCGCAAGTTTTTCGCGACGGATACCCGGCTCGCCATGCAGCCCCATGCCGATTTCCATATCCTCGTCGCCGATGGTGAAATTCGGTTTGCCGGTCTGTGGCAAGGAACATGGGCTCAGCGCAACACCCATCGAGCGGGTCGCGTCGTTCGCGGCCTGCGCCAGTGCTTCAACGCGCGCCAGAGGTTCACCGAGATCCGCGGCAGCGCCTGCAACCTTGAAGACGAAGAAATCACCCGCAATGCCGCGCCGTTCCGTCTTCCGGTCAAGCGGTGCGGAGGCCACGTCGTCGGCAACAGCCACATGACGCACATCCATTCCGCTTTGCGCCAGCTCTTCCGCTGCCATTGTGAAGTTGAGCACATCGCCGGTGTAATTGCCGTAAAGCATGAGAACGCCTACACCGCCATCTGCCGCGCGCGCCGCTTCAGCAATATGCGATGGCGATGGCGAGGCAAAAATATTGCCAACCGCTGCGGCATCGGCCAGTCCGCGTCCGACATAACCGGCGAAGGCAGGCTCATGTCCCGAGCCCCCACCCACAACGATACCAACCTTGCCGTCGCGGGGACCATCAACGGCCACCACGGCACGACCGGTCTCGCCTTCGACACGCAGCATATCCGGATGAGCGCCGACCATGCCTTCAATCAATTCCGCAATGATGTTTTCCGGCGCATTAATCAGCTTTTTGGTTCTGACCTGTTCATTCATGTTCGTATCTCTCATCAAACTTCAGCGGCGGATTTAGTTGGCATCGCGTCGCAGATAGCGGCGCGAGATTGCATCAAAGGAAATAGCGAGAACCACAATCGCACCGGACACAATCCCCTGCCAGTACGGCGAGACGCCAAACAGCACGATGACGTTTTCGATGATGGCGATGATACCTGCGCCAAGGATCGCTCCAATTGGGCTGCCGATGCCACCCGTGGTGGCGACACCACCAATGACAGAGGCTGCAATCGGGGCCAGAACCCAGCTATCGCCGATGGAGGGTTGCGCCGTTCCCAGACGCGCCACCATCAACACGCCAGCCAGTGCCGCAATGGCGCCCGCCACGACGAACACCAGAAGGCGTACCTTGTTGACGCGGATACCCAGCATACGCGCACCGTCGCGATTGTTGCCGATGGCATACATATAGCGACCGAACGGCGTTTTCAGCATTACGAAGGTTGCAACCAGAAGTGCGGCGATCATCACCAGAAACGGCACCGGAACGCCGAAGAGGTCGCCACGTCCCAAAAACTGTACCTCACGCGGTATGCCGGTAATCGCGACACCACGCGTCAGCACCAGATTAGCGCCGCCGAAAATACCCGCCGTACCGATGGTGAGAACCAGCGAATGCAAGCCAAGAACGGTGACCAGCAAGCCGTTAAGCAGGCCAAGACAAGCGCCGAGACACAGTGCCAACAGCATGGCGGTATAAGGCTCGATTCCCAATTTGACCATCAGGATGCCGGAGACGACGCCGCACAGTCCGCCGATGACGCCGAGCGACAGATCGAGTTCTCCCAACACCATGAGCATCGACTGGGCAATGGTGATGAGACCCACAAAGGCCAATCCGCGTGCGACGACGGAAAGATTATATGGCGTCAGGAAATAGGGCGAAATCACCGCCGACAGGACGAAAATCACCAGCAGGGCAAAGAAGACGCCTGCAAGCGGCGTGCGTATCAAGTTGGAAAGCGGTTTAGTTTGCATCGGCTTTTACCTCTGTTCCAAAGATCGCGCCTACGAGTGTTTCATTGTTGGTTTCGGTGGCGTCGTATTCGCCGGTAATGCGCCCGTTGTGCATGGTGATGATACGGCTTGCGCATTTCTTGAGTTCGTTCAGTTCCGAGGAAACCAGGATGACGCCCACGCCTTCCTCGGCCAGATTCTTCATGATCCGATAGATTTCGGTTTTGGTGCGGATATCGATGCCCTTGGTCGGTTCATCGAAGATCAGCACGCGCGGCCGCGTTGCCATGGCGCGCCCGATAATCGCCTTTTGCTGATTACCGCCTGAAAGTTGCGATATGCGCTTGCCCATGCCGGAGGTGCGAATACCGTAATCGTCAATGATTTTTTGAACAATGTTACGTTCGCGGCGGTCATTGATGCCGAGCGAGCCGCTGGTCAGTGAAAGCACCGACAGACCGATATTCTCGCGCAGCGACAACAGCGGAAAAATTCCGTGATGCTTGCGCTCTTCCGACAGATAAAGCATGCCGCCGGCCACGGAACGCGACGTGTCGTTCAATGCCCAATCCTTGCCTTCGACCGTCACGCTTCCGGCGCGCGCCTTGAGAAATCCGAAGATGGTTTGCATGACTTCCGAACGCCCAGCGCCGACCAGTCCGGCAAAACCGAGAATTTCGCCCTTACGCAGATCGAAGCTGACGTCTTCAAATCGCGGGCCCGAAAGTCCACGAACTTCCATGATCGGCGCGCCGATCTCGCCCGTCGGTCGGAAATGCTCGTCCAGCGCGAGATCGCGACCAGACATGGCGCGGATGAGATCCGCCTCCGTCACGTCGCTGATCTTGCCGCTCTCAATCTTTGTGCCATTGCGAAGGACCGTGTAATCATCACCGATCTGGAAGACTTCATCCATCTTGTGACTGATGAAGACAATCGCATGGTCACGATCGAGCAGGCTTCGAATAACCTTGAAAACGCGCTCCACCTCGACACGCGTCAGTGACGATGTCGGTTCGTCCAGAATGAGAACCTTCATCTGAGAATTGGTGCAGGCCCGCGCAATTTGCAAAAGCTGCTGGTCGGATACCGATATATTGGCAACCAGCTGATGCGGATGCGCTTCGATACCGAATCGGTCGAGATATGTCTTGGCCTCTTCCATCAACGCCGTGCGATTGACCAAAAAACCGCCATGACCTGTCCGGCTGAATGGCATGAACAGGTTTTCGGCTACGCTCATCTGCGGAAACAGAGTCAGTTCCTGCGGGACATAGGCCACATTCTTATAGAGCGTCGGATCGGACGCAGGATCGCGCCCATCGATCAGAACCTGACCGCGCGATGCGTGATCGGTCCCGGTCAGAATTTTCACGAGGGTGGATTTACCCGCGCCGTTCTCGCCAGCAAGAATATGGGTGCGTCCGAGCTCAATCTGGAGATCGACCCCATCCAGAGCGGTCACACCGGGAAAATCCCTGCCGAGGCCGCGCGTTTCAAGATAAGCCATAGAGGGACATCCTGGACAGCATTGGACAAAGGAAGCGCGGAGAAAACCCCGCGCTCCTGTAGCGTGATCGGTGGGATTAGTTACCCACGTTTTCCTTGGTCAGGAATGCGTTGCCGGTATCGATATAGCCCGGCACCGGAGCGCCGGTTGCCTGGGCCCAGAGCACCATGACCGACCAGTAGCCCTGCAATTCCGGCTGCGATGCCGAAGAACTGTCAGCAACGCCGTTGCGGATCATGTCGAGCATTTCCGGCAGGTTATCGAGACCGACGAGCGTGACCTTGCCCTGCTTGCCAGCTTCGACAATAGCCTGACCGATGCCGATCGGACCTGCGGCATCCGATGCGACCCAGCCCTTCAGATTTGGGTTGGCCTGCATGATTGCGGCTGCCTGCTGCTGAGCGGTTTCGATGCTGTCATTGTCGATGCCTTCAGCAACAACCTTGATTCCCGGATGCTCGGCGAATACCTGACGATGGCAATCGGCGCGGATGGAGTGATTAGGCGCCGTCGGCACGCCCATCATGATCGCGACTTCGCCTTCACCGCCAAGCACCTCGACCAGACGGCGCGCGGCGATCTTTGCCTGCTCGCAGAAGTCGGAACCGATATGAGTAATAGCCATGCCTTCCGGCGGCACGGAATCGAACAGGACGAGGGGAATCTTCTGTCCCTGCGCTTCTTCGAGGGATGCCCGATTGCCAGACGGGTCGAGCAGATCCAGCGCCAGACCGTCAGGACGGGTTGCCAGCGCACTGTCGATGATCTGGTTTTGCTGTACGACATCCGCGCTCTGCGGAGCGGAATAAACGATTTCAACATTCGCGCCAGTCTGCGCCTTGAGCGCTGCTGCGGCCTGCTGCGCGCCATCATTCACCTTGTCGAACCAGGGATGAACGACCTTCGGCACGATAACGAAGCGATAGCTATCCTTCTTCGTCGTTCCCGGCACATCCTGCGCGATTGCGACAGTCGGCAATGCAAAGGCGGCAAGCGCCAGCAAAGTAGCGAATTTTTTCATTAGATTCCTCCCTAAGCAAAATCAGGCCAGGCAACCTCACCTGCCCGCAAATCGATGTGCGAAACGCCATGAATTTCGCTCCGCACATTAAGATCTTTGGCACATTTACAACTGTATTTTTAAAATTACAAGAGTTTAATCCCGTTGTTCACGGTGGTCCACATCGTCTCGGCTCGATGAGACCGCTTTACGGTGTGATGTTCACCGCATTCGCGGAAAAGCCTGATGGTTCCGATAAGATTGACCCAAACTGATTCAGCCACATGCTGCACGGAGGTCTGGAGGGCGCTCAGTCCATTGGTCCGGCCAAAGTCGGCGACAAGACTCGGCTGGACACACTTGTCCCGGCCATTGACGCCTCCGTTGAAGCGGCCGAAAGGGGCCGCGATTCCACAATCAATCTCGTGGCCAAAGTCGGCAGAGCAAGCCGCCTTGGCGAAAGATCCTTGGGGGCGTGAGATGCAGGAGCGACCTCATGCGCAATTATCTTGAAAGAGTTGTCGCTGAGCACCCGCGAACGTTTGGACTAACCGTGATCCAATGAGCGGAGGGACTCTCTCATGGCGCTGGCAATGCTGAAAGAATACAAGTTGCCGCTGCCAATCACATCGCGGATCGACAGCGGCTTTATCACAGTTCGGGTTTTCAGGACCGGCTAAAACGACCCTATTACCACTTCACGCGCAGGCCCACCTGTCCCTTGACAGAATAGCTGTCGCCAAAGTTATTCAGGCTGGTGTTCACCAGACCTTCGCCATAGATCGAATACTTATCATCATCCCAGTTATAGGTTCCGCCGATCCCCAGACCGCCCCATACACGGTCATTACGGCTGGCGAAGCTTACCCCCTGGACATCGACCCTGGTTCCCTCAAGGAACTCATAATAGAGATTGGCGATGCCGTAGACGTGGGTGCGATTGAGCAAGCCCTTGTCATTCTGCCATGAGTTCTCATGGTCAAGCGTCAGGCCGAGACGGCCCTGCAGGCTTTCACCCCGGTCGAGGCTGACACGTGCGCCGAATGCATCGGTGAACGCATCAAAGTCGACATTGGAATAGACCAGCTGAGCCTGTGGTGTGACGGACCATACAGGATCGATGGCTATGCGCTTGCCGCCTTCCAGCGACAGCGTATAACCGAAGCCGTCATTGCCATCGGCAAGATTCCTGCGGGCAAGAATAGAGTCGAGATCGCTCGTGTACCAGGTCACCTGGCCCTGACCATCCAGATAGAAGCCATTCTCGCCATACCAGGTCAGCGTGCCGCCAAAGCCATACCCGTCCGTCTTGATCTCACCATCGCCATAAACAGAATTGGTGTCGGTTTTGCCATGGGCGTAATGGACTGTGACGCCACCGATCAGCTTGCCGCTTTCCGTTTCAGTCAACAGCCCATCAATCCCGGCCTGAAGTTTGAAGACGTTCTGGTCGTAATCGGTGCCAGAGGTCGAGAAACGCGGTTCGATGCTGTTATGGGCGCCTTCGATGCGGCCCCATACACCATTGCCTTCAATCGCAACACCAGCTTCTTCGGGAGCGGCATAAGGTGTGCCGACCGGATCGGCGCCCTGCGCGACGACCTTGTTGCCATTACCGGCCCAGAAACGATTGCCAACGCGCTGCTGCAAGGTG
This sequence comes from Ochrobactrum teleogrylli, assembly GCF_037482325.1. Classification (NCBI taxonomy): domain Bacteria; kingdom Pseudomonadati; phylum Pseudomonadota; class Alphaproteobacteria; order Hyphomicrobiales; family Brucellaceae; genus Ochrobactrum; species Ochrobactrum teleogrylli. Next base: position 437,548 of record NZ_JBBHKQ010000002.1, read on the forward strand.
GGCACGCCGTTCAGGCCAAGCAATGCCTGCGGGTAGGCTTCATAGGTCGGAACACCGGCCTGATAGAGCGGCGCAGTCGGCGTTGTTGATGGATTGGATACATCGGTCAATTGCGAACGCAAATACCAGTTGCCATCAGTCGGCGTTGAAGCGCCACCCTGATAGAGCTGATAGGCATAGGCGCCCGCAACGACCGCCTGCTTGCCACCAACCGTATAATCGCCGATGAGCGAGAACGAGCCATTGGAAGCGCCGTTCACTTTGATGATACGGATACCTTCATTGGTCTGCGCGCCGGTTCCACCGACATTGTTGACGCTAACATTCGTCGTGCCCGATGTATCGCCATTGACGATGATCATATCCGTCTTGGAGTTGTCATCACCGAGCGCAACATCGAACAGCATCTGTCCGCCATTGCCGTTGTAATTTCCACCGATGATCACAACATCGCCCACGGCATTATCGACCGTGGTGATGGTTCCGGCATTGGTCACATCGCCGCTGAACGCGTAAACCCCGGCTCCGTCGCCCGTACCGACAAAAGTCGAGCGTGAATCAATCGTCATATTGCCGTCGAAGTCGAGCGACGCCATGCCGTCAAGCGTAGAACCACTGTTCAGGAACACACCGGTTGTTCCTTCATCCGGTTCACCGACATGCCATGCACCATTATCAATGGACAGATTGGCACCGTCCAGCTTGACGATTTCCCAATTGGTGATCTTGCCGCCATTCGTGGTCGCAGTCACACCCTTGAGCGTGAGCGTATCGATCATGCCATCGGCGACGGAGGTGTCATCGCCACCGTCAAGCACCTGCGACCCATCATAGGTCGATGCACTCACTGTTGCGATATCGGAACCGTCCTGACCGTAGAAACCACCAGTCAGTTTGCCACCCGTCCAGTTGAACGTATCATTGCCTTCATGGTTGGCGATACCATCATTGCTCTGAGGGTCGTCCCTGTCATCGCCGTAAATATTACCGGCATAGCTTCCACCAGCCAGATTGAAGGTGTCGTTGCCAAGGCCAAGGATCGCATCACCGGTTATAGTGCCAGCACTGTTGACGATGACATTGCCGCCGACCGTATCCGACGCGGTCGGATTACCAGTAACACCGCCATCCCGAATGGCGATCCCGGATGTTGCCTTGACTGTTGCCGAAGCTGCAATATCGATGGTCGAACCGTTTGCTGCTATCGTCTGGATACCCGCGCCCGCACCGCCGGCCACTGTACCAACGACGCTGACCAACGTCGCGCCGGAGCCCTGATTCCAAGCCAGAATACCAGTTCTGCCAGTAATTGAACCCGCAGTCTGTTGTACAGTCAGGTCGGTGGCGCTGCTGCCATTGGTTGCATGGACACCGGAACCACCGGAAGCAGTCACAATGCCGGATAATGTAACTGTCGTCGAACCGGTTCCCATATTGTTCGCGAAAACACCATGTTCACCGCCTTTTACCGTTCCCGATGTCTGGTTGACGATGATATTTTTCGCAGTGCTCTTATTCACAGCATAAAGACCAGCCACTTCGATGGCCGTGACATCGCCGGAACTGACGATCGTCGTAGAACCAGTCCCTTCATTATTGGCATACATGCCGTACCAATTGCCGGAGATTGATCCCCCTGTCTGCATAAGGACAATATCCGTCGCAGATGCTCCATTGTAGCCATAGACACCATAGGTGTCACTATTAAACGCACCAGTCTGGGTCTGGTTTACAATCCCGGCGGTCGTTATCGATATAGCGCCGGCGCCCCAATTATCGGCGCGAATGCCATGCGTATAACCGGTAATCGTGCTACCGGCTGCTTGGGTGATGGTGATGTCTGTCGCGGTCGTCCGGTTGTTCGCCCAGACACCGTTATCGCCCGCGCCTTTCACGTCACCTGTGACTTTGATCACCGTTGATCCAATACCGTTGTTAACAGTGTAAATCCCATCCGTCGCACCGGTGATCGTTCCGACTGTCTGCACAACGCTGATGTCTGTCGCGGCACCCTCGTTTGCCGCCCATACGCCGCTTCCACTCGCGCCGTTCACATCACCAGCGACGGTGATCATCGTTACCCCGGTTCCATAATGGGATGTATGAATCCCATCCTTCGCACTAGTGATGGTTCCCGCTGTCTGGCTGATGGTCAGATCTGTTGTATCGCTGTAATTATCGATGGAGATGCCGTGGTTGGCTGTGCCGGTCACGGTACCCGAGGTTGTAACACTAGTGGAACCCGCGCCAGCGTTGGCGATATAAATAGCATCAGTGCCGGTTATGCTGCCATTCGACGTGATCGAGACGTCGCCTGAAACATCATTGTAGACATCAATGCTGCGGCCACCAGAGGACGTGATGGAAGAAGCATTCTGGTCCGTTATGCTTATTCCGCCACTTGAGTCGACGATAAGGGCCGGGTCGGCGCCGGTCGAAAGGCCAAATCCCGGCTGCGTGACAATCGTTATATGCGGAGAGGATGAGATACCAACCGATGGATCACTTCCGGTGCCAGAAGCAGGGCCAGAACAGGTCCAGGTCCCAGAACCCGATGGGACGCAGTTACCTGCCAAGGATGGCGACGACCAAACAAAGAGTGATGCAAACACAGCCGCTGAAACGGCTGCTAAAGCAGATAGAGACAGCGCAAAACTTGCTTCACAAGGCGCTATTCCGCCAACGATGCCCTTATACTTACCCACTCGGCCACCACGGATGAGCACGCTACGTGCATTCAGATTTGCATCAAAAGTACCAAAGGAATTCTCAGACCCATGCGATGGGCGATTCACCAAAGATGCTGTAGGTGCGATCATTCACAGTCCCCCTTTAGCTTCATAATTCCACCCCGATTGAAGCCGAAGAACGCTTTTTCAGCACAGCCATTCTCCCCGATTTGGGCCGCCCCAATGGTCGTCTCAAATTCCAAATTTCTGTATATTTCTAAAATATAATCAACTGTGGAAGCAGGAGGTGTAACCGTTAATAGCTCGGCTTTTTAGTACATTTTTTGTTAATAAATACAAACGCCTTAATTTTAGATACTTCTTAAATACTATTTTGATAATGTGCTTAGCATCACCTAAATCGCGAGCGACGCCCGTCCCCGGACTGACTTCTATGATCGCCCGTCAAAAGGGGGCCTACCCCCGCACCACTGAAAGCTTGTTGCGTTCGAGGCTTTGGTGGCGGAGACAATGAAGTATATTTCCCTGCCAAATTCGAAGAGATGAGTGTTATTTAAAAATAATTATATAAAGCTCATAAATATATGAGATATTTCAACCATCAACATCGAAAAATAACGGGAAAATTTCAGCTATGTCGCATATATATGTTAAATTAGAAAAAAATTCCAATAAACAACGCCCGATTGATCCATTGAACTAATTGAATGATCAATCCGAGAACGCTCGTTCGATAAGGGCTGGTGGTCATATTTCAACATCGAGCCGCTGTGATTCCTGTAACTCTATTGGCGGGCAATTAGCCACCGCCAATCGCCCTATCACGCTCGTAAATGCAAGCAAGCCGGTAAATCGGAGAGAAAAGTTTGCCTGATCTCGACAAGACGGATCGTCGTATATTGACGGTCCTGCAATCTGAAGGTCGTATCACCAATAGTGACCTTGCCCATCGGCTTGGCATTCCGCAAACGTCCATGAGCGACCGCTTCCGCCGTCTCCAGCGCGACGGTTTTATTACTGGGTTCGGTTGCAGACTCGATCCGGCTCTGATCGGCTTCGATTTGCTGGTGTTCATTGAAGTCCTGCTGGATAAAACAACTCCGGATGTGTTCGAGAAATTTGCAAGCGCTGTGCGACTTGCGCCGGAAGTGCTGGAGTGCCACATGGTTGCTGGCGGCTTCGACTATCTGGTCAAGACGAGGCTGCCGAATATGGCGTCCTATCGGCGCTTTCTGGGGGAGATTGTCCTCGCCTGGCCGGGCGTTTGTGAAACGCGCACTTATGCCGTTATGGAAGAGATCAAAAACGACGGCGCGCTGTCGCTGTTTCTTTGATCAAATGTGAAAAGGGGCCAAAGCCCCTTCTCCGATAAATAGGTCAGCTGTCTGGAAAGTATGTTTCAGGCACCCGTTTCTATCTCTGCACCGAGATAGAGCTTTCGCATGGCAGGATCGTCAAGCAGGTCGTTCTGCTCAACCATCAGAATGCACATGTTTTCGCTGTCGCGGATCGAAGCAATCGCGTCGACGAGCAATAGATTTGCGTAAGATTCACAAATACCAGACCCGCCAATGTGATTAACATTGAAAACCCGCTCGGTGCCATCTCTTCTTTCATTACTGCTTCGCAACGGTGCGGACGAATAGAAGGCAGTGTCGTTCTCCTGCACGTCTGCAAGACAATGTATGGATGCGATGTCCAAGCGCGAGGAACAGGCTACCCAGACTTTGGTAGTATAAGCGCTTTCATTGAAGTCCGGGCATTGGCAATCCGCCGGGATGCATCTACATTCACTTTAAACAGCAACGGATAGTTGCGCCGATTCAAGAGAAAGGTCAGTGCATAAGCATTTCATTGCAGTGACTGAATAATATCGCATCAGATTACCCGAAGCGCCCGAAGAGGCGTGGGGAACTAAATTCATAATGCGGGCTCGCCCGTCGCAACATAGTCTGGGAGGACACTATGATAAAGCTTATCGCCACTCTGGCGACAACACTCGCTATTTCCACTGCGGCTTTCACCGCGCACGCACAAAATTATCCGGAACGAACGATCACTATGGTCGTGCCATTCGCTGCCGGTGGACCGACAGACACGGTGACGCGACTTGTCGCGGAATCGATGTCCAAGGATCTTGGACAACAGGTCATTGTCGAAAATGTCGGCGGCGCAGGTGGAACACTTGGCGCAGGCCGTGTCGCAACCGCCGATCCGGATGGTTATACGCTGCTGCTGCACCATATTGGCATGGCCACAAGCGCCACGCTCTATCGCAAGCTCGCCTATGACACGCTGAATGCCTTTGAATATGTCGGCCTTGTCACGGAAGTTCCGATGACCATTGTTTCGCGCAAGGATCTTGAACCCACCGATCTCAAGGGACTGATCGATTACGCCAAGGCCAACAAGGACACCGTGACAGTGGCCAATGCCGGTATCGGCGCAGCATCGCATCTTTGCGGCATGCTTTTCATGAGCGCGATTGAAACTCCGCTCGTCACAGTTCCTTACAAGGGAACGGGCCCGGCTATGACCGATCTGCTCGGCGGTCAGGTGGACATCATGTGCGATCAGACGACCAACACGACGAAGCAGATTCAGGCCGGCACGATCAAGGCTTATGCTGTGACATCCCCTGAACGTCTGGACGTGTTGAAAGACCTTCCGACAACCAAGGAAGCTGGTCTGGACGGTATGGAAGTTGGTATCTGGCACGGCATTTATGCACCCAAGGGAACTCCGACTGACATTACCGAGCGACTGTCGAAATCGCTTCAACTGGCCCTGAAGGATCAGAATGTGGTTGCCCGTTTCGCGGAACTGGGCACGAAGCCGTCATCGGACTCCGATGCAACCCCAGCCGCATTGAAGGCCAAGCTCGAGTCCGAAGTCGCGCGGTGGAAGCCGGTCATCGAAGCTGCCGGGCAATACGCAGACTGACCATAGGGCAAATACTAGAGGCGCGTCTTTTAACGCGCCTCTAGTGGATTGAATTTGACGTTTGAATCCCGGCTGACATAGATGCTGTTTCAAACGTCAAATTCGAAAAATCCACTAGATACACATACTTGCTAGTGGTCTTTTTGATTCCAACATTTGCTCAGCGCGTGAACCAACGGATGCAAATGTTGGAATCAGACCACTAGTATCGTTTCCCGCATCTGCGCGTTAAAACCGCAGCCACCGGGATAAAGGACAGACTTCACATGCCGAACCACCGGCATAGCCCTTTCAACGGCAAATCCGAAAGATGATTGGCCCATGAACGAGCCTTCGCGGAAACTATCAATTGATCCGACCAACGGATTGTGCGGTGCCCTTCTCACACTGACCGGCGCTTTTTTTGCCTATCAATCGCTGGGTCTTGACTTAGGGACATCGCTTCGCATGGGACCGGGATATTTCCCGCTTGTCCTGTCCGGTGTCCTGATCCTGCTTGGACTGGTTATTCTCATCCAGGCTACCCGGGTCTCCGGCGAGCCCATGGGCCCAATCGCATGGCGCGGCCTTTTCTTCATTCTGCCCGCGCCGATATTCTTCGGCCTGACCGTTCGTGGTCTCGGTTTTGTCCCTTCGCTATTCCTGACCTGCCTTATCGCCTCTTTCGCCTCAATGCGTATGAGGCCGGTCGCAGCCATCATTCTTGCTGCTGCGATCACGGTCTTCTCCGTCATTGTGTTCAGCTATGCGCTCGCGCTGCCTTATCAGCGTTTCGGGCCCTGGTGGCCATTCTAAGGGGGCATGAGCATGGAACTTTTCAGCAATCTCGCGCTTGGCTTTTCAACCGCATCGACGTTGGCAAATCTCGGCTTTTGCCTCATCGGCGTACTCCTCGGCACGCTAATCGGCGTTCTGCCCGGCATCGGCGCCACGGCCACCATCGCCATGCTGCTTCCGGTCACGTTTCAGATCGGCGACCCGGTTTCCGCACTGATCATGCTTGCAGGCATCTATTACGGTGCCCAATATGGCGGTTCGACAACCGCTATTCTCATCAACATGCCGGGAGAATCCTCATCCGCTGTGACCGCCATCGACGGCTACCAGATGGCGCGCCGTGGGCGCGCGGGTGCAGCGCTTGCAATCGCGGCAATCGGGTCATTCTTCGCCGGTACAGTCTCTACCTTTCTGGTGGCGGTCTTCGCTCCGCCGCTGACTGAAATCGCACTGAAATTCGGCTCGGCGGAATATTTCTCGCTGATGGTCGTGGGGCTGGTTTCGTCCGTAGCGCTGGCACATGGTTCTATCATCAAAGCTTTGGCCATGGTCGTTCTAGGACTTCTGCTTGGCCTTGTCGGTACGGATATCTACACCGGCGCGCCGCGTTTCACGCTGGGTATTACCGAATATGCCGACGGCCTTAATTTCGTAGCCGTTGCGGTCGGCGTGTTCGGCATTGCCGAAATTCTGCGGAATCTTGAAAGCGAACATTCGCGCGAAGTGCTGATGGCGAAGGTCACGGGGCTGATGCCGACACGAGACGATTTCAAACGCATGGCAGCCCCGATCCTGCGCGGAACGGTCATCGGCTCAGCGCTTGGAATCTTGCCAGGCGGCGGCGCCATTCTCGCCTCCTTTGCTTCCTACACCGTGGAAAAGCGCATCTCCAAGACGCCAGAGGAATTCGGCAAAGGCGCGATTGCAGGCGTTGCAGGACCGGAATCCGCCAACAATGCCGGTGCACAGACATCCTTCATTCCCATGCTCACGCTCGGCATTCCGGCCAATCCGGTGATGGCATTGATGATCGGCGCCATGATCATTCAGGGTATCGTTCCGGGCCCGAATGTTGCAACAGAGCAGCCCGCCCTGTTCTGGGGCGTGATCGCGTCGATGTGGATCGGCAATCTCATGCTTATCATCCTCAATCTGCCGCTGATCGGGCTGTGGGTGAAGCTTTTGACAGTGCCCTATTATGTGCTGTTCCCCATTATCATGACCTTCTGTGCCATTGGAGTTTATAGCGTCAATTCTAATGTCTACGACCTCTATGCGGTCGCCTTCTTCGGCTTCATCGGCTATCTGCTGGCTAAACTGCGTTGCGAACCGGCTCCCCTGTTGCTTGGCTTCGTGCTCGGACCGTTACTGGAAGAACATCTGCGTCGCGCCATGATCCTGTCACGCGGCGACCCGGCAACCTTCTTCACCCGGCCAATCAGCGCAATTCTGCTCGCCATAGCCGCAACGGTTCTCGTGGTCGTGCTGCTTCCATCAATACGCAAGAAACGCGACGAGGTGTTCGTTGAGGAGGGTTAAAGCGCGCCCTCCAATTTCTCTGTCCGTGACAGCGCCAAAAGCGTTCTCAGAAATGCTCTATCGGAAGGCCACGCTGTTCATGTCCTGACAAAGCAAAGCTGGCTTGCTCGGCTTTCGTCCCGCCGTTCATGCGGTTGATCATCACGGCCACTTCGGTTCTGTTATGGACACCGAAACGCTTGATCAGATCATCCACATAATCCTTTATCGTATGGGGCGAAAGTTCCAGATGCCGTGCAATCTGCTTGTTGGTGTTGCCCGCCGCCAGCAACCGGGCGACTGTCGAAAGACGCGGAGAAAGGCTGGTCAGATTGGCGCCGGGCGTCTTCGCCGGACGCCCTTCCTGAATGTTGCGCAAGGCAAGCGCCGACGAGCGGCACAACAATGAAACCTGCTCTTCAAGCTGCGTTGCATGCATCTCGAAACCAGCGGCATAAATCAGTGCCTGAATATTGCCGCCGACATAAATCGGACAGCACAAGTTATCATTGTAATTCCATCGATAGAGCAGCGTTCGCATCAGCGGCACATTGCCTGCTGCATTCTGGGGCAATCGCGAGCCCGCCACCGCGCTGGCATTCTGCACCACGGCTGCAATCATCGGATCTGAATCTGCCAGACCGTTCTGATATTCGAGAAGAAAGCCTGTGGGCGTGTTGATGCTGTGAAAAAGGCGCGGCCGATTATTCTCCAGCAAATAAATTCCAAGCGAACGCACGCGCAATACATGCGCGGCAAAATAATCGCAAGCTATTGTAAAATCGTCATAATTACGGCTCTCCGCAACAGACAGCGCTGCAGAGACCCGTTCGTCTATCGATAGTATTTCCCTGGGCATTCTATCTCCCGAATTCCCAAGCCCCCCATTCGGGGGGAATGTTTGTTCCCGCTCTTGTTCGTATCATTCCCGCTTACAACGACTAAATCAAGGGGAACCGTTTTGGATACCAGCGTGCACCGGGCTCACACCGCCGACAACTATTCCGCAGTCATTCAGGGCTTCAACGACCGCCTGCAAGCCATTCTACCTTTGATTGAAGAAAAGGCGGAAGAAGCGGAACAACTCGGGCGGATGCATGATGACGTCGTGGACTCAATGCGCAGGGGCGGCTTCTACACGATGCTGTTTCCGAAGGAGGTTGGCGGCGCGGAACTGCGGCCCATCGATGCCATGAAGATTATGTCCGCGCTTTCCTATGCCCATGCATCGTCTGGCTGGTGCACCATGGTCAACAATATGGAAGGCACGACCATGGCGATCTACCTCGACGATGAGGGGATTGCCAATGTCTTCAAGGATGGCGTCGATGTCACCATCGCAGGCAACGGCGTGCCGCGCGGCTTCGCCCGCAAGGTTGATGGCGGCTACATGATCCGCGGCAACTGGGCCTATGGAAGCTCCATCTTTCACGCGGAATGGATTCATTCCGGCTGTTTCCTGCTCGATCCCAAGGACCCGAGCGGCAAAGCGCTGCTGAAAGACGAAACTGGCGCACCACAGATCATCGTCGCGCATCACCCGCGCTCGACAATTCAGCTCCTCGGCAACTGGGATGTGCTGGGCCTGCGCGCGACCGGCAGCTTCGACTACACGCTGGCAACCGACGAAGACCTCTTCGTGCCGGATTCCATGGTCTATAGTTTCACGCAATCCGCGCCGAAACGCGGTCAGACGCAGGGCCATCTCGGGCTGGCGGGCTACAGCGCCCTCACCCATACGAGCTGGGCTATTGGCGTTGGTCGCCGGATACTCGACGAACTCGCCAAGGTGATCCGCCAGCGGCAGGACCCGTTCGGCAAGAGTGCGGACAGCGCCAGTCTGCGGTTCCAGTTTGCCAATGCGGAAGCCCGCTATCGGGCGGCGCGAGCACTTGCTATGGAAACATGGGAAGATGTCTCACAGACCACCACATCCGGCGGTATTCCGTCGCTCGACCAGATGACGATGGTGAAGCTCTCGCTGCGCTATATGCATGATATCGTTTCCGATGTGGCGACGTTCGCGCATCGTGCAGCGCGCGGTGCATCGCTGCACAACACGGCCATGCAGCGCTTTTATCGCGATATCCATTCCGGCACCCAGCATATTCTGCTCGCTGACCAGGTCGTGGAGGAATGCGGCAAGGGTCTGCTCGGTCTGCCTGGACCCGATGCGCGATGGACCGTTTTCGGCATCAGCGAAAACTGAGACCAGCCATGACGCGAAATATTGTCAGCTTCGTGGGGTGTGATCGCTCGACGAAAGTTCACCGGCTAACCCAAGCGATTGCCGCAAGGCTGGAAGCGGAAGACGATGTGTCGGTCACGCATCTGGACCTGTCCCATGCCGGGCCGAACCTGTTTACCGTCAATCGCAAGGCACTGGACCGGCAGTCCGAAAGCCTCATTTCGGAGATCGAGCATTGCGATGCTCTGATCGTCGGCTGCCCGGTCTATCAGGGAAGCTATCCCGGTCTTTTCAAACATGTGTTCGATCTCGTGCATCCATTGGCGCTGCGCGGTCGCCCGACCGTGCTGTGCGCTGTGGGCGGCGGGCATCGTCACGCATTGGTCGTCGAGCATCATCTGCGTCCGCTATTCGGCTTTTTCGAAGCCGGAACCGTCGCAACCGGTATTTATGCCTGTTCGGCGGAACTGGAACCGGACGGGCTGTTGCCTCCGGCCCTCGAAGAGCGGATCGACAGCGCCGTCGACCAGATAAGAAAACAATTGGTCCAGTCACACCAAGCCAGCGGCATAAGGTGGAAAGATGTTGAATTACTCGAGCAGTTTTGAAAAGCGCACGGTCGAAATCCGAGGCAAAACCATCACTTATCTTGTGAAGGGTGAAGGCAAGGACATCGTTTTTCTGCACGGAACCGGGACATTTCCCGGCTTTAACAGCCTAACCGACATTGCGTCGCGAAACCGGCTCATCATTCCGTTTCATCCCAATTTCGGTGAAAGCGACGATGATGCCGATATCGTGCAGATCGGCGATTATGTGCTCCATTACATGGATTTCTTCGATGCGTTGGGGCTGGATCAGTTCGGCCTTGGCGGCTTTTCGCTGGGGGGCTGGATCGCAGCCGAATACGCGATCAGGCAGCCGGACAGGCTCACCGCGCTGTTTCTCGCGGCACCTGCCGGACTCGATCTTCCGGCAATCCCTCTTCCTGATCTGTTTCAAGTCGCGCCAGCCGATATCCCTGCCCATCTCACGCATGATCCGGCAGTCGCACTCCGCTATTTTCCATCTGCGCCCGATAGCCGGTTCGATGCAGCGCTCGGCCGCGAAATGGGCGCGCTGGCGCGGGTCCACGCGACCGATGGGCGCGGCAATAAAAAACTTGGCCAGTGGCTGCACCGGCTGAATATGCCGACCCTGATCCTCTGGAGCGAGGAAGACCGGGTTATCCCCGCGGAATATGCCGAAGAATGGAAGCGCGGGATCAGTGGCGCACGTCTGGAGACGCTCGACGCGACCGGCCATCTGCTGTTTGAAGAGACGCCAGCAGCGGCGACACTTGTGCGCGATTTCCTGTCGACGGTCTGAGGTCCGTCTTCAAGCATTGGGCACCGCACGCTCCCGCCTGGGAGCATCATGAAGTTGCAGGTAAAAATAAGGGGAACCAGACCATGCAATGGGAAAGCCTATCGGACTTCGATCAATCCAGAATAAAGCGCTGGCAATGGGGCATGCTGGCGCTGGCGCTGTTATGCGAGATGTTTCTCGCCGCCGACTGGTACGCCTTTGCGGCGGTGATACCGTTCATTTCGGAAACACTTCAGCTCGATTCCGCGCAGGCCGGTCTGGCGCAGGGGATATTCGCGCTGACCTATGGTCTCGGCATGATTGTCTGGTCGCAATTGAGCCGTCGCATGAATGCGCGGTCGCTGTTGCTGATCGGCCTGTTCTGCACCGCCATCGGCATGGTGGCGCAAGTCTATGTCCAGACCTACGCCCAGCTGATTGCCCTCCGCCTGTTCATCGGTTTCTTTGATGCAGCAATCTTCCTCGGTAATATGAAACTCATCATTGGCTGGTTCCCGCAGAAGCGGCGCGGCAGCATGATCGGCTTGATCCTCGCGGCCTATAGTCTTGCAATCACGCTGGACTTCGCGATTGGCATTCCGCTTTCCATCACCTATGGCTGGCGCACCTTCTTCGCCATTCTCGCCATCGGAACGCTGGTGACGGCGGCGGGCGTGCTGCTCTTCACCCGCAACAATCCCGCCCATATCGGCTTCAAGGATTTTCGCTGGGAACCGGAAAAACAGCAGACCTCCACGGCATCGCTGGCCAGCATCTTCCGCTCGAAATGGATCATCGTCGGCAGCCTCGGCATTTCGGCCTGCACAATGGCCATTGCCGGAACTGCCACCTGGGTCATTCCCGGTTACATCGCCGTGCATCAGATGCCGGTGGAAGACGCGGCCCTGATCGGCACCTTGATGGGGCTGTCGCAGGTCGTGTTTCTCGTCATTGGCGGTTACGCCGCCGACCGCCTGAACAAAACGGGGATGATCAAGTTCGGAACCGTGCTCGCCGTTCTCGTCGCGGCAATGTTCACCCTCGGCATGGCGATACCGCTTGGCTTTGGCTGGCTCATCCTGATGGCGCTTTTGAGTGGCGTGGCGCTTTTCGGCGGCGGCGCGATCTTCGCTTTTCTCAGCGAAAAATATCCGGAAGAACTGGCGACGGCAGCGGTTGGCTATGCCGAGATTTTCGCCATCCTTGCGACCTTCATTTCGCCCTGGGTCATGGGCGTGGTCATCAAGGTTTCTGGTGGGTCTTTTGTCAGCGCTTTCCTGACCTTCGCGATCATGGAAGCGATCATTCTGGCCATCATTCTGGTTGTCACCCGCGAGAGCTTCAGCCTGAATAATGACAAGGTTGCGGTCGCCGCCAGCGGTAACGGCAGTTCTTGATCTGACCGGCCCTAAGGAGTGTCGGTGTCCCAAGGTAAGCAGACAAGGCAGCCGTACACGCCGCACTGGCGGCAACCCGTGTCACCGAACTTTCTGGTCGACCGGTGGACGAACTCTCCGGCGGCCAACGTCAACGCGTATGGGTTGCAATGGTCCTGGCGCAGGAAACGCCGATCCTTCTGCTCGACGAGCCGACCACTTTCCTTGACATCGCCTACCAGATCGAACTGCTTGATCTTCTGGCCGATCTCAATGAGAGGGGGCGAACAATCATCGCGGTGCTGCATGATCTCAATCATGCTTGCCGCTACGCCACGCACCTGATCGCCATAAAAGACGGCGCAGTCCTAGCAGAGGGCGCCCCGGCAGACATCGTCGATGCCGAACTGGTCGAACGCGTTTTCGGATTGCCAGCCATGGTCATCCCCGATCCAGTCGCTGGTACTCCGCTCATCGTACCGAGAGGGAACATGAAGACAAGCGCATCACGATCTCCGGCCACACCAAACACGGCTTCTTAATCAGCTTCCACCGGAAAAATTTGTCGGACCATACCGTTGTTCGCAACATTTACTGCAAGACACCAAACGAAAGGGATCCGGTTTGGCTGGCCTGTTAAAACGCTTCGCATCCTATTATAGGCCACACCGTGGGCTGTTCGTGCTGGACTTTTCCAGCGCCGTCGTAGCCGGACTACTGGAACTGGCCTTTCCGATCGTAGTAACGCTATTCATCGACCGCCTGCTTCCCACCAACCAGCTGGGCATGATTGCGCTGGCGTCTCTCGGCCTGTTCCTGATCTATCTGGTCAATGCTGGTTTTCAGGTTATCGTCACCTATTGGGGCCATATGCTTGGTCTCAAGATCGAAACCGAAATGCGAAGGAAAGCCTTCGACCATCTACAAAAGCTTTCTTTCGGTTTCTTCGACAACCAGAAAACCGGCCACCTTGTCGCAAGACTAACCAGGGATCTCGAGGAGATTGGCGAGGTCGCCCATCACGGCGCGGAAGATCTTTTCATCGCGCTCATGACTCTGATCGGCGCGTTTATTTTGATGATGTCGGTGCATGTGCCGCTGGCGCTGATCACCGCAACCATCGTGCCCGTGACTGCGATCTTTTCCACTCGTGACAGCAAGCGTATGACCAAAACCTGGCGCGCGCTTTACGGACGTGTGGCAGAGTTCAATGCCCGCATTGAGGAAAGCGGCGGCGGTATCCGGGTGGTGCAGGCCTTCGCCAACGAGGATCATGAACGGAAACTGTTTGCAGAGAACAACCAAAACTATCTGACAACCAAGCTGGAAACCTACAAGGCTCTGGCGGCATCCATGTCACTGTCCTACCTGTCAACGCGCTTCGTGCAGGTCGTTGTGATGCTGGCAGGCGCATGGTTCGTGGTGCGCGGCGAACTGTCGGCGGGCAGCTTCGTCGGCTTCCTGCTTCTGGTGGGTGTATTCTTCCGACCGATCGACAAGATCAATGCGATCATTGAAACATACCCGAAGGGCATTGCGGGCTTTCAGCGATATACACGGTTCCTGGATACGTTACCCGATATTGCAGACCGGCCAAAGGCGCGCTCCATCCAGAGGCTGACTGGTGACATTGACTATCAAAATGTTCGCTTCGGCTACAATTCGGACACACCTTTATTCGATGGTTTAAACCTTTCCATCCGCGCCGGAGAAACTGTCGCTTTCGTCGGCTCGTCGGGCGCGGGCAAGACAACGATATGCTCGCTTTTGCCTCGCTTCTAAGAGGTGACAGGTGGCGCGATCAGCATCGATGGCACAGATATTCGCGACATGAGCTTGAGGTCCCTGCGCTCTAACATTGGCGTCGTGCAACAGGATGTCTACCTGTTCGCCGGCACGATCCGTGAGAACATCGCCTATGGACGCCTCGACGCCACCGAAGCCGACATCCTGGACGCGGCTAGCCGTGCAAGGCTCGACACGATGATCGCCTCACTTCCGAATGGTCTGGACACAGTCATTGGCGAGCGTGGCGTGAAACTATCGGGCGGACAGAAGCAGCGTCTCGCCATCGCACGCATTTTCCTAAAAAACCCGCCGATTCTGATCCTTGATGAAGCGACCTCCGCGCTCGACACCGAGACTGAACGCGCCATCCAGCAATCGCTTGCCGAACTGTCGCAGGGCCGCACGACGCTGGTGATAGCGCACAGGCTTGCAACCATCGTCAATGCTGATCGCATCATAGTGATCGAAGACGGTAAGATTGCCGAACAGGGCAGCCATGCCGAACTCATTGACCGCAAGAACGGTCGATACCGAAAGCTTCGATCAGATCAAGTTCGCGATTACAGCGCTATAAGCGGTGGCTAGAACTCATTCTCTGTACCGCTTGCACAGTGAGAGTAGCTAAGGGAACTGGTGTATCAAGACGGTCAATACGAATATTTTAAAGATTCTGGACACGGGCAGCGTTTTGAGCGGTTTCTTCTGATCCAAGGTTACGGACATCTTGAGGGCAACGGCACCGCTCGTGTTCAGATTGGAATTCAGAATTCCGCTTGCCTGAAACAACTTTTCACTGCTCGAAGAAGGGCAAGATTGATGCAGTCCATCAGGTATGGAGGATGCCGCTTGGCACCCGACGGTTTGCCGCGCGCAAAAGTTATTAGCAGAGTCCAATGGAAGCCCATTGCGCACTCAACGAAATCAGATGCTGGATCACATTCTTTCGCAAAGAGACAACAATTCATAGTCCTTTAGTCGTCAAAACTACCGCATTGAATCTGGAACATAGCGAGCGGCAAGGCCCGCTATGTTTGGTCGCCCTGTATATCGGACTACGCTCATCCGCGCCGTGTGCCGGAAGATACGATGTCGAGATATACAGCCAAAACAAGAATGCTGCCCTTGATGATCTGCTGCCAGAATGTATCGACGCCGAGCATGGACATACCGTTGTCGAGGCTCGACATGATGAGCGCGCCCACCAATGCCCCGAGCACAGAACCGACGCCCCCGCGCATGGAAGTACCGCCGATGAAACAGGATGCGATGGCATCCAGCTCCCCCCCCATACCTGCTGATGGCGTGCCTGCCGCGAGGCGCGAGGTTGTCGTCAGGCCAGCCACCGCCGCCATCAGTCCCATCAAGGCGAAGACTGCCATCTTGACGAAATTGACATTCACGCCTGAAAAGCGGGTTGCTTCGGTATTGGAGCCAACCGCATAGATGTGACGACCGAACACCGTCTGTTTTGCGATAACAGTGAAAACGCCAAGGATCACCAGCAGGATCAGCACCGGGACCGGTACGCCCTGATAGCTGTTGAGGATCAGGATGAAGCCCAATATCAGGATACCGATACCGAGAAGCCTCGCGACTTCCATAGCGGGCGAAAGTGTCTGGAGGTTATGCTTGCTCTTGCTGGCCCGCGTACGTAGCGTCATGAGGATAAGAACGCCGAACAGCGCAATTGCGCTGAGATTGCCAAGCCAACCCGGCAGGTAACCCTGCCCGATATATTTGAATTCTGGCGAGATCGGCGCGATTGTGACGCCGCCCATGATACCCAGCACTATACCGCGAAAGACGAGCTGTCCGCCAAGTGTAACAATGAAGGAGGGTATGCCAAGATAGGCGGTCAGCCAGCCGTTGAAAGCGCCAAGCGCCACACCCAGAACCAGAACGGTGCTGATCGTCGCCCATAGCGGCCATCCGTAAACGACATCGAGAACGGCGGCGATGCCGCCTAGAAGCCCCAGAAGCGCCCCGACCGAAAGATCAATTTCACCGGCGACGATGACGAAAACCATCGCGGACGCCAGCATTCCCGTGATCGCCATCTGGCGCAGGAGATTAGAAAAATTGCGCGCTGTCAGAAACTGCGAACGCCCCATCTCCGGATCATAGGTGAGTACTGCAAACAACGCCCAGATGAGCGCGACCACGATCAGGAGAGCTACGATCTTATATTCCGCGAGAAACTTTCGGAGGCCTTTGCCCGTCAATGTCATATCATGCACCGGTCAAATTTGAGTATTCCAGAAAGGAGTTGAACAACTGGCGCCCGAAGAATGCGGGATAACCAATCGTTACTCGAGGGTCAGGCGACATTGCTCATGGGGTTGCCTATTGCGGCTGCAAGCACCTGCTCCTGCGTGAGATTTTCATTGGCGAAGTCGCCGCGCAACCTGCCCTCGCCGATCACCAGTACGCGATCGCTAATGCCGAGAACCTCCGGCATTTCCGAAGAGACCATCAGCACCGCAACCCCCTGTTTCGCGAGCGCGAAGATCAGTTTGTAGATTTCATATTTCGCGCCAACATCGACGCCCCGTGTCGGCTCATCCAGAATGAGCACCTTGGGGTCCGGCAGCATCATCTTCGACAGCACCGCCTTTTGCTGGTTACCACCGGACAGGGACGCGATTTCCAACATTGGATCGGCAGTCTTCACCTTGAGACGCAAAATCTCACGCTGGATCGTCGCTAGTTCCGCTTCCTTGTCGAGCAATCCGCGCAGGGAAAAACGATCCAGCACCGAGACAGTCATATTATAGCCCACCGGCATGATGGGCAGAATGCCGTCCTTCTTGCGGTCTTCCGGCACCATGCAGATGCCCTGTCGAACAGCATCGCGCGGCGTGCGGATCTTCAGTTCCCTGCCCTCCAGAAAGACCTGCCCCTCATGCGCTCCGGGCCAGACACCGAAGAGGCTTGACACCAGTTCGGTCCGCCCCGCGCCCACGAGCCCGGCAATACCGAGGATTTCCCCGCGCCTAAGCGCAAACGAAACATTGTCGACCACCTTGCGATCGGGATTAGTCACCTCCCAGCAATTTATGTTGCGGGCCTCGAAAATGACTTCGCCAATATCGTGCGGCTCGCGCGGGAAAAGGTTTTTCATCTCGCGCCCCACCATCATGGTGATGATGGCTGGCGTGGTGAGTTCCGCCATGGGTTTGGTGGCGATATGCGTGCCGTCGCGGATGACTGTCACCGTATCGGAAATTTCAGCCACTTCATCCAGCTTGTGGGAAATGTAGACACAGGCCATTCCTTGCGCCTTGAAGTCCTTGATGAGATCGAGAAGAACGCGCGTTTCGGCTGCCGTCAGCGCCGATGTCGGTTCATCCAGAATGAGAAGCTTCGCATTCTTGTTGATCGCCTTTGCGATCTCGATCAGCTGCTGCTTGCCACCTGAATAATGATAGACTGGAAGTGCTACATTGATGTCGTGGATCTTGAGGCGCGCCAGAAGTTCTGTGGCACGCGCATTCATCTGGTCATAATCGATGAAGCCCCCGCTCGTCGGCTCCGATCCCAGAAAGATGTTCTCGGCAACAGACAGATGCGGCACCATCATCAGTTCCTGATGGATGATTACGATGCCAGCCGCTTCTGTATCGCGAATACCTGTGGCCTTCAGCTCCTCGCCTTCCCACAAAATCTCGCCGGTCCAGGCGCCATAGGGATAGACGCCAGAAAGCACTTTCATCAGCGTGGATTTACCTGCGCCATTCTCGCCGCAAAGGCCGACGCACTCGCCCGGACGCACCTTCAGGTAAATACCGTCAAGCGCTTTCACGCCGTTAAAGTCCTTACCGATATTGCGCATCTCTAGAAGATATTCGGACATCGCATACGACCTTGCAGTGTTGCAGCAGAATAAGCCATCCGAAGACCGCCGACACCATCTCCCACGGCGGAATTACTCCAGACAACGCTGTCACAGACAGCATCGACACATTGGCGGGACCGGAAGTTGAACATTTTTCAAAACTTCTGATCGCACTATTCTGTTGGGCTGATCGCCTGAGACGGGCTCCGGCGATCAGCCCAAAGACTTATTTCCCGGATATCTGCTCCTTGGTGTAGAAGCCATCCTGGACGTAAATGTCGATATTGTCTTTGGTCACGGCAGTTGGCGTCAGCAGAAGCGTATCGACCTGCTTGCCGCCATTATCGAGTTTGGAATTGAACTCAGGCTTTTCGCCCTTGACCATCTGGACGGTCAGCTTGGCTGCTTCGGAAGCAATGAGCTTCAGCGGTTTGTAGACCGTTACGGTCTGCGTACCATCGATCAGGCGCTTGACGGCGGCAAGGTCGCTGTCCTGTCCCGAAACAGCAGTCTTTCCGGCCAGTCCCTGCGCGGCAAGTGCCTGGATGGCGCCACCGGCAGTGCCGTCGTTTGAAGCTACCACCGCATCGATTTTGTTCTGTGCGGCCGTCAGAGCGTTTTCCATGATGGAGAGTGCTTCAGTCGGGCTCCATTCCTTCACCCACTGTGAGCCAATCACCTTCACCTTACCGGAATCGATGGCTTCCTTGAGAGCCTTTTCCTGACCGGCGCGGAGGAGCTTGGCGTTGTTATCCGTCGGCGAGCCGCCGAGGAGATAATAATTGCCTTCGGGCTTGGCCTTCAGGACGGCTTCCGCCTGCATGAAGCCGACGCGCTCATTGTCAAACGAGATATAGGCATCAATATCGGCATTGAGGATCAGGCGATCATAGGAAAGAACCTTGATACCGGATGCCTTCGCATCGGCAACGACCGCATCGAAAACCTTCGAATTCATCGGCACGATGACGATGGCATCAACGCCCTGCGCAATCAGGTTTTCAACCTGCTTGACCTGCTTTTCTTCGTTACCGTCAGCAGATTGCACATTGACCTTGGCGCCTAGCTTTTCTGCCGCCTCAATGAAATAGTCGCGGTCACGCGCCCAGCGCTCGACGCGAAGATCATCAATGGAAAAGCCTATGACCGGATTTTCCGGCGAAGCATACACCGGCGTGGATGTCATGGCGCCTATGCCCAAAGCTGCGGCAACCAGCGCGCCGGTCAGAAAATTACGACGTTTCATGCAAACCTCCTCCAAACAACGCCGGCTTACGACCGGCTGATACCATACCGCGCCCCTGAACACATTGCCCCCCGGAGTTCGGCATAACAAAACAGCCCACTTTGGAGCTGTTTATTCTTTGAATGGCTGATCCTCCCAAAGGCATTTTGCGCCCAGATCACCCCATCGGACAGCATGCAAAAGACATACCGCCCTATCCTCAGGAACAATTGATACGTGAAGAAAACCGAATAGCAAGCACTTTTTGATTTACGTACCTCATTTTGATCCTGATTGTCCGGAGCCAGACAAGGTGGCTATAAGATTGGCTGAATTCGCTTCCGGCAAGTTTAAGGTGGTGAGTAATGAAACCAGCAATCGAACAACTCTTTCCCGGTTTCGAAATGCAATATGTTGAAACGGACGGGGTCTGTTTTGCTGTCACGACAGGCGGACAAGGTATGCCGATCCTGCTGCTGCACGGTTATCCGGAAACCATGGCCGCCTGGCACCGGATCGCACCGGTATTGGCGCAATCCCACACTGTCGTTGTCCCGGATTTGCCGGGCTATGGGCGCAGTCGCATCACTTCCAATCCAACTGGTGCAGCATCTAAGCGACGTATGGCCGCGAGTTTGGTCGAGTTGATGCAGGCGCTCGGCCACGACCGGTTTGTTGTGGTCGGGCATGATCGCGGCGGTCGGGTCGCCTATCGTATGGCGCTGGACCATCCGGGCAAGGTGCTTGGGCTCGTATCTGTCACGGTCGTACCGACACCGGAAATGTGGGAAGGTGCGAGCAAAGCATTCGGTATGGGTGCCTGGCATTGGTTCATGTTGGCCCAGCCCGAACCGTTGCCTGAAATGCTATTGTCTGGCAATCCGCGCTTTATGATCGATACGACCCTGCAGAAAATGGCGCACGGTCTCGATAAGCTGCATCCACTTGCACTTGAAGATTATCGAAAAGCCTTTGACAACCCTGACGTCCGGCATTGGATATGCGAGGACTACCGTGCCGGCGCTGGCGTGGATGAAGCTGACGATCTTGCGGATCGGACAGCGGGTCGGCGTATTCACGTGCCGGCGCTGGTCTTCTGGGAAGAGGGCCGACGCTTTGGCGGCGGGCGCGAACCGCTCGACATCTGGGCGGATTGGGCCAGCGATGTTGACGGCGAAGCACTGGCGGGCGGTCATCTGCTGCCCGAGACCGCATCGGCTCCCATATTGGCACGCTTAGCCCCATTTCTGCTTAAAATCGATGCCGGAGCGTCGATTACCGCGAAGGAAGTTAGTCGTTAATCTTATTGAAAATCCCCCCACCTGGCTTTATGCGAAGCAATCTTCCATATTTTTCATGGTAGTGACGTAATGAAATTTTGTTTGCCGGGCTTAGCGGGAAATCTATTGTGCCGGGCTAACATTCGCATTGGAGGAGAGCCAGAATGGATTTCACCCTGACACGCCGTCAGACATTGATGGGACTTGGTGCATTGGGCGTCAGCACGGCTTTCGGGTCGCCTGCCCGCGCCGCGACACGTAATCTGGCGGTGCTCCATCTGGCGAGCCACGCGCCGAGCTATATCGCGTATGAGCGAGGCTATTTTAAAGATGCCGGTCTCGATATCGAATTAAAGTTCTTCGAAGCCGCGCAGCCGATGGCCGTCGCCATCGCATCTGGCGATGCCGATTTCGGTGTGACCGCGATGAGTGGCGGTCTGATCAGTCTCGCCGACAAAGGCGCGATCAAGGTGATCGGCGGCGCGCTTGCAGAAGAAAAAGGCATCACCGGAAACGTCATTCTGGCCTCCAACAAGGCCTACGAAGGCGGACTGACTGAACCATCCAAGCTGGCAGGACACAGTTTCGGGATCACCACGGCGGGATCGTCATTCCATTTCATGGCGCACAAGATCGCCAAGGCCAACAATATTCCGCTTTCTGAAATCCAGCTCCGCCCCTTGCAGAAGCTCGGCGCTGTTGTTGGTGCTCTGTCGACCGGGCAGATCGATTCCTGGGCAATCCAGCCCAATATCGCCAAAAAGCTCATCCGCGAAGGCGCGGCAAAGCAGATCGGCCTCGTCTCCGATTATGCACCGGATTATCAGGTCACAACGGCATTTACATCCACCAAGAATGCGAGTGATGAGCGCGCCATGACGGAAGCCTTCGTCAAAGCCTATTCCAAGGCAATCGATGATTATAATGCCGCCTTTGTAGACAATACGGCAGACGATGCAGCACGCGACGATATTGCGAAGATCGTGCACAAATATGTCGAAAGCGACAGTCCGTTCGAGACCGCAAAACAGAACCTGATCGATGGCGCGATGCGCATCAACAAGGGTTTGGCCCTGTCGCTCAACAGCTGCGTGGAGCAGTTGGACTGGTTCCGGTCTGAAGGCATGGTGAAGGAAGCGGTCACGCAGGAAAAGCTGTTCGACACATCCTACGTCAAGACGATCTGAGATCGAGCGAGACCGAACATTCAGTGCCCGGCGGTTGGTCGGACACCAAGCCCGAAGACCTTTATCTCAAACCGGGATGCTATTGTCGGAGGGCGGACTTTCCGACTGGAGTTGAAATGGATTTACAGCTTAAGAACATCAGCCATTCTTATGGTCCGGTCGAAGTTCTAAAAGATGTCTCACTTACCATCCCGCAGGGACAGATCGTCTGCCTGATCGGCCCATCAGGTTGCGGAAAGTCCACTCTTCTGCGTTTTCTGGGCGGTCTTGAACGACCATCTTCGGGTGAGGTGCTGCAGATCGGTTCGCCGCCGAAGGATTCACTCAATCCCCTCACCTATGTTTTCCAGCATTTTGCGCTTCTGCCATGGCGCACCGTGGAAGGAAACATCAAACTTGTGCTGGAGGACCATGGACTTGGCCGAACAGAGATGGACCGGATCATAACCAATGTACTGGAACGCACCCGGCTTTCAGATTTCCGGCAGGCTTTGCCGAAGCAATTGTCGGGTGGTATGCGTCAGCGCGTGGCAATTGCACGCGCCTTATCGGTGCGCCCCGCCGTCATGTTGATGGATGAACCTTTGTCCGCGCTCGACAGCCAGACACGGGAACTGTTGATGGACGACTTGGTTGCGCTTTGGACACGCCAGCCTTTCACCTCCGTTTATGTCACGCACAATCTTAACGAGGCGGTGCGGCTCGGCCATAGGGTCGTGGTACTTTCACGAAGGCCAGGACGGATCAGAGAGATTGTCGATATCGATATCCCCCTTTCGGAGCGCCATCTTGGTGATCCCGTTCTTGAAGAAAAGCAGAAACAGCTCTGGGAGTTGATGCGGGCTGAAGCGCAGGCAGCGGATCAGGAGTTGATCAATGGTTGAAGTCGCAAAGATAAAGCAGCCCGACCAAAGTGTACGCCCGGTTCCCTTCCGGGGTGGCGGCTTCGCACCCCAGCCGGTGCGCCATATGGCATTGATCCTCTTCATAACGCTGCTCGCACTGGCAGAAATCGGAACTCGCAGCGGCTTCATATCCAATCTGACACTGCCGCGCCCATCTGCTGTGCTGGAAACCTTCGTCCAGCTCTGGCAGACCGGCCTTCTATGGCAGCATCTGCTGCCATCGCTGCGGCGGCTTATCATCGGTGCGAGCCTTGGCATCGCAGTCGGTGTCAGTCTGGGCGTAATGATTGGCTTGTTCAGCTATATACGCGCAGGCCTCGTGCCGCTCGTCGCCGCTCTTTTCCCGATCCCGAAGATCGCGCTTTTGCCGCTCTTCGTAATCTGGTTCGGCATCGACGAAATGTCGAAATATATGCTCATCGCTTTTGGCACCTTTACGCCAACCGTGGTTGCCACGTACGGCGCAGTCGATAATGTGGATCGTTCGCTTGTGCGTATGGGGCAAAGCTTCGGACTTGGATGGTGGTCTATCGTGCGCAAGATCATCCTGCCCGCTGCCTTTCCGGCAATCCTGTCCGGATTGCGAGTATCGATCTCCATCGCCATCATTCTGCTGGTCGCAGCCGAAATGCTCGGTGCCCAGTTCGGCGTCGGTTCATATATCCTTGAAGCCGGATCGCTCTATGATCTTGAAAAGCTGTTTGCCGGCGTCACAATCCTTTCTGTGATGGGACTTATCGTCAACTTCATCATCGGACAGATCGAGAAGCGCTTCCTGACTTGGCGGGGTTGATTCAAGCAATATTTGCCGCCAGGTTGGCGTGCCGCAAGCAACGCTGACATATATTCCATCCTGAACGGCATTGATAATGCCACGCCATCAATTTTTTGAAGGCAAACCAAGGATTTGACGAACACCATCCTTCGAGAAAGGTTGTGCCAATTGAGCAAGGAATCCCTTTGCGACCTGTCCTTTGATGCCGATGTCTGCAGATGACGGTCGATCCGGATTGTGATAGGTCCTGAATATCTGGTCGAACAAAACAATGTTCTCGCCGTAATTGGTGTTTCCTTCGCGAATGTCCTTCGAGTGTTGCCAACGATGGAGGCGAGGCGTACTAAAGACATAGTCAAATATCCCCGTCCTCATGTCGACATTGCAATGGGTGAGAATGCCTGCAAAGGCGGTGACGGCACCTAACCACCAAAATATCTGTAGTGGCGCACCCAGGAAATAAAGCGGAGCTTGGCTTAGCCCGACCTTGAACAGCGAGTCGATTACATGAAACCTACCGGTATTGACGACCCAAAGCCGGGTCACGGAGTGGTGCAGTGCGTGGAAGCGCCAGAAGAACAGCCGCTCGTGCGCGATGCGATGCGACCAATACAGGCCGAACTCTGCAATTATCACGGCTAATGCCACCTGTAGCACAAAAGGCAATGTGGTCGGCCAAAAGCTGAACTGAAGCGTAGCCAGCGGCTGCAAGAAGCTGGCAGCTATCATAGGGAACAGCGCCGCAGCAAGTGCGGCGAGTTGAACAAGTCCCTTGGTCAACAACGTATGAGCGATATCATTCCAGGTCTCACCATCCGCCTCAAGCCAGCTACCTTCATATGGAATAATGCGTTCCATAATAAACAGCATAGCGACAGCGACAGCGTACACTACGGTGAACAATGCCATAGGGTGTTCGCTGTCGAAGGCGAACTTCGCGCCAATCAGCCCGGAGAAGAAAACCAATGGCCATCCGCAGTATCGCAAAGTCCATCTGAATAGCTGGAAATTCAACATCGCTTTGAAGCTCCTGTCCCGGCGAAGTTTTAATCGTTCCGGGCGGCCTGTGCGTGATTGGCTGACCCCATAAAACTTACCAAACAACTTAAAGCCAGAAGCTTTTATCGTCAAACCACACCATCACATGCGGGAACCAAACACCCAACTCCGTTACAAAAACAGCCTCACACCTGATAGTCCGGTATATCGCCATTTGCACAGCGCTAAGACGTTACAAATTCCTATCCCAAATTTGGTTGTTCCCGCTCAGGTCGGCAATCATGTATTTTTCTAATGGATTAATACCTTTTCGTTCCGTTGTTTCGGACCACCGTTACTGTTTGATTGTCGTTGTTGTGGATCTCTAACTGGAGCCGCCGCCGTAAAACGCGCCCGCCACGGTGCGCTATTAAAAAAAAATTGAGGGAGCAGCATGTCAATCATTCGAAATCTAATCAACGCGGCCTTTTGCGGCCTTGCCTTGACTGCAACAGCGGCGAAGGCGGAAACGCTGACCGTCGCGCTTGGTACGGATCCTGCTTTCATCTCGGTTTATGTCGCCGAACAACGGGGGCTCTTTGAAAAGGCCGGTCTAGACGTCAAGCTCTTACGCATGGCGCAAGGAGGCGACGCAATGGACGCCGTCGTCGCCGGTCAGGCAACCTTTGGGATCGCAGCCGACCAGACTGTGATGATACGGCTGGCCCGTGCCGACATCAAGCCGCTCGCTGTCGTCAGCGAGTCAGGGACCCATCTGGAACTCATCAGCCGTCCTGACATTGGCGACCCCAGCCAAATTAAGAAGCTCGGCGTGATCAAGGGAACGGTGAGCGAATATGCTGCCGTCATGTTACTTAAGAAGTATCAACTCGATCCCTCCGCTGTAACACTTGTGCCCGCCGGCGCTCCCGATCTTCCGGCCCTGCTCCAGCGCGGGGATGTGGACGCATTCTTCGGCTGGCCGCCCTTCAACGAGCAGGGAAGGCAGCAAGGCGGCAAGACACTTCTGACAAGTGGCGACGTAGGATACGTTTATACTATGTGGCTTAGTGCTCAGGGCGAGTGGCTAAAGACGCATCAAGAAGAAGCCAAGAAGTTCCTGGCTGTCGTGGCCGAAGTCAATCGCGAAATCACCACTGATCGGAACGCCGCTGCCATCGACTTCCAGAAAGCAACCAGAATGCGCGCAGCTGACACGGTGCCTCTGATTGAACGCCTGTCCTTCCAGACGCGAGACTTCTCCGAAGCCGACCTCGTCAGCGTCGCTGGCATCGCCGATTTCCTTTATGAGCAGAAGCGCACACCGCAGCGCGTCAACATCGAAAACTACGTTCAAAAGGGATTTTTTAAGGAATGACCGCGATGTCGAGAGGAAATTCAGTCACTATCGAGGGCGTTGGTATTCAAATCGGTGATCATGTCGTTACTAGCGGTGTCGACCTCATGATCAAGCCCGGCGAATTCGTCTGTCTGCTTGGCCCCTCCGGCTGCGGCAAGTCGACCCTTCTGAACGCTATCGCCGGCTTTGTTCCTGTCACCGGTCGGCTGCTCGTCGACAGTCAACCTGTACACGGCCCCGGCATTGATCGGGGTGTCGTCTTTCAGAGTTCGGAAGCGCTCTTTCCCTGGCTCACGGTCCAGGAAAACGTCGAATATGGCGCGCGCCTGCGCGGCGTATCAAAGACCGAACGAGCCGCCAAGGCCGAAGCTTATATCCGCATGGTCGGGCTCTCGCATGCTGCACAAAAATTCCCAAGTGAACTTTCGGGGGGAATGCGACAACGCGCCCAGATTGCGCGCGTACTTGCAAACGAACCGTCGGTGATCTTGATGGATGAACCATTTGGCGCCCTCGACGCCCAAACACGCGAGGTGCTGCAACGGGAAGTGGATAAAATCTGGCGTGAGACAGGCGCGACAATCATCTTTGTCACGCATGACATTGGCGAGGCCATTCTTCTCGCCGACCGGGTAGTGACAATGACGGCAGGACCAGCGGCTAAGGTGAAAGCGATCTTGAATATCGATCTCCCGCATCCTCGCGACCTGTCGCATCCCCGCGCGGCTGAACTTATCGAGAGCTTGAGACAGGACATTGCAGCGGAGGTCAACCGTACATTGATCGCGCAAGGACTTTTGACGGAGGCGGCGGCATGAGTTTGAACGAAGTCTCACGTTCTGTGGCCGATAGGGCCCCCAAGGTCCTCGGGGCACAATCGGCGCGCGCCCGCCTTTCACATGGAGTAATCGTTGCTCTTTCGATCCTCGGCGGCCTGCTTGTGTGGCAAATCCTCAGTCTCAGGATGTCGCCGCTCTTCTTTCCCTCACCGGCCCTCACAACAATCGCCTTCTGGGAGCTGGTTGAAGATGGAACGTTGTGGACCTCTATCACCGCCTCCAGCTTCCGGATTCTCTGCGGCTGGGCGGCAGGCGTTGCGGTAGGCATCCCCCTCGGTATGACTATGGGCTATTTTCGCCTTGTTCGGCAAATATTCGATCCCTACATCGAATTTTTCCGCTTCATTCCACCGATCGCATTCGTCACTCTAAGCGTAATCTGGCTCGGACCGGGCGAAGCTTCAAAAATTGCGCTGATCTTCTACACGACCGTCTTCACCGTAACACTCAATGCGCTCGCGGGCTCTATGGCGGTCTCCGATCTGCGCATCAAGGCGGCTGCCAGCCTCCGCGCGACGAGGGTCCAGACACTCCTGACCGTTGTCGTTCCCTCCACGGTGCCCTTTATGATCACCGGTGCGCGGATCGCGATGGGCAACTCGTTCCTCACCATCGTTTCTGCGGAAATCGTCGCGGCCCAGGA
The DNA here is from genome assembly GCF_037482325.1 of Ochrobactrum teleogrylli. Classification (NCBI taxonomy): domain Bacteria; kingdom Pseudomonadati; phylum Pseudomonadota; class Alphaproteobacteria; order Hyphomicrobiales; family Brucellaceae; genus Ochrobactrum; species Ochrobactrum teleogrylli. The sequence goes on from NZ_JBBHKQ010000002.1 coordinate 465,202, forward strand.
AGGGCTCGGTGCCTTGATCTGGAATGCACGAAACTATGGACGGACGGATTGGGTTTTCGTGGGCATCATCGTCCTTGGCTGCCTCGGGTTTTTCTTCGATCGTATCTTGCGCGCGGTGGCGGCAAAAACGCTGAAGCGGTATGGGGTCAACATGTAAGCGAGTGCTCCTCCGGGAACAATTGGATGACCGACCTGAAAGGGGCGTGGAAACCGCGCCCCTTTTCCTTCGCATATGCCTCGAATACTTGGATCGCGGCGAAAAGCGCGAACACAACGGAAGACCCGCCCCAGCTGTCTGCTGTGCGGGTCCATTCGTTGGGAATAGGCCGAAGCGAGCCCAGCGCCGTTTCTCAAGGTGCGTAGGCGCTCTCGAAAGTCTTGATCGCGCCTTCAAGCGCCTCACCATTTTCGTCGAGCATCGCAGCCTGCCTAATGCGGCTAAGCCAAATGGCACCGTCGGGCTTCTGCACAAGCTGCGGAACCAAGGCCATAATCCGGTCGAATTTGGAGTTCCCGCGCGCATGCGTGTCGGAATAGCCCTTTACCAGACGGCGGCATGTCACAGCCTCACAGGCAAGTTGATAGTTGATCGACAGAAGAGGCAGAGCGACACCCAACCAGGTATCAATGTGCGCCATTTCCCGCTTATATCGCAGGCTGCCGCGACGAAAGCGCTTCGTCGCGGCCACCGCGTAAAGCGTCAGGAACCACCAGACGGTGCCGGTCTGCACGCGACGGCCTTTGTTGATTATGCGGTCCAGCGCTTGATAAAGCCGTGGTCGGCGTTCAATCATCCCGCCGAGCCAGGCTGGCAAGGTGCCCGCGACTTCCTCCATGCGCGGATGCATGTATTCCGTCATATAAAGGATCTGGTCATCCTTGGCACCGATCTCCTTGCGCACACGCTCGAAACGGCTGCTGCGTGTCTTAAGATCGGCAACGCGCACGACGTCGTCATAGGCCATCGCGACCGCGAGATATTTTGCCACTTCACAGGTGAAGCCGAAATTCTGTACCGATCCGCTATTGGCGATATCCTCGCCAAGAATCCGTTCCATCCGATCAAGATATTGCATCGCGTAGGCGGGATCCTGATAGTCTACCAGCCGACATACGCCCGCAAACAGGATCCCCTGCGCATGCTGGGGGAATCTACCGCGAATGCGCGCCACGATAGCGTCTAGCTCGGTGTTTGCGGTTGTTACCGGTAGCGGCAAGAAGTTCTTTTCGGGCGAACGGGTAATCGGATCACGACGATCTTCGCGCGCGCGATCGTAGGCGGCTGAAAACGCCTTAAGGCTCGAATCAACCCCTTTGCCACCAGCGCGGACTGTATCTTCGAAAGCCGAGCGCGGAAACGGTAGGACCTCGGCCGCTGCGAGCGCTCCGAGCATCGCCGAGGAAACGACGCTGCCGCTCTTTTCGGCAAGTGTTTGCATATCGAACGCAATGATTTTCTTGGCCGCGATACCGGCTGCTTCGATGACGGCGACCGGATCGCCAGTTCCATCGCCAGGAGTTTGCTTCTCGACAACGGCGTAAGAGCGATGGCTCGAAGCTATCAGCGTCGTGCGATCCGGCGTGACAATGCCACGGAGCATGGCACGCCCGGCCTCCATGAACTCGGACGCCAGCACTACGTCGACGTCACCGGGCGTCGGCATCAGCGAGAAGATTGGCCGCTTTCCCTCAAAATCAGGAAGCATTTCGATGTAGTAGATCGTCGCACCAGTGCGCTGTGCTACGCCTGGCACCGAAGTGGATTGCGCCGCCCAGCCTTGGGTCTCTGCCATGTTGACGATCCAGTCGGCCAGTACGCCCCCGCCTTGACCGCCCATGGCAAGGATCGCGATCGAGATCGGCCGCTTGAATGAAACTTCAGTAAGTTTCGGAGAGGTTACGTCAATCATGATGATCTCACGCAAAGGTTACACGCCGACGATCGGCGCGACGTTGAAAGAAGCCGATCACTGCAGTCCGAACCTTAGCCATAAACCGGTCGCGACGGGTCGGGTTGTGAATGACATCGGCGCGGTAAAAGGAGGGGCAAAGCACAGCGGCTTCGGAAACTTCGCCGCAATTGCCACAGCCGACGCAGCTGTTGTCGATCGCCGCCACCGGATCGTCCTTTAATGGATCGTCAGTGTGCTTGACGGAGAGCGATGGACAGCCGGAAAGGCGGATGCAGGCGTGATCGCCGGTGCACACATCTTCGTCGACACCGAAGCGTTCCTTGACCATGCGCTTGCCGTCTTTCACCGCCTTATTGAACTGCGGCTTCACGCGGCGCTGCTTGTTCAGCATGCATTCGGAGGAAGCGATAATGACTTTCGGACCCTTTTCGTCAGTCGTCAGAGCTTCCTTCAACGTGTCGCGCATCTTGGCGACATCGTAAGTGCGATCAATCTGGCGCACCCATTTCACGCCCACACCCTTCACGGCATCGGTGATGGCGTTATTGGTGGAGCGATCGGGATTTTGAGCGCGTGACGACAGGATGTCCTGGCCGCCGGTGGCCGCTGAATAGTGGTTGTCGACTATCAGAATTACGCCATCATGCTTATTGAAGACGGCGTTGCCGATACTGGTCGAGAGACCGTTGTGCCAGAAGCCGCCGTCACCCATAACAGCGATCGAACGCTTGTCCGCCTCAACATTGAAGGCGGAAGCACCCGCGCCGGATAGGCCGTAACCCATCGTATTGCCGCCTATATTGAACGGAGGCAGGACGGAGAAGATATGGCACCCTATGTCGCCTGACACATGATGCTGGCCGAGCTCTCGCTCAGTCAGCTTCATGGCGGCAAAGATTGGGCGTTCGGGGCAACCGGTGCAGAAACCAGCCGGGCGAGGCGGAACGATTTCCTGGAGAGCTTTTACCTTCTCGTTATCGAGTATCGGAGTTGCGTCCGGCGCTTCAGAACGGTTACCCAAAAGCTTATGCGCGTGGATGTTGAAAAATGTGCGCAGCCCTTTTTCAATCACCGACGCAGTGTAGTCGCCGCCGAGTGGCAGTATGTCCTTACCGTGGACCTTGGTGTTGATGTCCTTGCGATGGAGCGCGGTGATGAGTGCCTGCTCGATGAAAGCGGGATGGCCTTCTTCGATCATGATGACTGCCTTCTTATCGACGCAGAATTCGGCCACTTCGTCATCGATCATCGGATAAGTGACATTCATAACGTAGAGCGGAATGAGCGATCCGCCATAAACGTCTGCGAGCCCAAGGAATTGCAGCGCGCGCATGACACTGTTGTACATGCCTCCCTGCAGGATGATGCCGACGTCACCGTCGGCAGGTCCCAGGAACTCGTTGAGCTTGCGCGTTCGGATGAAGTCCACCGCATTCGGCCAACGCTGCTCGAGCTTCTCCTTATCATGGTAGATAGAGACGGGTGGCAGAACCACACGGCTGACATCACGTCTCGGATTTTCAAGCGCTTGCCTCAAGGTGAACGTGGGCTGCTTGTTTGCTTTCGTGACGAACTGACCATGCACATGGCAGGCGCGGATGCGGACCTGCAACATGACCGGCGTGTTGGAGGCCTCCGAAAGTTCGAAGCCATCTTCCACTGACTTGACGATTGATTCTAGATTGGGACGTGGATCCAGAAGCCACATCTGTGACTTCATCGCGAAGGCATGGCTGCGCTCTTGGGGGATGGATGATCCTTCGCCAAAATCTTCACCCAGAATGATCAGCGCCCCGCCCATGACGCCACCGGAGGCCAGGTTAGTAAGCGCGTCCGAGGCGACGTTGGTGCCCGCTGTCGATTTCCATGTGACCGCGCCGCGTAGCGGATACATCACCGAGGCCGACAGCATAGCCGCCGCTGCCGCTTCCGACGCCGACGATTCGAAATGGACGTCCAGTTCGTTCAAGACGTCCTTGGCATCGGCCAGCACATCCATGAGGTGTGAGATCGGCGAACCTTGATAGCCACCGACATAGGAAACGCCTGACTGGAGTAAAGCCTTGGTGATAGCGAGAATGCCCTCACCCCTGAAAATTTCCCCCTCACCAAGGCGCAGGTCCTCGACTTCTTTGGCAAATGAGCGTTCCGCCATTATTCTTTTTTCCCTCAATGCGATATATGATTATTCATATTTTATCGCGCAGTTCGCACCGGTTCGGTACGGCACGGCCGCTGTTGGTGCCGCTAAGCTTCAAGTTGTAAGGCAGTTGTCTTTTTCATATTTATATGACAAATCATATTTATGTGTCGAGTCCGGTAGTCAGCTTTATTTTGACGCAGCTACCCAGCGGATCGCCTCGTCGGCGGAAAGGAAAATATGTCGGGATTGTTCTTTGACGACATCACTGTCGGGCAAATTTTCGAGGCAGGCCCTCATACCGTAAGCCGCGAGGAAATTGTGGACTTCGCTCAGCGTTTCGATCCCAATCCGTTCCACCTTGAGGATGCTGCAGCACTTTCGGTGGGACTTCCATCGGTTATCGCATCGGGGTTTCATACCCTATCGCTAAGCTTTAAAATATTTTTCGATCTGCACCTTTGGGACGATGCAGTCATGCCTTCACCGGGCCTTGACAAGATTCGCTGGCACAAACCTCTGCTTTCTGGCAACACGATGAGAATACGCGCTACCGTTATAGATAAGACATTGTCGCGTTCCAAACCCGACCGGGGAATTGTGACCGTTTTGCATGAGACCCTGGTTGTGGGAACAGACGCCCCATTGTTGACGGTGGAAGCAATGCATCGGTTGCGGACGACGGCTTCGCTACGAACAGACATAGAAAGTAGGAAGTGAGGCAAGGCACCATGGTTGAGAAAGACTCCAAGATTTCCGCCCGGCCAGTATCGCGCACGCTGGAACTGGAAGAGTTCCTTCCCTCACTTTTTAATCTGATAACGGCGGGTCTCAACCAACAGTTTTTGGAGCGACTGCGCCCCTTCGGCGTAACCGTTCAGCGCTGGCGAGTGTTGATGGTCATCATGAACAAAGGCGCTCGCAATATGGGCGAACTTGTGCAGCTGACCTTGATTCCACAATCGGCCCTCAGCCGGCTGATTGATCAGATGGAGAGGGATGGACTCGTTGTCCGTCGCATTTCTGATCACGACAGCCGCGTGGTCCAGGTCGAACTGACCCAATGTGGACAACATATCTACCACCAGCTCGCTCCGGCAGCGGCTAGCCATGCGAATGCCATCACTGCGGATTTTGACGAAGCCGAAACGGCTCAGCTCTTCAGTTTGTTGCGCCGTGTCCTGAGTAATCTCGACATCCGCACCTTTGCCGATCAAGAACCGTCTACCGAAAGTTCCCCACAAGAGGGACCTGGAAACGCCTCGCCTGTGCCCCGCAAAGCCGCAACCCGTAGAATGCGGACCAGAGCATCAACAAAAGTATGAACCGGGTTCCATGATCGTCGGTTTTTGCTGAGACTAAACTGGTGGGAAAGACATGGCGCGGCCATAACGGACGGTGCGGCCAGAACCGCACCGTACATCGGCGAATTGGATCGACGAGAAACAGGCCCGGTCCATTCGCTACCAGCTCAGTATTGCCAAGCTGCCGTTGGCAAAAGACATCGACTTCGCCGACACGCCCGTCAATGAAATCCTGGTGCGGGAACTGGCCACCGGCACCTTCGTTGCCGATCAGCGCAACGTTGCTCTCGTCGGCGGCACGGGACCGGACAAGAGCCATCTGGCTATCGCGATTGCTCGGGCACTCATACGCAACAGCGCGCGCGACCGCTTGTTCAACGTCGTTGATCTGGTCGATCGACTTGAAACGGAACCGCGCAACGGCAAGCAGGGTCGAATAGCCGATTATCTCACATGCCTCGACTTTATCATCTTCGGCGAACTCGGCTATCTGCCGTTCGCGCAGGCCGGAGGTCAGTTCCTGTTCCACCTCATCAGCAGGCTCTACGAGCGTACCTCGATCATCGTCGACGAACCTGGCATTCGGTGAATGGCCGTCGGTGTTCAGTGACGCCAAGATGACAACAGCACTTCTCGACCGCCTGACCCATCACTGCGAGATCGTGGAAACCGGAAATGAGTCCTGGCGCTTCAAAAACCGCTCTCAAAGCTATAGCGAAGATACACATCACCCGCGCTTGGCCTACCCTCTGCAACCCCGGCCAGCGCCGGGCCGGCCAAGCGCTAATCGTCTACAATGGGGTGAAGATTGGACCCCGATAAGGGGTTAATATTGCGCGCTAATTGAGAGTCAACAAAGCAACTCAGTGGCCATTAAGAATTGGGGCCGCCGCATTTCGTGGCCGCATCGGCGCGGCCTTTCGTTTCGGCTTTGGCAAAAGGCCCTCGCGTTGCGCTCTCTTTTTTGCATCTTTGCGAGCGCGACGGATGGCTTCGTCTTTCTCGCGGATGCGTTTTTCTGACGGCTTCTCATAAGCGCGACGTTCTCTGATTTCACGAAAGACACCTTCGCGCTGCAATTTCTTTTTCAGTACACGGAGTGCCTGGTCGACATTGTTATCTCTAACGAGTACCTGCAATTTCTATCCTACTCTTTTGAAAACTTGGTGCGCTCGCGCTCCAAACGTGCAGCTCGGAGCCGGGCGGTTTTTGCGTTAACTGCTGCTCTTTCGTTTTCCAGAATGCCCTTGGCAGTCTTGTCGGTCACAGCGTTTTTTGTTTCCATACGTGTGCGAGGCTGCTTGAAGATCGTTTCTTTGGTAGGCTCGCCCATCTTATACTGTCCTTCCGGCTGTTGGATCCACATTCGGGTCAGAAAAAAGGACCAAATAAAAAAGGTCGGGCAGACCCGACCTTCCAATTGTCTCAACGAGCAATGCCAGTACATCCGTGGTCAAAGACCGGAGACAATATCATTGCTCCAATCAAATAGCCTGAAGATTATCGGCAGCCTTCTTGCCCGAGCGGCGATCCGCTACGAGTTCGAAGCTTACTTTCTGGCCTTCATTGAGTGCATGCAAACCTGCACGCTCAACAGCCGAAACATGAACGAATACATCCGGAGAGCCATCATCAGGTTGAATAAATCCAAAGCCTTTTGTGCCATTAAAGAATTTTACTGTTCCGTTGGTCATATTGAATATCCTTCAAATCGAACGGTTAAATAATAACGAAAATTAATTCGCTGCGAGTTTTACGATTTGAGAGAAAAAGAAGGGCTTTAAATTTCAGCCACGTCGTTCGATAACAAATTCGATGCGTATCATCTAGCGCTAACGAAGCATTTTTACAAGGCCTTGACTTTCTTTTTATTAAAACGTGATCTTGGAGCGGTAAAAAGAACCCCGTAGCGAAAACGTGCGAGGCTGGAAGTCATATGTCATTGGCAAACAAATTTTATTTTTAGAATCGAGAAAATCAAGCGACGGCTCACTCGCGATATTTTTTCCCTGCAGCGTCGAGGCGCGCCAAAAGCTCCGAAAACGTGTCTCCATTATTGTTGGAGAACCTCACTCTCAAACCGTCTTTCAACGCCTCTGCTATAACTTGCGACGGGAGATCACAAAGTCTCACGCCCGCAGCAAACCGTCTCGACGAATGATATGGTTTTGTGAGATCTGTCATATGCCCAATGTCTTTATCATTTTCAGCACAACAAACGGGTGGTGGCTATGTTCCAATAACGAGCACACTGTATTCTGCAAAAGCCCGTGAAATCTCGCAACCAGTAAGGCCACGCTTGGAAAAGGTGGTGCACTAGCAGTGGGAGTTTTCTCGGCTCGGAAAAATTATGTAAGCACAAAAATTCAACTCGGCGCCGCAAGACAACTTAAAATTAAAATTTATATAGAATTCTCGCAAAAGTTGATTACATTGGTGCTATAATCAAAATCCAACGCATAATTATGTGCGTTCGATCACTGAAGATCGGATACCATCATGAACAAGTTTGATTGGTTAAAGCCCGCACTCGGCGGCGCATCGGTTGGTGCCATTGCGGCAATTGCTATCGGGTTCTCCGTAGGTGGGTGGGTCACACAAGGCACTTCTGAGCGCCTGATTGCATCCAACATGACCGACGGGGTAGCACTCGCTCTAACGCCTTACTGTCTTGAAAAATCGAAAAACGATCCGGCCGTTGTAAACATACTGGCTGACTTTAAGGCCGCACCAGCTTACTCCCGCCGTACTTTTATCGAGAAGACAGGGTGGGCGACACCGTTGGGAGCACAGCAACCCAATACCGCGCTCGCTACTGCGTGCGGCAACGAACTCGCCAAGGCGCTTTAATGTGGCCGGGAAACCGAACGAAGAGGCTATAATGAATAAACAACTTACCCCTAGCATTAATTTGGAAACTGTTTCTGTACGTCCACAGCATGATGAGGACACGACGGCCAGCAGAAGCGATCTCAGAAATGCTCATGAACAAATGACTTCTCCATCTAAAGATTGGTCGCAGCTTGCGAATATTCTCCGGCGTTCTTGCGGCGGTTTCTCACGTACCCGGTCGCCACGTCATTCTTTACCGAGGAGCAAACGCAATGGCTAATGACACCACAGCTCTAGAACGAAAGGTTCTTGCACATGAGCAGATACTTCAGGTTCTCATCGGGCATCTAGCCGAGACCGAACCCAAATTTCTGGATCGACTTAAAGCAGTATTCACGCACCATCATATTCTTGGCTCCAATGACTGAACTACGTTAATACAGCGCAGTATGCGGAAAAATTCATTCATGAAATTGAAAAGATGCAAAAGTATAAGGCAACGCGTTGATTTTCTCCGTCTCATGATTATCTGATAAAAATTCTGAGCCGATTATTTTTAAATAAATAAATATTACATGTCTGCTTGCGCTTTAATTCGAAAAGGCGCACTGTTTATTATGCACAGCAATTGAAACGGGCGCTGTCGTTGGGAGAGAACAATCTCCTGCCCCAAGATGAAGGGGACATGCGATGTCTTCCGCTTCACGTCTATCCTACTTTGGCCCAGAAGATTTCCCTTCGCTACGTGCTTTCCTGCAACGTTCCGGATATTCGCTGGAGGGTTGCGAAGAGCCAGAGACTCGCATGGAAGCCGCCAAACACCTTTGTGAAATTTTCAGCGACGGAAGCCATAATCCTGTGCAGATGCTGGACATGCTTTTGGCAATTCGCGCCCAACGGCTATCACAATCTAATCAAAGAGAACTGGAAGCCTGGGAGAATGAGGGGGGCTATACGGCCCCGCAAGTCACTGCAAAATCCTTGGTCTTGCGATGGCCTCCTCGAAAGCGGCTCCGATAGAGATTGGCCCATGGCTGATAATCCGCGTTTCGTGACGTCGGGCTAAATACGGCGACTTCGAGTGGGGATCGAGAGGCCTGTTTCACGAGGAACTTACCGGGCTGGTATCGTCTCAATGACACGTGATCAATCTGGCGAGGATAGAATGTCAGCCCAAAAATCTTTGGATCGTAAATTGAGCGTGTATCTGATCGCATTTCTCATCATATGCATCGACATCGGATTGGTCGCGTGGGTGCTCGGTTCCTACGTCTATTAAGTACTGGTATGCGATGTCCTAAAACGTCTGCTTTCCAACTATAATGAAGTCAGAGTTTCCATGTATTCCGACGTTCTTTACATCCACGTTCAGCAAACCATTGCCTTTTTCCGATGATAATTGAACAAGATCTCCTAGATAGGCCTGCCGGAGTATGTCCATGCTTGCCCACAAGACGCCCTTTGTAAACGTCTTCTCGCCTTCCGTGAGTATGGAAATACGGTAGCCAACAGAACCGAGGTTCTTTCCTTCGCAATACAAATTGCCTATTGAACTAAATGTAGACGTTGGCATGATTGTACCCCCGATAGGGGCTGCGTCTCCTCACCAAGCAAAGTGGGAGACACAGCTATAACTAATGCCGTTTGGTTTTGATCAAGTCATTGGCAGGAGTAGGAAAGCGACCTGAAACAACATCTGTTGACGCAGTTTTCTCCTTGACCTTATCTTTCTTTGGCTTTCTTATTTCTCGGTTACTTCTTTTCTGACCACGGGGCATTTTGAAAACTTCCTGTTTTTGAGGAATTAACTAATTCTTTTACCGGACCAATTCAGTGATGGTTCAAATCACCGCTGGAGATACTTCCACATTATTACGGGCATGTTGCCGAGAAACCTGCGGCATCGCTCACGATGGTGAGCGTCCAGATTGAAATTCCTGAATGAGTAGCCTTGCTGCGGATATGTGAGCGGCACGGTTTTCTGCGGTATCGTAAAGCCGATAGCCGGCGCGTCGCAGTATTTCACGCATCATTCGAAAGTCGGTAGGTCCAAAGTAGGGCTTGATAATTTTGGAAGACATTTCGTCCTCCTTGTATTGGGGCTGGAGTATGCACTCGCAACCGACAGCGCCCGTTTCAAAAGCTGTCGAGACATGCACCATGCGCTTTAAATTTGAGCAAAGCAACTGAGGCTGAATTGCGACGGCAGATCGGCTCAATCATTGCATAAAAAGCTACTTCATGTCCTCCACGGTGATGCGATAGGAAGTTTGCCGAGCCTGTGAATAGACCTCGCGAGCAGCATCGTAGATCAGTTTCCGTGAGGCGTCGAAGGCGGCAAGAAGCGATGATTCCGTCGCTGCAATGACGCCATTCTTCTCCAGGGCGGGCTTATCGATTAGAAATGGGACGGAGGTCATTCCATCGTAGCCGACAAATCGCACGCCCACCTCAAGATCATCGAAACTTCTGCTGGGGTTTGGAAATGAAAGGGCCATTACTTTTCGCTTTTTACTGTGTCGCCTTAGTCATCCAAACGATCGACGGCCTTTACCATTCTTCGATGTTTCTTGATAAATTGCGTCAGGGCGATCTGTAGTCGACCTTCGTCACGTGTTCCCTCCTGAAATCGACGTGTCAGATAACGTGCAGCATCAGTGCGCAAATCTTGTGTGTCGCCGGTTTTACGAGCCTCCCTTAGAAGTCGCGAAATCATAGTGATGTTTCTGGAATTCAACGCGATGGAAGACATTTTGTCCTCCTTTGTTGCGGGCCAGGTATTTGAAACCTGAACGACAGCACCCGTTTCACTTACTGCCGTTTTGAGCATCATGCGCTTTATGTAAGGAGAAAGCAAATATGGCTGCAGTTCCATCGCCGTTAACTCAGACTGGCTGCGTCGCCAAAAATGCTTCCTTGGTCATATAAGCTGCGGTTCTCAACAGCGATCCACGGCTATCCATATCAATAATGCTGCCAATGTGTGAATACTGCTGTACCAACTATCGTTGTGACTTCCCCAACTCCTGCGCAATACGCCTCTGGGCGGCTTAGGGCTGGACAGCCGGACAATTTTACGAACTGGCGACAACGTTTCAAAACAGCTTTGCCTATTGACAGTCTCTTTATATCCATTATTCTGGATATATGGAAAATGAAGAAGCAATAACAGCTTTCGCTGCTCTGGCCCAACCGACACGACTGGATACATTCCGTCGGTTGGTGCGACACGAACCTACGGGTATTCCTGCTGGTGAACTGGCGCGCATGCTGGATGTACCGCAGAATACGATGTCTGCACATCTGGCGACATTATCTCGCGCTGGACTTATAAAAGGTGAACGTCAGAGCCGTTCGATTATCTATCGCGCCGACCTCGACCGTTTTCGCGAACTGACCCTTTTCATGATCAAAGACTGTTGCGGCGGTAGTGCTGAACTCTGCGAACCTCTCATACAAAGCCTAACACCCTGTTGCGAACCGAAAGCGACTACACAATAACACGAGACCGACGAATTCGGCCTTCCACCAAACGGACTGATACAATGACAGCTAGGGTTTATAGCGTGCTCAGCTTGAGCACGGGTAACGTCGTGCGTTCAATTTTGAGCAAGGCAACCTGGAATGTGGAGAATAACTGATGTCCATATTCGAACGATATCTGACTGTCTGGGTGGCTCTTTGCATTGTCGCTGGCGTAGCTCTGGGGCACTTCTTTCCGACAGTATTCCATGCAATCGGATCTGCTGAAGTCGCCAGGGTCAATATTCCGGTTGCTATTCTCATCTGGCTTATGATCATCCCCATGTTGCTGAAGATCGATTTCAACGCATTGAGACAGGTCACTGAGCACTGGCGTGGCATTGGCGTCACGCTCTTTATCAATTGGGCCGTCAAACCATTCTCTATGGCACTTCTCGGTTGGCTATTTATCGGCTGGCTGTTTCGTCCTTATCTGCCTGCAGACCAGATCGATTCCTACATTGCCGGGTTGATTATTCTGGCGGCCGCCCCTTGCACGGCAATGGTGTTCGTCTGGTCCAACCTGACCAAGGGCGAGCCGCATTTCACGCTGTCCCAGGTCGCCTTGAATGACGCGATCATGGTTGTGGCATTTGCACCAATCGTGGGGCTACTGCTCGGGCTGTCGGCAATTACTGTCCCGTGGGATACGCTCGTATTGTCGGTTGTCCTCTATATCGTCATTCCGGGGATTATCGCGCAAATCCTGCGTAGAAGCATTCTCGCCAGCGGTGGACAACGAGCTTTCGATGCAATGCTCAGAACGCTACAGCCGCTGTCCCTGATTGCGCTTTTGGCGACACTTGTTCTGCTATTCGGGTTTCAGGGAGAGCAGATCATCGCACAGCCCATGATCATAGCGATGTTGGCCGTCCCGATCCTCATTCAGGTCTACTTCAACTCTGGCCTCGCCTATCTGTTGAATCGCATTTCAGGCGAGCAACATTGCGTGGCCGGTCCCTCGGCTTTGATTGGCGCATCCAACTTCTTCGAACTGGCAGTAGCAGCCGCAATCAGCCTTTTCGGCTTCTCATCTGGCGCAGCACTTGCAACAGTTGTTGGCGTTCTTGTTGAAGTGCCTGTCATGCTCTCCGTTGTCTGGATCGTGAACCGCTCCAAGGGCTGGTACGAACGCGGTGCCAATCAAAAGCCAGTCACCGAAACAGGAAAACCCTGATGCCAGTTACGATCTATCACAATCCGAACTGTGGCACGTCTCGCAACACATTGGCCTTGATCCGTGCCAGCGGCGAAGAGCCTGTCATCATTGAGTATGTGCAAAATCCGCCGTCACGAGAACGACTGGTCGAACTGCTTCAAGCAATGGCGATGACACCCCGTCAGCTCCTTCGTGAGAAAGGCACACCATATGCCGAGCTGGGATTGTCCGATCCCAAATGGACCGATGATGAACTGGTCGACTTCATGATGGCGCATCCTATCCTGATCAATCGTCCAATCGTGGAAACGCCACTTGGCACCAAACTGTGCCGTCCGTCAGAACTGGTTCTCGACATTTTGGAAAACCCGGTGTCGTCATTCACCAAAGAGGACGGAGAAGTCATCACCTATCAAAGAAATCGCGCTGACATGGACCTGCCGAACCTCGATCAGAACTCCTTCGCATTGCCTGACCTGGATACATTACGCGCCCACTTTCCAAAACATAAGCCTCGTATCCTTCTGCTCTATGGCTCACTCCGTGATCGTTCCTATAGTCGGTTTCTAACGCTGGAAGCGCAGCGCCTTCTCGATGCGATGGGCGCTGAAACGCGTATCTTTCATGCCAATGGTCTTCCCTTGCCAGACGACGGTTCGGCAGAGCATCCGAAGGTTCAGGAATTGCGTGAGGCAATGCTTTGGTCAGAAGGGCAAGTCTGGACCAGTCCAGAACGTCATGGAGCCATGAGCGCTGTCATGAAATCGCAGATCGACTGGATTCCATTGCCGGGTGGTGCAATTCGTCCGACGCAGAGCCGAACTTTGGCATTGATGCAGGTTTCAGGCGGATCGCAGAGCTTCAACGCCGTCAATCAGATGCGCATTCTTGGGCGCTGGATGCGAATGATCACCATTCCAAACCAGTCATCCGTCGCAAAGGCATGGCAGGAATTTGACGACGCTGGACGGATGAAGCCTTCATCGTTCTATGATCGCGTGGTCGATGTGATGGAAGAACTGATGAAGTTTACACTTCTGACGCGTGGCATCTCGGATCATCTCACAGACCGTTATAGCGAGCGCAAGGAAGAAGCTGCCAAACTCGAAAAGCGTGTTTCGTTAAAATCGATATGAACGCTGAACGGCTTCCCATTGCGGCCATTGCCGGTCTCGGACTGACCCAGAACATCGGTTACGGCACTTTATATTATTCCTTCAGTATTCTCGCGCCGTCCATGGCGCGGGACTTCGCCGTTTCCAACGAATGGATTTTCGGAGCACTGTCGGTTGCCCTGCTAGCCGGGGGCTTTCTGGCTCCCTGGTTAGGCAAATGGATTGATCGTTACGGTGCTGGTCGCATGATGACGATAGGCTCGATACTGGCCGCCATCTCTCTCATACTGTGTTCGTTTTCTCCAAATGCTTTAACGTTTGCAGGCGCGCTGACGATCATCGAAATCGCCGCCAACCTCGTCCAATATGGAGCAGCCTTTGCATTATTGGTGCAATTAGCGCCAAATGTTGCCCAGCGTAGCATCACCTATCTGACACTGATTGCAGGCTTTGCCTCGACAATGTTCTGGCCCATTACAACAACCCTTCAACATTGGCTCACCTGGCAACAGACCTATTTGCTGTTCGCTTGCCTCCATTTGTTTCTCTGCGTGCCGGTACACCTTTTGCTCGCGCGTTCTATTGCAAAGAGTGGTCGGAAACGATCAACGAATGGAACAGTCACAGCCGCCTTTTCAGGTGATCTGCCTGCCCATCAACGGCGCAAAGGTTTCGTACTTATTCTCGTGGCATTCTCGACTCAGGCTCTCGTCGCAGCGGCCATTCTGGTCCATATGGTGCCGATGCTGGGTGCGCTCGGTCTTGCAGGTTCTGCAGCATTTATTGGAGCGATTTTCGGACCTTCTCAGGTAGCCAGCCGCCTGATCAACATGCTTGGTGGCAAAAACCTCGCTCCGATCAGTCTGGCAGTAATCTCTGCCTCCTTGATGGGGCTAGCCCTCATTGTTCTGCTATTCGAAGCTCCATCCATCATTGCGGCGATGATGTTTGCCTGTCTTTTTGGTTTCGGAAACGGTCTATTCAGTATTGTCTCTGGAACGTTGCCGCTGTCACTATTCGGCAGTGACGGCTACGGTGCCATGCAAGGCAAGATCATGTCAGCCAGACTAATCATTTCGGCCACTGCGCCATTCGCGATGGCTTCCGGTATAGCGAATTTTGGTGCGAGCTGGAGCCTCACTATTTTGGCTCTTTCTTCCTCGCTAGGTGTCGCGATGCTCACAGGACTGAAGTTGCTTCGCTAATGTCAGCTTTCAGTCTGAAGCAATTGGGGGCGAGATGACGGCAATAGAGCGCAAAGCGGTCATGTGCGGATCTGGTTGCCAGTCAGAATCTTGATAGCCTGAAACAACATCTCCTCGTCCGTGCAGAGCAGTTTTATTTCGTTTCAAGCTACTTCGGTACTGAAGCGTAAACGCGCCATATACTCTTAGCTGAGGCGACTAAAACTCCATCTGAATTAAAATCCAGACTTACGAAAGCCAGGCTACGACCACGTTTTTGCAACGTGCATTTGCAGATTAACGATTTATCTGTGGTAGCGGTATTCAGAAACTGAATATCAGTCTGCACATTTGTATACCTAAACGTTGGATCGGTTGTGCGAAGAATCTTGGCCGCCGCAATATCAGCAAATGTCATGATAACACCGCCATGAATAAAGCCACTTCGGTTATTATGCCCTTCGTCAGGAATAAACCGGAACAACATTGCCCCTTTATTTGTCTCGCTGAAATCGATCTGACCAAGATTAACCGAGAAACCTAACAACTCCAGCGGCATCCAATTGGTTTTAGCCAGTGACCTCATCAATGCTCACTCACCGGTACTGCCGCGGTTTCAGGAGTTGCTGAAATACAGTATTCGCATTCAATCACCTTCGACTGGATGGCCTCCCGACGCTCTCGAGCGGAAGTGGGCTTCAAAATTACCTCTGTCGCCTTTTCAATGTTTCTGCGGGATAGCAGCTTCGTTTTGGTCAGGCTGCCAGCCCAGTTAAAAAGCTTTGTAGCAACAGCGGCAAACTTGGCGATGGATAACCTCCCTCTTGTACTACCAATGTCTTTGCTGACAAGCCTCCCAACTGTTCCCCCATACGTTTAAAACCGTCATCATCAACGTTCATGCAAGCAAAGGGATCAGAAGAAGCAGCGTCAAGCCCGAGCGCGACGATTAGCACGTCGGGCGAGAAGCTTTGAGCTGCGGCACAGGCCGCGTCAACCGCAGCAAGATATGTTTCACTGTCGCTGTGCAAAGGCACCGGAAAATTTCGGTTAAACCCGATTCCCTGCCCCTTTCCGCCCTCATCCTCATAACCTGCATAATAGGGATAGAGGTGAGCAGGATCGCCATGCACTGACAACGTCAGAACATCCGATCGCTCGTAAAAAATTGATTGCGTGCCATTCCCGTGATGCACGTCGACATCAATGATTGCGACGCGTAAACCGCGTCGTGCAGCCAGTTCAGCGGCAATGGCAGTGTTATTGAGATAACAGAAGCCGCCAGCTTTATCTGCGTATGCGTGATGGCCGGGCGGTCGGCAAAGCGCGTAAGCCTTTTCCTCTCCCTCAAGCACGCGCACCATGGCATCAATGGCTGTGTTGGCGCTAGCATACAATGCCTCCCAGCTACCGTCGAGTAGCACGCAACTAGCATCTGCCTGGTAGTATCCGGCCCGACCCAGAATATCGACGGGTTTGCGATTCATCTGAACTGTTGGATGCACGCTCGCACGCATCTCTGGTCCATTAGCTGGAGAGCTTTTCCATTCGGCAAACCCATTTCGCAAAAAATCCAAATAGTCGTCATCATGGATAGCAGCGATTTTTGCGAGCCCGTGATCCGTTGGAGAAACGGGCTGAACGCCGATTGCTGCCAGCCCTTGTTTCAACAAGTCGATGCGCTCTGGCTGTTCAGGATTTTGTGCAAGTCGTCCACCGGCTAATCTCGTCAAAGGTCTGTGCAATAACTGACGGTTGTCACAAATGGCAAGCATATTTGTCCTCCCTTTATCAGATTCAGTCCAGTTTCCCGCCCGAGCGGGTGTAATCATCAAGCGCGTTGTCCAGAGCCCGTTTGAAACGATCCGCAATTTGATCAATCTGTTCTATTGTGGAGATCAGAGGCGGCGCGAAGGCAATAGCTGTGCCCAGCGAGCGACAGACGAGACCATTTTCGAATGCGTGGTTCTGAACGCCGATTCCGAACTGCAGGTCCGGTGCAAAAGCTTCGCGCGTCTTCTTGTTGCGCACGAGTTCAACTCCCCACATCAGACCAACACCGCGCACTTCGCCAACCAGCGGATGGTCGATCAGCGGATGCATCAGCTTGCCCATGTACGCGCCCAACCGCTTCACGTCATCAATGATGCCGTCTTCCTCATAGATGCGCAGGGTTTCCACACCAACAGCGCAGGCGACCGGATGGGCACCATAGGTATAGCCGTGGCCGAAGACGCCGATCTTTTCGCTTTGCGCTCTCATGCCTTCATAGATTCGCTCCGACAGGAGGATCGCCGACAGTGGCATATAGGCTGATGTCAGTGCCTTGGCGCAAGTGATGATATCGGGCTGCATGTCGTAGGTCTGCGTCCCCCACCAGTTGCCGGTGCGACCGAACCCGGTGATCACCTCGTCGGCAACCAGAAGAACGTCGTGCTTCTTCAGAACCTTCTGGATTTTCTCGAAATAGGTTTTCGGTGGCAGTACGACGCCACCGGTACCCATGGCGGGCTCCGCGAAAAACGCCGCCACTGTGTCCGGGCCTTCGGCCACGATCACTGCGTCCAGTTCCTCGGCAAGGCGTGTTGCGAACTCTTCCTCCGTTTCTTCCGGCAGACCGTCGCGGTAAAAATGCGGGCATGTCACATGCAGGAATCCTTCGAGCGGGAGGTTCCAGTCGCGATGCAGATGCGGCAGACCGGTAATGCTGGCAGAGGCAATCGAAGTACCGTGATAGGCTCGCTTGCGCGCGATAATCTTTTTCTTTTCCGAGCGGCCCTGGGAATGGAAATAATACCAGATGAGTTTGACGGTCGTGTCGTTCGCTTCCGAACCGGAACTCTGGAAGAGAACTTTGGACATCGGCACAGGCGACAGCCGGAGCAGGCGATCCGACAGTTCGATGCCCGGTTCTGTCGCACGATGGGCAAAGTTCTGATAATAAGGAAGCGTGTTGAGCTGACGTGTCGCCGCTTCGACAAGACGTTTCTCGCTCATGCCGAGCGCCGCACACCATAGCCCGGACATGCCTTCAATATATTGCTTGCCGTCGTCGTCATAAACATAGGCGCCCTCGCCACGCGCCATGATTGTCGGGCCGACCTTTTCGTGCAGGACCAGATTGGTCTGCGGATGAATCTGCACGGCGATATCGCGCGCGCGAAGCGAGTTCTGAAGCATGGTTTCCTCCTAAGAACGACCTTCCGGCCTATAGCGATGAGCCCGTAGCACTTAGTCCGCGGTTCTCATTTTCGATTTCTTGACGAATTGCATACCGATGAGAATGACGATCGAGGCGACGACTAGCATGGACGAGATGGCGGCGACCGTCGGATCGACCTGGTCGCGAATATTGGCGAACATGCGCTTAGTCAGCGTCGAATTAGCGCCGCTGGACACAAACAGCGAAACAATGACTTCGTCAAACGAGGTGATGAAGGCAAACAGCATGCCCGAGAAGATCGAGATCCTGATTTGCGGCACAGTGACCGTGAAGAAGGCGCGAGCCGGGGAAGCCCCGAGACTGCGGGCCGCACGCTCCTGATTGAGATCAAAACCCTTCAGGCCATTTGTCACGGCAATCATGACGAAGGGGATGGCCAGCGTCGTGTGGGCCAGGATCAGGCCGGTCAGCGTATTGTTCATGCCGAGCTTGGCAAAAACGAAAAATACGCCTATGGCCACGAAGATCAATGGCACCATCATCGGCAGGATCAGCACGCTGCGGATCACGATATTGAATAGATTGGCTGATTTGAAAAGGCCATAACTCGCAAGCGTTCCGAGTATCGTCGCAAGCACCGTTGTCGCGCCTGCAATCTTGAAGGAAACCACGGCCGACTGGCGCCATTCCGGCGAAGAGAAAAAGGCATCGTACCAGCGCAGGCTAAGCTCTCGCGGAGGAAATTCGAGATATTGGGAATCCGAAAAGGACATCGGAATGACGATCAGGCATGGAATGATTAGGAAGGCCAGGATGATGCCGACGAAAACATAGAGCCAGAGCCGGTCGCCATGGGTTATCTGAGTGGAAGTGGCCGGAGATTTTAGCATCAGACGCCTCCCTTGTTAACGCTCGCCGCCCTGAACAGCGCGTTGACGACCCACAGGATCGTGCCGGTAACGATGAGCAGAACGACGCTCAGCGCGCTGGCCGCCCCCCAGTTTGCGAACTTTGCGATCATGTCGGCGATCTGGGTTGACCACATTGCTACCCGCCCGCCGCCGAGCAGTGCCGGCGTCAGGTAAAAGCCAAGGCAGAGCACGAAGATCAGCGCCACGCCGGTTGCAACGCCCGGCAGGGACAGGGGCAGAAACACCTGCCGAAAGGCCTGAGCCGGCGACGCGCCGCAGTTAGACGCGGCCCGAAGTAATATCGGATCAATCGTCTTCATTGACGCGTAGAGCGGCAGAATGAGGAAGGGTAGCATGATGTGCACCATGCCGATGACCGTGCCGGTGAGATTGTTGACGAGTGGCAACGGTTCGGAAATCAGCCCGAGATTGATAAGTGAGGTATTGATTAGCCCCTCCCGCTGCAGGAGCACGAGCCATGCATAGGTACGCACCAGAACTGATGTCCAGAATGGCAGAATGATGAAGATCATCAATACCTGTGCCGCTTTCTCCGGAAGCTGGCTAAGGAGATAGGCAACGGGGTAGCCAAGAATAACGCAGATAATCGTGACGATTGAGGCGACCTTGAAGGTTGTCAAAAAGCTGTCGATATAGGCTGGACGTAGCAGCCGCCCGTAATTTTCTGCAGAAAGCGCGCCGGATGCATCATAAAACGACATCCACGCCAGCCAGGAAAATGGAACGATCAACACCAGCATGACGAGCACGAAGGCCGGCAATGACAGGCCGATAAACGCAAGCCCGGTCCTGCGTCGAGACTGTTGCAGCACATCCGTATTGAGTTGTGCAACGGACAAATTCGCATCCGCCATGGTCATGGCCGTGCTCCTTCGACAATCACACTGGATTCCGGCGTCATCCAGAGCGCCAGCCTGTCGCCAGGTCTGGGCAGCGGCATGTTCTCCGCACCCGTATGGCGGATCGAGATTTCCGTGCATTGGGGAAGCTGGAGCGATACCATGTGGCTATCGCCGAGATAGGTGACATCGATGACCTGGCCTTCGATACGGTTGTCCCGTTCGACGAAGCCGTGCCAGCGCAGGCGTTCGGGGCGCACCATAAGATAGATATCGTCGGCTGCTTTCGGTGGCGTCGCTCCAAGCTTGAGCGGCCGACCGCCCAGTGTGAAATCCGATCCATTCTTTTCGATCGGCACGAAGCGTGTATCGCCCATGAAGCCTGCGACGAACTTGCAATTCGGCGTATCATAAATAGCTTTCGGCGTGTCGAGTTGCATTATCCGGCCGCGGTCGAGGACCGCAATACGGTCCGACATTGTCAAGGCTTCTTGCTGGTCGTGCGTGACATAAACAGTCGTCATGCCGAGCGTGCGATGCAAGCGTTTCAGCTCGATCTGCATATGTTCGCGCAGGTTTTTGTCCAGCGCCGAAAGCGGCTCGTCCATTAGGAGCAGACGAGGCTCGAAGACAATGGCGCGGGCGAGAGCCACACGCTGGCGCTGCCCACCGGACAATTCGTTTATCCGACGACTGGCAAGATGGGTCATATGCACGGTTTCTAAAGCCGTTTTAACTTTCGACTTGATGGTCGCAACATCGACCTTTCGTAATTTCAGCGGATAGGCGACGTTGGCGAAGACGTCCATATGCGGAAACAGCGCATAACTTTGAAACACCATACCGAGATCGCGTTTATGCGGTGGCTTGGTGATGAATTCCGCATTGTCGACCAGAAGGCTACCACTGTCTGGTCGCTCGAAGCCGGCAATAACGTTCAGAAGCGTCGTTTTCCCCGAGCCGGAAGGGCCAAGAAGTGTCAGGAACTCACCTGCGGCGATATCAAGCGATATCCCGTCCAGCGCCGTATAGTTCCCGTAGACCTTGTAGATCTTGCGGATCGAGACTGCACCTGATGCCATTGTTGCCGTTCTCCGATTGCGATCGACGTCAGTTCGACATCAGCAGACTATAATCCTCGCGCACGAGGGCGTTATTATCGCGCCACCAATTGGCGTTCAGGAAGATCTGCTTCTTGACGTTCTCGGGCGACATATTCGACTTTGCCAGAACCTCGTGCGTGAATTTTTTCACCTCGAAGGCACGAGTGTTCGGCGGCCCGTAGTAGGGCATCATTTCAGGAATGCGTGCCTGTACTTCAGGCGAGACGACGCCGGCAATAAATTTCTGTGCCGCTTCGGCATTCTGCGATCCCTTCAGAACCGCCAGGCATCCGTAACCGAGAATGGCGTCCTGATAGGTGAACTCGACCGGAGCACCGTCCTTGATGACGTTGGCGACACGGCTGCCCCAGATCGCCATCATGTCGACCTCCTTGTCCTTGATCAATTGCGCCGATTGAGCGCCTGACGACCACCAGACGGCAACGTCCTTCTTGATTTTGTCCAAAGAGGCGAGCGCGCGCTTGGTGTCGAGAGGATAGAGCTTATCCTTCTCGACACCGTCGGCCAAAAGGGCGATTTCCATCATTTCCTGCGGATAGGTGCTAAGCGCACGGCGGCCGGGGAAATTCTTGACGTCCCAGAGATCCTTCCAACTTTTCGGCTTCTTGTCCTTGTAGACGTCCGTGCGCCAGGCAAGCACGACCGAATAGGTGTTGGTCGCAATCCAGTTTTCGCCATATGAGAGCGTGTCGAAGCCGTTGGTGTCGATCACCTTATAGTCGAGTTTTTCAAACAGGCCTTCCTTGCCACCGACAGCGCACTCATCCGCGCCCAGATGCACGACATCCCAGGTAGGCGAACCCGATTGCACCTGAACACGAACTGCGGCAAGACCGTCATGGGTCTCTTCACGCAGTTCAATGCCGGCCAAATCTGCCGCCGGCTGCCATATGGTCTTGCGGAGATCTGTTTGCAGATTTCCGCCAAAACCAGCTACAGTCAAGGTTGCATCTGCCGCAAACGTGGGCACAGTCATTATTGCAATCATAGCCCCGCCAAGAAGGCAGGCCGCTTTGTACCGCTGTAACATCATGTTTCTCCTCCGCGAAAAAGACCCTGTGCCGCCACTCGTTCCCTTGACAGATTGGCACGGTCAACAAGTCGTCAGCTTTACGCCAAACTGGTTGACGAAGGTAACTATATTGTTCACTTTGTCAACTAATTTGCGATAACATTTTGTCACGCTCGCCATGCCGCCCTAAAATCGCATAAAGATAAGCGAGAGTGAAAACCCCAAGAGGAAATGACCGTGCAAAACCGCGATCAATTGAAGACGAATTCCGGGGACTATTTCGACAAACGCCATGATAACTCGGATCAGGAAACAGACATTCGGAATCTGTTTTCCTTTCAGCTACAGCGCTTGGCTGGACTATCCACACGAATAGCGGCGCTTTCGATTCGACCCCAATATGGCGTAACGCCAAGAGAGTGGCGCGTTCTCGCCGTTCTTAATTACCTAGGAGAAGTACCGCTGCAGGAGCTGGCGAAGCATAGTGGTTTAATTAAAAGCCAGATGAGTCGCACAGTCTCGGCAATGATTGATCGGGGCTATATAGCCAAAACTGCCAATCCGGAAGATGGCCGCAGCATCCTTCTCAGACTCAGTCCGGAAGGGCTAGCGCTGTCACGCGCAATCCTTGATGCATCGTTTGAGCGCAATCAGCAAATGCTGGCAACACTTAGCAACGCAGAGCAACAGATACTTATCGAACTCCTGCGGCGCGTGACCCGCACAAGCAGCAGATATTATCACGAATTGCGAAATTCTGCCTCCCAGTCAGACTTGAGGAGCATTGAAGAAGAATGAGAGTGTGAAAATTTCAACGATAAAAATAGTTGACATTGTGAACGAATAAATTCATCTCTATCGCCAAACCGAATGGAGGTGAGGCATGGCGAGTGAAATCACAATCTGCGAATGTTTTGCGCGTGACGGGTTGCAACACGAGACAGCTTCGATATCCACTGCGGAAAAAATTTCTTTGATCGACGAAATTTCGGATGCAGGTTTTCCGCGCGTCGAGGCGACGAGCTACAGCAGTCCCACGCACGTCCCTGTCTTCGCGGATGCCTCTCAGGTTCTGGCTGGCATCAGAAAGCAGCGGGGCACTTATTACAAGGCAACCTGCCCAAACCCCAAGGCAGTGCAGCGTGCGCTTGACGACCTCGACGCTGGCCACGGCGCCGATGAAATCAGCCTTCTCGTATCCGCCACGGAGTCGCACACACAGAAAAACCTTCGCGCCACCCGGCAGACCCAATGGGACAATGTCGCGGAAATGGTGAGGCTTGCCGGTGGTCGGTTCCGCCTGATCGGGGTCATCTCCATGGCTCTCGGCTGCCCCTTCGAAGGCAGAGTCGATCCAGAGAGTGTTCTGGCAGACCTCGCTCGCTTTTCGGCGCTTGGTGTGAAGCATGTTTCGGTTTGCGATACGGCAGGCCACGGCACGCCGGCGACCGTCAAAAGTCTCTTCAAGCGCATCGCCTGCGAATTGCCGGACATGGTGCCGATTGCGCATTTTCACGATACGCGTGGAACCGGCCTTGCCAATTGCTACGCGGCCTATGAGGCGGGTTGCCGCTGGTTCGATAGCGCCATCGGCGGTGTCGGCGGCCATCCGACACAAATAAAATATGGCGAAGGGTTTACCGGCAATGTCGCGACGGAAGACCTCGTCAATCTGTTCGAGGCTGAAGGTATCGATACCGGTCTCAATCTCAAAAAATTGCAGGACACCTCTCGTCGGTGCGAGGCTGTCTTGAAGCGTGAACTCCTGAGCCGGGTCGCGCGTAGCGGCTTTGGCCATCTCGCGGCATAGGATCAGCGCATGACCGACCCATCTTCCGTTCTTCTTGTCGAAAACCGTGATGCGGTTCGCATCATCACAATGAACCGTCCCGATAAACTCAACGCATTGAATACCGCACTCACTCAAGCGATCCACGATGCATTTCTCGCTGCCGATCAGGACGCGGAAGTTCGCGCCATTGTGCTTGCAGGTCATGGCCGGGCATTCTGTGCGGGCGCCGATCTTTCGGAATTCGACACGTTGACGCCCGCCAATCAGGATCTGGTCGATAAGCGAGCCGACCTGACCTGCCGGACGCAGGCAATGATGCAGAGCCTGTCGAAGCCCGTAGTCTCGGCCGTCCAGGGCGCAGCTGTCGGCGGTGGTGCGGGCCTCGCCATCGGCTGTGACATGATGGTGGCTGCAAGTAATCTCAAATTCGGCTATCCCGAACTCAAGCATTCCATCGTCCCGGCTCTCGTCATGACCGGTCTTCAAAGGTCGCTCGGGCGCAAGGCGGCCTTCGAGATGATCAGCCTCGGCCGCCTGATCGGCGCCGAAGAAGCCCTTGCACTCGGCCTCTGCAATCGCGTTGCTGCTCCGGAAAAGGTCGTCGAAAAGGCGATCGAGATTGCAGAAGCCTGGGCCTTGGCCAATCCGCTCGCCATGGCAGCGGCAAAGACACTCTATTATCAGGTGGCCGACCTTCCCTATGCCGAGGCAATGTCCGCAGGTCGAGACCTCAATGCCAGGATGCGCAGCTTCCGCAAGGAGGCCAAATGAAACCGCTCGACGGCATCCGTATTCTCGACTTTTCCCGCGTTCTGGCCGGACCTATGGCGACCCAAATCCTGGCAGAACTCGGTGCTACCGTCACCAAGGTCGAGCGGCCCGGCGGCGGCGATGAATCGCGCGTTTTCGAGCCACTCCTTCCCGGCGGCGAAAGCGCCTATTTCTTCGCCTTCAATCGCGCCAAGCGATCGATGACGCTGAACCTAAAATCGCCGAAGGCGCAGAAGATCGCTGCTACGCTGGCTGCCCAACATGATGTCGTGCTGGAAAATTTTCTACCCGGTGACATGGAGCGCTTCAATCTTGGCTATGCAACCCTTGCGGCACTCAATCCGAACCTGATCTACGTCTCCAATACTGGCTTCGGCCAAACCGGACCTTACCGGCAGCGCGCCGGTTACGACACCGTGTTTCAGGCTTTGTCTGGCGTCATGCATTTGACCGGCCACGCGGACTCGCCGCCCGCCAAGGCTGGCGTGCCGATCGCCGACCTGACGGCTGGCCTCTGGATCGCCATCGCCATTCTCACCGGCCTCGTCGGTCGCGTTCGTAGCGGCAAGGGATGCCATATAGACCTTGCCATGATGGACGTGCAGGCAAGCCTACTCGCACTGTCGGCTGCCCGCTTTTTCGCGTTGGGCGAGGATATCGGCCGCTCCGGTACCGAACATCCCGGTCGCGTTCCTTCCGCCGCCTTCCAGTGCCGCGACGGCGGATGGCTGCACATCAGCGGTAGCGATCAGCATTGGGGCCGGCTATGCCAAGTGCTCGGACTTGACGAACTTGGCGCGGACCCGTCCTTCGCCACGAATGCGGGACGATTGACCAATCGCAAGCGGGTTATGGACGAAATGCGTACCGCAATAGCTGCCCGCGAACGAAAGCCGTTGGCCGAAGCGTTGCGCGCGGTCGGAATCCCGGCCGGTGAAGTCAATACGACACGCGAGATCCTCGACGATCCACACATGCAAGCGCGCGGTGTCGTGGGCACGTTCGAACATCCTGTCGAAGGCCGGTTCAAGGCGCTGCGCACGCCGGTCAGTTTCAATGGCTTCGACCCTCCCGAGATCGGCTGCCCACCGCTACTGGGTGCCGATACCGACACCATTCTCGGCCAAGAAATGAACTTCGGCGACGCTGAAATCGCGGCGCTTCGTGAGGAAGGAGCGATCGGATGAGCCTGGACACCGTCTCTGTCACACGCGAAGACGCGATTGCGCGCGTCGTGCTCAATCGCCCGAAATCGCGCAACGCCGTCAATCTGGACATGTGCCTTGCGCTACGCGAAACGTTCGAGACACTGGATCGCGATCAGAATATCCGCGTCATCCTTCTCTCGGCCAATGGCCCGGTTTTCTGCGCCGGTGCGGATTTGAAAGAGCGGACCGGCAAGGACGAAGGCTGGGTGATCGCCCGCCGTCAGGCCTCGTTTGCGGCCTATGATGCGATATGCCGATGCCGCAAGCCGATCGTGGCGCTGACGCAAGGCCCGGTGGTCGGTTCCGGCGGCGAGATTACCATGAGCTGCGATTTCGTCGTCGCCTCCGAAAAAACCACCTTCCGCTTTCCCGAGCCGCAATGGGGTACAGTCGGTGCCACGCAACGGCTGCAACGAGCAATCGGACGCATGAACGCGAAAGAACTGCTTTTCACCGGCCGCATCATGACCGTCGGCGAAGCTTACCAACGCGGTCTTGTCTCCCGAGTCGTTCCAGCCGATGTGCTCGAGCAGGTTGGCCTGGAAATTGCCGTAAGCATTGCAGCGGCACCGCCGCTCGCCATGGCGCTGACCAAGCAGGCTGTCGATCTCGGACATGAAACCAATCTCGGCAACGGCATCCGTATCGAGATGGCAGCAATCGAGCGCAATCTAGCCGATGGCGGCTGGCGGGCCGGCATAGAGAAGTTTTCCCAGGCCGTTGGCGCGAAGGGCAGCAAATGAGCGAGCTCGATCTCAAGGCAATTTGCCCCCTCACCGTTTCGGACGCCTTGAGTCGATCGGCAGCGATCGCGCCCGACGTCGAGGCAATCGTCGCGACAGGTGGAAGGTTGACCTTCAGCCAGCTGGAAGAAAAGGTTGCCCACGCCCGGGCAGCTCTCGCAGCTGTCGGCGTCAGCAGGGGCGATCATGTCGGGCTTTGCCTCGGCAACTCCACGGAGTGGATTGTCATCTTTCTGGCAATCGGCTCGCTCGGTGCCGTCACTGTGCCGGTTAACACCCGGTTCGTCGCGGTCGAAATGCTCTATGCTCTGAAACAATCCCGCGTTTCGACGCTTGTGACCTGCGATCGTTTCCTGAAAGTCGATTTCATCGCAATGCTGCGGGACATTTGTGCCGGTATCGATACCGCCTTGCCACATGAGGCCCTGCCGGATCTAAAACGGGTTTTGGTGATCGGCGATGACGTGCCGGCAGCGGCTCAAAGCTGGGGCGATCTATGCGCTTCAAAACTCCAACCCGTTGAGCCTTGTGACCAACCCGACGACGTGTTGCTGATCCAATATACATCGGGTACCACGTCTTTCCCGAAAGGCGTTCTGCTTCGCCATCGCAACATGCTGCCGAATGCCTTCTTCTCCGGACTTCGAATGGGCCTTCGATCAGGCGACCGCTTCCACAGCGCCCGTCCGTTCTTTCATGTCGCTGGCACGACGCTGTCGATCCTCTCCTGCCTGCAGCATGCTGTCACACTTGTCAGCATGGACCGTTTCGAGCCTGGCGAGGCATTGCGGCTGATTGAGGCGGAACGCTGCACCCATTTCTCCGGCAACGATACGATGGCGCTGATGCTTCTCAACCATCCCGATCTGCCTCGCCGCCAGCTCACTTTGCGTGGCGCATGGCTGGCCGCTTCACCCACCATCGTTCGCCGTGTCATCGACGAACTTAGCGCTCGTGAGTGCGTGGTCGGTTACGGGCTGTCCGAGGCCTCGCCCAACGTCGCGCAATCCTGCTGGTGGGAGCCGGAAGACCTACGTGTCAGCGCCGCCATGCGGGTGCAGACCGGCGTCGAGGTCCGCATTCGCACCGAAGACGGTCGCGATGCAGGCCCTGACGAACCAGGTGAGATCCAGGTGCATGGCTGGAATGTTATGAAAGGCTACTTCGACAAGCCGAAAGAAACCGTTGCCACGCTCTCTACCGACGGTTGGCTTTCGACTGGCGACCTTGGGACTCTCGATGCATCCGGCCGCTTACGCTTCATGGGCCGGACAAAGGATATCGTGCGTGTCGGCGGCGAAAACGTCTCTCCGGCCGATGTCGAGAACGTCCTGCACCAGAACCGGTTGATCCGTCAGGCTGCGGTTGTCGGCGTCCCGGACGAACGGCTCGTCGAAGTTATCGCCGCGTTCATCATCTTGAACGAGGGCTGCACAACGACGCCAGCGGAAATCATCAATTGGTCGAAGAAGGAGATGGCGGGGTTCAAAGTGCCGCGCCATGTCTGGATCGTGGAAGATTTCGAAGCGATCGGAATGACCGCCAGCTCGAAAATCCAGAAGAAGCGGCTTGCTGCGCATGCGCGCAAGTTGGCGGGAATCGAAGGTTGAATGCTCATGCGTATCGAAACCAATGTTACCAAACTGCTTGGCATTGATCTGCCGATCATCCAGGCAGGCATGTCCTGGGCCTCCTCCAACTCGGCTCTGCCACTGGCTGTCTCCAATGCCGGCGGCCTTGGCGTGTTGGCCGCAGGACCGATGTTTCCGCATCATTTGGAAGAGGCGATCGATGAGATCAAAGCCGGAACGGACAAGCCTTTCGCCGTCAACCTGCCCCTTTATCGCGAAGGCGCCGAAGCGATCATCGACTTGCTGCTGGAAAAGCGCATCCCGGTCCTGATCGCATCGCAAGGCGGCCCGAAGAAATATATCGACCGCTTCAAGGCTGCCGGCACGATTTGCCTGCATGTCGTATCCGGTGAAGTGCAGGCCCGGAAAGCCGCTGACGCCGGCGTCGATGGCCTGATCGCCGTCGGCGGCGAGGCCGGCGGGCATCCTCCGCCGGAACTCGTTTCGACCCTGGTACTCGGTCGTGCCATCGCGAAGGCGGTGCCGGACATGCCGTTGATTCTCTCCGGCGGATTCGCAGACGGTCATGGACTTGCAGCGGCACTTTCGCTCGGCGCAGGCGCTGCGCAATTCGGCTCGCGTTTCATGATGTCACGCGAAGCGCGGCTGCACCCGGCCTATCAGGATATTCTGGTCAAGGCGGGTGTCACAGATACGATGGTGGTTGGTCGAGGCTTCGGCGTTATCCGTGTCATTCGCAACCAATTCGCCGAGGGAATGGCGAAAGCAGAAGCGGAAGGGTTATCCGACGAAGACCGCAAGGCGCTCTTCATTGCCAGTTCGCTCAAGGCTGCGGCTTTTGACGGCAATGTTGAGGCGGGTAAGGTCGAGGCAGGCCAGAGCGCCGGCCTGATTTCCAAAATCCTACCTGCAGCCGAGATCGTGGCCCGCATTGCCCAAGACTATACGCAGGCACTTACCACTCTGCCGAAACCTGTTTGATTGTAATCTCAAGGAAGCAAATCATGTTGGATAAGCCGCTATTAATCGATGGTACGTGGCGAGCGCCTTCGGGCAAACGGACGGCGGACGTCAAAAACCCCGCAACCGGACAAGTCATAGCACAACTGCCGGTCTGTGAACGCGCCGATCTCGACGCCGCTCTCGATGCGGCTGCCAAAGGGTTCGAGGTCTGGCGCAAGACGACCGCGCTGGAGCGCTACCGCATTCTCCTGCGTGCGGCGGCGATCGTGCGCGAACGCGTAGAAGTCATTGCCCAACACATGGTCCGCGAGCAGGGTAAGCCGCTGGCGGAGGCGCGTGGTGAGGCCAACGCAGCGCCGGAACACATTGAATGGCACGCCGAGGAAGCGCGCCGCATCTATGGCCGGGTAATTCCCTCACGCATTCCTGGTGCCCGCCAGATGGTCATAAAGGAGCCGGTCGGGCCTGTTGCGGCCTTCTCCCCGTGGAACTTTCCGATCAATCAGCTTGTTCGCAAGGTTTCCGCCGCATTGGCTGCCGGCTGCTCTGTCATCGCCAAACCACCGGAGGAGACGCCATCTGCCTGTATTGAACTGGCAAAGGCGTTTCAGGATGCTGGCGTACCTGACGGCGTTATTAGCATCATCTTTGGCATTCCAGCCGAAGTGTCGAACTATCTGATTGCCTCGCCTACTATTCAAAAAATCTCGTTCACCGGCTCGGTTCCCGTTGGCAAAGCGCTCGCAGCACACGCCGCTTCCCATATGAAGCGCTCGACGATGGAATTGGGTGGCCATGCGCCGTATATCGTCGCCGACGACGCTGACGTCGTTGCAGCTGCACAACTTGGAGTTATGCTGAAATACCGCAATGCCGGGCAGGTCTGCGCCTCTCCCACCCGTTTCTATATCCAGGATTCTGTCTACGACAGCTTCAGGGAGAGTTTTGTTGCTGGCGCAAAAGCGCTGCAGGTCGGCGACGGCATGAGTGTTGGAACGCAGATGGGACCACTCGCCAATCCGCGCCGTCTCGATGCAATGGAAATGTTTGTTGACGACGCTGTTGCGAATGGCGCAAAATTGGAATGCGGCGGCCGACGCATCGGCAATGCCGGCTTCTTCTTCGAGCCGACCGTCTTGTCCGACGTACCAGAAGATGCACGCATCATGAACGAGGAGCCCTTCGGCCCGGTCGCAGCGCTGGTCCGCGTCGGTTCCATCGATGAAGCGATCCAGCGCAGCAATCGCCTGCCCTTCGGCCTCGCCGCTTTTGCCTTTACCCGCTCACTGGCGACCTCCGACCGTTTTGCTTCCGAACTTCAAGCCGGTATGGTTTCCATCAATCATTTCGGCATTGCCGCGGCGGAGACACCCTTCGGCGGTATCAAGGATAGCGGTTATGGCAGCGAAGGCGGCACCGAAAGCCTCGATGCCTATCTTACCACAAAATTCGTGAGCCATATCGGTGCCTGACACAGATCGCGGATGCGCTGGACGGAAATGTTGGCGCCCGCTGTTTCCGCGCCTTGAAGGATCAGCCAGCCTATGAAGACTTTCGATTACATCGTTGTGGGTGGCGGCTCGTCCGGCTGCGTCGTAACCAACCGGCTGGTTAAGGCCGGTAAGAGTGTGCTGTTACTGGAGGAAGGACCGAAGGACAACAGCCCCTTCATCCATATCCCCGCTACCTTCGTACGGGTGCTTGGCAGTAAACGGACGTTCATGTATCAGACCGAGCCAGAGCCGGGCGCCAACGGTCGAATGCTCGTCGTGCCACAAGGGCGTACTTTGGGCGGCGGTTCTTCCGTTAATGCTATGATTTATGTTCGCGGTCAGGCGCAGGATTATGATACGTGGCGCGATCTTGGATGTGATGGCTGGGGGTATGACGAGGTTTTGCCGGTCTTCAAACGCTGCGAAGACAATGAAACGTTCGCCGACGATTTTCATGGTACTGGCGGACCGCTGAAAGTTTCCGAACCGCGCCACCGTCATCCGATTAGTTTGGCGTTCGTGCGTGCGGCCCAAGAAGTTGGGCTGCCTTTTTCACACGACTTCAATGGTGCCTCACAGGATGGGATTGGCTTCTTTCAGACCACCACATCGCAGGCACGCCGCGGTTCGACGGCTGCAACCTATCTGAAAGTTGTCAAAGGATCACCGCTGCTGACGGTCAGCACCGAAAGTAGCGTTCGCACCATCATCATTGAAAATGGGGCCGCTTCCGGTATAGTTTATCGCACTGCTGATGGTACAGATCACAGCGTGCTGGCAAAAGAAGAAGTGATTCTTTGTGCCGGAGCGCTAGCGACGCCGAAATTGTTGATGTTGTCAGGCATTGGGCCCGGAGCGCACCTAACGTCGCATGGAATCCCAGTCATCCGCGATCTGCCCGGTGTTGGCAATAACTTTCAAGACCATATCACCGCGTCCGTTTATGGCATCACAGATCGCCCGATATCGTTGAAGGGACAGGACAGAGGCTTTCGAGCCGTCGCCAACGGCCTGCAATATCTATTCAATCGCTCGGGCCTTCTTTCGTCCAACGTCGTGGAGACCGGCGGCTTCATCGATACATCCGGCTGCGGTCGCCCTGATATCCAGTTTCACGTTACCCCTGCGCTCGTAGGTGATGCGTCGCGCGGCCAGATGGATGGCCATGGCGTATCTATCAACCCTTGCATTTTAAGACCTGAAGCGCGCGGCAGGGTCTCGCTCCGAAGTTCCAAGGTAGATGATCCAATCGTGTTTGTTGGCAACAATCTCACTAAAAAGGCGGACATCGATACGTTGGTAAGAGGTATAAAACTCGGCCGCAAGATATTGGCCGCGCCAGCTATGAAGGCACTAGGCTTTCGCGAGTTGGGACCCGGAGATGCGGCACAAAGCGACGAAGCCATCGAGAAATATGGACGTTCGATTGCAAAGACTGTCTATCATCCTTCAGGCACGGCGAAGATGGGATGTGATGAAATGGCCGTGGTCGACAGTCAGTTGCGCGTCATTGGCGTGCCGCGACTGCGGGTGGCAGATGCCTCGATCATGCCGACGCTGGTTAGTGGCAACACCAACGCTCCGACCATCATGATCGCCGAACGGTGCGCCGATTTTATTCTTGCAAAAATGCAACCAGAAAGTCGTAGATTGCCTTAGTAATGCGAGCGCCAATATAAGAATCCGGAGCTGACACGACCCGGAAAGGACCTCCATGCTGCCGACCGAACCCGATCCTCACCGCCTGGAAATGACGGTTTTGATGACGCCCGACATGGCAAATTTCAGTGGCAAGGTCCACGGCGGCGCCTTGTTGAACCTGCTGGACCGTGTCGCTTTTTCCTGTGCGTCGCGCTATTCGAAACAATATGCAGTTACGCTTTCTGTCGATCAGGTCACGTTCAAAGAGCCGATCAATGTTGGTGAACTCGTGACGTTTCGGGCTTCGGTGAACCATACGGGCCGGACGTCCATGGAGATCGGCATTCGCGTGGAAGCGGAGCATATCCGCTCGGGCAAGCGCCGCCACACCAATTCCTGTTATTTTACAATGGTAGCGGTCGATGATACCGGGCGACCTGTTGCAGTGCCTGCCTTGATCCCAGTCGACGCTTTGGATCGCAGGCGCCATGAAGCAGCCGAACTCCGACGGACGCTCCGACGGGAATTCGCACAGCGGATGGAAATGGTTGCCGCGACCGGGCGAGACATCGTCGACACCACGGAGTTGTAAAAGCAATCTGTGCCACAAAGATCGCTTGGCGGACAGCCGAAATTGCGAATGGCTTTTCGTCTTGAATGCAGATAAACCGCTGGCGTGGCCATTGGGCGATGTGCTGACTGCCAGTCAAGATTCTGTCTCGGGAGATGCGGCGTCCTATCGCCAACTCTCGCCACAATTCTTTTTCTACTGGCCGCAGTATCCATCGTCGTATTCAACATTTGGCACAATATATATCGTGAGCGTTGCGGGCAGAGTAACATGGGGCATCGCAATTTGCATCGGATGGAAGAGCTTCAGTGGGCTTCACGCATCTTTGCTGTCTTTAACCCAGAAAATTGCCGAATTCCAACCGGAACTAACATTAGCAAGCCCATCATCGATGAGTAAATCTCCGGTGCGACTAATAGAACCGCCGCCAAGATCATCAGGATGTTCTCCCAAGGCTTTGTTCTCACCAACAAAAAGCCAGAGAGCGCAGCGCCAAGTGCGGTAATACCGATGGCGCAACCGAAAAACGCTATAAAGAAGTCAGGCCAGTTGAAATTGGATGTTACCAATAACAGGGACGGCGAGAAAACGAAGACAAACGGCACCAATACTTTGCCCAATCCCAAGCGAAACGCCGTATTACCGGTCTTGAATGGATCGGCCCCCGCCATACCCGCAGCTGCATAGGCGGCGAGCGCCACCGGTGGTGTTATGTCGGCCAGAACGCCGTAATAGAATACAAAGAAATGCGCGACGATGGGCTCTACACCAAGAAGCCCCAGCGCAGGTGCGGCAATCGTGGCCATAATGATGTAGTTCGCCGTTGTCGGAATGCCGCACCCCATGAGGATGCAGACAATTCCGGTCATTACGAGCGTAAAAAGGAGTGTAAGACTCTGCGGTCCAAACCAGCTAACTGGCAGGATCGTCCCAAAAAAGCCGGCGAGCTGGGCGGCTGTCGATGTTACTATATAGGAAATTTTGAAACCAACCCCGGTGAGCGTTACCACGCCCACTATTATGCCGACAGTAGCCGCCGCTGCACCGACGGCAAGAGCGTATTTCGCACCGTCTCGCAGACCGTCGAGTATCTCCCCCACCGTCATGCGCTTGCGGGGATTAAGAAGGCCGACCGCAATACACAAGGTTATACCCCAGAAGGCCGCGAGATAAGGCGTATAACCGGACAACAGAACACCAATCAGCACCACGAGTGGAATGACTGTCGGCCAATCGCGCTTAAAGGCCTCACCGAGATCTGGCAACTCCTCCCTGGTCATGCCGCGCAAACCATTGCGCTTGGCCTCAAAATGAACCTGCATCAACACACCGAAAAAATGCATAAAGGCCGGCACAATAGCGGCCAGGATGATAGTCGTATAAGGCAAGTTGAGAAACTCGATCATCAGGAACGCAGCTGCGCCCATGATCGGAGGCGTAATTTGCCCCCCCGTTGAGGATGCCGATTCCACCGCTGCCGCGAAATGCCGTTTATATCCAAGCCGGATCATTGCAGGGATAGTCAAAGAACCCACCGTGACCGTGTTGGCTACTGAAGAACCAGAGATCATACCGAACAGCGCGGATCCAAAAATCGAGACCTTTGCAGGTCCGCCAGCGAAGCGCCCTGCCACCCAGGCTGCACAATCAAGAAACAACTGCCCCAAACCGATGCGGGTCGCGAAAACACCAAACAAGACAAAATGGAAGACATAGGTGGCAACGACGCCGAGCGCGATGCCATAGATGCCCTGTGTCGTCAGATAAAGATGATCAATCAATTGGCTTACAGACGCACCTGGATGAACCAATATGCCGGGCATGTGGCGTCCATAGAGCGCGTAAAGCATGAACAGAATTGAGATAATGGGCAGCGGCCAGCCCACCGAACGCCGTGTCGCCTCCAAAAGCACTACGACCAACAAACCTCCAAGAACAACGTCTATGGTGGTCGGGTTGCCAACCCGGAAAGCAAGATCGTCAAGCGGTATTAAAGGGACGTGCAGTACTGCCACAACAGCGATAATCGCCAACGTCCAGTCAATGATCGAAATACCGAGAGGCCTTAGCAGCGAAGAGGTTTCAGGCTGATCATAACCTTTGCGCGAAAAGGGGAAGACGAGAAAAACCAAGCCCAACACGAAGGAAAGATGGATCCCGCGATGCACCATTTCCGACAAAAGGCCGAAACCCGCAGTATAGTAGTGAAACAAAGATAAAACGATGAGCAGGAACCCGACGATACGAGCGGCAATCGGTGCCAGCGGGCGAAACCGTATCTCGGAATCGAACTGCTCTTCAAGCTCTCGCGCTTTGGCCTCATCCAATTCCATGGGCGAAAGTTTCGTTTCTTGTCCGTTCACCACACCAGCCCTCGTTAGTTTCATATCCATCTGGATATCATGAAACCCATCCTTGCGCGGGCACCGGTCTGGTGCCCGCATCTCGGAGTACTGTTTCAACGCGTCCATTCATTCCACTTGGAAAGGATAGGCTTACTTGAGAACACCCGCTTCCTTGTAGAACCGCTCCGCACCTGGGTGCAGCGGAATTCCAAGACTGGTGGTTGCTGTATCAAGCTTGATAAGCTTGCCTTTTGCGTGACCGGCATCAAGAGCCTGCCTGCTTGCATCATTGAAGAGAGTTTTTGTGATGTTGTAGACCAGTTCATCCGGCTGCTTTGCGCTCGTCACCCACTGAGCCGCAACGGCGAGCGTTTCTGTCTGTCCAACATCCTTGTAGGTATCCGCCGGCACAGTATCCTGTGAGAAGAACGTGTATTTTTCTCTGATCTTTTCAGCCTCGGGGCCAGAAATCGGAACAAGAGAAATGCCATTCGATGTAGCAAGTTCCGAAATCGCTCCCGTGGGGTATCCACCAACGAAGAAATAAGCATCGAGCGCGCCATCCTTCAGACGCTCGCCCGCCGGACCTGGCTTCAAATGCTCTGCTTTCACGTCACTTTCACTCAGGCCATAGGCCTCAAGAACGATCCGAGCATCAACAATCGTACCAGAACCCGGCTCATCAATCGAAACGCGCTTCCCCTTAAGGTCGGCAACAGATTTGATCCCTGCATCTTTACGCGCTACCAGATGTATGGTTTCAGGATAAAGCGTCGCGATCAGACGCAGATCTTCGACCTTGCCCTTGCCGTCATACAAGCCAGTGCCAGTGTGAGCCCAGTAAGCAACATCCGACTGCGTAAAGCCAGCCTCCAGTGAACCAGATTGTATCGCGTTGATATTGGCGACCGATCCGTTGGATGAAACAGCGGTGGCCACCAATCCGGGGACACCTTTATCCCTGGCACCGGAAATAGCATTCGCGATCAGCCCACCGATCGGGTAATAGGTGCCTGCCGTTCCACCGGTGCCGATGCGAAAAAACGCAGGAGCTTGTGCGAAAGCAATGCCCGTTCCAACGGCAACCATGCCTGCAACAACAGCAAATGCTGCTCGACGACTGAACTTTCTCACTGTCATGTTTCTCTCCGTTCCCTCGTTAATTTTGTTCAAATTATGTCTTTGAGCATGAAAAGCTAGCCATCGCTTGTCAAGCGATCTATCGGTCTTTGATCGCTGCTGCCGCCCTGAAAGAATTACCCATTCAGAAGAATTGAATTTTTGTCGCTTATTCAATGTATAATTGCAATTTTCACATTTATATATTTGATTCCCATCTAAATATTATTATTATTATTAATAAATACAATACGTTATATATAGTATCAGCGATATTTCGGCTTCGTATGCTGCTTTATAAAGCACGAATCTATATTGATGACGTCAGATTTCCAAAACAGTTTGGGATTTTAAAAAGAATGCTGTAGCGTTCAGCAAGTCTGTGGGAGGACATTTTCGAATATGACAGAAAAGCATTCTGCATAGACTTTTGTCTGATCGCTGAACTGATAGTCCAGCGGTATCTTTCGAGGTGAGGAGGGAGCATGCAATTTTTTAATCGTAAAACTACTGTTTCTCTGGCCATGGCTCTAGGATTAGCCGTCGGTGTAACGCAAACACGAGCTGAAGAATTTGTAAATATTCTGACGGGCGGCACCAGCGGCGTCTACTATCCGCTCGGGGTCGCGATGGAAAAAATCTATTCGAGCATTCCCGATGTGCGCCCCTCGGTTCAGGCGACCAAGGCGTCCATCGAGAATATCAACCTAATTAATAACGGCCGCGGGGAAGTCGCCTTCACGCTGGGAGATTCCCTGCGCGACGCTTATGAAGGCAATGAAGCTGCGGGCTTTAAAAAGAAGCTCACCAATCTCAGCACCCTTGCCGCGATATATCCGAATTATGTCCAGATCGTCGCCTCCAAGGAATCCGGCATCAAGACATTCGCCGATCTCAAGGGAAAACGTCTTTCCGTCGGCGCGCCCAAATCGGGAACCGAACTGAATGCGCGCACCATTCTGGAGGCTGCCGGACTTTCTTATGACGATCTCGGCAAGATCGAATATCTGCCCTTTGCAGAATCTGTCGAGCTGATGAAGAACCGCCAATTGGATGCGACCTTGCAATCTTCCGGACTTGGCGTCGCCTCGCTGCGCGACCTCGCCAACTCTGTGGACATCAACGTTGTTGAGGTTCCCGCCGACATCATCGAGAAAATCGGCGCGCCTTATCAGGTCAACACGATACCGGCGGATACCTACAGCGGACAGGACAAGGATGTCACCACCGCGTCTGTTATCAACTATCTGATCGTTCGCCCTGATCTGAACGAAGAGCTGGTTTACCAGATGACCAAGGGTCTGTTTGAAAATCTTGACCAGTTGGCTGCCGCCCATTCTTCGGCCAAGTCCATCAAGCTCGACAAGAGCACCATTGTGTCACCCGTCCCGATCCACCCCGGCGCATTGCGTTACTACAAGGAAAAAGGCATCGAATAGGCTGGTTTGAGCTCTTTCGTCGGTTGGCGCCCGCGTAACAACCTCGGGCGTCGTCCCCCTTTTTGGCGGTTGAGTCCCAATTCTTCTTCTTGGTCGTTTCCGAAACCGTTGTTTCCAACATGCATAAACGGATGAAGGTTTGTTCATGACGCAGAGCGAGAACAGCGCCGTAGAATCGGCCGAACATATTCCTGCCTGGGGTGCAGGCTCCGGAGCAAAAGTCCTCTTTGCCATTGCCGTGGCTTTTTCGGTTTTCCAGCTTTGGACTTCCGCCTATTCCCCATTGCCCAGTCAGGTGGTCCGCTCGGTCCATGTCGGATTTCTGCTGCTGCTTCTCTTCGGCCTTTACGCCAATGCAAGCACGACGTCTGCGAAACGGGCGGCGTTCTGGCTGGCGGCAATCCTCGCCTTCGCGCTTAGCTTTTATCATTGGGTTTTCTACGAGGCCCTTGTGATCCGGGCGGGCGAACCCAATACGCCGGATATTGTAATCGGTATTCTGGTCATCGCACTCGTCTTTTGGGCGGGAAAGAAGATGATGGGCTGGACCTTGCCGCTCATCTGCGCGATATTTCTGGCATATGGTTTGTTCGGCCAATATTTGCCGCAGCCATTCAATCATCGCGGGTATGATTTCGAGCAGGTGGTCGAGGTTCTGTTCCTGGGAACCGAGGGAATTTACGGCACGCCGATCTATGTCTCGTCGAGCTATATTTTTCTGTTCATCCTGTTCGGGGCTTTTCTTGAACGCGCTGGCATGATCCAGCTTTTCAACGACATTGCGATGGGCACGGTCGGCGCATCGCGGGGTGGCCCGGCAAAAGTTTCGGTCATCTCCTCAGCTTTGATGGGAACAATCAACGGGTCCGGCGTCGCCAATGTCGTGACCACCGGCGCCTTTACCATTCCTCTCATGAAACGTTCAGGTTTCCGCCCCGCCTTTGCGGGTGGCGTCGAAGCGGTTGCGTCAATGGGTGGCCAGATCATGCCGCCGGTCATGGGGGCAGTCGCCTTTATCATGGCCGAAACGCTTGGTCTGCCCTATGTCGAGATCGTCAAAGCAGCAATCGTTCCGGCAATTCTCTATTTCATCACTGTCTTCGTGATGGTGGATCTTGAAGCGCGGCGTCTCAAGATGAAAGGACTCAACAAAAGCGAAATGCCCAGCGCTCTTGAGGCGATCCGAAAACGTTGGTTTCTCGTTTTACCGCTGATCGCATTGGTATGGCTGCTATTCTCCGGCTATACGCCCCTTTTTGCTGGCACTGTCGGCCTCAGCCTGACCGCCCTTATCATTCTGGGCGTGCCGATTTCCGGCCCCATGTCGACGCCTTTGCGCGTGTTGTTCTGGGTTGCACTCGGCGTTATGTCAGCAGCGGCTTTCGGTACAACCTTCAACATTTTCGGCTACAGTCTGCGCGGCATAACGCTTATCATTGTGCTTGTAGCACTTTTGGTAGCGATTAACTTTCTAGTGCGAGGCGGTCGCGAAACGCTCAGCCTCTGTCTTCAAAGTCTCGCTGAAGGCGCTAAGAACGCGCTTCCCGTCGGCATCGCCTGCGCC
The DNA here is from genome assembly GCF_037482325.1 of Ochrobactrum teleogrylli. Taxonomy (NCBI): domain Bacteria; kingdom Pseudomonadati; phylum Pseudomonadota; class Alphaproteobacteria; order Hyphomicrobiales; family Brucellaceae; genus Ochrobactrum; species Ochrobactrum teleogrylli. The sequence goes on from NZ_JBBHKQ010000002.1 coordinate 504,682, forward strand.
CTTGTTGGCGTCATCATCGGCGTTCTAGCGCTTACCGGAGCCGGGTCGACTTTCGCCCGCGTGATCGTCAGTGTTGGAGAAAACTCACTGTTTTTCTCTCTGGTGCTAACCATGCTGGCGTGTCTTGTGCTTGGCATGGGCATTCCGACCATTCCAAATTACATCATCACATCGTCGATCGCGGGGCCTGCGCTTCTGCACCTTGAAGTACCACTTCTGGTGTCGCACATGTTCGTCTTCTATTTTGGCATCATGGCGGATCTCACACCGCCGGTAGCGCTTGCTGCTTTTGCGGCAGCGCCGATTGCGCGCGAGTCCGGCATGAAGATCGGCATGCAGGCGATCCGGATCGCAGTCGCGGGATTCGCCGTGCCTTTCATGGCGGTGTATGAACCGGTCATCATGCTCCAAGAGGGCGGACCGCTTTCAGAAAAATTCGGCTTCTGGCCTGCATTCGCCTATATGTTCATCAAGGCGCTTCTTAGTATCGTGCTCTGGGGCGCAGCCGCGATCGGTCATCTTCGAACGCCGCTGAACATATGGGAGCGCATATGGGCGTTTGCTGCTATTGCGCTCATGCTCGCGACATATCCGTATAGCGATGAACTCGGCTTTGCTGCCTGTACGGCCTTTCTTGCGTGGCATTTCTGGAGGTCGCGGCCTTCCGTTGTCGCGTCATCCGGTTGATGGCGGTCTGCATTGCAACGGCTGGCGGCGTCCTGAAAATCGCCGCCACAAGTTTTATTCTTTCATGGACGCACAGCGTTGAGAAAGTGCCATGGCGGGAGTCCTGGACTGTCTCATCTCAGGGGCTTGTCTTGTCGGAAGCTCGCATCAAGGGCTCCGGCGCGGGGATGGATCCGCCTGCGGATGCGGTTCTGAAAGATGGCTGGTATATCTACCACCCCAATATTCCACCGCGTGGTGAAATCATCCTCGCCGCCTCCGGCAAGACGGGCGGAGGCTGGACTTTCTGTTCGAAAAAGAAATGTATGGAATTGGGTGGCAGAACAGAAGAACCCATCCGTATACATATCTGCAAGTAGTTCTGTTCGCTGTATTTAAGCGAACGGAATGATCTCGGAGGACGATCAACTGTTTCAACCATTTGATTGCCAGTACAGGTTTCCTGCCCCAAATCTGCATGAGTAGCAATATCGCTCCTTCGCCTTGAAGGGATGTGAATCTGAGGCCAGTTATTTTCATACTCAATGCGCAGAAATTTTAATTTTTTGCAGAGACTTAGCAGTTTCATTCGTTAGTTGCGGCTCGCCGCTCCTTCGCCAAAACCCGCTGCCTGTTTGTAAATCCTGCGATCTTGATGAGTGACGCCAATAATCCGACCAGAGCCAGAGCACTCGCCGGCACCAGCATAGCCGCGACAGGCGTCCCGGCCGCATTGGCCACCCATGGCATGAGATTTTGGGCTATGAACCCGCCCAGATTACCAATAGTACTGATTGCCGCGATCGCCATGGCTACCCGCTGTCCGGAGAAGAACAATGAGGGCAGAAACCAAAGGCAAGGAAAGAGCAATGATATACAGGGTGTGCCGATAGACATTGCAACCATACGCATCCAGTTCTCAGGCAGCCCCGTGCTGAGATAAAAGCAGACAAGTCCAAGACACGAAATTGCGATCATTGCAGTGAGTACTGTCTTTTCTTTACGCAAATGACGCGGCACCACAACCAGAGCACAAGCTCCGATAACCCATGGTATTGCGCTAAGAAGACCATTTTCCGTTCCTGATACGCCAAAACCACGCACTACGGTTGGTAGCCAGTATATTACGCCATAGAGGGACGCCAGGATGAGCATGTAGATGATGGCGAGCAGAAGCACCCGCCGGTCCCAAATGACCGCAAGCGGGTTGCCGTGTTGTCCATCTGGCGTTTCCTGCCCGAGCCGCTCCCGCAGCCACTTTCGCTCCAAAGTGGAAATGAATTTTGCATCGTCGGGTCCGTTTGGCAGAAAGACAAGCACGAGAGGGGTCAACAGCACCGCCGGAAGCCCTGTGGCCAGAAAGACCATTGCCATCCGGCGAAGCCAAGAAAGCCATCGAGATCGAGCAAGAACCCACTGACCAGTGAACCGAACAGGTTGCCAAAAGCGCTACCCAAGGTCAAAAAGCCGAGAACGCGAGCCCGGTATTCTTTGGGAAACCATAATGTGAAGTAATAGATTATCCCGGGATAGGCTCCCGCCTCTGCACAGCCAATCAGAAAACGGAAGGCGGCAAAAAGGCTACCCGACGTCACCCAAGCCGTCGCAATCGTCAAAAGTCCCCAGGTCAAAAGAATTCGCGCCAGCCACAGCCGTGCGCCAAAACGGTTGACCGCATAAGCACTTGGAATTTCAAGCGCCAGATAGCCTATGAAGAACAAAGACGAAGCAAGTCCATAGAGTTGTTCTGTCATGTCCAGTGCGGACACCATCTGCAGTTTTGCGAAGCCCACATTGGCGCGGTCAATAATCGCGATTAGATAAATAAAGACGACGAGCGGCACGATCCGCCAGGTAATTCGCTGAAAAAGCTTCTTTTCGTCGGCGGTGTATATCGCTTGTTTCACGCTTACTCCCCCTTTCCGTTTGCGTCAATGTGCGGGCGGATCACAGTGGGATATGATTGCGCCAGTTGTCTCGACGTTCCTGCATCTGTGCGAAAGTCTTGCGGTTGTCGGCGGCTTTGCCGATGAGTTCTTGCGCGGTTAATCCCTTTCGCTTCAGATAATCCTCAAGCTCCACCACTGCGTTCGTTAACACACCGAATCCGCGGAGCATGACCTGCGACGACATTTCGATGGCGGAGGCGCCCGCTAACATCATCCGCGCTATATCGAGGCCGGACTGAGCGCCATTTGTGCCAATCAAAGGCTTATCGTCGCCAAGCTTTTGACGGGTGAGAGCGAGCCAATGACAGGTCATCGGCAAATGCCAGGTTCCTCCGACCCCAAGTGTTGTGTCGAGGACAGGTTTGTGTGTTTCGAGGTCGGGGATAAGTCCAAGAAGTCGTCCCGCCATCACCACAGCATCACCGCCCGCGTCAAAGGCTGCCTCGGCAAGATCTGGCACACGCTCACTTTGTCCGGTGATTTTTATCCAGAGCGGAATGGATATGGCCGAACGCACAGTATCGACGATGTGTCTAATGCGCGCCGGATCGAGTTCGGTAGATACCGCACCCTTCGCCGCCTGACTGGCGTAAGGTGTGCCTATGTTGAGTTCCAGCACGCGCACGCCTGCGGCTTCTATCTGCTTTGCCATGGTGACGGAGTGTTCTAGATCGGCGAGAATTATGCTCGCGACAACGACAGCGTCATCCTTGCTAGCTTCATGATCAAGCCGGGCAGTTTGTTCAAGCCAAGCGTGGAAGGGTTGGGGTGTGAGACCGGAACGACAGGCGATAAACGCATTACGCGGAGCTGCTGCGTTCCAGGCGATACGCTCCCAGTTTTCATCAAGGACCGCATATTCGGCCTGTTGTAACTGCAAGCGAGCGGCATGAGATTCATTGGTGGATTTGACGACAACCGCGCTCGCTCCCGCCTTGATTGCGCGTCGAACGCCATCAGCGTCAATCAGGTGTTCAGCCGATCCTGCGATGACCGGGTTCTTCAACAGAACTGAACCTATCCGCGTTTCCAGTCGCGCGTTTGCCATGACTTTCCATTTCTTTTTGCCGCCCTCCACCCCTTCGAGGATGAAAGGTAAACATGCCGGGAATACGTTCCTCAGCTCTCATTGTGCGGTAGCGGATAGTCGTCCGCATTGAGGACCCAATCGGCTTTGAGCGAAAAATCCATCCGAGGCGGGCAAAAAATATCCACCAGGTCGTTCTGGTTTTCGCTCGTTGCTCTGGTCGTGTGAATGACCGGAGGCGGAATGACGAGCGCCGAAGGCGAACCGACCTCGATTGCCTTGTCCCGTCGCCAATCGTTCATGTCCGTAGTCCAAGGCCAGCGCAAATGGTGGATGAAGCGCCCAGCCATTGCAAGAGAACATTGTTCGAAATCATCGTGATGATGCGGTGACATCTTTGCAGGATCGCGTGGGCCAATCTGAGCTGGAAGAGCATTGACCATGAATGTCGTGCAGCGAAAAATTCGACCAAAGCGGCCCGGCTCATCGGGAACGTCCAATGAATAGGAGCGCACTTTCCAACCGCCAGCAGGCTCGGGCCAGGACTGGAAGGGCGGAATATGGTCCCGGGGCGTGTCGTAGGCGTGCGTATTTGGCGCCATCGCTACGAGGTCTTTGGATGCGACTGTGAAGAGCCGGACTACGTTTCCGCCTGTTGGAAAGGTGATGCGACTGTCGCCCGGTGGAATAAATGCGATAGAGCTGCCTGCTACCTCCGTTGTCACCCCATTCCACTCAACCGTGGCGATGTGGTTATGGTGTGCGAGATAAAGGACATACTCGTCGGCTTGAGCTTCGCGTGCGACTACCGTTCCCCGTTCAAGCTCGGAATAGGCGAGCACGAAATTGCATCCACGCAAGAACCAAGTGCGCTCGCCGGGAGCCGTGTGATCAGGAGCAGAGGCATAAAATTCTGCCAGTTGCTCTTCGGCAATAAGGCCAGTGGGGTTCGGCTTGGATGCGGCAGCAAAGAGGTCTGCGCGCGGATCCTTGTCCTTAAACATTGGATTTCCTTTCATTCCCTGGCTGTTGCCAGCATTTGCGCTGCTGATTTGCGCAACAGCGCCTGATCTGATCCGCACACGAAGACGGTGACGCCAAGCTTGTGCCAGCGCGGAACATCAGCGGCATTACCGACAAATAGTCCGACAGCAACGCCGGCTTTCTTGCCAGCGTCGATAACCTGTTCGATGGCTGTATCAAGTTCCGTCGACGGAAAACCCACCCCCATGGATTGAGAGAGATCGGCTGGGCCGACGAAGAGCACGTCGACATCCGGTTCTTGTGCGATTTCGTCCAGTCGATCGAGTGCTGCTTGATCTTCGATTTGCGCCATCACCACGTTGTGCGCATCACAATGGGTTCGATATTCGGCAATGCCATAGCTGCCGTAGTTGCCTGCGCGCGGCGAAGGAGAAAGGCCCCGTTTGCCCCGGGAAAAGCGGACAGCATCACAGACAGCGGCGGCCTGCGCCGCATCCATGACATGAGGAACCATGACGCCTTCAAGGCCGAGATCCAATAGCGGCGCAATCCAGTCGGGGGAGTTACCCCACCGACGAGAGAGAAGCGGTAGACCTGCTGCACGTCCGGCTAACGCCAGAATATCCATCTGCGCAATGCTGATCGGGGCATGTTCCTGATCGACGACTGCAAAATCGAGGCCCGCAAAGCCGAGAATCTCAACGATATGCGGTGCGGGCGTCTTGATGAAACTGCCGATCAGCAGTTCACCGTTCCGGATACGAAACCGTAAGCTCGGTTGTGTTTTATCTGAAGGCTGTTTCACCTGACACATCCTCAAATTGTTTGTGTTCCGGCGGCGTCGCCGACAATGCTGTCTTCTTTTCCGGCAATTGGCTGGTCATCCTCGAAGCTGAGATCGCGACCATTGGTTTCAGGAAGAAGTGCGACGGCCACAAGGACGAAGATGTAGGCCAGCATGGCGCACAGAGCCATTGCGTCGCGCAGCGGCAGGAAACTGCCGGTCGCCATCATGCCGACAATTGCGGGGCCGAAAGCACCTGCCGCGCGGCCAAAATTATAGCAGAATGCCTGACCGTTACCGCGGATCGTGTTGGGGAAGAGCTCCGTGAAGTAGGGTCCAAGAGCGGCATAGATTCCGAGCAGTGAGAAGCCAAGCATGAAATTAATGACGAGGGAGAGTGCTCCCATCGGCGGAGTATAAAGAAAGATCGGAATGATAATCCAGTTCAGCACTGTGAACAGGAAGAAATTGCGACGTCGTCCGATCAGATCGCAAAGATAGGCGGCCACGATATAGCCGACGAACGAACCGAAGGTCATGACAAAGACGTAGTAACCAACAGTGACCGATGAAATCTGGTAATGCGACTTGAGGAAAGTTGGTAGCCAGATGAGGATTGAAAACCCTCCACCCTGAATGCCGAGCGCCAGCAATGAACACAGGATCGTTGTCTTCAGATAGCGGGGGTGGAAAATCACAAAAGGACTGATTTTCTCTCCACGGTCGGCAAGCGCCTTGCGGGTCTTGAGAAAGACTTCGGGTTCCTCGACGCCACGCAATCCCCAGAACACCCAGAACGCCGGGAGCGCGCCGATCCAGAACATCCAACGCCAGGCATTTTCAGGTGGCATGGTAGCAAACAGGACTGACGACAACAATGCGGCAAAGCCATAGCCGACAGCGTAGGCGCTTTGCACATTGCCAACCGCTTTGCCGCGATAGGCAGGTCGGATCACTTCGCCCATTAGCACCGCGCCAGCTGCCCACTCACCGCCGAAGCCAATGCCTGACAGAATGCGGGCGACAAGCAATTGTTCGTAGGAATTGGCGAAGCCACTGGCAATCGTAAAGACAGTGAACCAGGCAATAGCGATCTTCATGACGGTGACGCGGCCGATACGGTCGCACATGATACCGGCGATCCATCCACCGATTGACGAGGAAATCAGAGCCGATGTTCCAAGCCAGCCGGCTTCACTGTTGGTAATTGCCCATAAGGCTACCAGTGTCGGGATCAAAAAGCTGAAGAGCTGTGTGTCGAGAGCATCCGTTGCCCAGCCGACATAGCAAGCGTGAAAGGTCTTTCGTTCGGGAGCATTGAGCTCGCGATACCATTGAAACATGTTGTCCTCCCAAAGTCGGGTCTCATTGCACCCGGCTGTTCCCATAGGCGATTATTGTCCCTAATCCTCTTTGTCAGGGTAGGCCGGAGCAATCGATTGCTCAGCCGTTCAGTCCGAGAACATCGGAGGCGTTTTGCGCCACCATGTCGTGAATGTCTCCATCGCGGTAGCCAAGCTCAAGGCAGGTCGCGACGCCGCGACGGAAGCCTTCCAGGGGGCTATATGTTCCAACTTGTCCAAGGTCCGAGCAAAGAATGGTGCGAGACGTACCGACGACATCGATATGCGCCCGGAAATCCTGCCTGTCGCGGGTCTGGAATTTCGAACCGTCGAGGAAGAAGGCCAGCGAATGTTCAACATACGCACCCATGTCGGCAATCTCGCGGGCATCCTCCGGTGTGGCGCCAACGATGTCTTCAGGATGGGTAAAGACCAGGCGTTTGACGCCACGCTTCAACGCTTCTGCGAAAACGGTTCTGGTTTCCGAAACATGGATATGGCCGCTTGCAAGCACCATGTCGTTGGCCGCAATAACATCAAGGACATCGAGAAGTTCGGGAAGCATTCTACCGTCGGCATCGAAAAGTGGAACGGCCGTTGCCGGACGCATTTTCTGGGTGGAGGCAGGGTGCGCCCAGCCGGATGTCTTTTCCCAGCGGAGATGATTTTCAGCGGCCAGCGTGGGAAGCCACACGATTTTCCCGCCTAGCGCTGCGGTATGCTCGACCGCATAGGGGTTAAGCCCGCCAACGACATTGTTGAGCACAATGCTCGAATAAATCTTCGTTGTGAGTTCCGGGTGGTGCTTTCGGATCAGCTGTGCCGCTACGACGCCGGAATAATCGTGATCCTTGGTGACAGCTGCAATGAAACCAGCCTCTGACAACTGGCGCGCAAGTTCGAGGTGATCCAGAGCTCTTGGGGCAATTGACGGACCGCTATGGACATGCGGATCAACGCCGCCGCGCAGAATATCATTGATCTGATGATGAAGCTCATCGGCAGAAGTTGGGTCAGCGGTCGTCATTCCATCCTCCTCAATCCCATTGTTCCGTTCAGCGGAACTTGGTTCTGATTTTTATCAAGCAATTGACTATCGGTGTCAAGTGGTATGATTGGGCGCTCGGTTCTCCTGGCGGCGGAGGGGGAGGGTAAGGCATTGAATGCGCGGGGGCGCTAAGGGTGCTTGGGCCGTCTGTCCGGTTGTTTTCATAGTGAGAATCGCTCTGTATAAACGTGCAAGGAATATCGATTGAGGATCTGGCATGGTCGATGACGATGAAAAAGACGGTGGCAGCCTTCAGTCCGTCGTTCTAACAATGCAGGTATTGGAACAGGTCGTGCGCACCGCAAAGGGTGTCGGCGTGACCAGCCTTGCGAAGGCATTGGGTACCAGCAAAAGCCGTATTCATCGACATCTGCAGACCCTCGTGCGCCAGGGCTATGTGTTTCAACACGAGGATTCCGAGCGCTACGAGGTCGGTCACAGGCTGGTTTCATTGGTGCAGTCGGTGTCTGACAATGCGGGCATGGTGCACGCCGCTTATGATCCGCTGCTTGAACTGCGTGATGCGCTTGGACATTCCGCCGTCGCTTCCCAGCTCACGCCGGACGGGATGCTTGTCATTGCGACGATGCCGGGGCGCTCGCCGATTGAAATTGGCGTGCGTGTCGGGTCGCTTTTGTCGTTTCATAGCTCTGCGCAGGGCAAGGTTGCTGCGGCGTTTTCGTCAGCAGGACTTCAATCCCGTGTGCTCGCGGGGCAGCTCAAAGCCTTCACTCCCTCAACGATCATTGAACCCGCCATTTTGGAAAAGGAATTCGTCGAAATCAGGCGTCAGGGTTGGGCAGTTGCACCTCATGAAACGGCTCTCGGATTGAACACGCTTGCAAGCCCCGTGTTCGACGCATCGGGGATAGTGTGTGGGGCAACCGGCATTGTTGACATGGTGCAGTCAATCGGCGCAGCGCCAACGGAAGAGCAAATAATGAGAACTGTCGAAGCAGCACGCAAAATCTCGGAGCGACTCGGATATCAAGCAAAGCACTAGCGGTTTGCACAAAAGCCTACGCGATCTGATTGCCAGTCAACAACTTAACTGGCCGACGTCGATCAAAGCCAGGATCGACAGCGAATTTGTCACGATGCGTGATTTTTCCATTTGGTCAGTGACGTTTAGTCCTATCCCAGGCGGTCTCGCTTCCACTACGAGCAGACAAAACGGAATATTCCTCTGCGGGAAAGTCAAGAAGAGCCCGAACAGAAGGAAGCAGCCCGCGACGTGACGGAAAGGCTGCATGGATAATGCCGCTACGGGGTGCCCAGTCGGGGAGCAGATCAATCAATCGCCCGGCCTTCACATCCTCCTGAATGACCATCGTGGGAAACTGGCAAACACCGATACCTTGCAGTGCGGCCAGCCGCAGCGCAACCATATCTTCCGTTATCAGAAGGGGTTGATAGGGAATTTCAGCCGTGGCGCCGTTGGGACCACGCAAATTCCATTCAAAACTGTTGTCAGATGCGCCCCAGGCAAGACCCGGCATGTTGACAAGGTCGGCGGGAACAGCATTGCACCCCGCCTTCACGAATACAGGACTGGCGACCAGTCGCTGTTCGCTTTCCGCCAGTTTACGGATGACGAGGTCGCTATCTTTGAGCGGCGGAAAGCGGACACGGATAGCCAGATCGAAGCCTTCCCGGATGACGTCCACACGGCGATTAGTACTTTCCAGATGCACCTTCACCTTCGGATAGCGGGCCATGAACCGGGCGATCATTTCACCGAGCTGGTAATAGATGAGCGACGCCGGGCAACTCACCCGCACCGTGCCTTGCGGTTCCGCCCGCATTCTATCGATCACCTCAAGCGCCGCATCAGCCTCCACCATCATCGCCAGACAATGGCCATGAAACGCCCTACCGATTTCGGTCACGGCAAACTGCCGCGTGGTGCGCTGAAGGAGGCGAACGCCGAGCTCTTCTTCGAGAAGAGCGATCCGGCGGCTTAGCCTTGAGCGAGGCATATCCAATTTTCGGGCTGCAGCGGAAAAGCCGCCTTGGTCCACGACCTCTACAAACAGACGCATATCGTTCAGATCAGCCATGGTCGGTCTTTCATTGTCCTGTTTCTGGGACAGTATAGCCTAAACTTCGATCTACCGGAGCCTTTGTTGCAGATTTATTTCACATCTCAGACAGTCACCCCAGTCGCTATGGCGACGAATAAATCGGGAAAGACCGAAATGAGACAGGTTATCGGCGTGTACAGCAGCCCGTCCTCCCATTGGGTGGGAGACGGATTTCCCGTTCGCTCCATGTTGTCCCACGCGACAATGGGGGAGCATATCAGCCCGTTTCTGCATCTTGACTATGCCGGGCCGGAACAATTCGCGCCCTCCCCAACCCCGCGCGGCGTTGGCAGCCATCCTCATCGCGGTTTCGAAACAGTGACCATCGTTTATCAGGGCGAAGTTGAACATCGCGATTCCACGGGAAGTGGAGGCTTGATTGGTCCAGGCGACGTGCAATGGATGACCGCTGGCGCGGGAATTCTTCACGAAGAGCGCCATTCGAAGGCATTTACCGAACAGGGCGGCACGCTTGAAATGGTGCAACTGTGGGTTAACCTGCCTGCAAAACATAAACCCGCTCCTGCCGCTTACCAAACGGTACTCGACCGGGATATTCCGACCGTGGCCCTGCCAGACAAAGCTGGCATGGTCCGCGTCATAGCCGGAAACTATGCAGGACATGCGGGGCCAGCACGCACATTCACGCCGATTAATCTGTGGGACCTGCGCCTGAACAGCGGCGGACGCATTCGGCTTGAACTTCCTAACCAGCATACAATCGGTCTGGCAATCTTGCGCGGCGCGATCACCGTCAACAGCGACAGATCGGCGCGCGAGGTGCAGTTCGTCCTCCTCGACCGCAACGGTGGCAGTTTCGAGATTGCAGCCGACAGCGATGCAACCGTCCTTCTTTTGAGCGGCGCACCGCTTGGAGAGCCTGTCGCTATGCGCGGCCCGTTTGTCATGAACACGAGTGAAGAATTGCAGGATGCTTTCGCAGATTTTCGAACAGGGAAATTCGGCGTCATCCCTGCCTGATCCATTCCCGTGGCTTTAGTGCGCGTTTCGATCTGAATGAATCCGATTGGCGCTCTAACCTTTTGTATTTCAAGCATAATCTTATCGACCCTCGTTTCACTCCGGTCGGATTATGCTCAAAACCACGGGTTTCCCCGGACCGGAAATGTTTTCGGCCCAAACAAGTCCAAGCCTGAAGAAGGAAACTTAAAATGAGCAGTCCAGCCAACTTTAACGGCCAGCGTCCGGTTATTGATCCTAACGACGCCGTCATGCTTCTGATCGACCATCAGAGCGGTCTGTTGCAGACATGCCGATGCCGGTTTTGCGCAACCATGCGGCAGCGCTGGCCAAGATGGCGACGCTGACTAAAATGCCTGTCATCACCACGGCATCGGTGCCACAAGGCCCCAATGGCCCCTTGATCCCAGAGATCCATGAGAACGCCCCTCATGCCCAGTATGTAGCCCGCCGTGGCGAGATCAACGCATGGGACAATCCGGATTACGTTGCCGCCGTCAAGGCGACGGGCCGAAAGACCCTTATTATCGCTGGCACTATCACCAGTGTTTGCATGGCCTTTCCGGCAATCAGTGCCGTTCAGGATGGCTACAAGGTTTTCGCGGTGGTGGATGCATCCGGCACCTACTCCAAGATGGCCCAGGAGATCACGCTGGCCCGTGTCGTTCAGGCCGGTGTCGTGCCAATGGATACGGCCGCAGTGGCTTCCGAACTCCAGAAGACTTGGAACCGCGACGATGCGCAGGAATGGGCCAAGGTTTACACCAAAATTTTCCCTCCCTACCAGCTTCTGATTGAAAGCTATATGAAAGCGCAAGAAGTCGAAAAGAACCAAGAACAACTTGATTCACAGCGCAGCTGATGAATCAAAACAACAAGGGCGGCAAACAATTGCCGCCCTTTTGCATGATCATGACGATGTCCCGGATGCGTAAGGCCAGACCCAATTCTGAATCTCGGGTAGGTCTTCACCCGTCTCGCGGACGTAAGTCGCGTGACGGACCAGTTTTTCCTTGAAACTGGCAATCAGCGGTTCTGCGCTCTCGGAGCCCAAAGGCAGTCGATTGATAGCTTCCATTGCAAGATGAAAGCGGTCAAGTTCGTTTCGCACCGTCATATCGAATGGCGTCGTCGTCGTTCCCTGTTCGATAAAGCCACGTACATGAAAATTGGGGTGGTTGGTTCGCTTATAAACCAGCCTGTGAATGAGGTATGGATAACCATGATAGGCAAAGATCACAGGCCGGTTGGTCGTAAAAATCCGGTCAAACGCCTCGTCGGAAATCCCATGCGGATGATGTTGGGGCGATTGTAGCGCCATAAGGTCCACGATATTGACGACACGAATCCGCAGATGCGGCAGAGACTGACGCAGAAGATCGACGGCGGCAAGCGTTTCCATGGTCGGAACGTCACCGGCGCACGCCATAACGATATCGGGCTCCAGACCGTCTTCTGTTCCGGCCCAATCCCATATTCCAAGACCCTCTTCGCAATGGCGAACTGCGGCGTCCATGGACAGCCATTGCGGCTCCGGCTGTTTACCCGCGACGATAACATTCACGCGGTTCCATGTTTTCAAGCAGTGATCACCGACACATAACTGGGTGTTGGCATCCGGCGGGAAATAAACGCGCACCACATCGGCACTCTTGTTGGCCACCAGATCAACAAAGCCAGGGTCCTGATGTGAGAAACCATTATGGTCCTGCCGCCAAACGTGGGAGGTCAAGAGATAGTTCAGAGAGGAGATCGGCTTGCGCCATTCCAGCTCACGTGCAACCTGCAACCATTTTGCATGCTGATTGAACATGGAATCAACAATATGGATGAACGCCTCATAACAGGAGAAGAAGCCGTGCCGTCCAGTCAACAGATAACCTTCCAGCCAGCCTTGGCATAGGTTTTCGCTCAATACCTCCATCACGCGGCCATCAGGGGCCAGATTATCATCAATATCGAGCGTTTCGGACATCCAAACGCGTTTGCTTGCTTCGAAGACGGCGCTGAGACGGTTGGAGGCGGTTTCATCGGGACCGTACACGCGGAAATTGTTTTCTTTCTCGTTCAGCCTGAAAACATCACGCAGATATTCCCCCAGTATCTTGGTCGCCTGGGCCTTGATCGCCCCCGGCTGAGTGACATTGACAGCATATTGACGAAAATCTGGCGTATGCAGCTGCTTGCGTAAAAGACCGCCATTGGCGTGGGGATTGGCGCCCATGCGCCGCACTCCTTCGGGAGCAAGGGCGCGCAGTTCCGATTTCAAAGCGCCCTTTTCGTCAAACAGGTCGGCTGGATCATAGCTTTTCATCCAGTCTTCCAGAATCTTACGATGTGCATCATTCTCCCGACAGTTGGCGACAGGAACCTGATGCGAACGCCAATAATTTTCCACAATGAGACCATCAACCTTCTTTGGGCCGGTCCACCCCTTCGGGCTTCTCAGTATAATCATCGGCCAGCGTGGGCGCTGAGGCGACTTGACATCGGCGTTGTTCTTGATCGTCTCGATCTGTACGAAGATGGTCTCTAGCGTCGCCGCCATTTTCTGATGCATGGCCTCCGGTTCACTGCCTTCCACAAAGAAGGGTTCGTAACCATATCCCCTGAAGAGATCCGTCAAATCCCTGTCCGAAAGCCGCGCGAGAACAGTCGGGTTGGCGATCTTATAGCCGTTGAGGTGCAGTATCGGCAGAACAGCGCCATCACGCGCCGGATTGAGAAATTTGTTGGAATGCCACGACGTCGCGAGCGCGCCTGTCTCGGCCTCACCATCCCCCACGACGCAGGCCACAACCAGATCGGGATTATCGAAGGCTGCCCCATAAGCATGGACCAGAGCGTAACCCAGTTCACCGCCCTCATGAATGGACCCCGGTGTTTCCGGCGCGACATGGCTTGGGATGCCACCGGGAAAGGAGAACTGGCGAAACAGCTTGCGCATGCCCGCCTCATCCTCGCTGACAGCGGGGTAAACTTCGGAATACGTGCCTTCGAGATAGGTGCTTGCAACCATGCCTGGCCCGCCATGCCCAGGGCCGCAAACATAGATCACATTGGCATCGCGTTGCTTGATGATACGGTTGAGATGGACATAGATGAAATTGAGACCCGGCGTTGTCCCCCAATGGCCAAGTAACCGAGGCTTGATATGCTCCGGTTTGAGCGGTTCGCGCAGGAGCGGATTGTCCATCAGGTAAATCTGACCCACGGAAAGATAGTTCGCCGCGCGCCAGTAACGATCGATCAGCGATAGCTGTTGCGGGTTCAAAGGTTTGGAAGCGGATGTTGTGCTCAAACTCTTTCCTCCTACTGGATTTGCACGCTTGTGCGGGCTTCGGCTCCGGTCGCGTTCTGGACGATTTCAAAAGCATCCGACGCGATTATTTGTTCCTCGTCGGTCGCAAGGACAAATGCCGCCGGACGGCTCGATGCGGATGTGATGCGAAATGCATTTTTATTGTTGGCATCAATGTCCAGGTCAATGCCAAGCCACGTCAGACGCTGGCATATTGCTGCACGGATTGCAGGTTGATGTTCTCCGATGCCAGCTGTAAAAATCAGTGCGTCAAGCCCGCCAAGCGTGGAAGCGAGGCGACAGATTTCACCGGCGATACGCAGCGTAAATATTTCGATAGCCTCACGGGCTTCCAGAGCATCACTTTCAAGCAGATCACGCGTGTCGCCACTTAATCCTGAAAGTCCGAGCAGTCCTGAGCGGTTATAGAGCAAATTCGCGAGCACCTCGGCTCGCATCTTCTCTTCTTGTAGCAAATGAAGCAGCACGCCCGGATCGAGAGCGCCACAATGCGTCGCCATCGGAATACCGTCAAGCGTCGAGAAACTCATACTGGTATCCAGACTGCGCCCGTCATCGATGGCGCACAGGCTGGCTCCGCTTCCCAAATGAGCAACCACAACTTTCTTTCGCGCGAGCTCCGGTTCTCGACTGGTGAAATTCCCGATGATCGACTTGTACGACAAGCCATGAAAACCGTAGCGCTTTATCCCACGGTCCGCCAATTCGCGCGGAATTGCAAAAAGCCGGACGGTATCAGTTATGGTCTGATGAAACACTGTATCGAAGGAGGCTGTCTGCACAAGGTCCGGAAAGAGTTTACGGACTGCTCTTATCAACTCAGCGCTTTTTGCCTGATGCAGTGGTGCAAAAATGCGAAGACGTTCAATGGCATCGATATGTGCCTCGTCCAGCAGCACCGGTTCAACCAACTCGTCGCCGCCGAAGACCACACGATGCCCCACGGCAACGATGCGCGCCGGATCAATATGCGTCGCCAGTTTGTTGAAGAGTTCTTCCAGGACAACCACGATATCGTCTGATCCGGAAGCCGATAATGTGACATCGAGATCACCGTTGTCACCGCGAAGCCGAAACCGCAAGGGAGACGCGTTGAATCAATCTCGCCCCTAGCCACCTTCCTTATCCGAGCTTCGTCAACCCGGAACGTTCCAACTTTCACGGAAGAGGAACCAGCGTTAAAGGTAATGATCTGTTTGTCCACGCGGTGGTTCCCTGACGAATTGGATAAACCGATGTTCAGACACATATGGCGCTATTGCGATGTTTCAAGGCGGCTCGGATGAGTACGTTTTTTTGCCAACGGGCATAAATCCGCCTGTTCGGTTAGAAACGGGGATAGTCCTGATCATCATTACACAATGCGATTTCGTGCTTCCGTGTACATTTCAGTGGTAGATTTCATTTTGTTGCTCGTGCGAGTTATTGGTGTCAAATCCCAGTCTCGGCCGGGAAAAGCGATCAGGGCGGCAGCCCTTAGATCTGGATTGTTAGGATTAAGTGACAGCGCTTGCTCAGCAATTGCGGCAGCTTGCTCCCTTTTTTCATGACACAAATAGGCTTCCATAAGCGAAAACAGTGCCCTATCAGATTGCGGACATTTCCAAGCACGGTATCGTTTGTCTTATTGACGAGCCGGGCATTGACAAGTCCAGTCGATGCGGCAATCTTCTGGGAAATTTCAGAAGCAAGCGCCATGCGTTCCTGATTAACGAATTGACCGGATCCACTTGTTTTTTCGACGCCTGAGCCGACCAGAATATTGTCGATTTTGTCCTCTACCTGCCACCAGAGGATTTCGCTCTTTTCTTCCATCAGGTACCGCAAGCGAAGGATATATTGAGGTTTCTCCATCCAAGATTCTTGGCCGTCGCTACCCTCGTCGCGTATTGTCAGAGTATGAAAATTGACTAGCGCCATATAGACAAGGTCACGGAGCTTCGCTGCCGCTTCGAGCGAAGGAGGATTATCGGCTTGAAAAGCAATAGCTACGATCGGTTTAAACGTCACGACTTCCTGTCGTGTCAGAAAATCTAACAATGACAACACGATCACAGATGCAATAGCGTCGCTGGAGAGCACGTAAAGAGCAAAACGCCGCTTTATCGGCGAAACGGGTCTAACTGGAGACATCTCCGGCATGGCAGGAACTGTTGCCAATGAAAAATCGCGGTCTTGCTGCGTCCGGCGGACAAATATCAGCCGATATTTTCCAATCGGAATTCGAATTTCTATCGGCTGCTCGTGGCCATGCGCTTCGTAAAACTGCGATAGAGCAGTGCGTAACCGGCCAACTTCAATTCGACAATTGGATCAGAAGTTGGATCGAAACTCTCTGGCCGCCCCAGCACATCCACAGCGATGGCATATCCCTTGACACCTTGCGTATCGCCCGGAGCATAAAGATCGGCCAAATATTTAAGAATGGACTTACCGCGATCAGATAAGCGGAATCGATCGTCGGCAATTAAATCAGCAACGGCCTCTTGTGCTTCCTCAACCGAAACTTCTTCAGACTCGATGTCATTGCTACATTGAATCATATGCCCTCAATGTTCCGAGTTGTCGACCAGCCCAACTTGCTAACAAACTAGAAACAAAGCGCAGTTCGTCCAGAGCATCAGTACGTAATGTTACATGCGTCCGCTCTTATTCTAAGGGCGTGTTCCGGTCGCGTCTGCGGGACCAAAATTCGATTAAGAACAAACCCTTCGTCGTTTGTATCAAAAGGACGGCATCTGAGTAGATGGGGACAAAGAATTGGTCGTCTGGACCTTTGGTCAACAATCGACGACTAAGGCTTTTCGCAACTTTCGATCAAAGTTTCCAGAGAACAGAATTCTATTCGCTCGAGAGCGCTGCGGCCCTATAAAGATAATTGATCATAGTCAGTGCGAAGCCTTACAATAAGTTTGATTATTGACTTTTTCGGTAAGCTGGGGGAGCGATCAAGATGCGGTTTTCAGGTGAAGATCGATCAAAAACAATCCTGCTAATTTTTGCCTTGTGCGGACTTGTGATGGGGCTCGGCTTGCACTTTTCCGGCTACTCCTCGGGAGCAAGGATTATCTGGGCGATTGCCACTTTGCCCGTGCTGGCATCTTTGCTCGTCGATATCCTCCGGAGTTTATGCCGGAAGGAGTTTGGGTTGGATATCGTCGCGGCCATGTCAATGTCGGCCGCACTAGCGTTTGGAGAAATGCTGGCGGCTTCGATTGTCGCTGTCATGTATACCGGCGGAGCCTTTCTAGAGAGCTTTGCCGAGGGGCGAGCACGACGTGAGATGCATGCCTTGTTGTCCCGCGCACCGCGAACGACAATGCGATATGTCGATGACCATCTCGAAGAGATTGCCGTTGAAAATGTTCGTCAAGGTGACCGCCTTCTGATCCGTCAAGGAGATATCATCCCCGTCGACGGAAGTATCGCTTCCGAAAAAGCTTTCGTAAACACGTCTGCTTTGACGGGAGAGTCACTTCCGATTTCGCTTACATCGGGAACCGATGTGCTGAGCGGTTCGATGAATGCCGGCGATGCTTTCGATCTCGTTGCCAAGCACGAGGCGAAGGATAGCACCTACGCTGGCATCGTTCGCCTCGTGGAAGAGGCACAGCATTCCAAGGCTCCAATGTCCAGACTGGCAGACCAGTGGTCCGTCGGCTTTCTGATCGTGACCGTCATAATCGCCTTCGGAGCATGGTGGTTCACGGGAGACCCGATAAGGTCGGTCGCCGTTCTCGTCGTGGCGACACCATGTCCTCTCATCCTGGCGGTGCCCGTCGCTCTTGTTGCGGGACTGTCGCGCTCCGCTCACTTCGGCGTGCTGGTGAAAGGCGCTCGTCCATTGGAGAACATGGCTCGTATCAACACGTTGGTTCTGGACAAGACCGGAACACTGACAGATGGCCGCCCACAAATTACTTCGATCCACGCGAAGCCAGGATTGAGCGAAAATGAACTCCTGCGTTTAGCCGCATCCCTTGACCAAATATCCAAACATCCAATGGCACAGGCTCTGGTACAGGCCGCTCAGCAGCGCCGTATAGATCTTGTATTACCAACCGATGTTAGCGAGCTGGCAGGAGATGGCGTGGCGGGCTGGGTCGATGGTAAAAGCGTCGTTGTCGGCGGGCACGGATTCGTTGAGAGACGGATCAATGCAAAACAGAGTGAATTCCCCGCTACAGAAGCCGGAGCGGCACTGGTTGCAGTCGCGATAGACGGCAGCATCGCGGGTTATATCATTATGGCCGATCCATTGCGCGGCGAAGTGGTCGATACCTTACGAGGTTTACGCAAAGACGGCGTAAAACGAATAGTGTTGGCGACTGGCGATCGCACTGCAGTGGCCAAACACATCACTAAGGGTTTGGGGCTTGATGCCGTCTACTCCCAGCTATCGCCCGATCAAAAGGTGCTGACCATTCTCAGTGAACGTAAGAATGGCCCTGTCATGATGGTCGGAGACGGCGTCAACGATGCGCCTGCGCTCGCAGCGGCGGATGTCGGCGTGGCTATGGGTGCACGGGGTGCGGCAGCTTCCGCTGAGGCGGCCGAGGTCGTTCTTCTCGTTGACAGGATAGACAGGCTTCGCACCGGGATAGAAATTGCGAAGGGTTCTAGGCGCATTGCTGTCGAAAGTGTTGTGGTGGGGATAGGTCTTTCTGTAATCGCCATGATCGCAGCAGCGTTCGGTTATCTAAAACCTGTTCACGGTGCGCTGCTCCAAGAATTGATAGACGTTGCTGTTATTCTGAATGCGCTTCGGGCGTTGAAAATCTCACCTACCATAAGTTGAAGGAGCCATGGCGGCGCGCCCTCCGGGTGGAACACGGTCAGCTTTCCACTCTCGGATGTCGGCTTGAAATTGGGCGCCGCAGAATCGTCCACACTCAGGGCCTCACGTGTTGTGCCCAAAAAAACAACCAGTTGAAAACTCCCCATGCTCATTACCTGATTGCCACTTTCGGTAAACGCCTATGTGTTGCCGCACTCAATGCTGCATGCTCATAAATCCCAGTCATTAGATCGAGCGTTCTGGTCGTTTCCTCGAGCCGATGGTGTAGATTGGGAATCGAGCTGATGGCGTTCGAAAGAAGTGACCTACGCACTTCCGCATATCGGTCGGTCACCTCTATGCCCTTTTCCGTCATAGTATAATTGACACCGGAACGACCGCTTCCAGTTTTCTCTACATAAAACTCGCGATGTTCTTTTGGCTCCTCCGAAGGCTTGAAGGTTCCAATCGCGGCATGATAGGCGAGCGCAGCGCTGATGCCGCCGCCCCAATGGGGGTTGGTAAATACCGTAGCGAGAAGCTGGCCTTCCATCACCATTTGCACTGCTTCCGGATTGCCGTCATAGGCCACGATCGGCATATTTTCGATGCCTTCGGCGCGCAGGGCTTCAATAACGCCGTAAGCGATATTGTCAGCTGCGCAGTGCACACCCTTGATCTTGTCTCCGTATCGAGTCAGGAAGGAAGACATCAATGCTGCACCCTTCTGGGTATCCCAGTCAGCAGGCTGTGCATCGAGCAATTCGATGTTCGGGAAATCTTTCAGGGCATTTTTTAAGCCGTTAAGGCGTTCAACAGCCGGATTATTGGCAGCGATACCCCCAAGATGCACCACCCCGCCCTCGCCGCCCATGGCTTCGAAAAGGATGCGCGCGGTCTCCTCGGCCGGCTTCTCATCCGACCACGTCATATGGGAGACGTAGTTATCGCCGAAGTCCCAGGGATGCAGATCGTCGGTTTTGTTCCATATCGTGGAAATAAAACCGCCAGCGGCTTGGACTGCTTCAACCACGGGACGCGCATTGGGGCTATCGTTGGGATCGCAGGCTATCGCGCAATTGCCATTGCTCTTGGCGAGAAACGCCTTGATGTCTGCCAGCGACTTTTCAGTCGAGCCCTCGTTGATCAGACTGACTAGCGCCGTTTTTGGCCTTCCAAGCGATTCCACGAAGGCTTCGCCGCCCGAAACGACCGAATTCCAATATGCTGATGCGCGGTCGCGATAGCTCCACGCAATCGCGGGATCGCTCAATGCAGCCAGCGCCCCACCACGCCCGAAAACTCCTGGTATGGCAACAGTGCCCAATCCGGCTGCAGCGGCGAAAAGAAAATTCCGACGGTTAAGCGTCTCACGCTCAATAAAATCTTTTATGAAGCTTGACATATGTTCCTCCCGAATTCCGTCTGAAAACGTATCCCGGGCTGCGACTGGCTCGACATTGGCGAGTTCGTTCGTCCGCTATCCGTGATCGGCGCCACTCCTATAACGCACTAACTGGTTACTGCATTATTGCACTTCTCGTCAAGTGGCTTACAATGAACTTGCGCGTGTCGTGTTAACGGTTCGATTTTGACGACACGCGATTCGTACGTGTATGAGTAAATTGCACACACCAACCCCAGCGGAGGACAGGCCTTGAGCGTGACAAGCGAGCAGCAAGAAAAATCAGGCCAAAAACCACGTATCCGCGATGCCGAGGCTACAAAGCTGCGCATTCTGGAAGCTGCAAAAAAAGAATTTGCAAAGAACGGTTTGGGCGGCGCCCGCGTGGACGATATTGCTGAAAAGGCCAAATCCAACAAGCGGATGATTTATCACTACTACGGAAGCAAGGAAGATCTCTTCCGCATTGTGTTAGAGAACGTTTATCTTGAAATTCGCGCTGCGGAGCAAAAATTAAATCTCAAGGACCTTGATCCAAAAGCCGCGCTCGAAAGGCTCGTGCGCTTTACGTGGGAGTATTATCTCAAGAATCCCGAATTCCTCACGCTCGTAAACAGCGAAAATCTGCATCGAGCCAAGCATCTCAAGAAATCCGAAATCGTTCGGGCTTCCAGTCGCAAGCTTGTCAGTATGGTCGCGGAACTATTGGAGCGAGGAGTAAGGGACGGTGTTTTTCGTGAAGGCATCGACCCTGTGCAACTGAATATTACGATTGCCGCGGTTAGCTATTACTATCTGACAAACCGGTTTACAGGTTCAATAATTTTTGAGCGCGATTTAATGGCAAAATCTGCTCTTGAGGATCGGATCCTATTCAACGTAGAAACAATTATGCTTCTTGTCTGCAAGAAATTTTAGCATATTTATTCTTAACAGTATATTCATTATATTTTTAAAATTTCATAATAGAATGAATATTAAATAGCGATTGTCCGATTATTTCAACGCATCAGAAGGATTACTCGAACCCGACCGATTTTTTGCCAGCCTTTAAGTCGAGAAATATTTACGTGTCGCTCGGTGCATTCTCTGGGTTAAATTTTTAGCCATTCGTCTACAACGAAGCGTTCTATGCTGACTCCGCCGTTAGCCGAGGTGCGGCTTGTCAGTCAAGAATCTGGGCCAAGCTTCTCAACCGCAACAATCGAGTTCCCTAAACGCCTTGAAGGGAAATGAACCCGCGACCTGAGCTTTAGGTCTTTCTAAGCTATTGTTAGCGCTAAGCAATGAGCGGAAGGTGCTAATCAGTCCGACGCAGCCCCCGAAAATTGCAGACATTGCAATAAAGTCTGAAGCAATAAATCACCACGTCATTCCGCAAAGTTGGCCAGTTGGTATCGCCCACTCCCTGTTCACAACATTATTGCGGACGATATTACCGGATGCCCATCCGGGAGAACTCTTGGGAGGAAAGACATGCAGCATTACGCACTGAAATCGCTTTCCCTTGCCGCTGTCATCGCCATTGCAAGTCATCTACCTCTGGCTCAAGCGGCATCGCCAGCCCCGGCGGAAGGCCAGAATGGCATGGTGGTTACGGCCCAGCATCTTGCCTCGCAAGTCGGTATCGATGTGCTGAAGAACGGCGGCAACGCCGTCGATGCGGCAGTCGCGGTCGGCTATGCGCTGGCGGTTGTCTATCCGACTGCCGGTAATCTCGGCGGGGGTGGATTCATGACGATCCGCTTCAAGGACGGCAAGAGCACCTTTCTGGATTTTCGCGAGCGCGCGCCGCTCGCCGCCACTGAGACCATGTATTTGGACAAGGATGGCAAGCCGGTCGAGAGCGCCAGTACTGAAACCTATCTCGCCATCGGCGTGCCAGGCACGGTGGCTGGCCTCGAGGAGGCACGCGTAAAATATGGCACCCGCAAGCGCGAGGAGCTGATTGATCCAGCACTAAAACTCGCCAAGGACGGCTTTACGCTGGAGCTGGGCGATATTCTCTCCTTTGCCGACGGCAATGAAAGACTGGCGAAAGACCCGGCAGCGGCGAGAATCTTCCTGAAAGACGGAAAACCGCTTTCCTTGGGTGAAAAGCTTGTCCAGCCAGATTTGGCAAAGTCGCTTTCGGCCATTTCGGAAAAAGGTCCGGCAGCCTTCTATCAGGGCGAAATCGCCGATCTGATCGTCAAGTCGAGCGAGGAAAAAGGCGGTATTCTCGCCAAGGCCGATTTCGAGCAATACAACGTCCGCGAGCTGGAACCGGTCAAGTGCAGCTATCGCGGCTATGACATCGTTTCATCGCCACCGCCGTCTTCGGGTGGGCTGATCATCTGCGAAATCCTCAACGTGCTGGAGGGTTATCCGATTTCCTATCTCGGCTATGGCTCGGCGGAAACCACGCGTTTGATGGTGGAAGCGAAGCGCCATGCCTATGTGGACCGCAACACGGCATTGGGCGACCCTGATTTCATCGATAATCCAATCGAGAAACTCACCAGCAAGGCCTATGCCGCAGAAATCCGCAGTCGTATCGACCCTTATCGCGCAGGTGTCAGCGAGTCGCTGAAACCGGCTGAATTCAAGGAGTCCAACGAGACCACGCATTATTCCATCGTGGACAAGGACGGCAATGCCGTCGCCGTGACCTACACGCTGAATGGATCGTTCGGCACGGCCAAGGTGGCCGAAGGCACCGGCATTCTTCTCAACAACGAGATGGACGACTTCACCATCAAACCGGGCGTGGCCAATCTCTATGGCCTCATACAAGGCGAAGCAAATGCCATTGAACCGCGCAAGTCACCGCTGTCCTCAATGAGCCCGACCATTGTATCGAAGGATGGCAAACCGTTCATGGTTATTGGCAGTCCCGGCGGTTCGCGCATTATCACGATCACGCTCGAGGCGATTATGAATGTCATCGATCACGGTATGGACATTCAGGAGGCTATCGATGCCCCGCGCATCCATCACCAGTGGCTGCCCGACCGGGTCTATATGGAAGCAAACGCGCTTTCGCCGGATACGATCAGGCTACTGACCGGCATGGGCTATACGGTCGGCGAGGACCATAACTGGCCGGTCTGGGGCGAGGCAGCCGGCATTCTTGTCGGTGGCAAGGATATGGCAGCCATCGAAAAAGGCGGCGATAATCGCTATTAGGGCGCAATCGATAGTCGAGCCGTCGCTGGTGCAGCAACGGGATATTAGATCCCAACCACTCGAAGATGATTGCAAGACCGGATTAGAGGAGACGTGACGATTTCACGTCACATCTATATGCAGCATTTTTTTCCCTATACAGCCAACATTATATTCCGTTTCCCACGTCCCGGTTTCAGACCACCTAACCTTTTATCGCTCCGGCGGTCGCCCGCTGACAAACCGGTGCTGGAAGTGCCATCACCAACAAAAAAACAGGGACGGTGATAGGAAAGCTGTACAACTCCATCGTGATCACGCCGGGCCACATCACCGGCATAATCACTCTTCGTCTGATAATGCGTGCAACCATCGACACGCGCGGCTACTAGGAATTCGTCGCAATTTTAATACTCAAATCGTTAGATGACCTGAGCCGGAACCGCTGTTCCGCTGGCGGAGAAGATATGCATGTCCTTTGTCGAGGCCGTAAATGTTAATTTATTTGATAACCTCCCATTCGCTTCCTCAGGGGTCTTGATCAGATATTTGGTGTCGGAACCAGCCATGTCGATATAAAGGATTTGCGCCTCGCCCAGATGCTCTACAAGATCCACGACACCAGAAAAGACCGGGCCATCAGTTTTGTCGTGCGCAATCCTGGTATTCTCGGGTCGAATTCCAACGCTAACTCTATCATTGAGTGCGAAAGTTCCATCGCTGGCTTCAAGGCCAAGTTTCGTCCCACAATCAAGATGACAAGTATAACTGCGTCCCATGGCTTCCGATATGGTGCCCTCGAGTATGTTCATGGCTGGAGAACCGATGAACTGGGCCACGAAAAGGTTGGCGGGCTTTCTGTAGAGCTCGACGGGTGTGCCGATCTGCTCGATGTGTCCGTCTTTAAACACGACGATGCGATCAGCCAGTGTCATCGCTTCCACTTGATCATGCGTGACGTAAATCATTGTGACATCCGGCATGCTTTGTTTGAGCTTCGCCAATTCTATACGTGTTGCAACCCGCAAGGCTGCATCAAGATTCGACAAAGGTTCGTCGAACAGGAACACACGTGGATTTCTCACGATTGCGCGGCCGATCGCAACGCGTTGTCTCTGTCCGCCGGAAAGGGCTTTTGGCAAGCGCTGCAGATAATCGCTGAGCTGGAGAATCTCGCCTGCTTTTTTAACGCGTTTGTCGATCTCGGTCTTTGCCACGCCGGCAATACGGAGACCAAAAGCCATATTCTCATAGACGGTCATATGCGGATAAAGTGCGTAGGATTGGAAAACCATCGAAATACCGCGCTTCGATGGGGCCACGTTATTCATGCGCTCACCGGCAATGACGAGATCACCGGATGTGATTGTTTCCAGACCGGCAATCGACCGCAGCAAAGTTGACTTTCCGCAACCGGACGGTCCGACGAAAACGATGAATTCGCCCGATTTGATATCAAGATCGATGCCATGGAGTACTTCCAAGTTGGCATAGGATTTACGTATGTTCTTCAGCGACAGGTCGGCCATCGTTCCCGTTCCTTTTATTATTTTACGCGCGGCGGTTCCGTTCGCTCACGGAGCCAGACTTGCCAGAAACCTTGTTAAGGGACCCGGGGCACGATTGAGGATTTCGACATCGTTCTTTTTCCGAATAGCTCGGCGGACAATTCTAGCGCCTAGATAGCGCACAGGTTCGGGCGGAAGTTTGGTCCGCTTTTCGATCCCGACCAGTCCGCACCGGCTCCATTTATCCGTCCAGCCCAAGACGAGGCTTGCCATGATGCGGCCTGCAACCGGTGTTTGGGCTATGCCGGTGCCGTTAAAACCGAGAGCATAAAAAATATTGGAATGCTGCTTGAGATGATCGAACACCGGCAGATGTTGTGCAGTGCAATCGATCGGACCGCTCCAGTCATAAAGAATCGGCACATTTTTCAGCTGAGGATAAACCCGGTGAAGCTCCCGGATATTGTCAGCGCCGCCATCACCGCTGCGGTTGAAACGAGCGTCAATTCGATCCTTATAGGTGATGTCGCCTGTTCCCCGTCCGAAAACAACCTGACCGGATGGCGTGCGTTGATAGTAGAGCACGTGATGCTGCGCATCGCAGATTGAAGCGCCATCGATCCATCCGATGCGTTCGAGCACATTTTCCGCAGGTGCCGTCGCGATGAGCTGACTGCTCACGACATAAAGATATGGATGCAATTCGGGGATTGCGGAAGCCCACGCATTGATGGTCAAAACGACCTTCGCGGCGGAAAGCGTTCCATGTGCCGTTCGAAGTTTCGGTTGCTCGCCTGTGACGATCTCCAGGACGGGGCTTTGCTCATGAATGACAATTCCCCTCGCAAGAGCCAACTGGCGAAGGCCCAGAGCAAGCTTTGCCGGCTGGACAGTGCCTGCCCGGTCTTCCACGATACCGACATAAGAAGCCTTCGAACCGGTGCGGCGTTCGATGTCTTCTGCACTCAATGTCCGGAATGGATTAGATCCGGATTTCTGACAGAGATCGTAAGCCTTGGACCAGGCGCCTTCCTGGGCCGAAGAGCTGGCCGTCCAAAGCCAACCGTCAAGCCGCAGATCCATGTCGATGGTTCCGCGATCCTGCAAAGCTTTCAGTTCGTCGATCGCATCGCATGTCGCCTGGCACAGCATGCGCGCATCGTCATCGCCCACGAGGTCGCGCAACATGTCGATTTCGGCAAACCAGCTATGCACCTGCCCGCCATTGCGTCCCGATGCGCCGGAACCGCAAAAATCCGCTTCCAGGATCGTGATACGCGTCTGCGGCGCTTGTTCCTTGATCCGCAGCGCCGTCCACAGTCCGGCATATCCTCCGCCAACAATTGCAATATCGCATTGTTCGTCGCCGGTGAGAGGTGCGGCGATCCTGTCAGCGCTGATGCTTTGCAGCCAGAAAGAACGGTCCTGTTTCGCGGCGACAATGGGTGGTCGCATTTTAATAATGCTCATATTCAGACCTTTTGCGCTGTTGCGATGACGTCATCGTATTTGCTGAGCAGCCATTGCGGGATGGGCTGCACGCGCTGCGGAAAACCGCCAAGATGCGTGCAGGTTTCGGATGCGCGGATAGCTGCCTGACGAAGTGCCGCCTCTTCGGAATAACCTTCAAAGAAATGGGCCGTCAGAAAGGTCGCGATAAAGCTGTCGCCGGCACCGCAGGTATCCACCACGCTTACAGGCACCGAGCCTGCCGAAAACAATTGGCTTCCATTGTCGTAGAATGAACCGCGCTTTCCGCAGGTCACGACAATCTTCTGCGCGCCAGCCTGCTTGAATCGCGCGATCAACGGCTCCACCGGCTCTTTTGGATCGTCGGGACCCGACGCAAAAACAAGCGGAACACCTTCAAGCGACAGGTCGAAATGCCGTGTCGAGACGTCCACGCTGAACCCGATCCCGTCTTGCACCAGCTTGCGCACCAGTTTTTCACTGGAATGGGTCCCAAGATGGGTCCAGTCGGATAAGAGCAATTCCTGATATCGCTGTGTATCCGGAATGTAGTTCTCGCCGACGCCCAGAGATTCAAGCAGGAAATGTCTTTCGCCTGCATCATCGGTCAACAGCGTAACCGCTGATTTTCCTTGCAGAATTTCAACGTCATCACGCGCCAGTCCGGCATCATCGATAATGCCAAGCATGATATCGGCTTCTTGATCGGGAGCCAGGGCGCCAAAATAGCGGGCACCATATCCAAGCCGTTTCCATTGCACGGCGACATTGAGGGCGTTTCCGCCAACCGTGACAAAACCCTTGTTCAGATAAGCATCAAGACAATTGTCACCGACGGCAATAAGATTGGGATTTGCGTTCTTCATCATCATTCCGCAGTATCAAAATGAGGAGCGATTGCATCAAGGCAGCGCCGCCAGGCCGCAGCCGGGTCCAGCGCATACGAACCATTGCCAAAGGGCTCGAAGGTCAAAGTACCCTCGAAAGAATGGTCAGAGATTTCGGCAAGATAATCGTCCAGTGGAAGGTTTCCGTCGCCCCAGACAAGGTGCCCTGACGGAGTTCCGTCAACGATATGAATATGGGCAAGGCGCTTGCCAAATCGCTTCATATAGCCACCGACCTGATCTCCGGCAGCAGCCATCGCAACCAGATCGAGGACCAGATCGACATTATTGGCATTCAGGTCCCGCCAAAGCCGTTCGAGATCGGCGGCATTGTTGGCGATGTTGCTTTCAAGACGCTGCAAGGGTTCGAGCAGACATCTGATACCAAGGCCGGCTGCATGCGTAGCAATTTTGCTCAAGGATTCAACGGTGTGAGCCCAGGCGAGATGGCGGCTCTCGCTTTCAAAGCCACGACCGGGCGTCAAAAAGAGATAGCTCGCGCCCAGTTCGGCACTGATATCAGCTGCACGCAGGAAGCAATCCACACTCTTCTCGCGATAGATCCTGTCGCCCGAGGCTATATTGACCGGATACAGGACCTGCTCGGGTGTGAAGCAATGTACACTGATCCCGTTATCGCCGAGAATTGAGCGGAGTTCCGCCAGTCGCGCCGGGCTGCCATGAAACAGATCGAGATGGGGGGCTATCCCCCAAAGCTCCATGCGTTTGAAACCCATCTGGCGAAGTTGCCCGGCAACCCATTGGAAGGGATGGTGCTGAAAGGAGAAATTCGCACCGATCAACTGTTCACGTCTTAACATTTCTCGCTCCGTTATTTGCCGATGCCTTCAGCCAGACCGCGTATGAAGAAGCGCTGTGCGGCGAAGAAGACAATCAGGATTGGGAGTGCGGACAATGTCATTGCGGCAAAGACAACGGCATAGTTTGTTCCGTGTTTTGCCATGATGGACGTCAACCCCACTGGCAGGGTCTGGACATCGGCGCCACTGGTAAAGATCATGGCGAAGAGATATTCGTTCCAGGCAAAAAGAACGTGCAGGATCACGCAGGAAACGAGGATCGGTTTGCAAAGCGGCAAGGTCACCCGCCAGAAAATCTGGCCCTCGCTTGCGCCGTCCATCACCGCCGCTTCGTCGAGATCGCGCGGAAGCCCCAACATATAGGCGCGAATGAGGAAGGTGGTGAACGGGATACGGAATGCCGTGTAGAGTATGATAAGCGCCCAGTAGGTGTTATAGAGGCCGAGCTGTTGCATGATCCGCACCAGCGGAATAACCGCGACCGTGGGGCTCAACATCAGGCCGCCAAGCACTAGGCCGACAAAGAAAGGCTTGCCCGGCAGTTTCGACCGTGTCAGGCCATAGGCGGTCCAGGCGCTTATCAACACCGTACAGACAGCCGAAACCAGCGTGACGATGATGCTCGTTGCAATATAGTTCCTGATGCCCTGGTTCCAGGCAGCGATGTAGTTATCGAGCGTAAAGCCCGTCGGCAACGCAAACGGTTCGCCGAATATCTCGGAATTGGTTTTGAAGCCGTTCAAAGCCATCCACAGAAGCGGATAGATAACCACAATACCGAGGCAGATCAGAAAGGTCACGAGACAGACCTTGGCCAGTATCTGCACGAAATCGGTGGGTTCCGTTTCGCGTGTCTGATAGGAGGCGTTCATAGATACACCCTCCGTCTC
Organism: Ochrobactrum teleogrylli; assembly: GCF_037482325.1. Classification (NCBI taxonomy): domain Bacteria; kingdom Pseudomonadati; phylum Pseudomonadota; class Alphaproteobacteria; order Hyphomicrobiales; family Brucellaceae; genus Ochrobactrum; species Ochrobactrum teleogrylli. Next base: position 533,775 of record NZ_JBBHKQ010000002.1, read on the forward strand.
TTTGTGTACCAAAGCTGTCCGAAGCCCGCCAGCAGCGTAATGATAAAGATTACCGATGCGATGGCTGCGCCATAACCGAAATCGTTTTCAATGAAGCCCTGCTGGTAGAGCCATGTTCCAAGCACCTGACTGGAGTTGTTGGGACCGCCGCCCGTCATCACCATGACTTCGTTGAAGACCTGAAAAGCACCGGTGATGGTAACGATCACCATGAGGCCGGTCATTTCACGCGTCAGCGGAAAGGTGATGTTCCACGAGCGGCGCCACATACCGGCGCCATCCATGATCGCCGCATCGTAGAGTTCGCGCGGGATCTTCTGGATTGCAATGGCAAACAACAAGGTCGAGTATCCGAAGCCCTGCCACTGGCTCATTGCGATGATTGCATAGGTCGCGGTCTGTTCTTCTCCCAACCATGCGCGAGACCAGGCGCCCAGCCCCAGATGGGTCAAGGCGGAGTCCAGCAGCCCGATATCGGGCTGATAAATGAAGTAGAACAACAGCCCCGTCACGGTGATCGAAATCGCCGACGGTACGAAATAGACGGCGCGCCAGAACCTGCGCCAGGTTTCCTGTTGCAAACCTTCAATGATCGCAGCAAGCACGAATGCGCCAAAAACCTGGAAAACAACTGAAATGACTGCATAAAGCGTGTTGTTGAGAATTGCCGTCCATATTACCGGATCGTCTTGCAGACGCCGATAATTATCCAGACCGACAAAGGCTGTTTCACCCGTAAAAATATCCTGATTTGTCGTACTGACGATGAAATTGTCTATGATTGGATAATAAACAAACCACAAGATCAGAACGAACGCGATCAGAACCCAACGGAACGACAGCAGCTTCGCCAGCAAACCGGACTTGTCCAATTCGGACCCGTCCGGTCGGGAGACGCCGTTTTTGACGGCCTCCCCCTTATATTCACGCTTCATGACAGTCATCGGCCGACAACATCCTTATTTGGAAGAGGCTGCTGCTTGTTTCACCTTTTCCATAACCTGCTCCGGTGTCATGGAACCACCAATCAGGGCTTGCAGACTTGAAAGCCAGGCAGCGGCGACGCGCGGTGGGTTTGCAGTATCGAGCCACGGCACCAGATAGGACGAATCCGCGATAACCTTGAGCCCTTCAACGACAGATGGGTTCATGCTCTCGGACGAATAGCCGCCGACAGTGGCGCTGGGCTGCCCATAAGGCGGCGCCGACAGAACCTTGCCGTTTTCCGGAGAAGTGATGAACTTCATGAAGTCGATGGCTAGCGGAACATTCTTCGATGCCGCATTGATCATGTAGCCCTCGGGCGCGCCTTCGATCGATTTGACGTCGCCCTTTGCATCCTTGGGTGCGGGTAGCTTAAAGAAGCCGAAGTCTTCCTTCTTCAATGCGCCATCGGCTGTGCTCTGGTCGAATTCGATGATTTCCTGATAGTACATTGCGGACTTGGCGTTGCTGAACTGTTGCAGTGCCGAGGCATAGGACGAGCCGTTGGTACCTGCACCGTCCGAACATTCGTCGGTGAGCTGCTTCAATTGCTTCAGGCTCTCGACATAACCTGCATCCGAATATTCGGCGGTTTTCGGGTTGAAGTCCTTTTCAAGTGTCGCTTGCGGTACGTTATAGGCGAGAAGCTGTCCAGCGAAATGCACCGCCGGCCATCCCTCTTTGTTTCCAAACGAAATCGGCACCACATTGGACTTGCGCAAGGCGGCACACGCGCCGATCAACTCATCGAAACTCTTCGGTTCGGCCACTCCAGCCTTGGCAAAAAGCGCCTTGTTGTAGCCCATGAACTTGGCGTCCAGATAAAGCGGAATTCCGTATAACTTGCCATTATACTGGAAGGCGCTCACAGCGGCATGGGCAAGCTGTTGTCCCCATGGCGTATCCGGACCGATGACCTTGGTCAGATCTACTGCACGATTGCCCCGCACGAAGTTCTCACCCCAGCTACCGGTCCAGGTGAAATAGATATCCGGCAAGGAATTCGATGCGACCAGAGCCTTGGTCTTTCCCTTTACGCTATCGTCACTTTCCTGGATAAGCTCAACCTTTACATCAGGATGCAGCTTCTCGTATTCCTTGGCGGCATTAACGAAATAAGGTGAAAGCTGCTGGAGGCCGAACTTCGTCAGAATGCTCAACGTGCCGGAATATTCGACCGGAGCATCGGGTTCGGCAACAACGGCGTCCTTTGCAAGGGCTACATCGATATTGCTTGCGGCCAATCCAAGCACCATGAGCGATGCGAGGCTTGTGGTGCTCAAAAACGTCTTGCGTTTCATTTCAAAGTTCCTCTCTTTTGGCTATTGTTTCTTGATATTCGTCTGAATACGGAAACCCGATCCGGCGGAGCCGGACCGGGAACTGTTTTAGTACTCGACGCGCTTATAATAACGCCGTGTGGTCAGCGGATGGTCGCGCAGCACTTCCAGATGAGCACTCAGGCGCTCCAGCATGGTTGCGAGGATGATCGGAGAAATCAAGCTCCGCGTCTTCTCGGAAACACCCGGCAGCTTGGCTGTGGCTGCGTCGAGAATACGAACTTTATCCGTGTAGCGCTTGGCGAAATTCTCAACCCGGTCCGTCAGCGGACGGCAGGCATCCTCACCCTTGAAAATGAACAGGCTGACACCCGGTTCTACCAGCTCCAGCGTGCCATGAAAGAAATCCGAAGCATGAACAGGACGCGTCCTAATCCATTGCATTTCTTCAAGAATGCACATGCCGTAATAATGAGCCTCTGGCCACGCAGATCCCGCCCCTGTGAAGATATGGTAGTTCTCGTCTTTGATTTCCTGCGCAAGCGCGGCTGCGCTTGCTTCAAAATCTTCCTTCACGGAGACCAGCAGTTCGGGAAGCAGCTTCAGTTCGGAAACCGTTGCATCGAAATCGGCATATTCATCGCGTTCGGCCAGCAGCGCCAGCACGATGAGCAAGGTCTGCAGGTAGAACGATTCCGACGACGTGTCGTCCTCCGCAAAATTCGTGAAGTTGTAATCGGCATCGAGCCCGAGAGGCGTATCCTTGTGTCCGGTCAGCGAAAGGGTTTTCACACCCTTCTTTTTCAAGAACGCGAGAAGCTGCACGCTTTCCTTGGTCGTCCCCGACAGGGACGGAAGGATAACCAGCGCCTTTTCGTCCAGTCCGGCGGGCGCTTCGAGGACAACCTGGGCAGAAAATGCCGCTGAAACCGGAAACACCGTCGAGTTGCGCGCAAGCTCGATCGCGGGCTGGGTCAGAAACTGCACACCGCCCGTCCCCATGAAGAAAATGCGTTCCAGGCCGTCGTCGAGCAACTTACGCACCAAAGCGCGTACATCGTCGGCGATTGCGACCGAGCCGCCCTGTATTTTCACAAAGCGATCTTTATCGAAGTTGAGCATTACTACCTTCCCGTTTGCGCAGTTGAAACCTCGAGAAAAGCCCGAACCGGTTTTGCGCCTGTAACTCGTTGAGACAATGTGAGATCGATCTCACATATATCTAGCGCACAAGAATTTTCTTCTGGCAAGTGGGTTTTTGAAATTTTTTAAAGGGCCAGGTTTTGTTCGTCGTCAGCTTAACGACGGCTTACCGAACCTCTGACTATCAGCTTGGTTTCAAAGCTTATTTTCTGCGGAGGTCCCTTTTTCCCCCCGATTTTCTCAAGCAGGAGCCGGCCCGCGGCCCGACCGATTTCCGACACCGGCTGAGCAACGACAGTGATCTGCGGATCGGTAAAAGTGGCCAGATTAAAATCGTCAAAGCCAATCAAAGACACATCGTGGGGAATCGATATACCCATCGAGCGGAACGCCAAAAGCGCGCCCTGCGTCATCAAACTGTCCACCGTGAACAGTGCTGTCGGAGGATTTCGGCGGCTGAACAGGCGTATGGTCGCATCGATGGCGTGTTCAACCGTCGATTGCGAGACCGATATCATTTTTTCATTCGGCTCTATACCATGCGCGAGCAACGCAGTCTTGTAACCGTTGAAACGCTCGCTTGACGTAAAGATGCGCGCATCGTCTTGCAAAAGCGCAATATTCTGGTGCCCCATTCCAATCAGATACTCAATGGCCTTTCGCGCGCCGCCTTCATTGTCAACAAGGACGCTGTCGCACTCAATGCCTGGCGCCGCACGATCGATCAGCACCACGGGCACATTCTCATCGATCAGACGTTGCAGATGCTGATTATCCTCGGCTGAGGTTGGCGCTACTATGAAACCTCGAATGCTGAGCGATTGCAAACTCGCCAGCAAGGATTTTTCCAGTTCCAATTGTTCTTCGCTGCTGGCGATGATGAGATTGTGCCCTTCTTCGCGCGCCAGCACTTCCAAATCATGGGCAATTTTTGCAAAGAACGGATTTTGTATATCGCCGAGAACACAACCGATAATCGGAAGTTGACCGCTGCGCAAAGCCTGGGCCAGTCGATTGCCTCTATATCCGAGCTTCTCGGCGGCGGCCTGAACTTTTAGCGCCGTTTCATCACCAACATAACCGTAGCTGTTGAGCGCACGAGCAGCAGTGGCGCGCGAGACTTTTGCTAATGCTGCTACATCCTTCAAGGTCGCCGTTTTTTGCGTCATGTCATTTTCACAACTGATGATCCTTGACAGTAGTTATCATCCGCAGAGGCGCAAGAGTAGTACCGTTTATCAAATGATTTGCAGGATGATCGATCGAAGATTATTTGGGCTCTGATCTATTGTGCGGTGAAAGGCCGGGCATATCAAAACAGCTTTCGTCGTATAGAACGGAATCGACCCGTCAACCATTCTGACACTCTCGTGATGCGCTGATTGCCAGTCAAGATCGACGAATTGCCCGCCGCTTAATCGTCGACGAAAAATCTGAAACGCCGCCAAGCATTGATAACAATTCGGCATTAGGTGACCGGAATATTTATATTGGAATTATATTAAAAGCTGCTGTTGACTGAGTTCTATAAGGTCACGGAGATGATCGCTCGGGGGGAGAGGAGAGTCGAACTGTTCTCCGTTCCTTCGGTTTCCGCCAACAAATAGTAGCAGCTTGCGTGTTGCTTTCCTCAAGTGAAAACCGAATTGATGACTAACGTAAATGAAACTCTCGAAACCGACATCGTTATCGTAGGTGCAGGTTCAGCGGGATGCACCCTGGCTGGCCGATTGACCGAGGATGGTCAAACTGCGGTTACTATCCTTGAAGCCGGTGGAAAGGACTGGAATCCTTGGATTCATATCCCCATCGGTTATGGCAAGACGATTGTCCATCCCCGCCTCAACTGGCGTTTTGAGACCGAAGCAAGCGCCGAAATCGGCAATCGGCGGATGTACTGGCCGCGTGGTAAGGTGCTAGGCGGCTCCTCATCGATCAATGGGCTTCTCTATATCCGAGGCCAAGCGCAGGATTATGACCACTGGCGACAGCTCGGCAATACTGGCTGGTCTTATGATGATGTCCTGCCCTATTTCCGAAAGGCGGAGAACCATGAAAATGGTGGCGACGCCTATCATGGTAGTGACGGCCCTTTGCGCGTTTCCAACCTCAAGGAGCGCAACCCTCTTTGCGATGCTTTCATCAAGAGTGCAGTTGAAGCTGGCATTCCGGCTAATGACGATTTTAATGGCGCCACTCAGGAAGGAGTGGGCTACTACCACACAACGACCCGCAATGCGCGTCGTTGTTCGGCATCTGTTGCCTATCTCAAGCCAGCGATGAAACGTCAAAATTTGCGCGTGATTACTAAGGCCGAAACCCAGAGGATCGTATTCGAGGGCAAACGAGCCGTCGGCGTTATCTTCGAGCGGGGCGGCAAGCAGGTGTTTGTTCGTGCCAGGCGCGAAGTCGTCATAAGCGCTGGATCGATCAATTCACCAAAATTACTTCTTCTTTCAGGGATAGGGCCTGCCGCGCAGCTGAGACAGCTCGGCATTGACGTTGTACATGATCTTCCGGGAGTGGGCGAAAACCTGCAGGATCATTACGGTGCACTCGTGACCTATAAGAGCCGCCTGCCGGTAACGGTCAACGATATCATGATGAGCCCGGCGAAACAGTTGCAGGTCGGCCTTCAATATCTACTCTTCCGCACCGGCCCATTAACGATTTCGGCCGCGCAGGTTGGCGCATTTGCGAAATCCGATCAGCGTCTGGAGACGCCCGACATTCAATTTCTGTTCCAGACCTTCAGCCACGATGAATATGATGACGGCCTGCACAAGTTCTCGGGCTTTGCCAATGCTGTCTGTCCGGTGCGCCCAGAAAGCCGAGGCACATTAAAGCTACGCTCGGCCAATCCCAAAGATACGCCGTTGATGCAGCCCAACTATCTTTCATCGGAAAACGACCGCAAGGTACTGGTCGAAGCCATCAAGCTGTCGCGCAAAGTGGCTGAGAAAGCTGCAATTGCCGCCGTTATTGAAGTCGAATATGCACCCGGCAAGGCGGTTCAGTCGGATGACGAAATACTGGCTTATGCGCGCCAGACCGGCCTTTCGATCGCACATCAGGTTGGAACATGCAAGATGGGGCAGGATTCAATGGCTGTCGTGGACACCTCACTGAAAGTGCATGGTATCGAAGGTTTGCGGGTAGTCGATGCTTCCATCATGCCGACGCTGATTTCAGGCAACACCAACGCGCCAACTATCATGATTGCGGAAAAGGCCGCCGACATGATCCGCATGTCTGGAACCTGACCTGATCACATATCTTATATTCATCCGGTTCCGAGCGCGAAAATAAAATTCGGATAAGCGGGAACACGCTCGGGCCGGACTAGTGGGAGAGTATCCGTGCTCAACGGACAAATCTTTGATTACATCATCGTCGGCGCTGGCTCTGCAGGGTGCGTTCTGGCTGCACGACTAAGCGAAGATCCCAAATCAAGTGTGCTTCTGCTGGAAGCTGGCGGAAAGGATTCAAGCTTCTGGATTCACATTCCAGTAGGCTACGGCAAGACCATTGTCGATCCCAAGGTTAACTGGAAGTTCGAGACAGAACCAAATCCTGCGCTCGGCGGTCGAAAAGTATACTGGCCGCGCGGTCGTGTACTCGGTGGCTCATCCTCCATCAACGGTCTGATCTATATTCGTGGGCAGGCAGAGGATTATGATCACTGGCGGCAACTCGGGAACCCTGGATGGTCCTATGAGGACGTGCTGCCCTATTTTCGCAAGGCAGAAGACCAGGAGAATGGTTCCGACCATTATCATGGCACGAGCGGCCCCTTTGCCGTCACCAATCTAACAGAGCGCAATCCCCTTTGCGACGCGTTCATCGGATCGGCCGGCGCACAAGGCATACCGCGGAACGACGATTTTAACGGCGCGCGACAAGAAGGCGCCGGCTATTTTCAGGCAACCGTAAAGAACGGTCGCCGCGCCTCTGCCGCAACCGCCTATCTCAAACCCGCAATGGGTCGCGCCAATCTTCATGTCGCAACCGAAGCGGAAGCCGAACATATCCTGTTTGACGACCGCCGGGCATGTGGTGTCCGCTTGCGTCATCGCGGCACGTCTGTTGAAGTCAAGGCAGCCCGCGAGGTCATCCTCGCTGCAGGCTCGATCAAGTCGCCTCAAATTTTGATGGTTTCGGGCGTCGGCGATGCCGAAGCGCTCGCGCGGCACGGCATTCAGTCGGTTCACCACCTCCCCGGCGTCGGTAAGAACCTTCAGGATCACTATGGCGGTCAAATCACGTGGAAGTGCAATCGTCCGATCACCATGAACGACGTCATGATGAGCCGATTCAAGCAGGCGCAGGTCGGACTAAAATGGCTTTTGACACGCAAGGGACCGCTTTCGGTTCCCGCCGGGCAAGCAGGATTGTTTACGAAAGTGCTGCCGGAATCAGCATCGCCTGACCTGCAGTTTCTGTTTCAGACGTTCTCCGGTGGATATTATGAAGATGGTCTGTTCAAGTTCTCTGGCTTCGCAAATTTCCTTTGTCCGGTACGACCGGCCAGCCGTGGCGAGATCACGCTCCGTTCCGCTGACGCCTTTGACCAGCCAAAGCTCGCACCCAACTATTTTTCCGACGAACGGGATCGGCGCATTGCGATCGAAGGTTTGAAGCTCGCGCGACGCATGGCCGCCAGCAAACCGCTTGCTGATTTTGTCATTGAAGAACATTTACCGGGATCGGCGACGGCAACCGACAACGAGATTGAGGATTATCTCGTTAAAAACGGCGGCTGCGTCTCACATCAGGTTGGCACCTGCAAAATGGGCACGGATGCGATGGCTGTCGTGGACCCCGAACTGAAAGTCCGCGGTATCGAGCGTCTTCGCGTGGTCGACGCCTCGATCATGCCAACTCTGATATCGGGCAACACAAACGCTCCCACGATCATGATCGGCGAAAAGGCAGCAGATCTCATTAGAGGGCAATCGGCATGAGGGATTTAACTGCACCAACAGCCGAACGGAGGACAAGAGTATGGAAGACGATGTGATTGTCCGGCTTGAGGGAATATCCAAGACCTTCCCGGGAGTTCGCGCGCTCAGCAAAGTCGATCTGACAGTTCGAGCTGGCGAAGTTCATGCCCTGACCGGCGAAAATGGCTCCGGTAAGTCGACACTTTCCAAAGTGATCGCCGGCCTTATTCAACCTGATGAAGGCAAAATCATCGTTGCTGGCGAGGAGTGCCGGATCGAGAGCCCGGTTCAGGCATTGCGCAAGGGCATTGTGATGATCAGCCAGGAGCTGACCCTCGCACAAACCCTCACGGTCGCCGAAAATATCTTTCTCGGTAGACTGCCAAGAACTCGTTTGGGCTTCATTGACTGGCCGCAGTTGGAAACAGATGCGCGTGCTGCCCTCGCGCGCCTCGGCGTTCATGTCTCACCGCGTGCTATCGTTTCTGAACTGAGTGTCGAACTTCGTCAGGAGATCGAGATCGCCCGCGCCCTGTCCTCCGATGCCCGGTTGCTCATTCTTGACGAGGCTACCAGCTCGCTATCGGAAGCCGCCACGGAACGTCTGCTTAATCTCGTGCGGCAAGAGCGGGATGCCGGTATGGCTATCTTGATGATAACGCACCGCATGCCAGAAATTTACGCAGTGTCTTCTGTCGCAACAGTCTTGCGCGACGGGACACTCGTGGCAACAGTTCCGCTTCCCGATACGCGCGAATCCGACCTTGTCCGGTTGATGGTTGGCCGAGAGATCAAGGATTTCTATGGCAAACGCATGACAGATACCGGCGAAACCGTTCTCCAAATCGACAACCTGCATACGCCCAAAGGCGTTCTGAAGCCGACCTCGCTTGCGGTCAACCGCGGCGAGATCATGGGCGTCGCAGGCCTTGTCGGATCGGGCAAATCCGAATTTGGCATGGCCCTTGGTGGCGCAATCGCCAGCGCTGGCACAGTCAGGGTCGCGGGACAGAACGTTCGATTGGGTGATCCACGCAAGGCCATCGCCGCCGGTATCGGTTATGTACCGGATGACCGTAAGGCATCTGCGCTCCTGCTTGTACGCAGCATACTCGAAAATTTCTCCCTTGCATGGATGGATAGGCTCTGTCCGTTTGGTTTGCTTAATAGCCGCAGGGAGCGCAAAGATGTTGGCGATGCGATCAGGGAATACCGTGTGGCCACTTCGTCGTCCGCCACTGCGATATCTACCCTTTCCGGTGGCAATCAGCAGAAAGTGATACTCGGCCGCACCTTCGTTCGCAAACCGGATGTGCTTGTGCTGAGCGAGCCCACGCGGGGCATAGATGTCGGCGCAAAAAGCGAGATTTATCGGATGCTGCAAGACGCAGCCGAAGCCGGTGCAGCGGTGATCGTGATTTCGTCTGAACTACCGGAACTTCTCGGAATTTGTGACCGGATTGCCGTCTTTTTCGAAGGCGAGCTGCAACAGGAATTCGGCCGTGACGAAGCCACCGAACAGGCCATCGCGCATGTCGCCGTTGCGGGAGGCGCCAGATATGAATATCCGACCCAACTATCCGGAGCACACCAATGACACTCACCCAACTGGAAAAGCAGACTGCGACCGGACGCTTTACGCCCGCGCCATCCCTGATCGTCCGTATTTTCCAAAATAGATATGCCGGCGCATTGGTCGCCCTTGTCATCGTCAGTATTTTCATGACGCTCACGCAGCCAGTGTTCCTCACCTGGCCCAACCTGATGAACATAGTTAAATCCAACAGCGTCATTTTCGTGCTGGCGCTGGGTGCAACTTACGTCGTTATATCGGGCAGCGTTGATTTGTCTGTTGCAAGTGCAGCAGCCGCGACCGCAATGATCTTCGGCCTGCTACTTCTCGCAGGCACTTCAGCTCCTATTGCGATCCTGATGGCATTGGCTTTTGGCGCACTGCTTGGCGCGATTAACGGCATGCTTGTTGCCTATTTCAAGATATCGTTCTTCGTTGTCACCCTTGGCACGCTCTCAATGTTTCAGAGCTTCGCGCTGATCATCAATGAAGGCACGAGCGTGAGCGTATTTTCCAGCGCCGGATTTAAGCCACTCAACACCTTCGTCAATGGCAGTATCGGCCCGTTCCCGATCATCCTTATTTTTGATTTAGCACTGCTATTGATCGCTGGCGGTATTCTCAAGTTTACAGCTTTCGGTCGTGCACTTTATGCGATCGGAGCGAATGCCGAGGCGGCACGCCTGAACGGCATTGACGTCAAGCGCGTTGTACTGATCGTCTTCATCATCGCAGGTTTGATGGCTGGCTTGGGAAGTATCGTTCAGGTTGGACGGCTGACATCGGCAGCGGCAGAAGTTGACCCAACACTGCTGATGACTGTGCTTGCCGCCGTCCTTATTGGAGGAACAGCCTTCACCGGTGGAGAAGGCGGCGTGTTCGGCACAATGGTAGGCGTCCTGTTCCTCGGCGTGGTACAGAACGGCCTGACACTGAGTGGCGTCTCGTCCTTCTGGCAGGGCATGGTAAGCGGCGCCATTCTCATACTAGCGGTCTGGCTTGGTGGTTTGCGGGAAATACTCCGTCGCCGACGTCAATCGACGATTGAGTGAGGGCGTTGGAGCAACCCGGGCTTCTGCCGTGAAACGGCGTATTCTATAGAATGTTCGATGCGGTCAGGTGCGGTTAGCCAAACTCCGCGACCTGACCGATCACAAAACGTTATTTACTCGGCGATAGGAAAACTGGTCAGCGAATAGCCGCGCTCAGGACCGTTCTTCCAACTGTCTATGTTCTCATAAGTGAACAACTTTGCCGCCACGATGATTTCCTTTTGCGGCGCACTAGCATCAGCCATAGCGCGTTCCATGGCGGTTGCGACAGCAAAACCGGTGGCATAGGAGTCCGGATCCCAGGTCCCGGTCAGGCGGCCTTCCTTAATGGCAGTGATAGCATCCGGGTCGCCATTGATACCGAAAACCATGATACCGTCTTCGTTCTTGCCATCATAAATCGACTTGCCACTTGCCAGTGCAGAAGCAGAAATACCGAGCGCACTCGCATCGTTGTAAGCCCAGAAAACCTCGGTATCCGGGAAACGTAACAGCTCGTCGGAGGCAAGGCTCCCGGCATTTGCTGTTGAATCCTTGGTGTTGTCCACTTGGTCGATGACATCAAGGCCAGCTGCTTTGGCGGCGGCGGTGAAGCATTTGACGTTGTTGACGATGGCTTCAACCGGCGGCCCCCCGAACACCACGACCTTGGCACCGGGTTTGCGCTTGGCGATCCAGGCGGCCTGCTGGTCATAAGCGCCGCCAGCCTTGCAGACATTGGTCTGCCACCAGACAGTGTTGGCGACACCTTCACCAACGGAGTTCAGGCCGATCACCGGCACCCCCTGCGATTTGGCGCGGTCATAGGCTCCTGCAACCGCATTCGCGTCGAGCGACCATGAGCCGATTGCTTTGGCACCCATCGTGAGAAGCGTATCGACATGCGAGACCTGGCGGTCGGCGGAGAGACCTGCATCGAGTACACGATACGTCCAACCTTTTTCCTTCGCAGCTTCCTCAATTGCAGCATTGATCATCTGCTGGCCCGGCTGTGCCGTGATCGGCGAAACATAGCCAACCAGATTCTGTGCCTGCGCGCTGGCGACGGACGCCAGCATAATTGCGGTGAAGGCGGTCCTTAGTTTTTTCATGGTCATGAACTCCCCTTTCTTATGTTTGGTCGAAGCATCGCTTTGTGCAAAGCCCGCATCTCGCCTGATCACATGCAAAACTGAAATTCCCCTGGGCATCCAATAGAATAGGTAGAGCCTATTGATAACAAACCGCTATGACGCGATTGCTTTGAAATATGCATCGGGAATTGAACGCAGTGGTCTTGATCAAGACCAAAGAGCGTGGATAATGAGAAAGTGCGAACCTGAAACGTACGAAGATACGGGGTAAGCATATCGCTGGGCATCGCCCGACAAATGGGACATCCGGACCACCGAGGCCGACATGCTGGATCAGCTGGCTTACGCTGCCGATAACAGGCAGGCGACCATCCGAGCTCTTTTCCTCGAGCCTATCGTCAATGAACTCGTACGCCTGCGTGCACCGCTCGACGATATCCTTTCGCGCCATGGTTTTTCAAAAGCCGACTTGCGGTCGCCATATAGCCGCGTTTCGTTGCGTCTTTATATCGAACTGATGGAAGATGCTGCGACCCATACCGGCAATCCCTATTTCGGGCTCGAACTCGGCTCAAGCTTTCGACTGCAACAACTGGGGCCGTTCTATGCGCTTATGAGCAACGCACAAAGCGTACGGTCGGCGCTTGATATCTTTGCTCGTTTCCAAACAGCCTGGCAGACCAGGACAAGCCTGCTGATCACGCGAGAAGCCGATACGACGAGCTATGCTTATGCCATTGAGGACCCATCTATCTGGCCCCGACATCAGGATGCCGAATTTACGCTCGGCGCCATTGCCGCGCTCATTCGTCAACTCGGGCTGCCTCGTTGGGTCCCGCAAAAGATTGAATTCGAACACGCGATGGACACGCGGGGCACGCGCCTGCGCGATTTCTTCGGTTCTCCCGTCGGCGGCAGGGCCCGCTTCAATTGTATGATCATCGCCAACGAGGACCTCGACCGCCCGCTACGATTAGGTGGAATGGCCGAGACTAAAGCAATGGCAGTCGTAGAACGCCATCTTCACGACCTGATGTTTGAAACGCCAGAAAACGGTCGGACGCTTAGCGAGGTGGTGACGAACTGCGTGGTCAAACGGCTGGGCCGAGCTTCCGTCGATCTCGATATTATCGCCAAGGAATTAAGTCTTTCACCCCGAAGCCTGCGACGGAAACTGGACGAGGAAGGCACCTCATTCAGAGAAATCCTTCAGTCCCAGCGGTTACTGAAGGCGGAAAATCTCTTGGCCAATGGCCGATTGCAGATATCTGAACTTGCGGCCTATCTGGGCTACTCCGACGTAGCGGTGTTTTCCCGCGCTTTCAAGATATGGACCGGTCTGTCGCCACGCGAGTACATCACAAAAGGACCGCTTGTGACAGCTCGGAAAATTTCGGCCTATTGAAATTCATCTTCCTCCTGCCTGTAACACAAGCTTTCGTGGCCTAAATTGCAAAATATTTGGCCACTTCCATCATCCCCGGTGTCGCTTGAACATGAGACATTTGCTGATCGAAGACCAGCAGAGTGCCATCATGCTTAAAGAACACGACCCCTCGCCTTTCGCCGTCAAAGCAACTCACCCGCTTGACCCTCTGTCGATCACCGAGATCGATGCCGCATGCAAGATTCTGCACGCGGCACGCGATCTTGGTCAGCTACCACGCTTTCCCTTCGTAGAGCTACGTGAACCGCCAAAGTCTGAAGTCGAAACTTTCACCGGGGGGGATGACTTTTCACGTATCGCTTTTGTCCTTGTGCTCGATATCGCCACAGGCCACGCTGGTGAGGCGTTGGTGGACTTGCGCACAGAACAGCTAGTGTCCTGGAAAGATCTCAAAACCGATCATGAGCACGGCCAACCGCCGATCATCGTCGAGGATTTCTTCCGGGCCGCCGATATTGTTAAAGCGGCGCCGGAATGGCGTTCGGCCATGAAACGCCGCGGGCTCACCGACAGCGAAATCGAACTTATCCAAATAGACCCGATCTCACCCGGTTATTTTGATTTCGAGCCCTATAAAGGCCGCCGTATATTGCGCGCTGTCTCCTACTATCGCGCTTACGAGCAGGACAATGCTTATGCTCATCCGATTGAAGGCATCGTTGCGGTGGTTGACCTCATAGAAGGCAAGGTTATCACCGTGGAGGATGACGGACGGCTCGTACCGATCCCCAAGCAACAATACAACTACGATAGCGCCTCCCTCGCTCCTGCACGTACCGATCTCAAACCGCTAGAAATCATTCAGCCAGACGGCCCAAGCTTTGCTGTCGATGGATGGAAAGTGACGTGGCAGGATTGGAAATTTCGCGTCGGGTTCACGCCCCGTGAGGGGCTGGTGCTTCATCAGCTTACCTTCCGTGATGGCGATGTCGACCGACCGCTGATTTATCGCGCGAGCATCACTGAAATGGCCGTACCCTACGCCGACCCTTCGCCACAGCATTTTGCAAAATGCGCTTTCGACGCTGGCGAATTCGGCCTTGGCAAGCTTGCCAACCAGCTGGAACTCGGTTGCGACTGTCTTGGCCACATTCACTATTTCAACGTGCCCGCAGCGGACGATTTCGGTCAGCCCTTCTTGATGAAAAATGCGATATGCATGCACGAGGAGGATTTCGGAATTCTGTGGAAACACAATGAATTCCGCTCCAACATTAGTGAGACGCGCCGCTCTCGCCGGCTCGTGATCAGTTTCTTCGCCACCGTTGGTAATTATGACTACGGCTTCTATTGGTATCTCTATCAAGACGGGACTATACAGCTCGAAGCCAAGCTGACCGGCATCGTCCAGACAGCGGCATTGCCGGATGGTGAACGATACCAGTGGGGCGGCATGATCGTTCCTTCGCTCGGTGGCCCCTCGCACCAGCATTTCTTCAACGCCCGCCTGCATATGACCGTCGACGGTAACGGCAACAGCGTTACCGAACACGACTATATCCGGGTGCCAATGGGGCCGGAAAATCCACATGGCAACGTTTTCAAGGTCAGCTCGACCGTGCTGGAGAATGAAGCCGATGCCGCGCGTGAAGCCGACGGATCGACAGGCCGGTACTGGAAGGTCATCAATCCCAACAAGTCCAACGACGTTGGTAACGCGCCGGGCTACAAGTTGGTTGTAATGCCATCGCCGACGCTGCTCGCCGATCCCGGCAGCTCTGTCTACAAGCGTGCAGGTTTCGCCTCCAAACATGTCTGGGTGACGCCATATGCACCGGAGGAACGCTTCGCCAGTGGTGATTACCCAAATCAGCACGGGGGCGAATGCGGTCTACCGGTCTATGTCAGACAGAAGCGCAGCATCGTCAATGAAGATATCGTACTCTGGCACAGCTTCGGCCACACGCATGTCTGCAAGCCCGAAGATTTCCCGATCATGCCTGTGGAATATGCGGGCTTTACCTTAAAACCCAACAACTTTTTCAAAACCAGTCCGGCGATGAAAGTCCCGGCATCGCAGCCAGGTGGTCACGGCTCAAAAACCCATACCTCTTGCTGTGGCGGCAAAGAATAGCCAAAACGACTTCAACACGACGCAGGTAACCTGAAGCATACAATAAAAGGGGAAAAAATGCCTGTTTCTTCAGCTTCACTATCCATCGAAGCGAGCGCTATCAGCGACGCTACCGACGAACAACTCGAACGAGGCGTGCTCGGCACGTCGGCTATCGTCTTCATGGTGCTGGCGGTCAGTGCACCGCTGGCCGTCGTCGTGGCGCTCATGCCGATAGCGCTGGCCTTTGGCAATGGTTCAGGCGTACCCGGCGCATGGCTTCTTGGAGGGGTCGCCATGCTTCTATTTGCAGTGGGCTATGTTCGGCAGATTCCCTATATCAAGAACGCCGGTGCCTTCTATGCCTATATCTCCGCGAGTGTCGGACGAACCATAGGATTGCCCGCTGCCTATATTGCCGCCGTCTCCTATCTGGCACTTTGCCTGTCGACGCTTTCGGCACTTTCTTTCTTTTGCGGCGACCTCTTTGCACTGGTAACGGGTCTTCAGACACCTTGGCTATTATGGGCCGCAATAAGCATTGTCATCGTTTCGATACTCGCATACCACCGCATCACGCTCGTTGCCACTGTATTGTCGATCGCGCTCTTAGCCGAGATCGCGATGATCATGCTGCTCAATATCGCTATCATATTTCAGAAAGGGTTGCCGGCATTCAACCTCGGCGATTTTTCACCGTCATCCGTTTTTGCCCCCGGTCTCGGCGTAGCGCTGATTTATTCCTT
Organism: Ochrobactrum teleogrylli; assembly: GCF_037482325.1. Classification (NCBI taxonomy): domain Bacteria; kingdom Pseudomonadati; phylum Pseudomonadota; class Alphaproteobacteria; order Hyphomicrobiales; family Brucellaceae; genus Ochrobactrum; species Ochrobactrum teleogrylli. Next base: position 550,069 of record NZ_JBBHKQ010000002.1, read on the forward strand.
CAACAGCATGATCGGTTTCGAAAGCACGGCCATTTATCAGGAGGAAGCAAGCGACCGCAAGGTCACCATTCCCCGTGCAACTTACGTTTCCGTCATCATTGCTGGCTTGCTCTATGCGATGACCGCATGGTGCCTCTCTACCGCAATCGGCAGCCTTGAGGTTGCAAAGGTCGCGGAGGCAGATCCGGGCCATTTCGTTACTGCGCGGGCCAACGACTTCCTCGGTGCGTGGAGCGCGCATGCTTTCAGCTTTCTTGTGGTCACCAGCGCATTTGCCGCAGTTCTCGGCCTCTTCAATAACAGCGCCCGCTATATTTACGCACTCGCCCGCGACGGCGTACTACCGCAGCGATTGGCCAAAACGCATCCGGTCTATAAATCGCCCCATGTAGCGGGACTGTTCCTGACACTGGTTCTCTCAGTCATTACTGCGGCTGCCGCGCTCGCCGGTCTTGATCCGCTCCTCAATATCTCGCCCATGTTCGTAGGTCTCGGCTCGGTCGGCCTTATGACTCTTCTGGCGCTGACTGCGCTCGGCATTCCAGTGTTTTTTGCCAAACGCGGCACTTATGGGCTGACAACCACGTTAGCACCCGCACTCGGTGGCATCGCGATTGCAGCAGCCACGTGGCTCGCAGTCACCAACTACGAGGCGCTGACAGGTATAGATTCTCCATTGGTCAACGCTCTGCCATGGGGATTGGTCATCGTTGCCATCGCAGGTTTTCTGCAGGCTCTTTGGCTCCGTAGCAAACGACCGGAAGCATATCAGAAGATCGGCGCGTCGCGCATCGAAGATGCAAGCTAACACCTGAAGTCCTCAAGGGCAGCTGTTCCGTTGATGTATCCGCTCGATACAGCTTTCGGTGACCGCTGCCCCAATTCTTCACTGCTGCGGACGCTATAAAGATGACACTTGAGTTAATCCTTGCATCCGGAATGCTGACAGGACTGGCCAGCAGCCTGCACTGCGCTGGCCTCTGTGGCGGCGTCGCCTCGATGTTTGTTACCGTCTCTCAGCCCGCTGGCGGGTTCTCCACGAGCCAGCGACTGAATTTTCTCGTCAGGATGCAGCTGGGTCGCGCTACAGTCTACGTCGCGGCGGGAATGGTTGCAGGCAGCCTCGGCTATTATATCCAGAGCATGATGCTGCTGGCTGGCTTCCAGAATTTCCTCAGATACGTCGCAGCATTTATGATTATTCTGACGGGGCTTTCAATCATCGGCTTCCTGCCGTCACCTTCAAAGCTCGAAGGCAGGTTCAGTTTTTTCGCCATAATGCAAAAATCGGCGTTGAAACTGCGACCGCGCTCGCCCTACCAGCTTGGCGCTGCACTGGGATTGGCGCCCTGTGCAATGGTGCTCAATGCGCTACTCACTGCTGCTCTTTTCAGCGATATAGCTGCCGGTGCACTCTACATGTCCGGTTTTGCCGTTGTAGCATTACCTGGCGTTGTCATCTCGGGCTTTGGGATATCAAGCATGTCGAGCCTTGGCCTATCAGCCAAACGAAACCTCCGGCGGATAGTGGGCACCGCCCTCGTGGTAACCGGCGTGTTCTTCACCACTATACCCGAAGCGTCGATTTCAGCTCTCTGCCTCGGATAGCCCTTTCAACCAGCGACGAGCGCCAGCACCCTGAGAGGGCTACCTGAACCATGTTTAATCTTCAAAGGTGCGGCCATAATGACTGAACCTTTGGGAGGCAGTTGGTCGAGATTTGCAAGACATTGCAAACCATAGCGACCTGCGCCATGGAGATAATGATGGGCGGGATAAGGCGGGCTGAAATGTCCAGCCTGCCCCGCATCGGTGCCAATCGTCTCCGTGCCGAAGCCGATAATGTCCCGTTCCTCAACCAGCCAGCGCATAACCTCAACGTCCGGACCGGGCGTATGGGCACCATCATCGGCGAGATTGGCATAGTCGCGGCCCGATTTTTTCGACCAGTCGGTCCGCAGCAACACCCAACTACGCGGGGCTATAGGACCGTGAATGGCCTCCCAAGCTTCTACATCGGAAACTGTCAGCAGATAATCTGGATCGAGTGCGGATTGCCTTGAACAATCGATAACGTTTGCGGGCGCCAGCATATGGGCAGTCGGTAGCGTATCAACAGTGTTTAGCGGTAAGTCTTTGCCCGTGAACCAGTGGATTGGTGCGTCGAAATGCGTACCCGTATGTTCACCAAAGGAAATATTGTTCCAGTACCAGCCCGGACCGCTGCCATCATAACAGGATATGCGTTCGATGCGGAAAGGCGCCGATTGGCCCAGCTCCGGCGGCATGATGATGGTCGGGAAATTGGGGCTCAGCGTGTGTGTCAGATCCACTAGCTTTAATTCACCACTGGCGATCTGAAGCGCCAGTGCTGCAAGAACGGAGTCGGGTGTCTGGGCCGCGCTGCTCATAGACCGATCTCCCGTTCCAATGCTTTCGGATTGGCGGCAAACCGGTCGCGAACATCCTTCGCAACATCGCCGACATAGATTTCTTCAAGGCCGCGGCGCAAGCCGTCAAGGATAGCTTCGGCAAGCTGTATCGGAGCAACCTTTGGCGGAGGCACTGTTTGAAACCACTCCGTATCCAAAGGTCCCGCGAAAGCATTAAGCAGCTTGATGCCGCCTGGTCTCAACTCCGCCCTTAGCCAGTGCGAAAGTGAGAGACACGCAGCGTTCAGCATCGACAATGCGCCATATGCTGGCAGGTTGGAAAACGCATAGACAGAAAGCACATTTACCCAAGCCGCTGCCGAGTTCGTACCATCAGCGCCTCGGCTTACCATGATTGGACCAAAAGCTTGTGCCAGCCGCATCGAGCCCGCAAGCATCACCTCTGCACCTTCCATCAGCTTGCGCGCCCCACTCGGATCAAAGAGTTGGACCGGTCGCGTATGGTCTGCTGTATTGATCAGAATATCGATCTTCGCGCCGATAACGGCCGCAAGGTCGCTAACGGATTGCTCGTCTGTCACATCCAGCGGCACAATCTCCACGCCTTCGATTGCGCGCAGCATGTGCTCACCGAGAAATGGTTTCCATGGTTCCGAAACCCCAACGAAAACGCGGGCAGCGCCTGCTCTGACCAGCGATTGCGCCAACGCCTGTCCAACGGAGTTGCGACCGTCTGTGATCAGCACGCGCCTGAATTTCGGATCAGCGGTCAATTCACGCCACGCAGGATCGTCAAGCATGTCGTCTGTTCCCTTCAAAGGCAATGCGCAGATTACAGGCTGGCCCGCTTTGTCGAGTTGCAGCGTCAGCCGAACCTTATCGCCCTCTACGCATTCGCCATGGAGGTTCGCGATAATTTGTGGACCGCACTCAGACGTGACAATGCCTTGTCGCCAGGGTGTGCGCTCACGAAAATAGCTGTCACTGGTAATGTGGATTGTCGTAGCGGAAACCAGTTTTCCGCCACTGGGCGCGTCGACAAATGCAAGCTTGTGCGACAGGCAGTTCGGGCAGGCATCGCGTGGCGGATAAGTAAATTGCCTGCACTCTTCGCAACGTTGAAGAGCAAAACGGCCCTCGGCAGCTGCGAGCGTAAGCCCATGCGCCGTGCGGCTGCGAGCAGATGGTGGCAAGAGTGGCTGTCGTGTACGAGCAAGCGGATTTTTTCGCTTTGGTCGAGCAAGTGGTTCAGTCATGCGTTCCCTCCCGCGAAAATAACAGCGCCAGATGAAAGCCCGCGGTCGTAATTAATCATTCCGAAACCAGAGGCGAGGCTGATGCGGGCATTTTTGACCTGCGCCGCACCCGCTACTCCCATTACCTGTCGCATGGCCTCCACAATGCCAAGATGACCGCCCGCCGCACCGGCCTGGCCGACGGAGAGTTGGCCGCCACTGGTGTTATGCGGGAACGAGCCGTCTATTTCGAATGTATGGCTGCGGACGAAATCCGGCCCCTCGCCCTTCTTGCAGAACCCCAGATCCTCGAACTGCATCATGGAGATGACGGGGTAATCGTCGTAGGTTTGCACCACATCGATATCGTTCGCAGTAACGGAAGCCATGGCGTAGAGATCGTCGATATCGCGCGCCCAGCCACCACGATATTGCACCTCGTCGTCAGCATAAGCATGATGGCGCTCTATCGTCGAAAGAATATGGACAAATGGGAGGTTCAGGGCTTTCGCTGTTTCCTCACGCATTATCAAAAATGCTTCCGCGCCCGCGCAAGGCATGACACAATCAAAAAGGTGGATCGGGTCGGAAACCGGTCTCGCCGCCATATATTGCTCAAGGGTCAGCGGCTTTTTCATTAGCGCAAATGGATTGCGAAGTGCATTGGTCCGCTGGGCGACACAGAGCTTGCCAAAATCTTCCCGCTTGGCTTCAAAACGGTTCATGTAATGGCGAGCAATGAGCGCAAAACTGGCATTGGCCCCGCCCGCCCCATAGGGATATGTCGCGTCCTGCGCGAAGCGTGAGAAATTGGCGAGCGTCTTGCGAAAACTATCGACGTGGTTGGTATCACCAGCAACGCAGGCGACAATATCCGCATCTCCCGCCTGCACAGCCCGTGCTGCACGTCGAAGCGAGATAATGCCGGAAACGCCCCCCATTGGCACATGATCGAGCCAGCGGGGCGACAAGCCAAAATGCTGGGTCAACCCGATCGCCGTGTCTGGCGCGGTCGAAAAACTTGCCATCGCGAAGCCGTCAAAGTCGCGATGGCTGATACCTGCGTCCTTGGCCAATGCCCTTAATGCGCGGCCGATCCACCAATGTGCGCTCTGGATGGAAAACCGCTCGTAAGGCACGGTTACCGGCACCGTGGCGACAATTCCCTCATAGGACTTCCGCGCAAGTTTACCTGCCATCAGCCTTGCACCACCTTGTGACGGATACGCGCCTTCAGGTCTCTCAGGTCGATTGCTGAGCCGAGACGCACCAATTCCGCGGCCATGGTTTTGATCTCGCCGCGTTGCAGCTTTTGAGTGGAACTAAGCGGCAGCGAACTGATGAAGGCGACATAGCCTGGCAACTTGTGATAGGCGAGCCGCTCCGCGCTGTCCCGGACAACGGCCTCCGCCAGCATGACGGGGTCGTCATGGCCGGCGCCTTCCGCCCGCACGAAAAAGGCGAACACTTCTTCGCCTCGTAACTCGTCTGGAACCGGCGTTACCGCTGTTGCCTTTATAGCGGGATTGCCGCCGAGTGCCGCTTCGACTTCAAGGACGGCGATGTTCTCGCCGCTGCGACGGACAATACTTTTCTTGCGATCGAAGAAATAAAGCAGGTGATCGTCATCCTCATAAACGACGTCACCTGTGTGGAACCAACCGCCGGCCCAAGCCTCCTCGGTCGCCTTTTCGTCCTTGAGATAGCCTGAGAAAAAGCCTTGACGCGGATCGTTACCAGCCGCGCGCACGATCAGTTCGCCCGGTTTGCCACGCTCGACATCGCAATCCAGATCATCAACAATCCGATATTCCATGCCGTCCCGTGCACGACCGATGCAACGCAAGCCAGGTGTGTAGGCATCACGAGCCGTGCCGGTACAGGCCCGCCCCCCCGTCTCGGTCATCGCCCACGCTTCGATGATCGGAATGCGATAGCGTTCCTCGAATTCGATTTTGTGCTGGGCATCAACGCCCGGTCCCAGTGAAAACTTGACCTTGTGGTCGCGATCAAAGGGGGTTTCGGGAAGCCTGAGCAAAATCGCAGGGATAACACCAAGACAATGAATAATAGTTGCGCCGGAGTCGCTGACCGATTGCCACCAGCGGCTGGCATGAAAGCGATCTAGCGGTACAATGGCACCGCCCGACACGATCATTCCGAGTGCCGTACAGCCGAGCGCGTTCATGTGGAACATGGGCAGCGGCGTAAGTGCAACTTCGCAGTTCGGTTTGATTTCACCAATACCGCCCTGGGTGACATACCAGTCGGCGAGCGTCATGAAATAGGTGTTGGAAAGAATGCAACCCTTGGGTTTTCCTGTGCTGCCGGAAGTAAAAAGCAGCGCGCATTCGTCGTCTCCATTGCCCTTCGGCTTTCCCGCCACCGATGTCGTAGGAGGAAGGGACCCGCCCGCTTCAGCCACACGAACATATTCGCTTTCGAAGCCCGACAATGCAGGCGCGTGGACAGAGTAAGTGACGATCAAATCCGCATCGGCGATTTCGAGTTGATAATCGAGTTCTGCGGGACGAAGGTCCGGATTGATAGGGACGATCGAGACACCGATGCCGTTGAGTGCCAGCCAGTGGCTGAAAAATTCCGGTCGATTTTCAAGGAGCAGCGCAACTCGATGGCCTGCGCCATATCCAGCCGCAATAAAGCGTGCCATGATCTCCCTAACCTCAGCATATACTTCACCATATGTTTTTCGAAACCCGTCCGGCGCATAAGCGAGACCGGCACTCGCCGGAGCGATCAACATCGGTGCGTCGGGTTGAGCTTTGGCTTGGGCTTCGAAAGCGAGAAAAGGTGAATGCATGAAAAGGCCCTCATGCCACTGCGGCATTATTAGTTGTCGCATAGGAAAAGTTTTCCAAGGGATAGTGGGGCGAGGCTCAAAGGGTCCAATATAATTGCTTGCCATAACAAATCGCATATTGTTATCAATCATCATGGATCTGAGACAAATTCGATATTTCATAGCAGTGGCCGAAGACGAGCATTACGGGCGTGCCGCGGAACGCATCCATATCGCCCAACCCGCGCTCAGCCGACAAGTCCAGCTACTCGAAGCAGAGCTTGGGGTGACGCTATTTGATCGTTTGCCGCGCGGTGTGAGACTGTCGGCGGCGGGGCGGACATTTCGGGATCATTGTCGCGAAATTCTTGTGGACCTCAGTCATGCTGTCAGTGAGGCACAATCGGTCGCTCGCGGTGAGTCTGGCATGCTGAAGCTCGGCTTTATCGAAGTCGCCGCGTGGAGCGGCGTCATTCCTGAAACGATCATGGAGTTTCGCAGCAGCAGCCCCGGAGTTAGTCTGGTACTGAGCGCGATGACAAGTCTCGACCAAATCGAAGCCATATACGATGGCAGAATCGATGCGGGATTTCTCTATAATCCACCTGCCGATCCCCTCCTGACGATAAAACCGATCACGCGCCATTCGGTGCTGCTCGCAGTGCCCGTCAACTCGGAATTTGCAGGCCGGAAATCGGTAAATGTGTCAGAACTGGCGGGGCAACGGATGATTCAGTTCCATCGTCGCGAAAGTCCTGCCTACTATGACGAAATGCACCGTGGTCTGTTCCAGGCGGGCGTTGCAGTCGATGTAGTGCACGAAGCCGAGAATGAGGCGGAAATGCTGGCGCTCGTCACCACCGGCCTTGGAAATGCGCTGGTCAACGAATGCCAGAAATGGCGCAAGCCTCTCGGCGTGGAACTGCTGCCTGTCGATGGATTGGATGTGGGGCTCAATCTCGCTTTGGTGTATGGGTCCAGCCAGTCTGTCCCTGCGCTCACAAGATTTCTTTCTCTGTTGGAACACTAGAAATCCAGAACAAACAAAGCAGGCGAGACTTGATGGCGATAACGTTATGCGATCAATCTACTGCCTCGATACTATTGGACCTTCAGGGGTCTCCAATGGTCAATTTCGTCATCAGCGACGAAAAGACGATCAAACAAGATCGCTAAAGGGAAGTGACATGACCGGTAGGCTATATTGCCGATCCGAACTGGGAGTGAATTGAAATGCTTGCGTTGATAGAACGAGCTGGCGGAGCAGCCATGCGTATTCCAGCAGGTAAATTGCTGATCGCTGGAAAATGGCAGGACCCTGTCGATGGCCGCACTATCCCCGTTTATGATCCCGCGACTGAAGAGAAGATCGCTGATATAGCGGCTGCCTCTGCGGTCGATGTCGACTACGCGGTGCAAGCTGCTCATCGGACCTTCGAGAGCACACTCTGGCAAAAGATGCGTCCGCTGGATCGCGGTCGACTGCTCGAAAATCTGGCGTTGTTAGTTGAGCGTGACGCAGAAGAGCTGGCGCGCCTGGAAACGCTGGACAACGGCAAGCCCTATCTGGTTTCAAAGAACATTGACCTGAAGTTTACCGTCGATGCGCTGCGTTACTACGCGGGATGGGCATCGAAGATTAATGGCGAATATATCACGCTTTCACCCTTTTTTGACGATGGAGGCACCTATCGCGCCTACACCGAACGCCGTCCTGTGGGTGTCGTGGGTGGTATCACGCCCTGGAATTTCCCGCTCGGTCAGGCAATTCAGAAGATCGCGCCAGCTATTGCCTTTGGTTGCACGATTGTATTGAAGCCCTCGGAAGAGGCCTCTCTGACAACGCTTCGACTGGGTGAACTGATCCTCGAGGCCGGCATTCCCGACGGCGCTATCAACATCGTTACCGGCCATGGACATGAGGCCGGTCAGGCTATCGTTGACCACGAGCTCGTGCGCAAGATTGCCTTTACAGGCTCGACCGCCACGGGCCAGCGCATTCTCCAATCTTCGGCGCGCCAGATGAAGCGCGTGACGCTCGAACTTGGTGGCAAGTCTCCGACGATTATATTGGCCGATGCGGATATCGATAAAGCAATACCCGGTGCGGCGAACGCGATTTTCCCCAACTCGGGACAGGTCTGCACCGCCGGTTCCCGGCTCTTTATCGACGCCTCGATTTTTGATGAAGTAACCAATGGGGTGGCCCAGATAGCCAAGGAATTGCGTCTCGGCAGCGGTTTCGATCCGTCGACCCAACTTGGCCCGTTGATCTCTGCTCGCCAGATGGAACGTGTCTCATCGCTAGTCGCGAGTGGCATCGAAGAAGGCGCAGAACCGCTGTGCGGTGCGAGCCGCGCCGACACAACGGGCTATTTCTACCAGCCGACCGTATTGACCAAAGGCCGCCGCGACATGCGGATTACCCGTGAGGAAGTGTTCGGCCCGGTGGTGATGGCGATGCCTATCGAAGATCCACGCCAGATCAAGGCGTTCGCCAACGATACCGAATTCGGATTAGGTGCCAGTATCTGGACCAAAGATATCAATAAGGCCCATCTGTTGGCCAGTCAGCTGGACGCGGGCACCGTCTGGATCAATACGCACAACATTCTCGATACCGCCATGCCCTTCGGCGGCGCGAAGCTCTCAGGACTCGGCCGCGAATTCGGCACCGAAGTGGTCCATGCCTATACCGAACCGCGCGCTGTCTGCATGCGACTGGAATCGCCCGACTTCGACTAAACAAAGACTTGAGCACATTGCTGAGCAAACTGAACCGGGATTAGGCGTTCCGGTAACGGGGTGAATTTGGCCCTAGACAGGCTACTCCTCAAAGCTTGTTTGCCGGTCCCAGGGAGAAGTGCAATGAAGGATCAGCTTGATGCGCTGGCAAATGAAGTCACGGACAAGGTGATTGCATGGCGGCGGCATATACACGCCAACCCAGAGCTGTCCTTTCAGGAGCAGGATACCGGCGAATTCATCGTCGATACATTGCGATCCTTCGGCAACATCGAAATCTCCCGGCCGTCAGGCACGAGCGTAGTCGGACGGTTGGTGGGCGCAATGCCCGGCCCGACGATTGCGATACGCGCCGATTTCGATGCTTTGCCGATCACTGAAGATACAGGTTTGCCCTTTGCATCCCGAAATCCGGGTGTCATGCACGCCTGTGGTCATGACGGGCACACGGCTATTCTGCTGGGCACGGCCGCCGTGCTGTCGCAAATCAGTAACAGAATAGAAGGTGAAATCCGCTTCCTGTTCGAAAATGGTGAAGAAACACCACCCGGAGGAGCTCTGGGAATGATCGCTAATGGGGCAATGAAGGGCGTGGACAGGGTGATCGGCCTGCACCTCTGGTCACCCTACGAGATTGGCGTAGTGCAGGTGAACGCCCGGCATGTGATGGCTGCTTGTGACATCTTCAAGATTACAGTCAAAGGCAAGGGCGGCCATATTGGTGCTCCCCATGCCGCCGTCGATTCCATCTCAATCGCAGCACAGATCGTCACCAACCTGCAGCACCTCGTCGCCCGGGAGATTGATCCGCTACACTCGGCGGTAGTCGGCGTTACCGAATTCCATTCCGGTCGATCTGTCGGTGTCATTCCAGCGACTGCAACAATCAGCGGCGGCATCAACACCTTCGACCCCGGCATTCGCGACCTGATCGAGCGTCGCATCGGTGAAATCGCCACCGGCATCTGTGCAACACACGGCGCGGCTTGTGATTACGAATATACCCGTGTCTACGACAGTGTGGTCAATGACCCGCAAACTGCATCTATTGTCTCGGGTGTAGCCACCGCACTTTTCGACTCCAGAAAGGTCGGCGAACTACCGCCAATCATGCCGGGAGAAGACTTTTCTGCCTTCGGAAAGAAGGCACCATCCTGCTTCGTGCTGTTGGGCGCCGGTAATGCTGCCAAAGGCATCACCGCACCGCATCACGATGTCGCTTTCAACTTCGACGAGGACGCGCTTGCCATGGGTGTTCGACTATTCGTCCATTCTGCCTTCGCCCTCCTCCAACGGACTGCCGACGCCAAACCCGCCTGAAATCTCACAATGCCGTAACAACAGAGGTTCCGAATGAATGCGCTTAGTAACGATTTAAATCTTCTCGGAGCCGAAAGTCGCGCGTTTCTGCGTCAGGAACATGGTCTTCGCATCGGTGGGCGCACTGTTGCCGCCTCCGGTGGGAAAACCATTCCAATGGTCGACCCTAGTTCCGGTGACACGGTCGGATATGTGCCAGAAGCTACAGCCGAAGACGTGAACGCGGCAGTCGGCGCAGCCCGCCACGCGCTGGAAAATGGTCCGTGGTCGCGCATGCGACCTCACGAACGAGCGCTCGCCATGTCTAGGCTGGCCGATCTGATCGAACACAATAGCCGTGAACTTTCAGAACTGGAAACCATTAACAGCGGTCGATTGATCGCCAATACCCGTCTCTTCGACGTTGAATTTTCTGCTCATACGCTGCGTTATATGTCGGGCTGGGCAACGAAGATTGAGGGGCGCACCGTCGATATTTCCGCGCCCTACATGCCGCAGGGCGAGTTCTTCGCCTTTACCCAGCGCGAGCCCATCGGGACTGTCGCTGGCATTACGCCATGGAATGTTCCTCTCTGTCAGGCCGTGTGGAAAATCGCACCCGCCTTGGCCGCTGGTTGCACGATAGTCCTCAAGCCTGCAGAGCCGACACCGCTGACTGCGCTTCGCCTTGCCGATCTCGCGCTTGAGGCCGGCATCCCGGAAGGTGTTCTCAATGTGGTCACCGGTTCCGGCGCCGACACGGGAGCCGCACTTGTGAAACATCCGGGCGTCGATAAAATCTCCTTCACCGGCTCGACCGCGACTGGCAAGCTGATTGCCTCACACGCGGCAGCGACCTTCAAAAAGTACAATCTGGAACTTGGTGGCAAATCGCCGGTCGTCATTATGGCTGATGCAGATCTGGAAAAAGCCATTCCTGGCGCGGCCTGGGCAATCTTCGGCAATCATGGTCAAAATTGTTGTGCCGGGTCACGGCTCTATGTGCATGAAGCAGTTTTCGATAAGGTACTCGAAGGAGTAGCGGAGATCGCCCGCTCCATCCGGCTTGGACCCGGTCTCGATCCACAAAGCCAGATGGGGCCTCTGGTCAATCGCGCGCAACAGGAACGCGTACTCAGCTATATCGAAACTGGTAAACGCGAGGGCGCATCTGTGTTGATAGGTGGCGAAGCGGTCGATCATGCGGGCAGTTATGTTAAACCAACGGTGTTGGTGAACACCAACCAACATATGCGCGTGGTTCAAGAGGAAATTTTCGGTCCGGTTCTTGTAGCGTCGAAATTCACCGATGAAGCCGAGGCTCTCAAGCTGGCCAATGATTCCGAATATGGGCTCGGTGCCAGTATCTGGACCCGTGACATCAGTCGCGTGCACCGGTTCATCCGCAGTTTCAAAGCTGGCAACATCTGGGTCAATGTCCATAACGTACTCGATACGGCGCTACCCTTTGGCGGCACCAAGAATTCGGGCGTCGGACACGATTTGGGCGAGCAATCGGTACTTGACCATACCCGTATCAAAGCTGCGGTGGTTTCGCTCTAAATGTCATCAAATTCAATGAGCGCTTCAGCGCGCGACATCACCGTCCAGCCATTCATCGAGGGGATTGTGGAGCGGTTCGGACCGAAGCAGCGCACCCTGCCGCAAATTTTGATCCAGCAGGCGGAACGTTACCACGACCGGCGGCTTGCTGTTCTCGGCAACACCGTCTGGACCTATAATGACGCCCGCGATATCGCCGGACGCGCTGGCGCGCTACTGGCATCCGCTGGTATCATTGCAGGCGACCGGGTGGCAATTTTCTGTTCCAACCGATCTGAATTCCTGGCGGTCTTTCTTGGCTGCGCCTGGATCGGAGCGATCATGGTGCCAATCAACACAGCCTCGCGTGGGAGCCAGTTACAGCACATCCTCGTGAACTGTCGCGCGCGACTGCTCGTCGTTGAGGCCGCTTTCGCCACAGTCTTTGATGAACTTTCGGAGGCTTTAGATAGCGTGGAGACAATCTGGACGATTGGTGGCGCCGTAGATGTGGTGGGGGAAATGCCCGCGCGCGCGCTGCCTGAATTCCCCGCTTCAATTTCTCCACATGCGGTAAAACCGGGGGACACCTGCGCCATTCTTTATACCTCCGGCACGACTGGCCCAGCCAAAGGGGTTTGCTGCCCGCAAGCCCAGTTCTTCTGGTGGGGCGTGGGGACCGCGCGTGGGTTGGGAATACGCGAAGACGACGTGCTGCTGACAACTTTGCCACTCTTCCATACCAATGCGCTCAATTGTTTCTGGCAGGCGTTGCTCACGGGGTCGACCTATGTGCTGGAGCCGAAGTTCTCCGCCTCCGGCTATTGGAAAGCGGTGAAGCATCACAAAGCCACCATCGGCTATTTTCTCGGTGCCATGGCGGCTATACTTCTCTCACGACCACCGGAAGATTCCGATATCCAGCATTCAATGCGCACGGCTCTCGGCGGCGGCGTGCCTGAGCGTTTTCACAAGCCGTTTTTGGAACGGTTCGGTGTACCGCTCCTTGACGCTTATGGCTCAACCGAAACTAACTTCGTCTTCGCTAGCAACATTCCCCCGGCAAAGCCAGGCACGATGGGCTACCTCTGCCCCGGCTTTGACGCGCGCATTGTCGATGAAGATGACGTAGATGTTCCCGAGGCCGAACCGGGCGAGCTTCTTCTTCGCGCTGATGAACCCTTCGCCTTTGCCACCGGCTATTTTGGTATGCAGGATAAAACCGTGGAGGCATGGCGCAATCTCTGGTTCCACACGGGAGATCGCGTTGCCCGCGATCCTGATGGCAACTACCGTTTTATCGACCGGATGAAAGACGTAATTCGTCGTCGCGGCGAGAATATCTCGTCATGGGAGGTCGAGCAGGTGCTTCTGTCACACCCGGCGATTTCATCCTGCGCCGTTTATGCCGTTCCTTCTGACTTTGGGGAAGACGAGGTGATGGCGGCGATCCTGCCGGAAAGCGGGAACCGGATCGATCCGATCGATATCGTGGATTTCTGCAATAGCAGACTTGCCTATTTCGCCGTTCCACGCTTCATCGACATCGTGAGCCAACTGCCGCTGACCGAAAATGGCAAGATTCGTAAAGCGCTACTCAGGCAGACTGGTATCACAGCGACCGCCTGGGACAGAGAAGTCGCAGGCTATGTGCTCAAGCGCTGAAGATAAGTCATGACGAAGGATGATCTGCACTATATGGGGCTGGTCGAAACGAGCGATTTGATTGCTCGTGGCGAAATATCCTCTGTTGAGGTGACGCAGTACCAAATCGCCCGTTGTGAGGCGCTTTCACATCTCAAAGCCTTCATAACCGAGACGCCCGAACTTGCACTCCGGCAAGCCGCCGCTGCTGACCGGGATATTGCCAACGGTCGACGCAAAGGCCTATTGCACGGCGTGCCTATAGCGCTCAAAGATCTCTATGATCTTGAGGATACACCAACGACGGCGGGATTACCGCTGCGACGCAACGCCAAAGCGTTTTCGAATTCTACAGTCACCGAGCGTTTGATTGATGCCGGGGCAGTTATCCTTGGCAAGACCAATCTTACTGAAGGCGCTTATGCGGAGCATCACGAACCTTATGGCACACCGATCAACCCATGGAACCCTGACCGCTGGTGCGGAGCTTCCTCCAGCGGAAGTGCTGTGGGGGTAGCATCGGGCCTGTTCTGCGCCGCGCTGAGCACAGAAACCGGCGGATCGATCAGGATCCCGTCCTCAATGAACGGAGTAACCGGCCTGAAGCCAAGTTGGGGGCGTGTGAGCCGGGCTGGCATTTATGAACTAGCCGGATCGCTCGACCATGCCGGACCGATCACGCGTAATGTGGTTGATGCAGCTGCTATCCTCGGTGTTATAGCAGGTCACGATTCTGCCGATCTTACTTCATCGCGACAGCCTGTCCCGGACTACCTTGCTGGGATCACCGATTCCATCAAAGGTCTGCGCATCGGTTTTGACATGGCATTCTCATCCTTGGGGACAGATGCGGAGCATATCCAAGCGCTTCAGTCCGCCGCAGATGTGTTGCGCGAGCTCGGCGCCAAACTGGTCGAAATAAAGGTGCCCGATACGTCGCAGATCATCTGGGATTGGTTCGATATCTGCGCAGTTCAGAATGCACTTGTGCATGACAAAGTATTCGACGAAACGCCCTACGCCGTCGGTCAGTCCTTGCGCGAGCTGGTGGCAAGAGGCCGAGCGCTTAAAGGTACAGACTATCAAAAAGCCATAAACCGCCGTGCTCTCTTCCGAAACGAATTCGACGCACTGTTTGCAAAAGTCGATCTTGTGCTTTCACCAGCAATGGCGTTTTCTGCCCCCACACTTTCAATGATGCGGAACTTTACGGACGAGCTTATTTCAGGCATTCATCGGTTCACGTGTCCCTTTACGATGTCAGGGCACCCGGTATTATCAATGCCCGGCGGCTCTCACAGCGATGGTATGCCAATCAACATTCAGCTGATCGGGCCCGCATTTGGCGAAGATATATTGCTCAGAGCGGGGCACGCTTTTCAATTGGCAACAGCCTGGCATAAACGTCACCCGTTAACGTTAGAGAACTGAATTATCGCCGCAAAGGCGTTTATTCATCGGCGAATCGAACGGAAATTCGATGTACCTTATGCAAATCGCGAATATCGCACATTGTTACGCGAGACATATGCGGGAACATTCATAAACCAGATTGTCAGTCAGAATCTGGGTAGCCTCGAGGATGATCCTTTCGGCTTTTGTGGCAATCAGCTGGCGCCGCCGGGATCATAAAGCAGGATCGTCGTTTTGACTTTGCGCATGAAATTGTCATCGAGCGAAAAACCCACCGTCGCTACTGCATAAATGTAGACGGATCGGGCGATGTGGAAATTTCCGTGCGCTCGCTTCCGATCAAAACGTTGACAATGGAAAGCGTTGGACTGCGGGCGGCACCGGCCAAGATAAGTCAGTCAACAACGATTGCCAGGCGCCTATTGAATACAGTTTCAGGGACATGCTTGGCGAAAATCACGACTCCCTTCCTTCATCGCGCAGTCCGAAATTGGCGAAGGCCGCAAAATTCCGACCTTTCCTTTAGCTATAAAAGCCAAAGAAGCCTTCAATATCTCTTCACCCAAGGCGAGAATAAATACAAAGAAATACGAAACCAGAGAATTTCTATTTCCATCGACTAGCCCCCATCATGTTCGCAACCGAGGGAAACGAACACCAGCATATTTTTTTGCGAGTTCGGCATAAAACGAGACTGCTGCTTAGATCACCTCACATGATAAAATTTGTCAATTTAGTGTTTTTTTATGGGCTGAGGGGTGCGTTTGTGTCTTTTAACAGTTACTTTGCCAAAATATAACACGTGAGAAACGGCAGAGGAAATTGAATATGTATCGTTTGATGCTACCCACGGTTTTTATTATCGCAAGTATTGTAACGGGCTGCCAATCGCTCGACGATCTTGACCGGGAAGCTTATCAGCGTTCTTGCGATAATCTCGATATTCCACGCGGCACGCCTGAATATTCTCAGTGCATGTTGCAGCAGCAGCAAATGGACAACGATAATTTCCAGCGCACCATGGATCGTGAGACCGAAGAGCGCCTTATTAAGAAGATGTAGCGGGTTAAATCGGCGTGCACGGTAGCGCGCACGCCGTACTCCTTGAAATGAATGAATCATCCATGAGATTATGAGATTTTCCAAAATAAATAGCCTACTTTCCGCGTTTGTTACTCTGACCCTTTTGCTCAGCGCAATCGGCAGCAGCTTGGCTCAGCAACAGACCGCCCCTCCCCGCCCGTTGATCGCTGGCGTCTATGTCAGCGCGCCATTCGTAACAAAAGACGGTGATCGCTATACGGGAATGGCGATTGAGTTATGGGAAAAGTCGGCAAGAGCTTTGGGGCGAACATACGAATTTCGCGAATATCCCTCATTTGAAGCCCTTATATCGGCCGTCGAAAACGGTGAAGTTGGAGCTGCTATTTCGAACCTGACAATCACGAAAGAGCGTGCGGCCAGAATTTTGTTTTCGCAGCCGTGGTACGATGCTGGTTTGAGAATAATGGTCGCCAATGAGAATACAGGCGGCTTCTGGCAAGTGATTAGCGGCCTCGAAGAAGCAGGTCATTTGCGCGCCATGCTGTGGCTTGTGTCATTCATCATTATTGCGACGGTTGTTTTGGCTTTTTTTTATCGCAGGTTCGACAAAACGTTTCCCCCCGAATGGCATGTCGGACTGGCCGAAAGCTTCTATGAAGTTATGTCGGTCGCGACTTCCGGAAAGATCACACGCCCTAATATTCTGGGCTGGCTTGGGCGTATCTCAGGCGGTCTGTGGATGGTGTGCGGCGTGGCGGTGATAGCCTACGTAACTTCGTCCGTAACCAGTGTGATGACCGCTCTTTCGCTCACGCACCAGATCAACTCCATAGCAGACCTACCCGGACGAACAGTTGGTGTTCTCGGTGGAAGCGTGGCCGAGACATATGGCCGCGAATTGCGCCTTGAAGTGAGAAGCTTTACGAACTTACAAGACGCGATAGACGCACTTTCCAGTGGTGAAATTGATGCGATAATCGGCGATGCTCCTGTGCTTGAATACTACGTGCACACTAAACAGGATTCCGGTCTGTCAGTAGTCGGCGCGATATTCCATCCTGACAAATACGGTTTTGCCTTCCAGCATAATGATCCCATCGGCCATCAGGTGACTTTGCAGATCCTCGCAGAACAGGAAACGGGAGAACTTGGAGTTCTCCGCCGCAAATATTTCGGAAACCAACAATAATCGAGACGGGTAGATGATCAAAACCATCATGGCTCCAAGTGTCGCCCTTTCCGGAACAATGTTTGTGCCGCAGTTGATGGCAGAAGCCCGGGCGCAAAACACGGTGGAATGCCGGTCACGCAATTATCAGTATGATGAGTGCTACGCAGGCCCGCTTTCAAAGCCGCAACTCATTCATCAGACCTCCGGATCACCCTGCATTCTCAATAAGACATGGGGCTATAACCCCAATAGCAAATATGTGTGGGTGGCACAGGGTTGCTCAGGCGTGTTTGCCCATGTTGGCGGCTACCATCATGGCCGAGGGGTGGAGTGCACCCCGTTTCACCGGACACGTCGGCTAATTTGATTTAGCCCCGATGAACTGCCGAGGGGAAGCCATCTTGAGCGCGGAATGTGGATGGATTTCATTATAGTCCTCGATCCATCCGTCGATGAGCGGGAGCGCTGTTTGTGCGTCCGGTAGTGCTGCGATGCGGATGTAATCCCGCTTCAGGGTTTTAACGAATGCCTCGGACATTCCGTTCGACTGCGGGCTGGCCACCGGCGTGAAGCAGGGCGTCAGATTGAGGGCTTGAGCAAACAGCCTCGTGTCCCGCGCGGTATAAGCCGAGCCGTTGTCAGAGAGATGCTCGATAGCATGCGGGGCTCGTGTTGCCTGGAAGCGTTTCTCGACCGCCTCCAGCATCATATCGCGCACGTCCGAGCCGGAGATGCCCGCATTGGCAACTGCCGTCCAGGCAATGATCTCCCGGTCGAAGGCATCGATGATGAAAGCGAGACGAATGACCTCGCCATTCCAGCAGGTGAACTCCAGACCGTCCGAGCACCAGCGCAGGTTGGATCGCATAACCATGACCTTGCCGTCATGGATGCGGCCCTTGCGAACGGCGGTATGCTTCTCCAGCAGCATGGCGTGGTTGCCCATGATGCGATGGACCCGTTTGGCGTTGACGACAGGCTTATCGGCGGCTCGCTTCTCGCGATTGAGGAGCGCGGCGATCCGCCGATAGCCATAGGTCGGCCTCTGGTCCACCAGCCTGCGGATGACGGGCAGGAGCTCCGCATCCTCGGCCTTATGATAGGACCCGCGCGGCTTTGATCTGCCTTTCAACCGCTCGATGAGGTTGGAACGGGAGACGCCCAAAGTTTCGGCGACAGCCTTCATCGCGAACCGTCCTTCGGCAACAAGATCGGCCGCGATATCCGTTTTTTTAAGTCCGCTTTGGAAAGAGCTTCGCGGAGGATTTCGACCTCCATCGTCTTGCGGCCGAGCATGCGCTCCAGCTCGCGGACGCGATCTTCCAACTTCTTCACTTCCGAATTGCCGACAACCGGCTCGTCAGAATCCACGGCTGCAGCACCTCCCTCGCTCAAGAGCCTGCGCCATCGGTAAAGCAGATTGGGCGCAACGCCATGGCGGCGAGCGGTAGACGATACCGTCTCGCCTGGTTCAAAACTCTGCTCAATGATCGTCAGCTTTTGCTCGGTTGTCCACCGCCTGCGGCGAACATCACCCGTCAACAATTCAACGTGTCGATACTCGTTAGACATAAGCCTGTCCTCAAGCCTGTGCTTGAGCCTTTCTGCTTATGCCGACTGTCCGGTCGAAATGGGGGGCAGTTCAAGGGGATACATTCGATCCTGGCGCACGTATGTACGACCACCGGGGGCATGATGTTGGCGGCGTTGTCGCTGGAGCCGTGCTTGGCGCAATCATCGAAGGCATCGCGGAAGATGACAAACATAAGCACCACCACACAACCAGCAATTACAAAGATGATGGCGGTTATAACGGCTGTCACGGCATCGGATGCACAGTCGATAATCCCGACGAAGAAATAGATGTTCGCCCGCAGTTCGACAAAAACGGGGAAACGAATTTCGACACGCACGGCAATTATATCGGTTGCCATGGCGTCGGTTGCTTGGTCGATGACCCTGACAATCCAAACTAAACCGGGGCAAATGCGTGAACCACGGTCAGCTCAGATCAGTTGCTCACAGTATTGCTGTTCTTCGCAAGGGGTTCAGCCTGATTACAGGTTTTATGATCTGCACGTCTACGAAGATGCATTGCGTTCTGAAAACGGCACATCGACCGTGGATTTATTGACCGGCAAAGTAATCAAGGGATAGCCGCCCTGATCTTGCTGCTGCCGTCCTCTGCCTCCTCAGAGAATTTGATCGCCTATGCAAAGCAAAAGGCTTTTCGCGCAGTGACTGCCAAAATGCTTTGGCCCATTTCCAAGCGAACAAGTGCAGTCGGGGATTTACGTTTCTCTTTGACGACAAATCAGGACGAGCGACCGAAAACTGACTTCCGAGGCGTTCGGGCCCACCGCGTGATTGAAACATTTCCCGTTGGAAGATTAAGACGCAGGGCAATTCGCCGGTTCGCAAGATGTAGGTTGGCGGACGCGATTGAAATTTAGCGGGGGGCTCGAACCAATTGAGGTTCTACAACCGCGTCCAAGAACTTATATAGGCAGAGGCATCTTTGTAGGCAAGGTAAGGAAATTAACTAATGAACTTTTTGCGTCGTATTTTTGGCGGGCTGCAGCCGTCCTATCTCATCCGATCTTATTTGATCGGGCTGATTTTCTTTGCCCTTATGATCGGCGTGGCGTTGAACGCGGAAACCAAGAACGGTTCGCCTGTCGGCCTGATAGTTTTCGCCTCGCTGAGCACGTTGCTCTTTCCGTTCGCGAAGCTGGTTTGGGATGAGCTTCGCGATCTGGCCTTCGGAAACAACGTGATTTTTATGAACGCGATGATGCTGATCATGCTCAAATGGTTAGTCAACGGCTTTCTCTGGGCGTTTGCGATTTTCGTTGCACCGATCGGAATCCTGTATTTGTGGCTCCGCACCCGTCAGCCTTTAGCGAGGTTGGATGAGGAGGTATAAAGCAAGCACCGACGGAAACTGAGATCATGCGGACAATAACGTTTGGAATCGTTCTTTAAGTTGGTCGGAATTTCAGCTTCGGTCCCGCCGAACCGATTGAGAATGAAAGGTGATAAAGCCTCCGTGGCATACGCCGCGGCCAGTTCTTCCGAAGCCTGAGCGGAAAACCATGCATTATTGCCTTCTTCAAAATGAAGGAATAGAGGAAATCAATGTCGAAGCTTTTTTTGCGTCCTTGACATTTCTTTGCGTTCTCACCACCGCTCCGGTGATGGCGCAGGAGCACCAGGAAAGCGTCGTTCTGTCCGTCTCACCGAAAGCCAGAGATGCTCATTTTTCAGGCGATAAAATAGCTCTGGCTGATTTTTTCCTTTCTCGTCGGCACTGTCGTGCAAGCGGCCCGTAAGGAAGATTAAGTTCCTGCGCGATTTCGGTGAGCTTTCGACCTTTAGCGCGTCTCTTTTCCACCTCCTCAATAACCGCCGCGGAGAATGTGATTGTGGCTGGGCGTCCGGGTTTTTGGCGGGGCGGAAGAACCTCACCAGCAGCAAGTGCATTGTGGTATTGAATGACTTTTGCGACGGTCGCATGATTCAGTCCTAATCGGGTTGCAATTGTGCCTATCGCATGGCCTGCAAGCCTCAACCGGACAATCTCTGGTTCGAGTGGCGCAACGGGTGGCCGTTTTCGGCGACCATTTGCATGCGCTCTATTCTGGCCCAACCGTATGCATTCTACCCACCGCTTAGTGTCCTCTTGCGCTAGCAGCCACGCCTTTATCTTCTCCGTCCAACGCCAAAGCAAACGCCATTCACATCCCAGCTCTCGTGCGGCGCTTCTGTAGGATTTTTGTTGTGGCAGTTGCCTGATAAAGGCGGGCAGGAGTTCACGGTGATTGATATTGGAAAAAATCGATCTAGTCCGGCGA
The DNA here is from genome assembly GCF_037482325.1 of Ochrobactrum teleogrylli. Lineage (NCBI taxonomy): Bacteria > Pseudomonadati > Pseudomonadota > Alphaproteobacteria > Hyphomicrobiales > Brucellaceae > Ochrobactrum > Ochrobactrum teleogrylli. The sequence goes on from NZ_JBBHKQ010000002.1 coordinate 571,209, forward strand.
GTGAACATGCGATTGCAATCTTTACAGCAAAACCTCGGCAGTTCGTTCGAGCGGGTCCCGCCTCTTTTTAAGAGATAAGCATTTGGAGTTCTGCAGAATGGGCATGGAGGCGGTGTCGTGGACAGTGAACAACATTCTTCAAGTTCGTTCAATAAATGGCTTACCAAATCCGCGTGCAGGTGGGATAAGGCTTTTTCATTCAGCATGGGTCGCGCGGGGTCATTCATCGCAGAAATCGTAAAGCGCTTTGTCGATCGGTAAGAACACTGCTTTCAAGCCACCTGCGAATAAAAAAGTACAGTTTAACCCTGGATAATGGGACACAACATACTAGTCCAGAAGCCGACGCCGGACCAGAATTCGATTATTCACCTCGTCATCCCGGCTCTGGTCCGCACGCTTTATCAACATCATTTCCAACGGATTTGGCTCCGCTTTTTCTCAGTGCAGCGAAGATAGTGAAGATCGCACATGAGATTGCCGCAACTCCGGGAAGACCGTGCGGCGAAAACTCCATAGCTAAACCGCCAATCAGGGGGCCGACAAGAGCGCCGAGACCCCAAGCTATCGACAATAAAGCGTAAACGCTGACCAGCTCTCCGCCTCTAAAGCGATCTCCGAGGATCGCAATCATTGTCGTATAAATCCCAACGAATGCGCCGCCCCAGGCAAATAGCAGCGGATAAGCGAGCCAGTCATGAGAAAGCGCAAACGGCCAGACAAGCGCCCCTACCGCTGACATTGCACCGAGAACGACAATAAGGAGTTGGCGTTTAACCCTGTCGCCGATCCAGCCAATGGGAAGCTGTAGCGTAATTGAACCCAGGAGCAGGATCGTGAGTAACAGCGTCGCCGATTGCTCTTGCCATCCTAACTGAATTGCATATAGAGGGAGCAAGGTCAAACCCGCGGCTTCAAGAGCCGCGTTCAGCGCGGCAGCGGCGATTGCCAATGGAACAACTTTCAGAAAGGCAATTAGACTCGTTTTGCTTTCCTCCGCCGACTGTACTTCTGCTGGCCGGCCGCTCTGCAGAACGAGAAAGCCAACGAATGCAAGTGCGGCCCCAATGACGAACGCAAGCGATTGATCACGCCCCACAAGCGTCAGGATAGCGGGCCCCAATGCTGTGCCGGCCGACAGGGCAGTAACGTAGATAGCTATCGTTTTACCACGATTTGCCTCAGCGGTGATCTGGTTCAACCACGCTTCAGAGACCACGAACATGGTTTCTGAAGCTGCACCCAGCGCAGCACGCAGTGGAAACCAGATCCAAAAGAATGGTGATGCGGGAAAAAGTGCAAACAATCCGCCAGCTGCCAGAAGCGCTCCTTTGGCAAGCCTGCCAAAACCAAATCGCTTTAAAAGGGCGGGAAGAAAGGGGGCGATCATAAGAACGCCGACCGCATACATCGCACCATTTACGCCGATCAACGCCTCGGAATACCCTGCATCAGACAGCTCCAGTGCTATCAGTGGCGCGCTGAGCCCATATGTCAGGCCAAACATGGCTGCCGTGAGGATCACAACAGCCATTGTTCTTAATGAACCTGTCATGGGGTAACCCTTTCACTCTCGGAACGTTCTTCCTTGCTGACCAGTTCTCTTTTTGATTGAAACGCCTGACGCAAGCGCTTTCTCCAGCGTCTCTCGCTATTCTCGACGACCTCATTGAGAAGTCGGCTATAGTCAAGCACGAGACCCGGGGTCCAGGTCATCGCTTCAGCTCTGCCTCGGACAATGCGCATCAACCAAAAATGTGGGTCGCTGACTATACGGAATACGTCGCGCCAAAGTCTCCCCGTATCACCGGCGCCTTCGATTGCGGCGTCAAGCGCTTGAATGACAGTCGTCGAGCAATTGCGTGCGGTCAGATTGTAGGTTTTATCGCGAGCGTAAGCCTTCCAAAATGTTCGCAGCGACTGCGGGTTAAACCGGCTAAAACTGATCTTCTGATCCGGCATACACCAAGCGGCAGCTTCCTCTTTTAGAGATGCATTGAAACGGCCAGGCACATCGTTTTCGGGCCTCGCCGAAAGAAGTGCACGGAAATCGTCGGGATTATGATCGATATCATCCGCCGGATAATGGCTCACATAAAGATCAGGCGGCATTTCAAGCGCTGCATGTCCCGTGGAAATAACACCTTTCTGGTCGACGGCCGCAACATATCGGTCGATAACGAGCCGACGCTGGGGATCTGAGACCGAGCCCACTGCGGTCCAAACATAGACGTTGAGGATCATGTCCTTTTCGACAATTGTACCGTCGGCGACTATGGGATGGATTTTACCGCCCTGCCAATTCCGCGCTGCATAGAGAGGAAGCGACATTATTGAGGCGCCGTCGGGTAGACGTCGCAAGGGGAGCGCCATACGCACAAGTGCATAGCCCGACGTTATCAGGAGTAGAGCAAAACAAAACGGAACCGTTAGCAAGTGCGGAACCGGCCATGCAAAAAGGATCATAAGCGCCAAGCCGAATTCAACCAGTCCAGCCACTATTCCAAAGCGCCAGCGCGGGCTACGTAAAACATAAGCCGATCCAATCCGGAACAATCCGTCGACAAGAAACGCGGTTCCAAAAACGATCGCGGCACCAATATTGTTGTCCCATGGCACATTGAAAACGAGAAAGGCGGCAAATAGAAACGCCACTCCCCGCAATGCATCGATCCAGTGACGGCGCAAACCGAGCGCAGCTGCGGCTATGATTTCTACAAATCCTTCGACTATGAGGAAAATAGCCAGCGTGTCCAGAAAGACGGAGAGCTTTCCATCGCTAAGATCGAACAGGATCAGGATGCCCAGGAGCATCCATACGATACCCGCCGCCATGAGAAGTCGCCACATGGGCTTTAAGGCGCGCGCACCAAGAAGGAGAAAAAGGAGTCTGACCATTATTTAGGAGCACTTGTACGAGATTAATCTATCGACAGCTTGATTTTATTTTATTGCTGTCGAAGTATGTCGAATAAGTAAAGCATTAAAAAATGATTGTAGTATTTGGTCACGTTTTCCACACCAATAAGGTCCGGCTTTCTGCCTTGCGACTGATTACCATGGAACAGTTTTCCAATTGTAATTAGCATAGTAAACCACACGGTAGAGCATCGATTCCGGTAGATGTCCAAACTGCTGACCTTGCTATTAAGATGTGCTGATTTCCAGTCTAGCACGCGGTCTGCTCAGGTTCTGCCGTTGATAGCACGAAATGCCGAAGGGGCCTTCGGCATTGGACCGAGTGCACGGATTGAAAGCCCCTTCTAACCAACCCGGCTTCTTGCAACCAAGTTAATCATAGAGGGATTGCTCGATAATGGCTTTATTGTTTCTTTACGCACCGCCAACGTCAAAGACTATGTCGCTGGCCGCCAGGTCCGCGAGCGACACATTCTCGACGAGGATGCCGAAATCATCAGTGCCATTGAAGGAGATGTAGACACCGTCTTCAACGTCGCGTGACGCCGCAAGGAAAGCGTCAAAGTCGTCTATTCCTGTAACACCTTGCGCGGTTTCGGAAAACTCGATCCTGTCGCCGCTTGCACCATCAAAGTCGAGAATACGATCGACGCCCTCGCCAGATGGTGGAATCAGGAACCAGGAGAACGTATCTGCGCCGGGACCGCCAGTGAGCTCATCCGAACCGCCTCCACCATCATTCTGAAGCCTGTCGTTACCTTCGCCACCGAAAAGGCGATCGTCTCCACTACCATGCAAAATGCCCTGATCGACGAGGGTATCGTTTCCGCTCCCACCGTCAAGCACGTCATTGCCAGAGGATGACGAAAAGAATGCCTCACTTGCCTCGGAACCAAGAAGCTGGTTGTTCTGGTCGCCGGCCACATGAGAGGAGATGCCTTCAATATTGAGGAAGGTGAGCCCAGTAGCAGTCGTTCCGCTCGCCGCATCAAAAACGATCGGGGTCTCCGACTTGCCAAACTCGATCGCGAGTATGTCGTAGCCGGTGCCCCCATCCACGAAACAGTCTCGGGAGGCATCGATCCAATCGTCCCCGTCGCCGCCACGGATGACGTCATTGCCTCCAAAACTTGCAAGCCGGTCATTTCCGTTGCCGCCATCGAGATAGTCATCACCGTCATAGCTGTACAGGACATCAGCCCCATCGCCACCAAGGAGTATATCGTCTCCGTCGCCATCGTTCAGCGAGTCGCGGCCACCCCCGCCATCCAGAAAATCGTTGCCGGTTCCACCGTCGAGGTAGTCATCGCCCTCGCCACCCAAGAGCATATCATCACCACCGTCACCCCATAGCCAGTCCGCGCCAGGTCCACCCTGGACCAAGTCATCTACGTCGGTAGCCGCCCCGCCAACCGAGACATGGGAGGCGGTAAATGGGATACTGGAGTTGGCCCCATCAGCAGACGTATCCTCGGAGGGTTGTGGATCGTCGCCGACACTCACTGGCGCATTGGTCTCGTAGATACGTGCGGTTTCAGCAGGTATCCCAAAGCCAGCCTGAAAGACTGCAATCGAGCCGAACTGATTGAACTCTTCAGTCTCAGAAACATTCCTGATCCAATCGACATTGTCGCTAGACTGCAAAGCATCAGCGCGTTCATCTTCTCGAAGTTCGGCCATGTCCCGGATCCTCCTAGACATTAGGAATAATTGTCAGTTTCGCTATGTCACGCCAGTAAAAATCAAACGATACCTTTCGTCAATAACGGATAATTGTGGATACTTTACTTCTATATTTTAATTATTTTACACAACTTTTAATGTTTTTGAAATATGGCCAATGGGAACCGGTTCAACTTGAAGCGCACATCAACGTCATAACAATCACCTTTCAGATCGTCGTTTGTAAGATACTAGAGCTATATTCGAATTCGACGTCGTCGAGAAAGGGCCGATCCTGGGGCTGACAATTAAATTCTAAGAAATCTGAACCTATACGATGGATACGCCAGCACGGGCACCAGGCGGAGGCGGATGGCTGGACCCGTGCGCCATCCTCGGAACAGCTGCAGCAGCTTGTGCATTGGAGAGACGCAAATAAGTTGGATCATTTTAGGGGAAGCTATTCTAACATCTGTGCTGGCACTGGTTGCGCTTGCCATGATTTGGCACGCGGGGCGCTAGCCGATTATACCAGGCAGTGCATTTTTACCCTTGACCACTGTCCTTGTTCCCCTATTTCATGCCTTTGCGCAGGCTTTCCAGACCGATGGCAACCCAACTTGCGCGAGCCCCGGCTATCGCCCCCCGAAGGCCGGGGCTTCTGTTTGAAGCGATATGCCGCAGATCTTAAAACCCTTGATCAGTAAGCCTCTCTGGTCGAGTGACCACGAAATCAATTCAACACACATGCGGATTTCTCTCCTGCCGGCGCTGAGAAATCGCGGGGTCGATATCTGCTGAAACCAGCAGATCTTGCCTTTTAGCGAAAGCGACAAATAGTCCCCGGGCCGTTTCGGGGTCAATTTCACCGCGCAATGCGGCCGCGCAGGCCTTTAGTGCAATGTTATGGGCTGGGTTTCGGAGTGACGCGGGCTGTTCTGAAAGAAACCGGTAGGCCTCAGTCGCATTGCGAACCTCGACCGGAAGGCCAAGGCCAACAAGAATGGAAACTGGCTTTTCAAACAAATCGGTTCTCATCGTACTCTCCTTTCTAGCCGTAAGGTTTTGGCTTGCCGTTAGCCCTCAGTGGATGACTGGTCACATAGACGTAACGGTGCGGACTGCACTGAGGAATGTACTTATATTACTCCTCGTCGCTTACGTTAGCCGCCTCCAGAATATCAATGAGATCGGCGATTATTCCCGACGGTAGTGAACGTCCGTCATTGACGAGTGCTTCGTCAGCATTGATCCACGCCCAAGCTTGGGCAAGCTCTGCTGATGATGCTCCAGTCGCGTTAATTGCTGCGGCTAGCGCCTCGTCGGTGGGTCCCAAAATAGCGGTTATTTCTTTGATTTTCATCTGAGCTACCTTTGTATTCCCGGGAAGCGGAAGCCCAATTCCCGTCTAAGTCCTCAGTGCAATTTGAATTCGCCATCAACGCGGCGCCATTCGTTTGGCCCAATCAGGCGCTGATGTGTGTAGCGCACGGAATGTAACGGGCCATCAAGTTTGGCCTGCCAAAAATCCAGAAAGCGGTGCATTTCCGGAAAATCCGGCGCCAGATCGTAGTCTTGCCAGACATAAGATTGCAAAACGCATTCGAAATCGGGAATTCGATAGAGTATGTGGGCGGTGGTGAGGCCATAGCCGTGCATCTGACGTTCCAGATCCGATGAAAATCGCATGATTCATCTCCGTTTCAAGATAGCCAAAGACTGACAATAAATGTTGCTCCGCTTCCTGAAAAATTCAACAGGAAAATGATTTTATCGTTCGTTACCAGTGCCTTGGCAGCATTCAGCAGCGAATGCTAATTTTTCTCGTCTCCCCCCTTGAAATCAGGAAATCGCTAAACCAGATCATCACGCGCAAGATGCTCCAAGGAGGTTTTGCACCCGCCCGGACTGGTGATCCGGTCCGGGCGGGGGAGCTACGTCATCTTTTTTGCTCAACGGAGGAAAACATGTCGTTTCGACCGCTTCATGATCGAATTCTTGTCCGCCGGGTTAATTCGCAGGAAAAGACCCAAGGTGGGATAATCATTCCTGACACGGCGAAGGAAAAGCCCCAAGAAGGCGAAGTCGTCGCGGTAGGCGCCGGCACTCGAAATGAGGTTGGCCAAATTCAGGCGCTTGACGTTAAGGCTGGCGATCGCATCCTGTTTGGCAAATGGTCGGGCACAGAACTAAAGATCAATGGTGAGGAACTCTTGATCATGAAGGAAAGCGATGTCTTTGGCATTATCGAGCATGCGGCCGAGCAGAAAAAAGCTGCCTAACGCGAAAATTTATCAATTCAATCCATCAGTCAGATAGCTGCCTATTGAGGAGTTAAAAAATGGCTGCGAAAGAAGTCAAGTTTCACACTGACGCCCGGGAACGCATGCTGCGTGGGGTCGACACACTTGCCAATGCCGTTAAAGTAACCCTTGGCCCAAAGGGACGTAATGTCGTGATCGACAAATCCTTCGGTGCCCCACGCATTACCAAAGACGGCGTTTCTGTCGCCAAGGAAATTGAACTGGAAGACAAGTTCGAAAACATGGGCGCGCAAATGCTGCGCGAAGTTGCTTCGAAGACTAATGATCTTGCCGGTGACGGTACTACCACTGCCACCGTTCTTGCCCAGGCGATTGTCAAGGAAGGCGCAAAGGCGGTTGCTTCAGGTATGAATCCAATGGACCTAAAGCGCGGTATTGACCTTGCGGTCGATGCCGTCGTCAGGGAATTGAAGGCAAATGCGCGCAAGATTACCAGCAATTCTGAGATCGCGCAGGTCGGTACGATTTCTGCAAATGGCGACGAAGAGATCGGGCGCTATCTTGCGGAAGCGATGGAGAAGGTAGGTAACGACGGCGTCATCACCGTCGAAGAAGCCAAAACTGCCGAAACGGAACTTGAAGTCGTTGAAGGCATGCAATTTGACCGAGGCTATCTATCGCCCTACTTCGTTACCAATCAGGACAAGATGAGGGTCGAACTCGAAGATCCATACATTCTGATCCACGAAAAGAAGCTGTCGAATTTGCAGGCTATGCTGCCACTGCTTGAGGCTGTGGTCCAGTCGGGCAAGCCACTTCTGATCATCGCTGAGGACGTCGAGGGAGAAGCTCTGGCGACGCTTGTCGTTAACAAGCTGCGCGGTGGTTTGAAGATTGCAGCCGTAAAGGCACCGGGCTTTGGCGATCGACGCAAGGCGATGCTCGAAGACATTGCCGTACTGACCGGTGGCTCTGTTATCTCGGATGATCTCGGCATCAAGCTCGAGAACGTTACGTTAAACATGCTTGGCAGAGCTAGGAAAGTGGCAATCGAGAAGGAGAGTACGACAATCATTGACGGCGTAGGCTCTAAAACCGAAATCGACGCTCGGGCTGCACAAATCCGAACGCAGACCGAAGAAACCACGTCAGATTACGACCGGGAGAAGTTGCAGGAGCGCCTCGCCAAGCTTGCCGGCGGTGTCGCTGTGATCCGTGTCGGCGGCTCGACAGAAGTGGAAGTAAAGGAGAAAAAAGACCGGGTCGACGACGCGCTGCATGCGACCCGCGCCGCTGTTGAGGAAGGCATTCTGCCGGGCGGCGGAGTAGCCCTCCTGCGGGCGGTCACGGCACTCGACAATATCTCGGCTATCAATCAAGACCAAAAGGTCGGTATCGATATCGTGCGTCGCGCGATCGAAGCGCCGGTTCGGCAAATTGCCGAAAATGCCGGGGCGGAAAGCTCTGTTGTCGTCGGGAAGCTTCGCGAGCGGACTGACCACTCATACGGTTGGAACGCGCAGACCGGCGAATATGGCGATCTCTACGCCCAGGGCGTCATTGATCCCGCCAAAGTGGTGCGCACTGCGCTTCAGGACGCGGCGTCCGTTGCCGGCCTTCTAGTTACAACCGAAGCCATGATTGCCGAAAAACCCAAGAAGGAGATCCAACCTGCCCCTGCTGGCTCAGGTATGGACTTTTAATTATTGAAGACATGGCCCGCTCTCCCGAGCGGGCCATGTATACTCCAGATTGCCAGTCAAGAAACCGAGTCGTCGACGAAAATACTCCTAATTATTAGAGCTCCCCCTCGTTGTTAACGACGTGGAGGAGCTGTCGTTGTTCAAGTCTTAATAACGCCGAACAAGCGGCAGCATTGCTAGCGACCCGATCATCGTGGCCCCGACGAGAAGACCAAGCCCTGCATCAAAAGTTCCTGTCTGCGCGATCAAAAGACCAATGGCCAGTGGAGAAAGAGCACCGATTACATTGCCTATGCCGTTAAATGCACCGACCCCTGCTGCAAGCGCGCGAGAAGGCAGAATTTGAGAAGCGAGAGCAAATAACGGCGGCAAGGACGCCCCCCAGAAAAATGCACTGAACGACAGGATGATAGCGGCCGTTTGTGCATCGGAAACCTGGGATACGACGTACATCAACGCACCTGCCATGAAGAGACCGACAAAACAGATAATCGCTCGCTTTCCAATCTTATCGGACAAAATTGCAGCTGTCGCTTCACCCAGGAACATCATAAAAAACGGCAAAAATGAATAGAAGCTGGTCGCACGGGGATCAAAGCCTCGCGCTTTGGTGAGATAAGTTGGAAGCCAGCTGTTCAAGCCCCAAAGATAGATAAGGGCCGCGGAATTAAAAATTACCAACATCCAGAAGCGCCAATCCTTATAGAACAGCGTGACCTGAGATAGATAAGTCGGCTGGTTCTCGAGAGATTGTTTTGGCTGTTTGGGAACCGGAATAACACTGGGTGGATTATCACGAACCCACAAGAGAACTAATGGCAAAATGACAAGCAGATTGAGCGCCGCAAGCGAGAAGAAGGCCCACCGCCAGCCAAATACCGTTTCTAGATAGATCATGATCGGAAAACCGATTGCAGAACCAAGGGGGCTGCCAATCATCCAGATGGAGTTTGCTCGCGCTTGCTCGTTTTTTGGAAACCATCGCTTTACAAGCGAGTTGGTAATCGAGAACTGCGGGCCTTCAACAACCCCGAGCAAGATGCGTAGGCTTAACATTGCGGTGAAGGAACCAGCCCCACCCATCAGCAACATAAAGATGCCCCAGCATGTAGCGCTGACTGCGAGCGATCTACGGAGGCCGAACAGATCGCCTACAAAGCTTAGCAATACGCCCGAACAGCCATAGGCAAACACAAAGGCGGTCATCAGAAGCCCTAGAAGTGCCGGATTGAAGCCAGTGCCCATGGCATCGAGGAAATCCTGATTTGTAAACAGTACCGCTACGCTGATACGGTCGAAGAATGCTGAAAGCACTGCAAGAAATAGTATTCCAGCAATGAACCATCGCTTTCGTGATGGTGCTGCCTCTGCCTGTCTGATCATTTCCATTGTTCCACCTCTTATTGTTAATTGTACGGCTAGCTCATTAGGTCGGCCGCATTCTCATGTTAGTTATGTTCAGTTCTTACCTATGCCTCGTACCAATTTGCGTATTGGGGCCCCTACAGGCACTTTACGTTTCAAGCAGCCGACGGATGTGAGTCTGCTGCATTGAAACGTTCTCCGTGGCGTGCAAAGACGAGATATTGCCCCTTGAACCATGGCTCTTTGGCCAGTTCATTGCGCCAGGGTGTTTTACGCGCGACCTCCCGTGCGGGGCTTTCAAGCGCGGAGAGATCCTGAAGATGATGCAAGGCCAAATGGGTGTATCGCTCGGGGTGACCGTCGACGATCCGGTATCGTCTGCATCCAAGCCAGGCATCGCAATTAAGCAGATGCGGAACATGGTCCTGAACATACCAGTCGTTGAATTCCCGCTCGCGGCTTTCGGGGACGGTAAACATGACTGCATAGAGGAACGGGGATGCAAGGAATTGCGCATCGCTTATCCCTTGCTGCAGCTGCCAGCTTAGAAGCTTACCTGTGTGCCGGGTGAAACCCTTCACGTTTTTGAGCATCCACGCAGTCTGTTCAGACGGGTTTGCTTTTATCTCCGTATACTCCGATGTTTTCAGCGCGCCGGGAGATCGCATATCGTAGACTGCAAGATATCCGCCGGTCTCTGTATTCTGGTATCGCTGGGCGCCCACGAAGCCCGGTGCATTCATACGGATGGGTATGTGATGGGTGTCGTACCAGGCATTAAACTCATCCTCCCATGAGAGATCGGGTGTCATTTCAGAGAATAGTACGGCGTCGATTTTCATGAGGCTTGCTCCAGTGATAAGCGGGCGCGTTAATGCGACGCTCCATCAAAATTCTGCACGATATTGGAATGGGCGGTACGTACCGCGCGAATGCCCCGCGGTGTATTGCGGCTCGCGCCGACAAAGCGCGGCACGCCAGCCGTCACCACAGCGGAAACGGCAGGAATATCACCATTGATGATCGCGCTGTATGCATCGGGCTGTGAGCCGCCTGAACCTGCGTCAAGCAGAATGATATCTGCGTCGCGCCCAGCAGCGATAATACCCGAGTTCAGACCGAAACATCGCGCATTATTGCCTGTTGCCGCGGCAAAGGCGGTTTCTGGCGCGATGCCCTTCAGAGCAACAAGGTGTGTAATAGTGTAAAGCATCCCCAGCGGCATGATGCCTGAACCTGTCGGTGTGTCCGTTGCTATCAACAGGCGGTCCAGCGTGCCAGATTGGGCCATCTTGTCTGCAATGAGCAAGGCCGTACGTAGGTTTCCGGCTGTGCAAAGCTGCATTGCAACATTGGTTTCATGGATCAACCGGTCAAAGCCAGTTTCAGGTATCGCTACAGGGCCGCCATTCACATGGAAAGAAACATCTGGTTGCATGGCAACCAAATGTTCCGCCCAAATACCTGATGATCCCGGAATGGAAGCGCCGCCAGTATGGACCATGGAGATCAGTCCGTGCTTTCTTGCACTTTGTATGAGCGGCACATAATCGTACGGCGTCTCGAAAGCACCAAACCCGGCCTTGACCAGCTTTAGTCCAAGCCCCGCCATTTCTGCGATGTCGTCATCGGTGAGGCCTGGTTCAAGGATGAGTGCACCGGCATGCACTTTCATACCACCAGGACGGAAAGTTTCGAAACACTTCATCGCAGCCAACGCCAAAGCCTTGACACCAGCAGGATCTTTAGGACGCCCCGGTGTGTGAACTTCGGACGCTGAGATCGAGGATGTTACGCCGCCATGAACATAACTTTCCAGAAAACCAACCGTCTTCTGGCGCGGCGTGTAATCTCCGAACGTGATATGGACATGTGAATCAATGAGGCCGGGTGCCGCAATGGTTCCGGCAGCATCAATAACGACATCCGCGGCTGCGAGCAGAGCATTGTCTAGTGTTCCAACTGTTTGAATAAGGCCATCTTCCATATATATGGCCTCTGCTCGCAGGAGAGGGTTTTCGATATCTCCGGTGAATACCTGTCCGATATTGACGATGGCCGTTTTCATTCCCAGCTCCCGTTGTGTAATCAGGCAGTCTTTGCCTTGCGCGCTTCAACTTCTTCATGGGTCAGGCCACCGACCCGGGCATTCAAGCGCTTGCCGCTGGACGCGCAGAAAATGATTGCGATCTCATCGTCCTTCGGACCACCGGGAACGGTTACCGTCATGCCGTCATAGTGCGAACGCACATAAACGTCATCCTTGTGGTTCATTGGAATGTCGATCGACGCACCGGGTGCTGCGATTTTCTGAAACGAGGAAATCCAAGCTTCGCCGCCACCAATCTGTTCGCGAATGGGGTTAGCAAAAATGGTAGTCAGCAATGCATTGGCATGTTCGGCCTCACCCCGAAGCCCGACAAGACCGCCTTTGCCGTACCCTTGCACCGGAAAATTGCCCATAACCTCGACAAGCTTCTGCCCAACGAGCAAGCCAAGTTCGGGGCTGACATCGATCATCGCCTTCAGGTCTTCACCCTTAGTACCAGCAAGAGGGTTCTCGACGATAAAAATTACCGCGGCTTTACGGAGCGGTATATCTACACGTGATACGCCTTCTTCGAAGGTGTCATCTACCTGGGTCAGTACGCGTCGAATATTGAGATTCATTGTCTATTGTCCTTGGAATTACGGGTGGATACGAGCTTAGACTAGTGGCGGTAGAGACAGGGCCTTATCGACCAACTCGGTTGCTCGCTTGAAATCGTATCCACGGTAAACATTCATCTTCACGAGATGTGATGCGCCACCATAGAACTTCTCATATTGCTGGTGTCGATTGCCGAATTCGGAGCCGATGAAGTCCCAAGCCAAGCGCATGAGGGCTATGCGATCTTTCGCATTGGTCGCGCCTGATACATAATAGCGTTCTATATCGGCGGCGGCGTCGGGAATGGTGTAATCCCGGTCGCTGGAGGGGAGTGTCAACATACCGGCGCCCGTCATCTCGCGTACCATGTCGACAAGTTTGGGATTAATTTCCGATTGCAGCGCCATGATGGAATGAAGGGCTGGTTTCGATGGCCAGAGAACACCGTCTGCATCGAATTCCGCGACAACTTCCTGCGCCTTGAGCATCGTATCGACTATCGTGACGTAAGAAGCCAGTTCTCCCATGACGACCATCAATGGCGGGTTCTTGTCATGTCCCGTCACTTCATTCATCTTTTTGGCGAGGCCCGCCAAAAAGCGAAGTTTGGTTGCATAACGCGCTTGGGCTTGAAGATTGCCATAGGCGTGTGAAGGCGTCTGCCACCATTGCTGGAATGTCACTTCTAGGTTCTTATAAGCAAAGACATGCTCCCAAGGCACGAATACATCGTCGAAGACGACGAAACTGTCACTTTCATCGAAGCGAGCCGTCAGCGGATACTCGTCAGGATCAGCGATATTGATCGTATAAGGCTTGCGAACATAGAGCTTAACGCCCTTGGCCGTGGTAGGAACGGCAAGTGAAACGGCGTAGTTCTCTTCACCGGGACGCAACGGGTGAATGCAGCTTAGATGAATATAGTCGGAAAACACTGCCCCCGTGGCCAGTTGCTGTGCACCGGATATATAAATTCCATCCGCTGTCTCGCGCGTAACGCCTGCATAAAGCGTCGGGTCGGCCTGTTCATTGGCAGGTTTTGAGCGGTCTATCTGCGGCGGCACGATGGCATAGGTGACGTAAGCATGCATTGCGCGCAAATGTTCATAGAAACGGACAACATTGTCGGCAAAACGTTGTCCGCCGCGAGCAAAGACTTCGGGCTTGGCTGCGAAGCCGACGAAAAAGCCTGCCACGTGATCTGGTGACCGGCCCATCAGACCGAAAGTCAGCTCAGCCCATTTTTCAGAAGCAATCCGTTTTGCCTTCAGATCCGCATGGGATTTCGGAATCTGATAGGCCCGTAACACCGGCTGGCCATCAATCGGCGACGGATAAGTCATAATCTCACGATTTTCAGGCGCCGCTGCAAAGTCATACAAACGGGCTATTGAACGTGCCGCATTAGCAAAAACGGGATCTGACGAAGGGTCAGTGACAACCCGGCCGTCAACAACGATATGCCGAGGCGTGCTGCGTAAATCGGCCAGAAAACTTTCACCCGTTCTCAACGGCTTGGAGGGAAATATATCCTGGGTGGCGGCAAGTGCTGAAGTTTGCATTGTAATGTTCTCGTTACGCAGTGAAAAGATTAGGCGGCTTCGACGGTGCGGTACCGGCCTTTGAAGAAAATCAGCGGGGAGGATTTCTCGAATGTTTCGTAGGCGATGACGCGACAGATGAAGATCATGTGATCCCCACCTTCGACAACTTGGAACTTCTCACACTCTATATGTGCAAGCGCATCCTCAAGAAGCGGCACGCTTGTTGTGCCCATGCGATGTCTCGTGCCTAGCCATTTGTCGGCACCTTTGCTGGCAAACCGGTTCGACAATTCGGTCTGGTCTGCGGACAGAAAATTGATGCCGAAGGTTTCTGCAGCCAAATAGACTGGAAGCGACCTCAACTCATTGGTGAGCGAAAACATCACCAGGCAGGGATCGAGTGAGACGGAATTGAATGAGGAAATGGTAACGCCCACCTTCTCCGATCCAGCGTCCGTTGTCGTCACGATCGCAACGCCAGTAGGAAAATGACCAAAGAGGTCCCTTAACTCTCGGTGTTCCATGTCGAGTTCCCTTTGTTATTTATATACATCATGTAGCTATTTTATGTAGGTGTCAAGTGAATGGAGTTTCCTGAGCTCATTTTTTTTGTTATGGTCTTTTTATTGAATGCAGAGGCGATTATTGTCTTTGGATTCAATGATTTAGTTCACCGAAGCCAGGGCGGTACAAGGGGCGCAGATCATTTGTAACGTCGAACAGGGGTCTGCAATTGAATAGTCCGAAGCGATTCGATGCGAGAGAATCTCATTTTCCACCTGCCACCGTTACGTTGGCCGAACATCTCAAAGATGGTTCGTGCAGGGATTTCAGGCATTCGATTTATCTTGTTGTTCACGCAGCTGCTCGTCTCACGGAAATGCGCACGGCATTTGCGGAGGAGATTTCGGTTACCCCCAATCAATTCCTCATCCTGATGTGCAT
The DNA here is from genome assembly GCF_037482325.1 of Ochrobactrum teleogrylli. NCBI lineage: Bacteria > Pseudomonadati > Pseudomonadota > Alphaproteobacteria > Hyphomicrobiales > Brucellaceae > Ochrobactrum > Ochrobactrum teleogrylli. Next base: position 586,261 of record NZ_JBBHKQ010000002.1, read on the forward strand.
CGCCTATCAAAGCGAAACTGAGGGCTTAAGTATTGCCGCTTTGGCAAACGAACTGGGTCTCGCTTCGACACATGTTACGACCGATGTGGGTAGATTGACGCGTGCCGGACTACTAAAGAAACGTCCACATGAGACCGATAAGCGAAGCGTGTTAGTGACGCTTACCGATCAGGGGCGCGCAGCGATTGAAAAAGTGGTGCCCCTGGTGCAATTCGTGAATGACATACTTTTTAATGACGTATCGCGCGAAGAGCGAGAAACGATGTCGCGCGTCGCGCTTAAACTGATCCGAAATGGAGAGCGCGCTGAAACAGAGTTGCGAATTCGATCGCTCGGAAAAATTAGCACGTCAGACAGCAGTTAAAAGGGGAAATCTTCCTTCGCTAGTTTTGTTAAAAGACTTTTCATTAGCCTAATAGAATGAAATTAGTACGCGCGGTGTTACCGACGATCTAGCAATTGTGCGACATATCGATATGTCGCTCCATCAAAGATCACGGGTGGCGATTAATGGAATCAGCCCCTCACGCGTTATGCAAAGTGCAGATCTCCCTTGCATTGGAAATGCTATATGAACTCTGGCCACTGGCAATCAGTCTTTGAATGACTGGAACAGGGCAGGAAGCGGTCGGAGGGAGCTTTGATTGCCAGTCTGAATTATTTTCGCTGCCTGAACCGGACAAGCGGAATCTACCTGAAGCTGACGTAAACCCAAACCGAAATTTTGCCAGAGGGCCTGCCGAAGCTATTATACTTGTGGCCCTTGTTATGAATAATTTGCGAAGCGAATGTCACAGGACCTCCACCAAAATCCAGATGGTTGACCCGAAAGCCTGTCGTTTGATCTCATAACCAGGCTAGCGCTCGTGGACAAAGGTTGACTGAGGAATCAATTTTTGATTCAAGGCTGCCATTTGGAGGCTGCTTTGGGCGAACGGAAAGGTTTGACAGACGAGGAATGGTCGGTAATCAGTCCGCTTCTACCTGCTGAAAGTGGGCGTGGATGCCGCCCTGCTCAGGACAATCGGCGTTATTTCGAAGGCATGCTGTGGATGGCGCGCACAGGAGCGCAATGGCGGCATCTGCCTGATGAATACGGCAAGTGGAACAGCGTCTTCCGCCGATATCGACGCTGGGTCGAGACCGGTGTTTTCGAGGCAATGCTTGAGACACTGGCCGAACTGGTGGAACGGGATCGAAGTGCCGACATGATCGACAGCACCGTCGTCCGGGCACACCATTGTGCAGTCGGCATAAAAAGGGGACTCAAGAGACCGAGGCACTTGGCCGATCGCGCGGCGGTTTCACAACCAAGCTCCATGCTCGGTGCGATGCGAAAGGCCGACCGCTTGGCTTCGTCCTGACGCCCGGACAAACGCATGATACCCAGGGCTTCGCGCCGTTATTCCGGATGATCTCCGACCAGATCGAGGCGTTCCTCGCCGACAAGGGTTATGACGCTGACGCCATTCGCGACGAGATCGCCAGCGCCAATATCGAGGCCGTCATTCCGACAAAAAGCAACAGACGCCAACCAATCCCGCACGACAAAGCCAAATACAAATGGCGCAATCAGATCGAGCGCCTCTTCAACAAGCTCAAGAACTGGCGACGGGTCGCAACCCGCTATGACAAGACCAAGGAATACTACCTCGGTTTCGTCGCAATCGCTGCAGTCAAACTATGGATACCCTTTGTCCACGAGCGCTAGATGACAACGGCTGTGGCTCCAGCTTTGCTTCTGTCATCCACTCGTGTTTATTGTCGGCCCTCTCTGGCAACAACGCGGGATGCTGAAAGGGAAATAATTAAAGCTCCGGAAGGAGCTTTTTTTATTGCCGCCCGTCAGTCTCCACCGCCACCATCGCCTCCACTGCTATTGCATGAAGCGCTGCCACAATCGTTTCCGTAATGTCCGTCAGATGAATCCTCTTCGTCTTCATCTGAGCGGCCGCTATGGCGCACTTCGTATCCGGACGCTATCCCGTTGGACGCACCGAGAAAGTTATTGCGAATACGAAACGATTTGACAGGGTAACGGTGGCGACGACGACGACAATACGCTGTCAGATAGCAGACAAAGTCTTAAAAGAAAGCGAGATCGCAGGGGGATAGGTTTGATTGGCTTTCAAAGAAGCAATCTCCCCTGTTGCCTAACTCATGCAAATACGTATTTTAGGGACAGATAATCAACTGAGGGGCAGCTTTCGTTTCTACGGGGCGCATCGTTGCAATTTGGCCGCCTAGCCACGGATTGAACATTCATGACCAACGTGCTGATCCTGCAACTGCTCGCGTTTTCGGCATTTCCTCTCTATTTCACGACCCTTTCAGGACCGCTTCGTCAAATTCATTTCTATATCTATATCGCTCTCGTTCTGCTTATCGGCGGCTATCTCGGAAACATATTCTCCCTGCAGGTTGCCGATGGCGTCGTCATATCTGGGGGGAATGTCTGTTACAGCGCCTTCATGATGACATGTGTAATGTTTGTCTGGATCGAGAAAAATGCGTTCATCCTTCGGCACCTCGTCAAGCTTGTGATCCTGGTCGACATCTTCAATATCGGCTTCTCATTCCTTGTTCATTCCATTTTGACAACGAACGGCACCATCAATCCACATGGCGTTCCACCTGCGATTTTTGAGGTTTCGGTGCCGCTGATCCTTCTCGGCGGCGTCCTTATCGTCACAGAGTTATTGCTTCTGCTGTTCATTTTCGAACATACTAAGAAACGGGTATCGTCGCTCTTTCTTACAGGAGCGATATATCTCTTCTCCTTTATACTTGTGCTGGTTCTGGACGGCGTCGTTTTTCCGTTCATTGCTTTCGGCATCAATTCTGAAATCGTAACTCTCGTGATCGGTGGACTGAGCGGGAAAATCCTGACGGCTCTCACGTTCAGCTTGCCCTTGGCTTTGTTCATGGTTTGGCAACGCAGAGCCTTCGTCGATTATCTCCAGAGCGATACCATTCGCTGGCGGCTCCTCGTGTCCTCCAGTTCCGACCTGATCAAGGAAATGGCCCAAAAGGAACAAGATATACGACATGGGGATACCGTTTTTCGAAATTCGACCGAGGGTCTCGCAATTGTCGATCAAACAGGCACCGTTCTCAAGGCAAACCCAGCCTTTTCGAGAATGCTGAATATCGCGATGGACGCGTCACGGCCGAAAATCATTGATCTGGAGAACCAAGTCTCCCAGGTTAATGGCAGACCTATCAATTTGCCCAAGGAACTAAACGGCAAATGGCGTCGTGAAGTTGTGTTTGGAAAGGAAGAGCGGCGTTTCGGTATCCTTTCGATAACCCCGGCCGGAAACGATGTCGGAGGAAAGGCCACTTACGTCTATTCGTTGACGGATATTTCGGAGCAGAAGAATGCCCAGCGTGAATTGGAATATCTCGCCTTGCATGATCAGCTCACGGGCTTACCTAACCGCCGTGCACTTGACAAGTTTCTTGGTCGCCGCCACGACACCCCGTTTGCTCTTGTCATTATAGATCTTGACCATTTCAAGGATGTGAATGACAGCTATGGACATCTCGTCGGTGATAAGGTTCTGCGGGTCATTGCCAGCAGACTTGAAGAAGTTCGAAAGAAATTCGTCGACGAAAACAACATGCTGTGTCGGCTCGGCGGCGACGAATTCGCTTTCGTCATCAACACTGCGGGTCAAACGGATATTGAGGGGACTCTGGAAAGCATCAGAGCGACGTTGGACCAGACTATTCGGGTCAATGATGGTATTGAAGTCTTTTCGTCGGCAACCATAGGCGTCAGTTTCCAGACGCCGCAAGGGGATCGTGATCCATTGCTTGAAGCTGACGCAGCATTGTATGAGGCCAAACGAACCAGACGGGGCTCCGTCGGAGTCTATGAAGATAGGCTGACGTTGGAAAGCCAGAAGCAGATGACGCTTGGCCTGAAACTCAAGCACGCAATTTCAAACAACCAGCTTGAAGTCTACTATCAGCCACAGTTCGATGCTGTCAGTCACCAACTGAGGGGCGTTGAGGCTCTTGCCCGATGGACAGATACTGAGCTCGGACCGGTTCCACCAAGCGATTTCATTCCCGTCGCCGAACGCATGGGCCTCATCGATGCCCTTGGAGATTACGTTCTGAAGCGAGCATGCCAAGACGGGCAGGAATGGCTGGGGGCCGGATACGACCCGGTCAGGATAGCGGTTAATGTCTCCGCCAGCCAATTACGGTTCGGTTGTTTTACATCAGTACTGAAAAAGACCTTGTCCGACACGGGTTTTCCTGCAGACAAGCTGGAAATCGAAATCACGGAATCTTCATATATCGAGAGGGAAGCTGAAGTCGCGTCTCTGCTCAGCGAGCTAAGGGCAATCGGTGTCTCTATCGCAGTTGACGACTTTGGAACCGGATATTCCTCTTTGTCTTATCTTCGAGAAATGCCGTGGAACGCCATCAAGATCGACCGCAGTTTCATTACTGATATTCCTAATGACACCAAACAATGCAACCTAACGTCCGCCATCATAAGACTCGCAAAGGAGATGTCATTCACCGTAGTGGCAGAGGGCGTGGAAACAAAAGAACAACTGGATTTTCTGGTCAGCGAAGGATGCGATCTAATCCAAGGGTATTATTTCTTGCGAGCATTGCCCAAAGAGGGGCTAATTGAGCAGTTAAAAGACAACTCCTCCTTCGCTATCACGTAATAGTGTCACGTGGGTCATGGGTGCGACTTATTCGCTTCCGATCAATTTTCGATCATTCGGTATAAAGTCCTATGCAGTTTGCATGGCAGGTAAATCCGATAACAACAGAATAATATTTGAGATACTTCGGAGAGAGTAAGGTGCGTTAAGGAACATGATGGCCTATAGGCCAGAACCGTTTCTCAGATCACAGCTCCGTTTTACTTGAATGATCGCAAACGAAGACGACTGTAATGTGTCTGCGAACCTGCCCCTCCCGAGGGCTGTTTGCCTTTGAAATATCCCTTCTGCCATTTCTCTTGCGCGGCTTGCGAGGCTGGATCGGCCAGATCGGCATTGAAGGCATTTCGGCGCTGCGACCAGATTTTGAATTCGCGTTCAAGGTCGGGTGCGTCGGAGAGCTTACGGATGACAGGTGTGACATCTTCGAGGCTGCCGCGCTGAAGCGGAAAAATATGGCAAAATGGTTCATCCACCCCGAAGTGTACGCGGTGGTTCGGACGCGTGAACTTCCAGTTCATAGTGAAGGTATAGGGCATAGGGCGACCAGTCGGTCTCGATCACGCCTGAAAGTGGCGCGATGCCGTCTTTCGGTCGATTGATTGGTCCCGTGACGAATAGATCGACGCCTGGTTCCGTCTGGAAAAGGCAGGGAATATGGAAGGTCAGGGTTCCACCACGGAAATGGCTGATAGCCGGAGGTGTGCTGCCGAGCGGTCTAGCTTTCACATGCACTGCATCGATGTTCGGATGACCGTCCCAAATCGCAGAGAAAGCGCCTGTACACAAGATTTCCCAGCCATGGGCATTCGCTATGTTCAATGGCAAACAGCGATAAGCAAACCGCTGATCGCTGTCATCCATCCATTGCCGCTCGACTGGTGCGGGCCGGATGCGAACCTCGTGCCCATCGACGACATAGGCCGTGAGCTGCTTCATCCGCTCAGCCTACCATTTGACCCGCAAGCCGAGATTGCCGCCAAATCCGCGTTCGTTATCTCCATCCAGACCGGTTGTATAGCGCACAGCACCATAAGTGCTGACATTTGCAGAAAGCTGGACGGAGACACCAGCGCCCAGTTCAAGCGAAGTGCCTTCTTTGTGGTCATGGAGCCATCGTTGAACTGAGTGGCATAGCTTGAGGAAAAATTATGCCACAGGTTGACGTCGACGAACGGTTGGACGGGCACCTCGTTGATCGTCGTATCGGCTTCCAGTCGCAAGCCAAGACGTCCTGTCCAGCTGTTGGAGGCATCGTAGTCTATGCTCGAATATTGATCGTATGTGTCGTCGAAATCGACGCGTTGCCATATGATCTGGGCCTGAGGCTCAAGCTTCCAGCCTCCCCCAAGGGCGAAGGGATACCCACTTTCGAGCGACAGCAGGATCGAGTCGCCAGAAAGATCCGCTCCGGCACCATAATTCGAAACAGCTTCTCCATCGAGCCAGTTGTACATTCCATCAGCATCGACATACCAGCCGGAGGGGCCGATATGTGTCCAGTATGCTCCAATGCCGTCCCCATCTATATCGAGGCTCCCGCCATCGAGCTGACGGACGGTGCACAGCGGCAATCTAGGTGAGATTCGTATTGCCTCATCAGAGAATGCTCCCAAACGGATAGCACATTGCCTCAGCAGAATGCTCCCTATCCTCCGGTGAACTCTGGTAGCTGATCAGCTTCGCCAGGTTCGATTCCGAAGATCATTCTATGCGCGCGATCGCGGCGCCAGCCTTTCACCCGTCGTTGCACCGTACGGATTAGTCCATCAGGATATTCACCTGGATGAATGGTTTGAAGCCGCTCCAGTAGCTCCCGACCGGTTCTCCATGGCTCAGCTTCAAACCAACTGTAAAGATCATTCGTGACGTTAACCAGCGGGTCAGGCCGCCGTCGCTCTCGTTTTGGTTTTGGCTTCGCTTTCGCTGTCGGACGAACTTCGCCCTCCGTCCACGCGATACGCAGGCTTCGCAAAAAGCTCTCGACATCGGGAGCCTCAGTTGAAGGTGTTCCCTGGTGCGCGATGTCGGCAAGCCGCTGTTGTCCTGCACGAATGTCGCGGAGGAGCTTTACAGGATCGAGTTGTTTACTCATGTGCAACAAGCGGTCGCGTACCTCCACCGCCGTCCTTGCATCCGACAAAAGCCGTTGATGTGGCGTCGCGGGAGAAGAGTAGAGCTTCTTGACCATCGCACCATCTCGCTGCTTTCCCCGCAATTTAAACGATGGTTGAAAGAAGTTCACGAACAAGCGTACCGAACGATAAAGTTCCGCGAGCGTCGCCGCAGCTTCGACACCTTCATACCGATGATAGCCAACAATACGGCGGACGACCGATCCGTTTTTCTGCTCTACATAAGCCTGATCATTTTTGCGATATGGTCGACAGCGAGTGAATTCGATATCTGAATCAATGCAATAATCCCTGATCGTCTCGTTGATGAATACGCTATCGTTATCTGTATCAAAGCCAAGCAGCGGGAACGGCATTACGCGGCGAAGCTCGGTCAAAACTTCCGTCAAGAGCTTCTGTTCGCGAACAAGCAGAGGCGCGCATTCGGTCCAACCGGTCGCAATATCGGTAAGGACAAGAGTTTGAATAAAGCTGCCGCGTGCGTTTGGACCGGAGTGCGACACCAGATCGGCCTCGATGAAGCCAGGTGCGGGATCACCCCAGTCGGAGAACTTTCGAATTGGGACACTCCGCTTCAATGCCGATGAAGCAACGGAACGTCGACGTCGACGGCCGCCCGCTGTTTCGCGCACGCTTTTCAATGCACGATCGATGGTAGCCGCACTCATCTGTAGCAAAAGTGTGCGGACCTGATCGTCTAACTTCAAATGGCCATGCTGTTCCATCGATGAGATCAAAATTGGCAGCAAGGGCTTCAATCGCTTGCTACAGATTCGGTCGGAGGCTTCCCATGCTACGATCAAAGCCTGCCGGGTCGCCTCGTCATAAATCTGCGCTCGCCTTCGCGACTGCGACTGCTTGTCGGTCCCGCGCAGCAGCCGCATCGCATGTTTGCGATGCATTCCACTTATCGAAACAAACTGGTCGAGGATCTGCGATTTTTCCTGCCGCTTTCCAGCCGCATAGCGCTTTGCCAGAGCAGCAATCAATTCATTTTTCGTCGTCACGCTGATCAACCTCATCTGATTTGCTCCGCACCCACAAATGCCGGGAGCAAATCAGATGAGGCAACAGCCAACAATCAGGGAGCATTTCTCGTGAGGCAATGCGCGTCTCATCCTGATTGTCGCGCTATAAGAAACACCATACGCGGGCTCAGTGTGACCGCATCGGTATCCAGCAACTCGCCGAGCAAGAATCGTAGTCGAGCATGCCGTTGTGCGACGACATGCCCGCGCTCCAAAAGTAAGCTTCTGTTCTGGTTGGTCGCGAAGTGCGTTCACCGCACAGGCGGTCGCGTACGCGGTGGAGTTGCGGCTTCGGCGATCGCCTCTGCATCACGGTCGTCGTTCTTCTGTGTCTTGACGTAAGGCAGCACAAGTACCTCCCTCCATTCGTGAGAGAGGACTGTAGCATCAAAGCCTAGGATCAAACATCTAAGCTATTTCGCTGGAATTATTGACTATCGCTCGAACGGCTCGCGGTGAAATTTTGTATTTCTTTGCAATCTCAGAAATTGAGGTTTTTCTCATAAACGCGCTTTTAATTTCCTTTCTCTCATTGCTTTTCACCTTTCGCGGGCGTCCGATGTGCTTTCCCTTCAATCGAGCCGCCTCCATACCAGCTCTGGTTCGTTCGCTGATCAGCGAACGTTCAAACTCGGCCAATGCTGCCATGATGTGAAATATTAGCCGTCCACCGGAGGACGTCGTATCAATACTCTCCGTTAACGACTGGAACTCAACTTCCTGCATTCCAAGATTGTTAACAAGTTCAACGAGGTTAACGAGAGACCTACCGAGTCGGTCAAGACGCCAAACCACCAATGTGTCTCCATCTGAAAGCTGCTCCAGCGCGTCCTGAAGCCCTGGTCGGTTAGATACTTTCCCAGAAATGCCTTGATCCGTATATATTTTGCGGCATCCTGCCAATCGAAGCGCATTTAACTGCAAATCAAGGTGTTGGTCGTCTGTAGAAACCCTCGCATAACCAATGCGATCTTTCTCTTTTTTTAGAGTTACTGGTTTGGTCTGCTTCTTTTCTGTTCGTGGGCGCATAGTAAATATTCTGAGGTTTGCCATTTATCTAAACGCCAATCTCTCGTTCGCGAGAACCCCCTTGGCGATTGTCATAAAGGGAACGGATTTCACCGATATGCGAAAGAGCAGAGCCTTGGCTGTATCTCAACCGAATGGAGGGGTTCTCATGCTTGTACTCGGAAAGGAGCTCCGGCAAGAAACCCGAAGCCAGTGACGAAAACAGGCCGATGCTGACTTCTCCGGTTTCCACATCGCCTTCCGCATAGACCTGATCGAAGGCTTCCTGCATTTCGTTGAAGACGCGGCGAATGCGCCGCAGAAAATCCTGACCGGCTTTTGTCAGCTTTACCCCTTTGTTGGAACGAAAGAAAAGCGCAACGCCGACTTCTTCTTCCAGATCACGCAGCCGGTGGCTGAGTGTCCCGTGCAAAACGCCCAATGCATCTGCTGCTCTTCTCATACCACCGTGATCGGCAACTGCCATGAAATATCGTAACTGCCGCAACTCGATTTCCATGATGCAATTTCCTCCTGCTTCGTCCGATCAATACATCTCAATACTGGTCGACATAACTGAAAGTACGTTTCGATTAACACACCACATCAATGCTATTCTTATTTATGTCTAATACATTTTGGAATTTATAATTAAATTATATTATATTGTGTAATCTTGGACGAAATATTTATTATCAATTATGCCACCCGTAAAGAATCCAAGAAGTTGCACCAAAAAATGTTACCGGAAGAGACAGCGTCCAGCATATCGTCGCGTACACAGCAATCACCAGTCGCGGGTTCATCGGATGATCAAACCTCCATCCAGACTGGTCAGACATGCTGGCCGCCGTTAACATTGATTTCCGCACCGTTGATATAAGACGCTTCACCAGAACACAGGAAAAGGATTACGCGGGCGATCTCCCTTGGATCACCGAGCCTATGCATGGGGATTTGGTCGGCGACTATTTTTTCCGTGCCTGGTGAGAGTATCGACGTATCGATTTCTCCAGGAGCGATCGCATTGACTCGAATTCCGTAACGGGCAAATTCGGAAGCTTGCTCGCGTGTCAACGCAGCTAAAGCTGCTTTCGAACAGGCATATGCAACACCTGCAAATGGGTGAACCCGAGAGCCCGCGATCGATGTCACGTTGACAATTGCCCCGTTGGTCGCCTTGAGTTCCGGCAAAAGAAGCCGGGATAATGCTGCCGCTGAAAATAAGTTGACGTTAAAGACAGCCAGCCAGTCCTCATATGAAGTATCGGAGACGCCCATGCGAACGCCGCCTTCAAGCTTCGGGGAAATTGCCGCATTGTTGACAATTGCAAAAAGACCGCTTCCTCCAAGACGTTCACTTACTTCTGCTGCCAATGTTTTATAGCTGTCAGCCCGCGACAAGTCCGCCTGGATATGGTTGTCACGACCTCCTGGCCATGGGCAATCCCCGGCGAAAGCAGCTCTCGACACAGTTAGAACCCGCCATCCGCTTTGATAAAAAAGCTTTACGGTTGCATGGCCAATACCTCGGCTTGCACCCGTCAATAGGATGGTGCGTTGCGATGCATGAGGTTCATTTCGACCAGAAAACATAGAAGACTCCAATAGCTAGAACGGCTTGATGACGACAAGACCTACCACGACGATCACGATGCAGATGATGCCGACAGCAGCAAACCGGATGGCGGCAATACCGCGTGGCTGCTGCTCAAGAGTGAGACGTCTCAGACCGCCCGATAGCATGCCGTGAATCCCGGAAAGTACAATGACGAGGGCAATTTTGACTATTAGCCAGGGCTGTGACAGCCATTGACCCGTGACCGCCAGCGCGAGCCCGAATGCCCAGACCATCAGCATCGCAGGCGTTGTCACCCTTCGATCCCAGCGACGAATCCGCGCAAAGAATGCACCTCGGCGCGCCTCGGACACGTCTACAGGCATAACGTTGACAGCGGTTGTTGTGATGGCAACGGTCAACATGCCCCCAATCCAGATGATAGCCGCAGCAACATGGATTGCTTTTAACCAAAGGTAGTCCATCGGGTTTCCTTATATTGAAGACTGTAGGGTAGCTTGGCGTCGTGCAAGCGCGCGATCGTTTAGGAAGCCACCAAAAGTAATGAAGGCTGAGACGACCATCCGGACGACCTCGAACCGGTCGTAGTCACCACCCGCCACCGTTTGGATAAAGGTCCACGCATAGTAGACGAAGGCTATACCGTGGATGGGCCCCATGACCGAGACAGCCATAGGAAACCCATTGAGATGCTTTAACGGTACTGCGATGCAAAGAAGCAATATGAGTGTTATGGCTTCGATCACAGATGCCAATCGCATCCGCCGCAACTGCGAGAACTCTTCGTCAATATTCACCGGGCTCATCAGCGATAATCCTGTCTAACTCTTCAATGGCACAGCTGCGACAGCCGGCCGGAAGGCGGGCTTATTGTCTTTGCCCCTTACCGCCTCAGGTGACGATCCGAATAAGTTCGCCATCGCAAATCCATTAGCTTCGAAGAACAAATCGTTTCCAAGGTGCGCGCAAAATTTGTGTCTCGCTGTTCATACAGCAGCGACAGACGCGGGAAAATGACGCACTTCCCTCTTTTTTCGCCATGCGCAGATGTACCATCAGCGAACTCATGATAGGGATGAAACAAGCCGCAGATGTGAATGTTGACGACTCCCTGCGCGGAGAGGTTCTCGATGAATATGATTGCCGCAATTAGCACTGGGCCTGCATTGATTACTCGGGACGTAGCTTTCGTCGTGTATCCCCAATTCCAGATCCAGGATTTAAGCGGCCCTCTTTCAACATTTGAAATCGCCAGCAGGCAGAATGAATGTTTGCCGTACAATCTTCACATTGTCTCGAGAGAGGGAGGGCTTATTAGAAGTTCGTCAGGCTTGGCCGTTCAGACCGAGGCCATCCGTTCGGAGCCATACGATACGATCATTTTCACCGGAGGAGACGTACTTATAAATCCCGCTGAGATAGGATTTGAAATCGACGGTACATTTCATAAGAGTCTGCATTCTGCACGCCGGGTTGCAAGCGTCTGCACTGGCACATTTTTACTCGCAGCCGCCGGCCTCCTAAATGGACGTCGGGCTACAACGCACTGGAAATACGCCGGTCAGCTTCAACGAATGTACCCGAAAATTAAGGTGGATGGAGATCGCATATTCACGAAAGACGGCGATCTCTGGACATCGGCTGGTATTACAGCTGGCATCGACCTTGCTCTGGCAATGATCGAGGAGGATTTAGGCACTGAGATGTCGAAAAGCGTGGCTCAGATGCTCGTTGTGTATCATCGCCGCCCAGGCGGACAATCGCAATTCTCGGCTATGCTGGATATGGAACCGGCTTCTGATCGTATCAGAACCGTACTCACCTACATTCGTGAACATTTGACAGAGTCTCTACCCACCGAGCGTCTTGCAGATGTAGCACATCTTAGCCCGCGGCAGTTCGGACGTTCATTTCTCGCAGAGACTGGAGAAACACCAGCTAAAGCCGTGGAACGTTTAAGAGCGGAGGTAGCCCGCGTCCGTGTCGAGCGGGGCGTAGAGCCGATAGAGGTCATTGCCCGTCAGGTTGGTTTTACCGATCCTGAAAGAATGCGACGTGCATTTCTTCGCATCTTCGGTCATCCCCCTCAGAGCCTGCGTCGTATGTCGACAGAGCCAACCCCAATTGCAACGCATCAGAGCGGAAAGGGCACTTTTGAAGGAAAAGCATCTTCATTCTGATGCCAACAACGAATTGTAGCACTCTGCACAACGCTTTCGTGCCATTTGTGGGATACTCTTGAAGCTCTTTCCAAATAACGTCCTACCCGTTTGGGATCGGAGGCTTCACCTGCTTTTCGATGACAAGTAGCGTATCTTGGATATGCGTGACTTGCCGTAGAATAGGTTCGGGAACCGGTCTGCGGCGATCCATAACTTCTTCTATATAGTTTGCAGTGGCGGATGCGGTGATATTGTCAGGCCATTCCGGCGCAGCGACAAGAGGTGTCTTTTCAGCTTCTTGCAACTGCGTCTGGGCACCTGCAACGAATACATCGATCTGCTGAATCTTCCTTGCATCGGTAACGGATTCTCCTTCGACCCCCCTCAGCAGCATCGCATCTGCGCCGAGCAGTCGATAGGTCTCAGACATGATTTCCGCGTAGGCGGTGTGCGTGTAGCTTCCGATGACCAGCGCCCGCGCAGAAGTGGGATTGAGGATTTTGACCAGGCTGTGCGCGGAGTTCCTTAGACCGATGGTTTTGCGGACATCCAAAAGCTTTGCAAGCTTTGGCGCGAAAACATCGACAGGTAGAAAATTGATACCGTCAGACACATCGTCCACGTGACCACAATGGGGTAGTCCTAGCGCCGAAAATGTCTCCGCGACTGTCGTTCGTCCAGGGTCGTGATTCAATCCATGCACAATAACCCGTATGCCCTTTTCGGCGAGGAGCAATCCGAGTAGAGCCGTCAGGACAGGGAGCTTTCTCGCACCATTATAGCTTGGCAATATGACGGTAGCCCGCCCCGAAGGGGAAAGGGGTATGATTGACTGGCTCAGTCGTAGCGCATCATGAAAGCCGGCCATTTCCTCCGGCGTCTCACCTTTAATGCGCATGGCGAGGCAAAATGCACCTATTTCCAAGTCCGTTACGGTACCGTCCAGAACTTGAGCAAACAAGTCTACGGCCTGTTCGCGAGAGAGGGAACGAGCCCCCCGCGCGCCCCGACCAATAGTCTTGAGATAATGACTGATACTCATCATATCACTTCTATAAAAAAGCCCACCAGGAGATATCTGAAACGCACACGCAAACCTTTGCACATAAAGTTCAAGATACGCCCTGTGTTGAGCAATTTCTGATAGGCTTAAGCGTTCATGCCGCCATCGACATTCAGCCCTGTGCCTGTGATGTTCCGGGCAGCCGAACTGGCGATGAAAGCAACTGCAGCCGCAACATCCTTGTCCGTACCATATTTGCCAAGTGCAATTTGCGCGCGCATCGCGGCGGCGCCCGGCGCATCTGGCGGACTCATTTCCGTTTCGGTCGGCCCGGGATGCACGAGGTTGACCGTGATGCCTCGCGAGCCAAGTTCGCGTGACAAACCGCGCGTAAATGCCAGAAGCGCCGACTTTGACATCGAGTAAACAGCCACGGCTTCAAAAGCGACACGTTCCGCGAGGCATGATCCGATCGAGATAATCCTGCCGCCTTCGCCAAGGTATGGGATTGCAGCTTGCGAAGCCACTACCACTGCCCGGACATTCACCGCGAGAATCTTGTCGATGTGTTCCAGTGGCATATCCTCGAGCAGCCCCTGGAACAATACCCCCGCATTGTTCACCAGAATGTCCAGACCACCGAGTTTTGAAGCAGCTTCATCGACTGAGCGTTTAATCTCTGATGCGTCCGCACTATCGGCCTGAATCGCAAAGGCTCGCCGACCTTTTGCTTCGATCTTCTTGACCAGTTCTTCGGCAGCAGTCGTGGATTTGACGTAGGTGAATGCGATGTCTGCGCCTCTTTCAGCCAATTCCAATGCGATGGCCGCGCCAATGCCACGTGAAGCACCAGTGATGAGGGCGCGCTTACCTGCAAATTCATTCATAGGCTGTTCCTTAATGGAGATCATGGTTTTCGTATTCAATGGTCGTCACACGCCGCTGGTGAGCGATATGGTTGACTCACGAGGGAAAAACGAGGAGGTGGCAATTTGGTTGGCTTTGTCCGATCAATCACGAAAAGCCGCAATACTGCGCATTTCAATCTTCAACTCAGGCAGACCCAATGCTTCGACACCAAGTGCTGTCCACGCGGGAAAGGATGACGTGAGATATTTTTCCTTTACCGCGATAAACTGAGAAAAATATTCGGGGAGGTTCACGTGATAGCTGTATATTTCGACCAGATCGTCCTTCGTCAGGCCAGCCCAGCGAAGCACTTCAAACGTTTTCTGAAAAACAAAGTCCATCTGTTCTGTAATATCGTCAGACACGGACCCATCCGGCTCTAGTGCGACCTGGCCAGAAATAAACAGCAAGCCGCCTGCACTTACTGCGGGTGAGTATCCATATTTTTCGAACTCGGCCTGACTGGGAAAGAGAGGCGAGTTAGCTGGAACATTGATGATGCGTCTGGTCATTATGAAGACAGCCTCCGTTACAGAATGAAGTTGGACCTCACGATCCACCCTGCTTCTCCCTTAAAGGCTGAGCAAAGTAAAAGACGTATTTCCCTCATTGCTAGCCATACTGTGTGCTTGGCCGAAATATCATGCTGTGAGCCTTAGAGAGGGGTGCCGCAGAACCATCGGTTCGATCAGCGGCACCCATGATCTAAGGTTGAAAACAGCTATTCTTCAATCAGGCAGAAGCGAGCCTTGCCGATTGGGACCGGCGCTGCATATGTTCCTCCGCCACTTTCACGGCTGCGTCAGTTCGCCCCCATAAACCCTTCACCTGTGCTACAATTTCTGGGCGAGCACTTCGGGGATGACCTGAGTTCATGGTGGGCTGCGGGTCGTATTCGAGAACAAGCTGTGTGAACTCAGCCGCGTCTTGTCCTTTGAGTTCCGCGATGACCTGAAGTGCGAAATCGATACCGGCTGTGACACCCCCGCCAGTAATGCGATTTCTGTCAACGCAGACACGTTCATAGCTTGGCTCGATACCCAGTGCTATCAGGGGCTCATAGAACGGCCAATAGGTGGCCGCCCGGTAACCCTCAAGCAATCCCGCCATTGCGAGAAGCACAGAGCCCGTGCATGCTGCGGTTATATAGGTGGCAGTTTTTCCGGCGCGAGCAATGAAATCGAGGAACTCCTGATCCTTCATGATTTCAGGTGTCCCTCCCCCACCGGCAACGAACAGTACGTCGAGATTGTCGGGAACTTCGTCAATCGTGATCGTGGGATTCATGGTGACGCCCATATCTGTTGGGACGGGCTCCATGGTCTTCCAGATTATATGGGTTTTGGCATGGAGACCGAACGCCGTCTGGGGTCCGGCAAGGTCCTGCAGCGTAAAGCCGGGGAAAATGACCATGCCAATCTGTAACTGGCGGCCTTCAGTCTTATTCTTTCTTTGATCCGTCATCGTCGTTTCCTTCGTCTTGAACATTCCTATTGAATAGCGCGTTCAAACAATCTACGTGAGTGGCAGGAATGACAAAAAACGATTGATTACAGCCACGGCAAATAGCAGTTTACAATTTTCCGGCAGGAGCCGAATTCAATGCATAAAATTGCTGTTTTGGTGCTTGATGACGTGGTGCCACTGGATTTTGGCATCGCCTATCAGGTGTTTGCAATGGCGCGTCTGGCAGATGGAAGCAAAGCTTATGAAGTTAGGATTTGTGCGCCGAAGCGCACAATTCGTGCGGCTGGCTTTGACATGCAGGTACGACAAGGTTTGGCTGACCTTGCGCAGGCCGAAACGATCATAATTCCGGGAAGCGAATATCCGTTTCGAGACATTCCGGCAGCCGTAAGCGGTGCACTACGAAAAGCTTACGGGCGCGGTGCAAGAGTGGCGTCAATATGCACCGGAGCCTTTATATTGGCAGCGAGCGGTCTGCTTGACGGGAGACGCGCTGCTACCCATTGGCGTTTTGCAGAGGACCTTGCGAGACTTCATCCCTGCATAACAGTCGAACCGAATGTGCTTTTTGTAGACGAAGGCCGTATCGTAACTTCGGCCGGTGCGTCGGCAGGACTGGATATGTGCCTTCATCTTGTGCGACGAGATTACGGCCAGTCAGTCGCCGCCGATGCCGCACGTCTCACTGTCGCGCCATTGCACCGGGACGGTGGTCAGGCACAATTCATCCGCCACGAACCGCCGGGATCTCTGGCCAGCTTGACGCCCTTGATCGAATGGATGCGAGACAATCTGGACAGTGCCCATACCGTTGATAGCCTCGCGGCGCGCGCAAATATGAGTTCGCGCACCTTTGCCCGGCGATTTCAAGAGCAGACTGGTACGACCCCTTTGCAGTGGCTTCTCATGGCCCGCATCGATCGCGCACGCGAATTGCTTGAGGAAAGTGATACGTCCATAGATCAAACAGCATTCCTGTCCGGTTTTGGTTCAGCGGTGACCTTCCGGGCGCGCTTCCGGCGTGTCGTTGGTCTGACACCCACGGAGTACCGCCGCCGTTTTAGTCAGGGAAACTCCGGGGCGTGATCGCGAATCACATGCGAAATTACTGCGGTGTCCTGAATTGAGGGAACATCGTCCTTTAAGCCTTTTGCCTACCCTTCTATCCAAACGATATCAATTTGGACAGGAGATGCAAAAGTGCAAACTGTTGCTTCAATTCACCCGTGGTATTCACGATTTGTGTTTTTATTCGCTTGTCGGCGATCGTTTTCACTCGACAGCACTTTTTGTGTTGGTAGTGCGGGCTTCTTCCGGGGAGCCGGGCGATGACATTCTTTGGCTTACAGGCAGAAATGCTTGCGCGAATTCAGTTTGGGTTCACCGTTTCCTTTCACTTCATTTTTCCAGCATTCTCCATTGGCACCGCGAGTTTCCTCGCAGTTCTCAACGGTCTCTGGCTGTGGAAGAGAGATCCGGCCTATTTGAAACTGTTCGAATACTGGAAAACGATCTTTGCGGTGACCTTCGCCATGGGCGTCGTATCCGGAATCGTCATGAGCTATCAGTTCGGAACGAACTGGTCTGTCCTTTCCCACAGAGCCGGGTCAATCATCGGACCACTGATGGGATACGAGGTTCTCACGGCGTTTTTCCTTGAAGCGGGCTTTCTCGGCATCGCCCTGTTCGGGCGCGAGCGCGTCGGAGATGGCGCGCATATGTTCGCAGTCGCCATGGTCGCATTAGGGACTCTGATCTCGGCGACGTGGATCACCTCGGCCAATAGCTGGATGCATACGCCCGCCGGCTTCAGCATAGATGCGAACGGTATATTTATACCTGAAAACTGGTGGCAAATCGTATTCAATCCCTCTTTTCCCTATCGAATGTCACACACAGTGGTGGCGGCCTTTCTGACAACAGCTTTTGCTGTCGGTGCCGTGGGAGCATGGCATTTGCTGAAAGGAAATCAAAACCGTCAGGTTCGCATCATGTTTTCAATGGCGATGTGGATGGCCACACTAGGAACTCCGCTTCAGATTTTGCTCGGGGACATGCACGGTCTCAATACGCTGGAACAGCAGCCAGCCAAGATTGCGGCAATGGAGGGGCATTTTGAAACACACAAGAATGGCGCTCCCTTGATACTGTTTGGAATACCAGATGACGAGGCGGAGCGAACAAAATTCGCGCTTGAAATCCCAAAACTCGGTTCGCTGATACTGAAACACGACCTCATCTCAGAAATAAAGGGCCTGAAAGAGTGGCCACGGGATCAACGCCCGCCAGCGCTGATGCCGTTCATTACCTTCCGTATAATGGTCGGGTCGGGATTCCTGATGTTAGGGGTTGGTCTGTGGTCCATCTGGGCCCGTTGGAAAGGACATCTATACAATTCGCGGTCGTTGCATCGCTTTGCCGTGGTCATGGGACCATCGGGCTTTATCGCGGTACTTGCCGGCTGGTACACGACCGAAGTTGGTCGACAGCCATGGACCGTGTACGGACAATTGAGAACAGCGGACAGTCTTTCTCCCATATCAGCCTCAGCCGTTGGCACATCCCTTGTCATCTTTATCGTCGTCTACTTTATCGTTTTTGGTGCAGGCGTTGTCTATCTGCTGAAGCTCATGCGACGTCCCCCGCTTGAACTGGATGATCACGAACTTGGTTCCGCACCGATAAGGACCGCGGGAATGATTACAGCACATGCGCTCAGTAATAACCTCGGAGAACATCATGGAAATTGATCTTTCACTCGTATGGGCCGGGATCATTGCCTTTGCTGTTCTTGCCTATGTCATTCTCGACGGGTTCGATCTGGGCGTTGGAATCATATTTCCCGCTTTCCCGGAACGACAACACCGTGATCTCATGACAAACACCATCGCACCGGTATGGGACGGCAACGAAACCTGGCTGGTACTTGGAGGTGGCGGCCTTATGGCTGTTTTTCCCCCGGTATATTCCATCGTTCTCCCGGCGCTTTACTTGCCAATCATAATTATGTTGATCAGTTTGATCTTCCGGGGCGTTGCTTTTGAATTTCGTTGGCGAACGAGGCCAGGCTCGCACTTTTGGGACATCGCATTTTGGATGGGCTCATCGCTTGCCGCGATCATGCAGGGAATTACGCTCGGCACCCTCATTCAGGGTATAAGCGTCGAAAACCATGCTTATGCGGGCGGCCCGTGGGATTGGCTGACACCATTTTCGCTTTTATGCGGAGTTGCGCTTCTAGTAGGTTATGCTTTGCTTGGAGCCACCTGGCTTAATCTGAAGACAATGGGATATGTGCAAATACGCTGCCAATTTCTGGCCAAGCCCCTGACGGTCCTGCTGCTTGCATTGATCTATAGCGCGACAATCAGGATGAGACGCTTGCGACAATCTGGATGAGATTCTTAGGTCGCGGTCGGGATCAAATTATCATGCTGATTGCCGTTGACAAGTTCTTCTTCGTTTTCTGATTGCCGCTGCGCGACAGACAGCGTTGAGGTCCTGATTGTCGCAAACGAGGCCGGTCGGCCCCGCTGGCGTTTTTCCTCAAGCGCGGTTCTGCGGCGATAACTTTCGACATTCATCTCGAAGATCGTGGCATGGTGCACAAGCCGGTCGACTGCTGCGAGTGTCATGGCAGGATCTGGAAAGACCCGGTTCCACTCTCCGAACGGCTGGTTGGCAGTGATCAAGATCGACCGGTGCTCGTATCGTGCCGAGATCAGCTCGAATAGCACGCTTGTTTCCGCCTGGTCCTTGGTGACGTAGGCGAGGTCATCGAGGATGAGCAAGTCGTACTTGTTGAGTTTATCGATGGCAGACTCAAGCTGCAGTTCCCTGCGGGCGACCTGAAGCTTCTGCACAAGATCGGTAGTCCGGGTGAACAGGACCCGCCATCCGTTCTCGATCAGCGCAAGGCCGATAGCGGCAGCAAGATGGCTCTTTCCTCCGCCGGGCGGACCGAACATGAGGATGTTAGCTCCCTTGGCGAGCCAACTGTCGCCAGCGGTAATTGCCATGACCTGCGCCTTCGAGATCATGGGTACCGCGTCAAAGGCGAAGCTGTCCAAGGTCTTTCCGGGCGGCAGGTGCGCTTCGGCGAGATGTCGTTCAATCCTGCGATTGGCACGCTCTGCCAGCTCGTGCTCGGCAATAGCCGACAGGAAGCGAGCGGCTGGCCATCCTTCCCGGTCCGCCTGCTCGGCAAATTGCGGCCACAGCGTTTTGATGGTCGGTAGCCGAAGTTCGTTGAGCATGATGGCGAGCCGTGCTTCGTCGATAACGTGAGCGTTCTTCATGCGGCTTCTCCTGTCCCGATCAGGGCCTCATAACCGTTGAGCGATGCGAGCTGCACATGAACGGTCGGCAGCTTGGCTGGATCCGGACCGAAGAGCGTTCGCATGGCGGCCAGATCCGGTAAATCGCCCGCATCCAGGGTTCTGGCCAATTCTTTGGCAAGTTCGCGCTCGCAACCGCGGTCATGCGCCAATGCCAGAAGCTCAACGGTGATCTTGCAAGCCTGCTTGTCGGGAAGATGCTCGATGAGGGCTTCGAAGGCCTTGCGATATTCCGGACGCGGGAAGAGTTTGTCGCGATAAACGAGGCCGCGGAGCGCCATCGGCTTCTTGCGCAGGGAATGGATGACGTGGTGGTAGTTGACGACCTGATCGTGTCGCCCGTCGGGGTGGCCGCGTCCGCGGCGCAACGTCATCAGATGCGTACCGCCGACGAAGACATCCAGCCGATCGTCGAACAGGCGAACTCGTAGCCTGTGGCCGATCAGGCGGGATGGCACGGTGTAGAAGACCTTGCGCAAGGTGAAGCCGCCCGTCCGGGACACAGTGACAACAATCTCCTCGAAGTCCGTGGTCCTGCGCTCGGGCAGCGCCTGCAGATGGGATCGCTCAGCATCGATACGCTTGCCATGGGCAGCATTGCGACGGCTGACGATCTCGTCGACAAAGGCGCGGTAAGAACCGAGATCGTCGAACTCCTTGGTCCCCCGCATCAGCAGGGCATCATGAACGGCGTTCTTGAGATGGCCATGGGAGCTTTCTATCGAGCCGTTCTCATGCGCGACGCCTTTGTTGTTGCGCGTCGGCGTCATTCTATAATGGGAGCAAAGCTGGTCGTATCGGTGCGTGAGATCGACCTTGGCATCGGCGTCGAGGTTGCGGAATGCCGCCGAAAGGCTGTCGCTTCGATGATAAAGCGGCGTACCACCCACGGACCATAGAGCATTTTGAAGCCCTTCGGCCAGCGCGACAAAGCTTTCTCCGCCGAGAATGACATGGGCATGTTCGAAGCCCGACCAGACAAGCCGGAAGTGATAGAACAGGTGATCAAGCGGCTGGCCGGCGATGGTCACACCAAGACCGCTGGCATCGGTAAAGTCCGAAAGGCCCAACCGGCCTGGCTCGTGCGTCTGGCGGAAGATAACCTCCTGCGCTTCGCCATGGACAGCACGCCACGACCGAATGCGTCGTTCAAGCGTGCGGCGGATACCTTCAGACAGTTCTGGATGTCGGCGCAGCATCTCGTTGTAGACAGCGACGGCACGGATGCCGGGTGCGGCCTTCAAGAGCGGGACGACTTCAGTCTCGAATATTGGCTCCAAGGGATCAGGGCGGCGGCGTCCACGCGGCGCTTTGCTCTGAGATGGTAGTTGCACCTCCTTGTCGAGGCGGTATGCCGTAGCTCGGCTGATCGACGCTTTTGCTGCGGCGACCTCTACACAATGCGTTTGTCGGTACTTCATGAAGAGTCTCATCTGATGATCGGTTACATGGCAACCCGGCACAAACTGGTTCTCCAATCCAGAAAACCGCAAATGTACCGGACCGACCGCGATCTTGAGACGCCAAATTCTGCGCCACGCCGGGGTATAACTACGATCGGGCTACGCCCTCACTCCGTCACACCCCGGCGCGAGTCTCATCCTGATTGACGCTGAATCTCACCTAGATTGCCGTTATGCAATTGATCGGCATTGTGTCTATCTGGACCCCGTTTATTAACGAAATTTACTTTCAACGATGGTTCCGCTGGCCTACCGCTTTTTTCTCATCCTTTGTGCCGCTGTTATTGGCAATATGTGCCTATCTTTTGTTAAACGGGCTTAGAAAAAATAAACAGCTTCGGCCGTTTCTGGCAGCTCTAGGCCTATTCGTTCTGAGCTATGCGGGTCTGGGGATCAGCTTTTATCCATACATCATCCCGGATTCATTAACGATTCGAGAAGCCTCAGCCCCTTTCACCTCCTTGCGGTTCCTATTGGTTGGGTCCGCAATTCTGATCCCGATTATCCTCGCATATACCGGATATGCATACTGGGTTTTTCGTGGAAAGGTTCGCGCCGAAGACGGATATCATTGAATAAAAAGTCAAATCACCAGCGGCTGAGGTTCGCAGTCGCTGGTAAGAAATAAGACTGACGACTGCCTAAGAGCCTGTTCCAAAAAGGGTTTGAACCGCGCCGGCTTTGCCGGAGACCCCAACTCGTGAGAAGTAGGGTCTATGACAAGCAAGACGACGAACAAATTTTCTCCTGAAGTCCGCGCCCGCGCCGTTCGAATGGTGGCCGATCATGAAGCCGAACATCCTTCCCGGTGGGCGGCTGTATCTTCCATAGCGGCCAAGATCGGCTGCTCGGCGCATACGCTCAATGAATGGGTGAAGAAGGCCGAGGTCGACAGCGGCAAGCGTGCAGGTTTGCCGAGTGACGTGGCGGAGAAGATGAAGGCTTTGTAGCGGGAGAACCGGGAGCTTCGTCAGGCGAATGAGATTTTACGCAAAGCCTCGGCGTATTTTGCCCAGGCGGAGCTCGACCGCCCACTGAAGCGATGATTTCCTTCATCGATGCACACCGCTCGGTGCTCGGGGTCGAGCCGATTTGCAGGCTGCTGCCGATTGCCCCGTCCACCTATTATGAGGTCGTTGCCAAACGCACGGACGTGGACCGCCTGTCAGCCCGCGAACGGAATGATATTGCCATGAAAGTCGAGATACGCCGGGTGTTCAACGAGAACTTCCAGGTCTATGGCGTGCGCAAAGTCTGGCGGCAGTTGCAGCGAGAGGGTTACGATATTGCCCGCTGCACCGTCGCTCGGCTTATGAGAATGATGGGGCTTCAAGGCGTCATTCGCGGCAAGCCAGTCAAAACCACCGTGTCGGACAAGTCCGCTCCATGCCCGCTAGACCGGGTGAACCGACAGTTCTTCGCTCCCGCGCCGAACATGCTGTGGTTATCCGATTTCACCTATGTCGCGACCTGGCAGGGCTTCGTTTACGTGGCGTTCGTCATTGATGCCTTCGCCCGCCGTATCGTCGGTTGGCGGGCATGCCGAACGGCCCATGCGGGCTTTGTGCTCGATGCCCTCGACCAGGCGCTTCATGATCGGCGGCCCGTCAAACGTGGCGGGCTGGTTCATCATTCCGACCGCGGCTCGCAAGGCAGATTCAATCGGTCGTCGCAACAGGACTGTTTTACTGCATTGCCAGAAATTGGTCGAGAACTTCAGCGGGTGTTTTCCAGCCGAGCGTTTTGCGCGGTCTGGTGTTGAGCGAGTGGGCTACGGCATCCAGTTCCCGGACCGTGTGACGGCTCAAATCTGTTCCTTTGGGGAAATACTGCCGCAGCAAGCCGTTCGTGTTTTCATTCGATCCACGTTGCCATGGGCTTTGCGGATCGCAAAAATAAATCTTCAACCCCGCATCAACGCGCAGTTTAGCGTGTTGTGCCATTTCTGCCCCCTGATCCCAAGTCAGTGATTTACGTAGTTGCTCCGGAAGTTTTGCCATGGAACGAACAATGGCTTTGTAAACAGCTTCCGCACCATGCCCTGCGAGCGCGGGCCCGTTCCTAACTCTTGGCTCCTGCTGATAACCTTCCATACGTGGCAGGTGGAGTAGCATTGTGAAGCGTGAACTCCGCTCAACAAGTGTGCCGATGGCCGAACTACCAAGCCCCAGAATGAGATCACCCTCCCAATGCCCTGGAATTGCCCGGTCATTGATGTCGGCAGGCCGATCGCTGATCATGACAGCATCACCGATAAAGGACTTGTTCCGGGATCGCGATCGTTCGCGTGGAACACGCAACGCTCGTCCGGTTCGCAGGCAAGCAGTCAATTCGCGGCGCAACGCACCGCGTCCCTGAATATACGGGGCCTGATAAATCGCCTCATGACTAATCCGCATCGTATCATCCTCTGGATAGTCAATCACAAGGCGGCGCGCTATTTGCTCGGGGCTCCAGGCCATAGACCACCTGCGGCTCTGGCGGTGAACCGCTCGCCGCTTCTTCCATACCACCACAGGGCCATCAAAAGCGACGCCGTCTCCATTGGCGACCTTACCAGCCAAACGCTCCTCAACATACTGGCGGAGAAGTAGGTTGCTTGCCAATTTACCTACTCGCGGGCGCCGTGCCGCGCGGTCAGCATGCCACTGCGCTGTGCTTGGTCGATAATCCATACGACCGCTCCGAGTGGCGGCATTACGGCGGACTTCTCGTGAGATTGTGCTCGGTGAGCGACCAAGCTTATACGCGATAGCGCGAATGCCAACTCCTTTGGCAAGCTCTATCGCAATATCCTCACGTTCCGAAAATGAGAGATAACGACCTGTTCGGGGCTTTGCCCATGGCGCCATATGTGTTGGTGGCATTCCGCCTGCCTCCCGAAACCAGCGTGGACCGAGCGGGGCGGATGCTCCGGCATCCAACGCAGCCTCCTCACTTGTGCGCCCCAAGGCAATAGCTTGCCAGAAACGGCCCCGTTCTTCACGCTGCCATGCAGATGGACGCCCAGGGGAGCGCACCTTCTCTCGTGTGCATCGGTTTGTTGCTCGTTTGCGAACCATCATAACAACCTCCAATCGGTGGGTGTTGCGACGACCGATTGAATCTGCCCAATATGTGTCCATTCGCTATTCCGAACGGCTGGCGGAGGCAGGCATCGAGCCGTCTGTCGGAAGCGTTGGTGATAGTTACGACAATGCTCTCGCCGAAACGATCAACGGTCTTTACAAGGCCGAGGTCATCCATCGGCGAGGACCATGGCGCAACTTCGAAGCCGTGGAGTTCGCCACGCTCGAATGGGTCGATTGGTTCAACAACCGCCGCCTTCTGGAGCCCATCGGCAACATACCGCCAGCCGAGGCCGAAGAACGATACTACGCCATGCTGGACGCACCAGCTATGGCCGCATAACTTAAGCCAAACGGTCTCCGGCAAAGCCGGCGCGGTTCAGTTGAGCGATTTCAGCAGGTTATGATTCAATCGGATTTCTGACATACGATGGAGATCACGATGGCCTGGACTGAAACCGCTCGCCGACAGTATGAACGCCGGAATTCACATTGCGCAAGTGATTTAACAGATGCTGAATGGTCCATCATCGAACCATTGGTGCCAGCCCCCAGACGGCTTGGACGTCATCGAAAGACAGACCTGCGTGAGGTAGTTAACGCACTTCTTTATATAGCTTCGTCGGGTGGTGCGTGGCGGCTTTTGCCGACGGACTTTCCACCGTTTTCCACGGTGCAGAAATACTTCTATCGGTGGAGGGATGAAGGCACGTTGCGGGCCCTCAACAACACGCTTGTTATGGCTGCGCGCGAGCTGACCGGAAAGCAGTCCAGCCCGACCGCTGGCGTGATCGATAGATCCCATGGGGTGGATGACGGCCAGCGTTTTTTGCAGAATGAATGGTCGTTCCAGCAACCACTTTGTTCAGAGGTTCCGATGTTCAAGACCGAAAAATCCGCCACCGCCATCCAGACCAATCTTGCCGCAATTTTTGTCTCGATGGAACTCTCCCGCTCAACCTGGCTGATTACAACCTTGTTGCCGGGTAACGGTGAGAAGATGTCGAAATATTCCATTGCGGCCGGCAACATGGCCGAGTTGTTCGCTCTGTTCTCGAAGCTGCAGGAAAGGAGCCGGGCCAGGACCGGGCAGGCCTGGCCGATCATCACCATCCAGGAGGCGGGCCTTGATGGCTTCTGGATACACCGTGCTCTCGTGAAAGAAGATATTGAGAGCCATATCGTTGATGCGGCATCGATCGCAACCCCGCGCAAACGGCGGCATGTGAAGACCGATCGCGTCGACGGCGAGACGCTGCTGCGGGTACTGATGGCGTATAAGAGAGGAGAGCCCCGTGTATGCTCAATGGTGCGGGATATCTCTCGCGAGGATGAAGACCGACGGCGGATCGGCCGGGAGCGGAATGCGCTGATGGTGGAGCGCGTCGCGCATGTCAACCGCATCAAGGGCCTGTTATTCTCGCAGGGCATCACCGATTACGAGCCCCTTCATAAAAATCGGCGCCAGCGGCTGGAAGAATTGCGAACGGGAGACGGACAGATATTGCCGTCGCACATGAAGGCACAGATCCTCCGGGAACTGGATCGGCTGGAACTGGTCATTAGTCAGATCGGGACCATAGAGGATGAACGCGATGCGCTTATTGCAGCGCAAACCACGGATAGCATCAAGCCATCGCCTGTCATGATGCTGCTTGGGATCAAAGGAATTGGCGCGGAGTTTGCGAACATTCTCTGGTCGGAGGGACTGTTCCGACAATTTGATAACCGTCGTCAGGTGGCTGCTTATGCTGGTCTTGTGCCAACGCCCTGGCAAAGTGGTTCGGTTAATCGAGAGCAAGGGCTGTCGAAGGCGGGCAATCCGGGGCTGCGGGCGACATTGATCCAGCTATCCTGGCTATGGTTGCGGCACCAACCGGATTCGACACTGGCGAAATGGTTCAGGGCACGTGTTGAGCGCAATGGAGGGCGTATGAAGAAAACGACCATTGTCGCGCTGGCACGCAAGCTGTTGGTGGCGCTTTGGAAATACGTGAACTCCGGAGTTGTGATCGAAGGCGCCATCGTGAAAGTCGCATAGCATCAACACGACTTCAATCTTTCTGTAATCTACCGGGGCCTCATGAACCCCGGCGGATCCGGGTGACGAACCGACGACTGGCTTGGCTAAATGCCGCTCGATAGAATGGTCCCGTCCTCCCGGGCTCAGCCCCCGCAAGCGGGATATTGGTGCAGCCGCGATTATCGGCGACCGAATGTGAGTTTGATCAGGCTTTGCGAAATGAGCCATGTCACGTAGCATCGAGCCCGAGCCTGGAACTGAAACTTCTGAGGAAGATCGAGATGCAATAACCAACTTGACACTGCCTATCCCCATGTGAGCCAGTCGGTGAAAACCACCGAAAGTGGCGGAATACGAGGCTTTGATGCGGGGAAGAAGATCAACGGTCGCAAGCGCCACATCGTTGTTGACACACTCGGTTTGATGGTTGGCATGGTGATCCATTCCGCGGGCATTCAGGACAGAGACGGTGCGCCGGATGTCTTGAAAACCATTCTCAAACGTTGGCCGTGGTTGCGACATATCTTTGCTGACGGTGGCTACGCAGGACCAAAGCTCAAAGGCAGGCTGGAAAAGGTTGGTAAGTTTACACTGGAAATCGTCAAGCGGTCCGATCACGTTGAAGGTTTCGAATTACTCCCACGCCGATGGGTTGTCGAGCGCACATTTGCATGGCTGGGACGGTGTCGCAGACTGGCCAAAGACTTCGAGAAAACCATCTCTTCCTCCGAAGCGTGGATCTACATCGCAAGTATCCGATCCCTCACGAGAAGGATCGCAAGAGCCTGATATCGTTACGTTCAATATGATTCAGGCTCTAAGTTTGAGGGATTTTTGATTTTTACCAAGGCAAGATAGTTACAAGCTTAATTGAAAAAACCTTACGATCTGTTGACACAGGTGTGAATAGCCCCGAGATTTGTCGACGCCCTCTTTCTTAAGCTTGGGACAGGAAGAGTATCATGAGCAAATCGAAGTTCACAGAAGAATTTAAGCGTGACGCTGCGCGCCAGATCACGGAGCGAGCTATCTTCTGGCGGCGCGGATTCCACTCGCCCATGTTATCCTTGATGATCGCGTAGCCGCCGGTCAAGCCGCACTTGTCACGCAGCTGGTCGAACAACCGCTTGGCGGTATGGCGCGGTTTGCGCGGCATCTTTAGATCGTCGTCGAGCCAATGCTCGATCGCCGACACAAAAGTATCCAGCTTCGGACGCCGGATCGGTGTGCGCCACTGATAGCCCGGCGGTGTCGAATAGGCCGCGATCTTGGCCATCCTGTCACGCGATATGTTGAAATGCTTCTCGGCCTGTCGCCGGCACATACCTTCCGAGACTACCAGGCAAACACTCAGATAAAGTTCCAAGGTGTAGATTCCTACCCCTTCCTGCTGTCGCAGCAAAAGGATTAATTAGGTGGCTGAGTTTTACTCCGGCGCAGGGTTATCCCGCCTCTTCCGTGGCCGACTTTTGAACTGTCGCTCTCAGAATATTGGAGCTAAATCCTGATATCGCCGTTAGCTCTTCTTTTCGCTAATTCCTTCGTGGCGCCGTTCAACAATGAGTTTTTCTCTTATTCTCTTTGCCGTTTCGATACGTGCTGCGGTGAGGTCAGCAACTGCATTACGTTGCCTCTCAACGATATGCGCAGGAGCCCGGTCGGGAGTTCCACTATCGAAAGGTGGTTCCGGTTGATACTGCATATAAAGCTGAATCTGTTTGGCTAAATCTTCGTCGCGTACCATAGCGGCGAGTCGCAGTGCCCCATCTATACCTGAAGTAACACCCGCCGCGAAAATCCACTTGCCATCAATAACAACGCGTTCGTTGACTGGATTTGCTCCATATAGCGGAAGGACTTCCATTGATGCCCAGTGCGTGGTCGCTCGTCTCCCCGTCAGAAGCCCGGCTGCGCCCAGCACAAGCGCACCGGTGCAAACGGAAAACACGTATGTCGCTGCCTCTGCCTGCGTGCGAATAAAACCAAGGACCTCCTCGTCCTCCATCACATCCTGCTGCCCTGGGCCTCCTGGAATATGCAAAATATCGAGCTTTGGCATTTCGCTCAGAGTAATCGTGGGCATTAATGGCAGTCCATGGAAATCCTTCACAACTTGCTTCTTTTTTGCACCTATGTGGAATGTGGCGTTCGGAATAGCGGAAAGGACTTCATATGGGCCTGTCAGATCAATTTGATCAAAACGATCAAAAATCAACGATCCTATTTGCAAGTGTTTACCGGGTGCGAACATCACATGGTTTCTCCTCAAGCAATTCGCCGCCTCCACAGAATACTTCCGCAGACTTGCGATTCGCCAATTGGCGCAAAAATCGGAATCTATCTTTGTAAAGTACGACGCGTAAAATTAGAAAGTTAGAGCGGCTTTGTACGTCCGAAAGAACGCACTGCGCTCTAATATTTCTCAAATCATGATAAGCCACTATAGAATAACTGATATGCCGCCAGTACGCTCAACTGTTCAGCTTGGAATAAGCGCTATAACGCATTGGCAATCGTGCGGTATACTAAAGGCATCTCACCAAACTGTATGGCATTGTCTAGCAAGCGGTTCGCAAAACCCCACTCATTGTCATACCAGGCATGTACGGTGGCGTGTTTGCCATCGTCGATCACTTTGGTGAGTGTCGTATCGAAGATCGCCGAAGCAGGATTGTGGATGAAGTCGCTTGAAACCAGTGGAAGATCGTTAAGGGTGAGTATCCCTTGGAGAGGTCCTTCGCTGGCAACAGAACGCATCAGAGCGTTGATTTCCTCGACAGAAGTTTCGCGTCCGCAGGCGAAGCTTACAATCAGAAGGCATACGTCCATGGTTGGAACACGAATAGAAAATCCATCTAGCCGACGCTCCAGCTCGGGCAGAACCAGACCGATAGCTGATGCCGCGCCTGTCTTTGTTGGAATGATCGACGCCATTGCAGAGCGGGCGCGGCGCGGATCGGAATGATAGACGTCGGTCAAAACCTGATCGTTAGTCACAGCATGAACCGTGGTCATGTTTCCAGCAACGATACCGATCGCATCGTTCAACGGCTTTGCAACCGCGGCGAGACAGTTGGTTGTACATGATCCAATAGCGATGACACGATGCTCTGCTCTTAAAGCATCATCGTTGACGCCATGAACGATGGTAGCGTCAATATCGCGACCCGCCGGCGCCGAGATTATTACCCGCTTCGCACCGGCAGCGAGGTGAGCCGACGCGGCAGCACGGTTTGCGAACAATCCCGTACATTCAAGAACGACGTCTATATTCAACTCACCCCACGGAAGTTTTGCCGGATCACGCTCCGCCAGAACTTTTATCGAATCTCCGTTGACGACAAGCGCCCCGTCAGAAACAGAGATTTCGCCCGGGAATTTGCCGTGGGTCGTGTCGAACTGACTCAAATGCGCATTGATTTCAGCACTTGCAAGATCGTTAATAGCGATAATTTCGATCGCCTCACGCTTACTCCCTTCATAAAGCGCCCGAAGTGCATTTCTCCCGATCCGGCCATAGCCATTAATCGCAATTCTCAGAACCATCATGCGTCCTTTCATAAGTTTGCGGCACACTACGGTTGGCCGAACATTCGAGAAATGACAATCTTCCCTCAAATTCAGACGCGTGTGTCCGCCGGATTACAAAAGCTATGAATTGGCCGGGTTCTGGCACCCGACGATCACGACGTTGTGCCTAATTCTGAGGGAATAATGGCTTTTACCAAACCGGTCCAACCGTGGGATAATTCGGGAAAGTCTTTCGGTCTTCCATTCAATTGAATACCTCTATCGACCGGTATCTTTAAGAGGTGATCTCATCTCGACAGCACATACGACTGAGTAAACTCAATGAGATCAGCAGCGTTACCCCCTGACCGCCAGACCGGGTGAATGGGGTGAGTTGCCGTAGCAGTAGGAACAACATGACATGAATAAATTTATTTCTCGAACCGGTTATTTCATCGGTCTATGGCTGGTCGGCGTCGCCGCAGTATCCATTGTTGGATTAATTATTCGCGCAATCCTGAACTGAGTTATCGCGCATCACAACCATCGGTTTATATCATTACTCGACATCTGCAAACGGTACGTCCTTTGCGCGTTCCCGTGTGACACTTTCAATTAATCGCAAAATATAGGAAGGGTGTCAGGAAACCGGCAACGGTCCACCGCAAAGCCGGTTTCCACTTGCCCGCACAGTGAAGTAAGTGGATCAACTCACATTCTTCCATTCCGACGTGATCTAGAGAGCCGAAGTCACGTCTACAAACCGAACACCTTTTTCTGGCCATCCCAACCGGTGTTTCTCAGAAACTGCTCCCAGTTCAGGGTGTCTGGATTGTTCTTTCGGCTCCACTCAATGTCGCGGTCCGAACGAAAGTATCCATATTGAACTGCATACTCGACCATTTCCATTGTCTCGTGGACAAAGTCCTGGCTGAATTGCGGAAAATTCGTTCGAAAATCCTCTGACGTATGAGCCGGGATATATGCTGCCTTTTGTCCGCTGACACGACTGAACGTAGCTACCATTTCGGCAGGGGAAATAATGTCTCCGATCACTGGCAGAGTTTGACCGGCGTATGTGGAGGGATGATCGAATATCTCGAGAACCGCAGGACCGGTCGCTGTCAGCGGGTCGACAAAGGGAGTTGGAAAATATTCTGGCAAATAGATTGGAAACACCAATGTATCACCGTCCAGACGCGGCGGATAATATTCAAGAAGATTAGTGTAGAAAAATGCAAGCTCAATAAACGAACTTGTGACTGGCAGACCCCGAATATAGGCCTCGACGCGCGCCTTCTCCGTGAAATGGCGGGCGAGAATTTTCCCTTGAGTAATCGTGTGTACGTCTTCCAGCGAGCTGAATACGATGTGCTTGACGCCTGCCTCGGTTGCTGCATCAACCAATTCCTTGCCGATCTCGAATTCAGTTGTTTCGGGTGGCACCACACCCGGCGTCAGCAGGAATGCACCATTGGCGCCCAGAAAGGCTTTGGTGAATTCATCCTTCCTCCCCCCCGCAAGGGGGACGGCGACTAGTTCTGCACCTGCGTTAGCCAATTTGACAGCCTCAGGTGAGTCAGTTCGTCTCGTCAGTGCGCGGACACGATAACGACCGCTTTGAAGAAGCGAGTGGGAAACGCTCCTGCCTTGCTTGCTCAGGCTTCCCGCAATCACAATCAGAGGTCTTGTCTCATTTGACATGCAAACTTCCTTTCCAAATTGAGCGGAGTACATCGATTGGTGACCACCGCGCTTGCAAATTGGCTTGCCGAGCAGTATTTGTGAAATCGATTAAGTTGTGAGTTCCAATCCATACAATGGATATCAAGCGCGTCGATCTTAACTTGCTTGTGAGCCTGGAAGCCTTGCTCATAGAGCGAAACGTCACCAAGGCAGCAGCTCGTTTGCATTTGAGCCAGCCAGCACTAAGCGCGCAATTAAATCGTCTGCGCGACGTGTTCGAAGATCAGTTGCTGATCCCCGCGCATCGGGGAATGATCCCAACAGCCAAGGCTTTGGATCTGATCGGCCCGCTCCGAATGGCAATGGAGCAACTTAGAGGAACGCTTCGTAATCATGCGGATTTCTCGCCCGAAACTGCGGCCTTGACCATTTCGATTGCTTGTACAGACTACATTGAAGCGGTCGTTGTTACACCGCTCATACTAGCGTTACAGGAGAAAGCGCCAGCGGTGCGCGTTGCAGTGCATCGGCTCAACCCGGCAAGACTTAATCAGCGATTGGCTGACGGCGAAGTAGATATGGCGATCGCGACGCCCGAAAATGAGCATGCTCAAATTCATACCCAGCACCTGTTTGAGGAAACTTACACTCTCATTGGACGAAAGGGACATCCGCGTATAGCCGAGGGGGTAACCGCAGAGGGGTTCTCAGATTTAGCGCAGATTATAGTCTCGCCCTCGGGCGGCGGCTTTTCAACACCAATCGATACGGCCTTGGATTCCTTCGGGCGCCAACGTAAAATCGTGGCCTCCGCTGCCTCCTTCCTCGTAGTTCCAGAGATCGTCGCGAAGAGTGATCTTGTCGCTTTAGTCCCGCGGCGCTTGCTGCGGGGCAAAATGCCTCCGCTTGATGCAATAGATGTCCCTTGGCTATTCGAACGCTTCCAAATCGAGCTTATATGGCACGAACGTACCCATGGACATCCTGCTCATCGCTGGATTCGTCAACTCGTGTTCGAATTGGTGACCAAGTGATGTAAGAAATCCATCCCACTATTCACCAACACCCTCAAAATGCCTAGCGCCAAGCTGAACATCACGCCGTTGTCATGGAATGGTTTAATGAAATGCGAAAATGAGGCCGCCATCTGGTGGCAGCCCCATCCGGGCAAGCTTGCAAGTTGAAGTGAGTATACCCTGGCGCTTGCTGCGCAGACATAAGTTCAGATGCGAAACTGCTATAGGAGTACAGAGGGCAAACCCCATGGTTGAGGATCACGTACTTTATCATGTGCTCATTGCCCATGAAATAAGTCGGTCGAAGGATCGTGGTATTGAAGTTCATCTGTTTAAGCATCCTCTCGGCCCCTGACTTAACTGCAAAGTGTGACATACTCACAACCCGATCGGCAGCAAATACCGAAAGATAAACGATCCGGTCGATGCGGGATTTACGAGCGATGTTTAGCGTTATGATCGCCTGGTTAAATTCCATCACCTGTAATCGCATTGAGCATAGGTCCACCAGATCAACATGACTGGCATATGCATAGCCGGAAAATTGCTGAACGCCGTCGGATGGAATGGAAAAACCTTACCGGATATGGGAAACGCACCGGAGTAGAAAATGCCATCGGCGGCTATAAATCTACTAGGTTGTGTCCCCATAAACGGGGTTCATATTCATAATGGTATGTGATCCAATCTCTGTAAAAGGAGATTGCCATGCGCCGTCACGAATTGAGCGACGAAGAATGGCGGTCATCGCGCCACTTCTGCCGACCAACACCCGTGGGATTGAACGCGTCGATGTTCGTCGAGTGATAAACCGCATCCTTTGGCGGATTCGGACCGGTTCATCGTGGCGGGATTTGCCCGAACGATACGGCCCGCGCACAACGCTATACGATCGGTTCTCCCGCTGGCGTAAAGCAGGTGTCTG
The DNA here is from genome assembly GCF_037482325.1 of Ochrobactrum teleogrylli. NCBI lineage: Bacteria > Pseudomonadati > Pseudomonadota > Alphaproteobacteria > Hyphomicrobiales > Brucellaceae > Ochrobactrum > Ochrobactrum teleogrylli. The sequence continues at coordinate 620,274 of NZ_JBBHKQ010000002.1, forward strand.
GGATCGCCTTCTTGACGCGGTTTCAAAGCGTTACACGGAGATATCGTGATGATCGATTCATCCTGCGTTCGCGTTCACCAGCATGGTGCCAATGCTAAGAAGGGGGCCTGCCGATCCTTGCGTGGGACGTTCGCGTGTTGGCCTGACGACGAAAATCCATGCTCTCTTTGATGCAGATGGCCGACCGGTTAAGCTGGAACTCACGGCAGGTCAGGCTGCGGATGCGCCTATGGCTGAAAAGCTGCCCAGTGATCTGCAGCCCGGCACAACGATCCTGGCCGATAAGGCATATGATACCGACGCAATTCGCAACTTCGCCATGCAACGCAAATGCTGGGCGAACATTCCTGCAAAAGCCAATCGCAACCAGACCTTCAGCTTTAGCCGTTGGGTCTATCGTCAGCGTAATCTCGTCGAGCGGTTCTTCAATCGTATCAAACAGATGCGCGGCTTGGCCACTCGATATGATCGACGCGCTGACAACTACCTTGTCGAGCTCAAGCTCGCTGCGACAAGGATATGGATTGCATCAGCTAATGGGGGTCCGCTTCCTAGTGCAACATCGCTGCGATCACGCAAATTTGCCAAATAAGACAACTGAAATTAAGATCGGATGCAGCGCCGGTAATCGCATGCTACGAACACCAAGCTCGAAATCCGTCCGTATGAAAGTTGAAACCGCACAATCAAACATTTGAAACTCGCCCCCCGCTTATTCCGGTCCATGCAATAATGCCGCTCTCGACAGCGATTTCTGCGAAGCCCTAAAGAAGCAGTCTCAGCCCCAATCCTGATGTCAGATGATTATCTCGGCCTTCCATTGAACTATCAACGAGATTTGCATGATACGACGCCTATGCGCCAGGTACGCGGTGTTGATCCTACCGCAGAAATAACGTCTTTCGACTTACGAGATCAATCGACCCGCGCCGATCGTTTGCCTTTGTGTTTCGGATCAAATACTATGATGGCAGCCCCTGTGAGCACCACCAAAACCATTCCCGCGATCGCCAATGCATCTGGTACGGTACGGAAAAAGAGAGCACCGGCGAATATCGCCCAGAGGGCTACCAGGTAGTACAGAGGAGCAACGACAGCTATCGGACCTGATTTATAGGCACTGAAGAGCAGATAATGGCCGCCGAACAAAAAGAATCCCGAGCCGGACAGAAGACTGACCTGTTTTAGGCTTGGCACGACGGTGCGTTCGATTATCAGATGCATTGCCGCAGTACCGATCAAGACGATAATGCTAGCGCCGAGTGCGACGACGAGCCCTGCGATTCTAACCGGGACCATCCGGCCCACGATATCGCGGACGCCACCTAGAAATGCAGTGCCAATTGCGAGAAGCGCGTATGACGACAAGCCCTCGCCTGTCGGGTGGGCGATCATGACAGCTCCAGTAAAACCAAGCAAAATGCATACCATGGGAGCGGCACCTAGTCGCTCTTTGAATGCAATTCTCGCCCCCAAGAGGACGACAAGCGGTGTTATCTGGAGTATCGCAATTACATTCGCGATTGGCAGGTTCACCAGCGCATCAATGTAACAAATTACTGCGGCCAGCTCCAAGGCGTTACGCGTCAGAACCCACCTATCAATGAGGCCAGGTATCGCGCGCACCTGCCCTGTTACAAAGACCAGCAGCACCCCACACGCAGTTGCGAATACGCCTCGTAAAGCCAGGGTCTCATATAAGGGAAGTCCCGCGGTGGCAAGCTTCATCGTCGTGTCGCTTGCGACGTAACAACCAGTTGCGCCGACCATAGCTAACGGGCCGGCGTAAAATCTATCTAATGCGGACAAACTTTCACCTGTCGTTTTCTTCGACCGCATTTGCAGCCAACTGATCCTCGGCGCGATGGCACTTTATCGATATCGCGGGCTTCGGGAGAAAGAACTATGTCCGCGCGGCCCATGATCACCAAGGAGCTGACCAATCTCTCCTGGAGCGACTTTTGGTTTTTTCCATGCATCACCGATCGAGAGGAGAGGACCGGGTACCTTTTGAACGCACCGCGGGCTGCCATCGACAATCACTCCGTTCTCAGTGTACGGGATCAACAGGAGCGATCTCTACACCTGCCGCCTCGATGGTTTCTCCCGCTGCTAGGCACAAGTCCTCACGGAAGCGGGCTGCCACCAACTGGACGCCGACTGGAATACGACCCACGAAGCCCGTTGTCATACTCAAGGCCGGCAAGCCCATGAATGGAATTCCTACCTGCGGCATCTGGGCATGCCAAACGCGCTCGAGCTCAGACTGGCTTTCTAGATCAAGATTGTCCTTGAAGGGCAGCTCACCCGATACAGGCATAAGAACGACGGTATATTTTTCTAGGAAAGCAAACCAAGTCCGAATTATCTCGTCACGACGTATCAAAGTCCCTGAAAGATCGAACGGATAGACCCTCTCCCGCATGCCAACCAGGCATGCGAGCGCACCTGGATCGCCCTCGCGCTCAGCAGCCTCCAACTGGGCTTCATAGCAATCGCCCAACCAAAGGCGTGCTTGCAGGGCGGCGGGCTCTCGCAGAGGAGGCGTATCGCGCACCTCCTCGACAATCCATCCCGCGCGACTGAGGTGATCCGCGGCTCTAAGTACCGCAGAGACCACTTCAGGCTTCGGATTAAGACCATCCGGGTCAACACTAAGCGCAACGCGTTTCGGACGCGCCGGGCCTTCGAGCGGCACAGGGGCATACCAGGGATCGTAAGGGCACGGCACCGACATCGCTTCCAGCCCCAGACGCAGGTCCGCGATTGTCCTTGCGAGAGGTCCGGAGACTGCCCCAATCTGGCCGCCGATCGTCCGACCGCCAAACGATGGATTGAAATGCGGCACCCGACCGAGACTAGGCCTTAGACCGTGCACGCCGCATGCATAAGCAGGGTATCGTATCGAACCCGCTATATCGCTGCCATGAGCAATTTGGCCAATCCCCGCGGCGACGGCGGCCCCTGCCCCTCCCGACGACCCACCAGGTGTGATGTCTGGATCGTGGGGATTCTTGGTGTCTCCGTGAAGAAGGTTCGTGCTAAACCACCGATAGGAAACTGCCGAACAGTTCGTACGGGCAAGCAGAATAGCGCCGCTCTTTCTCAGGTTGGCAATGGCGGGATTATCTGCTGGCGCGAGATTGCCCCGCTGAAGCCGCATGCCGTCGCTCGTGGCATAACCCTCCTGATCCGCGCCGATCTTCGTCGTCACCGGAACGCCCGCGAGAGTACCTAACTGGTCACCCCGAGCGATAGCGTCATCTATCGCCTCTGCCTGTTTCATTACGTCGTCAGGACGATGATCCACGACTGCGTTAATCATTGGGTTGACGGCATGAAGCCGGTCAAGGGCCGCTTCTGCGGACTCTTTCGCTGAAATTTGCTTCGTCTTGATCAGTTTGGCTAACTCAGTTGCCGACAAACGCCAAAGATCCTGCATGGGATACTCCGCTCAACTGGCTGGGATACGACGAGGCGCGTTGGATCGCTGACTTCCAGGCGCTCGGACTCACGTCCTTGCCCCGAACCGAACCCGATCAAAACTCGCAGAATCCGCAACGAATATTTAAAATGTCTCGAAATCCCGAGCTATCTTCGAATCGTGCTTCGGTATAACGCTCCTTAGAGCAATGTTGACATTGCCTGGCCTGGGCCAGACGATCGAAGACGAGCTGCCAGCGAGGCGGACTTTTTTAAAAACAGCGAGTGCTTCGCGTTCTTTGATTGGCCGAACACCATTCGCGACTATCAGCTCTGCAATGATCGACGAAGCCGGCGTTCCCAATTGCCGGCACCAAGATCGAGAGGCATTGTCGATCGTTGCGCGTTTTTCGCCGGGCGCATAGAACCTTATCTCGATCGTGGATCCGTACCAGACAAGGTCGCCGTCGACTCTCATCTTGGCTGGCCGATTGTGGAGGACAAGCATGCCGTCGACGGTCGGTTCGAAATCACCCCAGGTAGGAGGCGTTCGGACTTGCAGCGGCCCGTATGATAAGGTCCGCCAATCTCGCCTGAGCCGTTGTCGCAGCGCGCGCGACCCTTTACGCGCACTGCTGACCACGTATCCTGTGCCGTAAGCGACGAGCGCCACAGGCAACAGGGAAACTGCGACCACTTTAATCAGGGACGTGCGAATAGCTTACCTCCGCGCTTGGAAAGAACGTCGATGTATACAGCGAGCAGAAGGACGATACCACTCGTGATGTTTTGATAGGCAGTGGGAACGTTCAAGAGTGAAAGACCATTGCCCAAGCTCTGCATTAGCAGTGCACCCAACAGTACACCGGACACCTTGCCGGTTCCGCCGTAGAGGCTCGCCCCGCCGATAACCACAGCGGCAATGGCGTTCAGCTCTAGAAACAAACCTGACTCAGGTGGCGCGGACCCCAATCGGCCTACAAACATCAGAGTTGCGATGCCCGTCAAAACTCCGATCAGAATAAAGGAGGTCACCAAATGTTTGGTAATCGGAATGCCTGCGGACTTCGCGGCAGCACGATTACCACCGACCGCGTAGACATGACGGCCCCAGACCGTGTTGCTGAGCATCCACGAGAGGACACCGGCAGCTGTGAGCGTAATAAATACGGGCATCGGAAGACCGCGATAGGAAATCGTTGCCCAGGCAAGCAAGACGACGCTAGCGAAGCCAAGCATAACACGAACTATCACACTCCGCGGATGATCACTTTGCTTGATTGAGCGGAGCGGCCAGAGGGATACCAACGCTGCTATAGCGATGAACGCCCAAAGAGCAGGACCCGTTACGAAAGCGTCCCCGAAGAAGCGGATACTGTCCGAGATGCCGGAAATCGTTCTGCCGCCAGAGAGGGCGAGGGCCAAGCCGCGAAGCAACATAAGCGAGCCAAGGGTCGCCACGAAAGAAGGCAGGCCGAGTTTGGCGATCCAAGCGCCGTTCCAAAGGCCAACTGACACGCCCATTGCAAGCGCGGCACAGATCGTCACCCAAGGGGCGACCATACCACTTGCCTCGATCGTGGCAACGATCGTCACACAGAGACTCATGAATGAACCGACGGAAAGATCGATCTCGCCCTGAGCGATTACGACCAGCATACCAAGAGCGACAATGGCGGTGATCGCGGTCTGGCGCATCAAATTGCTGAGATTTCGATCGCTGACGAACACACCGTCGGTCAGCACGGAAAAGACCAGCCAGACAAGAGCGATGGCAACGAGCAAGCCAGCAGCCGAACGCAGGATCGATATGACGGAATTGGCACGGCTTGGGGTTGAGGCCTTCACCTCTGGAGCGGTGATTATAACCACGTCACCTTTCAGATTAGCTACATTCGTTTTCATTGCTGTTCCACCATTTTCTCAATTACAGTACCGCCGGCCAGAGCCAGAAGCTCATGACGGTTTGTGTCTCTAGTGTTCAGGAGCGTGACGATCTTGCCGTCGCGCAGCACAAGAATGCGGTCCGAGAGCTCCAAAGCCTCGTCCTCTTCCATCGTGGCGTAAAGCACGGCCGTCCCGGCTGCTGCGACGTTCCTGATAAGGCGATATACATCCTGTTTCGCGCCAAGATCGATGCCACGTGTTGGCTCGTCCAGAAGAACGAGCCGCGGCTCGTTGATCAGCGCTCTCGCGAGCAATACTTTCTGCTGGTTGCCGCCGCTTAGATTACTAATCGGCTGGTCCGGACCCTGCGTGCGAATTGCGAGGTCGCGGATAAATGACCGACAGAGTTCCTTTGACTGCTCGTGATTGACGATTGAACCTTTGCGGGGAGTTCCCTTGTGCCATCCAAGCATCATGTTTTCGACAACGGAAAGATGCGGGACCAGACCGTCTTTCTGGCGCTCCGCGGACACGTAGGCAACGCCCTGAGAAATCGAGTCACGTGGATTCCGTGGCCTCAAATCGCTCCCTGCGAGCTCCACAGATCCGCTCGTGAGCTCCGGCATCAAGCCGTAGAGAGATTCGACAAACTCCGTTTTACCTGCGCCAAGAGGGCCATAAACCGCAATGATTTCTCCTCCGTGGACGTCGAGGCTAATCGGACCGACATCGCGCGGTGATTCCAATGCGCGCGCGCGGTGCCAATCGCGGAGCCGAACGGCAGCTTTCCCCTGGATAGCACGGCCATTCTCGTTGACACGCTCGGATTCTGCCAATGCACCACCGAGCATCGCCCGAACGATGGCCCCCTGATCGAGTTCTGAACGAGCGGCCTCAAGCGCTACGCGACCGTCCCGTAGTATTACGACGCGATCACACACTTTAAGGATCTCGTCCGTACGATGGGATATAAAGATTATACCCGCGCCCTGTGATGCGAGTTCGCGCATCCGGTCCAGGAGAAGACCGATCTCGTCAGCGCCTAGCGCCGAAGTCGATTCGTCGAACACAAATACGCGGCTGCCGCTGGCGATCGCGCGAGCAATCTCAACTTGCTCCATCAGCGCGACGCCACCCTGCCCCGCGAGCGGTCGCCTGGTGTCAATGTCGAGACCCAGCCTCCGCATGGCGGCATCGGCTCTGGAATAAAGCTCTTTCCAGTCGATAACGCCAAATCGAGACGGCTCGATCGTGAGCATTACGTTTTCGCCAATCGTGAGATGAGGTACGACTGCGCCTTCCTGGTGAACGAGCGCCACGCCCGCCGAGTGCGCGTCACGCGCATCCGCAAAAGCCGCCAGCTTGCCGTCACAAGTGACGGTGCCGCGATAAGCGCCGCAAGGTATTTCTCCCACGATGACTTTCGCGAGAGTGCTTTTGCCCGCGCCGTTGGCACCCATCAATCCGACGACCTCACCGGCGGCGACATTAAAGCTGACATTATTCAAAGCACGGGTGGCACCGAACTCGACGGTGATGCCGTCAAGTTTTAACAACTCGGCGGCACCCTGCTTGCTGGAGGAGGCAAGCGCTACAGACATTTCCACCACTCCCGCTCCTACTCGACCTTCAGGCCAATATCTTCCGGTTTCAACCAGTCAGTGACTTTCAGGAACTCGGGCAGTGTCTCGCGGTTGACGACACGCGACTGAATTCGCATGCCGGGGATTTTCTTTCCGCCGACGTCTATTGTGTCATTGCTCTGAGGCTTCTGCCCTTTGATGAGTGCGTCCGCTGCTTCTGCTGCCACGCGACCCATTTGAATCAGATCCGTCCAGGCGCTCATGGCCATGTCGCCCTTGACGATCGAGCGAGCGCCTTCAGGCCAAACGTCTTCACCACAGATCCAGACTTTTCCGTTGAGCCCCTCTTCAGTCAGCGCCTTGAGAGCTCCAAGCGCGAGGCCTTCCTCATTCGCAACGACAGCCTGGATGTCGTTATTGTTCTTGGTGAGAGCGTCTTCCATCTGCTTGAGAGCCGACTCGGGACGCCAGTTGTCATGCCACTGGTGAGAAACAATTTTGATTTCGCCAGAATCGATATAGGGTTTAAGAATACGAAGCGCACCTTCGGTCTTCTGACGGGCCACGTCGATGCCTTCCGGGCCGCTGATGACCACCCAGTTGCCTTTCCTGGCTTCCTTGAGAGCTTGTTTAGCCTGAAGTTCACCCACCAGGTAATTGTCGCGGCCAGCCCAATAATCGATGGCGGCGGACGGTATGACGTAGTTGTAGGAGATAATGGGGATATCCGGCGAGTCGTTCTTTACACGCTCGACGATTTTGGCACCGGACTCCACGTTGACCGGGATGATGATAAGAGCCTGAATACCCTGCGAGAGCATCGCGTCGATCTGCGAATCTTGCGTGGCGACGTCTTCGTTTGCGCCCTGGATAATGTAACGCAGCCCAAGTTCTTTTGCGCGCATCTCAAAGTAATGGCGATCGTGCGGCCAACGGAAAGCGTCGAAGCTTGGAAAGCTGAACCCGACCAGGGGGCCATCTGCCGCACGGACGGAAAGCGCGCCGGCTCCCAACGTAGCCGTGGCAGCACCATACGCCGCCGCCGTCTTCATAAAGCCACGACGAGAAATGCGGCCCTCGGCCAGCATTTTAGCTAGTGAAAATAAATCACTCATGAAAACCTCCGGAGATAAACCTGCTGACTAGCGGCGAACCGTTCGCGGTCTTCTTCCCTAATCAGTCGTTCCCATCAGTCTGTCTTTGCAGCTGATTTATATAGAACATCCCATCTAAAAAAAATTGTCAAGGATCAGGGCGCGATTTTAGTGCGTATTTAGAGTACAATCCCGTAAGTTCATTTTTTGTGCGAGGCACAAAACGCTACGAACAGGTTTAAAGAGACGGGTTGGTGAGAGGGAGCCTTAGCCGGGCTCGACCATGCTCCGTTGCGTTGACTTCCCAGTTAATCGCCGTGTGTCGCGAAGCAACCGCGATATCGCGGTAGTAGCTTGCAATCATATTGGTCGCGTACGCGCCCCGCGCACCAATCAAATCCCAGACGACCTCCGACGCCCGCCTTGCCAGCTGGCCTGCATAGGCGGAATTTGATCGATAATTGGAACGCTCTACAGCCGAGTAGCTGAAGTCGGCGGCCGCGAATTCCATGATCTCGCGGCAGTCTGCTCGAATAAGCATCTCAGCCGCCTGGAGGGAAGCAGACACCTCGCCTACCCGCATCTGATGGGTTGGATAACTTGCGGTATCTTCACTTGTTCGCAGGGCCTTCCGGCCTCTTGATTGCAGGAGAAAGTTCTCAAACATCGCTTCGGCCATCCCAATAAGACAGGCCGCCGGCAAAATCCCGCTGATCATGTGGAGAGGAGGTCGATAAACCGCGCCCCGATTTACGGTCTTTCCCGGGAAGTCGCCTCCTTTCATGTTTTGGATTGGAAGGCTGAGATGTTCGGGAATGAAGAGATCTTCTACTTTTACGTCATGGCTGCCGGAACCATGGAGACCGATTGGGTCCCAGGTATCCAGAATAGTCAGTGACGACGTAGGAACCAGGAAGTAACGCTCCTCGTCCGGGGCGGCTTCCTGCTCGACCATGCCTGAAAGAATGCACCAGTCCGAAGGCTCAACACCGCTGACAAAAGGCCATTGACCCTTCAGTTCGTATCCACCATCGACGCGGCGCCCCTTCCCTAGCCTTGGCACCAAAATGCCGCTGACAAGACATGTCGGGTCCTCCCATACCTCTCTTTGCGCTTCGATCGGCCACCGAGCAATCATGTAATTATGGAACAAGTACTGGGCGAGACACCACGCCGTCGATGGGCAACCGCTTGCAACAGGAATCAGTATGTCGACGAGATTTTCGAGAGGTGCTTCCGCGCCGCCAAAGCTCCCTGGCTGGAGCAGACGTGCGATCCCCGTGCGACGCAAGTCCTGGCTCGTTTCGGAAGGTAATGAGCGAAGCTTTTCAGTCTCTTCCGCACGCTCTCTCAAAACTGGAATCAGATTACGAGCCGCGTTTATCAAGGCCTGACTGTAGACGCGTTTACCCCTGAAGTCGTCCGGATAGATTATTGTCAACTACGCATACTCCTTGAGAAACAACCCCTAGCGCGAGCCTGGGCAGGCGACCCTTTTCACTCGCCGCTCACCAAGAGAGGTCTCGAGGAGACTGACTCACCTAGAGAGATGCCAAGGTCCTGACCGAGAAGGTCGAGAAGGATCCGCCGCGATCTCTCCGCAGGCATGTCTTGAGGATCTGCCACCATATGAGTGCACAATCCGATTGAAGCGCTGATGAATTTCACCGCGATGTCTTCGGGAGTGCGGACCGGGCGGAAATGCCTCTCAACCACCCCCGCCTCAACGAGCCGTACAATGACCTCCGCGTAAAGCCTGTGAACTTTCTGAACCTCGGTCTGCAAAACCCGGTCGAATGGCATCCGCCCGAACAAACTCAGCCAAAATCGCCACTCCGGCATACCGGGTGGCGATGGCTGGCTAACGAAATCCACGAGCGCCGTGAGCCGCTCCACGGCGTCGCCGCGACGATGCTCGAACTTGGTCAGAGCCTTCACAAACTGCAGCGTCGCGTCATTGATCGCATCAAGCGTGAGTGCCCGCTTGTTGCTAAAATAGTGAGTGACGACACCCGACGAGATACCAGCGACATCGCTGACCTCCCGGATTGTCAAGTCTCGCCAGCCATTCGTAGACAAGATGTGGATAACGGCATCCATCACCTGGCGCCGGCGGATCGCCTCCATCCCTAACTTCGGCATTGCAAACTCCTGTTCGAACGTTTGATTTAGTTTATCAGCTACGTTTGAGCGCGGCAACCGCGCTCTTCGGCGGCTTCCGACGATCCATAATGGGGTTGCGCTAGTTTTTAATATAACATATGTTCCATAAAAATCAGATTAAATGGGAGCATGATACGTGACTATTCAAAGCGCACTGAAGAATGAAACGCGACCGCAGATCGAGCGTGCCGGGACCGCAGACGAGCTTATCAAGCGGGCGCAAGAACTCGCGCCTGCATTGCGCGAACGGGCTGCCGAGACGATCTCGCTGCGACAGCCCCCCGAGGCGACGCGCCTGGACGTCAAGCGCTCGGGTATCCATCGATTGTTTCAGCCTGCGCGTTTTGGCGGAGCTGACGCGCCGTTCCGGGCAGCTGTCGACGTCATGCGTCCTCTTGGTGAGGCTTGCGGCTCCTCGGCGTGGTCGATTGTCCAGAATATCTCGCATAACTCGATGATGTGCCGTTGGCCGGAGCAGGCGCAGGAGGACGTTTGGCTGGACGATCCCTCAGCCCTTCTTTCAGGGATTTTGATCCCAAACCTCGGCAAGGCGCGCCGCGTTGAGGGCGGGTACATACTTTCCGGTCGCTGGCCTTTCGTGAGCGGTGTAAGCCTCGCGGACTGGGCGATCTTCACCGCGTTTACTGAAGGCCCCAATGGCGAAGAAGAGGATCGCCACTTCCTCGTTCCCAAGAAGGATTATACGATCCTTGATACTTGGCACGCTGTTGGCCTGCGGGGATCTGCGAGCCATGATGTTACGCTGGAGGAAGTGTTTGTCCCGGAACACCGCACCACCACTGGTGAAACCATGCGCGCCCGCGCACCCCTGTTCGAAGGTGAGGCCATCAATATGCGCGCGCCTTTGTACTGCATGTTTGGTGTGTACATCGGAGGCACGGCGCTTGGGATCGCAGAAGGTGCTGTCAATATTTACCTCGATCAGGCCCGTACGCGGATTTCGCGTGTCTCCGGTAAGGCTGTCAGCGATTTCAGTACGCAACATGTAAAAGTTGCGGAAGCTCTGTCGTGTCTCCGGGCCGCCCGTCTCCTGATTTACGGTGCGTGTGAGCAGATGACGGAGATCCTCGAATCTGACCGGCTTCCTAGCGACGAAGAGCGTGCTCGCTGCCGTGCTGAGGCGACCTTTGCAGGCCAGCTTGCGACGCGCGCTGTCAACGTAGTTTGGGACGCTGCCGGCGGTGGTGCGATTTACGAACGCAACCCTCTGTCGCGTTACTTCACGGATATGAGCGCAGCAAACCGACACATTACCCAGAATTGGGATGTCAGTGCGATTTCGCACGGTCGAACGGCGCTGGGGCTGCCGCTGGATAACCCCACGCTTTAGTGGTTCGGCAGTCGTGCCGCTTTGCGGGCCTCACCACAAACACTTTCAGAAGGCTTCACCGCCATGACAACCACAGTTTTTACATCAACTGCAGCAAGCACTCCAGAACTCCTGCGCAATCAATATCTGGCAGCCATGAGCCGGGTACCGCTGAGCGTCGCGGTCGTCGTGGCGGGAGCCCCTGAGGAGCGTATTGCTCTAACGGTGGGCACCTTCATCTCTGTGTCGGCTGACCCACCCCTGGTGCTGGTTTCTGTTAAAGCCACCAGTCCCATCTGCAAGGCAGTATCCGCTCACAGCCGCTTTTCGATCAATATATTGTCGACTGAGCAGGTGGAACACTCCGAACGCTTTTCGGGCCGTCCGCGCACAGGACGTCCTTACGACCTCACCGCTGCCAGGTGGGCAGGGAAACCCGGAGAACTGCCTCGTTATCTCGAAGGTGTTGTCGCCGCCTTCGATTGCGAATTGGTTGAAACCCGTCCTATTGCGTCGCACGTCCTTCTCATAGGCAGCGTGGAAGAGATCGTCTCCGGTGAGGAGCAGCCGCTCGTATACTGGTCTCGGTCATACGGATCGCTCTCCCCCCTCAACAGCGCGGTCTAGACACCGATCGGCGCACTCCACCGCGACCTTTTAGAGCCGCCTGATACCCTCGCGAAGTGTCTCAGGCCAATCATTCATAAGGGGATATTCCATGAACGCTCCACCGCCTCTTGCGCTTACCTCTCTGCCCTTCGACGCCGCCCTTCTTGATCGACTCCTCGATGAAGCCGGCATAGACGTCCTGATCGTTACCTCTAAGCACAACATCCAGTATCTGCTAGGTGGCTACCGCTTCTTCTTTTTCGACTACATGGACGCCGTCGCGTTGAGCCGATATCTCCCCGTCCTTGTCTACCAAAAAGGCAAGCCCGAAAACAGCGCGTACTTCGGCGCCGCGCTGGAAAACTTTGAGAAGCTTCTCGGCAAGTTCTGGACGCCAGTTACGCAAACCGTCACGTGGACCAGCGTTGACGCAATGCAGCTCGCAGTCGACCACATCAGGAAGATCGGCGCATCATCTTCCACCATAGGCGTTGAAAAATCCTTCGTGCCAATGGACGGCGGCCAGCTGCTGTATGACAATGACTGTCGCGTTGTGGACGCGAATTTCGTCCTTGAACGGCTGCGGCTGGTCAAGACACCGGAAGAACTCGTATTTCTCAAGGAAGCCTCTGAGCGCGTCGTCGCGTCCATGAAGGCTACTTTCGACTACTGCGCGCCGGGGATGACCAAGAATGACCTCGTGGCAAAAATCCGTCGTGAGGAAGTCAACCGTGACCTGAAGTTTGAATATTGCTGGCCCACCGCGGGAGCGGATCTAAACAGGTCGCCCTCGAACCTGGTTTACAAGCAAGGCGATATATTGTCGCTGGATTCGGCAGGTAATTATCACGGCTACATCGGCGATTTGTGCCGCATGGGAATACTGGGCGAGCCAGATAGCGAGCTCGAGGATCTGCTCGGCCTCGTTTTGGAAATCCAGGATGTGGCCCGAAAGCCGATCCGAGCGGGAACGCGCGGCGGTGACATATTCACGGTGCCTGAGGCAATAATCGAAAAGTCTCCTCACAAGCCTTATATGGAGTTTCTGGCTCATGGAATGGGTTTGGTCAGCCATGAGGGCCCGCGCCTCACTGGGACCGGTCCCGTTCCTTACGACGGTTATGATGAACACCGCCCGCTGCAAGCCGGCATGGTGGTATCCATTGAAACAGCCATCAAGCATCCCACGCGAGGGTACATCAAGCTCGAAGATACTGTTGTCGTTACGGAAACAGGCTGGGAAGGCTTTGGCGACGACCATCGTGGCTGGAACAGAGCCAACGCTGCGGGCGCGAAGTAGCGGCAACCGGTGCGCGCTGGCGTTGTTGGACCAGTTTATATCTGAGGAAACAGACCGTGACAGTATCTATTGCTTCGACCGAAATCCTGAAAGTACCCGAAGACGTCATCGAAGGATTCCGCGGCGCGCCGACCTCGGTCATATCGGACAATCTTGGGCGGCTTCCTGGGTGTGTTGGATTAAGACCGTTCCACAAGGGGCGTTACATGATCGGCACCGCAGTCACCGTGAAGACCCGTCCCGGCGACAATCTCGCGATTTTGAGAGCGTTGGAAATGGTTGGCGCTGGTGATGTGGTCGTCGTAGACGGCGGAGGAGACGAGTCGCGTGCCTTGATCGGCGAGATCATAAAGACGATCGCCGAATTTCGCGGCGTTGAAGGCTTCGTCATAGATGGAGCGATCAGGGATGTGGCAGCATTCGGCTTGTCTGATTTTCCCTGCTACGCCCGTTCCGTTATCCACCGAGGACCGTATAAAAGCGGTCCGGGCGAGATCAACGTGCCTGTATCGGCTGGAGGATCTGTGATCTTGCCGGGCGATATTGTCGCCGGCGACGAAGACGGGGTTGTCTCATTCCCACTGTCGGTCGCAACGGACCTGCTGAAGGCGGTGAAGGCTCAGATGGTGCGCGAGGACGAGATGATCAAATCTATCCGCGAAGGCACCTATCAAGGCGCTTACGGGAAACCTTGAGCGAAAACAACAGGCAAAAGATTGGAGACAGGATGACCACACCTACCGTTGCGATATTCATGTCGAAAGCCGGCGTTGAAGAGGAGCTCGAAGCGCTGTTTCGTTCAGTTATTGCCACCACGTTGAAGGAGGAGGGTTGCATCAGCTATCAGCTAAACCGTGACCTTGACCAGCCCCGCCGCTTTGTATGGACAGAAGAATGGGAAAGCCGCGATCTTCTGGAGAAGCATGCGGCTAGCCCGCATATCCGGGCAATTCTTGAGAAAATCCCCGCACTCGTCGAAAGTGCTGAGGTATTTCCGCTGCGCAAGATTGACGGTGGTGCTGCTTAGAGCATTTTCGAGCCAAAAGTGCGAAGCGCCTACGCGGGGAAAACAGTCCACTGGACCGATTTCTGATCTTGGCTCTCGATGCGTAGGATAATACGTAAAAACAAATAGATAGAGCGGTCCCCAAAGGTTCCAATGACTCCGTTTTAACTGGAACTGCTCTAGACACTCGTTCTCTGACCGGATTGAGCCTGAGAACATGAAGCCCGGATCGCTAGCGACCCGGGCTTCATGACTTTTTGATGTACAAACGATAAGCACTTGAGGGAAGCTGGCTCGGCTCAATCGTAAACCCAGCCGGCAAATTCATCTTAGCGCTTCAGCCTGACGACCGTCTTGTGGGAGGGAGGTCGGTGCAGGTGCCTTCGGCGACCTCCGCCGCCATTCCGATTGTTTCTCCTAGGGTAGGATGCGGGTGGATCGTGCGGGCAATGTCAACTGCGCCCGCACCGAGTTCGATCGCCAAGCAAATCTCTCCGATCATGTCGCCGGCGTTGGGTCCGACAATTGCACCGCCGATAATCCTCCCGCTCTCCTTCGAGAAGATCAATTTCGTCATTCCGTGCTCTGCGCCGTTGGCAATAGCTCGCCCCGAGGCAGCCCAAGGAAAACGAGATACTTTCACCTCTTGGCCGCTCGCCTTGGCGGTGTCTTCAGTGACACCCACCCATGCTATTTCGGGATCCAGATAGGCTACCGACGGGATCACCATCGCCTCGAAAGCCGTTTTGTGCCCGGCTGCCGCCTCGGCCGCGACGTGGCCTTCATGTACCGCTTTGTGCGCGAGCATCGGCTGCCCAACAATATCCCCTATTGCAAAAATGTGAGGAACGTTCGTCCGCATTTGCTTATCTACACTGATGAAGCCTCTTTCGTGAGTGACACCGGCTGCTTCCAAGCCAATTTGATCACCGTTGGGGCGTCGGCCAGCTGCCTGAAGCACGAGATCATATGATGCTGCTTCCTGCGATCCCCCGAAGCTTGCCGTAAGGCCGCCATCTGAAGCATGCACGGCATCGAGCCTGGTTGAGGTCATTATGCGATCGAAACGGTGTGCATTCTTCTTCTGCCATACCGATACGAGGTCTCTATCTACGCCGGTCAGAATACCATCCAGCTGTTCCACCACGTCAATACGCGAAGAGCCCAGTGCGCTGTAAACCGTCGCCATCTCGAGACCAATGATCCCGCCTCCGATTACAAGCATCCGCTCAGGGAACGCATCCAGCTTGAGGGCTCCCGTCGAGTTGACGACGCGCGCATCTTCCGGAAGAAACGGCAGAGAAATCGGCGAGGAACCGGCTGCTATAATGCAGCTCCTGAAATCGACCCGTCGCAAATCGTTTCCGTCGGCGACCTCCAATTGGTGAGCGCCACCGAAACGAGCAGTCCCCGTGATACGCTCTACCTTGCGGATCTTGGCCATTTGAGCCAGTCCGTCGGTAAGTTTTTTGATAGTGGCGTTCTTGAAATTGCGAACTTTATCTAGGTTTATCAAAGGATCGGAGAATGAAACGCCGTGAGCTCCGATCCGATCCGCTTCCTCTTTGACCGCCGCAAGATGAAGCAGCGCCTTCGAGGGTATGCACCCTACGTTCAGGCAGACGCCGCCCAACGCATCATACCGCTCCACAAGGGCGACTTTAAGGCCCAGGTCAGCCGCGCGGAACGCCGCTGAGTAGCCACCCGGCCCGCCGCCAATAACGACCAGATCGTAGATCCCCTCCAACGGTGTATCAATCGTCGTCGCCACCGGGCTCGTCGCCTCCTCTTCCCCTCCATCTGCAGGCGACGGGTTTTCTTCTACCGAACTGGATGTCTCTAAAACCGCAAGCAGCGACCCTTTGCTTACTCTATCCCCGAGAGCGACCTTCACGCGTTTCAAGACGCCTGACGAAGGGGATGGAATGTCCATCGTGGCTTTGTCACTTTCGACTGACGCTATCGGTTGCTCGACCTCTACAAGGTCTCCATCCTTGACAAAGATTTCCGCAACCAGAACGTCTTTGAAGTCACCCAAATCGGGAACAAGAATCTCTACAGTGGTCATTGTGATACTTTCGAATTTGCGGCCGCGGGATTAAAGGAGGGCGCGTCGGAAGTCGCCCAGGAGGGAAGCCAGGTGGCCGAGGAAGCGGGCTGCGGCCACGCCATCGACAACCCTGTGGTCCCACGACAAGCTCATCGGCATGATCAGTCGGGGCTGGAATTCCTTGCCGTCCCATACGGCCTGTATCTGTGACCGGGCAGCTCCCAAGATAGCCACTTCCGGCGCGTTGATGATCGGAGTGAACCCCGTTCCACCGATGCCCCCGAGAGACGAAACAGAGAAGCACCCTCCCTCCATGTCGGATGGCAGGAGCTTGCCCTGCCTCGCCTTTTCCGACAGAGCGGACATCTCCGTCGCGATCTCGATCAAGCCTTTCTTGTCGCAGTCGCGTATCACCGGAACCATCAGTCCTTTGGGTGTATCGACCGCAAAGCCCACGTGGACGTACTGCTTCTGGATCAGTTGACTCCCCTCCAGCGAGGAATTGAACCGCGGATACGCTGCGAGCGTAAGAGCGGACGCCTTTAGCATGAACGCGACCAAAGTCAGCTTCACCGGAGGCTGACGTTTCTCTCCATTGACCGCGAGCCGGAAAGCCTCGAGGTCTGTCACGTCTGCATTATCAAAGTTTGTAACGTGCGGGATATTCAGCCAGTTGCGGTGCAGGTTGGCACCTGAAATCTGCTGGATGCGCGAGAGCGGCAGACGTTCGATTTCACCGTACTTCGAAAAGTCGAACGACGGCATCGGTGGTATTCCCGAAGTCGACGTGTCACGAGTGTTCCGCGCAGCCGACGGGGCGCCCCCTGTTAGCTGCGCCTTGACATACAGCTGGACGTCCCCGCGGAGGATGCGTCCGCTTGGACCCGTTGCTTTGACAGCGGACAGGTCGACGCCAAGCTGTCGGGCAAAAGCTCGAACGGAAGGAGTAGCATGGGAGTTCGTTGCGATGTCGGGAACTGTGGTGGCCGTGGTAGCCTTTTGCTGCTCAACTGGTATCGCAGCCGTGCGAGCGTCCGTATTTACAGTCGCAGCGGGTTCGGCCGTGGGCTCCGCTACGGACGATGATTGGGAAACGGGAGCGGGACTTGGAGCACGAGAAGGAGCAGACGCCGTCTCTGCGACTGCTTCGATGATGATTACCGGGACGCCCTTCGAGACTTTCTTTCCAACCTCAACAAGCAGCTCGACGACCTTTCCGGCCACGGGGGACGGTACCTCGATCGTCGCCTTGTCGGACTCGAGAACTATTAACGACTGGTCCGCCGTTACCGCGTCGCCGGGCTTAATCAGGACCTCCACGACGGGCACATCCTTGTAGTCGCCGATATCCGGCAGTTCGACTGTATATTGAACGCCCATGGGCGCATCCTCCCTAAATGATTGGAGTGAGCGCGCGTAACTGCGCCCATCGGCATGTCACCATTTCGCACCCCGTAGGCGCGAAGTGTGGAACATCAGCGCAACCACGGAGCGGGTTGCTCGCCATCGAGATTGTATTTCTTGATCGCGTCAGTAACCTTCTTCCGATCGATCCCGCCTTCTGCGGCGAGCGAGGACAGGGCGGCGACAACGATGTGCTGTCTGTCGACTTCGAAGAACGACCGCAGCGCCTGCCGAGTGTCACTCCGACCAAAGCCGTCAGTCCCCAGCGCCAGGAAACGCGCGGACACGTAAGATGCGATCAGCTGAGGATAAGCCCTTACATAATCGGTCGCCGCGACAATAGGAGCAGACCCCGCCAGTAGTGTCTCCACATGGCTTTTGCGCACAGGCGCCTCTGCATTGAAGATATTGTTTCGCTCACATTCACGCGCATCTCGCGCGAGCTCGCTGAAGCTTGTTGCACTGAAGACCTCGGCTTCGATGCCCCAATCCCTTTTCAAAAGGTCCGCGGCTGCGACGACCTCTGGAAGAATTGCGCCTGATCCGACCAACCTGACAGCGGCGGCATCCTTGGGGCCGCTCAGACGATACATGCCTTTGACTATGCCGTCTTCAACATCTTTTGGTATCGAAGGCTGCGCGTAACTCTCGTTCATGGCGGTGATGTAGTAGAATTCGTCCTCACCATCCTGCAACATCCTCCGTGCGCCGTGATCGAGTATCACCGCCATCTCGTAGGCGTAAGCTGGGTCATATGCGCGGCAGTTCGGAACCATAGCGGCCATCAAGTGGCTGTTGCCATCCTGATGCTGAAGTCCCTCGCCTCCAAGGGTTGTCTTGCCTGCAGTCGCACCGATCAGGAAACCGCGAGCTCGCTGATCGGCTGCTGCCCAGATAAGATCCCCAATACGCTGGAACCCAAACATGGAATAGTAGATGTAGAACGGCAGCATAGCCTTGCCGTGAACGCTGTATGACGTAGCCGCAGCGACCCACGACGAGATCGCCCCAGCCTCTGTGATGCCTTCCTCAAGCAATTGACCGTCGACGGACTCCTTGTAGAAGAGCATCGAACCAGCATCTTCGGGCTCGTAAAGCTGCCCAACTGGCGAATAGATGCCAACCTGCCTGAAGAGATTGTCCATCCCGAACGTACGCGCTTCGTCAGCGACGATGGGTACAATCCGGGGGCCCAGTTCCTTGCTCTTCAGCAGGTTGCTGAAGAGACGGACTGCTGCCACTGTTGTCGACATTTCCTTGTTGTCGGCTCGTACCGCGAAGTCCGCGTAAGTCGCGAAGGCGGGAACTTCCGTTCGCTCGACCGACTTCTGGCGCTTAGGCAAATATCCACCGAGCGACTCGCGACGGGCTCGCAGGTAGGCGAGCTCGGCCGAGTCCTCGGCAGGCTTGAAGAATTCTAGGTTTTCGACCTGTTGATTGGTAAGAGGGAGATTGAACTTATCCCGAAAGGCGATCAGCGCATCGATGTCCAACTTTTTCGCTTGATGAGCGGTCATCCGGGATTCTCCCGCTCCACCCATGCCGTAGCCTTTCTTCGTCTTTGCAAGGATCACCGTCGGGCGCCCCTTAGTCTCCTTGGCGGCTTTGAATGCCGCGTAGAGCTTGCGGAAGTCGTGGCCCCCGCGCCTCAGCTGGTCGATGTCTTTGTCTGACATATGTGCAACCAGCTTCCGCACCTCGGGGTCTTCGTCGAAGAAATTCGCAAGGTTATAAGCGCCGTCTTTCGCTCCCAACGTCTGATATTTACCGTCGACGGTCTCAGCAAAGCGCTTTAGAAGATTATGATTTTCGTCTCGGGCGAATATCGGATCCCATTCCGAACCCCAGAGAACCTTGATCACATTCCAGCCAGCGCCCTTAAAAAGGCTTTCCAGCTCTTGGATGATTTGCCCATTGCCGCGAACAGGGCCATCGAGGCGCTGCAGGTTGCAGTTGATGATAAAGGTCAAGTTATCCAGCTTTTCGCGGGCAGCGAGCGAGAGCGCGGCTATGGACTCGGGCTCATCCATTTCTCCATCGCCGAACACGCCCCAGACATGCTGTTTGTCGGTGTCATACAGCTTTCTGTCGCGGATGTAGCGCATGAAGCGAGCTTGATAGATGGCGCTGATCGGGCCGATACCCATCGAACCGGTGGGGAATTGCCAAAAATCGGGCATCAACCAGGGATGAGGATAGGAGCACAGGCCATCCCCCGTGATTTCCTGTCGATAGTGAGCCAGGTTCTCTTCGTTGAGACGACCTTCGAGGAACGCGCGTGCATAGACACCGGGAGCCGAGTGCGGCTGGAAGAATACGAGGTCGCCCCCGTGGGTTTGACTCTTTGCCTGGAAGAAGTGATTGAAGCCGATTTCGAAGATTTCCGCTGCGGAAGCGTAGCTTGCGACGTGACCGCCCAGCTCGCCGTAAGCTCGGTTGGCGCGAACGACCATCGCGAGCGCATTCCATCGAATGATCGACGTAATACGCTCCTCCATCGCTAGATCGCCTGGGAAGGGAGGCTGCTTGCTCAGCTCAATCGAGTTTCTGTACGGCGAATATGGGAGGCTTTCCTCCACGACACCAAGCTGCTTCGCTCGACGATCGAGTGCATCCAGCAAGTAACGCGCGCGACGCCCTCCTTCCACCTTGTTTACCGCTTCGAGCGACTGCAGCCAATCCAGCGTCTCTACAGGATCACTGTCCGTTGGGTTAGCTGCGCTTGCAATTGTTTGACCGGAAATCTCGTCCATGGTTTATTCCTCCTTATTTAGAACGCTTGTACCATAAAGACAGGAGTGGTTTATGCTGATTATGGACGTTGCGGCGGTGAAATCGGCATATCGTGCTTCTAGATGCATGCGGAGCAGCAGAAATGGAGTGCTTTATGAAGATTGATAACTTTGATCGCAAGATACTCGCGGAACTTCAGAAATCGAGCAAGCTCACCAACGTCGAGCTCGCCTCACGCGTCGGATTGTCTCCGTCGCCTTGTCTCGCGCGCGTCAAAGCCCTCGAGGCGACCGGTATAATAAAAGGACATGTTGCCTTACTGGACTCGGAGAAGCTCGGCGGCACTATCAGTATTTTCATCCATGTGACGTTGGAGCGTCAGTCCGAGCAGGTATTAGGGCTGTTCGAGGCTACCGTCAGCCAGCTCCCGGAGGTCATGGAGTGCTATTTGATGTCAGGCGATGCCGACTATTTATTGAGGGTCGTCGCTCGGGATACCGTAGCGCTTAGAGACTTTATCCTGGACAAGCTCTCGAAGACCGCGGGTGTTGCGAATATCAGGTCGAGTTTCGCTCTAAAGCAGGTAAAGTACAACACCTCCCTCCCCATCGCCGAGTTGTGGCCCGCGACCGCCAAGTAAATGGGAGCTGCTATCGGACGCCGATCTTGATCAGGTGAACCGCACAGAGTTTACCGGAGGCCATGTGGTTTGCGTCATGCGGCCATAGCTGGTTCATCCAGCATAGCGTGGTATCGCTCTTCAGCCTCGGCTGGCGGCATGTTTCCGATTGGCTCCAGAAGTCGTCGGTGGTTGAACCAGTCGACCCATTTCAGAGTGGCGAATTCTACCACCTCTAAGTTCTTCCATGGCCCGCAGCGATGAATGACTTCGGGCTTATAGAGACCGTTGATCGTTTCGGCGAGTGCATTGTCGTAACTGTCGCCGACGCTTCCGACAGAAGGCTTTATGCCAAGTTTCGCCAACATATCGGAGTGGCGGTCAGACAACTATTGAACGCCCCTGACGCCCTCCTAAGAGTCAAGCCACGATTTGGCGAATGATCGTTTCGCCGCATGGCGGCAGCCAGTCAATCCCGCAGTCGCCTTAAACTCTGCCTGAGATGTTGCCAATGCCCTGAAGGTATGGATTTTCCGAGGCCGCAAGGTAGCCCGTGAGAAACGTCACAAGTGTTCCGATTGGACTTGTCGGGGAGTCGTCCTCGGAGACGACCGCAATTTCGGTCATCGGGAGCGCAGGCCAATGGTCGGGTGCTTGTAGGATCGTCATGCTTCCGCGAACGAATGTCGCGCCAAGCACGGTGATGCCAAGACCGCCCGCGACGGCCGCTTGTACGCCCATCAGGCTTGAGGCAGTGCAAACTGACATCCACTCCTGTCGAACCGAATCCAATGCAGTGATCATTATGTCCCGGTACGCGCAGGGAGCGCGCAGCATAACGAGCCGAGCCGGCTGAGAAAAGTCGACCTCGTAGTCGCTGCTCGCTGTCCAGACCAAAGGCTCCCGCCAGATCACGCGGCCCTTCTTTGCCCCGCCATCCTTTTTTGCGATGACAGCATCCAGTTGGCCATCTCGGTAGGCTGCGTGGAGCTCGCCGCTCAGTCCGGTCATCAGCTCGAGGTGGACGTCTGGATAGACGTGACTAAACCTGGACAACAATTGGGGCAGTTGGGAAGGAATGAAGTCTTCGCATATTCCCAGTCGCAAATTCCCACTTGTTGTCGGTCGCATCAAATCGCGTACCACGGCATCGTTCAAATCGAGCAATCGTCGGGCTGAGGCTAGAAGGCGCTCCCCATTTCGGGTCAGTACCACGGCCTTCGCTGTTCGCTCGAACAGCTTCTGGCCAAGGGTCGCCTCCAAACGCGATATCCTCTGGCTGATTGCCGACTGTGAGCGGCCTACAAGCTCTGCTGCGGTGGTAAAGCTTCCTGTAAGAGCGACGGCGCTGAAAGAGCGAAGCAAATCGATTTCGAGGTCTGGAACGCGCATTGGAAAGTCCCTGTTCATAGCAAGGTTACTAGAGCATAATCCGACCGGAGTGAAACGAGGATCGATAAGATTATGCTTGAAATAGAAAGGGGTAGAGCGCCGATCTGATTCATTCAGATCGAAACGCGCTCTAACATGAGCGAAGCGCCACGTCATTAGTAAAGCTAATAGGGTCAAGAAGTATTATTCGTTTGTCTGATTTATGAACATCGCTTACCCGTCAGTGATACACAAACGGGAGATTTGTCATGAGATCACTAATCCTAAAAGAACACGGCCCGACCAGCAATTTCGAGGTCCAGGACATCGAAACTCCTCGCCCGGGTCCTGGGCAGGTGATTGTCCGGATAGCAGCGGCTTCGCTCAACCCGATCGATAACAAAATCCGCGCCGGTCTTCCTATCGGCCCAGAACTTCCGTCTGCGATCGGCTGCGACTTCGCTGGAGTGATCGCGACGATCGGGGATGGCGTTGAAGGCTTTTCAGTCGGAGACGAGGTATTCGGCTGCGCTGGCGGCGTGAAGGGACGCGGTGGCGCTCTTGCCGAGTACATTGCCGCAGACCAGGAGTTGATCGCGAAACGGCCATCGAATATTTCAGTGAAAGAGAGTGCGGCGCTTCCTCTGGTGTCGATTACGGCCACAAACCTGCTTGAGCGCCTACAACTGCGTGAAGATGACAACCTTCTCATCCATGGCGGCGTAGGCGGCGTCGGGCACATCGCGCTTCAACTCGCGAAGCGTATCACCAACTCGATCACAGTGACTGTCGAGAATGAGGATGACGCACGCGTTGCGCTTTCGCTGGGTGCCAGCGAAGCGATCTTGTTCAAGCAAGAGAGCCCTGCCGAATACAAGCAGCGTCTGACCGGGGGGCGAGGCTTCTCCGCTATCATCGATACAGTCGGTGGTCCGAACCTCATAAATTCATTCGAGGCGGCCTCCCTCGACGGACGCATCGCAACGACGGCGGCAAGGGCCACCCTGGATCTCGGACTTGTCCACGCCAAGGGCCTCACATTGCATGGAATTTTCATGCTCATCCCGATGCTCCATAATCACGAGAAAGCAAAGCACGGCGCGATCCTGAGGAACATAGCCAAGATAGTCGAGGCAAGTCAGCTCAGCCCCATTGTGGATGATCGCAGCTTTTCGCTGGACCAAGCGCCGCATGCTTATGACGAGCTGGAAGGTGGGCGTGCGAAGGGCAAACTGGTCATTGATATCTAGAGCATTTCATCTTTTGACGGAACCTTATCAGGCATTATCGAGATAGTTTTGGCAATCGGCAGGTTGGATGGTTGCTACCAAGCTGCCGATATGACGCTATGTGTGGGCGATGGCGCGCTTTTGCGCATTTCTCACCCAATGTTTGATCTTGGAGATGGTCTGTTCGATCGGATTAAGGTCCGGCGAATAGGGTGGCAAGAATGAGAGCCGCGCACCGGCCACTTTGATTAATTGGTGGATGGCTGCCGACTTGTGGCGGCCCAAGGCACGGGCGGATGTCGGACATTCGCCTGTAGCCGAGACGACCTTTCCCGATATTTCAGTGGGCAGAGCATGGTCGTTCGGTGCTTCCCCGGCGCTACTCACCTTCGACGGCGTTGCGTTTCCGCCACACCCCTCCATCATTCATTATAGAAGGCTGGGCCGCCGTTTCTGCGCTGCAACCATATTCGCGACGCTTCCAGTGTGCTTCCACGAGTTGTAGTGCGAACGACAAAAGCCTCCCGAGGGAGGCTTTAACACACTGTTTTTGTTACGGTTTTTTGGTTGCGGAGGCTCGCAACAAACGATTCCTGCGTTTAGTTGAACGGACTATATCGAAATTCGCGGCTTAATTTGTTAACGGGGACCAAGTTCGAATTCCTAACGCGAATCCGCCAAAACACCGCCAATCGCCGTATTCTAACAGAAGAGATAAAAATCCGCCGTTTTTACGCTACAACCCGATAAATCGTGAATGTTAGGCGTCAACTTCCAATCCCATTTCAGCCATTCGACTTAACTCGGTCGCGGTCGGAAACCTGCCGTTTTTCGCGGAGTGCAGTCGACAGCGCAGCACTGACGGGAAGCCATCGTGTGTAGAACTCTCTTCGTTGAGAAAGACACAGCTTAAGCAAGCACCTCGGCGGCTACACCTGTTTGGCTGATTTGCATGATCAGCGCGCCATCGAGCAGACCAGAAATGGCGCTGATGTTCTCAGCCGCATATCGTCACCTCCTCATGGTCCGCACGTTGATTAATTGGAAATTTTCATCTCCGGATCAAAGTCGTATCGACACGAAGATTCCCCCTTGAACAGTTCTGCGGCGAAACTAAATTGTAGTTGTCTGACGCCCATTGGGGGTCGGAAAACCGAGCGGATGCAAAAGCGTCCTGCGGGATAACAACTTGTACCCATATTGCTTCACAAGGAGGATGTGGCTATGAGAACCACTTTCGACTTTACTCCCCTGTTCCGGTCGAGCATCGGCTTCGACCGAATGCTGAACGCGCTCGAAGCTGCGAGCCGTGTCGAGACCATCGACAACTGGCCGCCTTATGACATAGCCAAGACCGGCGAGGACGACTACCGCATTACCATGGCGGTGGCCGGCTTCTCGCAGGACGAACTGACCATCACCCAGGAGCAGAACATGCTCGTTGTATCCGGTCAGAAGGCTGGCGAGGATAACAGCCAGTATCTGCATCGCGGAATTGCCGCGCGCACATTCCAGCGTCGCTTTGAACTGGCCGACCACGTGAAGGTCGTGGGCGCCAGCCTCGTCAATGGTCTGCTGACGATTGATCTCAAGCGTGAGATTCCCGAAGAAATGAAGCCGCGCAAGATTCAGATCGCGGCCGGCGAGGCACTGCCCAAGGTCGAGACCAGGCAGATCGAGGCCGACAAGCAGGCCGCCTGAGGTAGCTCTCTCAGCGTAATTCCCGCAAGGCGCCGGGCACTTCCCGGCGCCGACGGGAAAGCATTGTCAATCGAACGAACAGAAAGGAGAAGAACAATGAGTGTCCGTGATTTGATCCCCTGGGGCCGCAGCAGCGGCAATCAGGTTCCCAGTGTCTTGCGCGATGGCGATCGTGATCCGTTCCTTTCGCTGCATCGCGAGGTGAACAGGCTGTTCGAAGACGTCTTCCGCGGCTTCGGCTCCAACCTGCCCTCTCTCGTGGGAGCTTCCGCCTTCAGCGGCGGCTGGCCGAGCGTGGAGATCTCCGACGGCGAGAAGGAAATCAAGGTGACAGCTGAGGTGCCGGGCCTCGAAGAAAAGGACATTGAGGTCCTGCTCGAGGACGGGGTGCTGACGCTGCGGGGCGAGAAGCGCTCCGAGACGGAGCACAAGGACCGACAGTTCTCCGAGCGCTTCTATGGCCGCTTCGAGCGTCGCATCCCGCTCGGCTACGAGGTCAAGGACGACCAGGTCGACGCGCGGTTCAAAAACGGCGTGCTGACCGTGACCTTGCCCAAGAGCGAGAAGGCGCAGTCGCAGGTCAAGCGCATCGCCATTAAGAGTTGACGCATGGCAGGCGCCGGCGGCGGGCCATCCGGCCGCCGTCGGCCGCATCCTTCGCCAGAGAGGGAGGGATGAACGATGGAGACGACGAGAAAGATCAACGAATCAATCAGAACACCAATTCCGCAAGAGTGGCCGTCGAACGACAACCGGCACAAGCCCCTTTCGATGGGGCACTCGGTCTTCCCGGATGGCGCGGTTGCGCGCATCTACAAGCCGTCCCGCGCGGTGACGACCTCCGGCAAGGCCGGCACGAAGGGCTGGCGACTTGTGTTCGAGCGGCGCACCGCGCCCTTCATTGAGCCGCTGATGGGCTACACGGGCGGCGACGATACGCTGACCCAGGTCGAGCTGAGCTTCCCGACATTGCAATCGGCCATCCGCTATGCCGAGCGACAGGGTCTGACCTATATGGTCCAGACACCGCCCCGGCAGACGACAGGCAATGGCCGCAGCCAGCGCGCCGATGAGAAGCAGGCATATGTAGGAAAATCAACCCACGCCTTCTCGGACGCGACGCTCGACCGGCTCGGGCTCGCCGCCCTTCAGGAGACCTACGGGCGTGCGCCCGACGGCGCGGTGAACCGCAACGACCCGTCCGGTCCTGAAAGCTGGACGACGCCCATGAAGGTGATCAGCGATCGGAAGCTAACGCTGGAGGCGAAGCGCGCGATTCTGATGAACTGGGCCTGGACTGAGTACCTGATCGACCAGGCCACCAACGAAGGCATGCCCGAGAACGACCGGCCGTCGCGGCTCTACGAGGTCGAGCAGGCGCTGCTCGCGCTTGAACGCGAGGTTGCGGATGATGGGGATGATTCAGGCACACGAAAGGCAGCATGAGGTCCGGCGATGGATACGCATGTCGCTTTCGATTGCCAGAAGGTTCTGCCGAACCGGTTCGCGCTGACGCTTGCCGCTGCCTCCCGCATCGGGCGCGGAACCGAGGCTCGACGCAGTCGATCGAAGCGTGGGCGATCTTGCCCTGCACGAGATCGCGGCGGGCGCGTTCACGCGGGATGAACTCGCACCGTTTTTGCCTGGAGCGGATGAAAGGCGTCTTTTGCCTCCGCCCGATCCGGCTTCCAGGCTTCGCGATGGCGGAGGCGGAAGCGCCGCCGCACCCGCCTCCCGTTCGCGAAAGACGGTTCGTTGAAGAGGCAAGCAAACCGACACGGAGGAATGAACGATGCTGAAGTCTTTGTCTTCCGATAACCGGATGGCTTTCGATGTCCTCAAGATCATTGCCGGTCTCGGTCTTCTGCTGTCGCCTTGGTATCTCGGCTATGCGGCTGAAACCTATGCCGCATGGAATGCCTGGATCGTCGTTGCTGCCGTGACGCTGATCGCGGTCGCTGCGCTCTATACATTCCATCAGGTCGAGAAATGGGCCAACGTGGCACTCGACCTTTGGACCGCGCGGGCCAACCTCCGCTCGACCACATGACCACATGGCGCATGATCCTCGCACAGCGCATGCTGGGGGCGGGCAAGAGAGTGGCGGCGGTGGCCGAAGCTGTCGGACACCATTCACATAGCGCGTTCGCCCAGGCGTTCAAAAGAACTTTGGGCCCTACACCCCCGTCCAGGAAGTAATCGGCAGGCCTCCTCCAACGACACCCAACTTGCGGGCGGCATAGCGAGCGTTCTGGCGGAACGTCCAGGTTTCGTTGATGCGATGTTCCAGCTCGTAACCAAGATTGACGACATTGCGATCAGAATCGTCGAAGCTTGGATCACCCACGTAGAATTCGCGTGGCAGGCGGTAATTCGTGGCATTCAGTGTCAGACTTGGCGGCAAGCCTGAGGGCGAGCTGGGATTGTCATGCTGGAAGCTGGTCAGAATTGTCAGTTTGGTGTCTTCGTCGGGCTTCCAGGTGAAGGCCGGAGCAATGAAGTACCGATCATTGTCGAGATAATCGGTTTGGGTTCCAGATTTGCGCACCAGACCCGTCATGCGATAGGCAAGATTGTCATTGCCGAGAACCGGGCCACCCACATCGAAGAAAGTGCCGTAAGTATTATAGCTGCCAGCCTGGAAGCCGATTTCACCGAATTTCTCAAAAGTCGGGCGTTTGCTGATCATATTGATGAGTCCGCCGGGATTACCCTGCCAGAACATCACCGAAGCAGGACCGCGCACCACCTCGATACGCTCCAGCATATAGGGATCGACCGCCGAGGTGCCCGCGGTCCGCATCAGGCGCAACCCGTTGAGGAACTGCACCTGCCGGCCATCGAAACCGCGGACAAGAGGCGAGTCAAAACGAGGGTCGGAACCATAGGGTTCGGAAACGACACCTGCCGAATAGCCGAGCGCCTGCCCCAAAGTCTGGGCGCCCTGTGCCCTGATCTGATCAGCAGTGACGACCGAGATCGATTGCGGCGTCTCTACCAGCGGAGTGCCGGTCTTGGTTGCGCTGATACTCGTCTTTGCGACATAGCCTTTTACCGGTGCTGTCGGGTCCTCACGGCCGCCTTCGACAACGATGGGTGCGAGAATTGTAGGAGCGGCTGCCTCCTGTGCAAACGCTCCGGTCGCAGCGGCGAAAGTGGTGCTGGAAATGGCTACGACCGACAATGCGCGGCGCGATCGGGCTAGGATGCTCACGGGAGTCCCTCTCGGAATATAAACTGGACTTCATTAATCATCTTTTGTCATTTTATCCAATAAGCCGATGATGCCTTTTTCATAACTATGAATTATGATAACTATCGGCCTCATAGTTTTGAATTATTCAAAAAGGCGCTCAAATGCCTCCAGCTTCGAATAAAATCCCCGCCGCTCGCTCCTTCGAGTTGCGTCACTTGCGCTATTTCTGCGCTCTGGTGAACGAGAAGAATTTCGAGCGCGCCGCCGCGCGACTGGGCATCGCCCAACCCGGCCTCAGCCAGCAGATCATGGCGCTGGAGACAATCGTCGGCTCGCCTTTGATCGACAGGTCGCGGCGTTCAGTGCAACTGACCCAGTCGGGCGAGGTGCTTTACCGCGAAGCGCTCAAGATCCTTGCACAGACCGACGCGGCCATGGTGGCAGTCAAACGCGCCGGGCGGGGCGAAATCGGGCAGGTCTCCATCGGCTATGTCGCATCAGCCGCCTATTCCGGCATCGTTTTCGAAACCATCCGTACATTCCGGGCGGAATATCCCGATGTCGCGGTCAACCTCACTGAAATGGAACTGCGAATGCAACTCTCGCGCATTTCGGAAGGCTTGCTGGATATGGGTTTCATCCGCTGGCCCGCCCCGATGCCACCCGGCTTGACCAGCCTAATCGTGAAGCGTGAACCTCTCGTTGCCGTGCTGAATGAAGCCCATGCCCTGGCGAATTGCAGCACACTCCGGCTCGACGCCTTGAAGGGAGAAACCTTCCTCACACCGCGCCAGCCGGCCGACATCGGCTTTCACAGGACAACACTCGAAGCCTGCCGAAGCGCCGGTTTCGAACCAGATATCAATGCGCATGCACTGGATTTCACCGAAATAGCAAGCCGTGTCGCAATTGAACTCGGTGTGGCACTGGTGCCCAAATCGATGAATGCCGTGGGCCTTCCTGGCATATGCTATGTGGATGTAAGCAGCATCACTACGACCTCAGATGTCGCCATTGCCTTCCGAAAGAGCGAATCCTCATTAGCCGCAAAGAGCTTCGTTGCGCTCTGCCGCCGTGCAGCCTAAGAACACTGTTTTGGCCGGACAAACACGCCGTAACTCGTATGTTCATTATGGCCCGCCTTACAAGCAAAGCGGGCCATAATCGTAATCCCCGAGATCGAGCGGATCAAATTCCCCGAGGATGACATTGATTGAACGAACTAGAAATCGACCGTCCGCGCTATATGAACATTCTCATATGCCGTGGCCCGGTCTGGAGCTGGCGGATAAATCCAGACTGTATTGATCTCCTGCTTCACCTTCTTCGCGTCGGTGCCGGTGATTTCAACTTTGCCGGACCATCCACGTGTAAAAATTGCAGCGTCAGCACCGAGATCAAGGCAAACAACATATGCGGGCTGATTATACGCCAAGGTTGGCTCGCCTAAGAGTTCCGCTGCTGCATTATGGCCTGCAAATGCGCCAAGTCGACGTGCATGCTGACAGGACATCAGCGAAAAATTTCCCTCATTGTCGGTTGCCGCCTTTGCGGTATCTCCAGTCGCGAAAATCTGAGCGTGACCAGGTACGCGAAGATCCGGTTCCACTATTATACGTCCGAGCTGGTCTCTTTCTGCCTCGAGCTGACTTGTGAGCGGAGAGGCGCGCATGCCTCCCGACCAGATCACTGTCGCCGTCTCGATCCGTTCTCCGTTATCAAGCGTTACTGAATTCTCGTCGAGTCTTGCAATTCCCGTGTTTAATCGGGTCTCTATACCAAGTTCTTTGAGACGCTGCTCAATATATGGACGTGGATTTTCTCCCATTGCCGGAGCGACATGCGGATTCCGGTCCACAATGATGATGCGCGGACGAGCCTTGGAGCCCAGAATACCACGCAGACGCGTTTCGAGTTCGGTAGCGACTTCCAATCCTGTGAAACCCGCTCCGCCTACCACAACTGTGTCTCGTGCGGGGCTTGCCGGATGATCAGCAAGCCTGTGCAGATGCTGGTCCAGTATTACAGCTTCTTCAAGATGGTTGGAGGCAAAGCCGTATTCCTCAAGCCCGGGGATTGGTGGCTGAAAGCCGCGACTGCCAGCAGCAAGCACGAGTCTGTCATAGGATTGTAGGACACTTCGACCGTTGCCATCTATGATCGCAACTTGGCTACCAGCAACGTCGATCTTTTCTACTGTACCAGCAATGAAATTGATCTCAGTAGCGGAGAAGAGATCCCCAAGAGGAGCTGTCATCTTATCGGGCTCGGGTTCATAGAGTCTCGGGCGGATGACCAGCTCAGGTTCAGGGGATACGACGGTGATTTTCAAATCCTCAGCTGAGACACTCTTTTCGTGCCTCAGCCGAGAGGCAGCCAATGCTGCCATAACACCGGCAAAACCGGCGCCAACAATGAGGATATGCTTGGACATGATGATTTCTCCTGTTTACGAGATGCCGGTAATGGTGGGCATTTCGGCCTGGACACTCGTCTGAGTGTCGGACGTGCTGGCTAGTTTCCAGTATCGAGACGATGAACACGGTAGACAGACATGTAACCCACCTGCTTGATGCGCGATCTCGTGCCTTTTTCAAGAGATCCCGATATCCCAACTCGATACAGTATGCCGAAGCCGCGATCGCTGTTTCTGTTTTCGATCCGCTTTACCAGATCGTTTTTAAAAATATCTCGGCAGACAACGCGGGGCGATTGGCTGTTGGAATGAAGCATCCTGTACGACATACGAGGAAACTTACGTCCTAAGTATTGGTGTAAGGTCGGGAACAACATTCACATCCAACTTCCGGAGCCGGCCGTATCCCTGATGTTTGGTTTGGCTCAAAGTTCTGGTTTCAAAGAATGCTTCGCCCGGATTTTTCTTATTACCTCGGCTGACGATATGCGCGAGAGTTCGTTTCGTCCGGCAGCAGCCATTTCGATGTTGTTTGCCTCGCATAACGCTGCAAAAGTTACCATAACGCCGCCGACTTCCTGTTCAGGAATACCAGGGTCCCGAGCGTAAACATATTCAACGATTTGAAGTATGGTAGCCTTATCACACCCCAGAGACTGGGCCAGTTCCACAGTTTCTTCGAGAAACCGCCGATTTCTTTCCGCTCTATTGTTCGCCAGATCTCTTCCGAAACACTCAATCACCCAGTTCCAGACCCGCCTCTGGAAACGTACACCATTCAATGCTTCAGCTTTTTGCATCCCAGTCACAATGATCACCTTTGAAAAATTCAACTTGCAAACGTGTCAGAGAGAAATTTGTTACGAGAACAACGTCTGACCCCCATATTAAGACTGATGAAGTTTTGCAGAGTTCAATTTACTGAGCAATCTATGCTTGTTGACAGGATTCGAATGATCCCGGTGGCAACTGTTCGCCACCGAGGTTTCATATATCTACGGTCGTTCAAGCACGACTATTCCCGCTTGAGAGCTAACGCTTCCACGCAAGTTCCGGTCTGATCTGGTAATTGCTTTTCTCGCGGAGGAAGAAAGCTGCCAGCTTGAGAAAGGTCAGGCCACGGCAATACTGTTTCACCGCAAACCTTCCAGTTGCCCTCCTGCTTTCTAAGGCGTAGTTCATAAAATGCAGGGGTCGCTTTCTCACTCATCTGGCGAAAGAGAATGACAGTGGCTTCATCTCCCTGCGCTTCAATATGAAGAAATCGTTTTGTGGTAAGAAGAGGAAGTTCCCCTGCGTCTCGTCGTGACCGGAACTCCTCGAATATTCCCGCTTTCGAAAAGCGGGAGATTTCGCCATCTGGCGTCAACACCAGGAAAGCCAGATCTTCCGAATACAACTCTTCCATTTCGTCCATGCGATAATGGCTGCCCACTTCTGCCAGTTTCTCAACAAAAGCAGCAATTTCAGAATTATTCTGTGTCATAAAGCCAGATCCTTCAAACAAGCGACATTCCGCCATCGACGTGGAGATCAATGCCATTGATGAAGCTGCTCGCCTGTGAAGCCAGGAACAGAGCGGCTCGTGCCAGTTCATCAGTTGTTCCCAGTCTGCCTGCGGGAATGGTTTCGGCCATCAATTTGAGAAACGGTTCGCGTTCGACATCTGAGATTCCTAGTTTGCCCAGGATTTCAGTATCTGTGGGTCCTGGGCTGATAACATTTGCCCTGATACGCCTGTGCTTGAATTCGAGAGCCCAATTCTTCACAAATGCCACCGCAGCCGCCTTCGAACCGGCATAGACTGTATGATCAGGAAGGACCTTGGTTGCAGCCAGAGAACTGGTGACAATAATAGTGCCATCGTCATTTATGAGTGGCGATAGTGTCTGGACACCGAAGAAGACACCTTTTGTATTAATGTTGAAATGTCGATCATAAATATCTTCAGTTACTGCCTCAGACGCTTTAAGGTCAATGACACCGGCATTTGCAAAATAGATATCGAAAGCGCCGAAGCGATCGGAGATCTCATCTGCCACCCGTTTATGGTGGGAAAGATCGGAGACATCGCCGCAAATGCCAATGGCATTTCCGCCGATGTCTTTCAGTGCTGCGTTTAAAGCGTCCTGTCGGCGAGCAGTTATGACGACCTGTGCTCCGTTCTCCACGAATAGTTTAGCAGTTGCTTTACCGATACCACTGTTGCCGCCTGTGATGACGGCCACCTTGCCTTTGAGAAGACCCATATACTTTCTCCATATTGATCTAAAGGTAAAATATGGATTTGATCTGTGTTCCATTAGCCCTTGGCTGGGTATTTCACTTTTGCTTCCGGAGTTCGAATGCCAAACCTTTTGAATGAAACCGCAGGCCTTCTGGCATTTGTGCGCACTGTGGAAGCAGGTTCCTTCAGTGCAGCAGCTCGGCTGCTCAAGACATCTCCTTCAGTTGTTTCCAGAAGTGTCGGACGACTTGAAAGGCTCATCGAAGCGCGTCTCTTTCTAAGATCGACGCGTGCTCTCGTACTGACCGCAGACGGGCATTTGCTATTCGAGCGCTTGTCTCCCCTGCTTCGCGAACTCGATATTGCCGATGATGAAATCAATGCACGCAAGGAGATATCAGGTCGTGTCCGCTTCTCCATGTCTAGCGAACTTGCCCCGCTGTTCCTTGACACCATATTGTCCGGCTTTGCTAAGCGTTACCCGGGAATTCATCTTGAAATCGGCCTGACCGATCGTCACGTCGATATTATTCGCGAAGACTATGACGTGGCATTTCGAGTTGGAGCAATCGAGAATGGTGATTTGATCATTCGCCGACTGGCCGATTTTGAAATGATTATGGTCGGTTCTCCGGATTTTGCGAACAATCATGGTTTGCCTGGCACGATAAAGGAAGCCGCCAGGTTGCCCTTTGCAAGGTATATGGGCAATGGATACCCGAACGACGTAAAGCTGGATGATGGTACTCACTTCGTCCCACAAGGACGTGTCGATTGCGATTCAGGCCAGGCATTGAAAGCCGCTGCCAGACATGGTCTCGGTGCAGCTGTTGTGATGCGTTGTGTGGTTAAGGACGACCTCGAAAAAGGAACTCTGGTCGAAATTTCGAAAATGGTACCACTTCCGTCTATGCCGTTTCACGCTGTGCATGCCTATAAGCGCCTGGTTCCCATGCGTGTGCGCGTTCTTTGCGATATGGTCGAAAGCCGAGCAATATCATTGGCTTCATCGTGAGGCCATATTTAGGTTTTCAGACAATCAGGACAGATTCTTCATCAAACCAGCCTTGGATTGATGTCGCGCTCTTTTTTCCGAACTCCGCCAATTGAAACGATCAATCTCCAGCAGGGTTTGTGTCATGCATTCTGAATCTGCGATGGCAGTGTTTCCCAAATCCTGATCAACTCCCCTATGGAAGATGCCTCCATCTTCCGCATGACATTTCCCCGGTGAAGCTTGACAGTTACCTCACTGATCCCCAAGTCAAAAGCAATCTGCTTGTTAAGTCGCCCGCGTGCCACTTCTCGCAAGACCTCTCGCTCTCTGGGGGTCAATGTCTCATGATGCTCGATATTGCGTTTGACGATGACTGCGTGGGAACGTCGCTGCGCATCCATTTCTATTGCTGACGTAACCGCATCAAGCAATGTTTGATCTCGCACCGGCTTGGTCAGGAAATCGACTGCGCCAGCTTTCATTGCCTCGACAGTCATCGGAATATCACCATGACCCGTCAGGAAAATGATCGGTTTGGGATTGCCGCTTTGTGCCAATTGCCGCTGTAAATCCAACCCACTTGTGCCCGGCATGCGCACATCGAGGATTAGACAACCCGGTGCTTCCAGCAGGTCTGTTCCAATCAACTCGCGTGTAGAGGCAAAAGCTATGGGCCTGAGCCCTGCCGATAAGATCAACTCGAAGAGTGCCTCTCGTATGGCCTCATCGTCATCTACGATCACAACGAATGGCTGCTCCGCATCCGTTGCGCGTTTTGACGATTGCCCTGGTTTCAAATTGTGTGACTGCTGTTCAGTTCTCATGTCCACCCTCCATTCGACGCTTGTCTAATGCTTCACCAATTGCTGCAAGCAATTCCTGTCCATCGAACGGCTTCCTGAAGAAACCTGTTATTCCCTGAGCTCGCTCCTGGTCCGCTATTTCGTGCCTTCCTGTAATGAGAAATACAGGAATATCAGGACGAACCTCCTGAACTATTTCTCGCAATTCGAAGCCATTGATGTCCGGCATGCCGATGTCCGTTATAACGAGGTCTATGCCTCCAAGCCCCCGCGTTAACAGTGAGACGGGAGAAGAAAAACAGCGAGCCATGTACCCTGTCGACTCCAACAGATCTTCCATTGATTCCAGTAACCGTGAATCGTCGTCAACAACTGCAATTACGAGCTTGCTCTCGATCATAGTTCCTCCCCTTTTGATCTGCGCGAGTGGGTGATCGGTATTTTCAACCTCTCCGCGATGCGTACGAGATCAGGGAGCGACGCTGCCGCCATTTTTTGCATGACATTCCTTCTGTGGAGTTGCAACGTCACTTCGCTTATGCCGAGTTCGGCAGCTGCCTGCTTATTGAGGAGACCGCTCACGACTAACGGCATCACCTCTCGTTCTCGGGATGTGAGTTCTCCATAGCGCTGTCTCAGCAATTCGATTTCCGCCCGACTATTGCGTAGCTGTTGATCTTGTTCGATTGCCGCATTGATTGCCGCAAGGAGTTTTGCGTCACTGAAAGGCTTGGTCAGAAAATCGACAGCGCCCCGCTTCATTGCGCGAACAGAACTGGGAATATCGCCATGTCCAGTGATGAAGACGATGGGCGGATGTTCCTGCACCGAAATCTGTTTCTGCAGTTCCAGACCGTTAATATCGGGAAGTTCGACATCGAGCACGAGGCAAGACGGAACATCAGGCTTGTGAGCATTGACGTAATCTCTTGCCGATCCAAATGACATAGTGCGCATGCCATACGAAGCCAAAAGTTCCTCCAGGGCTTCGCGGATGCGCTCGTCGTCGTCTACAATGAATACCAACTGGCTAATGCTCATCACTTGTCGCCTTCGCCTCCACGGGGAGAGTAAAAATTAGCG
Source organism: Ochrobactrum teleogrylli (assembly GCF_037482325.1). Taxonomy (NCBI): domain Bacteria; kingdom Pseudomonadati; phylum Pseudomonadota; class Alphaproteobacteria; order Hyphomicrobiales; family Brucellaceae; genus Ochrobactrum; species Ochrobactrum teleogrylli. The sequence goes on from NZ_JBBHKQ010000002.1 coordinate 656,498, forward strand.
CCGTTCCGTACGGCTCATTCTTTTCCGCCCACAGGCAACCACCATGTGCCTCGACAATCGAACGGGAAATCGCGAGTCCCATGCCCATTCCCTGTTCTTTCGTCGTAATAAACGGTTCGAATATTCTTTCCGGGGATGTAATTCCCACGCCCTGGTCGCTGATCTTTGTCTGAATGAAACCTCCGTCGCGAACCACCCTTATCGTCAAGTGGCGATCACGTGTGATGGCTTCCATCGCTTCAATGGCATTTCGAATGAGATTCAAAAGGACTTGCTGGATCTGGACCCTATCCGCCATCACATACGGTAAATCTGCCTCTATTTCGACGACGGTGCGGACACGCCAGCGCAGCAGCTCCTCCGTCATGAGCCCGCGCACCTCCGCGATGACGTCGTTCAGCGTGATTTTCTTTTTTGCGTCAGCCGACTGCCTGAATAGAGCTCGAATTCGACCGACAACGTCGGCGGCAGATGTGGCATCCCGTGTGATGCGTTCAACAGTCTTAAGGGCTCGTTCGGTGTTTGGCGGTTCGGCGGTGAGCCAGCGCCGACAGGCATGGGAATTGGCTACAATAGCCGCCAAAGGCTGGTTGACCTCGTGTGCGATCGACGCCGAGAGCTCTGCAAGGCTTGAGGCCTGGCTCGCTCGAGCTAATTTCTCATGTGTGAGACGAAGTTCATCCTGCGCTCGGACTTCGCGATCAATATCCAGACATATAACGTTCCACTGAACGATATTACCCTGTCCGTCGCGCATTGCTTCTGCCCGTGTCTCAACCCAGCGATATTGCCCATCGAAACGCCGTAAACGATGTCTACGTGCATATGGCTCCCCTGTAGCGAGTGAATGTGCGTATTGTTCTTTCACTCCAGCCAAATCGTCAGGATGCACTCCTGCATCAAGCGTTGCATTGAGCTTGCCGTCTTCGTCGAGCCTGTCGAGACCATAGCCGAGAAATTGGCTCAATCGGTCGCTCCGATAGACCGGTTCGCCGTTCGGATCAGCGCAGTCGATCATGACGGGTAAGGCTTCCACCAGACGCCAAAGTGACCGTTCCCTTTCCCGTAATGCTTCCTCCGCGCGCTTCCTCTGGGTTATATCGATGAATCCAACCAGACTTTTATCAGCCACTGCATCAGGTCGTGCAGTCGTAAAGAGGACATCGATGACGCGACCGTCCAGGCGCATTACTTTTGTTTCTTCCTGAAAAACCTCTTCTCCACGATAGCGCGCCTCTATCGAACGGCGAATCGTGTCCATGCCGGGCTGCCAATAACGGGTGGCGGAACCACGCATTTCGTCGGCATTTTGGGCCCCAAACATTTCGAGAATATGCTGATTAACCTCTTCGACTTCCAGAGCCTCGACAGCCCGTGTTAGAAATTCTGGATGCTCGTCTATATAGTCGCGCAAGTCGTTCACCCCTTGCGCCCGCAATTCATTGAACAGAAGAACAAGTTTTTTGGCGTCGACCTGGGTGAGGCCGATCGGCATGTACTGAAAAAGATCGCGATAACGGCGCTCGCTGTGTCTGAGGGCGTCCTCGGCTTTAACCTGATCATCAATGTCGGTAGATAGACCATACCATTGGATTATGCGTCCATCATCGTCTCGCAGTGGATCTGCCTGTCCGGCAACCCAGCGATATACGCCGTCAGCCCGGCGAAGTCGGTATCTCATCGAAAAGCGTTCGCCAGTGGCAATGCTGTGGTTGAGCGCCTGGGATACCCGCCCCACGTCGTCGGGGTGTGTCGTGCTTTCCATGATGGCTGCCAGACGTTTTGGCCCCATCTTTTCCGCGTCCTCCACATCCATACCGAAGAAATCAATCAAACGCCTGTTGAAGTAATTCGGCTCTCCTTCCGGGGTAAGGCGCCAGATAAAGCTCGGCACCATATCGACGAGCATTGAAAGCTCGCGCTCCCGATCAGACAGGGATTTTTGGGCAGTTACCAGATCGTCGATATCGACGCAGACACCATACCACTGGACGATCGCGCCGGTTTCGTCTCGCAACGGTTCGGCGCGGGTTTCGGTCCAGCGATAATTGCCGTCAGAACGCAACTGTCGGTATCTTTGAACATACGGTTCATGCGTCGTCAGGGAACGATGAATGGCATCTCTTGCCTTGTGAATATCATCTGGATGGATGACACTGAGATTCGGAGACTTGTCGACTGCGGTGATATCCTCGAGCGTCGCGCCTGTTACTTCGGTAAACCGCTTGTTGACATAAGTTGGCGACCCCTTTTCCGAAATCGTCCAGACGAGTGCAGGGACTGTGTCTATCAGCTGTTGCAGGCTTTGTTCCCGCTCGCGTAACGCAGTTACGGTTTTCTTATATAGATCATTATCGAGTGCAATACCGTACCAGCCTGAGATTTGCCCATTGCCGTCGCGTACGGGCCTGGCGGCGGTTCTTGCCCAGACATACACATCGTTGGCCCGTCGAAAGCGGAATTCTACGTTAAAGTCATCTCCGGTCGCCAGGCAGTGACGCCATTTTTCCGCAACTTCTTCATAATCATCAGGATGTAGTACTCGTTTCCACGCAGTATGGCCTTCATCTACAGCAGCATTAAGATAATCCAGGGTGACACCGAGAGAACTCTGTGCGAATGGATGGAGGAATATCCATCTTCCTGCTGCGTCAAACGCCCAACCATTGCCGAAAATGCTCTCCACAACCTTGGCCGAACGCATCGGCTCTGTCTCATCATTTCCAAGCAACTCGGCCGCTGTTTGTTTAGGAGGGTCTTGCTCGGTGACCAGGTCTCCGATATCCACGCTGACGCTATAGCTTGGCTCCGACCGGGTCTCGATCCTGCGATACGTCCCATCGGCCTGGCGTTGGCGGTGTCGGGTGATTTGCGGAACACCGGTCCAGAATGCACGAGCGGCGGCATGAGATGCGGATATCCTGTCGTCCGGATGGGTAAGATCAAGTGTTTCTGGTTGATCGGAACGCGCTTTTCTGTCCAACGCCAAGTTCGTTACAAGGTTGAAGCGCTCGCTGTCAATTGATGGGACATCGGCATTGATTATGGTTCCATACCAGCCACGGATTTTACCCTGCTTATCCCGCAAAGCTTGTCCGGAACTGCGACACCATCGATAAGCGCCGCTCGAACTTAAAAGCCGATGTTCGTAACTATATTTTTCACCGGTACGCAATGACCTAAGCCATATTGCCGCAAAACCATCAAGGTCATCGGGATGGATAAGTTTTGACCAGCCATATAAAGCCCTACCAATCGGTTTATTGGATTGCTCCAATGAAGACTGGACAAGGGAAAGCAGCTCTTCGGTCAGATAAATAACCGCGCCATCTTTATCGGTCGCCCAGGCGATCCCCACCACACGTTCAACAATTTGCGCAGCTTCAATAGCGTAAATATGATCGTCTTCATCCGATATAGAAGTAAACGTCATTTGCCGCAGCCTTTTCAGCATTCACCGATGATCATCATGCTCAGTTTAACCTGAACTCTCTCGATCTGCATGCTATGGAAATCTATAGGAGCTTGACTTATTTTTGATGGAACTGACCCGACGGGTTAAGGGTTGCCAAACATTGGCAAGGCAATCTCCTTATCGCCGATCGACCGGCTAGTGAACTCCGATGGAGTGTTTATTCTATGCAGTAACGCTAGTATATTTATTACAACTTTTTGTATTTGTTGTCTTTTTCTGGATTCTCGGAAGAGCGTATTTGTTGCTGCATTCGGCGTGGCGTCGTACCAAGGATGCGACGAAAAGCATAAATAAAGGCGCTTTCAGAGCCGTACCCCAGTTGGGCAGCCACAGACGCAATTGTCATATTCGGTCGCGCCAGCAGTTTGTGCGCCTGCATCATACGCCAGCGCAAAATATACTCCATCGGACTATTTCCGACAGCGGCACGGAACCGTGCCGAGAACTGGGACCGTGAAAGATGGCTGATGCCTGCAAGTTCATCCAGCCGCCAATTGTGCCCTGGGTCCCGATGGATCGCCATCAATGCACCGCCAATTCTGGGATCTGAGAGGGCAGAGAGCCAACTGCGATCAGTCATAACGGGCAGACTACGTATCAGTTCAATAAAAATCATCTGCATGATCGGAATAGCCATCGCTGCACCACCTGGAACATCGCCGGCGAGCTCTTCTTCCAGTCTGTTGGTGAGCCAGTGAAGACGTTCCGCTACAATGCTTTCCGCTCGAATCACGACGATCGATGGTAAGATTTCTCGCAGAAGTTCGCTGTTTAAAGGCAGATCCATGCGACCACTATGGCAAAGGAACCCCGGACCCGCGCCACCGTCCAGCTTTGCATGGTTCTTGTAGGCTTTCTGCGAAAAGACTTCAGCCGCTGGAATGGGCGGACAATTCAGATCACTCCCGATGACAAAGGGGATATCCGGGCCGATCAGGAAACAGTCTCCTGCAGCAAGCATCAATCGCTCACCTTGCACTTCCAGAAAACAACTACCTTGCCTGATGATGTTGCATTTCAAGGCACTTACAGGAGGCACGTCGATTGCCCAACGCCCGCAAGCCTCAAGTCCGACGGACATAGTCGCGCTGGCTTCAATCAAATTCAGCAGCTGGGAAAGGGGATCGTTGAACATCACAACCGGCCAATATCTACATTAAACAAGCCATTTGACTATAGATTTTCCTGTCATCGATTTCTACCTTTTCAAGGCACAATCAGGAGAAGAATATGCAGCACGGTCAAACGCCGCTCGGCACCCCATTCGGCCCATGTACTACTGCCCAAGAGGTTATTCGCGATATCGACCTCACAGGTAAGACTGCCGTTGTGACAGGCGGCGCGTCAAATCTCGGCCTTGAAACGGTGCGTATTCTGGCATGGAGAGGGGCCCGTGTGATCGTTCCGGTGCGCGACATTGGCACCGCCGGCAAGATGCTATGCAATATTCCAAATGTTGAACTATTCACGATGGATCTCCTTGATCCCGCCTCTGTTCGCAGCTTTGCGGATAAGTTTGTCATTGAGCATGGCTCCCTGGACATTCTGATCCTCAGCGCGGGAGTGATGGCCACTCCTCTATTTCGCGATGCAGAAGGCCATGAAGGCCAGTTTGCGACTAATCATCTTGGTCACTTTCGCCTGACCGCGGCCTTGTGGCCTGCTCTTTGCGCGGCCAAAAATGCGCGCGTCATCGTACTGTCCTCACGGGGACATCAGTTGGGCGGACTTGCGCTCGAAGATCTTGATTTCGTGCAACGCCCCTACGACAAATGGCTCGCCTACGGTCAAGCCAAGACAGCCAATGCGCTCTTCGCCGTTGCAGTTGATGCACGTGGTATCAATCATGGTGTGAGGGCATTTTCGGTACATCCCGGCTCGATACTCGGTCCATTAGCGCGTCACCTCAGTCGGGAGGAAATCGACTCCTTCGGCGCAATCGATAATAACGGACAACCAGTCATAGATCCGGATCGCGATATGAAGACACCACAGCAAGGCGCTGCCACGACAATCTGGTGCGCTACCGCGCCCGAGTTGGCGGGTATTGGGGGGGTTTATTGCGAAAACTGCGATATCGCACGGGTAGAAAGACAAGAGCGTTTTGGCGTTCGACCTTTTGCAATCGATCCCGATATCGCAGAGGCATTGTGGGCCGAAAGCGTGAGGCTGACCGGATACTTCTACTAAGGCAGCGCCTGGAACACCAGGCAAGATCTTCGATAACAAGGCTTGGTACCAGCTCGGGGCAACATTGCCTTTTTGACATAGCCCCCAAGAGGGAAAGTGCTTCTTCGTCCTCTTCAATTCGGTTTGGCAACCTGCGATCGAAACCAGAACCTGACACATCAAAATGCAAGAGGTCAAAATACAAAGGAGCGCCTTGTCTTAGTAGTGCAAACTTGGCCTTCCGACTTGCAAGTCAAGGCGAACGGGCAGCTTGGATTAAGTCCGCGTGGGCAACCCGTTCGTTCTTGAGCCGTTTCAATGACACCACCTTCCCTGCAGGACGAATGAATTCGGGAGCGAGTTTCCCCGGGACGTGAGGACTGCTCGCTCTCCTTCATCTGCTGCCTGGATGAAGTCATGAAAGATTTTGCTGGGATATACATATTCTTCCTCCTCCTCTTAAGGTCAGAGTCGCTAATCATTGGTGGTGAGGTTGGTTTCATCAGTGTCAACGATGAAGATCGCCAAAAGGCGGGCACGCTTGGTCGGACTAACGTTTTCACTAACATTGTGTCGATCACCCGGAAATTCCGAGAAACTCTGACCTGCGTGATAGGTAATAACCGGACCATCATTGACCTGGCTACGGATAGCTCCTTCCAGAACCGTCGCGTAAATGAAGGCAGAAGCAGGATGGGTATGAGCAGGCGAAGTACCGCCCGGTTCATATTCCACGAGCACGCCCTTCATGCTCTTTCCCGGCACATTCGGAAGCACCTGGTCGTAAATGACCGTTACTGTGGATGTTTCACTGGCCTGTTCATGGGCAAACCCCGTCGAAATCGGAATAGTGGTTGCCAACGCAATGCGGATAAACGTCTTGATCATGGTGGGCTCCTGTCATGTCTGCAAGAAATGGAGTGACACGCAAACCGGCCCCGCCTGCCAAACGTGTCCCAGGGTCATAGTTCCTTGTAGGAGATTCATTTACGGCGGTAGTTGCCCGAGCGCCTAATGTACGGAAGCTGCTTCCTCTATCAGCGCAGCGACTTCTTCCGGATGCGAGATCATTACCACGTGGGAAGCTCCATCTACGACAACAGTTTTTACTGTGCCCGCACGTTTGGCCATGAATTCCATTGCGGCCGGCGGTATGTTTCGATCCTGCGTTCCATAGATCGAATAGGACGGCAACCTCTTCCACGAGGGGAAACCAGATTTCTCCTCCAGTGCCGCTTGTGCGACCGGACGTTGGGTGGCCGCCATCAAAACGGACCGATCTTCGGATAGATCCGCTGCAAACTGATCATGGAAACGGTCCGACCGAATGAAGAGATCACGTTCACCCCGCTCCTGCTCTACTGAAAAAATCGCATCCGCTAATGTACTGCCGGGAAACTTTTTTGAAAGGCCAAGGCTAGTTTCACCTCGATCTGGTGCGAACGCAGAAACATAGACGAGCGCAGTCACGTTGGGATTACCGTTAGCGGCTTCTGTGATAACGGGACCACCATAGGAATGTCCGACGAGGACAACCGGCCCCGATATTGATCGAATAACTGCGGAGACAGTTGCCGCATCTGCCATGACGCCCCGAAGCGGATTTGCGGCTGCTATCGCCTTATAACCGTCGCGCTTGAGCCGAGAGATAACTTCGTTCCAGCTCGAGGACTCTGCAAAGGCACCATGAACAAGAACTATGGTGGGTTTGGATTGGGCAAACGCTGGCTGTGCAATAGTTCCAGAAAAAAACATTACTGCAAAGGTCAGGATTTTTGTCAGTTTCTTCATCTCTTTCTCCAACAACTTCTTCTTACAAGTTGTTGTCAACTATGTTCCATCTTCCCAGCATCTCCTATCGAACAGTAGGATCTGTCCGATTGTACCAAGGTCTAGGTTCAGCACATCGTTGCGATGATCATCCGATTAATTGTGGCCACTCCAAGAGATCCGGTACGGCTTCGAGCCTTGATAATACCATACACCATATGGATTAATGCCGTAACGAACTGTCTCGGCTATTCAATCGCCGATCGGTTACTATGCATCATGATAGATCAACCCTTTCGATTAGATGATCGTCAAGTGATTAATAAGCTCCTACCGTCGAATTGTGCAGATCGCACAACGGAAACATTGGAGAACCACAATGAAAGCGATAATTCTAACCGCTGCAGCACTTCTTCTTTCGAGTGGAAGTGTCCTTGCCCAAAGTGACCATATCGGATCGGATTGGCAATATCCATCAACGAGAACCGATAGCCGTCCAACGTCATCTGTAAAGCAGGCGCGTGCTGGCCACGGCCCAGATGCTCCCAAGACCGTATACAAACCAATCAGCTCCACCCAGGAACCAGGTCGGTTGCTGTGGGGCCAATGATAAAACAACAAAATATAATTAGACTGAGGATCGGCATTGCCGATCCTAATTTTTATCAATAAGGCTAAGCAACTAGCGCCGCCATTTCTTGAAGAACGATCGGACCTACCGCAACTGATGCGCTGTTAGAAATAGCTACATTACTGGTAGATCCAAACCAGTTTCGTTTGACACATTCACGTCCCTTCCAACTTCGACAACAAGTAATGCCGAGCGCCACTGGAGTTGTCCCTGGAAATGGAAATGACCAGATTTCTGATTGAAGCTGTAGAACCGGACGAGGTGAGCCGCAAAATCATTCCGTAGGAAAGCTGGGTGGTCGAGAACCCTATATTTATTAACTTCGTAGTCTCGATCATATGCACGGTGCGATTACGCCGTATTGCATTTTGGGAAGGTGGGTTCAAGCTTGAAGTGCGACTTGCAAACGATAACAATGAGTTATCCTAAGCAAGGAACCCGTCATGGAACGCACCTACGCGCATATTGATCTGGATGAACGCCGCAAGATCGCCCGCTGGCGCGCTGCAAACCTCTCCGTTGACGTTATTGCCGAGAAGCTTGGACGACATCGCTCAACCGTTTTCCGCGAGTTGAAACGCAATGGATTTGTCGACGATCAGATCACGGACCTGACTGGCTATTACTGCACGGTTGCCGATCAGAAAGCACGTGAACGTCGCTCGAAACGACGCAAGCTCATCCGGTTTGATCATTTGCGTCAATCCGTGATCAAGCACATCAGCGATGGATGGTCGCCGCAGCAAATTGCCGGGAGAATGCAACTGGAGCGCCACCCCATCTCTGTCAGTCATGAAACGATCTATCAGTTTGTTTATTCCGACGACGGTCGAAACGAAGGGCTTTGGAAATATCTGCCTGAACGTCGTGCCAGACGACGTCCACGTCATGCCCGGCGCCGTCATGGACGTCGATTTCCGCCGGAACTGAGCATCTTACATCGCCCGGACATGGTCGCCAGGCGCAAGCAGTTTGGACATTGGGAATGCGACACGATCCAGTTTCGCAAGACGTTCGGCAAAGCCAATGTGACGTCTCTGGTCGAGCGGGTAAGCCGTTTCACAGTTTTGTTGCGCAACAATGATCGTCGGTCACTTGCGGTGATCGAGGGGGTGATTAGCGTACTGCAACCCCTGCCCCAAATGGCCCGGCGCTCGATCACTTTTGATCGCGGCACTGAGTTCACGGAATGGGCTTACCTGCAGGCCGGGATCGGATCACAAACTTGGTTCTGTGATCCGCAGTCGCCCTGGCAAAAGGGAACGGTCGAAAACACCAACAGGCGAACAAGACGATGGCTCCCCAGAGACCTTGATCCACTAACGTTGAGTGACCGAGATCTCGTATTCATCTGTCATCGCCTCAACAATACGCCGCGCAAATGTTTGGGGTACAAAACGCCAGCAGAAGTCTTTCGACAAAAACTCATCGCAAACAGACATCGTTCTACGTAAACTCAAACTGTAAAAGTCGCGCTTCAGCATGACCTCACAGAACGGTTTCAATTAATACGCTAAATCCGTTAAAACGCAGTCGTTTCTACTTAACAAAATCAGTATTCATATCTGGCTTTTAGAAAGGTTACACCCACCGTCCGTACACATGTGATTGCACCAAAGTATTGCTGTTCCCGTTACCCAGCACAATGGAACTGAATGCCGGTTTTGAACATAGTAGGCCATCTTCAGCCAGAAAGGGAGGCAAATACGATGTCGCCTATTCCCTCATACACTACCAGGCCAGAAGCGATTAAAGGTCTGCTGGTGGTTGAAAGAATGATCAATGTGAGTGTGTGGCAGCATCCGTTGAGCGGATTGGTGCGGTTGCGGGTCTCACAGATGAGTGGCTGCGCATCCTGCGTGAAAACGAGTGTGGTGGAAGCCCGCGCGAATGGTGAAGCAGAGATGCGTTTATTCATGGTCAGCGCTTGGCGAAAATCAATTCTCTATAGTGTCAAGGAGCGAGCAGCCCTCGCATTGACCGAAGCACTCATCAATGGTGAAAAACGTGAAGAACTGCGAGGCGATCAAGAACTGATCAAAACGCAATTGAAGGATTACGAAATTGTCAATCTGACGGTGATGGTTGGTGCTATCAATCTGTGGATCCGCCTGCAAATCGCCGCTCGCGCGGTTCAGGTCACCCAGCCGTCAGTCTGAGCGACTACCTGACACTATCTGTCGGGCCTGGAACGTATATCCTCCCACGTTTGTCGCTCAATTGGCGGATCGCTGCGTCCCTCCCGCGCAGCGATCCGCATTCCGTTGTATCACGGCTGAGAGCCCATCAGCGTCGGCATTCAAGATGTACAGATAATCCATCCGGTAAGCGCTGGTGTTCTGTCTGATTAATTTATCTCTCAATGCCTCCGGCAGGCATTGTCCCCTTACCCAGCTGACCGATAATCCACGTACTCTTCAGGTCATGAAAGTCGTTTTGCCGTTTGGAAAGATAAGCAGACAGCATATCAGGCACAGATCAAATCCGGATCCTCCCCGGAAGCTGAGGAGCAGGGACTTCGTCGAAAGCTTGGCGGTCGTTATCTATATTGGAATGAATGGAAACCATCCGTTCTTTGACAAACAGGCTCCTGAACGACTGAGCACAGAGCAACCCCTATCCATACATTGGATAGGTCGCTGGTTGTGTCCAGGAAGATTTTCTTTCACGAGATGTGCTGATATCCGACACGATAAAAAAATACCGGGCACACTGGCGAGAGTGTGCCCGGAAAATCCTCATCATAAAAGCAATCAGTAATCCCAGAAAACGGGGACCCAACGATAAGCGTCACCGTCGACCGCAACGCGTCCCACGGATGGAAACGGTAGATGGGTCGCCACCAGTTGTTCACCGGTTTCGGCGAGCTCGGTTAAAAGACGTACACGAACGCGGGCTGCTTCCTCGGGGTCATGTTCAAAACCGTTATACCAGTCTGGGTGGTCAAATCCGACAGCAAAGATGGCATCGCCAGCAAAGGTCAGTCGATCTTCACCCGATGCAAGACGAACCACACAGTGTCCTGGGGTATGTCCACCAGTGCGATAGGCCATCACACCCGCTGCCACTTCGCATTGCTCATCAAACAGGCACAGTTGATCCCGATACTGCTCGACAAATCGTTTGGCAGTTGCCCTGAGCGCATCCGGAAAGCCATCGGGCATGTGAGCGTATGTAAAATCCGGTGCTTCCCAGAACTCAACTTCTGCGGCCGCCACATGAATCCGCAGATCAGGACGCAATCTTTCCTTTACGCCCTCGACAAGAAGACCACCGATATGATCCATATGCATATGGGTGAGAACCACGTCAGTGACCGAAGCAAGATCAATACCGGCACCGGCCAGTCGCTTGACCAACTGTCCCGCGCGCGGCAAGTTGAGGTCAGGATCGAGACCCAATCCAGCGTCGACGAGGATCGTCTGATTACCGCTACGCACTACGACCACGTTCAGCGACCAATCAAACGAATCCGGTGGCAGATACATATCGTCAAACCATTCTGCTCGTACGTCCGGGTCAATGTTGTGCCCCAACATTTCGGTTGGAAGAGGCAGCACACCATCGCTGATGACCAGAACGTCAATCTCACCGATGCGCAATGCATAGCGGGAGGGCACCAGTTCGTCGGGTCCTGATTTGCTCAAGTTGGTTTCGTGTTTCATAAGGTGTCTCCGTTTTCACCCATTTGACGGGCGTTGTTGGAAAAGGTGCACTCATATTTGCCATTGTATGTTGGAACAGATTCACGATCTCGCCAGTTCAAGGATCACTTGCAATGGCAATTTGCCGTAGGACCGCCGATGCAATTCTGCATCAACATGCATGCGATCTTCCTCCGAAAGCGATCGAGTGCTTATCGCTTGCATGGCCATGATGTACGAGAACGGCGACGAATGGCTATTGATCGGAAGTGTCTCGATTACACACTTTATGTCTAATACTCGCCACACCTAGGTATAGGAGTTATGTTCCAGCCGGTTGCCTGGAGAATATTACAACGAACGAATAGAATAGCGCGACACGAGCTATTCAAGAAATTCGACTATCAAGCCGCGCATCGGTTACCGGTATCGAATCCGCTTGGCGATCCAGCCCGATGCAACGACTTGGCGCTCCAAGCGCAAGATTGCTTTGGCAATAGAGCAAAGGTAATTTCAGTAATTTACTGCACCGACCATGCGTCAGCGATAATACTGACAATTACTCCTGAGACGTAACAACGGTTAACAGCCGGGGCTATGAATAGTGGCGGTCGTGCTTGCTCATTGAGCGCTTAACCTGCCCTCGCACTAATTGTCAACGCTTGTGGCGCTCTTGTAACCTTGGACAGGGCTAGCGGTGGATATGTCCTTGTCTTGATAATCCACAGAAGTTGAATGCGAGCCCTTTTTGGCGCTCGCCATTCGCGTCAAGATAATCTTGGTAACGATCAGTGTCGGCGCAGCAAAAACGAAAAGCAATGCAATCGTGAAAAATGCCGTATCGAAAGCGATTACCGTAGACTGGTACGCGACAGCCTTGCTCAATAACGCCTTGGACGCCTGATTTGCAGCAGCCGTAGTCATCCCGCGGGCCTCGAGAACTGCCACACTTGTTCCTAACCGATCGCCTACAGCAGAATATCCAGCTGTGATATGGCTGGCGAGCACAGATACATTGCCTGCGATATTCCGCGTCATAAGAGACTGAAGACAAGCTATTCCCAGAAGACCGCCAAACTGGCGGCCAGTATTGAAGATGCCGATTGCGGCAGGGAGACTACGTGCACTCATCCTACTGAATGCGATCAACGTAATAGACAGAAATAGAAAGCCAAGGCTCAAGCCCCGCAGGAGAACGGCGTTCAACATGTCGTCCATTCCGCTGTCGCCTGCGGAGCCTGACAGGAGCCACATAGCGATCATGATCATCACGATCCCGAAGGGTACGGTGACAATTGGAGAGACGCCCAGGCCCTGGAATACGAAGGCAGACAAGAAAAGCGAAAATACAAAAGGTATACTACTGGCGAGCAAAAGAATACCGGTATCCGTTGGCGTGAAAGCCAGGACCGAGATTGCAAAACTCGGAATCAAATAAGTGCTTCCAAACAATGCCGCACCAGCTACAAAACTTACTATGAATGCGAACGTAAAATCGACGGACCTGAAAACACTGAGCTCGAGCAGTCCTTCATCCTCAGGCCGGCTCGCTTGGTGACTAATAAACAGGCAAAGCGTCACCACACCTATTCCGGTCAGCCACCGGATGCGACCTTCATCGAACCAGTTCCAGCGGTCGCCCTGGTTGAGCACATAGACGAGGCAGAAAAGCGTGATTGATGCCAGTAGAAGGCCACTCCAGTCAAAGCGCCTATAGGGAATATAGGTGCCGATGGTTTCTTCTGATAGGAGAACAAGCCCGGCTGCCAGCAATCCGATAGGAACTACTGAGAAAAAAATCCACTTCCAAGAATAGCTGTCCAATAGCCATCCTTGCAGTGCCGGTACGAGGGTCGCCGGTGCAACCACAGCCCCTGTTGCAAACAAGGCTTGTAGAACAGGCTGGCGAGAAGGCGAAAAGTCTCGAAAGATAACGGTTTGTCCGATTACCAGTAGGAGACCTCCCGAAAACCCCTGAAATGCGCGCAGAACAATCAGCAAATCCAGTCGGGTCGTCAAGGCAGTGACCGCACTTGCCAATGTTATCATCACAGTCGCCGCAACAACGATAACCCGCAAATTAACGGTCTTCGCAATCCAGGATGCCATAAGGAACGCGATCATCTTCAGTGTCGTATATCCGATGTCGAGCCAGGCGAATTCGTCGGGAGTAGCGTATACGTCACCGATTATATCACCTTTACCAAGCGTCAAAGCGGTACCCGCAATTGCCTCAGTCAAAGTGGCAATCACTATGCCCGCGAGGAGGAAGCATCCTGTATTTCGCCTGGTTTGGCTCGAGACGCTTGGGGGAGAGAGCATCAATTCTCACTCCCCAAATCGATCTTGACCCGGGCGGAAAGTCCAGGAACCAGACGGCCGGGAATTGGGTTCTGAACAAGTTTGATCTTGACTGGAACACGTTGCACGACGCGGACGAAATTGCCAGTAGCATTATCAGCGGGCAGGAGACTGAAGGCCGATCCGCTACCCGGTGCAAAACTGTCAACTTTTCCTTCGATAATTGTTCCTGGATAGGCGTCGACCGTTACCTGGGCCGACTGACCGGGTTCAATATTCTCAATCTGTGTTTCCTTGAAATTTGCGACAATCCATACGTCCTTGATTGGGACCAGATCGATCAGTGAAGCTCCAGGGGAAACCAGGCGTCCGACGCGAACCTGACGGTTACCAATAACGCCGTCAAAGGGAGCACGAACGACTGTATTGTCGAGATCAATTCGGGCCAGGTCACGCGCAGCCCCGGCTTGAAGCACAGCAGCCAGGGCTGCTTCCTTTTGTGTGGTGAGAACCTTGATACGTGTTTCTTGTGCCTCCAGCGCGGCCTCTGCGCCTAATAAGCCAGCCTCTGCTTTTGACCTCGCAGCGTCACTTTCATCGACCTGAGCTCTGCTGACCGAATTTGTGCGAACAAGTTCACGCTGTCGCTGAGACGCTTTGACCGCGAGAGCAAGATCTGCCTCTGCTGCCCGTTTCTGTGCCGTCGCCTGCTTGACCAGAATATGCTGAAGCTGGATCTCCGCCTCAACATTTTCGATATGTGCCTGTGCCGCCTGCACATTTGCTTCAGCCTGCGCCAGACGTGCGCGGAAATCCCTGTCATCGATTCTGAACAGAACATCATTTGCTCGTACAGTCTGGTTGTCGGCTACATCAACCACGGTGACATATCCGGTCACCTTCGATGCGATTGCAGTCGTATTACCGCGAACATAGGCATTGTCCGTTGTCGTCCGCTCGCTCGAGCGCGCCCACGCCCAGCCTCCCGCAGCGGTTGCAATCGCGCTGAGACAAAACACCAGACCAACGATTTTTTTCTTCTTCCAGGTCATCATCTTGTGCACCAAAGGGTAATTGTCGTTACCGTTGACGGTTATGGTAATGTAGGTTACCGGTCAAGCGGAAGTTATTGAAGAAGGCCGATAAAGTGACCGATACGAAAAGCGAACGGACAAAACTTCGACGGAAAACTATTCTTCGTGCTGCAGCGGAGCTTTTCTTCGAGCAGGGCTACGCAACCACCAGCATCGATGCGATCATAGAGCGTACCGGTGGCTCGAAGCGAACGATCTATAGTGAGTTTGGCAGCAAGGAGGGATTGTTCCTGGCTCTGGTTGCCGATAATGCGGATCGCGCGATCTCTGCACTCTCTCTGGACTACACTACCCAAAGTGACTTGCCCGATATGCTGACGACTTTTGGTAACCACCTACTGGACGTTTACATGAGCCCTTCGGTCCTGGGCATTTATCGTATCATCATCACTGAAGCCGGGCGGTTTCCCGATCTTGCGCGCGTGTTTTATGAGAAGGGCCCGGGCCGCACCACGGCTCATCTCGCCAAAGTTCTCCAGGCTGCAGCCGACCGCAAAGAAATTCAGATAGGCGATCCTTTGCTTGTTGCCGGGCATTTCGTCGGAATGATCCGGGATAATCTTCATTTACAGGTTGTGCTCGGATTGCGCACTCCACCTACCGAAAGCGAGGCACGGGCCACGGTGGCCTCCGCCGTAACTTTGTTTCTCAATGGCGTGCGATCGCGGTAATAACGTTACAGCAGGACCACACGCAACGCACAGCGCATCCAACAAAATCTCCCAATCCGGTCATGTTGGAACTGAATCAAGCTCCTGGCTGCCTTCCGGTTTCCTTTCTTCAAAAGGGTTCGTTTTGTGGCTGTTCCGAGGTCTTTGTTCCAGGCTCGCAAATCAATTGAATAGCAGCATTTGCGGCGATGCAGATACCGAGCGCTATATGAACCAAAGTAGCCGAGGGCAGTGCCTCGAAACCGAGGGCATAAGGTGAAATCACTGTCCAGCAGCCAAGTACAAAATTGACCCATTCGGTCCAGCTACGATAATGGCAGATTGCCATAATCGAACAACAAATAATGATCGTACCCACAAAGCCTGCATTCCACGCAACGAACGGTCGATCAATATACGGAAACATACAATAAGCCAGGGCCAGACCCAGTGTCAGACTCGCCCATTCGAGTCCTCTGTTTGGTACATGATTTGTCATGATCTTTCCTTCAGGATTATTCTTCACCGTCCTTTGTTGAGGCCGTCAGAAGAGCATGAACTGCATTGTACCATGACACTATTCATCCAAGGCTTTGATTGTTCCATGCGATGGTAGATACATCTCTATTCCCTGAGCTATATTCGTAATCGGTAAGCATGTACCATGCTGCACTTGCGATGAAGCCTCGCTCCCTGCGGGTTCGATGATTGCAGCAATTTGATCACTAGATCGAAGACCGGTGAAATCTTCGTCCTTCAGCTTGCGCCGCCTGCTTGGGCACAACTTCATATCGGAGACCTCCGCTCGTCGCTAGGGCAGAAGCGGTTTTGCGCATTCAACAAAGCGACAGATACATTGCTCCCAAAGATGGAGCGGAACTGAGCCCGGGGATAGGTCATTTCGCCTAGCAACTTTGTTAGCGTTCCCATGTGGGCCGATCAGCTCATGAAATTCAGAAAATGCAGTTTCGACTGCATATAGGAGTATAATATGGAACAGCTATCAATCACGGCCACCCGCCGTGCTGTCATGTCAGGTACCCTTGGTCTTGCAGCTGCCGGCGCCACATTTGGTCCAGCTTCCGCAAATTCAGCTGAGAAATCGTCCGGAACGGAATTCAGTGACCGTCATGGATATGTCGTCACAAAAGACGGCGTGGCGATTTTTTTCAAGGACTGGGGCCCAAAGGACGCCCAACCGATTGTCTTCCATCACGGATGGCCCTTGAGCGGAGATGATTGGGACAACCAGATGCTCTTCTTCCTGGCGAAGGGATATCGTGTAATAGCGCATGATCGCAGAGGTCATGGTCGCTCGAGCCAAGTCAGTGATGGGCATGACATGGATCACTATGCGGCCGACGTCGCAGAGGTCATCACGCATCTTGATCTTCAAAACGCTATCCATGTAGGACACTCCACCGGCGGTGGAGAAGCAAGCCGCTATACAGCCAAATATGGCGACGGACGCGTCGCCAAACTGGTACTGATCGGTGCCGTCCCACCTATTATGGTAAAAACGTCATCGAATCCGGATGGATTACCCATTGAAGTGTTCGATGGATTCCGAACCGCCTTGGCGGCAAATCGTTCACAGTTTTATCGGGATGTTGCAAGCGGACCATTCTATGGCTTCAATCGAGAGAACGCCGTGCCCTCGGAAGCCTTGATCCAGAACTGGTGGCGGCAAGGTATGACGGGGGCGGCAAATGCTCATTACCTAGGCATCAAAGCGTTTTCGGAAACAGATTTTACCGAGGATCTGAAGGCCGTAACCGTTCCCACGCTGGTGCTACATGGTGATGACGACCAAGTGGTTCCGTATGCCAATTCGGCGTTGCTCTCCGCGAAGCTGCTTAGGAATGCTGAACTTAAAATCTACAAAGGCTTTCCGCACGGCATGGCATCCACCCACGCCGACACTATAAATGAAGATTTACTGAGATTTATCAGTCGATAAACGACGATTCGACAAGTTACTATCTACGATAATTTGCCCATCACGAGCCATAGTACTCGTGATGGGCCTTTGTTATTCCTAGACGTTTGCGCTGCGCTTGATGAGGACAAGGCAGATTTATTTCAAATATGGTATGATAGCCAAAGGGAGTTTTCTGCATCTAACAGATTGGCAGGGGATTGGCGATGGCAGATCGGACCTCTTTAGAAAATGACGCCGTGGATAACGGGGCACTTTGGTCGCGTGAGGAAGAACTTTCATTATTAGTAGATATGGTTCCAAGTCATTTGTGGCGTTTAACGGATGAAGGCGAACCTAGTTTTTTCAATAAGCGTATGGTCGATTTCATTGGTTTCAGCTCTGATGACCTAGAAAGCCCTGGCCGCTCAAAGTTGGACGTGCTTATTGACTGTATACACGAAGATGACGCCAAGGAATTCAGTTCGACGCTTCGCCGGTGTATCGCTACTGGCGAGGTATTCGCGATGCGTTATCGCTTACGCCGGGCGGATGGGGCTTTTCATTGGATGTCTAGTCGGGCCGAGCCCATGCGTGATCGGTGCGGACGTATAATCCAATGGTACGGTTTATGTCATGACATACATGACCAAGTGATGATGGAAGAAGCGCTAAGACGCAGCGAAAGTCAGCTTCGTCGGCTGGTCGATTCCAACATTATCGGAATTGTCACGTGGGATCTGAATGGACAACTTTTGGATGCGAACGACGCCTTTCTTAACATGGTCCAGTATAGTCGTGACGAATTTGAAAAAGGATTCAGCTGGCTAGATTTAACTCCGCCGGAGTGGCAAGAGGCGCACGCACTTCAAGAAGCTCAGGAACTTGCCAATACAGGTCTAATGCAACCAAGGGAGAAAGAGTTTTTCAGGAAGGACGGGGGTCGAGTACCCGTACTGATTGGTGCTGCTTGTTTTGAAGGTCAGCGTAGACAAGGTGTAGCCTATATCCTCGATTTAACTGAACGTAAGCATGCAGAGTTGGCACTGCGCAATCGTGAGAGGGAACTTGAACAACTAGTAGATACGGTACCTGTCCAACTCTGGTCTGTTTCGGCAGAAGGCCACCCCGCATATATCAATAAGACGATGAAGGACTATATGGGGCTTCACCCGAGAAAAAACGATGACGAGCCAGGACTCGCAGAGACGTTGAAAAGCAGCGTACACCCGAACGACAGACTGCTTTACTTGGACAAGATAACCAATTCAGTCAAAACCGGCGAAAAATTTGAACACAAGTTTCGAAGTCGCCGCTGGGATGGTGAATATCGATGGACGCAGGGTTATGCTAACCCGCTTCGCGATGAGGAGGGCAATATAATCCGTTGGTACGGCGCCAACATTGACATTCATGACCAAGAAGTTTCTCAAAATGAATTGCGAGAAAAAGAACGTTTCCTTTCGCGCTTGGTTGAGACGTTACCAGCAATGGTTGACTGTGCTGCGCCGAATGGTGAGCCCGTTTACCGGAGTCAACAGTTTCGTGAATTTCTTGGATATGAGCTCGAGGAGTTGGATAGTTCAGGAAAATCACGGCTGGCGGCCACGCTTGACACAAGTGTTCATCCTGACGACGTAGCAGTAGTTAAGAAGAGATATTCGCAATGCCTTTCGTCAGGAGAACCCTACACGCATAAGCACCGTTTGCAGCGCTTCGACGGCGAATACCGTTGGGTCGAAACTCGCGCAGTGCCAATGCAAAATACTGCTAGTGAAATAGTACAATGGAACGTTATATGCATTGACATCGATAGCGAAGTGCGGGCTCAGGAAGCCCTGCGCTTGGCTCAGGAGAGGCTTTTTCGCGCTAGCCAAACGGCAAGTCTCGCCGAGCTATCGGCTTCAATTGCGCATGAGGTTAATCAGCCACTCGCTGCTGTCGTGGCAAATTCACATGCATGTCATCGTTGGTTGTCAGCAACACCGGTGAATCTAGAGCGGGCAAAACAAACGGCTGAACGCCTCATACGAGATGCTAACACCGCCAGTGATGTAGTTAATCGAATCAAAGCATTATTTAAACACTCAGCAGATGAGCGCATTCTCACCGATATTGGAAACATAATATCTGAAGCGCGAGCCTTGTTGGCTGGAGATGCATTACGACACCGAATTGAAATATTCGTCGAAGGAGAGTTTGGCTTGCCACAGTTGATGGTAGATCGAATACAAATACTCCAAGTGCTAGTGAATTTAATGCGTAACGCGATAGAAGCGATGGACGGCTCTCAATATGGGAGAGTCCTCAGAATAAACGCGGGTCCGACAAACGCAGGAGTTCGCATCGAAATCAGCGATCTTGGTATTGGTCTCACCGAGTTTGAAAACATCTTTGAACCATTTGTATCCGCGAAGATTAACGGAATGGGCATGGGACTTGCCATTTGTCGTTCCATAGTCGAAGCGCATGGTGGACGATTATCGGCAGAACCCAACCAGCCGAAAGGAGCGAAGTTCATTATAAATTTGCCAACTGGCTTGTGATAATTATCTAAGTTGGATTCGAGTTTTCGCCCAGTTTGACAGCGAAGTAACGCTCGAATGTCAACGTAAATTGTGATGTACAGTAGTTATCGAACTTCACACCGATGGTGGACACTACATGTACTCATTGATCAGTGGGCTCCAACTGAGCGGTCGCAGCATGAAAAACATAAGTACCCGGTCCAGCATATTTCACGGCAGATTGATCGTCTATTTGACTGTGAAACTTCGAGTAGAGTGACACCATCGCGGTGAACCGAGAATGCCGAAAACTGTCAGAAGCGCTGAGTTCCGAAATATCGATAACCCGCGCCCCATATCGCATAGCGGCCCTCTTGACCCATGGATTATAAACGTCGTCCGCCCCTACTCGTTGACCACCGGTAATAATCCGGGACACCGCCAGCGCTTCATCGTCACCAGATACCAGCAGATTCAGTGGGTGCGCAAGTCGCCCGATCGTATTTAGTTGACGGATCATATCATTAGTATCGATATCTGGGGCGGCTAATACTATATTGTCCAAACGCCTAGCCACCTGACGTCGAGAGGTTCGGCTCAATCCGGATAGGGTTTCCATCGCAAGCCACGCTCCCATGCTATGTGCAAGGAGGCCGACCTTGATCCTTCCTCCCTGGACAAGGATCTCAATTGTCTCGGCAAGACCGGCGGTCGAAGCTAGCGCAGCGCGCCTGTCCGTGCTGTAGCTTAGCGCGTTACCCTGGGACGGCCAGGCAAATAACACTGCGGTCTGGCCATCATGGGAATCTGCTGCAAGTTGCGCGAGTCGGTAGACCGATTCCTGATAAGTGTTATTATATCCATGTACAAATAGTCGGACAGAAGGGATACGATTGGCAGAAACTATAGCCGAATAAAACTCGTCTGCAGTGAGGCTCCGGGATGTCAGTGTAACAAATTCCTTGGCCGGATCTGGTCGTGCACTGGGCCATTCAACCACGTTAGCTTTGTGAGTAGGTGGGACTGATACTACATGTTTCACAAATCTCAGGTGCGGTGAGTAGCCACTCGCAAACGTTGTACCAGAATCATCTACTGGGGCCCTGACAGTAGAAACATAAACTGTCACGCGTTTGCAGTCAGTTCGAGAAAACGACACACTCGCAGCGCTTCGCTCTAGCTTGGAGCTACACGCAACAAGCCCGAATAACAGGAAGATCATTACCAATGCCGACATTGATATGCTAATCCGTTTGTTATGAAGTGCCGCGCGCGGCAGCGACAAGACCACGTTTCAGTCCTCCTTTCGATTCTGTTATGAGAAACAAAATAGAGAGATAATTTTCGCACTATTGGCTATGGGGGACCATCTTCTAAACGGAGAAAACATTCTATGCTAAGTGATAGGAGGCGCTAAACAGTTTCAGAGCCATTCATTGAAAGAAGGTTAGATGAGGAAGAAATTCGACGTGTTGGGGAACCGATGTTGGCAAACGCTCATCAAAATGACGAAAACGGCGCGTAAGTCTATCTATCATTCATCGCTAATCTGATTGCCAGTCAAGAACATGGGCCTTTCCCAATAAAATATAATTCTTCAACGAGTTAGAACAAATTGCGTCTCTCTGTCTTTGCACAAAATTGAATGGCGATGGCGGCTCCACGTTCAAATCCAATAATCCGATACCGATGTCGCGCGCAGATTAATTTGTGCGGCGTGGACGGGTATTCAAAGCAACACACATGATTTTGCGTTCGATTGATGTAACCCAGCGACGTGTCGAACTATGCATTGTAAGAGATTTACGGCGTGCCGATGGAAGTCATGCGCCACGCCGCGACCGGGCATCTGATTGCAGCGCCGCTCTGATCAGAGTGGCTGCCCCGCAAGGTAGCGTTCCAACGTCTTGACCGTGCCATCCTGCCAGATCGCTTTCAACGCCGAACTGAATGCGGCGACATAGGCGGGATTAGCGGCAAGCGCTCCGAAAATATCATCCATGTAAAGCCACGCAGCCGGGTCGGCTTTGGCGCGCGCTGCCTGCTTGGTCAGGCGATCCCATGACGGATCATTCGGCTCGATGACAGCGCCGCTGTCTGTGGTGCCATAGCAATAGCGGCACCAGAAAGCGGAAACGAGCGCAAGCCCGGTCACCGAATGGCCCTTCGCCACGCGGTCAGCAGCGGTGGGCAGAATGAATTTCGGCTGGCGGTTGGAGCCATCGAGACACAAGCGGCGGATGGTGTCGCCAATGCTAGGATTGGCGAAGCGCTTGTCGATCAACACGCGATAGGCTTCAAGATCGGTATCCGGCACGGGCGGCACTTCCGGGATGATCTCCTCCTTGGTCAACTTCTCCAGATAGCGCCGGATCAGCGGATGCTCCATGGCCTCATGCACGAAATGAATGTCGAGCAAGCCGCCCGGATAGGCGATGGCCGCGTGGCCGCCATTCAGGATGCGGATTTTCATCAGTTCATAAGCGGCAACCTGATCGGTGAAGGTGACGCCGACTTTTTCCAGAGCCGGGCGTCCGGTCGGGAAATTATCCTCCATCACCCATTGCTTGAAAACTTCGCAGAAGACCGGCCAGCCGTCATCGACACCGAAATCCTTCGCGGCAATCTCGCGTTCGCGCGCGCCGGTGGCGGGCGTAATGCGATCCACCATCGAATTCGGGAAAGCGACATTGGCAGAAATCCAGTCGGCAAAGGCCGGCTCGCTCAGCTTGGCAAGCCCCGTCACGGCGTCTTCCGTCACATGCCCGTTGCCCGGAATGTTATCACAGGACATGACCGTGAAAGGCTGGACACCCGCCGCCTTGCGCAGCTTCAGTGCCTGAACGATCAGGCCGAACACGGTTTTCGGATGGTCCGGATGCGCGGCATCGGCCACGATATCCGGATGGGCGGGGTCGAAGGTCTGGCTTGCCGGGTCGATATAATAGCCGCCCTCCGTGATCGTCATCGAAACGATGCGCGTATCGGCTGATGTCAGATAGGCCATCAGGGCCTTGCGCCCTTCCTCGGTCGAAATCGTCACATAATCGACCATCGATGCGGTGATGCGCGCGCCCGCATGATCGGCCTCCTGTTCCACAACAGTCGTCAGCCAGTCCTGGACTTTGAGCGTATCACGCATGGCGTCGTCGCTGCCACGCACACCGGCGCCCACCAGCGCCCAGTCGTGCCCCTCGCCAGTCGCAAACAGATCGTCCAGATAGACTGCCTGATGGGCGCGGTGAAAATTGCCGACGCCGAAATGCACGATACCCGGCTTTAACCCGGCAGGGTCGTAGCCGGGCTTGTGCACCTTATCGAAGCTTTGAAGCGTTGCGCGCGATAGCTTGGTCACGAGGGTATCCTTTATTCAAGCGGGTACAAACTGGACTTTCATGGTCGCGGGATTTCTGAGCCCGAGGAACCATCGCATGCATGGAGTGTCGTCTGGTTCAAGGGTTGGCTGTCGGGGGGTGCCAATATATGAAAGCGCGCGAATTACACCCCGTCTAATATCCGGCGTGCTGTATTCTCATCGGTGATAAGACCATTAGCAAGTTTCGCCGCGAGTGCCGCCGTGATAGCGGCTGCACGATTTGTCCCGGAACCAACAATCACCGTCGGTCGCTCGGCTGGAGAAGTCAGCGCAAAGGACGTCAGTCGCGGATGATAATCAGCATCGACAACACGCCCATTCGCATCAATAGCGGTTCCTAGCAGCTCTCCGATTGCTCCACATTCCATCGCTTGCCCGGTTTCGGCTGCCGTGATGAACCCGTCCATGTAAAGCGATGCCTCCGGCCCCCAATAGCCAATTCCCATCATAAGAAGGCTTGCCTCCCCGACCAGAGCCTTAAGGTTGCGATATCCAGGTTGGGCCTGTAATACCTCCCGCTCATCGATGGAATGTGTAACGACGGGCATTGGCAGGGGAAAACATTGGGCGCCGATCCGTTCGGAAAGCCAAGTGACCACGTCGTAATGGCTCGCTCGCCCATCCCGGGTCAAATTGCCCATTAACGATACACATTTGTGCTGCGGACGATTGATGGGCTGCAAACGCCGGGACACTTCGCGCATCGCCTTGCCATTCCCGATAGCAATAGTCAGTGGCGCTTTCTGCTGTAAGACCGTCTCGAGATACAATGCCGCATGCAGACCGACTGCGGGTATATCCTCGATATTACCGAATTCGTTCATAGCAACGTCACAATACTGCAACGAAAAGCGATCCATGAGCCGCTCCGCTAGTTCGATGCATTCGCTCATGGGATGAACGAGTTGAAAACGAATAAGACGTTCACTTTGCGCAAGCGCAATCAAACGCTGCACGACTTGTCGTGAAACTCCGAGTTCTGCTGCGATCTGATCTTGTGTTTTGCTCTTTTCGTAATAAAGCCATGCCGCACGGGCAGCAAGGTCAAGACGCCTGTAGCCGTTGACTTCACCCTTATCCCCATGACTGCTCATTGCCCCGCCCCTCTGTTTGTGGATCGCTTGCTCATCGGCATAAGCTACCCTTTTTACAGCTTCAACAGGCGGGCGATGTTACCACCTACGATTTTTGAGTAGCCTTCGGAATCGTCCGTCGCTCTTTCCATCTTTCTGAACTCCCATTCGTAATCAACGAACGGCGAATCTGTTCCCCAGATTACCTTATCTGGACCGAGCGCACGAACGGCGGTCTGAATCTCGAATATCGGTGCCCGTGATGTTTCCAGATAGAGGTTCGGGAATTCTCGTGCGAAGCTGATCGCCTGATCCACGGACCAAAAAAAGCCCATATGCGCCATCAGGAGCGGCACATTGGGAAAGCGCGCAGCCATGAGTGCGAACTCAGGGGGACTGTTATAAAGATCGCTAGCGCCATGCACGATCACTGGAATGCCGAGCTCATCCGCGACCTTGAATAGTGGATCGACTAGGTGTGGATCTGAAAGATGATAGCCATTTATGGTGGGATGCAGTTTCAACCCTTTGAAACCCCAATCCACCACACATCGGCGCACCTCATCGGCGGCACCTGCCTCCCATGCATTGACAGCACAAAAAGGGATAAGGCGGTCGGGAAACTGATCGAATGCTTCCTTAATGGGTTCATTGGTGAAATTCCCTTCCACAAAGGGAAATATCACAGCCTTATCCACACCTACCGCGTCGATCCTTGCGATCAGGTCCGCCCCTGTCTGAACTGCACCAGCGCGGACGCCAAGATGGTTATGCGCATCGATAATCATCAGTTCTCTCCTCGATTGTTTCAATGTTGACGTTTCAGTCCGCCGACAGCCATGGCGAACAGAATGAAGGCTCCGTTCAGCGCGAGACGGTAAGGCGCTCCAAGACCGAGCAGCGTCAGTCCGTTACCGAGGAAAGCAATGAACAAAGCGCCAAGTATTGTGCCGAGTATGTTCATTTCGCCACGTCTGGAAGCGAGCGTCCCCAAATACGCTGCCGCGAAAGCATCAAGCAGATAAGGTTCTGCTCCACGTGGCACCGCGATACCGGTCCTAGAGACGAGAGCAACGCCTGCGATTGCAGCAAGCAGACTCGCGACCACAAAGCCAGCTCCAAAGATGCGCCGGATATCAATTCCAGCGAGGAACGCGGCCCGAACGTTCAGCCCCACCGCCTTGGCTTGACGAGCAAAGGGAGTATAGCGCATCAGCACGAATGTAACTATTAAGACGATGATTGTCATAACGATCAATGCTGAGAATGGACCAATCATCCCCTGACCGAGAAACAGGAAGGGCTTCGTCATGCCGCGCGGCAGCGTGAAGAGCATCTGGGGCTCCGCACCGTTTGTCATCATCAATTCGCCGGAACGGATAATAAACATCATCCCTAGTGTTCCGATAATTGCTGGTACTCCGATATAGCCCATGAGCACGGCATTGATCAGACCGATGCACAGTCCAAAACAAAGCGGCAAAAGATAGGCCATCCACACTGGATAGTGATGGATAATCAGTAATGCAGCGATCAGTCCGGCGGCATCCGCAACCTGCGCCACGGAAAGATCCACCCCGCGCATCGACATAACGACAGTCAATCCGATTGCAAGAATGATAAGGACGGTACTCTGGCGTAGGACATTTGCGATGTTCGCAGGACTGAGAAAAGCCGGCTTGAGCAGATAGAACAGCACAAGTACGAGCAGCATGCCGATTATCGCGCCATAATTGCGCAGAAAATCCACTGCACTGCGGATGAATACAGAGGAAGTGACCATAGTGTTCATCGCGAAGCCCTCAAAAAATCAGTACCTGCCCAATCTCCCGTCGCCGAAACACACCCAGCGCAATAGAGAGAATGAGAACGAGCCCCTGGATGGCCGGAAGCAACTGACTTGAAACGCCGATCAGGACAAGGCCATTCGACAAGGAAGCAAGGAAGAGCGCCGTAATCACCGTTCCTGTGACACTAAGGTCACCGGCCCGCGACAGCGCGCTGCCCAGAAAGGCCGCCGCCAGCGCGCTGATCAGAAAATCTATGCCGGTCGCCAAAGCAGATGCGCCGTAACTGTAGGAAGCAAGAACGACGCCCGCCAGACCCAGAACCAATCCGCCAATCACAAAAGATGCAAAAGCATAGGGCGAGCGAGCCACGCCGCGCAATTCGGCGGCTTCAAGATTTTGCCCGACCGCATACATCCGCAAGCCCAGTCTGGTATGGCGCAATAACAAGTGCAGAAGCACCGCCACGACAAGCAGCAGGATGAATACAAACGGCACGGGGCCAACATATCCCTGACCGATGAAGAAGAAGGCAGGCTCATTTGAGAGCGTTAACGCCTGGCCGCCATTATAGAGCAATGTCGCGCCCATGGTGACGAACATCGTGCCAAGTGAGGCGACAAAAGCCGGCATGCCGAAGAAAAGTACGAGCATCGCATTGACCACGCCAATTGCGGCGCCCGTAGCCAAACCCATACCGATCGCGCCGATCATGCCTGTACCTCCGATAAGAAGGCCGGACGCGATATTGGTGGTCAACTGACTTGCAGCGCCAGCCGACATGTCAAAACCACCAGCAACGAGCACAATGGTCAAGCCAAGAGCGATGAACGCCAGAACGCTGCCCTGTTTCAGCACATCGAAAACATTTCCTATCGAAAGAAAATTGGGGGCGAGAAGTGTAATGACCGCCAGCACCAGCGCCATACCGCCGAGGGTTGACCAGCGGGTCACCGTCGTTTTCGTTGGTTTCTGCGTTTCCGGTCGCATATGTCCGTGCTGTGCGGCAGGGGTAGCGGGCGTGTGCTGTTCTTTTTCGTTGCTGCCGGAAGCCCAGTACAGCATGGTCTCGGGATTGCTGTTCTGACCTTCAAGAACAGTGTTTATCCGTCCCTTGTGCATAACCGCGACGCGATCGCACATGCCGGCGACTTCCTCGAAATCGGAAGAGATGAAAAAGACCGCTGCACCGCGCCTCGCCAATTCGATCATCTGTCGATAGATTTCTACCTTTGATCCGACATCGACGCCGGTCGTCGGCTCATCGAATAGGAAAACCTCGGAATCGCCCGGAAGCCACCTGCCGATAACGACCTTCTGCTGGTTGCCACCTGAAAGGTTGCGCGCAAGGTGGTTGAGAACAGGGGGCTGAATGTTCAAGTTCCGCACTATCGAGGCTGCATCCGCCTTTTCTTGCCGCAGATTGATCAGCCCACCACGCGACCAGAGTCCGATATTAGGCAAGGTTAGATTTTCGCGCATCGTCATGCCAGTGAGGAGGCCTTCATGCCGCCGGTCCTCGGGAATAATTGCGAACCCTTCACGTCTTGCAGTGCCAGGATTGGCAGGAGCGGACGCCTGTCCCCGCAAGATGACTTCACCTGCACTCCGCGGCAAGGCTCCAATCAGCGCCATCGCCAATTCCGAACGACCTGCCCCCATTAAACCGGCAATGCCAAAAATTTCACCCCGTCTGACGGAAAAATCCACTCCACGAACAGCTTGCCCCTGTTGGAGCCCCCTTACTTCAATCAGTACCTCCCCCAGTGGGAGGGCTTCTTTCGGATAAAGTTGGGAAATCTCTCGTCCGACCATCATTTGCACAATGTCCGCGCGGCTTGTGCCCAGCGCATCACGTGTTTCGACAAGACGTCCGTCACGTAAGATGGTGATGCGGTCGACCAGATCCAGCACTTCATCGAGATAATGTGAGATATAGATGATTGTTACACCTTGATCTCGCAACGAGCGGATCATGGTGAAAAGAAGCTCGGCTTCTTTCTCGCTTAACGATGCTGTTGGTTCATCCAGGATGAGAATCTTGGGATCGCGCAACAAGGCCGCGGCAATAGACACCTGTTCACGTTGCGCGACGCTCAAATCTCGCACTAGAGTGTCGGGAGTAAATGCCGCGCCTACACGCTCAAGAGCCGTCTCGGCGACGGCGGCCATGGCCCTCTTATCCAGAAAGCCTCCGGACAATTTTTCATGTCCCAGAAAGATATTCTGTGTGACATCGAATTGCGCAATTAGCTGTTGGTCTTGATGAACAATAGCGATGCCGTTGGCTTCAGCGTCCACCGCACTGCGCATGCGGACGGGATTACCGTCAACGAATATCTCGCCGCCATCGGTCTGATAAACACCGGTTAAAACTTTTACGAGCGTTGACTTGCCCGCGCCATTCTGGCCCAGAAGAGCATGTATTTCACCCTTACGGATCGAAAGCGACACATCACTGAGCGCAGTCACACCAGGAAAGATCTTGCGGATTGAACGGCATTCCAGCGCAGGCGCGGACGCACTCCCCGCAGGCTTGCCCGTTTGGTGCGGAACCATGACAGAACCTCTTGCTTTATTTCACATGTCAGGGCGCGGGCGTACCCGCGCCCCGACCATAGTTCCGTCAGGGCAAAACGGGATGGACAACCTGAAGCTCACCGTCCTGCTTCCAGCGGCTTTCGACATCCGAACGCGGGATGGCAAGATCGTCCCAAACATTGGAGCCCCAGCGCTTTTCAGCCGCTGCTACCCCATTTGCGCGAGTGGCCAGCCATGCATCGGTAAATAGCGTATCGGGAAACTCTTCCTTCCCCCCCAGCTTTTGGGTCAAAATCTCGGCGGCAAGAGCGCCAATACGCGGAACGTCCTGTACGACTGTCGCAATAAACGGGCTGTCGACGTCCAGCAACATCTGAAAACCGACGCGATCTCCGTCAATTGAAGCGACCTTAATTTCATTGCGGCCATTGCGTCGGATGGACTCCACCGCGCCAGAAACCAGCAAATCATAAGCGCCCCACACGGCGGCGATGCTGCCCGGCTCGGGATTGGCGGTCAGAATATCTTCCATCTGCGCCTGAACTCGCGCGACGCTATGCTCGGTCGGCACTTCATGCAGCTTAACCTGCGGATAGTCGGCGACAATCGCCTGGAGGATACGCTTGCGTGTTTCGAGCAAGGGGGCGCCTGGTACCCAGAAAACATAGATATCGCCTTTATAGTGAATACTTGAGAGCAGCGCCCGACCCATAATTGCAGACATGAGAGGATCGTCACCGCCGACATCGGCGACTGAGCCTTCGACCTTCGAGCCGATTGAGGTTGTTACGACTGGAATACCCGCCGCGCTTGCCTTCTTTACGATTGGCGCCAACTGCTGAGCGTCGCCCAGTTGGACAATAATCCCCGAAACGCCTGAATTGATGAGGCTTTCAATGTTTTCATTGTGCTTGCGCGGGTCAGCTCCGCCGTCAGTCACGACGACTTGAGCGCCGTCCTTTTCCAACAGTGATTGTGCACCCGCGATGATGTCGCGGTTGTAATCGTTGGTAATCTCGCGCGCCGCAATGCCAATTTTCTTGCCGTTGAGCGCCTGAGCGTGCGCCGTGAACGGCGCATACAGGACGGATGCCGACACAACTATTGCGCAGATCGTGCTTCGAAACATGGAAACCTCCCTAAAGCCCTCCCGGCTCTTTACTCGATCATTTAATCGATAATCGAATATTTGCTCGATTAAAGTTCGAAAGTCAAGCGGATAACCAAGGCGATAATGGACTAATTCAAAAGATGGATATACTAGATCACTGTGTTTTGCCCAGTTGTCGATTAATTACTCGATTCCTCCAAGAGTGTTGGTCCGAAATAGCATTTTAATGAAGTAGCCTCGCCAGAATTGGTTTGACTGACCTATTTGTCGATGTGGTCAACTTCTCCAATAGGACAACGCAGAGCACGGCGGCCGCAGTTCAGCGATCTCCTGTTCTTATGCCGACGCCGCGCCAGAAGCGCCCGACACCTCGATGAAGGGAAATTTCTTGGCATAGAAAGGATCTCATCTCCGGCCTGACCCAGATTCTGATGACTAGAACGGGGCCGACTACGGGAGCCCGGCTGATGGCTTTATCCGGCAAAACCTAAAACTCTAAATGCCTTGAATGGGTTCGAACCGCGAACCATAGTCAGTCTAACAGCAAGTGATTGAAATTTAACGGATCACCATTTTGGCTAAGCCGCAGGGGAGGCAAGCTATCCGCCACTTTTGTGACCATTGTCAAGACAAGACCAATTTGGTGCGCAACTCAACAACTTTGACGACCCAAACCGGGCTCCGCAGTTTACATACGCTTCGAATAACGCTGTTATATGTTGGCTGGGGAGAATCAATGTATTTGGCAAATTTGAAAGTCTCGAACTTTCGCAAATTTTCGAAGGTATCCCTCGACTTCAACGAGGGACTCAATATCATCGTGGGACCAGATAACGTTGGAAAGTCAGCAGTCGTTGACGCTCTACGTTTATTGCTGGCCGGAGCAGACGATCCATACCTGCTCCAAAACAACGATATATTCGCGGGTGTCAAAAGTGGACCAAATCAAGCCAACTCAAGCGGGAATGCTCCGCACAAACCTTCGAAATCAGATCAGGCAGGGCATTGCCAAGTTGTTTGGGCAGGGCTTCGAGCAGCTTGCGCATGTGTTTTTCAAGTGGCCATTTCTGCGGTATATTCGGCCCACAGGCAGAAAGCATCTGCCCTTGCATGTCTGTAGGAGATGGCGGTGAGATTGTAACGTCGAGGACGGAAGATCGTGTTGATTTGATCGTGGGCTGACAAAAACCGTTGCGCCTGACGCGGCGATTTAAACCGCCCCATGATCTTCTCACGTTTTCGGCACAGACGATGCGAGTTTTCAATTCTGTTGTTCAAGCCCTTATGAGCACGATGATCGGCATTTGGCGCGATAGCCTGTATCGGTTTAACATAGCTACCAAGCTTGTCCGTCACGACGACACGGGGCTGACCGAATTGCCTGACCAGCCTTGAGAAGAAGCGTTTGGCGGCTTTTGTATTACGGCGCGCTTGAACCAGGATGTCGAGAACATCGCCGTGCGCATCAATTGCACGCCAGAGCCAGAATTTCCTGCCGCTGATCGTGATGACGACCTCGTCTATATGCCACTTGTCATTCGGCCTTGGCCGCTCTTTGCGAATGCAATGAGCAAAATGGCTACCAAAGCGGTTGACCCAAAGGCGAACCGTTTCCCGGCTTACGATCACGCCTCGCTCTGCAAGAAGATCTTCCACATCGGCCGTGCTCAGCGCAAACCGGTGATAGACCCATACTGCATAAGCGACAATCTCACGCGGAAAGCGAAACCCCTTCAACCGGGGAAAAGAATTCGGTAATTTCATGCCGCACCGATACTGGAAACGCCAAGCTCAAACAACTTGGCAATGCCGCCATCAGGCACGCCAAACAAATGGTTCGTCTGACCTGTGCGACGGGGACCGCTCTGGCTGCGTTGCAGTTCCCGGCCTGCCTGCATCTCGGCCACAATCGAAAGCATGTCATCCAGTCGCTTGTTCTCGACAACAGGCGAGCGATGAACAGAACGAAGCTTGTCGAATGTTCTGTAGGGCAGGGTGTCCGTACCATACATGATCTCCAGACGGCCATCCGGATAGTCGCAGACAATCACCTTTTGTCGAGCCAGCCGCTTTGCAAACTCCGTCGGCTCCAGGATGAACAGCACCTTGTCGTAACGCAGTGTCAGTGTTTGCGACAGTGTCCGTACTTCCTTCCGGCACATCGCACCATCGATGTTCTCATGCGCGGCCAGCGGTCGATGCATATCCTTAGGATTGCGCGGCTCCTTGCCAAAACGAGCATTGAAGTCTGCAATATATTCCGGCGCATAAGCATTGGCTGCTTCGATCGTATCAATGCCGCGCAGTCGCAATTCCTTGACCAAACGATCCTGCAAAGTTCTGTTTGCCCGCTCGACACGGCCTTTGGCCTGCGGGGTATTGGCGCAGATAATGTCGATGTTGAGTTCATAAAGCGCCCGGCCAAACTGGGTCAGACCGCTCGTGCGATCCTGCTGCGAACCATGGGTCGTGCGAAACACACCATGCTTGTCACTGTAAAAGGCCAGCGGCTTGCCCCATTGCTGCAGGTAGGCCTTCGTCGCATGAAAATAATCAAACGTGTTCTCTGATCCAGCGAAGCGCAAATGCAGGAGCTTGCCCGTGGCATCGTCAATATAAACGAGGAGGGCGCATTTGGGACCCCGCTCCTCAAACCACCAATGATGCGAACCATCGATCTGTACCAGCTCACCAAAGCAATCACGCCGACCGCGCGGCTGATGCAGTTGTCGCTTGCGTTCGCGCCGTAACGTCCACAAACCCGCCGCCGTCATCCATTGCCGCAGCGTCTCCTTGCTGACCGAAAGCTGGTGGCGTTCGACAAGCTTCTCACAGGCCAGTGTCGGCCCAAAATCCCGATAATAAGCCCGGATCAAATCAAGCACCGCATTCCGGAAATCCTCGCTGTAACGACGATTGCTCGGGCGTCCGCGTCGTCCCGACATCAGACCCGAATGCCCAAGCTTGTCGTAAGCCTGTAAAAGACGATGGATCTGGCTGCGGCTGAGATCCAGCAATGCAGTCGCCTGGATAACCGTCAGACGACGATCTCGAATCTTCTGAATGACTTCCAATCTATTGAGTTCTTTCTGCGACATCGTAATCAAACAAGACATGGCAACTCTCTAAACGGATACGTGTGAAGAGCCGCCCAGTCTTCCTTTCCTCGTTCGATCTGAACAGGGCACGCGACCTAAAAATGTCGCATCTCTATCTTGCCCATCTGTCGCATCTGTATATTGCTGTTATATACGTCGATCACATAAGACTTATTATGGAACTTCAGACATATAGCG
The DNA here is from genome assembly GCF_037482325.1 of Ochrobactrum teleogrylli. NCBI lineage: Bacteria > Pseudomonadati > Pseudomonadota > Alphaproteobacteria > Hyphomicrobiales > Brucellaceae > Ochrobactrum > Ochrobactrum teleogrylli. The sequence continues at coordinate 689,841 of NZ_JBBHKQ010000002.1, forward strand.
ACTTGCTATTGCGACTTTTAGCGCGGTGGGCACGCCGTTGATCGGGCCGAAGAACTGGATTGAATTACAACTACCCACGCCGCGAAATAGCCGCGCAGTCACGAGCTGCGCCTGCCTTGGGCGCAGATTGAGATCGAAGCTGTTATCGCGTTGTAATCTCTGGAGAGCGAAAGTCACCTGTGTTGGCTCTCCGACGGGGTTGTGGCTTTTCCCGACAGCGCTCACTGCGAGCAGCCGCAACTGAAAGGCGCTTTAGCCTAGACTACTATTACCGTGCGACATGAAGCTCGCACCCAAATCCTTCAATCATTGCTCTCATATGCTCGCCCGGGGATCGGTCAGTAAGCAAATGGCCAATCTCTCTAATATGGTTTGCCCGGACAATGCCTTTCGCTGCGAACTTCGAACTGTCGATCACCAGGATTCGTTCTCGTGCATTCTTTATCATCGTGCGAACCGGTCCGGCCAAGGTTTCGTCGAACTCAAGCAGATCCCCCTGGTCCGAGATCCCGCTTGCGCTCACGATTGCGAAGTCAAGTGCGAAACGATCGACCGCACTTGCGGCATCGTCCCCAATCAGAGATCCACTAGCAGTCCTCAGCCACCCGCCCGTTACGAACACATTGATCCCAGCCCTGTCATAGAGCGTGACGGCTGCGTGGATGTTGTTCGTGACGATCGTTAGGTTCTCGCGTCTGGCGAGAACGCGTGCGGAAATCGCAAGCGTCGACCCGCCCGCCAGGAACAGGGTGGCACCGTCAGGGATAAGATTCAGCAACAACTCGCTTGCCGCTGCCTTCGCATCACTGTTCGTGCTGTTCCGGTTTTCGTAACTTGGACTGTCCTCCGACGGATCCGGAAGTCTCGCGCCACCGTGATATCGGACGACCTGCCCCTTATCTGCCAATTCGGAGAAGTCTCTTCGGATAGTCTGGACAGACGTCCCGCACAGCTCCGCCATCGACTCGATCGAAACGTACTCCTCCGCCTCGAGTGTGGACATGATCAATGCGTGCCGCTCGGCGCTTCGTTTCAGATTGGACGACCTAGAGGGCTGGTTCATTCAAGAGAGTTCCACGATGCATATGCGCGGATATCTACCAAAACCGCTCACTGTTTTGAAGTCAGAAACGGCTTCTCTTGCTGTTTTCCTGTATTTTTCTTTTCGCTTTTGGTTGCTGCATCGCACAAAAGCTTTGCATTGCATCAAATTCGACCAAACACGAAAACAAGTTGACAAAAACGAAAGAGCGGATGATGTTGCGACCTGCGCCGGGAGAGCGCAACGCCGCGACGGATGTCCGAAGCGACCAGCGGCGGGATCAGAATCGATTCCCACTCACGGAGGAGAACCGTTTATGAATTGGACGAGCATGCATATCGCGGCAGCCGCGACCGCCATGATGATGGCTTCGGCAGCCCATGCGGCCGACTTCGATTGGAAGAAGCATGAGGGCGAGACAATCAACCTTATGCTGAACAACCTGTCCTGGACCCAGAAGATCAAGGACAGCGTACCGGAGTTCACCGCGAAGACAGGTATCAAGGTTCGCTTCGAGGCATTCGCGGAAGAGCAGTACCGTACCCGTCTGTCCACGCTGATGCAGGCGAAGTCGCCCGATGTTGACGTGTTTCTCACCCTTCCGAACCGCGAAGCCCAGCTTTTTCAGAAGAATGGTTGGTACGCCGATCTGAAGCCGCTTCTCGATGCGTCGACGTCGCCCGAGTTCGACTTCAATGATTTCAGCCCGGCGCTTCGCAACAGCGGCGTCTTCGGCGACAAGGTGACCGGCATCCCGATCAACGTAGAAGGCCCACTGTTCTACTGGCGCAAGGACGTCTTCCAGAAGTGCGGCATCCAGAAGCCCAACACGCTTGAACAGCTTCCCGACGTCGCAGCCAAGATCAAGGCGTGCGACAACTCGATCACGCCATGGGCTGCACGCGGTCTGCGTGGCACCGTCGGCTACTCGCTCGGCGCCTTCATCTACAACATGGGCGGTGGGTTCACGGATGCCAGCGGCAAGGCTTCGCTCTGCGAACCGGGCACCGTCAAGGGCATCCAGCTTTACGGCGACATGCTGCGCGAGTACGGCCCGCCCGGCGCCACCAACCACACCTTCACGCAGGTCATGGATCTTCTTGGTCAGGGTCGCGTCGCGATGACGAACGAATCCTCGAACGAATTCCCGACCCTCATGTCCCACCAGGGGCGTTCTGAAGATATCGGCGTTGGCGTTCTTCCGAAGGGTGGCGAGACCGGTATTTCCAAGCCTGTCGTGCTGAACTGGAGCCTTGCAATCTCGGGTTACTCCGGCCGCTCCGAGGCCGCCTGGTACTTCATCCAGTGGGCAACAGGTAAGGAAATCCAGGCCGTTCTTGCCGACAAGGGGATCGCACCTTCCCGAGCATCCGTCTTCGATAGCGAAAAATTCGCGGCTTGGGCTAAGGAAAACTCGGCACGTACCGAGTGGGTCGCGGCTCTCAAGGAGATCGCATCCACAGGCACCTCGCTCTACCAGACGCCAACGCTGACTCGCACGCCGGAAGCTCGTGAAATCCTCAGCAACGTCGTCCAGCAGGTCGTGCTCGGTCAGGCCGATGCGAAGACCGCTGCCTGCGCCGTGACCGAACAGGTCCAGGCACTGCAGAACTGATGGCGCAACGCTCCGGCGGCGGAGTCCGGCGGAGCGTCCCACACCACAGGAGCATGAAATGAAACCCGTAAACGCTGGTGGGCAGAAGGCGATGTCTGCACACTGGATGATCGCCCCTGCCGTGATCTTGACTTTGGCAATGGTGATCTTCCCGCTCTGCTACGCCATTTACCTAAGCTTTGGCGGAAGCGCCATGGGCGCCACATCACCAGGACTTGGTCTTGGAAACTATCAACGCATGACTGCCGACCCGCAGTTCTGGTCTGCACTGAAGGTCACCTTCGGACTGTTCTTCGTGGCACTCGTCTTGCAGCTCATCCTGGGCACAGCCCTGGCGCTGCTTCTCAATCGCTTTGGCGCGGTCCGGGGGCTCGTTCGAACCGCAATCCTGTCGCCGTTCATGCTGCCTCCTGTCGTCGTTGGCATGATCGCAATCGTCGTTCTCGATCCTGGCCTAGGCGCCGCGAACTATCTGCTGGAGATCGTGGGGATCCCCCATTTTCTCTGGCTCGCGTCTCCTGACTGGTCGCTGCTCGTCATCGCACTGATCGATACCTGGCAATGGACCCCGTTTGTCGCGCTTATCGTGCTGGGCGGCCTGCAGTCCCTTCCGCTGCGTGTCTATGAAGCTGCAGAAATCGATGGCGCTATCGGCATTCGGCGGTTCTGGTTCATCACACTGCCACTCCTCGGCCCAACGCTGCTGACGGCCGCCGTGCTTAGAAGTGTCGATCTCCTTCGCTTTTTCGACATCATCTACATCACCACCCAGGGCGGCCCTGGATACGCTACCACCACACTCAACATCATGGCCTACAAGCTCGGCTTCGACTTCATGGACGTCGGCTACGCCTCGGCTGTCATGATCACGCTCGGAATCCTTGTCCTTGGCTCCGTCGTATTTTTCGCTAGCCTCCGCAGAAAGGTGTCCTGGACATGAACACCACATCATCCTCGAAGACGGCACGCTTCCTTCTGTCGATCGGCGCACTGCTTTTCATGTCGCCGATCCTCTGGATGGCTCTGTCGAGCTTCAAGAACAAGCTGGAAGTCACCGCCTATCCGCCGAAGCTCTTCTTCAGCCCGACGCTCGACAACTATGCTGAGCTCTACAACAACACCGACTTCGCTCTTTTTACCTGGAACTCGCTGGTCGTCGCCGGCTGCTCCACGCTTCTGGGCCTCGCCATCGCCGTTCCGGCTGCGTTCGCGATCTCCTGGCACCGACTGACATGGCCGGCGACGGTCAGTCTATTCGCCCGCATGGCTCCCGGCACGCTTTTCCTGCTGCCATGGTTCATCATGTTCTCGAGCGTCGGACTGGCCGGAAGCTATACGGCGCTTATTCTCGCGCACACGGTCATCACCATGCCGCTGGCGCTCTGGATCCTGCTTCCCTACTTCGACGCGACACCTCGCGAGGTCGTGGAGAGTGGTCAGATCGATGGCTGCCGCAGCGGAACTATCCTCCTGCGTATCGTCCTTCCGATGATCTATCCGGGAGTCGTCGTGGCCGCGATCATGAGCTTTGTGTTCTCGTGGAACTACTTCCTGTTCGCCTTGGCGCTCTCAGGCTTCGAAACGAAGACCGCAATCGTCGCATCATTCAATTTCATCGGCGAAGGCACGACGAACTGGGGCGCCCTTATGGCGGCCGCCACGGTCATCGCCCTTCCTCCCCTAATCCTCACGTTCACGGTCCAGCGCTGGCTGGTGGCAGGCCTGTCGGTCGGCGCGGTGAAGGGTTGATGGGAACAAGAAACAAGAAGGTCTAATTTTATGAGCTCAGTTGACGTACGCCACGTGGCGAAATCCTACGGAGCGGTTTCTGCGATCCGCGACCTGTCGTTCGACATCAAGGACGGCGAATTCATGGTCTTCGTCGGCCCTTCGGGCTGCGGCAAGTCCACCCTCCTCCGCATGATCGCCGGTCTCGAGAACTTCCAGGGCGGCGAGATTGCGATCGGCGACCGTGTCGTAAACAAGGTTCCGGCCAGAGACCGCGACATCGCCATGGTCTTCCAGGACTACGCGCTTTACCCGCATATGACGATCGAGAAGAACATGGGCTTCGGCCTTCGCATGCGTGGTTTTGAAAAGGCCGAGATTGCGCGCCGCATCGACGAAGCTGCCGGAATTCTTCAGATCAAGCATCTGCTCCATCGCAAGCCGCGTGAACTGTCGGGCGGCCAGCGTCAGCGCGTCGCCATGGGCCGCGCGATCGTCCGCGAGCCGTCGGTCTTCCTCTTCGACGAGCCCCTGTCAAACCTCGACGCCAAGCTTCGCGTCGAGGTGCGCACGGAAATCAAGCGTCTTCACCATCGCCTGAAGACGACGATGATCTACGTCACCCACGACCAGGTTGAAGCGATGACCATGGCCGACCGCATCGTGGTTCTTAAAGGCGGAGACATCGAGCAGCTCGGCACGCCAATCGAACTCTACAATGAGCCGCGGACGCGGTTCGTGGCCGGGTTCATCGGTTCGCCTGCCATGAACTTCCTCCCCGCGAAGATCGATGGCGCCCGTGCGGTCCTGGAGACCGGCGACGCCATCGACTTCCGGAGGTCCTCTTCGGCGGGCGTCGCCTCGCAGCAAGGCGAAGTCGGCATTCGTCCCGAACATATTTCGCTGACGCAGCAGGGCCAAGGCATCCGCGCGCGAGTCGACGTTGTCGAACCGCTCGGATCCGACACCCTTCTGGCCGCCACTGTCGGGAAGACATCTCTCATCGCGCGACTGCCCGCTGACCAGATGCCAACCACTGGCGAGGACGTTTACCTGAGCTTCGCGCCAGGTAAGGCCCTCGCATTCGATTCCAACGGTCTGCGGATCTGAAGAACCATCGCTACAGAGATTACCCAAGGAGAAGTGCAATGCCAGTTCCATCCAACCTGAAACCCCTCGCCCGTCAATCAGGCGCCCTGGCGATGCTCGCCATCGACCAGCGCGAATCCATGCGCGCGATGTTCGCAGAGAAGCAGTCTGAGCCAGTGACCGACAAACAACTCAGCGACTTCAAGATCCAGGCGCTCCAGACCCTCACCCCGTATGCCTCAGCCGTCCTCATCGACCGCCAATTCGCTTGGGATCGTGCCGTCGCCGAGAAAGCGGTCGCCCCTACCTGCGGCATGATCGCGGCAATGGACCACTTCATCGCCAGCCCCACCGAGATCGTCGCCGACGTGAAGATCGACGAGGAAGTCAATCCGGCGAAGGTGAAGGCGGACGGCGGCGTTGCGCTGAAGCTGCTCGTTCCGTGGCGCCCCGATGAAAGCGCCGAAGGCAGACTGGCGATGGTTGCTGACTTCGTTGCGCGCTGCAAAGCCGCCGGTCTCATCAGTATCATCGAACCGGTCTCCCGCGGCGCTCGTGACGGACGGAAGTTCGATCTTCATGAAGGCATCATCGCCGCCGCCCGTGAACTCGGGAACACGGGTGCCGATCTCTACAAGGCGGAAGTTCCGTTGCACGGCAAAGGCGGCGAAAGTGCCGTCCGCGCACAGTGCGCTGAGCTGACGAAGATCATCAACGGCCCTTGGGTCGTCCTGTCGTCGGGCGTCGGCCCTGACGAGTTTCCGCAGGCGGTCGAATGGGCCTGCAAGGAAGGCGCTTCGGGCTTCCTCGCTGGCCGCGCCGTGTGGCGCAACACGATCGGGGAAAAGGATGTGCAGAAGGCCCTCTCCGAAGACGGCGTGAACCGTCTCAAGCGCCTTTGCGACGTCGTCGACAAGCACGTCGCCTGACCCTGTGATCGCTGAAATTTAGTCAAATTGGTGCCGGCCGGCAGGGAGTTTCTGTGGCTTATGATCAGGTCCAAAGATATCTGCCGGCTAACAAAAAATACACCATGTAAACGTTGACATGATTAGGAAATGATGATGTATACGTTAACATCGAGAAGACGACGGTCTGGGAGGACCCTCATGAAGAGGACCAGCAAGGCTTCGAAGCCTGCAACCGTACATGACGTTGCGCGCGTCTCCGGCGTGTCCACCGCCACGGTGTCCCGTGTATTCAACGGGAAGCTTGGGTCCGTCCTTCCGGAAACCGCCGAACGCGTCCGCACGGCTGCGCGTGGCCTTGGATACACTCCTTCCGAGATAGGCCGTTCACTGCGGCTTGCGACCACGACCGTCGTGGTAATGCTCGTCCCCGACGCCACCAACGACTTCTGCGCCGACGTCGCTGTTTCGGTCGAACGCTCGCTAAAGGCGGTCGGTCTGTCGATGGTTCTCATGAATACGTCGGAGGATGCGGATCAGCAGGATCAACTTCTTTCCGATGCCGAAGGCCTTCGCCCTCACGGTCTGGTGCTGCTCGGCGCGATAGATACCCCAAAGCTGCGCGAGATCGCAGAACGCCACAAGCGCCTGGTGTTCCTGAACCGCCGCCCCCCGCCCGCAATCAAAGCCCCGTATGTCGGCATCGATAACATGGCGGCAGGGCTGGAGGTCGGCCGCTACTTCGCCCGGCAAGGCTATGAGCACTGCGCCGTGATCCACGGCCCTCGGCAGTATTCGGCGAGCCGCGACCGTCTTGAAGGCTTCCTCGAAGGGTACGGCGACCGCGCGTCCGTCCGGCAGATCGAGAGCACGCTGAATATGGAGGCCGGGTACGAACATGGCCTCGAACTTCTGAAGGAAGACAAGGTCCGGGCCGTCTTCTGCGGCAACGACATGATCGCCTACGGGATCCACCGTGCAGCGATGGAATGTGGCGTCCGGGTCCCGGAAGACCTGGCGATCTGCGGCTTCGACGATAATAGGGTCAACGAGTGGCTGGCCCCCTGGCTTACGACCGTGAAGGTTCCTGCCCTCGACTTCGGCCCCGCGGTCGCAGCTCTGTTCGACCCTGATAACTCCGCCGACATCCAGAGTGATGATGTCGTGCTTCCATTCACGCTGACGAAGAGAAAGTCGGCCTAAGCAATTTGGGCTGCTTGGTGGCCCAAACGTCGAACTGCCCATGTAAACGTTAACATGGCGGTTTTCTTCAACCTGGGAGGTAGTGCAATGAAAATGTTTCTGATGGCGTCGACCGTTCTGGCAACGGCGTTTGCCGCGCATGCCGCAGAGATCACGGTCGCCACCGTGAACAATCCCGACATGGTGACGATGCAGAAGCTGTCTGCTGAGTTCACCAAGGCCAATCCCGATGTCACCGTGAAATTCGTCGTCCTGCCCGACAACGTTCTTCGCCAGAACATCACGCAGGACGTCGCAGTCGGCGGTGGCCGCTATGACATCGTCACTGTTGGCCCCTTCGAAGTGCAGGCTGGCTGGGCGGCCAACAAGTGGCTCTCGCCCTTGACGCCAATGTTCGACAAGCTCTCGGACGCCGACAAGAAGGCATATGACCTCGACGACGTGATCCCCACGATCCGCGGCGCGATGACAGTCGACAGCCAGCTCTACGGCCTCCCCTTCTACGGTGAATCCTCGTTCACGATGTATCGCAAGGATCTCTTCGAGAAGGCTGGTCTCAAGATGCCTGATGCCCCGACTTGGGATGACATCAAGGCGGCGGCCTGCAAGATCAACGATCCCTCGGCGGGCGTCTACGGTATCGCGATGAAGGGTGTTCCCGACTACGGCCAGCTCGCACCGTTCATCACCTTCATGCATTCGTATGGCGCGAAGTGGTTTGACCAGGACTGGAAGCCGCAGATCAACAGCCCCGAATTCAAGAAGGCCTTCACCGCCTACACGGATCTCGTCAAGTCCTGCGGCGCGCCGGGCGCGACCAGCATCGGCTTCAATGAGGCGCTGACGCTCATGTCGCAGGGCAAGGCTGGCATCTGGGTGGACTCCACCGTTGGCGCTGGCTTCCTTGCCGATCCGAAGACCTCTCAGGTAACCGACAAGATCGGGTATGCTCTCGCCCCGACCGAAGGATCGACGAATGGTTCCTCGTGGCTCTACACGTGGGCTCTTGGGATCGTCTCCAGCTCGAAGAATCCGGACGACGCATTCAAGTTCATCCGCTGGGCGACGTCCAAGGACTACATCGACCTCGTCGCCAAGACAGAAGGTCCGGTGCGCATCCCTCCGGGCACGCGTCGTTCGACCTATGAGCGCGACGACTACAAGAAGGCCGCGCCGTTCGCCCCCGTCGTCCTGAAGGCTATCGAAGCCGCTGACATGTCGAAGCCCGCGAAGGATCCGGTTCCGTACACGGGAACTGCGCAGGTAAATATTCCTGAATACGCCGCATGGGCCGCCGAGTTCGGACAGAATTTCTCGGCCGTCATCGCCGGAAGCATGTCGGTCGACGACGCTCTCAACCGTTCCCAGGAAGCAGCCGTACGCGTGATGACCGACGCCGGCTACATCAAATAACCCGGAGGACCAGATGTCTTCGAACCCAACAATGAGCGCGGCCCGGATGGGCCGCCTCGCACCGGGAAAATGGGCGACGATCCCGACGGTCGGATATCTGATCGTCACCACCCAGATCCCGCTGCTTGCAACGCTCTACTTTAGTCTTCATTCGTGGAACATGCTCTATCCGGGCCGTGGAATGCGATTTGTCGGAATCCGCAACTACACGTACATCTTCACGGATCCGATCTTCACGACCGCGATCTGGAACACTGTCATCTTCACGATCGTGCCCGCGATCCTGACGGCTCTGATCGGCATGGGGCTCGCCCTTCTCGTCAACAGGCTTAGCTTCGGGCGCGGCCTGGCCTATTCCATGCTGTTCGCACCGTTCCTCATCATGGAGACGGTGAACCCGATTATCTGGAAAAACCTGATCCTCAACCCGATCTACGGTCTCCTGAACTACGTCCTGACGAGTACAGGCTTGTCGCCCATCGACATGATCACCACGATGCCCAAGGCAGCGATCATCATCATGATCGTATGGCAATGGTCTCCATTCATGATGCTCATCCTGCTAGCGGGCCTACAGAGCGTGAACCAGGAGACGATCGACGCGGCCCGCATCGACGGCGCGAACCCCCTGGATCAGTTCGTCCACATCACGCTTCCCCACCTCGTGCCCTATCTGGCAGTCGGCATGCTGATTGAGGCTATCCTCATCCTTCCAGTGTTCGGTCCGATCTATGTCGGCACCTATGGCGGCCCAGGCAACCAGACGGCCAACCTGATGTTCAGCGTCTACAAGACGCTAACCGAACAATACGAGATCGGTCGCGCGGCGGCCGGCGGGATTATCACCGCGGTCATGACGACGGTCGCTGCTTCGGCACTGCTGGCCTACATCAGACCCTATATGGAAAGAAACTGACATGCGCTCGCCTATGAAGCAGATGGCGCTGGTGGCAGCGACCTTCCTGATCGCGTTCGCACTGTGCTTTCCGATCATCTGGACGTTCTTCACCGGTCTCAAGTCGGAAACCGACGCGATCTCGGTTCCGCCCCGGATCTTCGTACCACTAGGGTTCGATCACTATGTAGGCGCTCTCGGGGGCGACTATCTTCATTATCTCATCAACACGCTCGTGGCGGTCTTCGCTTCGATGCTCGCCGCTTTTGCCCTTGCTCTGCCTGCCGCCTACAAACTGGCGTTCTTTCCGGGCAAGCGCGCGAACGATGTGCTGTTCTTCGCTCTATCGACGAGGTTCATGCCCGGCGTCGCCGTCATCGTCCCGATCTTCTTGCTCTACACGAAGATCGGCCTGATCGACTCCCTGGTGGGCCTGGTGATCATGTACACGACGCTCAACATCCCGATCGTCCTCTGGCTGATGCGGTCCTTCTTCAAGGACGTGCCCTATGAGTTGGTGGAAGCCGCCCTGATGGAAGGTGCGTCGCATCCTCGGATCTTCTGGGAGGTCGCTCTGCCTCTGTCTCGCGCCGGCCTCGCCACCACCGCTTTCCTTCTTCTTATCCTGACGTGGAACGAATTCTTCTTCGCAGTGAACCTGTCCGGCCATTCGGCAGCGACCCTGCCCGTCTACATGGCCTCCTTCTTCACGACCGAAGGTCAAAGCTGGGCGCGGATGTCTGCAGCGTCGATCGTCGCGGTCTTCCCCGTCCTCGTAGCTGGCTGGCTCGCATCGCGAGCCCTGGTGAAAAACATGTTGGCTGGAGCCGTAAAATGACAGTCAAGGTTTCATGCCTCGGCGGAGGCGTTCTCGATCTCATCTATGGTGTCGACCACCTCCCTTCGGAAGACGGCAAGAGCTCGGCACGCTCCTATGCCGAAAGCGGCGGCGGCATGGCTGCCAATGCCGCGGTCATCGTGAGCCGTCTCGGCGGCCAGGCGAACTGGTGCGGACGGGTTGGTGACGACGACAAGGGGAAACGAATCCTCGAAGGCCTGCGTCATGAGGGCGTGGATGTTGAAACGGCCAGAACCGTTCCAGGTATCCAGTCCTCGCACTCGATCGTCCTGAAGGATCTGGCGGGCAACCGCGCGATCATCCTCTACCGCGCCGAAGGCGTTGATCCGGACACATCCTGGATTCCACTCGACAGACTTCTCGACGCGGACGCGGTACTCGCTGACAATCGGTGGGTCGAAGGTGCAGTGGCGCTGCTGACAGCCGGACGCGCGAAAGGATTGCCCGCAGTCCTAGATGCCGATAGCGCGGGCGACGACAGCACGCTCGACGCAGTCCGTGCCTCGACGCACGCTGTGTTTTCCGCACCGGGCTTGGCCGCGCTCTTCAAGACCAACGATCCGGTGAAGGGGTTGAGGGAAGCGAAGAAGTTCGCCCCATTCGTCGCGGTCACCGATGGGCGCCGCGGGGTCCTGTGGATCGGAAGCGACGAGGTGCTGCGTCATCTTCCGGCCTTCAAGGTCGACGCCGTCGAGACAGTGGGAGCGGGTGACATCTTCCACGGAGCATTCGCTTATGGCCTCGGAGTGGGAATGTCCGAAGAAGAGGCGCTCCGGCTCGCTTCAGCCACCGCCGCTGTGAAGTGCACGGGCGAAGGCGGCCGTCGGAGTTTCCCGGACATGGCGCACGTTCAGGCGTTCCTCGGAGCTCCCGAGAACGTGGCCATCACGACAATAACCGAGCCGACAAAGGCATGGGGCAATGGAGGAAACACGAATGGATAACGTAGCGGCCCTGGCGTCGATTCTTGGGAAGATGAAACGGGTGGACCTCGCTCCGAAGCTCGAACGAGGCATGCCGAAGTTCCCGACGCATCCGCACATGGTGATCGATCCCACCATGAACCACGCACATGACGGCTACTACTGCCAGAGCATCTCCATGGCCGAGCACACAGGCTGCCATTGCGACGTTCCCGCCCACATCCACGCCGATCGGATGAGCGAAACCGTCGACACCCTTCCAGTCGACCAGCTTGTCGCCACGACCAGGGTTTACGACTTCTCGGATCGGGATTGGAAACCGGGTCAGGTCCTGACGCAGGACGACATCCTTGACTACGAGCGCAAGCATGGCGCTCCCGTCGGCGAAGGAGAAATCGCCCTGGTCAATTTCGGTTGGCTGAAGAACCACTGGTTCACAGATCACCGCGCCTACTTCTACGCTCGCAATCAGCCGGGCATGGACGAAGGCGTCGCTGAACTCTTCCGTGACAGAAAGGTCCGTGCCGTCGGCGCAGACACTATCGCCTGCGAGATCGCAACCGTCGACGCCGTCATGGGCGATGCGCCGGGTCACGATCGGCACTGGCTTCCGAACGGGATCCTCATTCTCGAATGCGTCGCAAGAATGGAGTTGCTTCCGCGAAGCTGCTTCATGTTTGCGGCTCCCCTTCCAATCGAAAACGGATCGGGGTCTCCCCTCCGTCCCATCGCCTTTTTCTGAGGAGGTAGAGATGGCGACTCTGAATTTGAAACAGGTCAAGAAGACGTTTGGTGCAATCGACGTGATCAAGGGTATCGATCTCGATATCGAAGATCGCGAGTTCGTTGTCTTCGTTGGTCCATCCGGCTGCGGGAAGTCGACCCTGCTGCGCATGATTGCAGGGCTTGAGGACATTTCGAGCGGCACTGTCGAGATCGACAGCAAGGTGGTCAACGACTTGCCTCCGGCGCAACGCGAGATCTCGATGGTGTTCCAGAGCTATGCTCTCTACCCCCACAAGAGCGTCCGCGACAACATGGGCTTCGGCTTGCGAATGGCCAAAGTCGACAAGGCGACTATCGACCAGAAGGTGACCGCGGCTGCGAAGATCCTTGAACTTGAGCCGCTGCTCGACAGGAAGCCGAAACAGCTCTCCGGCGGCCAGCGCCAGCGCGTGGCCATCGGTCGCGCCATCGTCCGCAATCCTCGCCTCTTCCTGTTCGACGAGCCCCTCTCGAACCTCGACGCAGCCCTGCGCGGCCAGATGCGCATCGAAATCGCCCGTCTGCATCAATCTCTCAAGGCGACGATGATCTATGTCACCCACGATCAGGTCGAGGCGATGACGCTGGCTGACAAGATCGTCGTGTTGAACGGAGGCCACATCGAGCAGGTCGGAAGTCCGCTGGAGCTCTATGAACGACCCCGCAACCTCTTCGTCGCCGGCTTCATCGGATCGCCGAAGATGAACTTCCTGAAGGCCAAGGTGGTGGAAGCCTCCCCCCAGTCGGTCGCTGTCGAATTCGGCGCCAACGTCCGCTTTCAGTATCCGATCATGGACGGGTCGTCGATCAAGGTTGGCGACAGTCTCACGGTCGGGATCAGACCAGAAGACTTTAGCACGGACCCGGGTGAAATTTCGTTGTCCGGAGAGGCCATCGTCGTCGAGCATCTCGGCGCCGAGACCCACGTGCTTCTGACCGCTTCCACTGGTGAAAACGTCACAGCGGTCGTTGAAGGCCGCTCCCGCATCAAAGTCGGCGACCGCGTATCGATCGCCACTCCGACAAGCCGTGTGCATCTGTTCGACGCGCAAGGCATCGCCATCGAAAGCCCTTACCGACTTTCGTCTCACCACTGAAACATTGATAACCGAGGTAAGAAAATGACCATCACTCCCGATTTCAGCGTGGCTGGCAAGACAGTCCTGATCACCGGCGGCACGGGCGGCATCGGCAGCGAGTTCGCGAAGGGCTTTCTGGCACATGGCGCCAATGTCATCGTCGCCGACCTGGCGGCGCCGAAGGAAGGCGTCGACAAGAGGATCCGCTACGAGCAGCTCGACGTGACGAGCGACGAGCAGATCGAGGCATTGGCCAAGAAAATCGACACGCTCGACGTCGTGATCCATTGCGCCGGGAAGCTGTCGCGTTGGGAGGAATACAAGCCCGACGTCTTCATGAACATCATCGACATTCACCTGGTCGCGAACCTGCGTTTGGCGAATGCATTCCGTGAACACCTGAAGAAGACCCGCGGTTGCCTGATCAATATCGGCTCCATGTACTCCTACTTCGGCGCTCCGCAGGTTCCGGCCTATGCCGCCGCGAAGACCGCCGTCGTGTCCTTGACGAAATCCCTGGCGATTTCATTCGCCGAGGACGGCATCCGCGTCAACGCGATCGCACCGGGCTGGATCAAGACCGAGATCAGCCGCGGTGGCCGCGAGAACCCCGAGTTCAACGCAAAGGTTGTCGCCCGCATTCCCGGCGGCGAATGGGCGGAACCGTCTGACCTCGCGGGAACCGCCGTGTTCCTCGCCTCCCCGGCCGCTTCGTTGATAAACGGTGTGACGATCCCGGTCGACGGCGGCTACGTAGCGAGCTGATCGTCACGCGATGACTGGCGGCTCAGGATCCTCCTCCTCTGCCGCCAGTCTCGCTTTGGATGCTGAGAAAGGAACGAACATGAGCTCGTGGAGCAATTTCCGTCAGGAGCGAATCCTGATCAACGGCCAATGGGTCGAGGCAGACAGCAAGAAAACCATATCCGTGATCGACCCGGCGACGGGCCTTGAACTGGGGACGGTTCCGAGCGCCGGCGCGGACGAGACGCGCCGTGCTATTGAAGCAGCGCAGAAGGCGTTCGAAACCTTCAGCCAGACGACGGCAAACGAGCGCGCGAACTATCTCCGCCTTCTCGCGACAGCGATCATGGACAACCAGTCCGCTCTTGCCGAGCTTCTGACCCGCGAGCAGGGCAAGCCCCTCGCCGAGGCCAAAGGCGAAGTCGGCATGAGTGCAGCCTATGTCCAATGGTTTGCGGAAGAGGCCCGCCGCGTCTATGGCGACACAATCCCTTCACCATGGGCCGATCGCCGCATCATGGTAACCAAGAGCCCGGTCGGTGTAGTCGGTGCGATCACGCCATGGAACTTCCCATCTTCCATGCTCGCCCGCAAGATCGGCCCGGCCCTTGCCGCCGGCTGCACGGTCGTGGCCAAGCCAGCTAGCCAGACTCCCTACTCGGCCCTCGCCTGGGGCCTGCTTGCCGAACAGGTAGGCATTCCCGCAGGCGTGATCAACATCGTCACAGGCGACGCTCGCGCGATCGGCGGGGAACTGACCTCCAATCCGCTCGTCCGCAAGATCACCTTCACTGGATCGACAGGCGTCGGCAAACATCTGATGAAGCAGGCAGCAGATACCGTGAAGAAGGTTTCGATGGAGCTAGGCGGTAACGCTCCGTTCCTCATCTTCGACGATGCCGACCTCGACAAGGCTGTCGCAGGCGCTATTGCCGCGAAGTTCCGCAATGCCGGACAGACATGTGTCTGCACCAACCGCTTGTATGTCCAGTCGGGCATCTATGACCGCTTCGTCGAAGCCTTCGCGAAGGCGACCGACGAACTGGTCGTAGGATCAGGTCTCGAAAGCGGCACCACCCAGGGCCCTCTGATCGACGACGCTGCCGTAACGAAGGTCGAGGAATTCCTGACGGATGCCATCGGTAAGGGCGCCAAGGTCGTGACAGGCGGTCAACGCCACTCGAAGGGTGGTCGTTTCTTCCAGCCTACCATAGTTTCCGGTGCCAGCCCGGACATGCAGTTCGCCCGCGAGGAGATCTTCGGACCGATCGCACCGGTCTTCAAGTTCGAGACAGAGGCCGAGGCCGTGAAAGCAGCGAATGACACCGAGTTCGGCCTTGCAGCCTACTTCTACACGAAGGACCTGGGTCGCGCTTTCCGCGTATCCGAGCGCCTTCAGTATGGTCTTGTCGGCATCAACGAGGGAATGATCACGACTGAGGTGGCGCCGTTCGGCGGCTTCAAGGAATCGGGCGTGGGCAAGGAAGGCTCCAAGTACGGGATCGACGACTACCTCGACACCAAATACGTCTGCGTCGGCGGCCTCGGTCTGTAAGGGAGCAGCTGGATGAAAACCTACAAGATTGCCCTTATACCCGGCGACGGGATTGGTGTCGATGTCACCGAGGCAGCGTGGCGGGTACTTCAGGCTGCGGCCGGAAAGTTCGGTTTTGCGCTCGAGGGAAAGACCTTCGAATGGTCGTGCGACTATTTTCTCCGCACCGGGAGGATGATGCCAGAAGACGGGATCGAGACACTGCGGAAGTTCGACTCGATCCTTCTTGGCGCGGTCGGCTGGCCGGAAAAGGTGCCTGACTCCGTTTCGCTTCACGGCCTTCTGCTGCCGATCCGCAAGGCGTTCGACCTTTATGTCAACGCCCGACCCCACACGCTGCTCCCCGGCACTGTCGGTCCTTTGCGCTCGGAAGAGTTCGACATCCTCTGCATACGTGAAAACACCGAAGGTGAGTACAGCGGCGCTGGAGGCCGAGTTCACGTCGGAACGCCGGATGAAGTCGCAGTGGAGACCTCGATCTTTACCCGGCGAGGCGTCGAGCGGATCCTCCGCTATGGATTCGAGCAGGCTCGGAAACGTAAGAAAAAGCTGGCCTCAGTGACCAAGTCGAACGCTCAAAAGCATTCGATGGTATTCTGGGACGAGGTCACCGACGTCGTCGCCAAGGACTATCCTGACGTGGAGGTCAACCGCTACCACATTGACGCGATAGCGGCTCGCTTTGTGATGCAACCCGACAGTCTCGACGTCGTCGTCGCATCTAATCTCTTCGGTGACATCCTCACCGATCTGGGTGCTGCGATTCAGGGTGGTCTAGGTTATGCAGCCTCCGCGAACGTGAATCCGGCCGGCGGCGTGCCGTCGATGTTCGAGCCGGTGCACGGATCCGCGCCGGATATCGCCGGCAAGGGTATCGCGAACCCAACGGCTGCAATCTGGTCAGGCGCGTTGATGCTTGGTCACCTTGGCGAGGATGCTGCTGCAGACGCCGTGATGGCTGCAATCGCCGCCTTCTCGGAAGGAACCGGCGGGAAGAAGTCGCTATCGACTGACGAGATCACGACAGGGATATTGGCGAACCTCTAGCTGCGTTCGCAGGCGACCGTGTTGGACGATCGCCTGCGGCTCATATTCAATCATCAATGCAGCCAAAGGCGCGAGGCGCGGCTTGAGCCCAGCTTTGGAACTAATCGAACGTGGGCACGCTGACTGACCAGTTCGATCAGCGTCTGCGTTACGATTATTGCGGGGAGCAGTGGAATCCCGTTCGGTACAGTACTACGAGCGAGTTGCGCGTGCCGGTGCTGAAGGCTACGGCCCTTGCTGCGGAAATCTCAAGTCTGAGCAGCCGGCCAACTGTCCATCCAACAAGTGGCGCGGCTATGGCAAATGCGATGTAGATCGGAATTACACGTAGGGGGCGGAACAAGAATAGTGCAAAATCGTACGTTTAGGGCGAACGAACAATGAACTTCACGCAGCACGTAGCATTTGGCCAGTGCGGCGCAAGGGCCTGAAACCGTCTGTCATTTGCTGTTCTGCATCCCAGGAGTAGATGCCGGTGAGGTTTATGTGTTCCCAACTGAGTGGCGAGACATGTTTCAATAACTCGTCTGGAATATTCCGGCCTTGTTGCCGCAAATGTGCGGCAGCGCGACTGAGATAGACGGTATTCCAGTAAACAATGGCGCTCACGACCAGATTGAGTCCGGACGCACGGAATGCTTGGCTGTCGTAGGACCGATCACGGATTTCTCCGCGCTCGTGGAAAAAGACTGCGCGTTTCAGCTTGTGAGCGGCTTCGCCCTTGTTGAGACCAGCCTGACAACGCCGCCGCAGCGCCGAGCTGGAATACCACTCGATCATGAACAGCGTGCGTTCGATGCGACCAAGTTCACGCAGAGCTTTTGCGAGTTCGCTGGATTTCGAGGAAGCGGAGAACCTTTTCAGGATCGTTGACGGCGCAACTGTGCCTGTTGTGATCGATGCTGCCAAACGTAGAAGATCATCCCAGTGTTCGAGAATGAGCGCGGTGTTGATCGGTGCGCCGATATGACTTTCCAGCGCCGGATAGGCATTGGCCTTCTCGAATGTGTGGAATTTCCGATCCTTGATGTTTCGAAGCCGCGGCGCAAAACGCTTTCCGATTAGGGCGAAGAGCGCAAAAACATGATCGCTTGCGCCACCGGTATCGGTAAAATGCTCTTCGATCTCCAGAGTCGTGTCATGATCGAATAGACCGTCGAGGACATAGACTGCCTCGCTTTCAGTCGGGCTGATTGGCAATATACCGAAGTATCCGTACTGGTCGGAGAGATGGCTGTAGAATTTCGAACCAGGTTCACTGCCATAATGTAGATTGATGTCACTGCGCTTGGCGGTCCGGTCGCTGGCACGGAAGAATTGCCCATCGGATGATGCGGTCGATCCATCTCCCCAGAGCAGCGAATGTGGATGGCGCGTATGAGCATCTGTTACGCAGGCCTGCGCCGCCCTGTAAGTTTCAGAGCGGGCGTGAAAGGTGCGCATCCATCCGATCTGGTGGGCAGTGATCCCCTTCGACGCTCCTGCCATGCGCTTTGGTCCGAGGTTTGTGCCGTCCGCTAGAACACCGGCGAGCATTGCGGAGATGTTTTGCGGCGTATCTCCCGTCCGGACATGCGTGAACTGGTCGGCGAACCCGGTCCAGTCATGCACTTCCCTAAGGAGGTCGGGTACTTCGATCAACGGATACATCTCGCTGATTTCGACATTCAGTTCATCCGCTGCTGGGGGAATATCGCTCGCACGCGGCGTCACGATCAGGGTTCCGGCTTCCAGCCTGACGTAATCAAGCTTTCCATTGCGAGCGCGATAAGCCAAACGCTTGAGATTAAAATCCATCATCTGCCGGACTTCCGCGAGCCAGGCCGCGCCGTCTCCTTGAACACCGAGACCGAGTTTGCCTTCATCTTTCATGGCGACGAAAGCAAGCTTAGGCATGAGATGTTCGTCAATCGGCCGGAATGATCGGCTGCCATCAACCCAGACATCCCCCGAGCGTAGCCGATCCCGCAAATGGGCCAGAGTTGCAATCTCGTAAAGCCGCCGATCCGGCTTTCCGTCCAGGAATATTAGCTTTTTCTCAGATGACCCGAGATGGCCGATTGGCACCCGATCGGGCAGAACACGCCTCCCTTCCGCATAAAGCCCCCTCAGAATTCTGATCGTCGCCAGTAGTGGATCATGCTTTCGATGTGAGTGAAACGTGAATATCTGAAGGAAGACGCCCGAGAACTTTCTAACATTAGCATACTGTTCTGCCGCCATCACCAAAGGCGATGTGTCCGCGTTCTCGACCATGGCTTCAAGGTTAGGCTTGATCTGGAGCAGCTTATGCCAGCCGACCTGCCTGTTTACCACTTTCATTGCATCTTCATTAGCATCATTGGCATTCTGCAAGGCGACAATTGTGTCGAGGAATAATTTGAGCGCCCTTGATGTTTCTATCCGAGCATTCATATGCCGCTGCTTTTTCCTGTTATTGGCTTTTGAGAACAGCCGACCGATCAGCTTGATGAACATCGTTACCGCATCGTCAGTGAGCTTCTGGCCGAGCTTGATAAGCTGAGCCACAATTGTAGCGCGACGACGACTGGAACTGAAGTCACTGGCAAGCCAGGCCGGAGTGGCATCGCCCTCGCGGATCATCTGATCCCACCGACCGGCGGGAATGCGAAGTTGCAGCTGGGGATCAATCTCAAGATGGCGTAGGAACGCTATGCGCTCCGTCATTCCAATCAGATTTCCTGCTCCCGGGGCGTCTGGAGCGGACCGCAACCAATTGAAACGCGTCTGACGGATCGCCGGGTCAACCTCCAATAGGATATCAAGAGCTTCCAATTTTTCATCACTGAGATCAGCAATGAGCGCACTCTCAGCGCGCCGACGAGCAATGGCTCGCGCTGCCAGCCCCATACGCTCTATCATATTCACTACCGGTAGGAGAACGCATCGCTCGCGGAATGTGGCGATAATCGCTTTTGCTATGGGCAACCCTTTATCTGTTTGGGAGGCTGCTTCAATGCCCGCACGCAAAGCGGCGCGACGGTCTTCAGCGGTTGCACTCCGCAGCTCGAGATAGCGCTGCAAGTGTCCGATATGTTCGCGTCGGGTTTCCTCACGCGTTGCGTATAAATTAAATAACCGTGGATCCACGTTGATCTGCTCGGCAATATAGTTGAGCAGCATCGGTGGGGGAACTTCGTTCGGCAGAAGCGCTCTTCCAGGGTAACGCATCAGACAAAGTTGCACCGCAAAGCCAAGCTGATTTTGCTTGCGCCGACGAAGCTCTATTTCCAGGCGATCCGCCGGTGAAAGCGAATAATGTCTGATCAAACTATCTTCGTCGGTTGGAATGTCGAAAAGCTCGTGTCGATCCTGGATTTTTAGAAGCGTCCGCTTGGCCATTCTTTACTCTTGCAACTCTGCACTACTGGCCCCCTGTACGGAATCGACCGTTTTCGTACAGAGGCGAAACAGCCTGTCCACACATTATCTTGACATGATTTCGAACAGAGGGGCTGTTTCGGACAGCCTATTCAGACGAAATTGAGCTTATACCGCGCACCTTTGGGTATGTCCGCGTCTCGACAACCGGCCAGACCACGGAAAAACAGATCCAGGAAATCGAAGCCACCGGCTTTCAAGTCGAGCCGCGCCGGATCGTCACTGAACGATTCCCGGCAGCACCGCCACCGCGCAGCGTCGCGGCTTTTCCCGGTTGTTGGATAAGCTGGAGTCCGCAGACATCCTCATCGTCACCAAGCTCGACCGCCTTGGTCGTGATGCTATCGATGTAAGCAGTACCGTCAAAGCCCTCGCGGAAATGGACGTGAAGGTCTATTGCCTCGCACTTGGTGGGGCCGACCTCACTAACTCGGCCGGCACGATGACCATGAACGTGCTCAATGCTGTTGCTCAGTTCGAGCGGGACTTGCTCATCGAGCGCGCACAATCCGACCTGAAGCGCGCGAAGTCGGAAGGTAAAACCCTCGGCCGCCCGTCAACGCTAAGCGATAAACAGAAGCAGGATGTACGTGATGATCTGGCGATGGGAATAAGCTTTTCGGCCATCGCAAGGAAGTTTGCTACCAGCCGACAGACCATTTTGCGGGTTCGCGATGAAGGTTCACGGTCCGTTCGACCTTAGCGTACGGTTTTGCACTGCTCTTGTTCCGACCCCTATTACACTGAGGCGGCCGCGCGCGACGGCCTGATCGCCATTATCATGTCGACCAGCGAGGCTCTGGTTCATCCGTTCAGGGGCACTGAAGCGATGTTGGGCACGAACCCGATTTCGGTCGGCATTCCGACGGACGAACAACCTTTCGTGCTGGATCTTGCGACAAGCGTCGTTCCGATGGGCAAAATCAAAAATCACGCTCTACGCGGTGCGAAAATACCGCCCGGTTGGGCGGTCGATGCCGATGGGCGGCCTACTGAGGATCCCGTGGCGGCGCAACAAGGCGCCATCGCCCCTTTCGGCGGCGCTAAGGGTTACGGGCTGGGCCTTGCCATCGAGCTGCTTGTTGCGGCCCTCGCAGGCTCGGCTCTGTCACCGCAAGTACATGGAACTCTGGATGACGTTCATCCGGTAAATAAAGGTGAACTACTGATACTCGTAGACCCTGCAGCCGGCAACGGCACGCTTCCCGCATTGACTGCCTATCTTCGGAGCCTGCGGCTCTCGCGCCCGCTCGACCCGTCCCAACCGGTT
Source organism: Ochrobactrum teleogrylli (assembly GCF_037482325.1). NCBI lineage: Bacteria > Pseudomonadati > Pseudomonadota > Alphaproteobacteria > Hyphomicrobiales > Brucellaceae > Ochrobactrum > Ochrobactrum teleogrylli. Next base: position 711,378 of record NZ_JBBHKQ010000002.1, read on the forward strand.
GCCGTGCCCGGCGATGGCGCGCGCTGTCGCCGGGCCATCGCGATGAAAGAGGGTATTGCGCTGCCGCAGCCGCTTCTCGAACAGCTTAGGGCCCTAGAGGCCGCCTGATCACTGGAGGAAAAAACGAATGAACCTTTTCGGCACATTGAGGGCACCTCGCGAGTTGCTCTTCGGAACCGGTCAGCGTCAGGTGCTTGGTACCGTCGCAGCCGTACTTGGCCGACGCGCCCTTGTGGTCACGGACGCGCGTCTCGCTGGGGATGCCGATTTCCGTGCCATGCTCGGCCTGCTCGAGACATCCGGCCTCGCCGTCATGGTTGACACCTCGGTCCTGCCGGACGTCCCCGTCGAAACAGCTCTTTCCTGCGCCCGGAATGCCCGACAGTTCGCACCCGATTTCGTCATCGGCATCGGCGGCGGCTCCTGCCTCGACATGGCAAAATGCGTGGCATTGCTCCTTGCGCATGGCGGGCGACCACAGGATTACTATGGCGAGCTCGCGGTGCCCGGCCCGGTGCTGCCGATGATCGCGATCCCAACGACAGCCGGAACGGGCTCGGAAGTAACGCCTGTCGCCGTTCTCTCGGATGCGGAGCGCAGCCTGAAGGTCGGCATTTCCAGTCCCTATCTGGTTCCGACCGTTTCCATCTGCGATCCCGAACTCACGCTTTCCTGTCCATCCGCCCTCACGGCAATCGCCGGCGCGGATGCTCTTACCCACGCCATCGAGGCATTCACGGCGATCCGGCGCGATCCCGTACCGGGTATAACGCGGCAACGCGTCTTCGTCGGCAAGAACGCCCTATCCGACCAGTTTGCGCTTAGTGCCATCGGCCTTCTCTGGCAGGGCCTCGAAGCCGCTTGCCGGGATGGCGCCGATCATGCGGCACGTGAAAAGGTCATGCTCGGCGCTACCCTCGCTGGCCTGGCCTTCGGTGTGGCGGGAACAGCAGCTGCCCACGCCATCCAATATCCCGTCGGTGCTCTCACTCATACGGCCCATGGACTGGGTGTCGCCTGCCTTATGCCCTATGTGATGACCTGGAACTGCCCGACCATCAGGCCAGAACTAACGCAGATCGCCACGGCTGCAGGACTGGACGATGCTGAAGATGTCATTCCCGCGCTCGCTGCGCTTTTCGCCCGGATCGGCATTCCCAGCAAGCTGCGCGATCTCGGCCTCGCCGATGACCGTATCGAATGGGTGGCCGAACAAAGCTGCGGGATTACGCGCCTCATCCAGAACAATCCGCGCCCGCTGAACCCGCTGGAAATGCGCAACCTTGTCGCCGCCGCCCATTATGGCAATCGCGCCAGCCTTATCTGATCTCAAAGGACATCCAATGAACCTCAAAACACAGATTGTCGATTATGCCGACCCTGCACTTCATGCTCACGGCCTCTATATTGGCGGAAACTGGATCAAGGGAGGCGGCATACCCGTCCTGGACCCGTCGACGGGGATGCCGCTTGCCGAGGTCGCCGACGCCTCAATCAGCGACGCTCGCCGCGCAATTGATGCCGCCGAAGCAGCCGCTATCGGATGGCGTACTACACCCGCGCGCCAGCGTGCAGAAATTCTACGCCGTTGGTACCAACTGATGAGCGAGCATGCCGAGGAACTTGCAACACTCATCTCGTTGGAAAATGGCAAGGCGTTGCCGGATGCTCGTGGCGAAGTGGCCTATGCTGCCGAGTTCTTTCGCTGGTATGCGGAAGAGGCTGTGCGCATTCCAGGCGAATATCGCCATACGCCATCAGGCTCGCACAACATTCTCGTTGACCACGAGCCGATTGGTATCGCGGTCCTGATCACGCCGTGGAACTTCCCGGCCGCGATGGCCACTCGCAAGATCGGTCCGGCGCTTGCCGCTGGCTGCACCGTTATTCTAAAGCCGGCATCCGAAACACCGCTAACCGCCTATGCCATGGCCCGCCTCGGCGCGGAAGCGGGTGTCCCGGCCGGTGTTGTTAACGTGTTGACCACAACCAATCCCAGCGGCGTAACCAATGCCATGCTCGCCGATGCGCGCGTTCGCAAGCTCTCCTTCACCGGCTCGACCGGTGTAGGTCGCACGCTTCTCGCAGAAGCTGCCAAGTCGGTCGTCAGTTGCTCGATGGAACTTGGCGGCAACGCGCCCTTCATCGTCTTCGATGATGCTGACCTTGAGCCCGCACTTGACGGCGCGATGGTCGCCAAGATGCGCAATGCGGGCGAAGCCTGCACGGCCGCCAATCGCTTCTATGTCCAGTCCGGCATACACGATGCATTTGTGGCTGGACTGACAGCGCGTATGGCGGCGCTAAAGGTTGGCGCTGGCTACCACGCGGACACACAATGCGGCCCGATGATCACGACGAACGCGGTCAAGAAAATCGACCGCCTTGTCTCGGACGCTGTAGCAGCCGGCGCCCGCATCACGACCGGTGGCAAGCCGATGGCCGAGAACGGCTACTTCTATCCGCCGACTGTCCTTGAGAACGTCCCCATCGATGCAGCCATCGCACGTGAAGAAATTTTCGGTCCGGTCGCGCCTGTCTACAGGTTTGAAACCGAGGACGAAGCGGTTCGCCTCGCCAATGCTACGCAATATGGTCTCGCTGCCTATATCTATTCGGGAGACCTCAAGCGAGCGCTCAAGATCGGCAAACGCCTCGAAACGGGGATGCTGGGCATCAACAGGGGATTGATGTCGGATCCGGCGGCCCCCTTCGGCGGCGTCAAGCAAAGCGGACTTGGTCGGGAAGGCGGCGTTACGGGTATTTTGGAATTTATGGAAGCAAAATATTACGCAGTGGAATACTAGAGCGCGTTTTGATTTGATACGGTCAGAAATTAGTCCGGTGGACTAGATTTCAAGCAGAAGCATATCGCGCTTTTTTCGTATACGCTCCAATTTTGAGGAAATTCATCGTGACACCCCAAGACCTCTACCGGATCCGTGATTTTGTACCAGAGTTCGATGCAATTGCGGCGGAATTTGCAGATCGTAGTCGCGAAATCTCGTCAACGGCCGCGGTGTTCGCGGATATAAGGTACGGCTCCGGTGGCAGGGAGACCCTAGACCTCCTTCGGCCCGAGCGCCCAAGCGCTGGCGCGCCCCTCCATGTGTTTGTTCATGGCGGTTATTGGCGCTCAGGTGAAAAGGAGAATTACCGCTTCGTAGCTGCACCGGTTCTTGCAGCTGGCGGCGTTGCCGCTATCGTAGAGTACGACCTGATGCCCAGTCAGCGCCTCCACGTGCTGGTAGATCAGGTGCGGCGATCTGTGCTTTGGCTCGAACAATATGCGGGCGACTTCGGGGCGGATACTCAGAAAATCACGGTCAGCGGGCATTCGGCAAGTGCGCACCTTGCATCTTTTCTTGCCGCAATAGGTCCCGCCGAAACAGCGATGCCTTTGTTGCCGAAAATAAGAGGGCTTCTACTCGTCAGTGGCATCTATGATCTGTCAGGCATCCCAAATAGTTTCCTTCGCGACGAGGCCAAAATGACACCGGCAGAAGCGATAGATTGGTCCCCGCTGACCTCGCGACAACTTCCATGTCCGGAGCGAATAGTTGCTGTTGGTGGTGCCGAGACGTCGCCATTTCGTCAACAGGCAGAAGCCTTCCACGAACAATTATGTTCGACAGGCCAAGTCTCCAACGTGCTTGCAATACCAGGTCTGAACCACATGAATGCCGTGTTGGATCTTGCTAATCCGACCGGGAAACTAGGATCCCGCCTTATCGAGCTTGTCACGTCCGCTCCGCAGAATGCATGAGATTGTGGGGGATGGCCTGATAGCGGAAGCATCAATGCGAGCACTTGCTCGTCGCACGGGCGGGTGGGGGTGTAAGGGAACTACCTAGTTTTATAGGTGAGCGAGATCGTGACCTAACACGTAACAGCAAAATGTTCCTTATTTGCCGACGATATCTGGATTACGGTCTCCTTAAGGATCTGCGCAACATCCCAGCAATATGCGCCTAGATGGATTTAGTTGGGATCATCGTATCTGAGGAGATCTCGGCGCATTCTTTGATATTGAATTAGGAACCGTCGTTTATTCCGTAGGGTCTACGCTATATGAAAATTATAGCGTTTCGTGATTAGTTGTTCTCAGAAATGGCTGAGTAGACATCAAGTATCGTCAGTCCGCGCGTTTATATGATCGCTGGAATTATTTGATTGCCAGTCAAAAACTGATTTGCATAAAAATTGACCCTCGCCGACCAGTATCCTCACTTTGCCACTTTTGTTCGGACAAAGTTCTGACGACTGCGCATCCCAATTTGCTTGCTTCCGACCTGCTATATATTAGCTCGGGGGTTTCGCTTTGAAAGCAGTAAGAGCGAGGCGATGATGATCGTTCCAATAATGAACAGAAACGCCGCAGCAGCGATGGCTGGACTTATATTCTCTCTGATTGTCGAGAACATCTGACGAGCAACCGTGCGTTGGTTCGGACCTGCAACAAACAAGGTTAGCACGACTTCATCCAAGGACGTTGCAAAAGCAAACACCGCCCCTGTCACGATGCCCGGTGTTGCCAATGGTAGAGTTACCTGACGCAAAACCATCCAAGGTGATGCGCCAAGGCTAGCTGCGGCATTTTCCAGGCGGCGGTCAATGCCCTGAAGCGCAGCGGTCACGTTAACAACAACAAACGGAATTGCAATGACCGTATGAGCAAGGATAACACCCATATACGTATTTGCGAGGCCATACTGTGCGAACATCAACTGCATGCCGACGCCAAGCACGACTGCTGGAACGACCATTGGCAGCAGAAATACTGTTCGAAAGAAGCTGAATAACAAAGATACAGACTTTCCACGTAATCCGAGTGCAGCAACCGTACCAAGAATGCTCGCAAGGATCGTCGTTCCAATTCCAATAATTAAACTATTGACGATGGATCGACGCCAAGCGTCGGCCGTGAACAACTCATGAAACCAACGAAAAGAATAACCAGGAATCGGGTAATTCAAGAAAATGCTGTCTGTAAAAGCCAGAGGAAGGATGGCAAATAACGGAGCCATCAAAAAGATGATAACCCCAGACCCGAATATTGCCTTGCTGACGATGAGCGTTCTCATGCGCGCGCTTCCTCCGAAGATAGACGAAGATAGACGACGTAGAGGATCATTGTTGCAGCCAGAAGCACAATTCCAAGCGCGCCGGCCATACCCCAATTGGCCGCCCCAGTCGCGTAATAGGCGATGACAGAGCTAATCATCTGATCCTTAGCCCCCCCGATCAGTGCTGGTGTGATGTAGTAACCAAGTGCACTCATAAAGACGAGAAGCCCACCGGACACGACACCCCGAAGGCTAAGGGGCAGCAGTACCAACAAAAAAGCGCGAAAGGGTGACGCGCCTAACGATGCAGCAGCAGGCATCAGGTTTTTCGGAATCCCGATGAGAACGCTGAAGATCGGCAGTACCATGAAGGGTAGAAGGACGTGGGTCATTGCAATCACAACGCCCAACCGGTTGAAGATGAGTGGTACGGGCCCGCTTGTCAAGCCAAGGGTTTGAAGCGTCATATTGATGAGGCCATTGTCCTGAAGAATGATGTACCAGGCTGCAGTTCGCACAAGGAGCGAAGTCCAGAGAGGAAGAAGCACAGCTCCCAGTAGCAATTGACGTCTCCAACCATTAGTCGATGCGGCAACCATCGCAAAGGGTAGTCCTATAGCAACACAACATATCGTCACCACTCCGGCCATGATCAGCGTTCGAAAGAGCGTGGTCCGATTGGCGGATTTATCTTCGGGCACATTGATGATACTGCCGTTGGCGTCTCGCTGTAGATCGACAGCCGACAGCAGGTTTCTGTCGGTAATCGTGGTGCCAGCCGCTTCCTGGATTGCAATCCAGAATACCGGATCGCTCCATCGCGGGTCCACCGACACCAGATCGGAGATTGACTGGTTCTCCGCAACAGCGGTACGTGTCTTGGTCATCAAAGTGCGAAAGCCGGACTTTGCGCTGTTCAATCGACGGACCAAGTCGCCGAAAAGCTCATCGTCGCTGACATTTCGGATGTCGTTGGCGAGTGCTAGCTGAGCTGCCGCCGACGGGACAGTTGCTCTGTCCCAATCCTGCAGGGACTCGGATACGGTGGGTAGTGCTCTTGACGCGATAGGATCGGAAACCGCCGACTTCATCATTGTTGCAAGTGGTGCGACGAAGAAAAATGCCAGGAAGAGAGCCAGTGGTGCAATTAGCGCTATCGACTTGATTTGATTTTGGAGCCGAGATGGACGGTTCATGAAACGACCCAGCATTGTTCCGGAGCGAAAGAGGCTATGACCTCTTGCCCTATTTTTGGCGTGATCGCGGTTCTAGTAGCCTTGACCACGAAGGATCCGTTTCCGGCGTCCACTTGTACCTGAAGATGGTCACCGTGATACACAATATCGGCTACCGTTACCTTTAGCTGATTTTTTGCCGCTCCAGACTGTCCGAGCTCTATACGTTCCGGGCGCACAGACACATTGATAGTGCTTCGAGGTTCCAAGCCTGCGGTAGATGCTACTTTGATTGTTTGACCATCATCCAAAGTGACGTCCACGATGCCATTGGACGATGAAGCGACTGTGCCGCTCACTAGGTTAGTTTCGCCAATAAACTCGGCAACGAATTGAGTTTTTGGCCGGTCGTAAATTTCCGAGGGTTCGCCGATCTGCTCAATCTTGCCATGATTGAAGATCGCTATGCGATCGGACATCGTCAAAGCTTCAGTCTGATCGTGTGTAACAAAGACGATAGTCAAGCCCAAGCGATGATGGATATCGCGAATATCCATCTGCATCTGTTCGCGAAGCTTCTTGTCAAGAGCGCCCAACGGCTCGTCCATCAATACGACTTCCGGCTCGAATACCAATGCGCGAGCCAGCGCAACCCTCTGTTGCTGACCACCGGATAATTGTATTGGTCGACGTTCGTGGAAGGCTCCCAGTTGAACCATGTCGAGGGCCTTCGTCACACGCTCGACAATCTCGGCTTTGGAAAGGCCCCTCATCTTGAGCGGAAATCCTACGTTGTCCGCTACAGACATGTGAGGAAACAAAGCGTAATTCTGGAATACAACTCCCATATTTCGCTTATGGGGCGGCAAAGCATCTACGCGCCTGCCTCCGACAGCAATTGCACCGCTAGTTGGATTCTCGAAACCGGCCAGCATCATGAGAAGTGTTGTCTTGCCGGACCCGGATGGGCCCAGCATGCTCACGAACTCTCCCTTGCCAATCGACAGATCGAGATCATCGACAACGGTCATCATACCGAACGCTTTGCTGACCTGGTCGAAATGGATAAACGCGTCACTCATCATAACCTGCGCTGATTCTTGGTAGTCTCGAGGCCAAAGGCTGCTCCGCTGCCCCTGAGGGCAATGGAGCAAGAGATTGCAATCGTTGATTCCTATTGAGCTAGCCAGGCATTGAAACGCTGCGTCAACTCTTCTAGGTTGTCGGTCCAGAAATCCACGTCCAGAGCGATGGCTCCGCCGATGTTTTCATCGGCAGTCGGAAGCTCTTTCTGGAACTGTTCAGGCACCAGCTTCGTCGCCCCAAGGGTCGGTAAACCGTAAGCGATATATTCAGGAAGTTTCGCCTGGTTCTCTGCCTTGCTGGCATAGGCGATGAAATCCATGCCCGCATCCTTGTTCGGGCTATCTTTCAAAATGACCCAGCTATCGATGGCGTATACACTGCCTGGGAACACAAATCCGAAACTCTTGCCTTCGGACCGGTTGATGCCGCTGATACGACCATTGTAAGCAGAAGTCATGACGACCTGCCCGGACGAGAGCAGCTGTAGCGGCTGCGCGCCAGCGTCCCACCAGATGATATCTGCCTTCAATTCTTCAAGTTTCCTGAAAGCCCGGTCAACGCCGCCTTCACTGCTCAAAACTTCATAGACTTGATAAGCAGGAACGCCGTCGGCCATCAATGCGAACTCAAGAGCGTATTTCGGCCCTTTGCGAAGGCCGCGCTTGCCGGGAAACTTCTTCGTATCCCAGAAATCAGCCCATGTCCTTGGCTCTTCTTTGAGCTTTTCGCCGTCATATGAAAGCCCGGTCGACCACACGATATTGCCAATACCACAGTCACTGACTGCTGCAGGAAGATACGCATCCTTCCCGCCAAGCTTCTCCCAATCAATTTTCTCATAAATACCGTCGGCGCACCCTAGCGCTAATTCTTCAGCCTCAACTTCCACCACGTCCCAGTTTGGAACACCGGCCTTCACCTTGGCCTGGAGAACGCCGTAACCGCCCTCCCAACTTTCATCTAAAACTGGCTTGCCGATCGCGGAGGCGAAGGGTTGAAAGAAAATTTTACGTTGCGCGTCCTGAAAATTTCCTCCCCAGGATACAACGGTCAGATCACGGGCCTGGGCACCAAAGACACCTGCTACCAGGACTGTGGACGCTATAATCGAAACTTTGAGTATGTTCATCGGACGCTCCCCTTTGTGCTCTCGATGGCCTATAGCAAAGCACGTTTGAAAACTTTGGAAAGCGGGGTTAACCGAAACGGTCAATATATTCACCGTATTTCAGTATAGGGTGAAGGGATTAATAAGTTGGCGGAGTAACCGCGCTGATAATCTCGCTCTGACCGTCGAAGACATTCCGAAACCGATGAGGCACACGGCTATCAAAATAATACCCATCGCCGGGTTTTAGCACCCTCTTCTGGCTTCCGACCGTAACTTCAACCAGACCAGAAAGCACCATGCCAGCCTCCTGTGCTGCGTGAGTAAATTCCTCGCCAGAATCCGCCCCAGGTGCATAACGTTCATGTAACATGAGAAGTTCTCGATTGGGATGGTCCAGACCGATTACTCTATAGGAAATCGTATCTACCTTCCCAATCTCAGCTAAATCTGCCGACGAATAGAAGGGCGAATAAGGAAGGCTGGATTGCAAATCGGAGAAAAAACCGGTCAGTGTTGTCCCCAACGCATCGAGTACTGCACCAAGAGTGTCGATGGACGGGCTCATCCGGTCACGTTCGATCAATGATATTGTGGAGTGAGATATCCCGGAACGAGCGGCGAGTTCTCGAACTCCCAGATCTCGGCGACGACGAAGTTCGCGAAGTTTGCTACCGATTTTAGGCATATATCGTTTTCCATGTTTCTGTGCTTACCCACATTGTCATCGTAAACGCAGGGAGGATACCTGGAGCGAAATTGGTTCACCTGCTTTGGTGATTATAATGAACATATGGTTTGTGGGCAATTGTCGGATAGCCAAGCTTGAAAGATGTTGAGGATGATCATCCCACACAGGAGGTTTTGATGACGTCGCGTCTCGATGCGCTGAAAGGCAAGTTTATTCAAATAAAAGAACCGACACGAGACGCCGTCTCTGATACGGCGCCGGTCGAAAAAATAGTGAAGGACATCATCGCAAATGTCCGAGAACGCGGCGATGCTGCTGTTCGCGAATATTCTCTTGCTTTTGATAAAGCGGATCTCGACCGTTTCGAGGTCACTGAGGAAGAAAAGCTCAAGGCCGTTGCCGACCTTGATCCGCAGACGCGTCAAGACACCGAATTTGCCATCGCCAATGTCCGCCGTTTCGCCGAAGCACAACTCGGCACGATCCTCCCGTTGGAAATAGAGAGCTTGCCGGGCCTGCATCTCGGTCATCGGGTTATTCCGATTGAAATCGTAGGCTGTTACGTACCAGGCGGACGTTATCCTCTTCTCTCAGCTCCGGTAATGACGATCGTCCCGGCCAAAGTCGCTGGTTGTGATCAGGTCATCGCCTGTCTTCCCCCGAATGCGCATCAGGCCATGATTGCAGGCTGTCATCTGGCGGGTGCAGACCGCATCTTCCGCGTCGGCGGTGCACAGGCAATCGCAGCCATGGCATATGGCACGGAGACTATTCCCGCGGTCGACAAAATCGTGGGGCCCGGCAATGCGTTTGTAAACGAAGCAAAGCGTCAGGTTTTCGGCCAAGTAGGTATTGATCAGCTTGCGGGCCCAAGCGAAATCTTCATCGTTGCCGACGAAACAGCCAATCCTGCGACGCTGGCGACCGACATGCTTGCTCAGGCTGAGCATGACGTACGCACACGCGTTGGCCTGGTTACGACAGATCGGAAGCTGGCGGATGAGACCATCAAAGAAGTCGAAAAACAGCTGCGGGACCTTTCCACCGCTGCTGTAGCAGGGGTTGCATGGAAAGATTACGGCGAAGTGACCGTTGTTGACGACGAAGAAACCATGATCGCCTACTCCGACTATATCGCAACAGAGCATCTTCAGGTCCACACACGCGACCCGAAGGCAACGGCGAAAAAGCTGCGCAACTATGGTTCGATTTTCATCGGCGAGCTGGCCAGTGTTGTATACTCCGACAAATGCTGCGGCACGAACCACACACTGCCCACTATGGCGGCGGGCCGTTACACGGGTGGACTTTGGGTGGGCTCATACGTAAAAATTGCCACGCATCAATGGCTGGACGAGCGTGGCGTTGCTGCTGTAGCGCCAGCTGCTGTTCGGCAAAGTGCAACGGAACAGCTCGAAGGACACCGTCGGGCCGCAGTGCTCCGACTGAGCCCTGAACAGTTGGAAACTGTCTAGCTAGCCATCCGGATTATCGCGATGTCGGGAAGAAGCCGCCGAGGTATTTCGGCGGCTTCTTTCTGCTTAACAGGCCCTTCGGAATAAGGGAACGAAGCACTCCACGCCAACCTTGGCGCTTCGAAGGGAAGGCTACCTATTGCTGCTTCGAGAGCACGATGAAATTATTCTGGAGAATGTTAGCGCTGCGACCTGATTGCCAGTCAAGAATCGCTGCCCAACTTCCCACAACGGATTGGCAGGCATTCAAAATGCTAAACCTGACGTCGGCTTCGTAAAGAACAGAGCTATTCAGACCTAACACGCGAAACATTTCGCTCAGAAAGCGAATTGTAATCACAAACGAGTTCCCTGATGAGAGCCCAATAATGGCTAGAGTGACATAGTTCTACATCCGCAGCGCCGGCGGTTACCAAAAAAGCAATATACTGACCATATCGTGGGAGATTAAACTGCTCAAGTAAGAAGCCCCTCTGAGCTGGATAGAGCCAGCTCCGCAGATTGCTGCGATGGACCAGCCATCTCAATGCATTCAACGAGCCCCGATACTTCGGTCGCGATCTGATCGGAAAAGAACCGAGCGAGCGCTATACGCCCCTTGTGCTGGGGCTGGTCAAATCCTTCTACGATCTGGTTATGGGCAGCTTCAGCGATTGTCGCCAATGTCGCCAGACCAAGCGTATGTCCAAAAGCGGTCAAGTATGGGGTAGCACCTGCAAGCGCATCTTCGTTGGCTTTTTCTTCCACCAATTTCAATAGGAAAACCGTGACGCGATTAAAATCGCGACATGCAGCTTTCAACCGTTCGCCAATAGCGGCCAGATCGGCATTACGGTTTCCCAGAAGCCTCTCCGCTGTTGTCGCAATTTCAGCAATCAGGTAACGCACAGATTCACCGTTCGATACCGAAAGCTTGCGCATTACCAGATCGATAGCCTGGATGCCATTGGTGCCCTCGTAGATCGGCGCTATGCGAGCATCGCGCATATGCTGCGCCGCTCCAGTTTCCTCGACAAATCCCGTGCCGCCATGAATCTGGACGCCGAGCGATGCCACCTCGCATCCAATATCGCTGCCATAGGCTTTGGCCACCGGTGTCAGCAGAGACGCGCGTTCCTCAGCTGCACGCCTTTCATCCGCGTCAGTCACCAGACGCGCACGGTCAATCGCGGCAGCTGTCAGATAACAGATACCTCTTGCCGCATGAATCTTGGATTTCATTGTCAAAAGCATACGTTTGACGTCTGGATGTTCAATGATTGCCGCAGGTCCCGCACCACGAACAGTCCTCCCCTGGTGTCTTTCGCGGGCATAACCGAGCGCCTGCTGATAGGCTCTTTCCGCAACACCCACACCCTGCAGCCCCATAGCAAGACGCGCATTGTTCATCATCGTGAACATGCAGTTCAATCCGCGATTCTCTTCGCCCACCAGCCAGCCAATCGCTCCTGGCCCATCACCGAAGATCATGGTGCAAGTGGGAGAAGCATGGATGCCGAGCTTTTGCTCGATCCCGCCACAATACACATCATTACGGGTTCCATCGGGCAGAAATTTAGGCACCAGGAATAACGAAATGCCCCGCGTACCGGGCGGTGCGTCAGGAAGCCTCGCTAATACGAGGTGCACGATGTTCTCGGTCAGGTCGTGTTCACCATAAGTGATAAAGATTTTCTGGCCCTTGATCCGGTAAGCGCCATCGTCCTGCCGCACGGCGCTGCTTCGCATACCGGAAAGGTCGGAACCGGCTTGTGGTTCGGTGAGGTTCATCGTCCCCATCCATGATCCGGAAACCAATTTCTCCAGATAACGCGCTTGAAGATCCGGCGAGCCATGTGCGGCAATCGCCTCAACCGCGCCCGCGGTCAAAAGCGGCCCGAGCGCAAAGGCCATCGAAGCAGAATTCCAGATTTCGGTGCAGGCGGCCTGAACGAGAGAGGGAAGTCCCTGACCACCCCATTTCGGAGCGCAGGGCAATGCATTCCAACCTGCTTTCGCCCAAGATTGGTAGACCTCTTTGAAGGCTGGCGGCATGATGACGCGCGCGCCCTCCAGGCGCGCACCGATCAGATCGCCTTCCCGATTGATCGGCGCGATACGTTCGGATGCGAAACGCCCCGCTTCCTTCACGACAGCTGTCACAAGTTCTATATCGGTCTCCCCATAAAGCCCACTATCGATTGTGTCATTAAGACCACCAATCGCATTGAGCGTGAAGAGAATATCGTTAACGGGCGCGAGGTAGGTCATTCAAAATGCCTTTCGTCTTGGGAAATGACCGTCTTGGCCTTCAGTTTGGGCGTTCCAGCGCCACGGCGATACCCTGTCCGCCGCCAATACACATCGTCACGAGCGCATAACGAGCCTTAAGGCGCTGTAATTCGTATATGGCCTTGACCGCAATAATTGCGCCGCTTGCACCGACCGGATGACCAAGCGCAATGGCGCCGCCATTCGGATTGGTCTTTTCCGTCGCAAAATCGAGAGCGTGGGAGACAGCAAGGGCCTGCGCCGCAAATGCTTCATTGGATTCGATCACGTCGAAATCGCTGATCGAAAGCCCGGTACGTTCGAGTAGCTTGCGCACCGCCGGGACTGGGCCAATACCCATTTCATCCGGCTCGACACCGGCGTGCGCCCAGCCAAGGATGCGCGCCATCGGTCTGAGGTTATGGGCAGAAACAGCATCGCCATTCGCTAACACCAGTGCGGCCGCACCATCATTGATGGAGGAAGCATTGCCAGCGGTGACAGAGCCTTCCATTTCGAAGACAGGTCGCAGGCTGGACAGTTTTTCGACCGTTGTTCCTGCGCGCACGTTCTCATCAATGTCGAAAACCCGCTCCACCTTCCCGTCCTTGACGAGGACCGGCAGAACCTGGTCTGCAAATCGGCGCTCTTTGATGGCCCGCTCAGCGCGCGCATGGCTCTCCGCCGCAAACGTGTCCTGATCCTTACGGGAAATATGCCGCCGACGGGCGATATTTTCGGCCGTCACGCCCATATGCCCATGGCCGAAAGGATCTGTCAGCGCACCAACCAACGCGTCCACAGACTGAGCGTCGCCCATTTTCTGCCCCCAACGCGCGAACGACATGAGATAGGGCGCGCGGCTCATCACCTCGGAACCACCTGCTACTGCGAGATCGCATTCGTCGAGTGCAATGGCCTGTGCTGCGCTAACGATTGCCTGCAGGCCGGAACCGCAAAGCCGATTAACATTCATCGCCGGGGTTTCGATCGGCAATCCGGCCTCAAGCGCGGCGACGCGCGACAGATACATGTCCTTCGGTTCCGTATTGATGACGTGACCGAAGACCACGTGACCGATCTGGGCGGGCTCGACACCGGCCCTTTTGACTGACTCAGCGACGCACAGCGCCGCCAATTCGGTCGGCGCATGGTTCTTGAGAGAACCGCCGAACACGCCGATCGCAGTGCGGACACAACTGACGACGTAGATATCTTTTGAAGCGGGCGTCATGAAAAACTGCCTTACTTTTCGTGTATCAATTATGCCGAACGTCGACGAGCTTGCGACCGAGTGCGGCGGAAATTTCCATCATGGCGGCAGCCTCGCCGGCAGCTGTGCTCGACGCATTGCCTTCCAGATGTCGTTTTTTGACGCCCTGCGTAATCGCAGCGAAACGGAAAGCATGAAAGGCAAGCCAAAGGCTCCAATCTTTCGGAACCGCAAGCCCACTGGAGTTGCAAAATGCTGCGAGAAAAGCCTCTTCGGAGGGAAGGCCGATAGTTTCGCGATCGATCTCGCCCAGACCTTTGACATAGCCTTCGCGCGGCAGGCGCAACATGGTGCAAAAATAGGCGACATCGACAAGCGGTGTGCCTAATGTCGAGAGCTCCCAGTCGAGAATACCGATGATCTTCGGTTCAGTCTGGTGGAACACGAGATTGTCGATGCGAAAGTCGCCATGGACCAATGCGATACGGTCCTCATCGGATCGCCATTCCGACAGATGCTGGATCAGCGCCTCCATATCCGGCTCTGTTTCGGTTTCCGAAGCCCTATACTGCTCTGTCCAGCGACTGATCTGCCGCTGCACGTAATTGCCGGAGCGACCATAATCGGAAAGGTCAACAGCCGCCGGATCAAGCTTCGCCATTTCACCCAGGACGCGGGCGATTTCCAGATAATAGTCGCCACGCATATCGACCGGCAAATCAGGGAGCGCCGGGTCCCAGAAAATGCGCCCCTCCACAAAGTCCATCACGAAGAAGGCGGTGCCAACAATTGCTTCATCCTCACACAGCAGACCGACATTCGGCACTGGAACAGTTGTGGGACCCAGCGCCTTCATCACACGATATTCGCGTTCGACGGCGTGCGCTGATTTCAAAAGGACACCCGATGGCTTCCGGCGCAGCACATATTTTCCCGATTTCGCTTCGATCAAGAATGTCGGATTGGATTGGCCGCCGGGAAACTTGCTTGCTTTGACTGGGCCATGAAAGCCCGGAAGGTTGGTTTCGAGATAGGGGACAAGCTTATCGAGATCGAGCAAGGTCTCCTCTGCACCGACTGTTCCTTTCCGTCCTTCTCCGACAACTGGCGCGCTCATGCTCTCGACGCCCCGTGCTGCTTCAGCAACTGACGACCGAGACTCATCAAATGCACGGCGTCGGGGCCATCCGCAATGCGGATCGTGCGGGCGTATTTCCAGGCGTCGGCAAGAAATGTATCCTGACTGACGCCCTTAGCCCCAAACAGCTGGATGGCGCGGTCGATCACCGTTTGCGCCATTGTTGGCGCTGTGATCTTGATCATCGCAATCAGATCACGGGCGGCTTTGTTACCTTCCCGATCCATCTTGTCGGCGGCGGAAAGCGTGAGCAGGCGCGCCTGCGCAATGTCACAGGCGCTACGGGCGATTTCTTCGCGCACTGCACCCTGTTCGGCAAGCGGCTTGCCGAAGGCGACACGCTCATGCGCACGCCCGCACATCATCTCCAGCGCGCGCTGGGCGCAACCGATCAGCCGCATGCAGTGATGAATACGTCCCGGCCCAAGCCGACCCTGCGCGATTTCGAAACCGAGCCCTTCGCCAAGCAGGATGTTCTCCTTCGGCACGCGGACATTCTCGAAAGCAATCTCCGCATGACCATGCGGTGCATCGTCATGGCCGAAGACCTGCATCGGCCGCAGCAGCGTGACGCCCGCTGTATTGGTTGGCACAAGGATCATCGACTGTTGTTTGTGGCTTTCGGCGTTCGGATCGGTTTTGCCCATGACAATCATGATCTCGCAGCGTGGATCGAGCGCGCCGCTTGCCCACCATTTGCGCCCGTTGATCACGTAGTCGTTCCCGTCCCTAACGATCGAACACCGCACATTGGTCGCATCGGACGAAGCAACCTCCGGCTCGGTCATGCAGAAGGCAGAGCGGATTTTTCCCTCCAGCAGTGGCGCCAGCCAACGCTTTTTCTGTTCGTCAGTGGCGTAGCGCACGAAGACTTCCATATTGCCTGTATCGGGCGCATTGCAGTTGAAGACTTCTGGACCAATCAACGAGCGTCCCATGATTTCGGAAAGCGGCGCATATTCGAGATTGGTCAAGCCAGCGCCATATTCGGATTCGGGAAGCCACAGGTTCCAGAGGCCCTGTTCCCTTGCCTTGGCCTTGAGGTCTTCCATTATGGGTGGAATCGACCAGCGATTGGAAGCCGTTTCCACATGGTGATGGTAAACCGCTTCAGCCGGGTAGACATGTTCTTCCATAAACGCCGTTAAACGATCGGCGGTCGCTTGCGTCTTTTTTGAAATCGTGAAATCCAAGACGAAACTCCTGAAACTGCTGTTGGTTCAAAGGCTCTTTAAAAGAGCGCCGCCTTCGACGGGCACCACCGTACCGGTGATGAAGCTTCCAGCATCGGAGGCGAGAAGCAGGATCGGCCCATCCATCTCACAAAGCGCGCCGAGCCGTCGCGGAAAAAGCTTTTCGATATAGGCCCGCCCTTGCTGGCTTGCGAAAAAGTCACCGTTTATCTCCGTCCGGAAATAACCCGGCGCAATGGCGTTAACACGCACGTTTACGCGTCCCAGTTCCAACGCCATCACGCGGGTCAGTTGGTTCACAGCCGCCTTTGCAGACGCGTAGTTTGCCTGGTTCTTCTGCACGGCGAGACCGAGCGCGGAGGAAATATTGATAATCGCGCCACTCTTGCGGGCCGCCATGCGACGCGCCACGACCTGCGCCACGCGCCAGACCCCAGTAAGGTTCGTCTCGACAATATTGCTCCAGGCCTCTTCCGTCATTTCAAGGAAAGGCGCTGTTTCAGCAATACCGGCATTGTTGATCAGAATATCGAGATCGCCCAATTCGGTTTCCGCTGTCTCAATCCCTTTCTCAACGCTGTCCCGGTCGGTTACATCCAGTTCAACCCCAAGCGCTCGCCTGCCGAGTACTTCAATCTCGCTCTTCACCGTATCCAGACGATCACGGCGCCTCGCGGCCACCACGACATCAGCGCCCGCCGATGCAAGCATCAGCGCGATATGTCGACCAATGCCGCTCGACGCGCCGGTGACCAGCGCTCGTTTGCCGACAAGCGAGAAGCCGAAATCATTCCTTGACTGCACTTCACAAATCTCCGGTTAAATGGAACACGTCACCGAGCCGATCAGAGCGGTGGAATCCTGTCGCGAAGCGCCCGCTTCAAGACTTTGCCGTTGGGATTTCGAGGTAACCCGTCTGACAGAAACGTCACGAAATCCGGCACTTTGTAGTCCGCCAACATTGTGCGGCAATAATTGCGAATGCCCTCTTCGTCGATGTCCTGCGCATCACGCTGCACAAAGACATGGAGTTTCTCGCCCAACACCTTATCGGGATGCGACACAGCGGCTGCTTCAACGATGCCCGGATGACGGGCAAGAACGTTTTCCACTTCGACACTATAAATCTTGTAGCCCCCGCGATTAATGACGTCATTCTTCCGGTCAAAAAGCCGAAGGAAACCCTCCACATCGATAGATCCGATGTCACCCGAGCGCCAATAGCCATCCACGAAGGATGTCCTGGTTGCCTCCTCACGCTCCCAATAACCATTAATGGTCATCGGACCACGCACCCACACTTCTCCAGTTTCCCCAGGCGCGGCTTCCTTGCCATCGTCACCGACGATCCGCAGGTCGCCACACGGAACGCCCGCACCTACAGAATCCAGACATTTGCGTGTGTGTCCGATCGGAACCACGCTGATAATCGTTGCGCACTCCGTCGAGCCATAGGCGTTCAAAAGATGGAGTGCGGGGAGCCGTTCCGCCATGGCTTCAATGCTCGCTTCCGGCATCGGAGCGCCGCCAAAACCACCAATCCGCCAGGCCGATAGGTCCAGCCCCAAGAAGTTGCCACGCAGAAGAATGAGATTGTACATGGCTGGCACAAGAACCGTGGTCGTCATTCGCTCTCGCGCGGCCAGCGAAAGATACCCCTGTACATCAAAGCTACGCATCATGACGATGCATCCTGCGACATTGATCATGCTGGTGATGATCGCCACAAGGCCGGTCACGTGGGACGCAGGTACGGCCAGGATCGACCGTTCACCGTCTTCAAACTCCCAGCATTCCTGAAAATGCATGGAGGAATGTATGATATTAACATGCGAGAGGATCGCGCCCTTTGGCTGACCGGTCGTCCCCGACGTGTAAAGAATGACAGCGGCATCTTCCTCCGAAGTTGGGCTGGCGACTTCATCAAGCCGCCTATCCCCCGCGCACAGGTCGTCAAAACTCTCCACATCTGCGATATCAGTACCGGTTGCGATGAAGAGCTGCAGGCTCCCATTCTGATTTCTTTCCGGTATGCGATCAGCCAGATCAGCCTCGAAGATCACGCCCCGCGCCTGACAATTGCCGATGATAAAAGCAATGTTAGGCGCAGCTTCCCGCGTGCCGATTGGCACCGAGACGGCGCCAACACGACCAATCGCCAGCAGCGCCACAATGAATTCCGTTCGGTTGCCAAGAAGAATGGCGATGCGATCACCCTTCGCCACGCCGCGCTCGACGAGACCAGCCGCAGCTTTTGCCACCAGGCTTTCCAGCTCACGATAAGAAACCCGCCTGTCGCCATCGACGACAGCCTCCGCGGAGGACGCGCGCGTAACGGCGGCCCTGAACATATCGTCAATGGTTTCCGGTCGCCCCCGATAGCAGGGCACAAGACGAGACCCGAACAATAGCTCGTATTGCTGCGCGAAACGTTTTTTCCAGGGAAAAACCAAGGGAGCCTCCTCTCTCCAAAGAACCGTGCAAGACGGCCCGCTCGGTACGTTCATCCATAAAATGCACGCCATGAAATTCGTGTCAACAGTCAAAACACGAAATCACTGTATGACACCACCAGGGCCATGTCCTGCATCATAGGTTGAAGCGCCATTCCATCGATGTGTCATAGAATGACATGCATTTTGCTGCTTGGCAAAGCGGGAACAGAGTGTTATCGCTAGATGCAGCCGGGGAGGAAACCAGGCGAGGAGGTGCGATGTGACCACGTTCACTATCGGTAATGCATCGGTGACGCGGATAGAGGAAGTGCTGGAAAAAGGCTTCAGGCCGTCATGGCTGCTACCGGGTTTCGATGCGGAAATATTCAAGCGACACCCGATTCTGGCGCAACCGAACTTCTACGACGCCAGCGAAGACCGGGTCATGTCCAGTATCCATTCGTGGTTACTGCGCATTGATGGCAAGATCATTCTGGTTGACACATGTTCTGGCAATGGAAAGACACGCGCGCTGCCGCTGTTCCAGCGCTTCCACATGCTAGACCTGCCCTTCATCGATAATCTGGGAAAGGAAGGTGTGCGCCCGGAAGATGTCGACATCGTCTTCTGCACACATTTGCACGTTGATCATGCGGGATGGAATACGAAGCTGGAGGATGGCGGATGGACGCCAACTTTCCCCAACGCGCGCTATATCTTTGGCAAGGCCGAATATAATCACTGGACCTCCGGCAAGGGACCGGAGTTGTTTCCAGAAAACATCCAGGTCATTGCCGACAGTGTAACACCGGTTGCAGAAGCTGGTCAGATGGAACTGATCGAAGACGGTGAAGAAATTCTGCCCGGTCTACGCGTCGAGTTGGCCCCCGGCCACACGGTCACGCAGTTGATCCTGAAATATGAATCAGCCGAGGGCGCTTTTGTGATTTCGGGGGATTGCATCCACCAACCGATTCAAATCTACGCACCTGAGCTAAATTCCTGTTTTTGCGAAGACAAGGAAGCGGCGCGCGATACCCGTCGCAAACTCCTGAACTATTGCGCCGACAGAAACGCCCTTCTGCTTCCCATGCATTTTGGCCCGCCGCATGGTGGTTACGTGTTGAGAGACGGCGACGGCTTTCGCTTCGAGCCGGCTGCAGTGACGGCATCGCCTTCCATGAGGTTTGCAAACGCCGGATAGCTGTCGCTCCCAAAATCGAAAGCGATTTCGGCAAGCGCGACGCGACAATTTGAAGAAAAAGCGCGGCCTTGTGCAGCGCTAACGCCCGGTTGCGCGCCAACTGACGCGCGACGAGCACCAGATCAAGAGACCTGAAGGAGATGTGACGTGGGCTACACGATCGCAGAGAAAATTCTCGCCCGTGTGTCGGGTAAGGATCATGTGAAAGCAGGTGACGAAGTCATGGCCAAGCCCGACTACGTCATCGCTTATGACTTCCCCGGCTATACGGATGTATATTTCAAGCAGATGAAAGAAGATTTCGGCATCGACCGCGTTGCCGAACCGGACCGTTACGCCATTTTCATCGACCATATGGTGCCGGCGACATCGCCCAAAGAGGAGGAGTTGCATATCGGCACACGCCAGTGGTGCGCCGAAAACAACGTCGCGCTCTATGAACGCAAAGGCATCGGCCATCAGGTCGCAGCCGAAGTTGGCTATGCGGTTCCGGGCGCGTTCGTCGTGCATTTTGACGGCCATATCAGCCAGCTCGGCACCTTTGGTACGCTGGCGATGGGCATACGCCGAAATCTGCTCGAAGCCTTTGTACGTGAGCGTATTTCGATCAAGGTGCCCCAGACCGTGCGCGTCAATCTGCGCGGCACATTGAACAAGGGCGTCATGGCCAGGGATGTCTTTCACCATCTTGTGCGGGAAATGGGGCCATCTTCCTGCCGGTTCCAGGTGTTGGAGATCGGCGGTCCGGCGCTATCGCAGTTGTCGACCGAGGGTCTGCAGACCATCACCGGCCTTGCGATGTTCACTGGCGCGGTGACCGCCATCGTCAATCCGGATCGGGAACGTCTTGAATACGCGCTTGCGCGCGCAAGGAAAAAAATCGAGCCCGTTTATAGCGACGATGACGCCGAATATTCGGCAGTCTACGACATTGACTTGACCAATCTCGAACCACTGGTGGTTATTCCACCGACACCGGCCAATTCGCGTAACCTCTCGGAATATCTCGGCATCGAGATCAATACCGGCTATCTCGGTTCGTGCGCGTCGGGCCGTCTGGAAGATCTGCGCGTGGCCGCCAAGGTGCTCACGGGCCGGCAGGTCAAGCCCGGTTTTCAGCTCAACGTGGTGCCGACCAGTCAGGAAATCATGGCGGAGGCCGGTCGTGAGGGACTATTGTCGATCCTCGCAGAAGCTGGCGCCTTCGTTTCATCGCCAAGCTGCGACTATTGTTTCGGACGCATCGCGACCATGACGGCAAACCAGCGCGCGGTCTCCACCGGCACGCTCAATGTGCGCGGTCGCATGGGGAGCCCCGATTCTGAAATCTATCTCTGCAATGCCGCAACCGTCGCCGCCTCAGCTATTGAGGGCGCGATCGCTGATCCCCGCAAATATCTATGAGGCATAAACATGACACTCAAGAACCTTCGCGGGCGCGTTGCATTCATCTTTGATGAGATTAATTTCGATGTCGACCAGATCGTCGGCGTCAAGAACATCAAGATCACCGACATTGATGAACTGGCGAAGGCGGCCATGCAATCATATGACCCCAACTTTCACAACCAGGTTAGGCCGGGCGATCTTCTGGTTGGAAATAACAACTTCGGTTACGGCCATCCCCATTACCCACCCATGCGCGCGATGCGCCATCTCGGCATTACCGGGGTTATCGCGGAATCCTTTTCGCCGGGCTATTGGCGCGGCGAGATCAGCATGGGCTTTCCGCAGGCCAGCTGCCCCGGCATTCTTGGGCTGGTGGATCGTTGGGACGAAGTCGAAGTCGACTGGGAAGCCAATGAAGTCCGAAATTTGACCAAGAACACGTCATTGCCCATCGAGCCACTTTCCTATGCGGACCGCGAAATGCTCGATGCAGGCGGCCTTGTTCCATACCTCAAGCGCCCCGTCGCCACAATTTGAAAGGATAGTTTCATGACCCTCAGCAAGCGCGAATTCCGTGAACGTCTCATCAATCAGAAAACCGTCTGGGCGGCAGGCGCATATGACGCCATGTCCGCACGCTATATCGAAAAAGCCGGTTTCGACGCCGTCATGACCAGCGGTTTCGGCGTTTCTGCTTCCTTCCTCGGCATGCCGGATGCGGAACTTTACACGATGTCAGAAAACCTTGCCGTCGTTAAAAACGTCGTCAACACCGTCAAGGCGCCGGTCATCGCCGATATCGACACGGCTTACGGTAACGCGATCAACGCCATGCGGACCATTCGCGAATTTGAATCCGTTGGCGTCGCCGCTGTCATCATGGAAGATCAGGTTTCACCAAAGCGATGCCCGATCTGCGTGGGCGGTGTCGAGATCGTTCCGATCGACGAGGCCGTTGGCAAAATCAAGGCAGCCGTCGCAGCCCGCACAAATCCCGATCTCGTCATCATCGCTCGCACGGATGCGGCGACGGAAGAAGAAGCGATGATCCGCGCCAAGACCTATGTCGCAGCTGGGGCGGACATGATTCAGCCGATCAGCAAATGCTTCCGTTCAATCGAAGGCCTTCGCGCCATGCGTCAGGCTGCCGGAGTGCCGCTTTCGCTACAAATGCTCGGCTGGCTGGAAAAGGACCTGTCGCCGGACGAAGTTGAAAGCGTTGCCGGCATGGCGACCTTCGCACTTGTGCCTCTGATGAGCGCTGCCAAGGCCCTTCAGGAAAATCTCACCCGGCTTGCCCGAGACAAGTCGTCCCGCAACCTGCCGCGCGCTGTTGAAGCCCACGACCCCTTCATCGATTTCATCGGCTTCAAGGAAATCGAGGAGCAGCAACTGAAATATCTAAACAATCAACCGACCGCGACCTGGCGTGCGGCCTGATAGGGCTATGCATCGGCTTCATAATCGGAAGGACGTGGAATGACGGACAGGACAGCCGCAAAACCGCACTATATCACGCTGGACACCGGACAATTGCGGTTGTGGCAGCTTGGCAGCGGATCCGATCTGATTGTCCTGGCCGGTCAAACCATCGGCGCGGAGCCACTGGCGGAAAGGCTCCATGCCGCGTTGCAGCACTATCGCGTGACGGTGTTCGAATTGCCGGGAATTGGTGGCTCAGCCTCTCTACCTGTTTCCGATATGGATGGGTTGGGCCACACATTGGCGCAGGGGATCACCGCCCTCGACTATCCTTCCTATGCCCTTGCCGCCATGGACCTGGCCGCCGCTCTTTTGCCCACGCTTCCCGCAAGACTCGGGCGAAAGCCAGCCGCTACAATTGCTATCGGCCTCGACCGCGCACAGGCATGGGCGCAGCGCAGCCTCCAGCCACCGCCAATGGAACCAAGGCAGGACGGAACGCATCTGACCGCGCTCTGGCATCATATGCGCGATTGTCATCTGCTCATTCCCTCCGACCCGACCCAGCCTGCGACCAATGGTGAACCATTACCAACCCCTGCCGAACTTGATGCAGGTTTTGTTGCAGCAGCTGTGGCGCCCGCCAGCTATGCGGTGCTTTGGCGTCTGTTGATTGAGGGAACTATCAACATCACATCGCCAGGCGACCTGGTTAACGCGCCGCTCGTAGCAGACCTTCCAGCGGCGTTAGCAGATATTCCGCTCGTCGCAAACGATACCACGCTTCCCAGAACACAGCCGCGTCCCGGAAATGTGCTCTGGTGCGATTATGTTGAAACGTCACGCGGGCGGGTGCATCTGCGCCGCGCAGGGAGCAGCGGAAGACCGATCCTCGTCATACCGACCGGAGGCGGCTCGTCACAACAGTTCTCAACCGTCGTTCAACGCTTGTCCAGAAACCGGCAAGCCTTTTCCATCGACTATTTCGGCAATGGCCTATCCGAGCGGCTTGACCGCGATGTGACAATCGAGATGCTCGCCCGCGATGCAGCTGCGGTGATTGAGGCGCTCGGTTTTGAGGATGTCGACATATGGGGTTCGCATACTGGTTCACTGGTGGGCATTGAACTGGCGGTGTTGTTTCCAGATCTGGTGGGCCGAGCGGTGTTGGAAGGTCCAGTGTTCATCTCGCCAGACTTCCAGTCGGACCTGCTCGATAATTATTTTCCCAAGATAATTGCAGACAAGTGGGGCATGCATATTTCGCTCGTATGGAACTGGCGACGGGACATGTTTATGTACTGGCCCTGGTACAGGGTGGAGCGAAACACCGCGCGCCAGCTTGGCGTTCCTTCATCGGAACAACTTCATCTTTATGCAATCGGCATTCTGGAAAGCGGCTGGACTTATGATCAGGCCTATCGTTCTGCTTTCAAATACGATACGGCGAGCCGTCTTCCGCTCTTGAAGCGCCCCGCGCTTATCTGCGCCGGGCCCAATGACATGCTGGTGAACGGCGTCGCCGATTCCGAAAAGCTAAATGTTCCAGGCGTCGAAACTCGCCTCACGCCGACCACCGTCTGGTGGCCAGATCCCGATGTGGATCTTGCTGAACAGACCTACCAAATTTATGAGGATTATTTCCGCCGCGAGCTCTAGAAGATTTCCAGCAAAAGTGTGCAGCGATTTTGTGTAGGATAATGCAAATAAAAACAAATGGATAGAGCGGTTCTCCGATCCCGTGTTAACCGGAACCGCTCTAATGAGCATACAGCATTTATCTGCCGGCATCCGAGCGACACCGCCAACGCGCGCGCTGACACCACCACCGGTAACGTTTTTAAGAAAGATAAGCCTCCAGAACTTCCGGATTTTGCTTCAGCTCGTCGGGTGCGCCTTGCACCACGATATTACCACGCTTCATAACATAACCGTAATCACAGACTGAAAGCGCAATGGCGGCGTTCTGCTCAACGAGAAGAATCGACTGCCCCTGTTTGTGCAGTTTGACGATCGACTCAAAAACAAGATCGACAATTGCGGGCGCAAGGCCCATGGAGGGTTCGTCCAGCACGAGAACCTCGGGCTTCGTCATCAATGCCCGACCAATAGCCAACATTTGTTGTTCGCCACCGCTCATCAGTCCCGCTCGCTGCTTGCGGCGTTCCTTCAGGCGCGGAAATAGGTCATAGATGCGGTCCGTCAGGTCCGCTTCGTCAGTTCGCCCGGCGAAACGGGAAAGCTCCAGGTTTTCCTCGACGGTCAGGGGGGCCACCACCATGCGGCCTTCGGGCACGAAGGCTAGACCGGAACGCACGACGTTATGGACCGGCAATTTCGAGATTTCCTTATTGCCAAGTTTGACCGACCCCGTAACTGGTCGGTGAAGCCCCGCTATACTGCGCAACGTGGTGGATTTACCCGCGCCATTCGCGCCCAGTAATACCGAGAAGGAACCTGCCTTCACTTCCAGGTCGATTGAGCGGACCGCCTGAATGGCGCCATAACTAGCGGAGAGCTTGGATACGTTCAGCATCGTTCTTACGTCCGAAATAAGCTTCTTGAACATCGGGATTGGCGATACAACTCTTTGGATCACCTTCAGCGAGCAATCGACCAAAGTTGACGACCGTGCACCTGTTACAAAATTCGGTGACCAGCCCCATATTATGCTCGACCATAATGATTGTGAGGCCGCTGTCACGCAGTTCATGACAGAGGCGGCCAATCGCGTTGGCTTCGGAATGGTTCATCCCGGCCGTCGGTTCATCCAGCAACAACAGCCTTGGGCTGGAACCGAGCGCGCGTGCAATCTCGATACGTCGCTGTTCTCCATAGGATAACGTTTCAGCCAGTTCGTTAGCGCGATGATCCATCGCGACGCGCTTCAACAGGTGCATCGCATGATCGCGGGTGCGCTTCCAAGCAGTGCGCGCCCAAGGCAACCCTAGGAAGGAGGAGAACAGGCTGACCTCGCGAGAGAGATAACAACCGGTCATAACCTGTTCCAGCGCAGTCATTCCACTGAACAACCGCACATTCTGGTAGGTTCTGCTGATGCCGAGCTCTGCGATCTTCTGCGGCGCCATATTCTGGAGCGCTTTGCCCTCGAAATGGATTTCCCCCTCGGTCGGATGGTACAGACCGGTGATCAGATTAATCAACGTGGTCTTGCCCGCGCCGTTCGGTCCAATCAATCCGTGAACACTGCCCTTGCGCATATGGGCTGACAAACCATCCACGGCTGACACGCCGCCGAAACGTTTGATGACATTCTTGAATTCAAGGATCGGTGTGATCGATACCAGTTCAGACATTTGCTGCACCCTCCTCCGTCTTCTGCCGCTTTCTGGCGGCGCGACGCAGCCCTACTGCTCGAGGATCGATCAGGCCACGCGGCACGAAGATCATGATGAGAAGCAGCACGACACCTTTTGCGACATCCTCTATCGCCGGGACGATCATCTGCATGGTCACAGGCAGCACAGTGAATACAATCGCTCCGATGATCGGACCAAGCCAATGGAATGATCCGCCAAGCACCGTCGATGCGATCATCGTGAAAGCAATCCCAATGAAATAGGTTTCCGGCGATATGAACTGCAGCGTGAAGGCCAAAGCCGCACCGCCGACGCCACCGACGATGCCGCTGATGATGAAGGCGATGAACTGTATCTTGTATGGGCTGATACCCATGGTCGAGGCGACAGCTGCATCTTCACGCACGGCGCGAGAGGCCAGACCATACCAGGATTTATAAAGGCGGTAGAAGACGAAAGCAACAATCGCAAGCACGATGCTAAGATCCAGCGGCGATACCGTCATCGGCACAACCAGACCATTGACGCCACCGGTCAGAGTCGGCGTGTTGAGCGCGGTGACGCGTGTAATCAACACGAGCGCAAGACTGGCAAGCGCCATCCAATGGCTTTCCAGCTTCAGGAAGGCGAGCGCCACGAGGGCGGAAGCAACACCGCCACCGACCGCCGCCAGCGGAAACGCCAGATAGATCGAGATATCGAGATGTGTGACCGCCTGGGCGGCGATGAATCCTCCAACGGCTGCGAACACCACAGTCGTGAAACTGAGCACACCGGTCGACAGAACGGCATAGGTGCTTAGCGCGAAAAAGGAATTAACGATGGCGAACATAAACGTACTGCCGTACGCCGCCCACAGATCGAGAAGTGTTTCCATGATCATGCTCGTGTGAAGTTGAGGCTGCCGAATAGGCCGCGCGGGCGGGCGATGAGAAACGCCAGAAGCAGAATATAGGTGAAGCCATCCCGGAAAGCGGTTGATACATATTGTGCGACGAACACTTCGATTATGCCCAGCATAATGCCCACGATCGCTGTGCCTCGAACATCGTCATATCCGCCGACGACGACTGCTGCGAAACCCTTGAGCATCAAGCCCTCGCCGAGGGTAAAGGAGACGTTCGACGTCGCAACGCCTGCAAGCACCCCGGCGAGACCGGATGTGGCGCCGGCAAGAAAAGCCGTGAGTAGGATGACCATGCGCGAGTTGACCCCACCGAGGGAAGCGGCGACGTCATTCCAGCCAACGGCGCGCATGGCCGCGCCAAGTCTGGTCTTTTGGATCAGCAGATAGATGCCGACCGTACAAATCAGGAGGGCTGCAATGATAATGACTTGCATCTGTGGAATGCGCAGCGGACCAAGCGCCAGCATCTTGCTCGGATAGCTTGATGCGGGAAATGCAAGGCTTTGCTGTCCTGTCGCAAAGCCTGCAAGACTGTCGAGGATGATCCAGAATGCGATACTGGTGATCAACGCACCAAGCATGCCCGCTTTGCGGGCGCGCAATGGCTGGAAACCGATCTGATCCACCAGAACGGACAATAGCCCGCCCCCTATAATCCCTGCGAGTATCGCGATCGGAAACGGCGCCCCGAACTTGTCCATGACGTAATAAGCGGCAATCGCCGCCCAGCTTGCATAAGTCCCGTGGGCCGCGTTGAGAATACCCAAAGTGGCGAACACCAGACCGAAGCCGATTCCGAAGAGAGCATAGAGCGACCCCAACGCCACTCCATTGATCAACTGCTCGATGAAAAGCTGCATGTTATTTTTGCTCCCAGGTGACGACCTTGCCGTCCTTGCTCCAGGCTGCGATCATCGAATTCTCAACACTCGCCTGACCGTTCACCATTGGCAGGCCGCCATAGATATTCGGCTCGATACTGGTGATTTTGGACAAAGCATTCGCAAGGTCCTGACGCGTGGGCTTTCCATCCAGCGACTTCAACCCCTGCGCGATATAATAGGTGGCTGTGTAGCCCTGCGCGGCGTAGGTATCCGGCAATTCCTTAAACTTGTCCTGGTAACCAGCGATGAAGGTCTTGGCTTCTGGACTGTCTGAGATTTCCGGAGCAAAGGCGATTGGAAACGGCACCCCCGCCAGCGGCTCACCGATCTTCTTGAACACCGGCGCCGGTGAAATCACATCCGACGCCGTAACCGTGCCTTCATATCCCCGGTTGCGGAGCGCAGCTATGATACCGGCGGCGGGCGTCTGGGTCGTCCAGACCATGATCAGGTCTGGATTCATACCCATGGCCTGGGTGGCGGGCGCAGTGAAATCGGTATCCGCTGAAAGGATACTGACGACACCGGCCGTTTTCACGCCCGCCTCTTCCATCACCTGCTGGGCGGCCTTGAAACGCCCCTGAAAACCTTCATTATCGGCATTGACGAAATAGGCGACCGACTTCGGCTTCAGCTTTTCGGCAATCAGCTTTGTCATCTTGACTTCCTGTGGCCCTGGAAGAGCAACAATCGATGTTACGAAGGGCGGTTGTGGAAGTCCAGGCATTGTGGCGCCATAAAGAACCAGCGGTATTTTCTGATTGGTCGCAACAGGACGCAAAGCACCAGCAACAGGTGACAGGATGCAACACGTAACAGCCAGAATATTACGATCAGCAGCAAACTGTGTCAGCGCCTGAACGGCGCGTGCGGCATCCGAACCGCTTTCCTTTTCGGACAGCTTGAGCGTCACGCCTTCGCCGACCCAGTTCTTTTTATTGATCTCGTCAATCGCGTATTGGGCGCCGCGCTCATAGGAAACACCCGCAGCCGCAAGCGGACCGGTGCTTTCGGTCACGAAGCCTATCGAGTATTCACCAGCAGCAGGCGCCGCAAAACCACTGGTTGTTGCGGCGAGAATTGCAATAGTTGCGGATATCGCCGTTAGAGATTTACGGATCGAACGCGGCGTTGCAGTCAGCTTTTCCATTCAGAACATCCTCCCCAGGATCAAAGGAAACTGATTATCTTAAAACGGGAAGAAGAACCTGCTATGGTCGACAGAAACGCATGTCGAACCACCATCCACACACCATCGCCTTCCGCAACGGTCCGCTACAGACCGCCGGTTGCAAAGTAGTCATTGGTCCCATGCATGCGGCACAAGCAGTACCGCTGCGAAATCTGCATGTTCCCCGAACGATGTACGAAGAGGTAATTCTCAAACCAGAGCTTTTGATGGCCATCCATCAAAGGCGCTTCAATCTCCCTGTTCTCCTCGACATCTACGTTAGGGCCAGATGCACAAGTCTGTCAACATGTAAAACGCATTTCATAGTATGACACTTTTCACGCCGTATTATCCGGTGAAACAACCCATGCCTGAATCGCGAGACTACTGCCTCAAACGCCGCTCAATCTGCTCGGCGGCCGCCTGAAGACGAGCGAGGTGAACTGGCCGCCCACGGTTGATCATCTGTGGCGTCAATCCTGCCATGCTGATGCAGCAGACAACCTCACCGCTGCGGTCGAGCACTGGAACTGCAAGCGCAGTCAGGCCCAACGCCACATCGTCAACCGCGCATTCCCAGCCGCGACGACGAATTCTTTCCAGTTGATCGCGAAACTCTGTCACATCCATGACGCTCTTCGGCGTCATCGCCGTCATCGGGCGCTTGAGAAGCCGCGTGATTTCCTGTGCCGATTGATAGGCAAGCAACAGTTTTGGCGCGCCACCGCAATTATACGGTAGCGTGCCGCCAATCGCCCACCAATGAACTTCGATGCCCTTCATGTCGTGAATACGATCGAGGCAGACCGTGTCACCTTCATCATAGACTGATATGAACGCTGTGATGTGCAAATCGGCCGCGAGCTCTGTCAAGACCGGCAGAGCAATCGCCTTGAGATCAAGATCGTCGGCAACGTTGGCGGCAAGATCGCGCACCGCACGGCCCAGCCGATAATGTTGGGTGGCGGGATCCTGCGCGATGAAACCACTATCCATCAGTGTCAGCAGCAGACGCCGCGTCGTTCCCTTATCAAGCCCGGTCTCCTGCGTGACCTCTGCGAGAGACTGGAGGTTTTTGCCAGCGAAAGAATTCAGAATCGCCAAGGCGCGGGTCACAGCGCGAACGTTCTGTATGGTTGTGCTTTTATCGGTCATTCGTCTGATGCTCACCCTATGTTGACGCAGCCCATTGTGTCAGTCGTTCCACGGCCGCGTATAATCCCCATCGGCAGGGCGCTCTATCCATAACGTGTCGTCAGATGATATTCAAGTTGTTCGTTGACATACCCGATGAACAATGCTTCCTTTTCCAATTAGAGCGAGACGTCGCAGCCGAAGCAGCGGCTCCGCCCAGCCACAAGCCTTATTGACTTGGGCATGATATTTTCAGCCACAGGGAGGAGAGACCTAGTGACATTGACATCCCACATGCGGACAGATGACCTCATGGCCATCGATATTCTTCAGCGCGATCTCGGCGATGACCGGGTGCTGGCGGACACGGCGACCCGGGACTACTACGCCAATGACATATTCTGGCAACCTGGTCTTCCGCCTCTCGCAGTTGTCCTGCCGGAATCGCGCGAAGAGCTTGCGAAGGCCGTGAAGCTGGCCACCGATCAGGGCCTGGCGGTCGTACCACGCGGCGGCGGCATGTCTTACACCAAAGGCTATCTGCCCGATCGCGCCGATTCCATTGTCATCGACACACGCAAGATGGATCGTGTGATCGAGGTCAATGTGGAGGACCTATATGTAACCGTTGAAGCGGGCTGCACCTGGGATAAACTCAACACCGCACTTCAGGGCACCGGTCTTCGGACCGGTTATTGGGGACCGCTTTCCGGCGTCAACGCCACTATTGGCGGCGCGCTTTCACAAAATAGCGCGTTTTTTGGTTCGGCGCTGAACGGTACTGTCGCGGACTCTGTGATCGGCGTGACGGTTGTGCTTGCTGACGGCCGCATTGTCACCACCGGCTCTGGTGGACGCCAGGGTGCAAAACCCTTCACCCGTTACGGCGGACCGGATCTGACCGGCATGTTCCTTGGTGATAACGGCGCCTTTGGTGTCAAGGTCGCGGCGACGCTGCGCTTAACACCCAAGCCTTCCGAAACTGGCTTCCTTTCATTCGGCTTCGTCAGCATGGCGGCGATGGCGGCGGCGCAGGTGGAAATGGCGCGTACGCGTCTTGTCTCCGAAGGTTTTGGGATCGACCGCAACAAAGCCAATCATTCGGCCAGTGTCAATCGCATCTCCGATGGCCTGAAAACACTGGGCAATGTGGCGAAGGCTGGCAAATCAATGCTGCAAGGCCTGAAAGACGCGGCGAGTGTCGCGGCTGGGGGTACGGCTTTCCTCAAAGCGCACAATTTCACGCTTCATATCGTTACGGAAGCAAATTCCACCGAACAATTAAAGAGCAATATCGAGACATTGCGCCTAATCGGAAATAAGCACGGCGCCGAAATAGAAAACACTGTGCCCAAAGTCATGCGTTCCAAACCCTTCTCGCCAGTGCGCGGTATGCTTGGTCTCAATGGCGAGCGTTGGGTTCCAATCCACGCAGTCTTCCCGCTGAGCGACGCTCAGAAAGTGGTTGCGGCCAATGACGCCTATTTTCAGGAAAGGAAGGCGTTCATGGAAAAATACGGCATTGTCTATTCGGTCATGAGCATGACGGTCGGCAATGAATTCTTCATCGAACCGGCCTTCTATTGGAACGACGAGATTACGCCTCTTCATGCAAAAAGCGTTGGCCTGGACGTTGTCAAGCCATGGCTCAACAATGCCGCCAATCCGGTCACCCGCAATGCTGTGGTTGAATTGCGTCAGGGCACACAAGAGCTCTATGCCAGTCTTGGCGGCGTCAGTTGGCAGATTGCGCGGGACTATCCGTTTGAATCGATCCTCACGCCCGGAACCTGGTCTCTTACTCAGGATATCAAGAAGGCGCTCGACCCAAGCGGATTAATGAACCCCGGTTCGCTGGGACTTGCTCGCTGATAAGTTAGGCCACGAAAGCAGGCGGCGTCAAAACCGTCTGCGCTTACGCATACGCAACGAAGCTGTTGTTACTACATCATGCAACAGGGCGTTAAACAACGAATTGTAGCGGAGCAAAAGAACGCTCTGCCCGTTCCACGATAATTCATTTCGCATAACACACAGCTTGCAATTTCAATATCCATTGAAACGCCAGTCGCCGTGGGACGCAATGAGTTTGAGAACGGCTGGTCAATGGCTTTATACCCCGCTAAGAACGTTGTTGGCCGCCCACGACCCTCAGTCGTCTCGCCCCCCCGCAACATAGTGGGAGAACGAATTTTCAGCTTTGCAACCCCAGGCTTCCGCTGAAATTCTCTGTCCAAAAAGACTGTAGGCTTCACATCCAGTACGCGGCGAATTACCTATCAGTTCGGATATCGCAGGTCTCGGCATGAAATTAAATCGCCGCGCTTGTTTCCGCTGAAGATCCTTACAACGATTCACAGATTGCCAGTCAAGAATCGTAGCTGACACCGGAGCGTAAGCCGCTCGCTTTGGAGAGTTTTTACGCCCGAGACCTAGCAGTAAGTTGCGGCGTCAATTTGGCGTAAGCTAATGGAATTCCTGGCCGCCGTTGACCTCACGTCCCCTTTCTCTAAACCTGTTTTGTATTCATCCCAACCCAAGATCAAAGCGATTATTTGAGCTGTTTCTTCAACTACGTCTTCAGTCAGTGACCCAGAAAGCACAATCTCAGTGCGTCTGAACAAAACGTCACTCAATCGGATTACGTGCTCATTTTGTGCAATCCATCGCAGTTCCTCCACGCTGTAGGAGGGGCAGCTCGACAGAAGCTCTTCGCCGCCACTCAGATTTTCAATGTACTGCTCGCATTTTGTGCCATATCGCTCAAAGAGGACGCTTACACGATTGGATAACAGCGCGCTTTTTGTTGTCAGCTTTTCGATGTAATCAATACGCGCTTTCTGATCGGGAGGAAAATTTGCACCGCCGCCTATTTTAAGATCGGCTGTGTCCCTTATGCGAGGCTTACCCATCCGAGCCAGAATAAGATCGGCTACTTCCTGAGAGAATCCACGGAATGTTGTCCACTTGCCGCCAATAAGCGACATAACGTCGATATTCGTTCCGGGCAATTTGCGGATAGCGATTGAGTGATCCCGGCTTACGTCTCCGGGATCAGATGCGTCACTTGCGGGTAGTGGACGCACACCACAATAGGTCAACATAACCTCGTGAGGGCTGATAGGAATAGTGGGGAACACCTCGCGCGTGGTTTCGATCATGTAATCTATTTCAGACTGACTGCAAGTCGCGCTTTCAACGTCACGCTGTGGAATGTCAGTCGACCCAATGAGAACGTTGCCCATGAAGGGATAGAGCAAGTTAACCCTTCCGTCAGCCGAACCGTAATAGACCATTCGCCCCTGCAGCGCTTCGTAAAGCGCCTGGTTTTTTACGATAAGATGAGACCCTTTGTTACCCCCGATAAATTGTGTACTCAGGCCAAGGGATTTGTTGATTTTATCGATCCATGCGCCGCCCGCATTAACAATTATTCCGGCCCTTATTGTCTTTCGATCATTCTTAAGCGCACTACTAATTGTAATCCCTTGTTCGCCTGCGTCTTCGATCTCAACATAATTCATCGCTTTGGCCATGGCGTTTGCCTTTAGACCGTCGACAATCAATTCCAGGCCAAGTCGCTCAGCGTGGCTGATCTTTGCTTCGTGATAGACACCGAGCGACCGGATCTGACTCGTGAGCAAGGGGAATTTTGACAGCGCGGCTTTTTTTGAAAGCATTTGGTGTCTGGGCATCGATTTGAAGCGGCGCCCCAGGAAGTCGTATAAATGCAGTCCTATCGCTATTATTATTGCCCCCCGGTCTGTCAATCGTGACTTCAACCCCAAAAAACGTTTGAAAGACGATACAATTCCACCAAACTTTGAGTAGACCGGAAGCAGGGTTTCGATTGGTTTGACATAATGCGGTGCGTTCTGAAGAAGTAGATTGCGTTCAAAGGCAGATTGACGCACCAGCCGGAACTCTCCGGTTTCAAGGTATTTTATGCCACCATGAATAAGGCGCGATGGTGCAGCACTCGCGCCTGAACAGAAATCATTCTTATCTATAAGGAGGCAATCGATATTTTGCTCGCAAAGGTCGCGAAACAACCCACAACCGTTAATGCCACCGCCTATGATCACCACAGAATAGCTATCGGATAGTGAGGCGAATCTAGGGTCGCGTTCACCAGACGCGGATTTGCGGCTCTCAGTCATTTGCCACAACCACTTTAATCGCCTCGCCACTTTCCGCGGTGATCAAGGCTGTGTCTATTCTATCGAGTGCGAACCTGTGAGTAATAAGGGAATCAAGTTCGATATGACCTTGTGCTATTAGATTTAAAGAACGTTCGAACTGAAGACGTGTCAGCCCGAATGAACCCGTTACCTGGATCTCACCATAGTGAATTGCATTCACGTCCATGGTCGCTGTTTCCGAGACGGAAAAGCCCGCAAAAAGGCTGACAAATCCTCTCTTTCGCACGAGTTGCAGTGCATCGTTTGCAAGGCGCGGCACGCCAATTGCTACAATCACCTTATCGGCGCCCTGGCCATTTGTTTCGTGCTTCACGCGCTCCGGCAGATTTTCCGAAGTGGGATCGACAACCATATCGGCACCAGCCAATAGAGCAGCCGCCCGACGAGCCGAATTCGGCTCGCTGACAAGAATGCGATAGGCACCGGCGTATCTTGCAAGCTTGACATGCATAAGACCTATTGGTCCCGCGCCGAGGATGACAACAAAATCACCGAGACCAACTTTGATTTTTTCCTGGCCGTTCATTACACAGGAGAAAGGCTCAATGAGGGATGCCTTTTCCCAGGTCAATCCAGACGGTAGGTGAAATACATTACCACTTTCGACAGCGCGTGCTGGTATTCGAATATACTCTGCAAAAGCACCGTCAATTTCGTAACCGATCGCGATCAAATTGGTGCATATATTCTCAAACCCGCGTTTGCAATTATCGCAATGACCACAAGGTATTGCGGGGCACACACCCACCGCTTCGCCACACGAGAAACTTTTATTACCGCCGTTATCGACGACCTCGCCTGCAAACTCATGCCCTAGGACCGATGGATAACGTACACCAGCAGTTTTTTTGCCTCGAAAGATACGAATATCTGTACCGCATACGGTAGCGGCCTTAACCTTTATCAGAAGGTCCCCGTGGGTCAATTGCGGCTCTGGAATGCTTTCGCAAGCCAGTTCATTGGGTGCCCGTAATACTGCAGCTCTCATTCCGACCTATTCCACATAGTTGCACATATATCTATTGAAATATATTATTGTGCACTTTGCAATAGGCTCATTATTGGGCTATGTCAGCCTCATGCATATTGCATCCGCCATTATGCTCATACTCCTAGTCTAATTCGCAGAACATTTGTCTAAATCTCTATTGACATGTTCGAAATGCGGTGCACAAAATGTGTCTAGTTTAACTAAATGTGCGCTTGCGTTATCTGGGAGGATCAATGCGCTACGATTATGCATCTGTTGGCTTTTACACATTCGACTGTCTTGGTTATCCGATCGACAAGCTTCCTGCTGGAGGAGGAGTATCGTTTGTTGAAGAAATAGCTCTCGCAGTATCGGGAACGGCTGGGAGTTGCGCGATCGATGCTGCGAAACTCGGCCTCAAAACGCTTGCCGTAGGAGCAGTCGGGCCCGATCACATGGGCAAATGGGTCCTCCAAGAACTTGACCGTCACGGTGTGGACACCAGTGCTATGCAAATCCTGGAACATTCGCGAACGTCGACCACGATTGTCACCACCCGCTCAGATGGTGCGCGACCGGCGATGCATATGAAAGGTGCGACGGGTGATTTCATCATTAGCGACAACATGCTTGACCAAGTACTTGATGCCAAAATTGTACATCTGGGCGGCACTGGCCTGATGAACCGTATGGATGGCCCTCGAAGTGTCGAGTTTTTGAAAGCCGCCAAAGCGCGAGGTTGCGTCACGACACACGATCTTTTGGCAGGCACTCCAGAGTTTTTACCGCTCGTGGAGCCGCTGATGCCCTATGTAGACTATTTCATTCCATCTATCGAAGAAGCGGAAGGACTATCGGGATTGCGCAACATTGAGGAGATCGCGCAGTTCTTCCTAGATAAAGGCGTGGGATGCTGTGTGCTCACACTTGGTGGCGTGGGCGCTTACTACCATCATTCCGATGGTACCAAATTCTTAATCCCCGCATTTGAGGTGGATGTCGTATGCACGTGCGGATGTGGTGACGCATTCGACGCAGGTTTCGCAACCGCCCTGATCAAGGGCTATGATCCTGAAACATCCGTGCGGTTCGCTCAGGCGGCGGCAGGGCTTGTCGCAACCGGCCTTGGTTCGCAGGCAGGTATTCAGTCATTTGAGCAGACCTGGGACTTCATGCTTCAGGCCCCAGTTCGTGCCGAGCGAAAACCAGCTGCACGCTGGGCTGTTTGATCACGTCTCATAATCCATATTGAAAGCAAGCACGGGAGCGGAGGAGGCAACCATGTCAATTGTTACGAAAACTCTCATCACATCCATATTTTTGACAGCATTGACCGGGGCCGTTTCGGCACAAAACCAAGCAGATCTGATCAAACCGGTCGACAAGGAACTGACGTTTGTCTTCATTCCAAAAGTCATTCATCCCTGGTATGACGTCGTCGCAGATGGCTCGAAATTTGCCGCTGAAGAGCTCGGCAAACAGGGCATTAAAGTCAAGGTAATCTGGGACCAGCCCCCTCAGGCGGATGTCACTGATCAAAATCAGCGCATCGAGACAAATATAGGTCGTCATCCTGACGGAATAGCAGTGGCGTGTCTTGACCAGGCCACCAACACACAAATGTTAAATGAGGCCAGAGATGCGGGTGTGAATGTCATAACATTCAACTCATTTTGCAATGACCAGTTTCCGTTTGTCGGTCCTAAGGACAGTGAACAGGACGGCTATGATCTGGGAGAATTTCTGGCCAAACATCTCGGCGGCAAAGGCAAAGTTGGGATTTTGTCGGGTAGCCTGACGGCAACAGATCATATTCAGCGGATCAAAGGATTTAAGAAAGCGCTCGAAAAACACCCGGACATGCAAATTGTATTCGAGCAGCCGGATAACGACGTTCTGGAAGAAGCAGTTTCGCTGACAGAGAACGCACTCCAGGCCCACCCCGACCTCGCCGCGATCTTTGGTTCAAACGCGTCCAATCCTATCGGAGCCGCCCGTGCGGTTAAAAACGCCGATAAACAAGGGAAAGTGGCAATCGTCGGCATGGACGACCTTCCAGAAGCTGTAGATGCGGTCTGTGATGGTACGATTACCGCACTTAAGGCCCAACGGCAGTGGGATATGGGTTACTGGTCGGTACGTTATCTCGTCGCCATGAACCAGAACCACACTTATCCAATGGCCCACGACACGGGTTCGCGTTTCATCACAAAAGACGATTGCAAGTAGAAATGCCTAGCCGGGCGCAGACGTATGCGCCCGCTGAAGCCACGGAGACATTTCATCATGTCTGATTATGTATTCGAAGCGCGCAATCTTTCAAAGAATTACGGCGTAGTCCAGGCCCTATACGATGTTTCGCTTGGCATTCGAAAGGGTGAGGTGCATGCAATCATCGGTGAAAATGGTGCGGGTAAAAGCACGCTGATGAGCGTGTTATCAGGAAAAGTACGCCCCAGTTCAGGTACGCTTTGGCGTAATGGCCATCAAATTGAATTCAGCGCGCCCAGTCAGGCACAGGTCGCAGGCATCACAATCGCCCCCCAGGAGATCAACCTCGTTCCGCATCTGACTGTTGCTGAAAACATCATGCTTGGTATGCATATAAAGAGGCCGTCAGGTTTTGGAATTGATTGGCGACAAACGCGGCGGCGGGCAGCTGAACACCTTCACGCAGTTGATGACGGCATCGATCCGGACATGAAGGTGTGCGATGTGAGCAAGGCACATCAACAACTCATACAGATTGCACGCGCGGCAGCGACCTCCGCAAAAATCCTAATTCTCGACGAGCCGACAGCCACTTTGACTTGGAGGGAGACCGAAAAGCTCTTCAAATACGTAAATGATTTTCGGAAGGCTGGCGGATCCATTTTTTATGTTTCACATCGGCTCGATGAAGTTCTGGAACTATCAGACCGCATATCGGGCTTGCGTGACGGAAGGTATGTAGGCGAGCTTGATCCGGTGAAAGCCACCAAAGACGATATGGTCCGTTTGATGGCGGGGCGTGCTGCAGCCCAAATTGCCCAGCCAGTACGCAGGCCGCCGTTGGCCACGGCTCCGGCCTTGGAAGTGAAAAATCTTTCGCGATCGGGCGAATTTACAAACGTCAGTTTTACGTTGC
This sequence comes from Ochrobactrum teleogrylli, assembly GCF_037482325.1. Lineage (NCBI taxonomy): Bacteria > Pseudomonadati > Pseudomonadota > Alphaproteobacteria > Hyphomicrobiales > Brucellaceae > Ochrobactrum > Ochrobactrum teleogrylli. Next base: position 749,938 of record NZ_JBBHKQ010000002.1, read on the forward strand.
ATCAAGGTGAAATCCTGGGCGTATCTGGCCTCGTCGGATCAGGGCGTACCGAACTGGCGAAATGCATTTTTGGACTAACGCGTCCCGATTGCGGTGAAGTGCACGTCTATGGCCAGAACGTAACACATGCTGACCCCTTAGGCATGGTCAATAAAGGTCTTGTCTACTTGCCTGAGGAGCGGAAGCAGGAGGGAATTTTCCCTTTGCTAAGCATCGCTGAGAATATGGCGATGCCTTCCATTGATCGCTTTCGCACTCTAGGCACGATGCGCAATCGCGAGATGATGAGCGAGGTTGGCGATTACGTGAAAAGACTTCGCATAAAGATCGGATCCCCCTCAGATCCGATCACTAGCCTCTCGGGTGGTAACCAGCAGAAGGTCATCATCGCACGTTGGCTGATGAAGAATGCACGTATTCTCATAATGGACGAGCCTACCCGCGGGATTGATGTGAACGCTAAGTTTGAGATTCAAGCCGAACTGCGTCGTTTCACGGAGCAGCAGGGGCTTTCTATCATCTTCATCTCATCGGAGCTGGAAGAAGTCATTACGGTTTCTGACCGGATCATGGTTATGCATGACGGGAAGGTCAAAGGAACGCCACAAGCAGCTGAAGTGTCGCAGGAGTCTCTGCTGCAGCTCGCCATGAGTTAAGGATATAATTATGGCACAGGAAATAGTTTCAGACCCTATCACAACCAGATCCTCGTCGGGTCTTCTCACGCGGTTCTGGCAATGGGAAGCAAGCGGCGTGCTCGTGGCGCTTGTCGTACTGACCGCTGTACTCGCACTTGTCACAGATAATTTTCTGACCACTTATAATATCTCGGTCGTGACGCGTCAGGCAGCTTTTGTTGGGCTGGTTGCGCTTGGTCAGACATTGGTTCTGCTTGTGGGGGGCATTGATCTGTCGGTTGGAGCAGCCGCAGGTCTTTCGGCAATTGTCGGGTCTCTTTTACTCACAAGCCTCGGGATCCATCCCTATGCGGTCATACCTCTTACGATGCTCTTTGGAATGGGGCTTGGACTTTTGAACGGATTCTTTGTCGCGTTCCTTCGGCTTAATCCCTTCATCGTAACACTCGCGACCTGGGAAATATTCGCCGGAATCACGCTTGTCATTACCAAAGGTTATCCAATACGGCCGCTTGGCGAGACATTTCAGTATTTTGGTAAGGGTGAATTATTTTCAATCCCGATTCCAGTGATCATTTTCATAATGGCAGGTCTTCTTCTAATCTGGATGCTGACGCAGACAAAGTTCGGCCGCAACATCTATGCCGTGGGCGGAAACCGAGACGCAGCCATTCTTGTCGGTATAAAAACCAGGATGGTCGAGTTTCTCGTCTTTGGGATGGCCGGCATGTTTGCCGCTCTTGCTGGTATCCTTTTTGCAAGCCGGATGGATGCCGGTCAGCCATCTGTCGGCGAAGGTTGGCTCATGGGCGCAATCACAGCAGCCATATTAGGAGGCACTAGTCTTCGCGGCGGTCAGGGCTCAGTCGTTGGCACAGTTCTTGGAGCACTACTGCTCACGGTGCTGGCAAATGGAACTGTGCTGCTAAATGTATCCGGCTTCTGGCAGCGCGTCATCGTTGGCGGTGTCGTGCTCGTAGCCATCATGGTTGACCTCTTCCGACGGCGCGCGTGACGAGACATTGCTGAAGATCGGCAGTTTCACAGAAGATGAACCGTTTGCGTTCTTATTTCCGGTAAGGCATTAAAACCGAACAGGCTGTCGCAAACAGGGGACAAAACGAGTGAGTGATTTTCAGGAAGATCTGCGAGTACGTGCAGCCTGGCTTTATTACAAGGAAGGTATGACCCAGGATCAGGTGGCCCAGGAACTTGGCGTTACGCGCACCCGCGTGCTGCGGATGCTCGGAACTGCGCGCCAGGATGGCATCGTGCAGATCCGTGTTACAGCAAAGCAGAGCCGTTGTGTTGAGCTGGAACGGGCAATAGAAGAACGTCACGGGCTCGAAAGGGCCATCATCATACCAACACCCGTACAAAACGAACAGACTTCCGACGTTATTGGAGCTGTTCTTGGCGAATTCATAGCCGATCGCCTTGATCAGAATGTGACGATTGGTCTTGGCTGGGGCAAAACGCTCAGTTCAGCCTTAGGATCCATCCCGCAACAGGACGCTAAGGGAATTTCGGTCGTCTCACTGCTTGGCGGATTGACAAAAGTAAGCGCCTTTAACCCGTCCGAGTTTGCCTGGCGGCTGGGCGATCGACTTTCGGCCGAATGTCTTTTGATGGCCGCTCCTGTTTTTGCGCCAGATGCAAAAACGAGAGATGCCCTCATGACCCATCCTGGCATCAGGGAAGTATTCAGGCGTTCTGAGCATCTTGATCTTGCAATCATCAGTGTTGGTGACCTGTCTCCCTCCTCCACATTTGTAAAGTACGGGCTTCTCGAGAAAGAAGAGATAGCCTCTCTGGAAAGGGCCGGTGCCATTGGCGACGTTCTGTGCCGTTTTGTAAACGCCCGGGGCGAAATCGTCGACCATCAAGTGAATGATAGGGTCATCGCGGTTCATCCCGAAACCCTGCGTTCGGCCCGAAAAGTCGTGCTAGCTTCTGGTGGATGGCAGAAATTAGCAGTGTTTAAAGCTGCAATGAAACTTCTGCGGCCAAATATTATTGTTACAGATGAAGTCGTTGCCGAAAGGCTTTTGGGAGAGGACTAAGCCCCTGCGCCATTCTCCTAATGCAAGTCTCTGAGACAAAAATTTCCCACCGCCGACCCAATCGCCTGAACGAGAACTGATTGCCAGTCAAAAAATCCCGAACGCTCAAGGTTCAAATTTCCTGAAACAGTAAAACGAACAGGCAAATCACAATTGTGAAAAAAAGTATTAAATGTAAGGAATTTTTCGTACCTTTAGCATAGTTCCAATTGTCAATGGTGAGTAATTAAGGTGGCTGCTATCTTTTCGGCGACCATGATCGTCGGCAGATTGGTATTGGCGCATGGTATTGTCGGCATGATCGAAGCATCGCAAATGAACAAGCCTTCAAGGCCGCGCACTTCTCCGTCCTTGTCCGTAACCGCCATCCTGTCAATATCCGCTCCCATCCGACAGGTGCCAGAAGGATGCCAAACACCTCCAACAGTCTCCCGAATATAGGCCTCAAGATCCTCGCGACTTTCAGCAAGACGCGATGGATTATCAAAATTTGCAAGCATGTAGGGGAGAATCCTTTCACGCAGTTTACCAATCGCATCAAGCCCGATCGAACCTAATCCTGTGATCGCCGCCACCAAAGCCGAAGGCTTGGAAAACCGTTTACCGATCTCGGACATGCCACCCGCATAGACGCCGGAAACCACTGCAGCAAGCTTTGGATCGCTCGCAAGCCGTACCGCCCGCTCAAAGGCATCGGCAAGTCGAGTGAGATCGCGCCGATCCGACAACATGCGGAAATCAATGCGCGGCGGACCGTCCGGAGCGGCGGGATCGAGCATGAGTTGGCCGCGTGAATAGGATTTGTTGACCCAGAAGAAAATCGAACCGAGTTGCCGCCCGACAGGGTGCCATGCGGCGCGGGTGACGAAATTCATGTGCATATCGCCGGGTGGACAACCCTCAAGGCCGGAGGAAAAGCGATAGCCGATGGGAATATGATAATCTGGTGCGCCCTTCTGACGTGCGGAAGGCTTCAGGAAAGGAACCAACCCCGCCGACGGATGCTCCATTAGGTTCTGGCCAACGCCGGGTAGATCGTGCAACGTCGTAATTCCGCAATCGGCCAGATGGGGCGCGGGGCCAATGCCGGAGCGCATGAGGATCGCGGGCGTCGCCAAAGCGCCGGAGGAAAGAATGACGCGGCCGGCGCGCAATTCCTCGCGGTTTTCACCGCGCGTGACCAAGACTCCAACCGCCCTTCCGCGCTCCACGAGAATACGCGAAACCGTAGTCTCCGTTCTGATTTCGAGATTGGGACGGCGGCGAACTTCCGGCGTAAGATAAGCCCATGCCGTGCTTACGCGCCGGCGTTGCTCATCCATATTGACGGCCATTTCAAAGATACCCTCCTCCCATACGCCATTCTGGTCGGGCAGAAACGGAATGCCCCGATCCTCGCAGATTTGCAGCATGGTGCGGGTAAAAGGTGTCCAGATCACATCGCCCCGACGACGAATGGGAAATGGCCCTGTCTTGCCGTGCAACTCATTGTCTATGTCGAGATCACGTTCCAGCTTCTTGAAGAAAGGTAGACATTCTTCCCAAGACCAGCCGTCAATGCCCATCGCGCCCCATTCGTCATAATCATGGGGCGAACCACGATTGGCTCCGATGCCGTTGATGGCAGAGCCACCACCGAGAACACGAGCCTGCTCATAGCGGCTAGCCTTGCTTTCTGGCTGGTTCGAGCCGCCATAGGGCAAGGAAGCCTTGAGACCGGACCAAGTATAACGTGGATTGGAATAGGCAACTCCCGGATAGGGGTTGGCGAGGTCAGGAAAATCCTCTGGCCGCGCGGCATCAATCCCCGCTTCGAGAAGAACAACCCGCAAGGCGGGATTCTCGGTTAGGCGCGAGGCAAGCACGCAGCCGGCGGAACCGCCGCCGACGATGATATAATCCGCTCGAATTGAGTTTGAACGCATTCCGAAGTATCCTGAAGCCTGAAACCGTCTCAGCCGGCCTTGTAGGCGATGCAATCCACTTCAACCTTGCAATCGACGACCATCGACGATTCCACACAGCAACGCGCCGGGGGATGATCGCCGAAATAGCGTTCGAACACACCGTTGAAACTCCAGAAGTCGCGGGCATCGTCCAGCCAGACGCCGACGCGCACGATATCGGACGTCTGGTAGCCCGCGTCATGCACGATCTTGAGCATGTTCTCGATAGCGATGCGCGCCTGCTCGACGATGCCCGTTCCGGCGATCTCGCCGTCTCGCATAGGCGTCTGGCCCGATACGTGCAGCCAGCCTCCCGCTTCCACCGCCTTGGCGAAAGGCAGTTTGCGGCCCGCTGATCCGCGCCCTTCACCCACTCCGTGTCTCTTGATGGTCATTTCAGTATCCTTTTTTCAATTGATGAAGCACGGCCAAAGCTCAGCGCGTAATGTCGATCGTCATAGTCTTAAGGTCGCACATTTCCATCAGCGTATGGCGCCCACCGGTCCGGCCAAGGCCGCTTTGCGTGCCCGCTGCACCACCTGCGGGAATATGCGGTTCCCAATAGCAGCTCTTCTCATTGACGTTGACGATACCGACGCGCAGGCTTTCAGCGAAAAAGAATGCCTTTTTGATCGTATTGGTGAAAATGGCCGCGTTGAGCCCGTAGGGACTCGTCGCCGCCAGTTCCAATGCCTCCTCGTCCGTCTCGAAGGTTAGCACCGGAGCCACCGGTCCGAATGATTCTTCCTTGTTAAGCAAGCTTTCGTGCGTCAGCCCCGTCACAACGGTCGGCTCGAAATAGAGATTCGTCGGCATACCTTCGGCAATCTTGCCACCGATCAGCACCTTCGCCTTGCGCGCGGCGGCGTCGGCCATATGGGACAACATCTTGTCCAGCGCTGCCGCGTTGTTGACCGGCCCCATGGTTGTGGCCGGGTCGAAGGGGTCGCCCATGCGTACCTTTCCGGCCGCCTTCACCAGCCCGTCCACAAAGCGATCGTGAACAGATTTATGCACCAGCACCCGCTCTGTCGCCGTGCATATCTGGCCCGCATTTGCGAAACAACCCGCGCCGATCTGTTCCGCCGCCATCTCGATGTCAGCATCCGCAAGCACGATGGTCGGCCCGTTACCGCCCATTTCCAGAAGCAGGGGTTTGCCTGCTCCGCGCCTCGCTATGGTCGCTCCCGTGACGGAACTTCCGGTGAAGCCGATCGCATGGGTGCCGGGATGTACGACGGCTTCGTCGCCGACCTCCGCCCCATCGCCCAGAACGAGATTGATAGCGCCATCGGGCAACCCTGCCTCAATCATGCATTCCATGAGGGCAACGGCGATGAGCGAGGTCGTCGGGGCGGGTACCCAGACCACCGTATTACCCGTCGCAACCGCAGGTCCAAGATAATAGAGGCATGGCAGGCCTAGCGGAAAATTCCACGGCGTGATGATCGCGAAGACACCCTTTGGCTGCAGGAAGCAGAAGGCACGCTTGTTGGCATCGGCAACAGGAAAAGCGGCCGTTTCCAACCATTTCATTTGTTCCGCCGCGTTGCGGAAACCGAGAGCCGCCGCACCGACTTCCGCTTTAGCCTCGGAATGAAACGGCTTGCCTTGCTCAAGGCAAAGCAAGCGTGCAAGCTCATCGGTGCGCCGGTCGATCTCGTCGGCGACCTTCATGCAAAGCGCCGCCCGTGTGAAAACGCCCATCTTACCAAGACTTTCGCGTGCACGTTCCGCGGCCGCCACGGCACGGCCCACATCGGCTCGTGTCGAAAGCGCGATATGGCCGAGCGTCTCGCCGGTGGAAGGACTGTCGATTTTGAGGAAGGTGCCCGAACTGCCCGCCAGCCACTCCGATCCGATACGGTTGACGCCGAGCCGTAGACCAGATTCCGGTTCCGTCACGATAGGCATGCCACGCAAATTGGGGCCATTGAGCGAGGATTTGAAATGAACCGTCATGACGAACTCCTTTGACCGTAGCCAGTTTGAATCTTAAGAATGGTTTCGCGACTGCGCTGAACGGCGGCGGCGAACAGGCGCGCGCCCGCTTCAGGCGACGCTTCGGAGGGAGTGCCGATAACGCCGTTTTCCCGGATCGCCTCGAAGGGACGCCAAACGGAAACCGCCGGTCCCGCGTAAAGGTGTGGATCGGGCCATGATGGCGGCGTCGTGCCTTTCGGTATCAGTGCAGTGCGAACGCTTTGGGGCAGGACATGCATCATCAGCGATGTTTCCAGAGCGCAAGCGTGCCCGCTTCCACCAACCGCATCCGGCAGGGTTTCCGTGGCAATATCCGCGATGAGGTCGAAATAGGAAAATCCCGCCGAGATCACCCCATCACGCCCGAGCGTCGTGATTGCGACCTGAATGGCCGCCCGGTTGCCGCCATGCCCATTGATGATCACCGGCAGAAAACCGTCCTCCCAGAGACAACTGCAAAGATCGACCATAACTGCGATGAACGTCTGAGGTGCAAGGCTCATCGTACCGGGAAAAGCTCTATGGTGCTGCGAGGAACCATAGGCGAACGGTTCGCAGACCCGTATCCCATCTTGCCCCTCCGCCGCCTTAAGCGCGACGGCGTGAGCAAGCCAGATGTCCAGACCCATTGGCAGATGGGGACCATGCTGCTCCACAGCGCCGGTCGGAAGCAACGCGACAGAACGCACGGGCCCGACCATCGCCAGACGTCCCGCTTCGGGCGATGTCATCCAAGCGAAGGAAGAAGCCACTGCGGGCATAAACACGCTCATCGCGCCGCCTCCACGAGACGGGTCTTGGCATAGGTCATGCCGGAATCCGCCAGAAGCGCGGCCATGATGATTGCGCCCTTGTAGAGTTCGAGGCTAGATGGGTCGGTGCCGAAAATGCGCAGCGCCGTAGTCAGAAGGCTGACGATCAGCGCCCCGACGACCGTACCCCAGACCGTACCGCGACCACCGAAAATGCTGGTGCCTCCCAGAACAGCCGCCGCGATGGCGTCCAGCAGCAATGACGTGCCGCCAATATTCGGCGTCACCACTGGCACGCGGCTGATCATGATGAAAGCCGTGAGGAAAACGAACAGGCCGGACCCAGCATAAACGAGAATGATATGACGGGTGACAGGTATCCCGGCGAGTTCAGCCGCAGCCGCGTCGGAACCCAGTGCATAGGTGCGCAAGCCGAAGCGTGTGCGGCGCATGATGACAGCGGCCAGAGCCACAATGGCCAGCGTGGTGAAAATCACATGCGGAACTCCAAACGACCGCTCGACACCGATGAAACGCAGCATGGGTTCCTTCAGCATCAGTACCCCCTTGGATGCCACCGCAAGCGTCGCGCCTTGCAGCGCTACCATGGCAGCAAGGGTCGTGACGAATGGCGGGATTTTCAGGAGGGATATGATGAAACCATTGGCAAGCCCGACCGCGAGCATCACCACCAAACCTATGACAAGCGCGCCCGGCAGTCCCATACCACTATCGACCAATGTCGCTATGAGTACGGCACAGAAGGCAACGCCAATACCTGCGCTAAGATCAATCCCGCCGGTCAGAAGCACGATGAGGGCGCCAAGTGCAAGAACCGCGATGGGTGTAGCTTGCGATACGATATTGATCAGGCTCTGCCCAGAAACCACGCGTGGATCCACCACGGCAAAAATCACGGTCAGGACGATCAGAAGAATGAGAGGAGCGAGATCAAGGACACGCCTCGCCATCCTGTTCCGGGACTCCGTCATACCACGCCTCCTTTCAGGGCCAGGCGCTTGAGCGGACGTACCGCGTCCCGCGTTCCGCCGGTCGGCTGTTCGATCAGCCGGTCGCCGAACGCCAGGGCCATCACGTCTTCTTCGGTCGCGCCATGGGAAAGCTCTCCCACGGAATGCCCTTCACGCATGACGATGATCCGATCCGCAACGCCCAGAACCTCGGGCAATTCACTGGAAACCATCAATATAGCCGCGCCCTGTTGCTTTAGCCTGGCGATCAAGTGATGCAGTTCCGACTTTGCGCCAACATCCACGCCACGCGTCGGCTCATCGAGAAGAATAATCTTCGGATTTGTCGCAAGCCACTTGCCTATAACAACCTTTTGCTGGTTGCCGCCGGAAAGTTCGATGGTCAATTTGTCCGGCTGCGCCGGGCGCACGCCGAGTGAGCCGATTATTTCCTTTGCCATTGCGCCAATCCTGCGCAGGGAAAGAATACCCAACCGGCTGTTGCCACGAATCCAGGCGAGAGACAGATTATCACGGATGGACATGGTGCCGACAAAACCTTCAAGGTGCCGGTCCTCCGGGATGTAGACAATGCCCGCACGGTTTGCCGTCTTGACATCACCTCCGACCTGGCCCTCGCCGAATACTGAAATCGAACCATCATGCAATGTTTCAAGTCCTGCGATCAGGCGCAGCACTTCCGACCTGCCACTGCCCATGAGACCAGCGAGAGCAACGATCTCGCCGCAGCGCACATGCAGCGAGGCGCATTTGAGCAGTTTTCCGTTCGAAACGTTTTTAATCTCAACGGCCTTCTCGCCGATTTTCGCTTGTCGATAGGGGAATACGTCGCCTACCTCGCGGCCCACCATCATGGAAACGATTTCGGCTTCCGTCGTCTCCGTGGTACGGCGCTCGCCGATAAACTTGCCGTCGCGCAGCACAACCACGCGGTCGCACTGATTGAAGATCTCCTCCATCTTGTGTGAAATGTAGAGAATACCCGCACCTCGCGCCTTCAACTTGTCAATCAGGACATAGAGCTGGTCGCGCTCACGGTTGGACAGCGCGCTCGTCGGCTCATCCATGATCATGAACCAGGCGTCCGAGAGAACGGCGCGCGCGATTTCTACCATCTGCTGCCGCCCAACGGAAAGGGAACGAAGTTCTGCATCGACCGTAATATCGAGCGAAAGCTGGTCCATGATTGCCTGCGCTTCGCGCCGCATTCGCGCCCGGTCGAGAAACCCGAGCCGGGTTCGCGGCTCGCGACCGACGAACATGTTTTCTGCAACCGTCAGATCGGGTGAAAGGCTGAAATGCTGGTGAATGACACTGATGCCCGCCGCGTCTTGCGGCGAATTGAAGGCGACCGCCTTGCCGTCGATGACGAGTTGTCCTTCATCGGGACGATGCACGCCGGAAATGCACTTCACAAGTGTCGATTTTCCCGCGCCGTTCTCGCCGGCGAGTGCGACCACCTCGCCAGCCGACACGGCAAAGGAAACGCCGTCAAGGGCCTTGACGCCGGGGAATATCTTGCCCATGCCGCGCAATTCGATGCTGTGTTTTTCGCTGGCGTTTACAGTCGCACTGACCGCTGCCGCCTTTGCGGAAACCGATTTCCTGCGGCGTAGAGACCGGAAAAATTCTGTGAGACTTTCGGGCTGGCTTGCCAGCACGGAAATCAGAATCAAAGCGCCGGTGATGCAATAGATGACGATCTGCGGAAGCTGAAGAAAGGAAAGGCCCGTATTGATGACGCCAAGCAGAAGGGCGCCAATTGCGGTGCCCCAGATAGAACCTTGTCCGCCGGAAAGCTTCGTGCCGCCGATGATCGCCGCCGTGATCGCGGTAAATTCCAGGCCGGTTCCGGCAAGAGGCTGAGCCGAACCGAGACGACCGATGGTCAGGATCGCGCCAAAGCCCGCCGTCGCGCCCGCAATGAGATAGACCGATATCCGCACCCACTCCACCGGCACCATCGATGCGCGGGCCGCTTCCGCATTGCCGCCGACGGCATATATCCAGCGTCCATAGACAGTGCGTCTGAGCACGAACCACCAGAGGCACAGGACAATGCCCGCGATGATCACGGAAACGGGAAGAAACCCGAAAGTCTCGCGGCCCGCAAAAAGAATGACGGGATCCGTGATGGCGATGCTGGATGCGCCTGACATGCTGAGCGAAAGGCCGCGCGCAAAAGCCATGGTGGCCAGCGTCGCGATGAAAGGCGAAATACCCGCGAAGCCGATGAGCGCGCCATTCAGGAGGCCGATCGCGCCGCCGCTCACCATAGCGGCGACAAGCGCCGCCAGAGCGGAACCCGTCGATGCATGGACAAGCCCTGCCGTTACTCCTGCAAAGGCCAGCGTGCTGCCGACGGAAATATCTATGCCGCGTGCAATGATTACTGCCGTCATGGCGAAGGCGATCAGCGCGATCACGGCACTCTGCTGCGCGATGCTGACGAAATTGCCCGCCGTCAGAAAACGCGGATCGATCCAGCCGAAAACGGCAACGGAAATTGCGAGCACGATTATCAGAACGGGCTCGTTGCGGCGAAGGAAAGCTGATTTCCAGGTCTGGGACATGGTTCCCACCTATCGAACATGGCGACCTATCCGCGCGGCGGCGAAAGGAGGCGGACTTTCAGGAATTACGGCTTGGGCACCGGCACGTCAGTGACACGCCGGTGCCATTTCCGGGACGGTTACTTACCGACCGTCATGGCCGAAACGGAAACCTTGGGACCAAGCTGTTCCGTATAGTTCTTGGCCTCGACCGCTTCCTTTTCGGTGTTGATATAATCAACGCTCAATCCGGCAGCCTGGAGCTTCGACGCCGTTTCGTCGGATATGACGAAATAGGTCGGCATGAAAAGGTCCTTCGGCAGTTCCTCGTCTTTCGCGAGACGGGCGGCGACCGCGATGTTCCAATAGCCGACGCGATAAGCGCCGGTCAGCACGTCAATGACCATCTTACCGCTATCGATGAGGTCCTTCATCTCAGCATCACCGTCATAGCCGCCATAAATGAGATCGGTTCCCATGGAACTGGCGACCGAATCCGCCGCCAGGCAAAGGCTATCGGAAATGCAGCCAATGGCCTTTAGATCAGGATAGGTCGTCAACCAGGTCTGTGCTGCATTGGTGGCCTTAGCCGCGTCCCAGTTGGTCGGCTCGACGCCGACGATCTTGATCTTCGGGAATTCCTTCTTGATCGTATCGACGAAACCGTTTTCTCTTGTATCGGAAACGAAATTGCCTCGCGAACCCACGAGCAACGCGATCTCCCCTTCGCCGCCAAGTGATGTAGCAATGGCGCGAGCAACCATGGCCATATTGTCATAGTCGGGATAAAGCGTCGAATAATTGCCGCCGCCATCCACCTTGTTGCCCATGGTGATGACTGGTATCTTGGCGTCCAGCGCCTTCTTGATCGCCGGGAGGACCGCATTCTTGTCGATAGGGTCGATGAGAATCGCGCTCACACCCTGATTGATGAAATTCTCGATGATGCCGACCTGCTTTTCCAGGCTCCCTTCGGCGCTCTGCCATGTGGATTTCACGCCGTAATCGGAAGCGGCAACGTCGCCGGCCTCCTTCATGCGAACATAAAACGAGTTCTGCAGATCGATAGCGGCAACGCCCAGCACCTTCTCCTGTGCGAAAGACGGCGTCGCAAGCGCCAGCGCGATCAATGCCGCGGATGCTTTAAGAATAGTCCTCATGTTCCAGTTCTCCTCTGCCTCGACAGGTTTTTATCTGGGCGTTTGCCGCCTCTTCTTGAAATTGGTCCGCCGCACCCTTTTTCGGCCCAGCGGGAATTCGTTTGCCCAACCTTGCCCCGCCCTTCAGGCGGAAAGGCCGTCTATACCCGCGCCGCAAATCAGCCCGGCGATCCGCTCGCCCGACTTGGGCGCAACCGCGCCCGACACCAGCGCGGCGAGTGAAGCCGCGCCGCTGAGATCGGCCGCAATCCCGAACTCGAACCACAAAAGCTCGGCGGCGCGCTGCATGTCCTGGTCCTCGATCAAGACAATGTCATCCACATGACGCCGCGCGATTTCATAGATGGTCTCGTCCGTGCGACCGCAGGCCATGGTAGCCACCCTGGTGGTAATCTCCGGCAACTGAACGACATGGCCCGCAGCGAACGAGGCGTGCAATGTCGGCGAACCGACCGGCTCCACCCCGATAACGCGCGCGGATGGGTTCACGGCCTTGATCACCTGCGATAGGCCGGTGATGAGGCCACCGCCGCCGATGGCAACGATATAGAGGTCCACGTCGGGAATCTGCTCGATCATCTCAAGCGCGACGGTTCCCTGCCCCGAAACAATAGCGTCGTCGGCGAAAGGATGCATGTAGAATGCGCCCTGCTCCTTCGCAAAGGCCAGAGCGGCCTCATGGGCCTCGTCCCAAACCATGCCATCATAGTGCACATCCGCGCCCCATTTACGCAGTTTCTGCTCTTTGATCGGGCTGGCATTCTTCGGCAAAAAGATCGTGGCTGGCACACCGGAGTGGCGCGCCATATAAGCCGTCGCCAGACCGTGATTACCGCCCGATGCCGCGACAAGCCCCTGCGCGATCCGTTCCGGCGGCAGGGATTTCACCCGGTTTGTGGCCCCGCGTATCTTGAATGAACCGCTGACCTGCAGGCATTCCAGCTTCAGATAAAAGTCGTTGCGAATGTCGGCACCAGCACATTGCTCAAGCTTGAAAACCGGCGTCCTGCGCACGAAGGGCCTAATGCGTTCCGCCGCCGCCTTGATATCTTCGTAGCTCATCGGGCTATTCCTCGTCCGCCAGCGCTTCTGGATATTCGTTCGCAAGCACGAAGCAGCAATTTCCCGGACGCACACGCCCTGGTTGCCGCTTGGCGAAGACGAAGCCATCAATTGGATGGCGCAATGTGACCGGCTCACGCGACGGCGAGCGCAGGAAATGTATGCGCCCGGCGACATCGCCCTTTTTCGCGATGGCTCCAAGCTCGCTCAGGGGCTCGAAAACCCCGTCTTCGTCTGAAATAATATATCCTTCACTGCCGGGAACCTTGAGCACGCGTGCGTTGGCGTTGGCTGGAATGTCCGGCTCTCCTTTCAGCACACCCGCATATTTCAGTACATTGCGGATGCCGCGCCGGCAGATCGCAAGCGCTTCCTGACCCACAAGGCCACCGCCAGCCATCTCGCTGCCGATCACGATCAAGCCCTGCAGATTCGCCGCCGCCGTGGAGGTCCGCGTCTCTCCCAGGTTGTCCACCATCACCACGGTGGGCGCGCCGAATGCGAGCGTCGCCTTGATGTTTCGGCGATGCCCTTCCGGCGTTGGGGAGCGTTCGATGATGGCGCTGGGAAGAATCATCAGCGACGAACCGCCAGAATGCAGATCGAGAAAATAATCGGAAATGGGGAACAGACAATCATTAACATAGGCCGCTATCTGGCGAGTCAGCGTACCGTCAAAGTCGCCGGGGAAACAGCGGTTGAAATTCAACCCGTCGACGGGCGAGGTTCGCGTACCCGCTTCCACCGCCCGAATGTTGACAGCCGGTATTGCGATGATGCGACCGGAAATCTCCGATGGGTCGATCTCACGCAGCAATTCGCCAAGCGCGATCGGTCCCTCATATTCATCGCCGTGATTGCCAGCCTCGATGAGGACAGTCGGCCCCGTGCCGTTCTTCACGACGGCCAGCGGAACCTGCACGGTCCCCCACGCGTCATCATGCGGTGATTGGGGAACACTGAAGTACCCGATCTGCTTGCCCGGTCGATCCAGATCGACGGAAGTGAAGATGCTGTTGCGCCGCGGCGTCGCCGGCTTGCGCTGCAAACCATCGGACTTCACCACCGTGAAATTTGTCATCGAACCCACTCAGTTTTTTGTTGTGGGTTTCATCATGGCAGTTTTATATATGGTGTCAAGTTTGAATATGAAACGAATAGCGAGATCGCTTTCGGTTCTCTATGGTGGCGGTTCCACAGAGGATTCACGCATGAACAACAATACGAATGACGACGGCAAGCCGTCTTATTCCGCGCCCGCACTGACGAAGGGGCTAGAAGTGCTGGAACTGCTTGCAGAGGCCCGCTGTCCGCTGACTATGAAGGAAATCGCCGACGGCCTCGGCCGCTCCAAGAATGAAATATTTCGAATGCTGGTGGCCCTTCAGGAACGTGGCTATATCGAGCGCAACCCGGAAACCGACGCCTTCTCCCTCACCGACCGGCTGTTCAAGCTCGGCCTCCATACGCCGAGCGCGCAGGATTTGATGACGGCGGCTATGCCCGAACTTTCGGTGATCGCCTATGAAAGTCAGCAATCACCACATCTCGTGGTCCTCAATCATGGATTGACCGTCGTGACGGCGGCGGTTCCGGGTGGGGAAGACATGTCTTTCACACTGCGGCTCGGTTACGGGCGTCTCGCCACCGACTCGACTTCCGGCCAGGTCATCCTTGCTTTCCAGCCGCCGGGGGTTGCGGCCAGGATGATCGATCAGTGCATCGCGAATTCTCCCACGCCGATCGACCGCCCTGCGCTGGAGACACACCTCAAAACCATTCGCTCCAAGGGATATGAACTGCGCGACAGCCGCGATTTCGTCGGTATAACCGACATCTGCTGCCCGATTTTCGGATCGGATGGAACCGCCGTGGCATCCATCATCATAGCTTATGTCAACCGGTACCGGCGGGAGAACCGCCATGAAACCACGCTGGCCATATTGCAAGCCGCCTGCGATCGCATTTCCGTCCGGCTGTCCCCGCACATACGCCCCCTATAAAGCGAGTTCCATCAAATCGGGTCATACCAAACCGCCGCTTACTTGTCCGCCAACGCTTCAGGAGCCATTATCCGTGCAGTCGAATAACACGAAAAAGTCCCTTCGCGACGGTCTTCGCCACAGCTTGATCGTGTCATGTCAACCTGTGCAGTATGGTCCAACGGATAATGCCGATTTTGTCATCGGCTTCGCCAAGGCAGCCGTTGCAGCGGGCGCTAAGGCCGTGCGTATCGAATCCATCCGCTATGTCGCAGCTGTCCGGCCTTGGATCGACGTGCCGATTATTGGGATCGTCAAACGCGATCTGAATGACAGTCCCGTACGCATCACGCCATTCATATCCGATGTCGATGCGTTGGCGGATGCTGGTGCGGACATCATCGCCTTCGATGCGACGGATCGCGTACGGCCCGCATCCGTCGCAGCACTTCTCGATGCAGCGCATCGGCGCGGCAAACTGGCCATGGCCGACTGCTCCTCACTGGAAGACGCCCGGCAGGCGCTTGCCCTTGGCGTCGATTTCGTCGGCACGACACTGTCGGGTTATGTCGGGGGCCCGGTTCCTGATGCACCTGATATCGCGCTGATCACGGCCATGCGGCGACTCACTCCCTACGTCATCGCCGAAGGGCGCGTGAAAGCGCCTGCCGATGCGGCGCAAGCAGTGCAGGCCGGTGCATTCGCGGTCGTCGTCGGTTCCGCCATCACCCGTACCGAGCACGTTACGCAATGGTTCCGGGACGCGGTGGAAAGCGCCCATGCCAGCGAGGCAGCTTCATCCCAAACGCGCCTCGCTATCGACATAGGTGGCACGAAGATCATGGCGGCGCTGGTGCGCGGGAGCGAAATCATCGACAGCATAACGATAGTGACAGCGCGCGACGCAGGACCGGAGGCATGGCTGCGATCGATCCACGCGGCCGTGGATAAATGGCAGATCGACAAGCTGCCCATCGGCATCGCTGTTACCGGCGCGGTACGCAATGGATTCTGGTCCGCTCTGAACCCCGAAACTCTCGCCATTCCCGACAATTTCGAGCTGACGGAAACGGCATCCCGATTGTTCGGCAATGTCGATATTCTCGCAATCAACGATGCGCAAGCCGCAGCATGGGGCGAATATCGCCACGGCGCTGGCGCGGGATGCCCTGACATGGCATTCCTCACCATATCGACAGGAATCGGTGGCGGACTCGTAGTCAATGGCCGGTTGCTCGGCGGACTTGCCGGGCATTTCGGACAGATCGGCTCTTTGTTGCACGGCGCCCCCCTCGAAAACATAGTCAGTGGACGCTGGATTGAGGCCGAGGCACACAAGACCGGCCATGCCGTCGATGCGAAAGGTGTATTCGCCGCCAAGGTTGCCGGCGAAGCATGGGCCGCATCCATCGTCCGCCATTCGGCGCAACGCATTGCCGGATTATGCAGCGACATCAAACTCGCGCTCGATGTCGGGCGGATCGTGATCGGCGGTGGTGTGGGACTGGCCGAAGGCTATATAAAAATGGTTCAGGAATTCACCGACAACGCGCCACCTCACCTACGACCGGAAATCGTTCCCGCCGCACTGGGTGGCAATGCTGGCATTGTAGGCGCCGCTGATCTCACCCTTCAGAAATTTTTCAACCGGTAATCAAGCCATGACAAAAAACCGGATTGGCACGGACGAAGTCGCGCAACTGCTGGGAGCGATGGTCGCCATACCCAGCATCAATCCTGCCTTTCAGAAAAGCGGTCTCCCAACGGAATGGTTCGGAGAAGCGAAACTCGCGGACTTCATCGCTGGCTGGCTGCGCAACGAAGGCATCGAAGTTTGGATGGAAGAAGTCCTGCCGGGACGCCCCAACGTGGTGGCCCGTTTGCCCGCAGCCGCAGACGCTGTCTCCATGATATGGGAAGGCCACACAGATACGGTACAGGTTGAAGGCATGGACAAGCCATTCGAACCGCGTCTGGAAAATGGGCGGCTTCACGGACGCGGGGCGGTTGACGACAAGGGATGTCTTGCCATGTTCATGCTGGCAATGCGCGAACTCAGGCGTAATGGCTGTGCTTGTGACCTCACCTTCGTGGCAGCGATCGACGAAGAAACCACCTTTGAGGGTGTTCTGCACCATGTACGCGCCAGACCCGTTTACGACCTCGGCATCGCCGGAGAGCCAACAATGCTCGCACTGGTAAACGCCTGCAAGGGCGTTATACGGTGGCAGATCGAAGTCGATGGCCGTGCATCGCATGCCTCCAAACCCGAAGAGGGTGTGGACGCGCTGCTTGCCGCCGCCGATCTCGTGCGTCATCTGCGGGACTATATGTCATCTCACGAGCGCAACCACAAAACGCTCGAGCGACGCACCTTGACCTGTACAATGATGCAGGCTGGCGAAGGCCCCAACACGGTACCGAGCAAAGCCGTCCTGACCTTCGACTTGCGTACATTGCCGGATCAGACCGGCGAAGAGGCATGGACGGAAATAAAAGTAGTCGTTGACGAATTCGCCGCCCGTTATCCATCCGACACTCAAATCACGATGCACAGGCCTTATATCGACTCCGTCTCCATGGAAGTTCCCCCTGACGCTCGTATCGTCACCGCGCTTTCACGCCTGTTACAAGATTATGGCCTTCCTCATGAACCGATTGGCGTCCCGTTTGGATCGGATGCGACCAAATTCACCCGATCCGGTACACCGACGGTAGTTTTTGGTCCCGGAGACATAGCCCAGGCCCATGCGCGTGATGAATATGTCGAAATTGATCAGATCATTCGCGGTTCGGAAATCCTCATTACTTTGGCTCGCAGCTTTACCCGATTGGACCCATTGATTCGAGAGGGCTGCGTGTCGTAAGGAATCGTAGATTGGGACGGTCCAGCAGGCTGAAGCGTGGTTGCGGAGGCACACAACCACCGAGACCAACACTCGCTCCAAATCGCAGTCGAACTGTCGATTATAGCCCAGACACAATCAAATCGGACGCTGTCACATTGATTGAGTGCAAGCTCAGGCTCGACCTGCCCTTCACTGCATAATTCTTAAACGCGTTGGAACCGATATGAACCGCCGGCGCCTACTATTGAGCGATGCGCGATGCCAGTCAATAACGCGTCTCCGTAGCCGTCCAGTGCGCAATCCCATGATGTTAACGTGGCACGGCCTCTTAAAGAGTGCTGTACAGATATTGCGCGGTAAACAGATCGAGATGCCCGCCGCCAACATTTTTGTAGACGGTGATCTGGCGGTCGTCGCTGCGACCTGGATGTTTTGCCTGACATAGCTCAATCAGATCAGCTTCGATCTGCTCAGAGCTGATCAGACCGGTGGCGAGCGGAATTCCGAGTTCGCCCGAACCATCGCAACAATGGCGCGTATCGACAAATACTCGTTCGGCACGGCGGAACACGTCATCGTCGGCTTCTCGCATGTCTGGCATATAGGCGCCGATCAGATCAACATGAGCGCCCTCTTTCAGCAGTTTTCCCTTCACCAGCGGACTGGTTGACATGGTGACGCAGGATATGATGTCCGCCTTGGCGACGGTATCATCAAGATCCTGCACAGCAACAATGTTGACGCCAGCAATTTCAAGTCGGCTGGCAAGTTTTTCCGCCCTGTCGAAGCTGCGGTTCCAGATAAAGACTTGACCGATCGACGGTCGGCTGGCGCAATGAGCCTGCACCACATGGGGCGCTAGCCCCCCGGCGCCAACCACCAGCAAGGTACGGGCGTCCCTGCGCGCCAGCAGGCTGGCGCCAAGTGCCGAATCTGCCGCCGTCTTCTTGAAGGTTTCAATGGCGCCGTCGCAGACCATCAGTGCTTCGCCGGTCTGACCGCTGAACAGCGTTACCGTGCCCTGGATCGAGGGTTGGGCCACAGGAAGTTTGACATTCGCAGGGAAAACCCCGACCAGCTTGACGGCAACGGCCTCGCCTTCGAGCCACGCTACCAGGGATACGAACTGGTTGTCAGGACTTTGCCGGTCCTGCAGTACGGTAGTGTTGCATTGCGGTCGTTTGCCGCTCGCGTGCGCTCGACGCAAGGCTTCGATCAATCCCGGATAATCGAGCGCGGCATCGGTTTGATCTGCATTGAGAGTTATCATCATTCGTTCCTGTCAGGCCACGCGCGTCAGAAAACTTTTGGTACGCGGATGTTGTGGATTGCCCATCACCTTCTTGGGCGGGCCGGATTCAACAATCACGCCACCATCCATGAAAATCAGATGGTCGGCGACTTCGCGGGCAAAGTTCATTTCATGCGTGACGACAATCATGGTCACGCCATCTTCGGCCAACTGGCGCATCACCGCCAGAACCTCACCGACCAGTTCCGGATCAAGAGCTGATGTGGGTTCATCAAAAAGCATCAGCCGAGGCTGCATCGCCAATGAACGGGCAATCGCCACGCGTTGCTGCTGCCCACCGGAGAGCTGGTCGGGATAATAATTGGCGCGCTCGGTAAGGCCGACTTTTTCCAGCAGCTTCATCGCCGCAGCGGTGGCCGACTGGCGACCTATCTTGCGTACGATCATAGGCGCCTCAATGATGTTTTCCACCACGGTCTTATGGGGGAAGAGATGGAAGCCCTGGAACACCATGCCCATTTTCTGGCGCTGGCGTGCCAGTTCGTTGAAGGACATCGTATAGAGCCGCTCCCCTTGCCAACGCATGCCGATCGGCTCGCCTTCCAGCAACACGGCGCCGGAATCCGGCACTTCGAGATAGTTCAGGCAGCGCAACAATGTGCTTTTGCCGGAGCCGGATGGGCCGACAATGCAGGTCACGTCCCCCTTTTCCACCGTCATGTCGATGCCGTCGAGCACCCGGTGATTGCCAAAAGATTTGGTCAGTCTTTCCACCTGCAGCAGTGGCAAGATCGCGGACGTTTCATTCATTTTTGATATCCAAGCGCAAATTTGAAGGGCAGCAGTCTGGACAGGAATGGCGCGGAACGGGTGATCTGCCGGAATTTCAGGCGGTTCTCGATATGGTGTTCGATGATGGTCAGGGCGGTTGACAGGATGAGATACCAGATCGTAGCCACGATCAGCAGCGGAATGGTCTGATAAGTGCGCGAATAAATCATTTGCGCCGAATAGAGCAGATCGGGCAAGGCAAGCACGCTGACCAGCGACGTGAATTTCAGCATTGAAATGGTGTCATTGCCGATCGGCGGAATGATAATGCGGATTGCCTGCGGCAGCACGATGCGCTTCATGATCTGAAACCGCGTCATGCCAAGTGTCGCGGCGGCCTCGGTCTGGCCTGGATTGATCGCCTGGATGCCAGCGCGGATGGTTTCGGCGGCATAGGCGCTTTCTGTAAAGGACAGGCCAAGCAGTGCTGCACTCATCGGCGTGATCAGCGTGTTCATGTCCCAAGACCACAAGGTCGGCCCGAACGGAATGCCAATGGTCAGATTGGGAACCAGAAGCGCCAGATTGTACCAGAAAATCAGCTGGACCAAAGGCGGAACGCCCCGAAAGAACCATATCCACAGCCAGCTTGCCCATTGCAGCACCGGATTGGCCGACAGGCGCATCACGGCCAGTATGATGCCGATTGCAAAACCGAAGATCATTGCGGCAAAAGTCAGGAACAGCGTGCGCGCCAAGCCAGCGAGAATGTCGGGATGAAACATGTAGCGCACAACAATGTTCCATTGCAGGTTCTCATTGGTCGCCAGCATATTGACAAAACTCAATGCGATCAGAATGAGCACGGCGCCGGTGATCCATCGAGACGGATGGCGCACGGGTATCGGTTTGACACTATGTATATCCGGCCGATGCGCGACCGTCTTTGCTGTTCTTGCCATGATTTACTCCAGACTACCGTATCGTGTTTAGCGAAATTCGTATTCGAACTCACCAAACCTGCCGGCCCGTGTTCCGGGCCGGCCCTTGCGTGATGGACCGCGGCTGTATTCGCACCGCCGCCGGCTGACGGGCGTTCTCCTTCAATCGGCCCTGATTATTTTGGCTCCGAATTGTCCTTAGTAACCAGAACCGCCTTTTCCAGGGTGCCGGCCCCATCAACGCCCCACCTTGCCATGATTTCCTTGTAGGAGCCGTCATCGATCATGGACTGGATGGTATCGCGGAAAACTGGCCCGAGCGCATCACCCTTGCGCACGCCAATGCCGTTGAAGACCGGATTGCTGACCAGTTCAGATACGCTGAAGCGCCCGGTAATCTTGGCCATATAGTGCATTTTCGCCGATCCGGCCGCCACCATCTCAACACGCCCCGAGGACACAGCCAGTTCGGCGGCGTTCTGGGTCGTGAATTGCTGCAGGTTAATCGGCTTCTCACCGGCGGATTCGCACAATTCCGCGCTCTTTTCCTTCAGATATTGGTAGTCCCAGGCACCGGTCATCACTGCAACGCTATGGCCGCACAGATCTTTTTCCGACTTGATGGAAAAGTCCTTGCCTTTCAAGAAGGCATAGGCGGTGCCTTCCTTGCGCTGAGGAATGAAATCAAGCGAATCAAGCCGTTCCGGCGTCACACCGAAGGAAGAAAATCCGGCGTCAAAACGCTTGCTGGCCAGGCCCGGAATGATGGCGTCGAAACTGGTTGCGGTAAATTCGAATGGCACGCCAATGCGTTCCGACATGGCTTTGGCCATATCGATGCTCCAGCCTTTCAGGACGCCGTCTTCGACAAACTCGTCCGGTGGCCAGTCATTGAAGGCAGCAATCTTGACGCCCTTCCTGTAATTCTCCGGCACAGCGTCCTGTAGTGCCTTGATCGGTGCGGCATGCAGCGAGGTGATGCCGGCGGCCGTGGCCAGCGCCGCCAGCGCTACCATCATGCGCCGGGATGCGGTTTTGCGACGATTGGTCATTTATCTCCCCTTTTGATTGGAGTTTTATCCCCGTGCGAGGCTCGTCTTCTACTTGCGTTGCTGATAATGATATGCGAACGTTCTCACAATATAGCCATTGATTGATCGCATCCGTCAAGTTGAAAGTTGAGATCAGGCCCAACTTCGCCTATGAAACGGTACAGGTATTGAGCAGCGTGCAACTGCTTGGAAGGAACGCGCAGACATGAGTGAACGACGCGCCGACAAGACGACCATTGCCGATGTGGCGCGCCTGGCCGGCGTCAGCACCGCGACCGCCGGACGGGTATTGGGCGGCTATGGCTATACCAGCGAAGAAATCCGCGACAAGGTGAAGAAATCCGCTGATACGCTGGGCTATCGCCCCAATCTGCTGGCACGCAGTCTTATCACCGGGCGCAGCAAGACCATAGGCGTTGTCGCGGGCGACATGCAAAGCCCGTTTTACGCCAGTATTCTGCGCGGTATTTCCGATGTGGTTCGTGCGCGCGGCTTTGGCCTGATCGTCACCAACAGCGATGAATCGATCGATCGTGAGCTGGAGGCAGTGGATCTTCTGCGCGAAAAGCAGGCCGACGGCATCATCATTGCGCCCTGTGATATTCTCAAGGCGCAGCACTTGCACGATGTCGTTGCCAGCGGCTGTCCGGTGGTCCAGATCGATCGCCGCGTCAAGGGATTGAAGGCAGATTCGGTGACCGTCAATGGCCGCCAGGCCGCCCACGCCGCAGTGACCCAAATGATTCTCGACGGCCATAGTCGCATTGGCGTACTGGCGGAACTCGAGCATGGCCGCTACAAGAATCTCAACGCATTTCTTCACGACCGCCAGCACAAGAAAATCGATATTTCATCGCTTTATCCGAGCTGGCAACGTCTGCTCGGCTATATCGAAGCGCATGAGGAAGCCGGGATCGCCTTTGATCCGAGTCTCGTTGCCCAGGTGGGCAGCTATTCGATCGATATTGCCCGCCAGCACGCCATCGCGTTGCTGACCCGGGAAAACCCGCCTTCAGCGCTGTTTACCACCGATGGATTGATGTCAGCCGGCGCCATGCTGGCGATCAGCGAACTCGATATTTCCATTCCGCAGCAACTGTCCGTGGTCTGCTTCGACGATCTGGACTGGATGTCGTTCTTTACCCCTAAACTGACGGCAATCCGGCAGCCACTGCTCGAAGTTGGCGAAGCCGCGGCGCGTCTAGTCCTGGAGCGGCTCGATAGCGCCGATCGGGCGCAGCAGGATATTGTGCTGCATGCCGAATGGCAGCCGCGCTGTTCGCTCGCCCACCATCCCGGTTGATCTGGCCGGCCTTAACCTCAAAAAGACATGCGCAGCCGACTCAATCCTGCAACTCGGCTATAGGCTCGCCGAGATCAATCGGCGCGGCATGACCTGTACCGCCATATTGGCCACATGTCGCCGCAGCAACGCGTGACGCCGCCTGTAGCAATGTTGCGGGCGCCTCGCCCTTCACCAGGCCATAAAGGGTGCGGGCGATGAAACTGTCGCCAGCGCCTAACGTGTCAACCGCCACAATCGGCGTTGCTTCGGCATGGAAAACCCCTTGCGCACCGGCAAGAACTGCGCCCTTGGTGCCGCGGGTGACCAGCACCCAATCCGCGCCGCTCTCGCGCAGGCAGCCAATGGTCGCCGTAACCTCGTCCGGCGAAAGCTCACCGCCCGAAACAGCGGCCAGAAAGCATTTCGGGCCGATGCGTCGATAGTGTTCCACGTCGCGACGGATGGAGAAATCATAGGACAGGCGTTGCGGCGCAATAGCATCCAGCCAGCCGTCAAGGCCACTCGACTGACCGATATGGACGGCATCGAACCGGCGCGCAAACTGAATATCGGCAGCGCTCGGCTCAAACATCGACACTCCGAGATCAAAGCGGATGAAATAGCGATCATTATTGCCGCGATGACCAATGATGCAATAGGCCGTCTTGCCTGTGGCCTCCATACGCAGATGCGAAGTATCGACCCCCTCGTCGCGCAGTGCGGTCTGAATGACCCTTCCGGCCGCATCCGCGGCAACCACGCCGATATAGGCCGCCTCGGCCCCAAAACGGCTCATATGGATAGCGACATTGACACAGTTACCGCCCGGAAACATTTCCCGACGCGAAATGTAACAATCGACGACATTGTCGCCCATCGCCGCGATTTTGATCATTCTTATTTTCCCAATTGACAAGATGTGAGAACGTTCGCACACTAAAGTAGAACTGTCAACGTATCGCGGGATTGGTACCGGGAAATGTTGCACTGGACCGGAACGGCTGCCGATCGGCGCAGCCAGGCTCTTCAAGACGCTGAAAAGAGGAATAGAATGCCCAAACAACTTCCTATCGATATTGCTGAAACCTTGAGTGCGCTTGCGCAGCGGGATTTTTCGCATGTGTTTCTGGTTGCCTGCGGCGGATCGCTGTCAATCATGCATCCGGGCAAGTATTTTCTGGATCGCCATTCGGGACTGCTGACCTCTGATGTCTATAATGGCGACGAGTTCGTCACACGCGACCCGCGTCGCCTCAACAGCGACGCCATTGTCATTCTGTGCTCCCAGACGGGCACCACCAACGAAACGGTGCGGGCGGCAGAACATGCCCGTCGCCGGGGCGCCTGCGTGATCTCCCTGACGCTGGATCCGCAATCGCCGCTCGCCGCCGCCGCCGACCACGTGCTGCAATACCAGGCGTCCTACACCACCGGCATTCCGATTGATGGCGCCGACAGCAATTACAGCGTGCTTTACATGTTGCTGGCGGGCATTGTCGATTTACGCGAAAAGACCAGCCTGCTGCCCAAACTCCTGGAAAGCCTGCCGGCACTGCAACCGGCCATTGAACGCGGTCAGCAGCATTTTGATGAAACCTTTACCAGATATGCAGAGCGCTATGGCCGCGAAAAAGTCGTGTACACCATGGCTAGCGGTCCGGTTTATGGCGCAGCCTATTCATTCTCCATCTGCGTGCTCATGGAAATGCTGTGGATCAACTCGCAAGCTATCCACGCCAATGAGTTTTTCCATGGCCCCTTCGAAGTCGTCGATAAAAATGCCTGCTTCGTCGTCATGATTGGGCTCGATGAAACGCGTGCGCTGGCGGAGCGTGGCCGGGATTTCCTGTACCGTTTCGGCGAGCCGGACAATATGTTGGTGCTGGATGCAGCGAAACTCGATCTCGCTGACATAGATGACACTTTCAAGGAATATTTCGTGCCGTTGATTTTCTTCGATGCGCTTTGGAAATTTGCCTACAAACTGGCTGCGAAGCGTGAGCAGGTCATGCTGGATGGTCGCCGCTACATGAAAAAGATCACCGATTACTAAGCAGCCCTGGGCGCCGGTCCATCTCTGTTGAAGCTGGGCCGGCGCTGCACTTAATTCTCACGCGATTACATGATAGGGTGACGTCACGTTGCACTTGATGTTACCTTGAAAATTCTATCAAAATTTCCATGCTGCAAAGTCCTTGAAGCCATGACCGGTTACGATGCAAACGACAACCGCATCGCGCGCGATATGCCCTTGGGCAAATAGTCTGCGCACCGCAGCAAGCGAAGTTGCCCCAGTTGGCTCGCAGAATATTCCGGTTGTTCGCGCGAGATCTTTCATCGCTTCAAGGATAAATTCGTCCTCAACACCTATTGCCATCCCCCCAGTCGCGCGAACAAGCGAAAGCGTATGACTTCCTTCCTGAGGGTAGAATTGCAATGGATCGGATATCCCCGACGCGACAGTTTTCGGTTGTTCCCAAGGCTCAACATTCATTTCACCCGCTGCAAAGGCACGCGCAATAGGCGCACAGCCCAACGCCTGCGCAGCAACAAGCCTGGGCAGGCATCCGGCTGCATCCTTAAACCCGGTAAAAACTCCTTTCACCAACGGCCCGGAACTGGTTGGTACGCTGACCCAATCCGGTACATCGTCACCCAGTGCGTTATAAATCTCCTGTCCCACCAGACGCAGCGCATCAACACCATAGGGATTGAGATAAGTGGTTGTGACATTGACAAAGCCCGTCTTGCGACAAATATCCAAAGCGTGGGCAAAAGAGTTGCCATAGTGTCCGGGAATTTTTTCCAGACGAGCACCATAGGCCATTATCTGCGTGAGTTTTCCCTCCGGTGTCAGTTCAGGACAGACAATGACTGCGGGCAATCCCAGGTGCGCGGCATAACGGGCCGCCGCTGCACCCGCATTGCCGCTGGATGCGCAAACGATGCCGCGGGCACCGAATGACATCGCCTTGCTAATCGCTGCGGCGACCAGTCTATCTTTGAATGAGCCGGATGGATTGCCGGTTTCATCCTTGATATAGAGCCTTCCACAAAAGGCTTCGTGCAGCAAAGTCTCCGGAACACGACGCAGAGGCGTGTTTCCCTCACCCAGCGTTACCTCCTCATCCACGAAATCACTTGTTGCCCAATAACCGCTTTTTTCTTCGAGGTGCTGAACTTCTAGAATGCCTTCGCACTTATCGCAGCGATAAACGAGCGAGGCCGCCACTCTTGCTGCACATTGCGTGCACTGCAACGCGATCGATGCGAGTCGGTTTTGGTTAGCCAGACTGCTACGTTTAATATTCATTGCATCATTCCCCGCGCGGCGACTGGGAACACGCATTCGACGCGCCCTTTTCGTACACCGACATACCAATCGTAACGATCCACTGTCGGATCGCAATGTCCCGGCACCAAACGAAGCTTTTCGCCGATCTGCAGTCGCTCTCCATCCGCATGAACTATGAGTGCACCGTGTTCATCGGATGCACCGGCATAGGTGACGTTGCGGTGACCGTAAACCAGCGGCAGGCCGCTATCGACCGCAATGCCCTTATGGCCGCAATCCAGCACAGCCAGATCTGGACGCGGAGCGCTCATGACGGTACTCAAGACAAAAAGCGACTGGCTGAAAGGCGGCATGGGATCGTTGCGGCTGTAGTCGGCATCCATGAACAGATAGGAGCCAGCCTGTAATTCTGTATAGACTTGGCTTGCCGCCTCATATCGGAAGGTGCCGGTACCGCCACCCCCGACGATGTCGCATGAAAGTCCGCGCTTTCGTATTGCCGTGATCGTCGCTTCGGTCTTCTCAACCGCCTGTCTTATGGCCTCAAAGCGCTCTTCTTCGCTGCGAAAATGCTGAGCTGCGCCATGATAGGACTGCAGTCCACCGAATATGAGATGTTTGCTGTTCGCGATTGCTGCGGCAAGCTCCGCCGCCCGTTCGCCCGGAGCAATTCCGCAGCGCATTCCGCCGACATTGATCTCAACCAGAACCCTGAAACGTTTGCCGCTGTCAGCCGCAACTTTCTCGACCAAATTGACGACTGATTCATTGTCGGCGCAAACCGCAACATCGCTCATGCCAGATAAAGCCAGCAGGCGCGCAAGCTTACGTTCGCTTACGACCTCGTTCGACACCAGAATGTCGGAAACACCGCCCCATGCGAGCACTTCCGCTTCACCGGTTTTCTGAACGCATTGACCGACAGCGCCGCGCGCCATCTGCCAGTGCGCAATGACCGGTGACTTGTGTGTTTTTGCATGCGCCCTCAATCGAATACCTGACGACGCGCAATAGGTTGCCATACGATCCAGATTGTCTTCCATTTTGTCGAGATCGATGATCAGCGCGGGCGTATCGATATCCGCCTCTCTCATTCCCGGCTGAGCCGGCGGAACCTGTAGCATTCTCAAATCCTCTGGCAGAAATCGGCTGTTTGCTACCCTGCCGACAGATCGTTGTCGGCAGGGTAAGGGTTTCATGCCGCGATGGATGTTTTTTCCGTCGTGGTAAGGGTCGCGAAATTATCCCTGATATATTCAGCGGCCCGCAGCGCCAAGGCCGATATCGTCGGCGTGGGATTGACGACACCACCGGTTGCTAGCACGCTTCCGTCAACGATGAACAGATTTGGGACTTCCCAGGTCTGGTTCCATTTATTAACAACCGACGTTTCGGGATCGCTTCCCATGCGACATGTGCCGATCATATGCCAGGCAGGTGTCCGATAGACGCCATTCTTGTCACGATAATCATGCAAGCGATACTCAAACGCACCACATGCCTTTGCCAGATCTTCCAGGCGATCAAGCATATAGTTCATCATGCGCTTGTCATTTTCGCCCGGTGCATAATGGGTGCGGGCGGCTGGCACTCCATCGGAATCGGTCAATTCCGGATCGAGTGTCACCCGGTTCTCGGGATTTGGCAGATCGTCACCGATGGCAAAAACCCCGATCGAATGACCAAAATGCTTCTGGAACCAACTGTGATGGTTTTTACCCCAAGGAGCTCGCGCAGAAGTAAACCAGCCTGCGGCCAGTTCTCCCGCGGATGGCGAAGACGTGATACAGTTGAAATTGAAGCCATTAACGAAACCACGTGACGGATCGGTTTCCGCAAACTGGCGTGAAATCAGCGACGCGACATAGCCAGTCTGGCCATCAACCGGCTCATTCACCCACATTTCACAAGCGACAAGCGTATGGTGTAAGAGATAACGGCCAACCTGATCGTTGCTGTTCGCCAGATTGTCGGAAGCAAGCAGAAGGCGCGGCGTTCCGATTCCATTGGCGGCAACGATAACCAAGCGAGCCTTTTGGAATCGCTTCAAACCGGTATTGCGGTCGACATAAAGCGCGCCGGTCGCCCGTCCGTCACTATCCTTTTCGATACGCAGCACGCGCGCGTGGATACGCAACTCGCAGCCGGCATCAAGTGCCTTGGGCCAGATCGACATGGAGTACTTGCTCATTGAGCCGCGCGGACAACCGTTGCAGACACCACAATTGTTACAGGCTGGACGCCCGTCATAATCCTCGGTGATGGCTCCTGCTTCTACCGGCCACCAATGCCAATCGAGGTTGTCGAAACCGGAAGAGAGTCGTTTGGCCACTTTCGACACCGGCATGGGACGGGTTGGGCAGGGCTCCCGATCAGGCATAGCCGGATCACCCGCCAACCCGGAGACACCAACCAATTTATCCGCCGCTTCGTAGAAGGGCGCCAGGTCTTCATAGGAAATCGGCCAATCGGGTTGTAACCCATGTTCCGTCCCTTTTCGAAAATCGGATGGACGGTATCGCGGCCAGATGGCGCCATACACATTCGTCGATCCACCAACTCCGTTCCACATCAGTATTTGCGAGGAATCCGAGTTGACCGGAAAATCGTCCGGATGGGACCTCTTATTGACATCCGGGCTCCAATTAGTGCGCCGCTGCCAGGACCAATCCGAATGAAGATGCGGGTGATCTTCAGCCTCAACCCAGGAGCCCTGCTCAAGGCAAACCACATCAAGTCCGGCGTGTGCCAGTACCAGTGCCGCGAGAGAGCCGGTTGCACCGGCACCGATAATCAAAACGTCGCAAGTCCGATCCGCGGTCATCGTGCAACTCCCCAGTTTTCAGTTTTCTGCGTTTCAAGCGCCAGTTCGGAAATATCGACAGGCACGACAGCGTCCGTCGCGAGATAATGACCGCGATTGTGAGTGGGGATATCCTTGCTGAAGTCAAACGGCTCCATCGGATAGCCAGATAGATGAGGACGGATGGAATAAGGTCTGCCGCTTTGCTGGATAACCGATACGACAAACGGCGTCTCGTAATAGGCAAGCACGGTTGCGATGTAAATTTTGTCAAAAAGATCGGGATCACGAACTTCGAACGCAGCAACCGCTTCAGTCCGCTGCATTGGTTCGTCGCTCGATAGGCTGCCATTGAGCCAGCCAATCAAATCGGCAAATTTTTCAAGAGCTGCAGTGTCCCATGATGAAAACAACCGCAGAGCAATAATCCCGTGGACGCCTGCCGCAGAAGCCGACGGCCAGATTGCATCGCCCGGTATGAGTTCATCAACAAGCGCCGCAATCATTCTCGCCTCTTCGTCCGCAGACAGCGCGAAATTGACCAGCCGTTCGTCCTTTCTCGATACAGATTCCATCCTATCGCTCCTACCTGCGATCCAGAGTGATCGTAATCATCTTGAGTTCCGTCATGGCCTCCATCGTATGCAGCCCACCAAGGCGCCCGATACCGCTCTTGGTGTTCGTACCACCGCCGAAAGGCAGATGGATTTCCCAATAGGTGCTGCCGGAGTTGATGTTCACAATGCCTGCCGGAATAGCTTTAGCAACCGACAGACCGCGTTGCATGTCCTTGGTAAATACGCCCACCGACAGTCCATATTCGCTGTCTAGAGCAAGTTCGAGAGCCTCGCTGTCATTTCGGAACGTCAGCACTGGAACGACAGGTCCGAATGTTTCCTCGCGATTGATCCGCATA
Organism: Ochrobactrum teleogrylli; assembly: GCF_037482325.1. Taxonomy (NCBI): domain Bacteria; kingdom Pseudomonadati; phylum Pseudomonadota; class Alphaproteobacteria; order Hyphomicrobiales; family Brucellaceae; genus Ochrobactrum; species Ochrobactrum teleogrylli. The sequence goes on from NZ_JBBHKQ010000002.1 coordinate 780,232, forward strand.
TCGCGCGTTACACCGGCAATGACAGTTGGCTCAAAATACAGGTCACTCCCCAGATCGGGACGCGCCTTGCCTCCACAAAGCAATGTTGCACCACTCGCCACCGCATCATCGACATGTTCTTTCACCTTGACCGCAACCTTGGCATTGTTGAGCGGCCCCATCGTCGTGCCTTGCTGAAAAGGATCGCCTAGCACATGGCGCTCGGCATGCTGGACAAGCTTTTCACAGAGCGCATCGGCCACGGTTTCATGGACGAGTACGCGCCCAGTCGCGGCACAAACCTGCCCCGCGTTAAAGAAAGCCCCACCAGCGGCAGAAGAAGCAGCAGCCTCGATATCGGCATCCTCAAAGACGATAACCGGCCCGTTTCCGCCGAGTTCCAGGAGAAGTGGTTTGCCTGCTCCACGTTCGGCGATGCGCTTGCCCGTCGCAGCACTTCCCGTGAAACCGATTGCCGCGACATCGGGATGCACAACAACGGCATCACCCACGGTAGCGCCCTCACCGATCACCAGATTGATAACACCGTCAGGCAGCCCCGCCTGTTCGATGACTTCCATCAGAGCACAGGCGATCAAGGACGTTGAAGGTGCAGGAACCCAGACTATGACATTGCCCGTCGCTATACCCGGCGCGAGATACTCGACCGGAATGTTGACGGGAAAATTCCATGGTGTGATCACACCATAGACGCCACGTGCCTGGCGAATTGTCATTGCCAGCTTGGTCGGGTCCTCAGTGGGCAGAGTTTCTCCCCCCATCTGTTTGACAAGTTCGGATGCTAGACGAAAACCGTCTGCAGCCTTGCCGACTTCTCCCATCGCCTCAGAGAGCGGTTTACCCTGTTCCCCGGACAAGATACGTGCGAGCTTTTCCCTTGACGCATCAATCGCCGATCCGATTTTCACGCAAAGAGCCGCTCTTTCAAATATCGGCGTCGATGCCCAGGAAGAAGAAGCCGTCTTGGCTGCCATCACCGCCCTGTCGACAGTCGCAACCGTCGATTTCGGCAACAGCGCTATCTGCTTGCCAGTCGCCGGATTGATCGCTGGCATGGTTTCGGGCTCTGTCTCCCAACCGCCTGCGATAAAATTTCCGATTTTAGCGGATGTGTAACCACCATCCATGATCTTCCCTCCCATTCATTCTGCTGCGTTTGCGAACGATTGGCTGTCCATATCCATTTCACGCCCGCCAATGACGAGACCGGCAGCGAACAAGCGCTGTGATGCCGTCACCACTTCACCACGCACATCCTCAAGCGGGAACGTGCCGGCACGCAGGTCGAGAACACTGGCGTCTCCTACAGCACCTGGTTTCAAAGTCCCGAGCTCAGGCCGTTGGACAGCAAGCGCCGGATTGATCGTCGATGCTGCGATAACGTCGCTGATCGGCATGCCGAGCGCCAGAAACTTGGACAATGTCGTCACCTGATCATAGGCCGGCCCGGTGATGCACAGCGCATGCACGTCGGACGAAATCGTATCGGGCATAAAGCCCTGCCCCATCATGGCCCGAGCGGTTTTCCAGGCGAATGAACCCATGCCGTGACCGATATCGAAGATAACCCCTCGTTCACGCGCTGCCAGAACTTCCGGTTTGATATTGCCCTTGCCATCGATCGGTGCATTGGGAAACGGACGGAAACAATGCGTGAGTACATCGCCCTTGCGAAGACGCGATACGACCGCTTCATAGGAAGGCGGTGGCTCGTCGATATGCGCCATTAGCGGAAGGCCGGTTTCATCGGCCACCTGAAGCGCCACATCAAGCGGCTGAATACCGGCGGGACCAGATGCATGACGTCCGATGCGAACCTTCACACCGACGATCACATCCCGGTTTTCATTGATGACTTCGACTGCCTCGCGCGCGGCCAGAAGGCGAATGTCATGGCTTTCACCCAGCATGATGTTCTTGGCAAAACCATAGATACCCGCAAAGGATATATGCAGATAAACCAATACACGCGCCGTGCTGCGTTCGATGACATGTTTGCGAAAGCCCGGGAAATTGCCGGGTCCGGCGCTGCCGGTATCGACACATGTAGACACCGCGCTCTTGCGAGCGAACAGATCGGGGTCCACCCCGAGCGAAGTGCCACCCCAATACACGTGGGTGTGCAGATCGATCAGACCTGGGGTCACGATCAGGCCCGAAACATCGCGCATTTTTGTGCCTGTCAGTCCCTCTCCAACCGCGGCAACCCTGCCATCCTTGAAGGCCACATCCGTCACACGGTCAATGGCTTGCGAGGGATCGATTACCCGGCCATTCTTCAATACCAGATCATACGACATGAATTCTGCTTTCCGGTTCCTTTAATTGCTGATTGATGCGCGCGCCGCTGTCGCTCGAAAAGAAACGCACTGCTTCCGCGCTCGCGTTGAGGATAATTCTCGATCCAGGAGACAAACCGCTGGCATCGGTACAGGTGGCACGCACCGCGTGGTCCCCGATTGCGACATCGAGAAATTGGTAGGGCCCGGCTGGTTCGACGAGAACCAGATCCCCGGACAAATTCAGCCCGCCTGCCGCCCTTGGTACGGGCTTAAGATCGTGGGGACGAACGCCGATGATTTCACCCTTGGACCCGCCACACAATTCCGCAGGAAGAAAATTCATCTGCGGACTACCGATGAACCCGGCGACAAACTGGTTGGCGGGACTGGAATAAACCTCCATGGGACGTGCAAACTGTTGCAGCACACCATCCTTCATCACCGCAATACGATCAGACAGAACCATCGCCTCCTCCTGATCGTGGGTTACGAAAATGACCGTGATCCCAAGCTCCTTCTGCAAGCGCCGGATTTCCGTCCGCATGCGCACGCGCAGAGAGGCATCAAGGTTGGACAGGGGTTCGTCCATCAAGAGAACGGAAGGATTGCGGACAATGGCCCGCCCCACAGCGACGCGCTGTCTCTGACCGCCGGAAAGCGCAGCCGGGAGCCGGTCAAGCAAAGCTTCAATACCCAAAACTTCGCTGGCCCAGCCAATCTGCCGATTGATTGTCGCTTCATCGACTTTCTGTCGGCGCAGCGGAAATGCAATATTGTCGCGAACACTCATATGCGGATAGAGCGCATAATCCTGAAAGACGAGCGCGATATTGCGATCTCTGGGCGACAGATCCGACATCTCCTGACCGTCAAAGCGGATCGATCCCTCGCTGATCTCCTCCAGCCCCGCTATACAGAAAAGCAACGTTGACTTTCCGCAACCCGACGGCCCGAGAAATGAGATGAATTCGCCATCATCGATCGAAAGATCGAGGTTTTTCAGGATGTTTAACGCACCATATTGTTTGTTCAGGCCTGCGATCTGAATTGATGCCATAAGAGTTTCCTTTCAGCCCTTGACCGCGCCTGAAAGCGCACCCTGAACGAGATATTTTTGAAAGAAGAAGGCGATTGCCACCGGAGGAATAATCGCCAGCACGCTCGCCGCGAATAGCGGGCCATATTCATTGAACCTAGCCTGGCTGAGAAACCCGGCGATAACCACTGGGATAGTCTGAGTTTTCGGCGTGGATGTCAGGATCATTGCGAAGAGAAATTCATTCCACGAAACCAGAAAGCAGAATATCAGTGCCGCGATAATTCCCGGCTTTACGACAGGTATCAGCACCTTGCGGAACATCTCGAACGGTGTGCATCCGTCGATCAGTGCCGCCCGCTCCAGACTGAGCGGTACATTTTCGAAGCTGGTCTTCATCATCCAAGCGGAAAGCGGCATCAGGATCGTTGAATATGCGATCACAAGCCCCAGATGTGTATCAATGAGGCCCAATATGCGAAACAGCACAAAAAACGGCAGGACGAGAGTGAGCGCCGGAACCATGCGCGTTATGAGAAGCGCCCACAAACTCACCGAAAAGAACCTATGCGAGGCATAACGGGCAAATCCATAACCGGCGAGAGTTCCCAGAGCCACATTGATAACCGAGACGACGACGCCGATACCAAAGCTGTTGAGCAACGATAAAGGTACGCGTGCCGCCTGCACACTTGTCGTACCACCACTTGGCATCAGAACAGCCCGGTAGTTATCGAGCGTCAATGCCGAAGGTATCATGGACGGTGGTGTTCGTATGAGATCCGTTGTTGGTGACAGACTGATGAGAACAAGCATGGCAACCGGGAGGAAGGACCACAGGAAGACTGTGATAACGGCAGTATAAAAGCCGATCGTGGTCAAACGCTTCGCCGTCTGCGGTTGGACAAGGCGACGTCTTGAGAAAGCAGGCAAGATTACCATGAATGCTCTGGTACGCGGCGCTGACGATAAGACCTCGGTCATGGCGTCCTGTGATGGTTGTTTCTGTTTTTTGGGAGACAGGAAAGCGAAATAGACCAGTGCAAGCAAAAGGCTAAGCATCATCAGCAAATATAGAAGTGCTGCCCCTTCTCCGAATTTCAGGAATTGAAACGACTGAAGATAGCCAAGCCAGGATAGCGTCGTGGTTGCCGCACCCGGACCGCCTCGGGTCATGATCCAGATAATATCGAAAGTCATCAGCGCATTGATGGTGGCAACGATCATCGCAAATAACAACGTGGATTTCAGCCATGGCAGGGTGATCGCCATGAAGCGCGTTACCGGCCCGGCCCCATCAAGCTCAGCTGCGCGATGCAGGTTGGAGGGCATGGATTGCAGGCTTGAGAGGAGCATGAGCGTCATCAATGGCGCTTGGTTCCATATCTGGGTCAACGTAACGAGATTGAGCGCTCGAAAGCCGTCGCCAAACCAGGGACGTGCCAAATGCCCCATACCGATGTCATTCAGTAAACCGTTCAGCAGACCGAAGTTGCCTGCGTAGACGAAAGACCACAATACACCGATGGTTACCGGAGCCATTGCCCAGGGAATGAGGACGACACTGCGCAGAAATCCCCGGCCCGAAAAGTGCCTGTTCAGCACCAATGCCATGGCAGTTCCGACAACCGTCGTCCCCGCGACGGACAAAACCGAGAAATAAAGCGTTCGCCCCAATGCCGCCCAGAAGTCACCGTTGGAGAAGATGCGAGTGTAATTGCCTTGGAGTTGCCCCATAAAAACCGGACATTTTCAGAATTGAGCATTTCGGCTCAGGAACTCTCGTGGAGATTGATATCCTAAAGCCTTGTGCGGGTGAAGATTGTTGTAGTGCTCGAACCATGATGGCAGTTGAGCCATGACAGTTTCGGCGTCCGGCGTCGGATTTATCCGGACATAATCGCGCTTGAATGTTTTGACGAAAGCCTCAGCCATTCCATTTGACTGCGGGCTGCGCACTGGTGTTCTGCACTGTTCCATACCGATATCCCGGAGCAAGGACGCGGTGCTTTTCGCAATGAAGCATGAACCATTGTCGGTAAGCCACTGGATGGGCTCTGCCAGCGTATTGATGCGCCCGAAGCGGTTTTCTACCGCCGTGATGACAAGATCCTGCACATCTTCGCTCTTGATGCCTTCTGTCGTGGCCACATGAGCGATTGCTTCCCGATCACAGCAGTCGAGCGCAAATGCAACGCGGACCTTTTCCTTGTTGTCGCACGTGATCTCGAAGCCATCGGAGCACCATCTGGTATTGGAGCGCTCGACGGTGACTTGCCCGTCGTGTCTGCGTTCACCGGCAGCTCCGGTATGGCGCTGAAGGAGCAGATCATGCTGCTTCATCACGCGGTAAACACGTTTGGCGTTCGGCCATGAACGCCCCTGTTCACGGGCCTTGCGCCGCAGAACGGCATGAACGCGCCGATAGCCATAGGTCGACATTTCTTCAATGATCGCCTTGATCTGAGCAACCAGATCAGCGTCGGGAAGCGGAGGTCTCCCTCGGGCTCTGGAAAGGGTGCCTGTGGCTCGCGCCGCGATATTCGACCGGGCAACACCTAGCGTCTCGCATACCGCTTTCATCGCAAAACGTCCTTCGGCAGCGAGATTGAGTGCAGCATGCGTTTTTTTGGGCCGCTGGCGATTTCGAGGGCCTCCTTGAGAATTTCCCCTTCCATCGTCTTCTTGCCCAGCAGGCGCTGTAATTCCTTCACCTGAGCCTGAAGCGCCCGGTATTCCGAGGCAGGGACAACCTCCTCTTCGGCTGCCGTTGCGACCAATGCACCCTGTGACGCAAGCTTGCGCCACGCGAACAGCTGGTTAGGCGCAATGCCATGACGACGGGCGACCAGACTGACCGTTGCGTCCGCCTCGTAGGTTTCGTGGACAATCGCAAGTTTCTCCGCGGTACTCCAGCGTCGACGCCGCTCAGGGCCGGAAAGAATTTCCATCTTAATGCTATTACCAGTCATAATGTGAACAGTAGTCCTATCACTTATTTAAGTGGCAGAAACTGTCCGGGCAATTAAGGGGCTATTCCATGCCTAAACCGACAAACACCCACTTCTTGGTAATGGGGTTCACACTTACAAATGAGAGATAGAAACTGTAGAGGAGCGGAATTCCGACGATAAGGATCATCAGGAAAAGTGTTGGTGTCACCGAAACATAGGCAAATGCCGGAAGCCGGAATAGTTGGCGCCGGTCTTTCGTGGGTATATGCGCTGAGCGACTGTCTATCGTAAGTGTCATCACGACCTCACACTCTTCGCCCGGCGAAACAGCCAAAAGCAGTCACCACCAGACTGGGAAACGGAAAGGGATAGACGGCGGTGGCCGGAGCGCTTCCAGCCAACAGCCTTATTGATACTGGGCCTTCAGCTCAGAAGCTTTCGCGGCAAGCGCGGAAACAAAGGCATCAGTCGAACTGCCTGAACGGATATATTCCTGGAGCTGCTGCATCATGAACATATCCCACTCCGGGAACCAGATCGCCTTGCCGATGGCGCGTGAGGTTGCCATGCCGAGTTGCTTGGCCGAGATGTCGAGGTCGCGCCACTTGGAAAAGCTCGCGACGATATCCGGGTCAGCCATCACTTCGCGATAAGCAGAACCCAGACCGAACTCGAGCGCCCAACGCTTGATGACATGGTACTGGCCATCCGAGGCCTTACCACCAAAAAACTGCAACAGATCCCAAACGCGCTGGTCGTCAACGGGCTGCGCGCCCATCAGATAGGCCGCGGTCCATGCCATGGTCGATTGGGTAGCACCTGGCATTAGTGCATTGCGCACTTTACCTGCGATCTTGGAAACGGCCGGATCGTTGACGACCTTGTGGTTGTAGTCATGCACCACCATGAATGTATGACGGCCGGAAGCATAGCTCGGCACACCTTCACCCGGCAGTGTCATGATGTCTTCCACAACGAGCTTTTCCTTGTAGACCGTCTGGAAAAATTCCAGCACTTTTCGAAGTGCCGGCTCATCGACGAAGTCGCCCTTCTCATCAAAGATCTTGGCCCCTTCGGAATACCAGCACGCAAAGATGTTCCACGACAGATCGGACCATTGCTGCTGCCACATGCCATGGAAGGGAGCATCGCTGATACCATCGGTTTTGAGCTTCCGGCTTAGCTCCAGCACTTCATCCCAGGTCTTGGGCACATCCGCCTTTGCTTTGGATAAGTGCTCCTCATTATAGAGAAAAGTATTGTATCCCGCATAATAGGGCAAACCGCACAATGGGCCACCATTCGGCAAGGATAATGACTGCACACTCACAGGAAACATGCCAGCCTTGATATCGGCCACACCCGGCAATGAATCTAGATCGCGGATCCATTCAGCAGCATGCCAGCGAGCGATATAGTTTTCCTCTGAGTAAAGCATATCCATATGCTGTCCGCCGGTCAGCTTGGTCTCTACGACGGGATGATAATCGCCGGTCACCAGCTCATACGCGACATTTTCATCATAGAGCTTTTTGAAGGTCTCTACATTTTCAGCGACAATCTGCGGCTGGTACTGCCAACCGATGAATGCCATGGCCGTGGACGGTGCCGCCATCGCCCGTTTGCCAAGCATTCCTGTGGCCGTAAAGCCAGCCATGCCCGCCAATACCTGTCTTCTAGACAGCAAGTATCGATCCAGCGCATTATTCATGCCAGTTCCCCATTTTATTTATTTTTGATTGCAAGAATTCGAACAATACGAACCCTAAAGAGAAAACTATAATCAACGCCCCTCAGGCGTTGATTGTCATCTTGGCATTTCAATTCTTATTTATGGTGCCAGTATGCGTGAAAATTATTCTCTGTCCAATATTTTTTTCATTTTTATGTCATTTTTTGACTGAAATCGCTTAGTTGCTTATAAAAGAAGCAAAATTTGATCCAAAAGTAAAATTTCATCAATCAATTGACTATCAATCGCACAAAGGCTGCGTCCGATCACTCCCCCGAACATTGGCGAGCTGCTGCTTGATGCGCCGCATCTTTTCACGACCAGTCTCGTTCCGCTCGATGGCAACTCCATAAGCAATGACATCGATACACATGAGGTAGGCGTAACGCATAGTTGCTGGCGACAGAATATCCTCGTCGGGAGGATTATCGACAGCGAGATGCAGATCGACTGCCTTGGCTATGAGACTATCCGAAGGACACAGGGCTATAGCTTTCGCGCCATAGCCTTGCGCAACAGTGACCACCCGCTCAAGCTCTCTGTTGTCGCCAGTCAACGAACAACACAACAATGCGTCGTCTCGTTCCACGGTGGAAGCCAGCATCAATTGCATCGTATGATCGTCACTCGGAACAACTCGGATACCGAGCCTGAAAAAGCGGTTTTGTAACTCACCGATAAGCCATGACGACACGCCGCCACTGCCGAAAGCATAAAGCGTATGGCATCGACTGATGATTTTGATGATCTGTTCGGCTCGATCGAGATCCAGCGCGTGGTGCATATCCGAAATGGTCTTTTGCGCCCGCTGGCTGACACGCTCGGCTATTTCCCCTACCGAGTTCGGCGGAGTATCCGGCTCCATATATCGACGACCGACGCGAACGGAGCCCATGATTTTCAGTTTGAGATCCTTCAGCCCTTCGCAACCGACGGTACGCGCAAATCTGGTAATCGTCGGCGCAGAAACATCGAGCCAATTGGTCAACTCTTCGATTGGCAGCTCGACAAAGCGATGCGGTTCTCCAAGGATGCCCGCCGCAATCCGCTGATTGGATTTCGAAAAGCCCGATTGCATATCGACAATGATACCGATGACATCTCGAGGGTAGCGACTATCACGTGATGTTTGCTGTGTTTTGCCGACCCTCGTCGCGTTTTTCAATCCGATCTCCTCAGCCATAGAACCCCCTCCGCATCTCCAGGGAAGTTGCCAGAAAGTTCCATCATGTGTCAATTCGATGGAAAACGACGCGCCAGATAGCGCGCGCAACTTCGAGTCGTCTCGGAAAATCCGAACTGACAGCAAAGGCGGCGCTCGGATTGCAAAAAACCTCAAAGCTTCGTTTTGTTTATTCAGCATGCAAGGCACATATTGAACCGCAGCGTCCGAATTACTGCCGTAGCCTGAAACTGAGCGACGACCGTCGAGTGCTCAGTAAGAGCACGACCGTTTAGTCGTCCCGACAAGGAGAGAACTATCTAGGTTGTGATCGCATCAGCACTAAGCTTTCGATGAAGTTTGCGCCTGATTGCGCCCCCATGTTGTGTGGCCCCTATGATCGCCTACTTCTTCACCCTGCTTTTCAAACCATGTGCTGACGATTGCAGCGTCGACATAGCCTGGAACATTTGGTTCGAAAACAGACTTGACTTACAGTTCATAACGATCTGCGCAAAGTCCCAGCAATATGCGCCGTGATGGACTTGGTTGCGATTTCCCTGTCTGAAGACCATCTTCTGCGCAGTCGTTAATATTAAAGGCTACAAGCCGTTTCCCTCCTATTAAGTTGCGGTGCAGCGTCAGGAACCAGTTTTCAGACAACTGTTCCCACTCCGCTGCTGGTCGTGCCATCTGATTGCCAGTCAGAGTTTCGCATATCTCGTTCGAGACCGGATCGTGTCAGTTGTTCGTGTATCGCTCAACCCAGCGTCTTTAATGGAACGCGGGGCTATACATCGTAAGACCGTGACCATGCACATAAATGCGACCAGTTCGGCAGCATTATCTGCCTTCAGGTTCCATACAGTTTTTAGTTGAATGCACATAAATATGCGCATATTCTGCTTACCAAAGGAGCATGTCTTATGCCACAACAGGAATCTGCCCGGACATTCAAGCGCGCAACCAATCTCTCAATCGATATTGAGCTTCTTTCCGAAGCGCGCCGACATAAAATAAATATTTCCCGTGCGGCCGAGAGCGGAATTGCGCAGGCGCTCGCTGCCGCCAAGTCAGCACTTTGGAAAGAAGAAAATCGTCCAGCTATACAAAGCTCTAATGCTTACGTCGAAGCGAATGGCTTGCCTCTTGAAAGTTACCGTCAATTCTAATGGCAAGATATGACGTTTACCCCAATCCGGGCGGGGGTTATGTGCTCGACGTACAGGCTGATCTACTGGATGAGCTGAAAACACGTATTGTCATTCCCCTAATACATAAAACGTTCGCCCCCATCCCGGCGAAGCGGCTCAATCCGATCTACGAGATTGAAGGAGAGGAACATGTGTTGGTTAGGTGTTGTCACGTTAACTGGGCTACAGTTGCCTGCCTGACGGTTTGGGCGTAAATTTTGGCGATGCAGACATCAGATATCATCTTCAAGCGTCACCGTTTTCCGCCACAGATTATTGCTCATGCGGTGTGGCTTTATCTGCGGTTCAACCTTAGTCTGCGTGAAGTTGAAGAAATGCTGCTTGAGCGTGGAATTGACGTATCATACGAGACAGTTCGTCGTTGGATCGCCAAGTTCGGACCCCAGATCACACGCAACTTGCGGCGGCGTCAGGCGCGCCCTGGCGATATTTGGTATTTGGACGAAGTGGTCGTCAAATGCGCTGGAGAGAAATTCTGGCTCTGGCGTGCGGTGGATCAACATGGCTCCGTTCTCGAAGAAATCTTGCAGAAGCGGCGTGATAAAAGGGCGGCAAAGCGACTGCTCGTGGCGTTAATGAAGCGCTATGGCTTTGCTCCCAAACGGATCATCACCGATAAGCTCCGCTCCTACGGTGCAGCAAAGGCAGAAGTGGCGCCCGGCCTTGACCATTGGTCGCACAAGGGCCTCAATAATCGGGCCGAAAATAGCCATCTGCCGTTTAGGAAACGGGAGCGAACCATGCAAGGTCATCGGTCGCCTGGAGCGTTGCAACGGTTCGTCTCCATGCACTCAGCGACCCGCAATTGTTTCTCTGTTCCATCTCGTCGCCGAGCCGCACACACAATTCGCTACCATCGCCTCGAAGCTTTCGATGCATGGAAAATTGCGGCCTGTTTCGCCTGAATATCTACGAGCCACGGGCCTTTCCGGTCAGAGAAACTTAACGTGACAACACCGCAGCCGGTCATGCTCCTTGAACCCTAGCTCGACACCCGCCATCAGCCCCTCGAGATTGGCGAGTATCCGGGTTTCGAAATTACGATGACGCCGCCGTTCGACGCGGATGGTTTTCAGGCCCATACTGAAGGCTAACAAATGCGCCTGAGTCGTCAGCCCTTCCCGCCGGAGCAGCGATGCTGCCAGCTGACGGCCCAGCCACGGCGCCCGCTGCAACACCGCGAGCTCGTTCCAGGCATCGAGTGCCAGGATGGCCTGCAAAACCGGCGGCAAATCGCTGATTGAACGTAACACCGCCCGCCATTCGTCGAGCCGTTCGTCCTCATCCCAGTCGGGATCGCGGATCAGCGGGTCGGCCTCGGGTTTCGGAAACCGCTGCTTCTGTCTCGCTTTGGCGAGAACGTCTTCGGACCGTGCCAGCACCGCGTCGATGGCGTCAAGATCGATGCCGGGCAGGTCGAACCTATCACCCCAACGATGTTTTCTCCCCTCCCCGCCTCGCCAGCTGACCGCCGCATCGTGCACCGCGGCGTTTTCGCTCTCCGCGAGGATGCCATCCCCAGGAGAGGATGCAGGCCACGCCTGCCCACCAATTCGGAGGCTGCGCAGACCGTTCGGGCTCAGCGCCCAGTCCGGCGGCTGCGCTGTAATGCGACGCCTTGTCTGCAACACATCGCGGGCAATGGTGAGCGCATGACTGGGTGAGCGGATATCGCGCGCTGCCTCATGCAGGACGAGATCTTCCATCTCGACCAGCTCGCCATCGAGCCACAGCGAGGCGCAGGCATCGGCAAAATGGAGCCGTTCGATCAGCCCCGTGCCGACCGAAGAAGGAGCAAGACGCTCGTCGAGACGCGCCAATCCTGCACTGGCACGCGCCAGCGGCAACAGCAAGGTCTTCAGAGGCAAATGATCGAGTTCGTAACGCATTGAATTTATGGTAAACAAGTTCTCAAACGGACACCAGGGAATATTTAATGTCCGGCACTGGTGATGCTTCTGGGTTGGGCTTTTGACCTCCGATAAGTAAGGGTTATCGTAGGTGATTGATTTGAAGCCGCAAATCGGTGAAAGGTCAGGGTTTAAAAGCTGTGCCGCAGAAAGCCGCTTTCAGGTCAATCAAGGAGTTTTGCCCGTGCCATCAGTGCCCGTTTCCGCCGTCGAACGCCGCGCCAAAACACTCGATACGATTGCCGCCGTTTTGCCGATGAACCGCCGCGACATGCTGGCAGGCATTTTGACCGATGAGGATGTCGAGACACTGCGCCATCTGGTCAATGAAGGCATGGGCGAAAACACGCTCCGTGCCCTGACCTCGGATCTGGCCTATCTCGAAGCCTGGTCGCTGGCTGCGACCGGCAGCCCCCTCCCCTTCCCGACACCTGAAGCCCTGTTGCTGAAATTCATCGCCCATCATTTGTGGCGGCCGCAGCAACGTGAACTCGAACCCGATCACGGCATGCCAGCCAACGTGGAAGAGGAATTGCGCCAACAAGGCTTTCTGCGCGTGTCGGGGCCGCATGCGCCGGCCACCGTCCGTCGGCGTCTGGCCAACTGGTCGACGCTGACCCGCTGGCGCGGTCTGGAAGGATCGTTTTCATCGCCTGCCGTCAAATCGGCAATCCGGCTTGCGGTGCGCGCCCTGAACCGGCCGCGTAGCCGCAAGAGTGCCCATGCGATTACCGGCGATATTCTGGGCAAGCTGCTGGCAACCTGTTCCGGAGAGGATCTAACGGCTCTGCGGGATCGGGCCATCCTGATGGTGGCCTTTGCCTCGGGCGGTCGTCGGCGTAGCGAAGTCGCCGGCTTACGTGTAGAACAGCTGGTCAAACAGGCACCGGTCACCGATGAGAACGGCTCTCCCCTCCCCTCGCTCGGCATTCATCTCGGTCGCACCAAAACCAGTGGTGCCGATCACGATGAAATCGTCTATCTGACCGGGCGGCCTGTCGAGGCTCTCACCCGCTGGCTGGAAGCGGCAAAAATCGACAAAGGCAGCGTGTTTCGAAAAGTCGATCGCTGGGGCAATGTTTCGGCGCGAGCGCTCGAACCGAGCGCCATCAACCAGATTGTCAAACAGCGCGCGCAAATGGCAGGTCTCGATGCAAAAGAATTCTCAGCCCACGGCCTCCGCTCTGGCTATCTCACCGAAGCCGCCAATCGCGGCATTCCACTCCCCGAAGCCATGGACCAATCGCGTCATCGTTCCGTGCAGCAGGCGTCCGACTATTATAACGATGCTAAGCGGCGCAGTGGGCGCGCATCGCGGCTGCTATGATACTATTCACGGAGGGACCTCCAACTCTTCGACCGCACTAAGCATGAACTGGATCGCGCTTACTTATAAACTGCCACATGCAGCTTGTTAACAGCGGTCGTTCATCGTGATGACCGCTCGAGAACGTGCCTGATCAGCTACGCTGGCTTGAAAACAACAGCGTGGGATTTAGTTCTTCGGTGCCGATATATGGATTGGCATGGATCGCAAGAATCCACAAGCTGATCGAAGCCGTTGCCGAATAAAGTAGCAAGGCATGCCTCCCAGCCCGCACCCGATCCGCATGGGTCGAGGCAATAGTGGCGATAGTCAGGAATGTCAGCGCCAGTACAAGATACCATTTATATTGGTCGATGGACGTATTAGCGATAGCGATGCGATCATTGCGCGCATTCTGAAGCTCGTTAAAATCATGAATGAGCTGGGATACGATCGGAGAGGGCGTGCCGTCGCTGGCCACCGTCTGGACAACGGAACGAATGGCAAGAAGCGACTTCTCCACCTTGGGCGAAGGCACGATATTGTCGTCGGCTCCCCATTCATCTGACACCACCAGATTCCGATAGGTTTCCACTGCGTTCTTAAGTCTCTCATTGTTCAGGACCGTGGGATGAGCAGTCCCCAACATTCGAAATATCGCAGACCGTTCGTTGCTGGTCGCGAGATCCGCTCGAGAATTGAGTGTCCATGCATCTGCCGCGACGAAGCCGAGAGACAAAGCCCATGCGGTGGATATCGTGCCGACAAAGGCACCAATGGGCACCGAAGTCGGATCTTTCAACGCCCGCAGGCCCCGCAGCTTCAGAAGGAGCCAGCCGCAGGCATATAAAAGCGCCCCGAAAAAGCAAAATGCCAAGAATGATACGTAAATCGACATCCCCAGTAATGTTGCCATGAACGCCCCCCCAAAAAATACGTTGGCGCAACTCATTATATAGAGGGCGTAAATAAACCGTGTTCTCTAGAAGGGAATTGGATATAGGTCCTCTGGTTTATCGCGGCGTTTATTCGAAGTTACACAGAGTGTGACGACCGATCTGAATGAAATAGATCAATGTTTTAAAATCTCTTTTCAGCACAAGTCTTCTCCGAAAACCGTTTTACCCTTTTCGGGGAGGCCTCTATGTAGAATTTTTGCAATTTCGGCTTTACTAATTGATTACGAAGAGCGGTGTATTGGACAATGGGGTATCATCGATTCTATTCTTTTGGGTTGGGGCAAAGAATTGAGACTGGAAGCAGAAGTCGACAGCGTTGAAACACAACGCTCAAGTGAAAAAAGTTCGCTCCTTTCCCTTGCCATCATAATTGCGACAGCGTCAATTTTCGGGCTCACTTACAGCCTGACGGCTCCGCTGGTGGCGCATATGCTTATCAAAAGCGGGCTGACGGAAACGCTTGTCGGTGCCAATGCCGCCATGCATGCGCTCGGCGTCCTGTGCATAGCACCCTTCCTTTCGGGACTGGCTATCCGCTACAAGCCCAAATATCTCATCATGGCCGCGCTACTTTCATCAGCGTTGCTTCTGATCCTGTTTCCAATGGTGCCTAGTTTCTGGTTCTGGTTTCCGTTGCGTTTCCTGCTGGGAATTTCTGCCGAAATTCTGTTCGTATTGACGGAAACCTGGGCCAGCGAGCTGAGCGACAATAAAAATCGCGGACGCATCATGGCGACCTATACGGCGTCGCTCTCGCTGGGTTTTGCCGGCGGCCCGCTGATCCTGTCGTTTACGGGGTTTGAAGGGCTGGTGCCATTTGCAATCGGGGCGGTCGTTGCCCTCCTCGCCTTTGTCATCATGAGTCTGCCGGGACTTCGACAGATTGAAATGGCCCAGCAAAAACACTCAAATTTCTTGCGTATGATGCGACTGTCGCCCATTGCCATGGGAACAACGGCAATCAATTCGGCAGTTGAAACAGCCGGACTGTCTTTCCTTGCCATTTATGCCATGCGGCTCGGCTGGAACGAAACCGAAGGTGCACAACTGATCACGGTTCTCATGGTCGGTGCCATTGCGCTGCAGCTTCCCATCGGCTGGCTATCAGACAAGATGAACCGGGTTACACTGATGATCGCCCTAACGGCGGTTTCCGCAATAACGGCATTTCTCTGGCCCCTGCTTCTATCGGTGAGCTGGCTGGCCTACCCGGCATTGTTCATCTGGGGCGGAATTTTCGTTGGCATTTATACGACAATGCTCGCGATAATCGGCTCGCAGTTCCGTGGGGCGGACCTTATCAGCGTCTATGCGGCGATGGGGCTGTTCTGGGGCGGTGGCGCCTTGGTGGGACCGATGCTGGCAGGCGGTTTTCTGGACGTGATGCAGCACGGCCTACCGACCTTTGTGGGAATGGTCTGCGTCGTTTTCATGGTGTTCGCCCTGATCGTAAAGCGCACGCTTAAACCCAGTGGAGACCCCCAGGCATGATACGCATCGTTCTTATTCTCCTTGGTCGCGAAATTATCCAGCGGCACTGGAAAATACTGCTCATTACCGGCGGCGTCTGGCTTCTCCTCGGCACATTCATCGCTATAGATGCGCTGGACGGAAAGACGATCATTCCGTCGCGCTTTTTTGGCTATTTCCTGCTGCCGGAGGCGGCTGTCGGCCTCCTGGCTGCCGCGTTCAGTCAGGGAACGGCGAGACGAATGCGTGTCGTGCAGGGTATCGCGTTGTTCGCGGTCGCCTTGCTGATCCTCAGCGCCACCCCCGCCAGCCACTTCACGCTTGCGATGGTGCTGGGGTTCTGCTTCCTTGTGGATGGCAGTGTGCGCATTGGCAGTGCATGGGTTGTCCGCTATCCCCGCTGGCGGCTGGGGTTGATGGGCGGCATTGCGGAAGTTTGCATCGCCATTGCAACGCTTCAGCCATGGCCAACATGGTACGCCGGAACAGTTGCCTTCAATGTCGGCGCCGTCATGATCCTTACCAGCCTTGGCATATTGAACATTGCGACACGGGTGCGACGGCTGGAAGAAGGCGCATCGATCAGCAGTATCTTCAACAGAAATCCTTTTTGGAACAAGCCGGATTCCAGCTCCCTCGCCCATTCTGCCAATCGCAGCGAGCTGATCGTCCATGTCTGGACTCCCACAGGTCAGGTCATGACCCCGCTTCATCAAAGGGCCATCAATCGATATATCGCAGCCGTCGATACAAACGGCGTCATTTCCACAGGCCATGCGGCTCTGGAAATGGCCCCACACGTCTATATCAGCCATTATCCGGCAGTCGAGATCGACCGATCGCCGGACGAATTCACCCGGACATTACGCGCCACCGCAGACAACAATGTGCCCGGACGTTTCCTGCCAAGCTATCAGGAAGAATCCGCCGAATGGTGCCAATCGACGGTGCAGGTGGTGATTAAGAATATCGACGCATCGCGATTGAATGCATTCTGGCAACATTACAGCGCAGACAACACCTATAATCTCACAAACCGCAATTGCTCAAGTGCAGTCGCTGATGCTCTGGATGCAGCGCTGGAAGGTGTTTATCGTGACCACAACTGGCCAATAATGACAGCGTTGCGCGCGATCATTTATCCTGAGCTATGGGCAGCGGGACTGATGCGCAAACGCGCAGAATCCATGGCGTGGACGCCCGGTCTGGTGCTGGATTATGCGCGCGCATTGTCGGCTCTGGTCGATCCGCCAAAATCGTTCTTGACGTTTCCCAAACTTCGCCTGCTAAAAAAATACGCAAACACGAAGCAAGACATAAGCTAGCGCACGTCTCGCATATATCCGGCCTGGCTAAGTACCGGCAGGCTGCCGGATGACCGTAGAAAACTGTTCGCGCTCCATCGAGCGAACCGGCGTCAGCAAGGCGCGCTGCTGGATTTCACTGAACGGCAGGTCGCTGTTCATGAGCAGCTCATTGTCATAGAGAAACTCCGGCAGATAGCCGGAGAGCAAAATCCTGTAATCAAATGGAAAACCTGGTTCCAGCAGGCGAACAAGGTCGAAAACGACCGTCGTGCAATTGGACGTAAGTGTATTGTAGAAGGCCGGGTTTCTGGCAAGATCGTTGGCCTTTTCGATATATTTGAGCAACATCGCCTGCATAAGCTCTTGATCAACATCGACCGGATATCGATAGACGCGCTCGTCGCGGGCATTGGTTCTCAAATAAACAATGTCCCGTTCTTCCGCCGCTATCATCGCCAATTCGAAACTTCTGAAAAAGCCACCCAGCGAAGAAAATTCCTGACCTTTTTTCTTGCGGATTTCGGCTGAGAACACCAGATGGCGACCATCTGCAAAGCCGAATGAAATCAATGTATGTGCAATGGCCGGATGCGTCCAGTAAGACAAGATGACATCCACCGAATTGAGTTCGTTCAACCTGTACGTCCCGGATTTCCACCTCGGCACAAATATCCGGCTGTCATTCCATGTGAAGTCACGAATGTTGTGAAATGTCACCTCGTCGCCCTGAACATCCGCTGTCACCGTGTGCTGGACATCTGCCGCCCAATCCCGCGTGAGCGAGGGCTTCATCGAAAACCAGGAGACCAGAAAGAGGGAACCGAGGCAGATGAATGCGACGTTACTGAAGCTTATCAACTGGCTGCTCGAACGCGGTGAAAACAGGACCGAGATATAAACTGCAAGAACAAGCGCGGTCAGGGCCATGACACAGATTTTGATCGTCTGCCCCACCTGCAAATGAAACCAGAGCGCCATTGCCGCCCATAACACAATCATCGAGCATAGCGATGCCCAGGCAAACATAAAAAGCAGTTTGATCATGGTATATTCTGTGGCCTCGGATCGGCAGTCATAAATGGTAATATTGCGAGAACCGGGTTGGTGCTGGCGCTACAATGGCCCCGACGCCAGTGTTTCAGACGATGATAGATTTTGTTGGAGCATATTCGGGCTAACCGGTTTCTTGACGCCTGCATCGGACTGGACTTCGCGAATGGCGTTCTGGAGGACGGCGTTTCTTTTAAACGCCACGCGACCAGCGGCAATCACCTGATCCACCTGTTCTGTCGGAAGCACGAAGCGGGTTGGCACTTCATTGAAACTTGCAGCCATGCCAGCGGGAAGATCTTGTATCGACAGGCGTTGTACATGAAACCGGACATCGCGGCAGTTCCATCCTTTCAACGAGCCGCGATAGCGCGCTACCGTGGCTGCAGACAGGCCGCACCGATATGCAATGAGTTCGTCGCGCCATTGCGTTGTCGCCAGCTTCAGCGCATCGAACCCTTCCCTGACCGACGAGGAAATGGCAGTATCCGTAACCGCACCGAGGATTTCAGAAATCCCTGGCCCTTGCAGCTCCTTTACCCATGGATATTCCATCTCACGGCCAGCATCCACGACAATGTAAAGAAAAGTCTTCAGCTTCACGGCATCGGCAAGCGACAATGGCCCATAGGGCGTTTGCGCCGAGGCTCTGGCCATCGCAAATGGCGTAAGCCCCAGATTATCGGTCAGCGCGCCATCGAGCAATTTTATGAAATTCACATTGTTCGACCGGTAAGTGTGCAGTGCGCGCCCATAGGCCTTCAACCTATACGACGCCTCGGGATCGGCCATGACCCGGCTTAGCCAATCGGGCTGGCGATAGGTGCAGGCACCATGGTTGGATGCAACCGAAATGGGCTTGAAAACGACCGGAACCGCCGCGGACGCCGCGACTGCGTCAGCAATCCGCAGATCCTTCAGATTACTGCACAGTGCTGCAAAGGTTTCTACGCTGAAGTGAAATGGAACCCGGTTGTAGATATCCGATGCAGAGATCCAGATCGATGGCGCATTGGACCAGTCAAACTTTGAATAGGTCGCACCATGGAAAATATTGTCGTCGAGCCAACGGGCAAGCGAGGATCGGTCATTTGCGCCGCCATTCAGAACGCCAATGGCGACTGCTGGCGACAATGCATTGGTGCGCACGCGTTCTTCAGCGTTCCTGACCAGAAACGTTTCACGGAAATCCCGATAATCATCGCGCCCTTTCATGCCAAAATAGGCCGCAAGAACCGCACCTCCAGACACCCCCGATATTATCCTGATATTATCGACCAGGCTTCGCTCATAGGGATATTCGTCCGCTATCGTATCGTCGAGCGCCCGCATAACTCCATAGCCAAAAGCGGCAGCCCGAGTGCCGCCGCCAGAAAACGCCAGGCCAATTATCATTGCGCCATCATCCCCGTGATCGGGAACGAAATGATTGTTAAACGCGAATAATTGAGACGTTGAACGATTGATCGGCCCGACATCGGATACCGCGCAGCCCGTAACAAGAACGCTGACAACAAACCCTGTTATCAAGAAAAGAAACGATCGATTCTGTATCATGCCCCCACCCCAATTGAACGACAATTAACACTGCCATTGAAGCAAAAGCAAATGGCAGATCAAGGAACGTATCTCCCGCCACAATCTAAGGATTTAAAGTATCGTCGAGTTGACATTTTCTCCAATCGGTCGCACCTATTTTAGGAAAACAGTTCTTTTGAAGCCCTTCTCACGGCACTGTTCTCCGCAAGGGACGCCAAGTGTTCTTACCTTTCATTTTTTCGCCAAGGACGAGCTATCATACTACGGATTGCTCGGTATCTACCGAGGCTCTCGGCTTATCTCTTTTCGCCGCCTACCGTGATCATTCCAGCTTATCCATCCCTCTCCCTGTTTATAGATTTGGACCTTTTAACTTAGGTAGGCCGCTGGCGCGCAACGGTTGTTTTGATGAGGGTTTCTCGTCTACCCATTAAAATCGCTTCTGATGGCGGTTAAATTGCATAGTAAAACTCGCTTGCAACTAACCATTTCCTCATGCATTCCTTATTTGAACAAAGTCGCTTCAAGCGCGGGAGAAACAGCCATGTCAAAAACGTCAGGCCACCAGTGCGTTGCCCCGTCCCGCTCGCCTCATCGGTTACGCACGCGTCTCGACCGACGATCCGGTCCATGATGCACAGAACGAGTTGCGGGCAGCTGGCTGTGATCGCATCTTTCAGGAGCAGGGGTCCGGGACTTCGCCCGCCCGGTCCTGACCCGGCTGCTTTCGAAACTCGTTGCCGGTGACGTTCTCGTCGTGGTCCGGCTGGACCGCCTCGCCCGCTCGGTCAGTCACCTTCTGCAGGTTATCGAAGATCTCGAACAACGCGGCATCCACTTTCGATCTATCCGTGATCCCATCGACACATCCACGCCGCAAGGCATGTTTTCTCTGCAGGTGCTGGACGCCGTTGCACAGCTCGAACGCGCGCTGATTGCAGAACGGACCAAAGCGGGGATCAAAGCTGCAAAGGCGCGCGGCAAGCTTCCGGGAAATCCCGGCTTGAGAGAGCGCAAGCCGGAAGCGATCCGGGCGGTATCTCAAGCGCGCAACAAACGCTATCTCGATGAACTGATCACCTCGGCACAGACCTGGTTGCCTCTGGTGCAACAAATGCGCCCGGTCCACAGCTGGGAGAATATCGTACAGGTGCTCAATAGGCGCGGACATGACTGGACGGTCGAGCGTCTGCGCCGCGCCGTGCATCGTCTCGTCCGCGAAAAAATCGCCGACAAGAAGCTTGTTGCCCGATCCCCTCGCCGCATTCCTTCTGATCACCTGATGAAACTGGTCGCCGCAATTGCGATTGCCGATCCCGGATTGTCGCTTCGCGATATCGCGGCCCAGCTCGATCAGATGGGAGAGCGGCCGACGCGCGGTGGGAGGAAATGGCAGCCTTCCTCCGTTCGTCACCTTTTAGATGAAGCCCACGGTTTTGGTCTCATTCGTCGCTAAGCGCCTGACCGATCATTCGGCCGAGAGGCCGTCTTTCAATCAATGTGATAGACAATCCTCCGTCATTGGAACTTTCGATAATGCAACACAATATGCGTTACATGTGCCGCCCAACATCCATACGCCCGTGCAAAATACGCACAACAAGCAGCGTGTTCTCGTGCTCCCGGAAATAGATCACATGGGATCCGACGGCATATTTGAGATAACCTGGTCGGATGTCCGTCAACCGACCACGCTTGC
Source organism: Ochrobactrum teleogrylli (assembly GCF_037482325.1). Lineage (NCBI taxonomy): Bacteria > Pseudomonadati > Pseudomonadota > Alphaproteobacteria > Hyphomicrobiales > Brucellaceae > Ochrobactrum > Ochrobactrum teleogrylli. Next base: position 801,852 of record NZ_JBBHKQ010000002.1, read on the forward strand.
TCCCGTCCGTTAACCCTTCAAAAGCATCCATGACGTCAGTGATATAGCTGTTTGCTTGCTCTAATGACCATTCGCGTAAGGTGTAAACCCAGATATCTTCGAGATCGGCCTCGGCAAGCGGTGTAAGCTGATACCCATCAAAGCGCATGCTTCGTCTTCATTCTCTGCAGGAAGCCCTCACGATCCAAGGGCTTCGACTGACCAGACTCTTCGCCCGCAATCAGCGCCTCCTGCAAGGACCTAACGCGCGTTTCATGTTCTTCTAAAAGGCGCAATCCTGCACGCACAACATCACTGGCAGAGCCATAGCGCCCTCCCCTCACCTGTGAATCGACGAAATTGGCGAAGTGATCACCGAGGGTAACTGATGTGTTTCGTGACATATATTCACTCCTTTACGCGATTGTACCAATAATTGGTACCAACGCAAGAGCGATTGCCCAGTTCGTATACGGCGCCAAACAAAACGGGTTCAACGCCAAGCTCAGTGAGCTTCTAGCTTCCGCTGAGCTACACTGAGGTATTGCAATTGGCAGTTATGAGGCCCAAAGCGAACGCTCGACCGGCGACACCTAGTTGCTGTAGGGTCGAAAAGAAACACCCGGTGGAGGCAATGAATGCCCTATGGAGTCAGCTTGAAAAGCTGCAACGCTACCGCAGTTGAAATCCTGAAGCTTTGGGATGTGGCGAGCGTATTTGAACCGAAAGGCTCGATGCTGGAATTAGGATATCTGCCCCATCTGACACTTGCGGTGTTCGAGCAATGGCCAGGCGACGTTGGCGCAATCATGGCAGAGGTCTTTTCAGCACAGAGAAAACTTTTAATTACCTTCGACACAGTAAAATATTTTGACAATGAGACTATGATCCTCTGGACAGAGCCGCGTTCGAACGACGCTCTATCTGCGATTACGCTGAATGACCGGTTTGGGCGCAAAAGCGGTCTATTCTTCAGTTCGTTACCGCACCAACGATAGGAACGATTATTATGGCCACTTTCATTCTGATAGCCGGAGGCTGGCAGGGCGGTTGGGTCTACCAGAAAGTAGCGGATATCCTCGCAGGGCACGGGCACATAGTTGTGCCAATCACACTTTCGGGGCTCGGTGATACACCTGCCCCTTCGGCCAATCTTGAAACTCATGTAAGCGAGGTCGTTGATGTCGTGAAGTCGCATAGTGACGACTTGATCCTTGTCGGGCAATCCTACGGAGGAATGATCGTGAGCGGCGTAGCGGACGCCGTTCCGTCGCGCATCCGTTCACTGGTCTATGTTGACGCTTATGTCCCAGAAACCGGCGACTCGGTCTGGTCGCTGACAACACCGCGCTTTCGAGACATGTTCATCGCAGGTGCAAAAGGTGACGGGCTGAATTGTGCCCCGCCTTCCAATCTGGACCCACGATGCCGCCCACAACCGATCGCGACACTTCTCCAGTCAATCACTTTAACCGGACGCTGGCGTGAAATACCTCGTAAGGTCTTCGTTGGCGCACATGGATGGGATGGAAGTCCATTCCTCGACCTTTACCAAAGCTTGAGCGAGGAAACGGATTGGTCAACCTTTTCTCTCGATTGTGGCCACAACGTAGCTCGACTGGAACCAGAGGCATTGGCCCGAATAATGCTGACCCAGGCCCGACCAACCAGAGAAGCCTTCCCGTAGATGCATAATTATTGCTGCCGTCACTAGCGCCTACGTTCCACAACCGGCGTAAATGGGCGACTTCTCACAGACTACCCAATTTCAAACAAGGCACTTGGCCCGTTCACCGAATTCAATGACCTCGATCTACTTCACCAACTGGAAGCCTAACTCATTCCCACAGCGCAAGCGCGGGGATCGTTCGTGCTTTCACAGAACTTCTTCGCTGCGAAGCACCACGGGCCGAACTCCATTTGCTTCACGAGACTGGCGACGCTACGGTCCATATCCATTTACGCGACTGGGTCGCAAAATGTTGCCAAGTTTATCATGGTCATCTCTTTGCACGATATTCCCATTGGATCGCTATTGCGGGGCTCAGGAAAAGGACGCCGTTCAGAATCTTCCAGAACCCGGTGATATTGGCCATGTACATGTGGGTTTGATCGACGCTAAAGCCAAAAAAGACGGACATCATACTTGTTTAATGCCGCTGAGCGACATCAACCACACAAAGATGATAAATAGCAGATTGATCAGGAAAGCTCTTAGCAGAACGTTTCTAATTCTAAGCGGCGTTTCCATCGAAATGCTCCCTTGTTAGTAATGCGCCTTGTCTACTTTGCTCAGCACAAACCTTCTCATTGTAACCCATCCGGCGCGATTTTCCGCGGTCTTTTCCGACAATTCCACAAACGCGACAATCACCCTTTTCAGTTATCGTGCTGATCACAATCTCTGATTATGAGGTTGAGCACGCACCTGAAAGCCACTTTCGCCTGTTGTTAAAGCTTATGGATCATCACCATCATCGTAGTCCTACCGATGTGATCGCTTATCTTGTTCACTCTAGAAGAGCTTGACGTTGATCTCGGGCGGAGGCATCCACAAGACAGTCTCGGCAAATGAGTGCCACTCGCGACCCCGTCTCGGCGACGACTAGCCGTTCTTGACTATTCGTCAGAACTCACAGACGGCCGCCGACTGGAACCCATACGCGTTGTTGGCAACCTTAGTTCGAAAAATACATGATTAGATTGGTTATCGAAGCTTATTGATTTGACGCCGCAAATCAGCGAAAGTCAGGGCAAAGGCGGCTGTTTAACAACGCGCAAGAACCTATTCAGAGCGATGTACTTGCCGGTGACTCGCGCTACGAGCGAGTGCAACAAAACGGTCTCGGATCTCGGCAAACAGCGCCGGTGGCACCGGACCGTAATAGCCGGTATCACCATCGACAGGTCGCAGATCCGGTCCCGGCCAGACAAAGCGATTGCTTTCGCTGAGCACGATCCAGGAACGCTCATCGTCCAGTCCGAGGCGGCGTTTGGTGGCAGCGGGAATTTCAATTGCCTGGTCAGCCCGTTGCGGTGGCGTGTGGGTGACGGGCAAAACCCTGACAACCGGCGATCCGTCTTCCAGTGTCGTTGTGATAGCCAATACGAGAACAGGCCGATCCTTGTCGCCCTCTTCCCGCCCCTGCTCGAACTGCCAGTGCCACAAATACGAATATCTGAAAATCCAACCGACCTTGGGCTCACTCGGAATCATGCTATTTTTCGTTCAGTTCACGATCGAGATGCTCAAGGCCTGCTTCCATCGAGGCGGCTTCAACAGCCGCGAGATCATCTTCGGTCAGCGTAGCGGTCAATTCGACGCGACGCTCCCGTCGCATCAAACGCAGATAATCCTCGTAAGCGAGCAGAACAGTGCGCGGGCGACCGTTCTTGGTAATGATAACCGGATCGCGCACGGCAGCGTCCTGATAAGCGCCAAAATTCTTGGAAATGGCTGCGGCTGTTACTGTGGATGTCATGATCAACCTCCGTTTTCCGTAATGTACGGAATTTCCGGGTTTTCCGCAAGTTTTAAATCGAGAAGTATCGTGCAATGACCAGACCAGACCGCTTGCCTGTCCAGAGCCGGGCAGAACAACTCGACACGATTGCCGCCGTTTTGCCGATGAACCGGCGCGACATGCTGGCTGGCATTTTGACGGATGAGGATGTCGAGACACTGCGCCATCTGGTCAATGAAGGCATGGGGGAAAACACGCTGCGCGCCTTGACCTCGGATCTTGCCTATCTCGAAGCTTGGTCAATGGCCGCAACCGGCAGCCCCCTTCCCTTCCCGGCGCCGGAAGCCCTGCTCCTGAAATTCATCGCGCATCATTTGTGGAGCCCCCAGCAACGTGAGATCGAATCCGAGCACGGCATGCCGGCCGGCGTGGAAGCACACTTGCGCCGACAAGGCTTTCTGCGTGTATCCGGGCCGCATGCGCCGGCAACGGTGCGCCGGCGTCTCGCCAACTGGTCGACGCTGACCCGCTGGCGCGGTCTGGAGGGATCGTTTTCATCACCGTCCGTCAAATCGGCCATCCGGCTTGCGGTGCGCGCCCCGAACCGGCCGCGCAGCCGCAAGAGTGCCCATGCGATTACCGGCGATATTCTGGGCAAGCTGCTGGCAACCTGTTCCGGCGAGGATCTAACCCCTATCCGGGATCGGGCAATCCTGATGGTAGCCTTTGCTTCGGGCGGGCGCAGGCGCAGCGAAGTCGCCGGCTTGCGTGTAGAACAGCTCATCAAACAACCCCCTGTCACCGATGAAGACGGCCTTCCCCTCCCCTCGCTCGGCATCCATCTTGGTCGCACCAAAACCAGTGGTGCCGATCACGATGAAATCGTCTATCTGACCGGCCGACCCGTCGAAGCCCTCACCCGCTGGCTGGAAGCAGCCAGGATCGACAAGGGCAGCGTGTTTCGAAAAGTCGATCGCTGGGGCAATGTGTCCACGCGAGCGCTCGAACCAAGCGCCGTCAACCGGATCGTCAAACAGCGGGTGCAAATGGCAGGGCTTGAACCGAGGGAGTTTTCAGCGCACGGGTTACGCTCCGGCTATCTCACCGAAGCCGCCAATCGTGGTATTCCGCTCCCGGAAGCGATGGAACAATCGCGTCATCGCTCCGTACAGCAGGCGTCCGACTATTATAACAACGCCAAGCGGCGCAGTGGACGCGCGTCTCGTTTACTGAGCTGATCCAGAAAACCCTTCGTACCCTCAAAAAATACGGCATCTGCCGTATTGTTCGGTCCGTTGTGCGTCAGTAAGGACTCAACGATAACAGTTAAAATCTGGCCAGCTCTCGGGGGAATGACAATGGTTGGGAGTTCTCGATTGCGCCTGTCACAAGCAACGTTCTTATCAACGAACTCCTCGCCTGTTTGCTTCAAACTTCCCGATTCAAGGATTTTGTCTGCCAGAACGCCCCTCTATTTTGCGAAACCGGCGATAGCCACGCTCTTCCTCACTCTGTTTTCACCGATCACAGCATTCAGTGCCGAACACTCCGGCGGTAATGGGGGTGCCTCGGACCAATTCTTTCAAAATGATGCGGCGTTCAGCATGCTTCAAGGGGGAAAGGGAGGAAAATCCGGGGTAGCAGGCGGCTCCGGTCTTACGCCAGACTTCAATTCCGGTTTCTACGGCGAAGGCAGTGGTGGAGGCGGAGGCAGTGTTGGGAGCGACGGCGGAAATGGTGGCAATGGAGTCGACAAAGCAGGTAAACTGCCAACCACCGGTGGCCAAGGCGGATCCGGAGGAACCGCACCGGGAAGCAACGGCGGGAATGGTCAGGACGCCGTCGGCAAGGGTGGCTACGGTGCCGGCGGCGGCGGTGGCGGCGGCGGCGCAAATGGGCTTGAAGACATCGCCCTTCATCTCACCGCGACAGACCTACTTCTGGGTGGCAGTGGCGGCAGCGGCGGAAACGGACTCGAACTGTCAGGACAGGATCATCACGGCGGGGGCGGGGGCGGGGGAGCCGGCGGCAATGGCGCAATTGTTGGCGGCCTGATGAACAACTATGGAATTATTCGAGGCGGAATGGGCGGCAACGGAGGTATTGGTGGAGCAGGTCTGCCGGCATCTGGCACCGGGGGTGCGGGTTCGGGAGGTGACGGAGGTGACGGATTGCAGATACAGGGCTCCGATCTTTCGCACTTAAATGTTGGCCTCATACAAGGGGGCTCGGGCGGAGACGGCGGACGGGGCGGAAAGGGCAATAGCGGTTTCAAATATGCGGGCAACGGAGGTAATGGTGGCGACGGTGGTACCGGCATTTATTTGAATGCCGGGAACAATCTGACGAATGCTGGAACGATCCTGGGAGGAAATGGCGGAGCCGGTGGAGATGGCGGTATCGGCTTTCAATTGTCATCCCAAAATGGGAATGATGGCGACGATGGGACTGGCGGAGTGGGGATCATCGCCAATGGCGATACTCGAATCGTCAACTTTGGTGCGATCAGCGGCGGGTTGTCGGGTGACCATCAGACGCGTTCTAACGCTCTGCTCTTCCGTGGTTCGGCAAATGTCTTGGAACTTGCCGGCCGTTCACAGCTGATAGGTGGGATCGAGCTTGACAGCGGCAGCACAGTGACCATGTCTGGAATCGATGGGCCCGTTGGATTAGATAATGATTTCAAACTTGGAGCAGGTTCGGCGTTAACACTGAACGCGGCCAGCTACAATCTCCATCTTTCTGGAATGGTCTCCGGAGAGGGCGGACTAATAAAAGATGGTTCAGGAATAGTTGAGCTGTCCGGCATCAATTCATATAGCGGCGCAACAACCTTAAACGCTGGCGTTCTGACTGTTTCTTCGGATGCAAACTTGGGCGGTTCTTCCAGCAATCTTGTGTTGAATGGCGGTGCGCTCGAAACGACAGCAACGTTTGCAATGGTACGCAACGTCGACGTGACGTCGACTGGATATATCAACACCGCTATTGGCACCGTACTTTCACTCACAGGCACAATCCAAGGCGTCGGCAATCTGACAAAATCAGGCGGCGGTGTCCTCGCTTATGATGGCCGGTCATCAGCCTTCACGGGAACAACGTCTGTTCTCTCAGGCGGGCTCATTGTTGGCTCAGAAGTCACAAAGAATAATACGCGGCTTGCCGGCTCCGTCTTAATAGAGAATGGCGCCTTACTCGGCGGACACGGGTCCGTAGGCTCCGGGCCAGGTTCTCTAGTCACGCTCGCTCCGGGAAGCAGGTTGGCTCCTGGCAACTCCATTGGCACGCTTACTGTCGACGGCGATCTGACGCTGAAACCTGGTTCAGTTCTTGAGATCGAAATTGCCAGCAATGGCACTTCCGATCGCGTCGATGTGGCGGGAACTGCTACAATTTCCGGCAGCAGTGTCTCGGTTGCCACCATCGATCCGGAAACCAGTTATCAGAATGGTCAACTCTACCATATCCTGACCACCCACGGCGGTGTCAGTGGTGAATTCGCAAGCGTTATGTCGAACTCTGCCTTTCTCGATATGAGCCTTGCCTTTAGTGACACCGCAGCAGATCTCAAAATCTGCCTGAATACCGGCTGTCCCATTCCGGTTGAGCCTGAACAGCCCTCCCCTGCCCTCTTTACGACGGTCGCTCAGACCCGCAATCAGTATGCCACGGCTGGCGGCCTGGATACGCTGGAGCAGACGGGTTCTTCGCTTGCGCTCTACAATAGCCTGCTGATGCTGTCGGCCGATGAGGCGCGTGCGGCTTTCGACAGCCTTTCCGGCGAGGCTTATGCTACCGCTACGGGCGTTTTGATCAACGACAGCCAGTTTATTCGCAATGCAGCCCTTGGTCGTCTGCAACAAGCCTTTGGCGGCGCTCCGGCAACGCCGATCAATGCGCTTTCCTATGCCGAAGCGCAAAGGCCTGTTTCGGCTTCAGCCTCTGCCATCGATGCCGCGGCCCCTGTCGGCATTGCTCCTTCTCAAAATCTCTATACCGCCTGGGGCTATGCCTATGGCGCTTGGACGAGGCAGGATAGCAATAGCAATGCAGGATCGGTAAAATCCTCTGTTGGCGGCTTTGTCACCGGTATCGACGGTACTGTCCTCGACACATGGCGTCTCGGCCTTCTGGCCGGCTACAGCCATTCCAGCTTCGATGGGGATGATCGCGCTTCATCGGGCAGCAGCGATAATTATACACTCGGCGCCTATGCGGGAACCGAATGGACGCTCAACAATGGCCATGCCTTGGCTTTCCGATCCGGTCTTGCCTATACATGGCATGATATGGACATGAACCGTTCTGTCGCCTTTCCCGGCTTTGCCGATAATCTGACCGGCGATTATGATGCTGGAAGTGTTCAGCTCTTTGGCGAACTTGGCTATAAGATCCACTACGGCAAAGCCCTGTTCGAGCCTTATGCGGGTCTTGCCTATGTTCGCCTGAAGACCGATGGATTTGATGAAACGGGTCAGACTGCTGCCGCCCTTTCGGTTCAGTCCGGCACGACGGATACCAGCTTCTCAACGCTCGGCCTCCGCGCATCGACAGAGTTTGTTCTGGCAGCATCACGGCAACGGCCCGAACCGACCTTGGCTGGCGACATGCCTATGGCGACATCACGCCGGTTTCCACCGCAAGCTTTATCGGTTCAAACGCCTTCACAGTCTCTGGGCTTCCGATCGCTGAAGATGCAGCTCTCATCGAAGCAGGACTTGATTTCAGATTGACCGAAGACGCCACACTCGGCCTGTCCTATAACGGCCAGTTTGCTTCCGGCGCCAAACAGAACGGATACAATGCTAAACTCAGTGTGAGCTTTTGAATTGGAGTCCGCCTATGGCTATCATCCAGTGATCAAGAATGGCCAATCCAGGCAAAAAATATTCGAACAGATGGATCAACAGCCCTTCGGTGCCAAGGGCCTCATTAAGCCCACGGAGCCCCTCGGATGTTAGGCTACGCACTGCCCTCCTCCATTTTTTCAAGCGAAGGGTGCCGCGAGACTAATCAACATGTGGCGTGCGATCATTATCTAATAATGAAATCGCTTCCGTTCGCGCCCTTCCAACCCAGTCGAGGCGTGCCGCATTTTTCATTGAATGTCTGAGTGTACTTTGTAACGACACAATCTGCCGCAGAAATTTGATTTCTTTGTCCCGAGCTTACACAACCAGCCCCAACTACCATTACTGAAACAAGTATCACAGTGTTGATAGACTTCACTACCATTTATATAACTCTTACTTTGTTTTTCCGAATTCGAACAATGAAGCGCCATCTCGGCATTTGAGCGCCTTGAATGAGCTCACATTCTTTATTGTTGACGATTTATACAATATATGTGAGCTTTTACTCACATTGTCTACTCGCATTAGGAAATCGAGAATATGGCCAAGCTCAACGCTACAAATCCCAGAAAAGCTGCCTCGCAAGAGAGGTCGAAAATGACCGTCGAGGCGATACTGGATGCCACTGCTCGCGTTTTGGTGCGCGATGGATATGCGAGGGCCAGCACAAATCGCGTTGCTGCAGTAGCGGGAGTGAGCATTGGATCGCTCTACCAGTATTTTCCCAATAAGGAGTCGCTTGTGGCTGCGCTCGTCGCAAGGCACAATCGTGAAATTCTGGCTCTGCTGGAAAATGCCATGCAAGAGCGCGCGTCAGACGACCTGAATAGTGGCATGCGGGAGCTCATTCGCGCGATGATTGCTGCGCACCGGGTTAATCCTGAGCTCCACCGCATCTTGAAAGAAGAAGTTCCCCGTATTGGAAAACTTGCCAAGGTGGAAGCCATCCGAAAGGACACGCTCCATCTGGTTCGGCATTATCTGGAGAAATGCAAGGACGACGTTCAGCTCAATGACCTCGATACGGCTGCGTTTATATGCGTAACGACAGTGGAGACGTTGACCCATGCCATCGTTCTCAATGACTGCGGCCACTCACTCTCGGACGAGGCCGATATTGTCGAGCACATCACCCGGATGATTGCTGGATATCTGGGCACTGCACCAACACCTATCCGTGCTATTTTGAAAGAAGCCGCCTGATCTCAAAGGTTCAAGATGTGCTCCAACCGCCGCAACGACTATTTCTGGGGCCGGTGCCCTCATAAAATGGGGGCGTGGGCACGCTTTATCTTGATCGATCCAATACCTGTTCCGGTGGCACAACTATCTCACAAGGAACAGTCGTGGCCAACCGCGCCACGGACGAGAGCATGACACGTTTGGTAATGACGCAATCACTCTCAATGGCGGAACCTTGCACGCGGCGGTTGACGGCGCGACCATAAACAGTACCGCGCAACCCTGCCGCCTGGCTGATGCATGTGGCGAAGTACCGCGCGCTAGACCGGCAGCGTCGCACCACGCTGATCGACGGCGAGCATCGCGAACCGGCAATCGACCTCACGGAACTGGTACAGGCCGATCCCAATATCGAAGCCAGGCTTGATGAAGTCATTGATGATGACCTGTTGCGGCTGATCTTTACGGCCTGCCATCCCCCGTTGCCCGCCGAGCAGGGCCAGGCTCTTGGGCGGTTTATCGATACCGGAAGTGGCGCACGCCTTTTTCGTATCTGAAGCCACCGTCGTTCAACGCATCGACAGCTGTCTTCGAAACCCCTCAGGGCCGTGAACGACGGCAGCGGCATTCCACCGTGCTGGAAGTGGTTTGTCTAATTTTCAACGAGGGTTATATGGCAAGCGAATGCGCACACTGGCTGGTGCGGATCTTTGCCATGAAGCGCTGCGCCTCGGGCGCCCGCTTGCGGCATTGATGCCAAACAAGCCCGATGTCCACGGTCTTGCCGTCCCTATGGAATGGTAGGCATCGCGCTTTGCCGCGCGCTCCGACAAGGCAGGAAACCCGATCCTCCTGCTGGTCAGGATCGCAGCCGCCGCACTGGTCGCAGATCCGGAGCGGCCCAGACGGCCTGAACCGCGCCATGGCCGTCACCCCGGCGCCTATCAACTTCAGGCGATGATCGCATCTTGCCAGCGCGCGCGCCTCCCGCCGAGACCGAATGGATCGCCTTTGCCGCTTGTTATCAGGCGCTGGCGCTCGTTGCGCGATCCCCATTGTTGAACTGACCGGCGATGCGCGCGAACGGGCCCTGCTTCTGGCCCACGCTATCGCAACCAGTTCATAACGCTTGGGACGTCCTGGTTGTTCTTGCGTCAGGCATTTCCGGAGCTGTTGTCTCGATCGAACAGCGACAAACTACAACAGACCTTCGATACATTAAACGAGCGGATTGGTTTTAGTTTTAGTAGTACACCGTAACGTTGAGGTTCGAACGCTTTCACGGTACCCACAGTTTCGATTTCAAAACATGCCCCCTCTTCCAAGCTGATTAGATTTTCCCGCCAACCCGAGACGCCCCTTTCCACATCACCTGCAGAGGATAATTCGCAGGCACCAGGCGGGAATGGCCATGTCGGTTACGATGATGTCCCGGTTGCGGTGTGCAGAACGGAGTTCGTTAGCGTATTCGTCAACTCAAAGCATGTTGAGATCTGTTTGCTTTCATCAACGACAAGAGCATTTGCGCGATGGAGAACTCCCCTACTCGTGCTTTGTGGGTTAGAGAACGCAAATAACCGCCGGCTGATCCGATTTCTCTTATGCGCTGTAGAATGCCGGCAATTGTCGCTGACAATCCTTCAACGCCCATGACCTGACAGGCTTCATGATAGGCTGATCGCGTGATGCCGAGGAAAGCTGAAACAGTTCTCGTTGCTTCAATTAAATCACGCCAAGACGTAATGCCGGTTGGTTTGTAATCCTTGATGTCAGGACATGCTCTGAGCACCGTATCGAGGGAGATCTGTTTCGTGGGGTCGGGTTTGCTGGTTTTAATCGTGGTCTCGGTGAATGATGAAGAAGACGCCTTCAAATCATTCATTTTTATATTTTGAGATTCAAAATGGGATTCAGGCAGGGATTCAATATGATGCCGCTCATTTTGGTTGTGATTGGTGCTCATTTCCTCAATATTGTTCATCTGAATCAACGCTTTATCAATTTCTGCCCGTAATGCGGTCAGCTTGTCTAGAATGTCTTGAAGTTCTGTCGTTGAAGCACGGCGGGGGATGGCGTCAACGATCACGCGAAAGCGCAAATGAACATTCTGCCAGAAGCTGGATGGAGAATCAGCCAGTGCTGCGTTGATCATTTGGGTGAGGTCTCGTCGCTGCAAGGTGATCTGTTCACGCTTACGTTTGAGGAGCGCTGCGTCGGCCTGTATTTGCTTGGCGGCTTGCGAGATTTCCTCTGCACGATAGAGAAGCGGCGCTAGTGAAAAGCCAAAAGCTTCTTCTACCTGTCCGGCCTCGTTTTTATACGCATAGCGCTTGCCATTGGGACTATCGCGTCGCGCAATCAGGCCGCTCTCGATGAGAGTAGCAATATGGCGACGAACAGTCGATTCCGGCATCCCATGGGCTCGCAAGGAGAGCTGACGATTGGAAGGAAAAACAACAAGTCCGTTTTTGACGGTGATTTCATTCTCGGGAAGAAACGACAGCAACGAGCTTATCACCGCCAGACAGCGATCGTTGATCCCGAACACTGACTTGGCAATGCAAAGCTCTTTATAGATCGCCCAACGGTTGACCGTCTTGCCATCTAATTTGGTCGGTGAAGAAGGCTTCAATTGGCCAAACGCCATCCTTCGCCCACGAAATGTGGACGTTATTGACTCCAGAATTTGCATTTCCTCTTACCTTTTTTCAGGCAAAAGAAATTCAGCCGCCATAATGACGTTATGACTCTTGACACTGATTCATGGAAATGCGATTCTCTGAGTGCTTAAATCTGAGGAAGGCTTCCATGCGGCAACGTTTTGGGGGCCTTTTTCTTTTGCGGTTTAGTCTCCTGGGCTATGTATCGGTTAGATCTAGTGCTGAAGGCTTACGCTTCCCAGGCTATTTGGGTGCTTCGCCGGCCTTATATTCAGCATAGAGCTCTTCAAGTCGCGACTGGATAAAGTCGGCAAATTGCGGAGCCGCCTTGTCATTGAAGGTGAACTGTACATTTTTGCCAGCTCGTTTGATGGAGACAGGCTGAATACCGTCACCGAGAACAGGTGATAGAACAGCATTCTTTTGACGCTTATCCTTCGACGCTGACAATTTGAGCGCATCGAATACGAATTGAAATCGATCGTCTGAACGCAACGTGGAAAAGCCAGCGCTACCTATGGCGTCCGTTGCGACAGATTCGCCGACAGTTGTCAAAAGGCTAACGAAATCTTCCCAGCGCGTACGCCCGATAGACGGGGCACGGCCAATCTTGCGGATGATCTCTTCGGGGATCGACTTGATGATCGTGATCATCTTGGACAGGATGGCTTTATCAATGCCCGTCGACTGATAAAGCGTTTCTCGCGAATAGCCCTGCCCTTCCAATATATAGGCAAAGAAAGCCTTTTCGATGAAGGAGAGGTTTGAACGCGTATTGTTTTCCTGGCCCTGATGAATAACCAGTTCTTCATCGGTAAGCTGTTTGACGACCGCTCTGACTTTGATGCCGAGCGCTTTAATCGCTGCGACGCGCCGATGACCATAAGCGATCTGGAACCGATTCGCATTCTGGGGGTGAGGGCGCACCAGAATTGGCACCAGCTGCCCGCTGTCGCGGATCTGCTCAATGAGCTTCGTTTGGTCCTCATCGTCAAACCCCAGACGATCAGAGACGAATGAACTGTCAATCAGATCGGGATCGAGCTCGACGATCGTTTGACCAGTTGAAAGCTGACGTTCGATTTCATCGGCGCGGGCGGACCGTTCGTTGATCTTTTCGAGAGACTGCGAAATCGCGCCAAGTGCGGCGGGACGATTTGCGCGGTCTCGATCCAGACCTGCAAGCGGCCTCGCCTGCTCAAAGGACGAGCCTGTGGAGCGATCGTCAGTTGTCTGCGATGGCTCGGACTGTTCAGAAAAGTCGAAAATATTCTTGCGGGCCATGGTTAGTTACGCCCCCAGGTCTGGCGAATAAGGTCTTCAATCTCAGCGTTGACAGATGTCAACGATTCCAACGCTCGATCATAAGTACCGCGGGAGAATGCAGAACGATCAACCTCATAAAGGGTTTGCTTTGTCAGACCCGCATCGGAAATAGCGGTCGATTTCAGCATAGGAGTTTCAAGAACACGATTGCCAAATATCGAGCGCATGAAGCCTGCCATCTGATTTTGTGGCGCGTCGTTTGGCTCATAGCGGGTGATCAGATAACGCATCCAGTCATATTGCGTATTCCCACCGGCGCGCTCAACAACAGCGAGGAGGTCGGACGTCATATGCAGAAACTGGTTCATCGACATAACATCGAGCATCTGCGGATGGACGGTGATTAAAACCGATGTGGCCGCGCACAAGGCGGACAGGGTCAGGAAGCCCATCTGCGGCGGGCAATCAATCACAACGACATCGTAAAGATCTTCGACTACCGCAAGGCAACTGCCGATGCGTGAGAAGAACATGGCTTCATTCTTCTGCTCAGCCAGAACCTTGGGCGTTTCGTGCTCAAATTCCATGAGCTCGAGATTGCCCGGAATGACATGCAATCCCGGCGTATAGGTCGATCGGACAATATCCGTAATCTCACGTCGTTCCGCATCATAGCGAATGGCGCCATACAGCGTATCATTGACGCGCACGTCAAGCTCAGGCTGATGGCCGAACATCGCCGAAAGTGAGGCTTGCGGATCGAGATCAATGGCCAGAACCCGATATCCGCGCAAAGCCAGATACTGGGCGAGGTGGGCCGACGTAGTGGTTTTTGCAGAGCCACCCTTAAAGTTCATGACCGAAATGATCTGCAACTTCTCGCCGTTGCGACGATGACGGATATATTTGCCGTGCGTCTTGGGAGAGTTGTCATCCAGCAATTGCCGAATGGCGTGGATGTCCTGAATGGAATACATCCGCCGACCATTGCTCTGGGGCGCTGGTCCGTGGCCTTCCGATACGATCTGCCGGAGGTAGCCTTCCGCCACGCCTATAAAAGATGCAGCTTCCGCGGGCGTGAATGAGCGAATCGATTTCTGCGCTGTTGGCGGAAAAATGCGCATTTGATGCGCCTGAAGTCGCTTCGACAGCTCTTCAGCGTCGGCTTCAATCAAAGACTGAAGGCTGCTATGAGGTTGCGGAGATGCTGTCGGGTTTTGGTGCATGGCTCGTCCTTATCAGCGCATATTCAGTAAAACGTAACAAATATGCGCTGACAAAGATGCCCCGATTCTGTCTTCACCGCAATTTGTTTTTAGTTAATGAATAGTTAACATCAAGCAAAGCAATTATCGGGACTAAACGATTTTACTGACGAGCAATCTGGTGGTAATTTAATCTTCCGTCATGTGTTGTTTACGTTGACAGCTGTCAATGTTGCCGGAAATGCGCTGACAACTGGGTCTGACGCAGATTGGTGAAGAATAAATCTGTCTAGAGCCGAGCCGGCATTTCTGAAAAACTCACGAGATTGCCAGGATTTCAATTTCATTGTTGCCCAAAATGACGATATCGCCAAGTGATTTACCGCTGACGGATCGTGCCAGCGGCGAAACGAACGATATCGTGCTAGACTTCGGATTAGCTTCGTCCTCGCCGACTATCTGATAAGTTTGGCGCGCCCCGCCATCCCTGCTGATAGATATAACGCAGCCGAAACCAACATTCGATGGATATTGTGGTGTTGGTACGAGCTGCGCTGAATGAAGGTGGGCTGCATAGTATCGGAGATCACGCATTGGATGTGCCGTCTGCCGGCGGCGTTCTGAGATGTCTTCGATCGAATTTGCGACTTCATACGCATCTCGCGCCTTCTGAAGCTCCTCCTGCAGCAGTAGCAAGCCCTTCTCTGTCACAAGATTGGGGTGAGGCGAGATTTCACGATCTGGCAATATCGTTTCCGAAGCTGCTTCTGCGCTCTCTTCTTTGGCGAAGGCGACACTCATAGAAAAACTCCTGCCAGTTGTTGAAGGCGATGATAACCGATTCTTACTTAGCCCACAGCATGAAGACTTGGACCTACGATCAGGGTCGAATGCCCATGCCGGACGATTCCGGTGCGTTATTCATGTCGTGATAGGGCTCTCACATATGGATGGAATGCGGTGAAAGTGCTGTTATGGGTGGCAAAGAGTTGTTTGCGCTGACGCGTTGACAGCTGTCAATTTCAGTTTCGATTGAATATGGCGGGCGTGGGCAATAACGAAACGAGCGCAGTCGTACGCACGAGTAAAACGTTTGCAGTTCCAAACAATTTTTTAGTTATACTAACGTGTCTCCAAGCATGAATAATTTGTCTCGCCGTCATCTCAAGGCCGACCGTCAGGTTGCCGACTTTACTGTTGGGCCGTTTGCTGCGGTCATATAATTGAATTGACGGGGCGCATCGACTGATATTGCTGATCGTAGGAGTATTGCTGGACTGGGCGAGAATATCGAATAACTACACGGGTTGAGGTTGCCCTCAGTCTCACAGGTTGTACACGGCATTCCAACCCAGCGCGCAAAACGAGACGCGCATGAATGAGTGTTTATAAAGGTACTGGGGGCGATGGATTGCGATGAAATCAAGCTATTGAAATTATGGTGAAAAATTTCGCAAACAAAAGCTAAGTGGGTCTTAAATTTAGCTCGAGCGATTGTCTGTTTTTAATTTTTTTGGAGGAGTGTTCCAGTTCGAACTTTGCCGCGTGAGCCAGGGCGTAACGCAGCATTCGATACGCAACTCTATAACTGATTGACACCAAAAAATCTACAGCTGTGTTTGCGCAAAGACCCAAAGAATCTCTTTTCGACCGTCTAAAAGGCATCAGACGTGCTGGGCCCCTCATGTGCGAACGGCTCCAGCGAAAACCTTATAGCGATCATTTCCGGACTGTTTCAGTGCGGAATGTTGGGATGCTCGGGTGGAAGATGATCCCCGATAATGTGGGAAACCGCATTCGATAGGTGTCGTAGTGCGATACCAACAATGGCGTAATGTTCAGCCCATAATCGTCGATTAGCCTAGGCGACCTTGTATATTGGTGATGTTCCTCTGACGGCGCGCATAACCTACCCCTTTAACAAACAGAACGGAGTTTCCGATCCCAGCATTTCCGTTTCAGGAATGCTGGTCTCGAGTGCTCAAGCCCGGGTGATTGGCTTTGCTTTCGCCGGCTGGTTTGTGGGGGATGTGTGTTGATTGCGTATTTGGTCGGATTAATTGGAGAGCGAGTTGAACAGGCGCGTGTGGTTCAGACAGGACTGGCCTCTTGGAAGAATAGCCCGGCGTCGGTCATAAATCTCGACATAACCAAGGCGGTCTTGTTAGTCGCAGCCGGTCTCGCCCTCACAGCGCCGGCAGACGCCCAGACTGCTTGCACGTCGTCGCCATGCACGGGCGCTACGGTTGTTGACGCGAACTCAGCCGACTATTTCCCCAACATATCCGGTTCCACCTGGCTGTTTCGGGATACAAGCCTGCTCAACGCGACAGCAACCAGTGCTATTAGCGGTGGTACGCAAGCATTCTATAATTCGAGTGCGCTGAACGCCACCGCGATGAACTCCATTATTGGCGGATCGCAATATTTCAACGACCTCAGCAGTCTCAATGCGTCACAATCATTCGCCATTGCCGGCGGCGGGCAGAGCTTCTACGACACCAGCACGCTAAATGCATCGGCGACAAATGCGATTAGTGGCGGCTTTCAGTATTTCAACGCCAGCAGCAGGCTGGACGTAACAACGGCAGGCGGCCTCAGTGGCGGGCAGCAGGTTTTTTATGACACCAGCGCGTTGAACGCCGCGACAGCGAACGCCATCGTTGGCGGTTCGCAGTTTTTCAATGGCAGCAGTCATCTAAATGCGACCGCATCAAGCGCAGTCAACGGTGGAACGCAGAGTTTTTACATTAATAGCGTCATGGCGTTGACAGCTGCCAACGCGCTGAGCGGTGGTGAGCAATATTTCAATGACAACAGCGTGTTGGATGCTGGCGTGGGCGAAGCGGTCGGTGGCGGCGCGCAACATTTCTACAATCTCAGTGTCTTGAATGCGTCGGCGGCCAATGCTGTCAACGGTGGCGCTCGGGAGTTTCACGATAGCAGCGTTTTCAACGTTTCCGCCACCAGCGGTCTGAGCGGTGGCGCTCAGACCCTCTATGGCAATAGCACGCTTAATGTTCTGGCCACCAATGCTGTGACGTCAGGTGTTGGCGTCAATTTCGACAATCTGCCGGGTGGCGTTGGGGGAACCATCAAACTCAATGGGTTTAGTACAACCGTCGGCGCTATCAACAGTATTGGCGCAGGCGCTGGTCTCGTTGAAAATGGCGCGGCGACAAGCAGTGTCTTGACCATTGACGGTTCGTCTGTCGGCCCGTCACAATTTTCCGGCGTGATTCAAGATGGCGGCAGCGGTCGGCTGGCTCTGCAACTCAACAGCGGCGTGCTGACGCTTGGTGGTATCAACAGTTTTTCAGGCGGCACGACGATAGCGGGGGGCGTGTTGCAGGTGTTGCGCGATGATAATCTCGGCGATCCGACCGGTGGCCTGATTTTCAACGGCGGCGCATTGGCGACGACGGCGAGTTTCCAGACGAGCCGGTCGATCACGCTTACGCAGGCCGGAATTTTCGATGTGCTGGATAATACCGACCTCACCGTGAACGGTGTCATATCGGGACAGGATGATCTCGTGAAGGTGGGGGCAGGGACGCTTCAACTCACAAATAGCGGTAATAGCTATCGCAACACGGTCATTGAGGCGGGTCGTCTCGTCGGCAATTCGGAAACGATTGCGGGCAATATCGCAAATGCGGGTGTCGTCGTTTTCGCGCAGGCAGCTGATGGCAATTTTGCCGGAAATATAGCGGGCGCAAGCGGGGTTGCTGGAACGATGATCAAGGAAGGATCTGGCAGCCTTATCTTGAGTGGCGCGTCAGATCTCAACTGGATCGTACAGGAAGGCGACCTGACTTCCAGCGCGGAACGTTTCTCCGGCGATGTCTCTATTGCTGCCGCGGCCGCATTTACATTCGATCAGGTGACCAGCGCGCAGTTTACCGGTCTGTTGACGGGTGAGGGGACTTTCATCAAGGCTGGACCTGGAACGCTCGCCTATAACGGCGAAAGCCCCGGATTTGCGGGCATGACCAAAGTGTCCGCAGGCGGCTTGATTGTCGGATCGGATGATAGTCACAGCAATGCGGTTTTGGGTGGCTCCTTCATTATAGGAGACGGTGCCTTGGTTGGTGGGCATGGCTCCATCGGTTCGGGCAGTGGGTCGCTGGTCGACATTTTGACTGGCGCAACTTTGTCGTCTGGCAATTCGATTGGTACGTTGACAATCAACGGAGACCTGACGCTTCAAAGTGGATCGACTTTCGCCGTTGATATTGCAGGCGCTGGCATGAGCGATCTGACGCATGTGACCGGCGCAACCACGATTTTGGGCGGAAATGTCAGCGTGACCGCCCTTGATCCTGCCACCAGGTATCAAAGCGGACAGACCTATACGATCCTCACCTCGGATGGCGGAATAAACGGCGCTTTTGAGGATACAGTATCGAAGTCGGCCTTTATCAATGCAAACGAGACCTATGATCTCAACAACGTTAATCTGACAATTGCTGTCAAAAATGTCGGTCAGACGGATGGGGGAGGTGTCGACCCGACCTCGGGCACACCGCCACCGGCGCTCTTCGCAACTGTTTCGGAAACGAGGAACCAGATCGCGACGGCAAAGGCGCTGGATACGCTGCAGCAGTCGGGGCCATCTCTCGAACTTTACAACAGATTGTTGATGCTCAGCGCAGACGAGGCGCGATCTGCTTTTAACCTTCTGTCCGGCGAAGCCTATGCTTCAACGAAAGCAGCACTCATCGAAGGAAGCGCCGTTATTCGCGACGCCATGAACAGTCGTTTGCGATCAACCGAGAGCTTCGTGCTGTCGCCCTCCGCAACTCTACTTTCCTATGGTCCCGAGAGTGGCTCGACTGCCGCCAGGCCGGACGCGTTTGCGGCGATAACATCCACGGCTCGCGAGCAAAATTATAACGCCTGGATTCAGGGCTATGGTAACTGGGCTTCAATCGACGGCAACGGAAACACTGCGGGGCTTGACTACAATACCGGCGGCTTCGTTGCGGGAGTAGACGGTACAGTATTCGATAATTGGCGTCTTGGATTGCTGGCGGGCTATAGCCGGACAACATTCGATGTGGATGGGCGCGCATCCTCGGGGCAAAGCGATAATTATACATTGGGCGCCTATGCCGGTTCGTCCTGGAAACTGAACAATGGCAATGCAATCGCCTTCCGCACCGGGCTTGCCTATACGTGGCACGAAATCGAGCTCGACCGATCCGTCATTTTTTCGCGCTTTTCCGATAGTCTGAACAGCGATTATCACGCCAGCACGTTTCAGGCTTTTGGCGAACTTGCTTATCAATGGGGTAGGGAAGATGCTCCATTGGAAGCGTTTGCTAATCTCGCTTATGTGCATCACCGCACGGATGGCTTCAATGAAGCGGGAAGAACGGCGGCGCGGCTCTCTGTCGATAGCGATACGATGGACACAGCTTTCACCACCATCGGCTTGCGGGCGTCACGACATTTTATGCTGGGCAATGTATCGGCCAATGCGCACGGGTCTATTGGCTGGCGTCACGCCTATGGCGATATCGACACAAGTTCGACGAACAGTTTCATCGGGTCATCCGCCTTCACGGTTTACGGAGCGCCGATTGCGAAGGACGCAGCGCTCATCGAGGCTGGCCTGAACTTCAATCTTTCCCGCAGCGCTACGCTTGGGGTCAATTATACCGGCCAGATTGGTTCTCACGCCTATCAACAGGGTGTAAATGCCGTGCTTAGGGTGAGGTTTTGACCGGGGCGGAAATCGCGGCGGCAATGGCTTCGCGCAGTTCATCGACATCAATGGGCTTATGCAGCATGAGTGCCCCGCTGGCATTGACCTCCCTCAATCGCGCGGGAGAGGTATCTCCGGTGACGATAATCGCCGGCAGAGGTCGCCCGACCACCGAACGCAGTGTTTGAATGGCGTCGAGCCCGGTAACGCCTCCGCCCAGCCGATAGTCTGCAATGATCAAATCGACCGGCGCGTCCCCACTCTCGAGGGCTGCCGCATAGGATGCCTCAGCCTCTGCGGCTGAGCGCCCCGGATAAATCCGGTGCCCATCAAGGTGAAGCAGCTGCTCCATGGCGTCGATAACATCTTTCTCGTCATCAATGACGATGACGCCGAGCGAGGTTTCCACTTCGAGCGGCAGATGCCCTGGCGGGTTTGCGTGGTCTTCGTCGCGGGTTTGGGGAACCGTGAGCGAGAACATTGAGCCTCGGCCCGGAATGGACACGAGTTTCAACGGATGTCCCAGCAGCATGGCTGTGCGCCGGACTATGGCGAGCCCTAGTCCCAGACCTTGCGACCGGTCGCGCGCCGGATTTTGCAGCTGGACAAACTCCTCGAAAATCTTCGCCTGTTGATCGGTTGGAATACCGGGGCCCGTATCGAAGACCTGAATTTCGATCGCATCGCCGCGTCTGCGACAGCCAAGGAGGATGCGACCTTGCTTGGTGTATCGAAAAGCATTCGATAGAAAGTTGTTCAGGATGCGTTTGAGCATCATCGGATCGCTATCGACATAAAGATCGCTCTCGACAACATGCCACTGAAGTCCGCGTTGCTCTGCTTCCAGCGCAAATTCGTCATGCAGGTCGTGAAATAGTACCGACAGAGAAACCGGTTCGTTCACCACCGTTACAATGCCCGCGTCGAGCCGCGAAATATCGAGCAGCTCGTTTAAAAGTCCGCTCAGATCGTGGACGACGGATTTTGCCTTCCCGGCGAGATCGCGTGCATCGCTGGATGCAACATTGCCGCGCTGCCCCAAGACTCCGAGCGTGGATATCAGCAGGCTCAATGCGTGGATCGGTTGGCGAAGATCGTGGCTTGCCGCCGCCAGAAAACGTGTCTTGGCCCTGTCGGCGCGCTGCGCCCGGTCCGTTTCCTCCTGCAAATGCTCGACCAGATTTTCGTTTTCCAGTCGCAGGCGAATGGTCTCGTGCAACATGCGATAGGTGATCCGGCAATAATAGAAATTGATGGCGACAAGCGAGGCCAGCAGAAACAGGAAGGCGCCAGAAATTTCGCTTTCGCTGGTGATGCAACGCACCGCTATCGGTATGACCGTCGCGATGATTGACCCGACCAGCGCTGGTGGAAAGGCCGAGAGCGAAGGCACCGTGCCACAGACAAGTCCGGTCAGGACGATGACGGTGAAGGACAGAACGATTGGCGCTTCCGGCAGAAACCCCGCCCACCCCAGCCCGCCCCACAACAGGCCAGATATCCAGGAAAAGCTCGCGGCAAGCCACGCCCAGCGCTGAATGGACTGCGCGTCTCTTTGGCGGCTAAAGAATTGGCGTGATGCGAAAACACGGATTGCGGTCAGCAAATAAAGTGCGCCAAGCCATCCGGCTATCCAGCTTGTTGGCACAGCATTTTTCAGAACATAGATCGCACCGAGAGAAATGACGACGTTCGAGATAATGACGCCATAGGAATTTCGGTACAAAAGCTCCGTGAGAGCCTGACGTATCCTGTCTTCCTGCATCCGTCCTCCCAATATGTTGCATTGTCGTCTGTTGCGCAGTGATATACTTAAATTATTGATCGATCAGTAACTTGCCGCCAATAAGTTGTGATTTGAACGATTTGCGCCAATGGGCGCCAATGCAAGGTGAATGATAGCCGGATGACCCGTCCTCTTACCGCCATTCTTGCCGACGACCACGCTATCGTGCGTCAGGGGCTGAAGCTTCTGGTTTCCGTGATGGACGGCATCTCCGTCATCGCGGAAGCCAATGATGAACGTCCGTTATGGAGCATGTGCGCAGTGCAGGGGCCGATCTGCTCATTCTAGACCTCGGCATGCCAGGGGTCGCCGGAATTCAATTCATCTCGGAAATAAAAGCTGTTGCGCCCAGACTGAAAATATTGATCCTGACTGCGAATGTTGAGCCCAGAACAATTCTCGCCGCGATGGAAGCCGGGGCCAGCGCCTATCTGACAAAGGACGGCGATCCGGAAGAAATCGGCGCCGCCATCGACGCTGTCAGAAATGGCAAGACCTATCTGGCCCAGTCCATCCGTTTTGCGATCACGGGGGCGATGGGCAGCAGCAGCTCTGAGCCCGCGCCGGATATTCTGTCGCCGATCCCGCTGACGCGTCGCGAACGTCAAATTCTGGCGCTGGTCGCGCAAGGGCTGACTGCGCGGGATGTAGCTACGCGACTGGGGATCAGTCCGTTGACCGCACGCAAGCATCGCGAAAACCTGATGCGGAAGCTTAATCTCCATAGTTCTGCCGAGCTGACGGCCTATGCCGTTCGCCTCGGATTGCCGACCACGTAACGGGCACATCGCCGGAGATTTGCTGGGGTCAGCTAGCTTCCGAGCGCCGCAGCAATCCCCACGATCATTGGTCCCATAAGGGGCAGGAGAACATTGGAAATCGCATAGGTGACCGTGTATCCGATGACCGGCGTCGAATTCCCGGCCTGGGACACAAGTGCGCTGATCGTTGGCGTACTGCAATGCTGACCAGCGATTGCGCCAAGAAGAATTGGTGTCTCGATCTTCATCAGTTTCGCGCCGACAAAAAGTGACACGAGAGCCGGAACGAAGGAAACGATCAGGCCAAGGATCGGCAGGATCAGTCCGTATTGAAGGACAAGATCGATCGCCTCGGGTCCGGCGCTTAACCCGATGGCGGCGATGAATGTCGCCAGTCCGAAATCTTTCGCAAATTCAGCGGCAGGAACCGGAAACCCGCCGCGCGCCGGATTTCGCATGTTGAGCCAACCGAAGACAAGGCCAGCGATCAAGGCGCCGCCGCCTGACCCTAACGTCAGCTCCCAGCCGCGGATATTGAGGGAGAAATTGCCCAGCAGAAGACCAGCGACGATGCCCAGTCCGAGAAAGACAAAATCTGTGCTGGCGACTTTGGGCAAAGGCTTGCCTAATGCTTGCACTGCGCGGGTGACTACCTCTTCCTGTCCATAAAGCGTCAGAACATCTCCTTCATGGAGAACCGTACCGGGCAGAGCCGGGATATTCTGCCCTAACCGGCGAATATTCGATATGAACACGCCACGCCGCAATTCTGGCGACGCCGAATGGCGCAACTGGCGAATTTGACGCCCAAATGCGTCAGCCCGGATGAGAACCACTTCACGGGTCACCAGCGCCAGACTGGTGCCGTCTGGCACGGGCACCTCGTCTCCAAATGAATCCTGAATGGCGATAACAGCGTTACGGCGTCCATGCACAATGACAATGTCATCCGGCATCAAAAGGAACGTAGGGTCTGTTTGAAGAATTTTCTTATGTCGGCGCACACGTTCAATCGTGACCGTCCAATTCCAGCCTTTCTCCAAATCGCCAACCGTCTGTCCGCCGATGAAGCCAGCCCTGAAAGCACGAGCGACGAACATGGGGAGCCCCTCGACCTGAACGTCGTCCTCATCCTCCGAACCCAGTTTTCTGGCGAGCGCCTGCGCCTCGGTTTTGAGATCGACCTTCAAAAGTATTGGCGCAAGCTGGGTCGTGAACACCACGATTGCCAAAAGGCCGAACAGATAGGTGAGGCTGTAGGCGGTGGCGACATTGGCCTGCAATTGTTCAATCTCTTCTGGCGAGACGGGCAGACGGGAAATCGTTTGTGACGCTGTGCCGATGACCGCGGATTCCGTCGCGGACCCTGCGAAAAGGCCGGTTGCCGTTCCGATATCGAGCTTGAACAGAATGATCGCAATCGAAACCAGCAAAGTGACGCATACAACTTCGATGATGGAAAAAATTCCATACCGCCACCCACCTCGAATATTGGCGAAAAACTGAGGTCCCGCCGTAAATCCGAGAGCGTAGATGAAAAGAGTGAAGGCGCTGTCCTTCAGGTCCGGCGAAATGCGGACGCCAAGTTGCCCGATTGCCAGCGCCGCCAGCAATGTCCCGCAAACCCCGCCCAATCGAACCGGGCCAATGCGCAAGCGGCCGATGAGGTAGCCTATTGCAAGGGAAGCAAATAGCGCCACCACAGGGTCAGTGAGAAAATACAACGCGGACCCCCAGGCTTGCAAATCTATATTCTATTGCTGACGCATAACTAATATAATAATTCAGTTTTTCTGTCTGTCCAGATTCTGGAAAGTGCTTTTATAACAATTTTTTAGATGATTACTTGGAATTGGCCGCCTTGCGTTTCTGACGCTGCCGTCCGGCGTTATCGGAAACAGGACGCATATCCGTAAAGGTTAATTCAGCGGTAGCTCGTGTTGAATGGGAACAACCAATTATTATTTATCTATTGAATTGATATTCGGTCGGATTTAGTTTCATAGTCCGTTAATGGAAGAATGATTATTATTTAATTGAATAATATTACATTTAGTTAAATTAGCTACATGTAAGATATCGGTAAAAATTATATTGTGGCGATATGTTCGAGCGGCTGATCAATAACAGGTTTCGGGATAGAATATGGAAAAGCGACCGCTGACCCTGACGATTAATGGCGCCACAGTCGGACCCGTTGACGTTCCGCTCGGGATGCCGATGATCGACTTTCTGCACGAATATCTCGACCTGACGGGCACGCATTTTGGCTGCGGTCAGGGCATCTGCCATGCCTGTACAGTTATCGAGGTCAAGCCTGACGGCACCAAGGCTGAAAGCCGCACATGCATCTATGATGCACATTTTTTTGCCGGCAAATCGATCCTCACCATTGAGGGCCACGCGCAGCGCGACAGTGACGGTAGTATTCTCAGCCTGACACCGGTGCAGCGGGCTTTCATCGATCATTTTTCCTTTCAGTGCGGCTATTGCACGCCGGGCTTCGTTGCAGGCGCGACCGTTTTTATCGAACAGCTGAAACGACAGCCTGTAAAGCGTGCTGAGTTGGAAGCGGCGATTGAGGATGCGCTCGATGTGCATATCTGCCGCTGCACCGGCTATGTCCGTTATTACGAGGCGATCCGGGATGTTGCTCTCGCAACACCCGGCTGCGTCATCGGTTGATGGGGCGGAGCGGGGCATGAAACATAAGCGTCTTTACCACATTGCTTTGGCCGTCACGCTCGTTGTCATCGCGGGCGGATTGTCGGTTCTGCTGGGTCTGTTCCGGACCTCAACCGTCAGCCCGGATGTACAAACACCGCTGTCAGTCGAACAGATGCATGCGCTTGTCCCCCGGGGACAGGAACTGGCGCGCGCTGCCGATTGTTTCGGTTGCCATTCCCTGCCCGAAGGTCCGATGGCAGCGGGAGGCGTTGCTATCGCCACCCCTTTTGGCACTCTGCATTCGACCAACATCACGCCAGATCCGACTTACGGCATTGGAAGATACAGCCGGGCCGATTTTCATCGCGTGATGAAATATGGCATCGCGCCCGGTCATCGCAATCTTTATCCGGCTATGCCCTACCTGTTTACGCAGGTAACGACGCCGGATGATATCGATGCGCTCTACGCCTATCTGATGACGATACCGCCTATGGCTGTCGCCAACAGACCCAACAGCGCCATCTTTCGGCTTCCGGTTCGTCCTTTCGTGAATTTCTGGGCGCTTCTGACTTTTCCCAAAACGCGAAGCGACGCATAACGACCAGCGCTCTGCCGATTGGAACAGAGGGGCTTATCTGGTTGAAGGGCTGGCTCATTGTGGTGGATGCCACACGCCGCTCAATCTCATGATGGCGCCCGACTTTGCGCGCAATCTGCAAGGGGGCATTTTGGAGGGCATGGTCGCGCCCGACATTACGCAGCCCAGCCTGGCACGACAGGGCTTCGATCTGCGTGCCTTGAGCCAATATCTGAAAACGGGCATTGCTCCGCAGGGAACATCGTTCGCCGATATGAATACGGTGACCCATTTCTCCACCAATGTCATGTCCGACGACGATATTCGCGCTATCGCCACCTATCTGCTGACGGACAGTGACGGCAATATTCCGCCGCCAAAACCCGCGCCCGAAGCCTTGCCGCAGGCCGTTACGTTGCCGCCGGATGCCGATATGGACAAGGGGCGTATGTCCTATATTTCGGCCTGTTCGGGCTGCCACGGTTTGAACGGCGAAGGCATACCCAATGTCGCGCCCGCCATGAAAGGCAACGGCATAGTTGCGCTGGATAAACCGAACGCGCTGATCAGTGCCGTTTTGAACGGTATTGCCACTCAGGCATTCACCAACCAGCAGCGCATGTACGCCATGCCGGCCTTCGCCGACACGATGGACGAGGGCGAGATCGCCGCGCTCGTCAGTTGGATGCGGGCGCAGTGGGGCGGGCGGGGGCCATGATCGTCAAGGGCAACAAGACCTTTCCGGTCGATGAGATCAAGCTCCAATCCGGCACAACGGTTGGCTATGGCTCGAAGGACCATTCGATTTTCCCGCTTTATTGCGTGATGGCGGCGTTTTACGGCGGTGGCAAAGCCGTGCGTCTTGCCAATGATCGATATGAGCAGTTCCAGATGGGCCTCAAGCGACATTCGTTCCATATGGATGTCTCGCTTGTCGCCGACCGCAAGACGGGCCAGTTCGAAATCATGAAAGGGCACTATGTCGCCAATGGAGGCGGACGGGCCAACTATTCCTTCTCCGTCGCGCAGGTCGCTGCAACGGCGGCGCAATCGATCTATTATCTGCCGAAATCGGATTTCAGTTCGGTCGCGCTGGCGAGCCAGGCCGTGGAGGCCGGTTCCATGCGTGGCTATGGCGCGCTTCAGGTCATGTCGGTGACTGAACTTATGGTTGATGAACTGGCAAATGAACTTGCCATCGACGCCATTGAGCTTCGTCGTCGCAATGCCACCAAGGCGGGTTACCTGAACACGCAAGGCGCTCAGCCGCTTGGCGATCCGCGCAATATCGAAATGCTCGACAAGGCGGCCAGTAATCCGCTGTGGACCAATCGCAAACAGGCCAAGAAGGATTATGACGCGGCGCATCCGGGGCGCCTTTACGGCATCGGCTTCGCGCAGGTGCAGAAGGATTACGGCACGGGGGCGGACACCTCCGCGCTAGCGCTGGAATTCGACGCACAGGGGCGGCTGACCATGCGGCATTGCGTGCAGGAAATTGGCACCGGAGCGACAACGGCGCAACAGGTTCTGGTGCGCGACATTATCGGTAAGGTGCCGGATGATGTCGAATTCGGCGTGACGGATTTTCCGCAGCTTCCGATTACCAGCACCGGTTCGCCCTATACCATGACGCAGGCGCAGCAGGACGAGGCCGAGAAGAACCCTTTCTGGGTGCCTGCCACTTTGCCAGCGATGAGCGCCTCCAACAGCGCGTATTTTTTAAGCTTCGGCACCCGGCAGGCCGCGCAGTTCCTGCTGGAAAACACCATCTGGCCTGCCGCTCGGACTATCTGGAGCGAAGGGCCAGCCGACGGACAAATATCGGCCGGCGACGTCACTTTCGCCGACATCCGTATCGTCCCGGGCGGCGTGGGCGGCGGCAGCATGGAAACGCTTTCCTTTGAACGCATCGCCCGCAAGGCGCACGAACTGGGTTTGATCACCGGCGTGGCGCTTCATTGTTTCAGCCGCTGGGAATGGGCGACCGCCCAGTTCACCATACCCGGCGCAGGCATGCGCGAGCTTGCCATCGACGCTTTGGCGGTGCGCTATGGTGATGGCGCTCCCGCAGAGGCGAAACGGATGACCACGGGTGGTTATGAATATATCAAACGCAGCAAGGTCAATTTCCCGCCGGTGCAGCGCGTCAATGCGGGCGTGACGACCTATGCGCCAGCGTCCTGCATTGTGGAACTCAACGTCAACACCTTTACGGGTGCGGTTGAGATCATGCAGCATCACAGCATTCTCGATCCCGGCAAGATCATCGTGCCCGAACTGGTTTCGGGCCAGCAGCAGGGTGGCCTCGCCATGGGCATCGGCCACGCGCTTATGGAGGAGCTGCCACTTTACGATGATGGTCCGGGCGACGGAACATGGAATTTCAATCGCTATACATTGCCGAGGTCGAAAGACGTCGCCGTATGGAAACAGAGCGCGGACTATCTGACGCCGCTTTCCGACACTTCGCCGCCAAAGGGCATTGCCGAGGTCGTGACGATCCCGATCATTCCGGCCATTGGAAACGCCATAGCGCATGCCACGGGCAAGCGGTTCTATGAACTTCCGATCACACCTGAAAAGATCAAGCGAGCACTTGGTTAGAGCAACTTAGACAAGTCGATAAAAAACGGCCGAGCGGTTCGCACAAACCTTCAGTGGAGCAAGTCGAGGAATTGTTGCACCGGGGAAGAGCAATCAACTTTGCGAAGCCTTCGGGCGAGTTTTGCGGTGGGTGGAAGTTGCTTGTTAGAGACAGATGGTGTGTCGGGTTAGACCCAAGAAACTGGGAAAAGACTATCTGCCATTCAATTTTATCGAATGTATTCGCCCTGGCGAGTTACTTATAATCTCCCACTTTCTGTAGTCTTGACAGTTTTCCATTTCCGGCTCTACCTTGAATTCACGCTCAAGCTTAATGCTGAAGCGAGGGGAGGAATTCATGACTAAAGGTTCAATAATTAATGGGCTGGGTCTAGGTTCAATTTCGCGACGCCAGTTTCTAACGACCAGCGCGGCTGGAGCAGGCGCTCTGCTTTTGCCGTCCTTACCGTCTTTTGCAGCGGACAAACCCAAAATCGGGCTTGTCATGAAGTCGCTTGCAAACGAGTTTTTCAAGCAAATGCAGGCCGGTGCTGAAGATTATGCGGCCAAGAATACGGACAAGTTTACCTTTGCCGCTGTTGGCATGAAAGACGAACGTGATTTCGCCGCCCAGGTTGATGCGGTTGAAAACTTCATCACGCAGCAGTTCAATGTGATCGTTCTGGCGCCGGCCGATTCCAAGGCTATGGTCACACCGGTGAAGAAGGCGCTGGAAGCTGGCATCAAGGTCATCAATATCGACGTGGCGCTTGATGAAGAGGCGAAGAAGCAGGCCGGTGTCGATCTGGCATTTTTCGGACCCGACAATCGCGAAGGCGCAAAGCTGTCCGGCATGGCACTTGCCAAGGAACTCGGCAAGGGCGGTAAGGTGGTTATCCTCGAAGGTAATCCCGAGGCCGACAATGCCAAGGAGCGCAAGAAGGGTTTCGATGATGCTGTGGCCGAAGGCGGCTTGATACTGTTGGATTCCAAGACCGCACATTGGGAGACGGAAGAAGCCAACACACTCATGACGAATTTCCTTACACAATATCAGGATATTCAGGGCGTTATGGCAGCCAATGACTCAATGGCGCTGGGCGTTGTGAAGGCGCTTGATGCAGCAGGCAAGTCAGGCCAGATCAAAGTCGTTGGTTTCGACAATATTCCCGCCGTACAGCCACTGATCAAGGACGGCAAGATGCTGGCCACGATCGACCAGTTCGGCGCGCAGATGGCGGCAATGGGCATCGATTATGGCCTTAAGGAACTGGCGGGAGAAAAATTCTCAGGCTGGGTCAAGACGGATATCAAGCTGATTACCGCTAAGGACCTCTAGCAACTCGCAAGATAGCGAGGCCGCATCGGATGCACTCCGTTGCGGCCTTCCGTCACTCCGGCAGGCAGGAACAGTATGCAGTCAGCCGACGCGATCTTGAAGCTTGAAAACGTCGGCAAAGTCTTTCCGGGCGTAATCGCTCTGGACGGTATCAATCTACAACTGTTGCGCGGCGAAACGCATATTATTCTCGGTGAAAACGGCGCTGGAAAGTCAACGCTCATCAAACTGCTTGCGGGTATCTATCAACCCGATGCTGGCGAGATTATCTTGAATGATCAGCCATATAGGCCCAAGACACCGCATGATGCGCAGGTTCAGGGCATTCGCATTGTTCATCAGGAACTCAATTTACTTCCGCACCTTTCCATAGCGGAAAACCTGATGCTGGAAAGGCTCCCGCGACGTTGCGGCATCATGGATCGGGCTTCGCTCAACAGGCGTGCCGCTGAATTGCTGGACGAGGTTGGGCTGGCGTTAGATCCCCGCACACTTGTCTCCGAATTGGGCGTCGCGCAAATGCAATTGGTCGAAATTGCAAAGGCGCTTGGCTATGATAGCAAGCTTTTGGTCTTGGATGAGCCGACGGCGACACTGACACCGCCTGAAATTGAACGGCTCTTTGCCATTATAGGGAGACTGAAGGTCAAGGGCGTGACTATCATCTATATCTCGCACCGCCTGCATGAAGTCTTTGAAATTGGTGACCGGGTCACCGTTTTGCGCAACGGTCGTCTGGTTGAAACGCGCGCCTTGGAGGGGCTGAGCGTGCCCCATCTGGTCCGCATGATGATTGGCCGGGATATTGCAGACGAATATAGCTTCGACTCCACCATCGTGCCAGGTTCGGTTGCCCTCGAGGTCGAAAGCGTTACACGATCGACAACAGACCCTGCGGTCTCCTTTTCGGTGCGCGAGGGCGAAATTCTGGGTGTGGCAGGTCTGGTAGGATCGGGCCGCACGGAGATCATGCGCGCGATCTTCGGTGCTGATCCCAAAGGCGGGGGACAAATCCGTGTGGACGGCAAGCCGGTAAATATTCGCAATCCCAAAGATGCTGTCAGAAAGGGACTGGGTTTCCTGACCGAAGATCGTAAGGGGCAGGGGCTGATGCTGGATATGCCTGTAGACATAAATGCGACGATCACCGATTTGAAGAAAATCTCCCATGGCGGATTGCTGGACAAAGGCGAAGAAAAGAAATCCGTTATGGAACTGGTTGAGCAATTGCGGATCAAAACGGCCTCCATAGGCACATCGGTGCGCAATTTGTCTGGTGGTAACCAGCAAAAGGTGGTGCTTGCAAAATGGCTGTTTCGCGGTTCCTCAACATTGATCCTGGATGAACCGACGCGGGGCGTCGATGTCGGTGCCAGACGCGAAATCTATCAATTACTCTGGATGCTGGCCGCAAATCAAAAAGCAATCATTATGGTCTCTTCGGATTTGCCTGAACTCATTGGCATGTGTCACCGCATTATCGTGTTCTCCAATGGCAAGCTGGTAGGAGAACTGCCTCGGTCGCAATTTGATCAGGAGCGTATTCTCTCGCTTGCCTATCAGGAGCATGTTCAATGACAGCTAAGCCATCTGTGCCCGAGAGAGCCGCAGCAACGGACCGACAGAAGTTGAAACGCTTCTTGCTGCGTGATGCTGGCGTTTTTCTGGCTCTCTTACTGATCACGCTGGTGTTTTCTTTCACTGCGCCTTATTTCGCCACGCCCGGCAACGCGTTGAAGATTTTCGTCCAGATCGCCATCAATACGGTTCTCGCGGCGGGGATGACTTTCGTCATCCTGACCGGCGGCATTGATCTCTCCGTTGGCTCGGTGCTCGCGCTTTGCACGGTTATAGGTGCGCTCATCATGACATCAGGTCTGGAACCCGGATTATCGATACCGCTTGCCGTGCTGGCTTGCATCGCAGTTGGTGGGTTTTGTGGCTACATCAACGGTAAGGTGTCGACCTTTTGGAAGATTCCTTCCTTCATTGTTACGCTCGGCATGTTGAATATAGCCGCTGGTGCAGCGCGTGTAGTGTCCAGCAACTCGACCATTACGGGATTGCCGCAAGGCTTCGTCGATTTCGGTAATCTGATCATCGGCGGCTTTCTGCCCTCAATCTTTCTGGTGGCAGTGGCGGTCATTTTTGCAGGCTGGTTCATCCTGCGGTTTACTGTTTTCGGTCGCATGATCTACGCCGTTGGGGCCAACGATGAGGCGGTCCGTCTGTCGGGGCATAATCCCGACACGTATAAGATTGCTGCGTTTGTTATCTCGGGCGTCACCGCAGGTATCGCCGCGATCGTCTATTTGCTGCGCTTGAATATTGGCAGCCCGATCGCCGGTATCGGCTATGAACTGAACGCGATTGCGGCAGTCATTATCGGCGGGACCAGTCTCTTTGGGGGAAAAGGCTCGATCGTCGGCACACTGGCGGGCGCCTGTATTCTGCAAGTTCTGGCGACTGGCCTGCAATTGCTCGGCATCGGCGATAATTACAAGCCAATCATCATTGGCGCGGTGATCATACTTGCTGTGATTGTCGATACCTATCGCGAAAGATTGCTGCGGCGCATCCACTGATGCGCCGCCGTGAAAGAAAGACCTGGCGTCACCTTATTGGTGGACGCCGCCTTCATTTAAGGAAACTTCGCTCCTGGTCCGGCTTTCCCATAAGCCGATACCAAAAAGCACGGCGGTTGTGAGCCATCCCAGCGTGAGAAGATCGGCGCTCTGTGCGAAAGGCGCAATGAGAGCCAACAAAACGACCCCTCCGATATGGGACAGGGGGAGGCGACCGTAAACGACATATTTGTAAATCGCGCTGCCAATCAGGTAGATAGCAGGACCGACTGCGATAACGACAATTTGCGCCACGCTGGCATGACCTGCGGGATGCTCCATGGCGAGATCATTGCCCACAGCGCTCACGATGATGCCGAAAATCAATATGGCGTGGATGTAGTGGAAATAGGCACCGATCTTTCCCGGATCACGGGCCTGCGTAATGCGGGCGGTCGCATCCTTGCTCGACGTCCCAAAATAGAGCCACCACATGGCGATGGTGCCGAGAAAGGTGGCAAGCATGGCGGACAGTTCGGCAACGTTCCAGTTTTCCGCGCCTGCAAGTGTGGCGCCCGTTGCTAGAAGACTTTCGCCCAGCGCCACGATGACAAAGAGCTGGCAACGCTCGGCGAGGTGCCCACCTTCGATCGTCCAATCGCTGACGTGTGAGCGACCCATTCCCGGCAAGGCAAAGCCGATCATGGGCGAAACATATTCGCAAAGCGCTGCCACGATCCAAAGCGCCAGCCGGGCTTCCCCGTCCGCAAAGGCTCCGCCGATCCAGAAGCAGGCCGAAATGGTGAGCCAACCCAGCATGCGCCGATAATTAGCGGAAAGCGGGTGGTCCCGCCCCAATTGCCAGACGATAAAGCCGGTTCGTCCAAGCTGCATTGCGACATAGCACCCGGCGAATATCAGACCGCCTTCACCAAACGCGTCCGGGATTGAGGCGGCCATGACCAGCGCCAGCGCCATGCAGCCGAACAGAACAAGGCGCATTTTCGGCTGTTCGGGGTTAAACCAGTTGGTGACCCAGCACGTATATTGCCAGCCGAGCCAGACCGCGAACCATAGCACCAGCGTTTCAAGCGCGCTCCACGCGGTCAGATGATGAAGCAGCGCGTGGCTGAGTTGAGTGACGGCGAAGACGTAAACGAGATCGAAGAAAAGCTCTTCATAGGTGACATGCGCATGATGACCGTCTCGCAGGCGCAAAAGAGGATGAACTGATTGGCTCATGGATTATTCCTTGGTGTGTCGAGCATCAGATAGTAGGCGCTAAAAAACTTGGCTGGTGCGGGGGGGAGGCGATGAAAGGATTGTCGGCTGACCTCCGTAATGAAGTATTGGCCCCGCTTACATTCACACTGATCGGCATAAGCTGTGCCTTGAAAACCACCCTTTAGGCGCGTGCGGTCGGCGGTGCGCCACATCAAATCTGGCTGAAAAGGAGAGATATGCGAGGCGAGCAGTCCCATTGCTGGTTACCATCAATATAGACGTGACCGTTTTCCTATCTTTTGAAACGGCACCGGGACCCTCGATCTTATCTTAAGCTTATGCAGGCTGGGAATACTTAAGACAGTGCTTATCTGGTAATGATACGGTTACACAGCCGCCAAACAGATGTTTTGGCAGGCCCACTTCATTGCACCTTCAGCGGTTGGAAAAGCAAAGACAGTTGGGAAAAGGCGTCGCCGCTTAGTTAAGCGTGGGCTTTTGATTATGGCGGACCATCAGTCCCGCCGCTTCGGCGGCTTTGATAAATGACGCCCGGGCAGTATTGGGCAGCCCCTCCATATCGGCGAGGCAGGCCTGCAATGCGTCCTGATATTCGTCGCCCTGGGCGCCTTCCGGCCAATAGTTTAAAAGGCATTCCGCCGCCATTGGCGTATTCGTCACGACCTGATACTTACCGACGCCGTAGAGCTGAATATCAACGGGTTCTCCCCAAGCCATCGCGGTCTCCCAATAAAAGATGTCCTGCCTTGAGGTGGTAAGGCTGGGGCTGACGTCAGCTTGGCAAGTGTTGTTCGAACGGCAGCTGGCGCCAATACAAGTTTCGGGCTCCCTAACCTGGCGCGTACATTTTTGTTCCTTGTGTCGCTGCGCTTGCAAGCTTTGGGATCGAAACACCCTTTCGCAAGAACGGAATTGCGGCGCGAACGAGAAGGGGCGGACAACGCCTGCACCTGGAATCCGGTTGGTTTATTTCAGACAATTGATATCGCGTCATGATCGACTAATATGAATTAATCTTTTTGGAATGGGCGGATAAGATGGAAAGTCATCAAGATCAAACTGGCGATGAGCGGCTCGTTGGTTCGACCGGCGGTATACGTCGATTCACGTTGTCCGTCACAGCTGCGCCGCGGCCGCAATTTAGCGATACGGAACTCGACATTCGCGATTGGCTGGCCGCGATTGTCGACGGTTCTGATGACGCCATCATCAGCAAGAACTTGGACGGGATTATTAAGAGCTGGAACAGAGGTGCACAGCGCCTTTTCGGCTATCAGGCGGAAGAAGTCATTGGCAAGCCGGTGAGAATTCTCATTCCAGACGACCGGTTGGGCGAAGAGCCGGCTATTCTGGCCGCGATACGCAATGGCAACCGGGTCGACCACTTTGAAACAATCCGGAAGCGAAAAGACGGAACGCTGATCGATATTTCGTTGACGATTTCACCCATTCGCAATGCGAATGGCGTGATTGTTGGGGCTTCGAAGATCGCGCGCGACATTACAGAACGTCTGCAGGCGCAAAAGCAGCAGCTGCTCCTGATGGGCGAGATGCAGCATCGTGTGAAAAACCTTTTCGCACTGGCGAACGGAATCGTTTCGCTGAGCGCAAGATCGACCACGCAGGTTGACGAACTCCGCGAGACCGTCCAGGCGCGCCTAGCCGCGCTTGCGCGGGCGCATGAACTGACAATGCCAGCATGGGAAGAGGCCGAAATGACGGTTTCTTCGGTGCCACTCCAGACTCTGTTAGGCACCATTCTCCAACCCTATGATGAGCAGAATATTCGTATTTCCGGGGCTGATCCTGCAATCTCGGGCAAGTCGCTGACAAATCTGTCGCTGCTTTTGCATGAACTGGCGACGAATGCCGCCAAGCATGGCGCACTGGCGGGTACAGGGGGCCAGCTTTTGGTCAGCATAGAAGAAACACAGGAAGCTGTCGTCGTTCATTGGCTGGAAACGGGCAATGAACATCATAACGATCAACCAAGCGAAGGATTCGGAACGCGACTTGAAAAGGCGCTGGTCTCAGCCCTTGCGGCCCGACTTGATCGGGCGTGGACGGACAACGCGCTTGAAATATCAATCGCCTTGCCAAAGTTAGCCGTTGAATAACCTTTTCTCTTGCTGACTGGAGAAGGCATGTATCATGCGTGGCTGGACCTGTTCAGCCGCTGATACCGGCTGTTTGTTCGATTTCATTGATAGCGACGGGCGGGTCTCAGAAAAATCTAAACATGCAGGAACAAAGGCAATCGCTTGCGGTTGGGTTGGCTGTCATTTGCCAATGACCAAAGGAGCACGTGATATGCCAGGTCGATACCAAAACGAAGATCGCGACGACTATTATAACGAACCCTACCGGGACCGTGATTATGAAAGCCGTGGCGCAAACTACCGCGACTATGACGAACGCTATCCGGGTGATTATCGTTCGCGCGGCTATAGCGATGACGAGGAACGCTTCGCATATAATTCGCCGCAAAGAGAATCTTTTGCGCGCGATAGCCGCTATGAGCGTCACGGCGCACGCAATGAGCCGATGAAGTCCACAAGCGGCACAGGAATGCATCGCGGAAAGGGACCGAAAGGTTACACCCGGACGGACGAACGCATCAAGGAAGATGTCTCTGATGCCTTGATGGAAGATGCGGATCTTGATGCTTCCGACATTGAGGTCAGCGTCAAGAAGGGCGAAGTCACCTTGCAGGGACAAGTCGCAACCCGACAGGATAAACGCCGCGCCGAGGATTGCGCCGGAGCATGTGCGGGCGTGGCGGATGTTCAAAACAACATTAAGGTCCGCTCGGCCACGGCGCCATCCGCTAAGGGTACAGCTTAATCGAAACCGGAAGACTCGCGGCTGCGGGAATGCAGCTGGAGAAGGGCTCTTGCAGCTCAATGCGCCACTGCGCGCAAAATTCATACAATCAGGAGGAAAAAATGCCACGTAATATGCCAGAACGTGACGATCAGGGCCGCTTTGTCAGTGATGATGACCGCAGCAGAGCCGGCGGTCGTCGCCACTATGCCGAAAGCCGCCGTGATGACGATCATCGCAGGTCCAGTCGTTACGACGATGACGACAGGGGACGCAGCCACGGCGGCTGGTTTGGTGATCCGCAAGGACACGCTGAAGCCGCCCGCCGTGGCTGGGACGAACGCCGCGACGACAGGGATTATGACGATCGTCGCCGCTATTCCAGCCGCAATGATGATTACGACGACCGTCGTTCCAGTCGCTATGACGACGATGATCGTGGTCGTGGCTGGTACGGGGACTCTCGCGGGCATGCAGAAGCCGCCCGCCGGGGCTGGGACGAACGACGCGATGACCGCGATGACGGTCGACGCAGCTATTCCAGTCGCGATGATGATCGCCGTTACGCAAGCCGTGACGATGACCGGCGTTCCAGCAGTCGGGGCCATGGCGGCTGGTTCGGCGATCCGGAAGGCCATTCCGAAGCGTCGCGGCGGGGATGGGATGATCGCCGCGATTACGAATATGATGATCGTCGCAGGCGTTGATGTTCCAAAGTTGGTAGGGGCGACCATCCGGTCGCCCTTACCGGCCGGGTGGCTTGTAAAAGTCTGAATAGTTGACGTAATAGTAAGTTGTATAACGGTTTAATTCTACCTAAAGGTGCAAAGAAAGCTGCGCGGAAAAAATAATGAATAACCGCATCCTTTTGTACGGATGAGCTTTTCTTGACCCACATATTAAGTGATCAGGAAATGATATCTTTATGAGAATGAATATGGTTCGCTGGTTATGTCAAAGCCGGGAGCCAGACATGCCATTTTTTAATGAAGCGAGCCGCATCTATAATCAAATTGAAGTCGACTTCATGAGAAGTTGTTATACTCACGCGGCTATAATGCTGGAAGAAAGTGACCGGGGATATTCGGGGCGCGATTTGGCGTCTTTGACACTGTTGCTTTATGACAGCGGTCTTCGCGACCATAATTATATTACCGAACTGGTCGCCGGGCTCGCCAATAAGAAATTCATGGATCGCCGTCAAAAATCGATGGCGGCAAATTCAAATCTTGAGGGAACAAACTCTAGCGCAGGCGGTTAGGCTCACCGATCTAGAATTGGTGTCAGTCCCGCTCGAACATTGCTTGCCAGGCTGTCACCAGCCCTGCCTTTCGCCCCCGCCGAGGCAGGGCATCTTTTTGGGAGGTTGCCATGGCTTGGGGTGAACCTGTCGACGTTGAATTGCTCGGAACGGGCAAACACTGCACGGTCACGAACACGGCGATGGCTGCGGAATATCTTCTTGAAGAATGGCCGCATGAGGCCCGCGGTGCGGAATTCTGGCGCGCCATCGAGAACTGTCTTGCCGACCTTGAGAACAAGCCCAACACAGCCAGAGAGTGCTTCATTGCCGCTATCAAGGCTGCGGATGTGTCTGCACGTCCTCCAGCACTGCCAGCTTGAACATCCGAGGGTACGGCTCATCGGATGGATGGCGCGAAGCAACACTTGGAGTGTTCGAACGCTAAGCGCCTGCCCCGGCGATGTTGGGAGACGCCGCCGGGGCAAATAACACTGACGGCGCACCGGGAACATCTGGGCCAACGTGGGGTTTGGTTGCCGAGGTAGATCAAAAATGGACAAGGACGGACACAAAACGAGCGAAGGATCCCGCATACGCGGTGCTATCCAGAAGGGACAAACCGGTGACAAGGCGCCTGGATTTGATCCGGCTGCAGCGCCTTTCGAAACGGATTCCGAAGCGGGCGGCAGTTCCTCTCCGGGGCGCGATCATGAACAATCACCAGACAGTATGAAGCACGACAGCAATGCCTCCAGTCACGCTTCGGCCCTGCGTCAGTGGGAGAAGGATAGAAAGCGAACTGTGCAGCCATTCTTAGTGGCGCTGGTGATCCTGCTAGTGATTATAGTGGCGCTTATCCTGATTTGGGGCCGCTGATCGGCAAGGCTACACCTCCAACCTCAACGCCAGGCGTCTATCAGTTCCTCTGTGGAAACCAGTTCCAGTTGTTCACTGAAGCGCTGGTGGCAAAGCGACATGATCGCGTCATGCGTTTGGTCGGAAACGCTGCAGATTGCATCATGAACCATAATCACCCGATATCCACGATCCACGGCCCCCAGCAGAGTAGCGAGTACGCAAAGGTCCGTTTCCGCACCGGTGATAACGAGTGTATGAATGCGCTTATTGACCAGATAGGTTTGGAGATGGTCTTCTGTCCATGGCGAATAGACTGTCTTGTCGAGTACGGCTGCGGGAGGCACGAAATCCTTCAACGGGTCCACAAGCTGAATTAGCGCAGGATCAATATGGGCCAGCGTGAGCGCTTCCCATTTCCGATAGTAATCGACCCAGATACCTATCGCATCCTCGGGGCGCTTTGGCGGGATAAAGCGCGTGAATATGGTGTTGTCGCGCTGGGCCGTGCAGATATCGATGATCCGTGGCAAAATCTGTTCTACCCACGGAACGAACCATGGTGAGTTTGGTCCAAACAGATTCTGCATGTCGATACAAAGATGCATGGAGCCGGGCCGGAGCTTACCCCGCAAAAGACCCGTTTCTACAGGCATGAGAGGCGATGCAATGAGGGCGGCGGGACGACAAGATCGCTTTTCATCGAAATCCCCATCTGCGTTTCGAAAAGACAAACCTCAGGATTTTGGATCGGCTGAGGCCGGTGTCGATGGCGTTGTCACGGCAACCGGATCGCTTGCCGGAAAACTGTCCTTCAAACCTTTTTCAAGGCGCTGATTTTCATCGTCTCGTTGCGGGGGCGTGGTTGCCCGTCCCAATTCTATCTCGACCGTCTTTATCGCCTGCGACAGACAGTTTGCCGCTTGCTCGAGTTGTTCATTTCGTTCCGACGAACTGCTGGACGTAAGCTGAACCGTAATTTTCTCTTCCGCTTCCCCTACAAATTCCACGACTACTGGCGTTTCGTCGCTGCGAACGTTGATCGTCAGAATATTCATGTCATGCTCCTCGAATTGGTTAGTCCTAACCATCCACGCTCCGGGTTGTTCCCTGCCTGCCGAAAAAATGTACGGTAACGTACCAATTGCAGTTGCGTCGGAACCAATAGCTTCGAGAGGCCTTATCTCACCGGGTGGGCAGGAGGAGATACCATGTCATCCAATCCCGATTTCGAAGATGAGTTGCTGAAACTTTTACCCGCGCTCCATCAGTTTGCGCGAACAATGTGCCGGCAATCCACCGATGTGGACGATCTGGTTCAGGAGACAGTGGTGAAGGCGCTCAAGAACCAGGATAAATATGTGCCGTTTGGGCCGCTGAAGTCATGGCTCTTCACCATTATGAAGAACACTTTCTGCAGCAAAATCAAGCGCGCGCGGCGCGAGGATGTCATGCAGGAGTGGGACGGGCCCACGATCGGTCCGTCGCAGGACTGGGCCATGGAACTGCAGGATGTCGGACGCGCCTATGACAGGTTATCGCCACTTCACCGGAACGTCATCGAACTGGTGATTTTTAACGGATTGAGCTATGAGCACGCCGCCACAAAAGCGGGTTGCACCATCGGCACCATCAAAAGCAGGCTTAACAGGGCGCGCAATCAGCTCGAAGGCGATTTGAGCTCTGACGACAAACAGTGAGCAAGCCGCCGGTTCGCTCACTGTTTCTAATGCCGCCTTTCCAAAAGGGGAAGTGTTTCCGCCGAGTTGGAAGGGAGGTTTTTCGGAACTAACCGTTCTTCTGGTGGTTGTACTTCATGACGAGCCAGAAGAGGTGCATGTATGTCATTTCCCAGCCAAGACGCCATGGCGAACAAACTTTTGGCTTTGCTCCCGCCTGACGATTATGCTGCGATCATCCGTGAAACCGTGCCTGTCGATCTTCCGCGGGGTGTCATTATTGCGGAAAAAGGCCGGTCAATCACAAAAGTCTATTTTATGACATCCGGCATCGGCTCCATTGTGGTGACGACCGCCGAAGGTCACCGGGCCGAGGCGGGGCTGTTTGGATTTGACGGTTATGTGCCGACCTCGGCAATTGCCGGTGTTGAAACAAGCTCTTACGATGTCTTCATACAGGTCGCAGGCGAAGCGTACGAAATACCCTATGACCGGTTTCGTCATTGGATGGCCAGTAGCTGCAATTTCTCCAATATCATGATCCGGTCAATAGAAGCCTTTTCGGTTCAACTGGCCCACACTGCGGCTTCCAACGCCATTCACGATGTTCCTCAACGCCTCGCGCGCTGGTTATTGATGTGTGACGATCGGATATCTGGCAGCGAAATCGCCCTGACCCATGAATTCATGTCTATCATGCTTGCGGTCCGGCGACCAAGCGTGACCACTTCGCTCCATATATTGGAGGGGCTGGGCCTGATCAAATCCGTGCGCGGAGCGGTTCTCATTCGCAGCCGCCGAGAATTGGAGCAATATGCGCGGGATGCTTACGGCTGGCCGGAAAAAGAGTATTCACGTCTGATGGGCAGTTTTGACCGCGCCCGTTCCGATCCGGTCTAACCGCTCAGACCAAAAAGACGACGATATTCCTCTTCCGGTTTGCCGTAGGCTTCACCGGCAAAATCCTCCAGACCCTTTCGATCACGAACCGTAATACGGCCTCTTTCGGATATGATCAGCTTTTTCCCTTCCAGCACGTGCAGGCCGGTCGTGATGCTGGGACGTCTGACGCCGAGCATCAACGCGATGAAATCGTGGGTGAGCACGATTTCATCCCCGTCGGTCCGGTCGTGAGACATCAAAAGCCAGCGAGCCAGACGTTCGTGAATATGCAGATTCACATTCGCCCAGACTGTGTAGGATAATTGCGAGGCGAAGGTCTGAATGTAACGAGCCAGCAAATTGGCGAACAAGCTGTTGCGGTTGATTTCCGCCCGCGCCGCGCCGATTTCGATCCGATGGCCAGAACCACTGACCTGCATGACGACCTCATGGATACTGGTCGTTGCGCCAACGGCCGCCGATGTGGGCGAAAATCCCTCGCGACCGAACATGCCCGCTTCCACCATTGGACCTTTATCAGACACGGTGATGACCGATCCGATGCCTTCGCAGAGAAAGTAAATATAATCGATAGGTTGGTCAGCTTTAACGAGTACCTGTCCACGTTCCAGGGTAACAGGCTCCAATAAAGTTTGAATTTGATTGTAGATGTCTGGCGGAAGGCTTTTTAACAGGCGGTTTTTCACTGTATTTCTGTCGTACATCTTGTTTTTCTTCGGGCAGAGTACGAGCGCCTCGCCGTCACGCTCCCAATCCTCTTTGACGGTTTTAAGTCTATAACACTTTGATCCGGCAAATGATTTTTGGTACGCTAGCGGACAATTCCGGCAAAGCCAGCCAATCAGGAGCCACTTTCGGGCAAGCCGCTTTGTTGAGATGTACTTCAAAACGAGCAGCTTTGCAGAAATGGGACTTAGAAGGGGAGTCCGATAGTGGCAACAGGCGGTCTGAAGAACGGAGACTGCGGGAAAGCTATATGGTCTGTACGTTAGCAGACCCTTTGATACGCGGCTGAGAAGTAGGCGCATAATGGTTTTTTAATGGAGGCAGACATGCCATTATTCCACGAAGCAAGCCGCATTTACAGCCAGGTCGAGGTCGACTTCATGCGCAGTTGTTATACATTGGCGGCGATCATCCTCGAAGAGAGTGATCATGAATATTCGGGCCGGGATTTGGCGTCATCCATCCTGCTTCTCTATGATAGCGGGCTGCGGGACCAGAACTATATTGTAGAGCTTTCCGCCCGGCTCTCGCACAAGAAGTACGCAGATCGTCATCAGCCGAACACTGGGGTAGCAAATTCCAATGCACGCCAAGGGGTCATTGCGGATGACACCTAACTGTGCTTGTTTTCAAAGGAACCGCTTTCGGCTTGAAAACACCGGCGCTAAAGGCCTTCATGAACAATAATGATGCTGGGCGCATGTTTCTGAACCGCAGCGCTGTAGAGATCGCTCCGCAACTGATTGGCTGGACGTTTCGCGTCGGCGAAGTCGGCGGTCTGATTGTCGAAACTGAAGCCTATTGCAGAACTGACCCGGCCTCTCACAGTTTCTCTGGTCCGACGCGCCGAAACGCCTCCATGTTTGGACGTCCGGGCAGCGCCTATGTTTATCGGATATATGGCCTGCATTGGTGCATGAACATTGTCTGCGCTGATGCATCTGCCGTACTCCTGCGGGCAATTGAGCCGCGACAGGGCATACCGCTCATGCAGGAACGGCGAGGTATGACGGACCTTAAGCAGCTTTGTTCGGGGCCGGCGAAGCTTGCCCAGGCTTTGGCAATTTCCGGCGAGTTGGATGGGGCTGCGCTCGATGCCGCCCCGTTTTTGCTTTCGGCGCCTGAACAGCCATGCACTGTGGATTGCGGTCCGCGCATCGGTATCAGTCGAGCAGTTGAGAAGCCCTGGCGCTTCTGGTTGCGAGGGTCCGGTTTTGTCAGCGGGCCAAAATCGCGTTTGAATGCCCCGAAAGTCTCGCCGTAACGGTCCCGGAAACTTAGCAAAGTTGTCTTGGCGCGCCTGATTTAAAAGACAAGCGCAGGCGGCAGTTTGGAACAAACCCCAATTCGCAAGGTTAGGACGCAAGCTCCTGTCACTCCAAGTGGCTCACAACCGTTGAAAAAGGGGAAGCGAACCATGCCCGCGAGCAAAAGGCCGAGCGCCGAAGACAAGCCGATTACAATCCACGACCAGAGGCTTTTTCCCGGCAACAGTGGCGATCTTCACCAGATTGCGACTGACGATGTTCCGGTCATGACGACATCTCAGGGCGGGCCGGTATCAGACGATCTGAATACGCTTAAAATCGGCGAATCCGGCCCAACGCTGATCGAGGATTTCCATTTTCGGGAAAAGATTTTTCATTTTGACCATGAACGCATACCGGAACGTGTCGTCCATGCGAGAGGTTATGGCGCGCACGGGTATTTTGAGACCACCCGGTCGATCTCCGAATATACGCGCGCCGATATATTCCAGCGCGTTGGCGAGAAAACACCGGTCTTCGTCCGCTTTTCCACGGTTGCGGGTTCAAAAGGCTCGTTCGATCTCGCCCGTGACGTGCGCGGTTTTGCGGTCAAGTTTTACACCAAGGAGGGCAATTGGGATCTCGTCGGCAACAATATTCCAGTCTTCTTCATTCAGGATGCGATACGCTTCCCTGACATCATTCATGCCGTGAAGGAAGAGCCGGATCGCGCTTTTCCGCAGGCACAATCCGCTCACGATAATTTCTGGGATTTCATCAGCCTGACGCCGGAATCCATGCACATGATCATGTGGATCATGTCGGACCGCGCAATCCCACGCTCGTTTCGCTTCATGGAAGGGTTCGGGGTCCATACGTTCCGCTTCGTGAATGAAGACAATCAATCGACATTCGTCAAATTTCTCTGGAAACCGAAGCTCGGACTGCAATCGGTGGTGTGGAACGAGGCTGTGAAGATCAACGGGGCCGATCCAGATTTTCACCGGCGCGATCTCTGGACTGCCATTCAAACCGGTAACTTCCCGGAATGGGAATTGTGCGTGCAACTCTTCGATCAGGAATTTGCGGACAGCTTCGATTTCGACGTGCTGGATCCGACCAAGCTGATACCCGAAGAAATTCTCCAGCCGATTTCGGTCGGTCGGCTGGTCCTCGACCGCATGCCGGAGAACTTTTTCGCGGAGACCGAGCAGGTTGCATTCATGACGCAGAATGTGCCGCCCGGCATTGATTTCTCGAACGATCCTTTGCTTCAGGGGCGCAATTTTTCCTATCTGGACACCCAGCTGAAGCGGCTCGGTGGACCGAATTTCACCCAGCTTCCCATCAACGCGCCCAAATGTCCGTTTGCGCATTTTCAGCAGGACGGGCATATGGCGATGCGCAATCCAGACAGCCGGGCCAATTATCAGCCCAATTCCTGGGTGAAGGGGCCGCGCCCCGATCCAGTCAACGGCTTCCGTTCTT
Organism: Ochrobactrum teleogrylli; assembly: GCF_037482325.1. Lineage (NCBI taxonomy): Bacteria > Pseudomonadati > Pseudomonadota > Alphaproteobacteria > Hyphomicrobiales > Brucellaceae > Ochrobactrum > Ochrobactrum teleogrylli. The sequence goes on from NZ_JBBHKQ010000002.1 coordinate 846,663, forward strand.
TTGAAGCGCAGGAAAGCGGTGAAAAAGTCCGTTTGCGCCCGGAGAGTTTTAACGATCATTATAGCCAGGCTCGCCAATTCTATCTGAGCCAGACATCGGTTGAGCAAAGACATATTGCGATGGCGTTGACCTTCGAACTGTCGAAAGTAGAAACGCCCATTATCCGCGAACGGATGGTCTCGCATTTGATGAATATTGAAGAGGGGCTGGCAAACGAGGTCGCGGAGAGGCTTGGCATCCGCACAATGCCAAAGCCCGCCGATGCTCTTGCACCCGTGCGCCAGGATCTGCCTCTGTCGCCAGCGCTCAGCATTATTGAAAATGGTCCCTCAAGCTTCAAGGGCCGCAAGATCGGCGTTCTTGTGGCGAATGGGACGGATATGGAACTGGTTGAAGCGATCCGTGAAGCGGCTGTGACAGAAGGAGCGGTGATAGAACTTGTCTCTCCAACAGTTGGCGGTTTTGAGACCTCCGCTGGCGAATGGATCGTGGCCCATCATATGATTGATGGTGGCCCCTCTGTTGTGTTTGACGCCGTTGCCCTTGTCCTGGCAGAAGAGGCGGCCAATAGATTGACCGGAGAAGCTGCAGCGCGTGATTTCGTGGCCGATGCTTTTGCGCATTGCAAGTTCATCGGGTTCAATTCCGGAGCTCTCCCGCTCCTTGCAAAGGCGGGCATAGCGCCGGATGCCGATAAGGGCCTGCTTTCCATCGACAGTGCGACTTCGATCCCGGTTTTTGTCGAAGCTTGCCGCAAGCTCAGGTTCTGGCCGCGCGAGGAGGCCGTAAAACTGTAACCAAGTGGCCTTGCCCGTTGTCCGCTAATGCAGTGAGAGAGACATGAACAATCAGCCCAAATCAGTTCGCACCGCAGACAATGACCACTATAGCAAGCCTGGACCAGACGAGGAAACCGGAGGCGTCACCGGCGCCCTGGGAGAAGGGCTATCGGCATCCGATGCGCCTGAACCCGCTTTAAGCAAGCCTGTGGTCTATTTGAAGAAAGGCTGCCCTTTCTGTTTCAAACTGCGGCTCGCATTTCTGGAAGCCGGAATGCTTGATTGTATTGAGCTTATCGAGTTTGCCGAAGGAACAACTGAGCAGGCTCAGATCAGGGAAAAATTGTCCCCGGTGCTGGAGGATTTGAGCTTCCCCGCTGCAGAGGTTGAACGGGGCAAGTTCATGAAAGGTTCCGATGCACTGATCAAGTATTTTCTCGGTCAGAAGGGCATCAAGGCCGAGGCACTCCCGACGCTACAGGCATATATTGACGGGCCATTCGCTCAGCTTGTTGAGCGCGTTAAAAACGATTAGCGAGATGGGGTCGAGGATGAGCCCGAATTCCTTGCACAAACTGAAGGGTGCTGGCTATCTCGTTTCCACGCTAAGCGTTTTGCTGTTGGCAGTCGTTAGTTGGGACGGCGCGCAGAAAAGTATTTTGCTGACGATATGTTTGATATCCGGCGCGGCAACATCCATTATCGGCATGTTCTGCCGCTGGCTTACCTATCAGATTGAGAAGAACCAACAGAATGGCGATTGAATAGTCGCGCGAGGAATTATCACTCTGTCTTCGCGTTCTAATTGCTTTTAGCAAGACATCTCCAGCCGATTACCTTCGCCGAAGCCACTTTCCTTGCAGAACTCCATTTCAGTAGCGTCGCGATCAGCACTTAAGTGCAGCAGCCAACTCGCGCCCATTATCTCATAAATAGATGTATATTATAAGTTACTAATTTTCTTTATGTTAACATTAATTCAGATTACACTAAACAAGTCATCACGAAATTGTATAAGTATATCTCTTGGGTTTGTTGCATTGGTCACGTGTTCTAGGCGCACTCTGACCAGCACGACGGAATGTCAACGGATTCGGAGGGAAGAATGCTAAGATATCTGACCATGGTGGGGGCTATCGCGGTTGGTGCAACAATTGCGCCGCCACTCGCTTTCGAAGCAAAAGCTCAAACGACTGTCGAGTGCCGCTCAAGAGACTATAAATACGATGAATGCTACGCCGGGCCGCTGTCCAGGCCACAACTTATCCATCAAACGTCAAGCTCTGCTTGCATACTGAACCGCACGTGGGGATACAATCCAAAGAGCCGCTATATATGGGTTGCGCAAGGGTGTTCCGGCGTATTTGCAGATGTCGGTGGCTATCACCATGGCCGGGGCGATGGGTTCGATCCGGGTGCGCGCCAGTACGATCATCATGGTCATGATATTGGCGGTGTTGTCGCAGGTGCAGTTCTCGGTGCAATCGTCGAGGGAATGGTTGCCGATAACAAGCACAAACACAGCCATGCAACAAGCAACTACCGTGACTCCGGTGACTATAATGGCTGCCACGGCATTGGGTGCACTGTCGACAGGCCGGATAGCTCTGAGCGTATCGATAACACACCGCAGTTCGATAGAAACGGCGAACCCAACTACGATACGCATGGCAATTATATCGGCTGTCACGGTGTCGGATGTTTGGTGGACAGCCCTGATTAGCAGGTTGCATAGATGAGGGCGCGCAAACGCGCCGCCCTTATCTTTAAAACGCAAAGCAAATGGCAATGTTGTTATGCGTCGTCAAAATAAGATTTCGTATTTACTTCGAATCTGCCATAGAAAAGAAGCTCTTAATGGGCAGGGGCGCGGCGGCTGTTAATATTGGCCGTCGGGTGGATTAATCTCTGGCCGGATGCGTCGCTGCCACGAAATGACGTGGTCGCCCTTTTCTAAAAGTCAGGATGACATTGCAGATCGTGAACTACAGGAAGTCAGCTAACAAAGACCTCTAAAAATGCAGTCGTCGTCGTGTTTCCAAGTTTAAATGTTGCTCTGGTGCCGTGTTCTTTCGAGACGGGCTTGATCCAGCATAGCCTCGCACGCGGCCATCTGTTCCCCCATATGAGGAGTATCGAATGCCACGATTGAAGTTAAAGTACCTCATACTTGCAGCTGTGCCTTTGGTAATCACTGGCTGTGTCACCGCAGATGAAGTCTTCCAAGACAAATGTTCGTCCTTCGGCTTTCGCCCGGGCACCGATGCCTTCGCGAACTGCATGATGCAACAAAGTGCGCTTCATGAACAAGATGAGCAGCGCGCTCAGGATCGCATTCAGGCACAGGAAGAGCGTGATCGTGAACGCAAGCGGGAGCGCCGCCGCCGTGAAGAAAGCCAAATAGATACACGGCCTCAGTTCGATAGGGACGGCAATCCGAACTTCGATACACAAGGCAATTATACCGGTTGCCATGGCGTGGGATGCGAAGTCGATAATCCGGATACCGACAACTAAACGGACGGCTGGATCAACAATCGAAAGCTTTCGTGCCGTCCTCGCGAGGGGGATACTGAATTCTTTTTAGTGTCCCCCGTTATATGCGCGTTCACTGAAAATGTACGAAATAAATACTCATTTGAAATGCATAAGCGATTAAATTTATTGTAGGGCCAAAGACCTGGTGTTAGTCGATTTTTAAAAGGAGCGGCTATCAACCCTCCAAATTGCATGGCGCGGGTTCCCCCCTTTATTGCCCTCGTTATCGCGGTTTAAAGAAAAGGCCCTGAACTATGTTAACTGCTGCCCTGGAGTGGTCCGTTCCGATACTGCTTTTCCTTTGCGGGATCGCACTTATCGTCGCGGCAAAGATGAACGCGACGACCATAAAATGGGGCGTGGGTTTGTGTCTTTTAGGCGTCGGTTATTCGTTGATGCTTATTCGTACTGAAAGCTTTTCCGCTATTAAACCGCTTGGTGAAGATCTCCTGATACTGTCGGGGATTGCGATTTGCTGCCATGCGTTTGCGAGCAAGTTTAAGCTTAGGGTTCTATCGATTTTTGATGCGCTGATCGTTTTGCTCGCTTTAGCAGCGGCTGCTTTTTCATTGTTCTATTTTCAAAGCATTAGACTGGAAAGTCTATCTGTTCTAACCGGATGCGCTGTTCTTTTGATTTTATATTTATCGCGCGTAAAATTTGGAATGAGAACCGCTAGTGAATGGATATTAATATCAGTTTTTTCTTTTGCACTTGTTTGTTTGTTGATGCAAGCGGTTGAATATATTTGTCCAAGACGTCGATCCCAAAGTTGGTCTATGGAGTAATTCCATATGGGGCGTCTTTCTGCAATATACAGGTCTTTTCGGCGGTCTTATACTCGCGCTGTCAGTGCTTCTGACAATAAATTTGGATATCATTGCGGCCTATCGAGATAGGATAAGCCGAGTTCCCGATGCGCTTACCGTATCGAAATCGCGTGCGTTGGATCAGTCGTCCGTTACGGTCGAAGCCTCTGTGCTGCACAGCGGAGCGGAAATACAGCATTCTTCCAGCACGTCTGCCGATTTTTCGAAGACGTCCACTATTTCGATGAATGGCGTAAATCAGCGGGAAGTGGAACAGAATGAATTTCCGGATATGGATGAAGCTATACGTGCATGTCTTGCCAAATTGACAAGCGCAGCCGAATTCTCCAGATCGCCGCGTGCGCGGAAATTTCTTATCTATATTGTCGAAGAAACCCTTTCAGGGCGGGCGGACAGAATAAAAGAATATACAATCGCCTTGGATGTATTTGACCGGAAAAGCGGGCACGATCTCGCAGGCGATTCACTCGTCAGAACAAGTGCCAAGAGGCTCCGACAATCACTGGACGTCTACAATAACGGGAAGGGAAAGCTGGAACCCATCCATATCGCGATCCCCAAGGGAAGCTATATACCAAAGTTTTTCCGTAACATTCCGTCCGATATCAACCCCGTCTGACGTTTCGCGGTGGATGTGACGGTTACGTAACCTCCCCAAAACCTGTTGCTCATTTAAGGACTATTCAAAGTAGCGTATTCTGATCGAGTGTTGGTCAATACGAGCGTGTTAAATAATGCGTTTAAGGGGTGCGCATGGTTGATCGGATATACTGGCTGTCAGCGGCTGGTTTGAGAAGCGAATCTTTAATAATCGGCGAACTGCGGATGGATTTCAGACGTGCCGCCTGGCGACTAAAATTGCAGAGCGCCATTTTTGGTCGCGAATATCCCTCTGCTCGAACACAGCCCTTTCTCGATAGAAAAGAAGTTCTACCTTCGCGTGAGTGGGTAATCGAAGTCCACAGATCCTCGTTGGTTGTCCGCACTCTCCAACGCAGGCACTGTGACAGACCGCTGTCAGTTCGCCCCCAGTTAACTGGCAGCGGTCGCCCTTTTGTTGCGCAAATCGAACGGCTTAGTACGGTTTTGAGCTCGGCGGTCGGATGAAGTGGCTCGACAGTATTCCCGAAGAATGGGGTAAGTTGCACAAGAGCGATCAAAGCGCGGTCACCCTTACCCGGACCGGGCCAAATCAAATCCAGATTGTGGCCCCAGATCCCTTCGCGCTTATCCTGCTCACACCGCAGATAAAACGGGAGGCGAGAATAGGCTCCGACCGAAGCACCACTGCGAATGTCCCGATGGGGTCGCTGGAGCTTATTCCGGATCAGGCTGATCTCTTCGCGCGCTGGCGTACGCCAAAGGAAAACATCCTGTCCTGTTTCGGAAGCGATCGGTTGCGCAATCTGGCCGGTGTAGAATTTGAGACGGATGAGTTTGAGTTAAGACCGTTGAGCCCTGGGCGGATAGATAAGACCGCATTGGCGCTTGCGCGGCTCATGCGGGAGGAGATTTTACGCGGAAACGACAGCTCCAATTTGCTGTATCTGGATTCCCTGAATGTCGCGTTATGGCTGCATCTCCTGCGAAATCATTCTTCCATTAGGAAAACTACATATAACGGTCTCGCAGGTGGTTTCTCGGCAAGGGCCTGGCGCACGGTGGACGATTATATGCGCTCGCATCTCGCAGATACCATTCCTATCGAAACCCTTGCGAGTTTGGCGCGCTTATCCGTCAGCCATTTTTCCCGCGCCTTTCGTCAAACTACCGGCAAAAGCCCGCATCAGTATCTCATTGATCTGCGTGTCGAGCGCGCAGAACTTCTCATTCGCGCCGACGATCTGCCGCTTGCCGAAATCTGGCGGATTTGCGGGTTTGGAAGCCAAAGCCATATGACTTCCCTGATAAGGGAACGGTTGCATACAACGCCCACAAAGATAAGGCGTGGCGAAATATAAGAACGCAGGCAGGTTGTCTCTTAACCTGCCGCGTTCCAAAGAGCCGCCATTGTTCGAAAACGACTGTCATATCTGAATTCAATCAGAAAGGAATAACAGCATCTGATTTAGTAGCGATAACTCAGATATGCATGCTCATATAGCGAGTATCAGCCCCTTCCTGGAGGGATAGCTGATGAATTCGGTAATTTTCAAAGGAGGCCCTTTCCATGACCGATCATTCCATCAAAGGCAAAACCGTCATTATTGCTGGCGGTGCGAAAAATCTGGGTGGGCTTATCGCGCGTGATCTCGCCTCTCATGGCGCCAAGGCAATCGCGATCCACTATAACAGCGCAGCAAGCAAAGCGGATGCCGATGCCACCGTTGCCGCTGTCAAGGCGGCAGGTGCGGAAGCCGTTGCATTTCAGGCCAATCTGATCACGGCTGGCGCGACGGAGAAGCTTTTCGCTGACGCGATTGCAGCCCTTGGCAAGCCGGATATTGCCATCAATACCGTCGGCAAGGTCTTGAAGAAGCCAATGACCGAGATCTCCGAGGCTGAATATGACGAGATGTCCGCAGTCAATGCGAAAGCCGCATTCTTTTTCATCAAGGAAGCAGGCAAGCAACTGAACGATAACGGCAAAATCTGCACGCTGGTCACTTCGCTGCTCGGCGCTTATACGCCGTTTTATTCGAGCTATGCCGGTACGAAGGCTCCCGTCGAACATTTCACGCGCGCCGCTTCAAAAGAGTTCGGTGAGCGCGGGATTTCAGTGACCGCTATCGGACCCGGTCCCATGGATACGCCGTTCTTCTACCCCGCTGAAGGTGCGGACGCGGTGGCCTATCACAAGACAGCCGCAGCACTTTCGAGCTTCTCGAAGACAGGCCTGACGGATATTGGCGACATTGTTCCGTGGATCCGCTTGCTGGTCTCGGAAGGCTGGTGGATGACGGGGCAGACAATTCTCGTCAATGGCGGTTATACAACCAAGTAGACCAGTAACGGCGGATCGAGTACGCTCGGTCCGCCGGTGCCCGTTCAGATTTTAGGCGATAGAGGAGCGAGACGATGCAGCGATTGATGATGTTCGGTTTGGTTGTGTTTGCTGTGCTCCAGTCTTCTCTTGCCTATGCCGATTTGAAGGCGGCGGATCGCCGGCTGAATGACCTTTATGGTCAGGTCATCAATGCCTTGCCGGATGGAAGTCAAGCGCAGCTCAAGGAAAGCCAGCGCAACTGGATCAAGTACCGCGACAGTGAATGCCGCTATCAGCAAGTAAACTACGCGATCATGGTGTCTGAAGCGGATTGCAAGGAAGTCCTGACGCGCCAAAGAATAGGTCTCTTGAGCCAGCAGTTGGGTTGGCTGAAAAAAATCGGACAGCAGGACGATTCCGATGCAGCCATGGATTGTAAACAAGAGATTGGTGCGAAAGCGGCCAATATTCTCGTCAACCAATGCAAGGAAATTTCGCCCGCCACCAACCCGCCGTGCAATTCGGGAAATTCATGCGATTTGATCAGGGATGAAATCAAGCGCGGTTGCGGCATGGTAAGCGGTAAGAAGCCGTCCTATTGTCAGTAGCTCGATCCTCTGCAGGTAGGCAGGAATTCACTCAGTTAGTGTGGTGCCCAAAGCCAACGAATGGAATATCAGCCGTCGTTGGGAAAGGTACGCCCTGATAGCAGGTCGTTATAGATAAGGTAGTCACTGTTCTCACCAATCATGTATGATTAACACATTGTTTTGATTGATTTTAAGTAAACCGTGGGTTGTTGAATGCGCCCTTAAGTGTTAGTCGATCAGCGGACAGGACGGCGTAAGCAATCCACGTTTTTGCGTGGCATACTCGGCCTTCTGACATCAGTTAAGTCTGTATTCAATTAAATGATTGTAAAGGCCGCCGTATGATCAATTCCGCTTTGGAATGGTCCGTTCCACTATTGATCCTTGTTTGCGGTTTTGGCCTGATTGTTGCTGCCCGGTTCGGTTTTCCAACAATTCTATGGGGTCGCGGATTATGCCTGCTTGGAGCTGGCTATGGCCTGATGCTCTTTCGCACGGCCACATTCTCGGCGGTTAAACCTTTGGGAGAGGACTTGCTCATTCTGGCGGGCGTGGCCCTATGCTGCCGCGCGCTGGTTTACCATTTCAAAATGCCAAAGAAGCCGGTTTTAGAAATCGCTCTTGTCGTGATTTTCCTTGGCGCAGCGGCACTATCGCTGGCGCTTTTTCAAAGCGTGAGGCTTGAGACGCTGTCGATACTCAGTGGCAGCGCATCACTGACATTGGCGTCTCTCTGGCAGGTGAGAGCAAAGAAGAAATCCTCTTCCGAGAACGTACTTTTTGTGACCTTTATTGTCATCTTCGCGTTTCTTTTGGTTCAGAGTGTCGTCTATCTGTTTTTGAGCGACGCCGCGCCTGAGGTCGGCTTTTGGAGCCGTTCGTTCTGGGGCGTTATGCTGCAATATACGGGGCTTTTCGGCGGCGTTATCTTAACGTTTTCGATTGTCCTTGCGGTGAGTATCGATCTGATCAACGGCTATCGCGATATGGCTCACACGGACTCGCTCACACGTGTTCCAAACCGCAGAGGTCTGCAGGCGTTCCTGCGCTCGTTTCAGCTGGCCAATGGGTCGGTCGAGCCAACGACAATCATTCTTGCGGATATTGATCACTTCAAAACGGTGAATGATCGGTTTGGCCATCATGCCGGCGATATGGTTTTGACTGATTTTGCTCAATTGTTACAGGAACGGGCGGGCCCGGGAAGCTGCGTGGCGCGCTTGGGGGGTGAGGAATTTGTGGCACTCCTGCCCGGAACTTCTGCGTCGGTTGCAACTACTCTGGCCGAGGATTTGCGCCAGACATTTGCAGCCAGACGATGGCGCCATATATCTGCCGATCTGCAGCTGACCGTGAGCTTTGGCGTAACAGTGCTGGAACAGGGCGAGCCGTTTAAATCGGCAATCGCCCGCGCCGACAGCTATCTCTATCGTGCCAAGCAACACGGACGAAATCGCGTTGAGAGGGATCGAGCGGCGTAGTTCGGCGTTGCTTCTGCCTTGCCGGTCGAACAATGGCCAATTTGCCCGTTCCTGTATTAAGAAAGAAATTAGCGACGCGGGTTGCGCGGTGCCCCGTGACAGCACGAGCAAGGCATGCCATAGGAAGGCCAAGTTATCACAAGGCCTCCCACACTCATGATCCGTATCGACAATATCAGTAAGTCGAATAGCCATCGCATTCTGTTTATCGAAACCTCCGCCGCATTGAACCGTGGTGAAAAGATCGGTTTTGTCGGACCAAATGGCGCTGGCAAGACAACGCTTTTCCGCATGATCACCGGTGAAGAACTGCCGGATGAAGGTCAGGTCACGGTCGAAAAAGGCGTGACGATTGGTTATTTTAACCAGAATGTCGGCGAAATGGGCGGACGTTCGGCTGTCGCTGAAGTCATGGATGGCGCCGGGCCGGTCAGCATCGTTGCGGGGGAACTGCGCGAACTTGAAGCGGCCATGTGCGATCCCGATCGGCTCGATGAGATGGATGCGATCATCGAGCGCTATGGCGAGGTTCAGGCCCGCTATGAGGAACTCGATGGCTACGGGTTGGATGGCCGTGCGCGTGAAGTTCTGGCTGGGTTGAGTTTCAGTCAGGAAATGATGGACGGCGATGTCGGCAAATTGTCCGGCGGCTGGAAAATGCGCGTGGCGCTTGCCCGTATTTTGCTGATGCGGCCCGATGTTATGCTGCTCGACGAACCAAGCAACCATCTTGATCTTGAAAGCCTGATCTGGCTCGAAGCTTTCCTCAAGAACTACGATGGCGCGCTGTTGATGACATCGCATGATCGCGAATTCATGAACCGCATCGTCACCAAGATTATCGAAATCGATGGCGGCTCGCTTAATTCCTATTCGGGCGATTATGCCTTTTATGAAGGCCAGCGTGCGCTGAACGAAAAGCAGCAACAGGCCCAGTTCGAGCGTCAGCAAGCAATGCTGGCCAAAGAAATAAAGTTCATTGAGCGTTTCAAGGCGCGCGCATCTCATGCATCGCAGGTGCAGAGCCGTGTGAAGAAGCTTGAAAAAATTGACCGTGTGGAGCCACCGCGTCGGCGCCAGACGGTTGCTTTCGACTTCGCGCCCGCTCCGCGTTCGGGAGAAGACGTGGTCAGTCTCAAGGGCGTCAACAAAACCTATGGTAGCCGCACGATCTATGACGGACTGGATTTCATGGTTCGCCGCCGTGAGCGTTGGTGCATTATGGGCGTCAATGGCGCCGGTAAATCGACGCTGCTGAAGCTTGTCGCAGGTGCAGCGGAACCCGATCAGGGGATTGTGAATCTCGGCGCCAGCGTGAAACTTGGCTATTTTGCGCAGCACGCGATGGATATTCTGGACGGCGACAGCACTATTCTCGAATGGCTGGAGCAGCGTTTTCCAAAGGCAGGGCAGGCTCCGTTGCGCGCGCTAGCTGGCTGCTTCGACTTCTCCGGGGATGATATCGAGAAGAAATGCCGGGTGCTGTCCGGTGGTGAAAAAGCGCGGCTGGTCATGGCCGCGATGCTGTTCGATCCGCCGAACTTCCTCGTACTCGATGAGCCGACGAACCATCTTGATCTCGACACTAAGGAAATGCTCATCAAGGCGCTTTCATCTTATGAAGGCACAATGCTTTTCGTATCGCATGATCGTCGTTTTCTGGCGGCGCTTTCCAATCGCGTGCTGGAACTCACTCCGGATGGCATTCAGCAATATGGTGGCGGCTATACCGAATATGTCGAAAGCACAGGACAGGAAGCACCGGGCCTGCATGTGGGATAATGCGTAAAAACAAATAGATAGAGCGGTTCCCCGATTCCGTTTGAACCGGAACCGCTCTAGGTCGCTATTTTCCGAAGCGACTTCTCGATTTCTCCGCCGCAATAGGCATCGCCATAATCATTGAAGTTTTTGGTATCCAGCGCAGCCAGCGACGGTATCTCCTGCATCCGCTTGGAAAGACCCCATATCATCGGTGAGGTATGTTTGATTATGGTCTCAATTGTAGCGAACCTGTCGGCCATCGTAGACCAAACGATAGAAGTCACGATGTCGGCGATGCCGGGCTTTTCAGTTCCAAGCATAAATCCTGTATCGACTTTAAGCCCGTTTCGCTTGCCAGTATCTTGAAAAATGCGGAGCCATTGGCGTAGTCGGGGAACGAATTCGGTCCATTTTTCACGCGTCCACATTTCACGCCCGCCGTCGAGCGTCAGTTCATCGATGACGTCGTTGGCATCGTTTACAATCTTGGCTGTCAATGCTCGTTTTTCGATCGTTGTTGGCAGGAGTTCCAGCCTTTCTCCGAGGTACATGGCGATCGCGGGCATTTGTGACACTGCAAAATTGCGCGGACGATCAATCAGCACCGGTGGGCCCATAAATGCGATCGGCTGCTCCTCGACATCAAGGCGCATGAGTTCTTCAATCTCGCCGAAATCATGTTCATCCCAGGAGCATTCAGCATAGGCCAGAATTCCTCGAATGAACTGGCCGCGGAATGGTACTGGCCAGTAGTAAAGATCGAAATCGCTCAATTGTCACTCTCCTCCTCGCACGCATCAAGGATAACCGGCCAGACCAGCTGAGGTTCCATGTGTTGGAGCTAAGCGGCGATTACTGACCTCGGCGGGTCAAGGAGACGGAGTTTTTTGGTCTGGTCAGGAGACTCCAGCGGAGATTTGGTTCAGCAGCGCAAACAGGATGGCGGAGAGGATCGCGGCGGCGGGGACAGTCACTACCCAGGCGGCAGCAATGGTCAGTGCATGCGAACGGCGAACCAGCTTGCGACGGCGACGCTCTTCTACGGGAACAGAATTCAGTGGTAGAGCCTGGCGTGCTTTCTTCAACCGCCGTTCTGTGTCCCATTCGCGGAAAAAGCCGACCCCAAAGATCGCACCGATGGCAATGTGGGTCGAGCTGACGGGCAACCCCAGCCAGCTGGCCAGAATGACCGTGATTGCGGCTGAGAGTGAGACGCAATAGGCCCTCATCGGGTTCAGCTTTGTGATCTGATTGCCAACCATGCGAATGAGTTTGGGACCAAACAAGCACAAGCCGAAGGAAATGCCGCAGGCTCCAATCAGCATGACCCAGAGTGGTATTACAACGCCGTCAGTTAGCGTGCCAGTCTGTGATGTCTGGACAATTGCCGCGAGCGGCCCGACAGCATTGGCGACATCATTCGCGCCGTGGGCGAAGCTGAGCAGTGCAGCCGAAACGACCAAGGGAATGCTGAACAGGACTTTGAGCGACTTGTTGCGGTTTTCGAGGCCCCGGGACTGGCGGCGAATGACCGGGATCAAGGCAATCCAGCTTCCGATGCCAAATGCCAATCCGATAATCAAGGCTACCCCGATCGACACGTCGATCAGCTGCTTCAGTCCTTTCATGATCAGATAGGTTGCAAAGGTCCCCGCCATGAGCCCCACAAGGATGGGCACCCAGACGCGAGCCGCAGCAATTTTATCCGCGCGATAGACGATACGGGCCTTGATCAGCCAAAGAAAACCAGCCGCTATGATAGCGCCCAACACAGGCGAAATAACCCAGCTTGCCGCGATTGCCGCCATCTGGGACCAATTGACTGCGCCGAGGCCTGCCGCGACGACACCCGCTCCGACGACCCCGCCGACAACCGCATGAGTGGTCGAGACAGGCGCGCCGATCCATGTCGCGAGGTTAACCCAGAGGGCAGAGGCAAGCAAAGCCGCCATCATTGCCCAGATGAACATCATCGGGGTGGCGAGCGTATCTGGCGCGATGATGCCCGTCGCCACGGTGGACACGACGTCAGCCCCCGCGATGAGCGCACCCGCACTTTCAAACACGGCGGCAATCGCAATCGCGCCGCCCATGCTCAACGCATTGGCGCCGACGGCAGGGCCCATATTGTTGGCCACATCATTAGCGCCGATGTTTAAGGCCATATAGGCGCCAAAAACGGCCGCGGCGACGACAATCAGCGTCTGGCTGGTCTGACCGAGCAGCATGGCCGCGCCAAGCCCTGCAAGGATGATAAATACCAGCGCGACGCCCGGTGCCACGAGCGGACGTGAAACGTAACTCGCTGCCGTTTCGAGGTTGGCGAAACGGCCCAAATCTCGATCCAAGGTCTCTAAGTGCCGAGCTTCGAGATCTTCGTTTGCCATGATTTACTCTTGATTACTAACGCGATGTAGCGGCCGAAATAGCCGCTTGTGAATGGTCCATTGAAGGAATTTTGAGCGTTTTTAACTGTCACAATTGAAAAAAGTCAATGACTCGACGCGGCGAAGATGCCTTCGGTCTGTCATTTCATAAGAACCGTCGACAACTTACAGGCCCTTGAAACGGCACCCAGTCGCCGTGGCGAATAAATTACGGCGCGCAGAACGCCGTGATTATCGATTTGCCGGCTAATCTCCCGACGGCAAAGGTGCACCTCATTCTGCGGAGGAGGCGCGGCAGTTCTGTCAGGCCCCAGCTGCGACATGGGATTTCATGCCGCCTGACCTTGCAGCGATCGCCATGCAGGGCAGGATTGCAAATCCGCAATAGCACGAAAATACCGTCTTGACTCTCAATCTGACATGTTACATGTCTAATTAGGAAATGGGAGGAAATCATGCGAAATTATCTTCTGGGCGCCAGCGCGCTCTGTCTTGTCGCCTTGTCCAGTCCGGCTTCTGCTGCCTGTTCCGACGCGGATCGCGTCGAGATCACCTGGTCTACGATTGCAGGCTTTTACACCGACGCCATGGCGCAGCTCGTCAATGACTTTCAGGAAAAGGAATGCGCCAAGGTCAATGTCATCAACATTGACAATTCCCAGCTCTATAACAAACAGGTTATCGAGATGGTGGGGCAGACCGGCGCTTATGATGTCGTGACGCTCAACAACGCGGAATATGCGGAGTTTGCAGAAAACGGCTTCATTCTGCCGATGACGGATTTTCTGAAAGACAAGCAAAGCATCATCGACGATATTCACCCCACTCTCGCCAATATGACGATCCGTTATAAGGACGATCTGTGGGGATTGCCTTATTATACCTATTCCTCGGGCTTCTTCTATCGCGCCGACCTTTGGGAAGATCCAGCGGAGCAGGCCGCCTTTAAAGCCAAATATGGCTACGAGCTGGCGAAGCCTGCCGACTGGAAGCAGCATCGCGACATGGCCGAGTTTTTCACGCGCAAAGCGGGCGAAAAACTGAAAGGTGAAGTTCTGAAAAAAGACTTCTACGGTGTCGGTCTGATGGCCGGTCGTTTTCCCGACATTCAGGACGAGTTATCGGCGCCTTTGTGGGACATGAAGTCCGACTGGCTGAACAGTGAGGGCAAGGTTCCTGTCGATGACGTCGAGAAGGTCCTGTCCGATTATATCGAACTTCTGAAATTCGCGCCTCCCGCGGCTTTGACCGTCACCTATGACGGTGTCATGAACCAGATGCGCGACGGCCAGATTGCGATGACGCATGACTTCTTCCTCGACCAGTGGCCAAATGCGGTCAAAACCGAGGAAAGCGTGCCCGGAGCGAAAATGGCCGTCGCGGAGGCACCGGGTAAAATGTCTTATGTCGGCGGCTTCCTTCTGGCAGTTTCGTCGAGTTCGGCAAATCCGGATATGGCAATGAAGTTCATTGCCCATATCGGAGGACCAGAAGCGCAGGCAAAGTTTGCATCCTATGGCGGTGCGACCACCCTGATGTCGATCCTGACCGATCCGAAGTTCCAGACGCCGGAAGCGCGCAAGACCAATGGCGAATATGCAACGCTGGCCCAGGTCTTCGAGAGCATGAACGGTTTCACGTCCAATCTCGTCTCCTCTCCATTTGGCGCCAAGATCTACAACACGATGCAAATTCCGTTGCAGTCAGCGGCGGCAGGTCAGTTGACCGCACGGCAGGCGGCTGAAAGCCTTGCGACTGAAGTTGAAAAAATCTGCGGCGGTCCTTGCCCTATCGGTAAGTAAACCAGATCGTTGTCGGACGGTATCCCGACAGCGGATCAACTGGCATGTTTCTGGAAGCATTGAGCCTTCCGGTTGAAATGCCCAACATCCACCCGGAGCGGTTTCCGCCCGACGGCACCCGCAGGCCGCTCCGGTACCCCTACTCAGAAACAGACCGGATTCCTGTCATGAACAGTTATCATGCTCCACCTGCAAAGGTGGCGTCCGACCGCGCATTCTCGGTCCTGCTTATCGTTCCTGCGATGCTGGTCATCATTATCTTCGCGCTGTTGCCGCTTTATTATGCGGTGGACGTATCTTTCCGTTTTGCCGACCTCTCGCGTGGTAAACTGGGAGACTATATCGGGCTCGACAATTTCCGCACGATATTTGCCGACCAGGCCTTCTGGGCTGCGGCTTGGATCACGCTGAAATTCACCATCGTATCGGTCGGCCTGCAAATGTCGTTCGGCATAGCGATTGCGTTTCTCATCCACGGGGCGAGCTATGGCAAGGGCCTCATCCGATCGATCATGATCCTGCCTCTGGCGACTTCGGCTGCCGTGACGGGGCTGTTCTGGCGCTACCTCTATGATACGCAGTTCGGCGTCGTAAACTGGGTGCTGGGCGCCTTCGGTCTGCCGGAGCCCAACTGGCTCGGCGATTTCAATATCGCGCTCTGGTCCGTCATTATTTTTGACGTCTGGCAGTGGACGCCCTTTGTGGCCCTGATCGTGCTGGCCGGGCTTCAGGCGCTGCCCAAGGAACCTTTCGAGGCTGCCGAACTGGACGGCGCATCCACATGGCGCGTCCTGCGCACGTTGACCTTTCCATTGCTCAAGCCGGTTCTGTTCCTGATTCTCGTGCTGCGGACCATTGATTGCGTTCGTCTCTATGATGCGGTCGCGGTGCTGACGCAGGGTGGTCCTGGCACCTCGACGGAAACCATGACCTTCTATCTCTATCGCACAGGCTTGAAGCTTTTCCGCATGGACTATGCTTCGACCATGGCTGTCTTTTTCCTTTACGTGATGCTGGTGGCGTCAATCTTCGCGCTCAAGCCTTTGCTCAAGCAGTTCACCGATCGTGCAGGGGAGGCATGAGATGTTGCAACACAAGACATCACCACTGAAAGAAATTCTGCGCTATGCGGCGATCCTTGTCGTACTTCTGTTCTTTTTCTTTCCGATTTTCTGGATGCTGCTGACGAGCTTCAAGCCGGAATCGGCGATCATGGTGTCGCCACCCCAGTTTTTCTTCACGCCCACACTGGAAAACTACCAGCATGCGCTCTTTGACAAGGGGTTCCTTTTCTATGTGCGCAATACGCTCATCATTTCGGTGATCTCGACTGCAATCGTGATCGTTGTCGGCTCGCTCGCGGCTTACAGTTTCGCCCGTTATAATGTTGGCGATGGTCATGTGCTGTTCTTCATCCTGTCCACCAAGATGATGCCAGCCATTGCGGTGATCCTGCCTTATTTTCTGATCTTTCGCGATATCGGGCGCACCGGATTTGGCAAGTTCATGCATTTGGGGCTCGACCAGCATGGCGCATTGATCGTGTCCTATGTGATGTTCAATCTGCCGTTCGCCATCTGGCTTCTGGTCAGCTTCTTTCAGGACATTCCGCGTGAACTGGAACAGTCGGCGCGTATGGACGGTCTCAGTCGCATGAAAGTACTGCGCAAGGTGACGTTACCGCTGGCTGCACCCGGCATTGCCGTGACCACGGTTTTCACCCTGATTTTTTGCTGGAACGAGTTCCTCTTCGCCTACATTCTCACCCGCAAATTTGCCTCGACGGTGACGGTCGGCGTTGAAAGCTTCTTCACCCTGCAAGGCATTCTCTGGGGTCCCGTCGCAGCAGCGGCAACGATCTCGGTCGCGCCGATGCTTCTCTTCGTCCTTTTGATGCAGCGCTATATGGTCCGCGGACTGACTTTCGGCGCGGTGAGGGGGTAACGATGTCTTTCTCACAAATCTGGGATGCGGGCTTCAAGTCCGTGATGATCTACATCGGCGTTGTCTTCTTCTGGCTCTGCTTTCTTGAAGCACATTTTCCTGACCGTGGGTTTTCGGTCACGATCATGAATATCGTCGCCGCCATACTCGCCATTGGCTTCTTCATTTTCGTCCGTCAAAGCTGCCGCAAGGAGCGCGCGCTGGCCGAAGCTGAAATCGCCGCCCTCATGAAAGAGGTGGACTGACCATGTATAGTTTTGTCAACGTCCATAAACGTTACGGCTTGCGAACGGTTGCGCTGCGCAAGATCAATCTGGATATTCAAAAGCGTAGCTTCTTCGTTCTCTACGGTCCAGCAGGTGCCGGAAAGTCAACGATGCTCAACCTTTTGGGCGGCATCACCAGGCCGACATCGGGCGATATTCAGCGCGACGGCGTTTCCCTGTTGCCGCTGCCGCCCGAACGGCGCGATGCTGCGATGGCGTTTGAAAATTACGCGCTTTATTCGCATCTGAGCGTCGGCGAAAACCTCGCCTTTCCGCTCAAGGCGCGCAAGATGTCGCGTGCGGAAGTCGAAGACAGGGTCAAGCGGGTCTCGGGGATGCTCGGCATCGGCCATCTGCTCGATCGCCGTCCGGGCTTCCTGTCTGGCGGGCAGCGTCAGCGCGTGGCTTTGGGACGCGCTATCATCCGCCCGGCCGACATTTATCTTCTGGACGAACCCATCGGCCACCTTGACGCAAAGCTGCGTCACCAGATGCGGGCTGAACTCAAGGCGCTTGCGCAAGACCTCAATGCGACCGTGGTGTTCACCACCACCTCCAGCCGTGAGGCATTGGCGCTCGGCGACCGCATCGCGGTGCTCAATCTGGGCAAGCTGGAACAGGTTGGAACCCCTGCGGAGCTTTACCACAGGCCCGAAAACGCTTTTGTTGCCTCCTTCATTGGCGATCCCCCGATGAGTTTCGTTTCCGTGCGTGTGACAGGCGAAGGCAAGAGCGTCGGACTGACAAGCCTGGCCGGTGAAAAGATTGTCTCCGATGAACATTTCAGCCGCTTCAGCAAGCTGGATGATCTCAAGGCCGGCTTCCGGGCGGAAGCGGTTTCGCTTGGTGAAGCGGGTAAGCCCGGCACGATTGCAGGGCAGGTCAGCGTCGTCGAGCATCTTGGTTATGCGAATATTGCCGTCGTCAATGTGGGTGGGGATCAGGTGTCGATATCGCTGCCGACAACGACCTCTGTGCGCGCTGGTGACAGGGTCGGCGTTGCAATCGATCCCGGCAAGTTTCAGTTGTTCCAGGGCGAAAAGGCTCTGGAAGGAAGGGCCTGACAGATGGCATCGATAAGAGCGGAAAACCTCGTCAAGCGATACGGCACCGTGGAAGCCGTGCACCCGCTGAATTTTGAGATTAATGACGGTGAATTCGTTGCTATTTTGGGGCCTTCCGGCTGCGGCAAGTCCTCGACCATGCGCATGATCGCTGGCCTTGAAACCGTTTCGGATGGTGCCATTTATTTCGACGGTAAAAAGGTCAACGATGTGCGCGCTCGCGATCGCAACGTCGCCATGAGCTTTGAGAATTACGCGCTCTATGCGCCGATTACCGTTTTCGAAAACATCGCCTTTCCCCTGCGCGCATCCGGCATGAGCGATGCGGAGGTAAAAAAGCGTGTGCGCGACATCGCATCCAAGATGGAGCTGGAGTCTTTGCTCTCGTTGCGTCCGGGTGGTCTGTCGTCGGGGCAGGCGCAGCGTGTTTCACTGGCGCGCGCCTTGGTCAGAAAGCCGTCGGTCTTTTTGCTGGACGAGCCTATCAGCCATCTCGATACGCGTCAGCGTTATCGCATGCGGCGGTTCATCAAGGCGATCCATCAGGAATTCGCCCATACGATGATCTATGTGACCCACGATCAGGAAGAGGCTCTTGCGCTCGCCGACCGCATCATGGTGATGAGCAACGGCAATATCCAGCAATTCGACGTTCCATCGGAGATTTATCAACGCCCGAAAAACGCCTTTGTGGCGGGATTTGTCGGCGAGCCGCCGATCAATTTTCTCCCTTATAAGGCAACCTCCGACCGTGCGCTGGATGTGGAGGGCAATCATATCGATCTGCCGGACCATCTGCTGCCGCGTCTGCAAGAGGTAGGGCCGCAGGGGCAGATCGCAGTGCGCCCGCATTTCCTGAAACTCGGCGCGCATGGTCCGATCCAGTTGAAAGCCAATGCCTTCATTACCGAGGAATTGCAGGATCACAGCATTGTCTTTGCCGATGTCGGCGCGACCCGCATATCCATCGTTACGCCGCCGGATATTTGTGTAGAACGCGGTGAGGCGATCACGATTTCCATCGATCCGTCGCAACTGCTTCTGTTTCATGCGGCAAAGGAAGACCAGTTCAAATGACGCGCAAGGCTTATGATTATATCGTTGTCGGTGGCGGCACGTCCGGTTCCTATATTGCGGCTAAAATGGCCGAGCAGGGCGCAAGTGTTCTGGTTCTCGAAGCGGGCGGATCGGATCGCAATCCGCTGATCCAGATGCCGGCAGGTTATGTGAAGTTGCTGAATGCTGCGCGCTATATGTGGTTTTTCCAGTCGGTACGACAGGAACAGCTCAATGGACGCACACCGGTCATTCCGTCCGGCCGCGTCATCGGCGGCGGGTCTTCGGTCAATGCGATGGTTTATATCCGTGGCCAGTCCACCGATTACGACCGCTGGGTGGAGGCGACCGGCGACGAGAGCTGGCGTTACGAGCGACTGCTGCCACTTTTTCGCGCCATTGAAGGCAATAACCGTTTCAACGACGATCTGCATGGCAGCGAAGGACCGATGAAAGTCTCCGACCCGTTGCATGTCAATGAGTTGTCGCGGGCTTATGTGCAGGCAGCGCAGGCCACAGGCCTGCCCTTCAAGGCTGACTTCAATCGCGGTCAGCAGACCGGAGCGGGTTTTTTCCAGCTCAACACGCATAATGGTCGACGCTGTTCGGCAGCCGATGCTTTCCTCTATCCGGCGACGAAAACGGGTCTCATCGATATATCAAGCGGTAGCCTCGTTCATCGCGTGCGCATCGAAAACGGACGTGCAAAGAGCGTGATATTTTCGCGCGGCAATGCGGTAACCGAGATCGAGGCGCAAAAGGAAGTGGTGCTTTGCGCCGGGGCCATCGCCACGCCGAAAATCCTGATGCTGTCGGGCATCGGTCCGCAGCAGCATCTGAAGGCGCACGGCATCGACGTTGTGCTGGATCGCGCAGGCGTCGGCGAAAACCTTCAGGATCACACGGAGGTGCCGGTGCTTGCGTTCTGCAACGGTAAATACGGCTATTTCGGGCAGGATAGGGGCTGGAACCAGATCCGCAATGGCCTGCAATATCTTCTGTTCAAAAGCGGTCCTGTCACATCGAACGGGGTGGAAGCCGGTTCGTTCTTCGACCCGGATGATTTCTCCAACGACGCGAAGATACAGCAGTTCTGTATTCCGTCGGTTTATCTCGACCGGGGCACAACCGATCTGAAGCCGAGCTATGGCGTGACCATCAATTCCTGTGTGTTGCGTCCGGCGTCCAGGGGAACGGTACGGCTGGGTTCCGGAAAGGCTGACGAACAGCCCCTGGTGAACCCGAATTATCTGTCCGATCCGGAAGATCTGCGCCTGTCTGTCGCGGGCTTGCGTCAGGCGCGCAGGGTGCTGAATTCGGCGCCGCTCAAGCATATGGTCGACCGCGAAATCTTTCCGGGAACCGGCAAGGATACGGATGAAGAGCTGGCCAAACATGCAAGGGCATTCGTCAAAACCGTTTATCATCCGGTCGGTACAGTGCGAATGGGGCGCGAGGACGATCCGAATGCGGTTGTCACCAGCGATCTCAAAGTGATGGGTGTCGAGGGCTTGCGAATCGGCGATACTTCCGCAATGCCAAATATCATCAGTGGCAATACCAACTCGACGACACTTGTGATTGCGGCAAAGGCAGTTGAAGCCATGGCCGGTACTGTGACCGGCGCCATGGGTAGCAAGCGGGCAGGATGATATGAGATCCAAGAAAACGATTGCAAAAATCGTCCGACCGAAACCGGTATCCGAGATCGTGCTGGAACGACTGCGCGCCGATATCGTCAACAACGAATTTGCGCTGGGCGAGAAGATTTCGGAAGGCCAGTTGTCGGAACTTTATCAGGTCACGAAGGCACCAATCCGTTCGGCCTATATCCGCCTTGAAGCAGAAGGGCTGATTGAAATCCGGGCGCAGTCAGGAACTTTTGTTTTCAAGCCGACACCGCAGGAGCTTCAGGCTCTGTCCGAGCTGCGCACGGCGCTGGAACTTGAGGCAATTTCTCTTGCCATGCAGCGCAGCCTGCGTGTGTTGCAGCGCAGCGTCAGCGAGATTTATGACGAGATGGTCGATTGCGCCCAGCGCGGGGCAATTGATGAATATCAAAAGCTCGATACGCGGTTGCATCTTCTGTTCGTGGAAAGTGCATGTTCGCCTTTCCTGGAGGAAACATTCACCAGCAAGGTTAATAGCCGCTTTGCCGCGCTCCGCACGCGTTTCAGCCAACAGCCGCAGCATGTCGAACATTCGCTCAGCGAGCATAAGGGATTGCGCGATGCAATCGAAGCCAATGATGTGGAAGCGGTGCGCAAACTCCTGCGCCAGCACATCGGCTATTCTGAAGTCTATTACGCCGGTCTGATGGACGAGTGACGGCATGACAAAGCCCGACCGCAGTGCAGAAATTTCTAACATGTTACATGTTTCAGGCGAGCCATTGATGTGGGCCGTCGTTTGCGATGCGCCGGACGAGAAGATGGAGGGTGTCAGCCTGCGCCGGATTCCGCGTCCACAAGCTTCTAAAGGGCAGGTCCGCGTCCGCGTTGAGGCGGCATCGCTCAATCCCGTGGACTGGAAACTTGCGACCGGCTTTGCGCCATGGTGGCAAGGAACCGGCGCGCATGTCGTTGGCCTTGATGGCGCAGGCGTGATCGACAGTCTGGGACCGGACGTGACGGGCTGGAACGTGGGGGATCGAGTCCTATGGCACAGCGACCTTAACCGGCAGGGCGTTTTGGCCGAATTTGCACTGGCTGACAGCCACGTCCTGTCCCGATTGCCAGACGATATAGCGGCGACGTCTGCGGCGGCGCTGCCCTGTGCTGGCCTGACTGCCTATCAGGCATTGGTGCGCAAGGCGCACGTGGAAGTAGGGCAGACCGTACTTGTTCAGGGCGCGAGCGGCGCCGTGGGCGGCTTTGCCATGCAGATCGCCAAATCCAAAGGCGCGACGGTCATCGCTCTGGCGCGCAAGGATCAGGAACCGCGCGTAAGATCGCTTGGCGCGGATCATGTTCTGGACCGCCATGCAAAAGATCTGAAGCAACACGTGCACGCGCTCACCGATGGTTACGGAGCCGATATCATGCTGGAGGTCGCCAATCCCGGCGATGCGCGGCAGTCACTTGATCTGATCCGCTATAACGGGCATCTGCTCTGCATTGATCCCATGCCGGTTTTGCGTGACGTTCCGCCCTATACCTATGCCGCTTCCATCCATGAGGTGGCGCTGGGCGGCGCCTATGCCGCCGGGCATGTTCCCACCCAGCGAGACTTCGCCGTGATGGGCGACGCCATGCTGGCGCTTTTGCAGCAAAAGAAAATTGACCCGATGATCGAGCAGGTCATTTCGCTGGACGAGGCGGTCGATGCGCTCAAGAGCATGCGCGAGCGTAACGTACTTGGGAAAATCGTGGTGCGGATCGGAGGGGCTTCATGAGCAACCTGTCTTCCGTCCGTGGCATTCGTTTTCCGGGCCGCTATATCCAGGGCCCCAATGTCTTCGCGCAACTGGGGCAGCACAGTCCCGAACTTGGCGTCAAACCTTTGGCGCTTCTGGACGGTTTTCTTTTCGCGGAGCTGGAACCGCGCCTGTGTTCCGCCTTCGGCGAGGCCATGCAGCCGGTGGCTGTCAGACATGGCGGCGAGTGTTCGGAAGCGGAAGTGGAGCATGTCCAGAAACTGGCCGCCACATCGTCCTCAGACCTGATCGTCGGGATCGGCGGTGGCAAGGTGCTCGATACGGCCAAGGCTGTCGCTCACCGGCTCGGCCTTCCGGTTGTCGTCGTTCCGACAATTGCCGCGTCCGACGCGCCGTGCAGTGCGCTTGCCGTGGTTTATCGCGATGATGGTACGGTTGCCTATGATCTGTTCCTGCCGTGCAATCCCGATCTCGTCCTTGTCGATACGCTGCTGATCGCGCGCGCTCCCTCCCGCTATCTGGCGGCGGGGATCGGCGATGCACTTGCCACCTTCTATGAGGCCGAGGCCTGCCGCCGAAGTGGTGCGGCGAACTGCATGGGTCTGCCCGGCGCCGATCTGGCTTTTGCCATTGCCTCCAGATGCCGGGATGAAATCTTTGCCTTCGGTGAAGAAGCACTTGCGCAATGCGACCGCAACGAGGCGGGCCCGGCGCTGGAACGCGTCGTCGAAGCCACCATTCTCTTGTCGGGCATTGGCTTTGAATCCGGCGGCGTTGCAGCCGCCCACGCCATTCACCATGGCCTTTGCGAACTGGATGACGTGCACCATCATCTGCATGGCGAAAAGGTCGCGATCGGCGTGCTGGCGGGACTGCTCATTGCTGGCGAAACAGAAGAATTCGAGCGCGTACGTACCTTTTGTCAATCGGTGCGCCTTCCCAACCGCCTGTCCGATATCGGCATAACTGAGGTGACGGAAGAAAAACTTGGCGTCGTCGCAAGGCGCGCCACCCGCGAAGGCGAGATTATTCACAACGAGCCGATGCCCGTTACAGCCAACATGGTGGTTTCGGCGCTCAGGGCACTGGCTTCGTGATTTCAAGGACAAATGAGGAGGTTAATCAAAATGGATGTAAGCACATTCGCAAAGCCGGTCTTTGACGGCAAAGTTGTGATCGTTTCCGGCGGTACCAGCGGCATCGGGCTTGCCATGGCGCGCGGTTTTGCCGAAGCCGGTGCGACCGTCATCGCCACGGGCAGTTCAGAACAGCGTATCGCAGAGGCCGCACAGTTTGCGACTGACCGGCTGTCGTTCCAGCGTCTGGATGTGCGCGATGCGCCAGCCGCTGATGCATTTTTTGCCAAACTGGAGCGTCTGGATGTTCTGGTAAATTGTCAGGGCATTTCCCGCCCGGACAAGGAATGGGATGAAGATACATTCCTGAATGTGATCGATATCAACCTGTCGAGCGCCATGCGCCTCGCCCGCAGCGCTTATCCTCTCTTGGAGGCGAGCGGCGGCAATATTATCAATGTGGCATCGATGCTGAGCTATCTTGCCGATGAAACCGTGCCCGCCTACACCGCGAGCAAGGCGGGTATCGTCGGTCTGACCCGCGCCATGGCGCATAAATATGGTCGTGACGGCGTGCGCGTCAACGCAGTCGCGCCGGGCTATCACAAGACCGACATGACGAAAGACCTCTGGCAGGTCGAGGGCAGTGCGGACAAGATCGCGCAGCGCTCGGCGCTGAAGCGCTGGGGCACGGTGGATGATCTTGTAGGGCCGACGCTTTTCCTTGCGTCACCTGCGGCAGCTTTCGTCACCGGTGCCGTATTGCCGGTTGATGGTGGCTATCACAGCGGCTGACGCATTTTCCAGATAGTGGCTCCGCAGGCAGAGGGTGCGGAGCCATTAATACAATTAATGACATGTTACATTTCTGTTTGCATGGGCATATTCTGCAACGGACAGCGAGCATTTGATGAAAAGACGATATTACGCGGGTTGGGATTTCAGACGCGCCCGCAACATCGAGGAACTGCGTTTGATCGCGCGCCGCCGAACGCCGAATTTCTGCTTCGAATATGTCGAAGGCGGAGCGGATGACGAGGTGACGTTGCACCGCAACCGGGAAGTCTTCGAACAGATCGGCTTTCTGCCGCGCACGCTTGTCGATGTGACCAGTCGAAACCAGTCGGTCGAGCTGTTCGGCCAGCGTGTGGCGAGCCCGTTTGCTATCGGGCCGACCGGCTTTAACGGAATGCTCACGCATCAGGGCGACCTGAAGCTTGCGCGCGCCGCTGCGAAAGCTGGTATTCCGTTCACGCTCAGCAATGTCTCGAATACCTCGATGGAAGATATCGCCGAACATGCAGGCGGTATGTTGTGGATGCAGGTCTATATGTACCGGACACGCGAATTCGTCCGCAAAGTCGCCGAACGCGCCAAGGCCGCCGGGTTTCAAGGCCTTGTGGTCACGACGGATATTCCGGTCTATGGCAATCGCGAATGGGACCTTCGCAATTTTCGCCGCCCCATGAAGCTCAATCTGCGCAACCTTATCGACACGGCTCTGCATCCGCGCTGGTTGCTGGATGTGCCGATCCCGCATGGTTTGCCGCGTTTCAAGAACCTTGGCGATCTTTTGCCACCGGGACAGGACTCTGCCAAAGGTGCGTCGGCGGTGTTAGGTCGCGAGCTTGATCCATCTCTCAACTGGAACGACATTCGTTGGCTGCGCGATCTGTGGCCGGGAAAACTCATCGTGAAAGGTGTCTCGACGGCAGCCGATGCAAGGCTGGCGCTCGATTGCGGCGCCGATGGGATCGTGATTTCCAACCACGGCGGACGTCAGCTTGACGGTGCGGTATCGGCTCTGGAAGTGCTTCCGGAAATTGCCGCCGAGCTGAAAGGCAAGCTTGCTATCATGCTGGATGGCGGCTTCCGGCGCGGCACCGATATTCTCAAGGCGAAGGCTCTGGGAGCTGATCTTGTGCTGATCGGCCGCGCTGGGATTTATGGTCTGGCCGCAGGCGGTGAGGCTGGCGCGCGGCATGCCATCGGCATCCTGTCGTCGGAGGTGGATCGCGGGCTGGGACTTCTTGGATGCCCCGATATTGCGACCCTTAACAAGGATGCGTTGAGGTTTCGTCCGCTGCACGACTATTCTGTACCGCAAGGGACGAGACACGGCATCTAGCCTGTTCAAACGATTCATGCGCTGAAAGGCGAAAAGATACCGAAAGGGAGTGAGACATATGGAGAAGGATGCCAAATTGCGCACGGCAAAAACGGTTATTGTGACGGGCGCTGGTGGAAATCTGGGCGCGAAGGCTGTCGCAGCACTGGCCGCAGCGCCCTGGTGCGAGAAAGTCATTGGTTTCTATTCGCCCAATCGCACGCCACCGAAACCGGAGAACGACAAGATCGAAATCGTGGTGGCCGATCTGACGGATGCGAACGGAAGTTGGCGTCAACACCTTGAGGGTGTGGATGCAGTTGTTCATTTTGCCGCAAAAAACCCCGTGCCGGACTCCACATGGTCCGAAGCGGCTGCGTCATTCGACATGACCGTCAATCTCGGACTCGCTTGTCTTGAGCATGGCGTCGCCCGTTATGTCTTCTGCTCGTCCAATCACGCGATGGGCGGATACAAGGATGGCGAATTGGCCGCCACCATGGCTCCGGGTGCCCTCCGCGAGGAACTGGCGCCAGCGCCGGGCACCCGCTGGAACGATGGCACGAAGGATATCGACTCGACGGCGTATGGTTCCTCCAAGATCATGGGTGAGCGTTTCGTCGCCGGTCTTGCCGCTGGTTCCAAGGGACGTCTGAGCGCTGTGTCGTTGCGCGTCGGTTGGGCGTTGCCCGGCGACAACGACCCTGCCGATATCAGCACCTCCGGCTCGCCCAGCGGGCAGAGCGCGACTAGCGCCGCCGACGCAGAGGAAGCGCGCACATTACGATGGTTCCGCAATATGTGGTTATCCAACGGCGATTTCGAACAGCTTGTCTTCGCCAGCGTCACCGCATCGAGCGACGCTTGGCCGGAGCAAGGCATTGTGGTTAACGGTGTATCGGCGAATGCCGGTTCAGACTGGAGCCTCGACAATGGCAAACGCTTCCTCGGCTATCATCCGCAGGACGATCTTTACGCCCGCATCGCCCAATGAATGGAGGAGACCCCAATCATGACCGAACAGAATAACAATCCGGACGAAATCACCCTGATCATTGGCAGCTATACGGATTCGCTACCCCATGTGCAGGCGCGCGGGCAGGGGATCAGCGTTCTTCGGCTTTCGAGCGAAAGCGGTCGGATCACACCGGTTTCGCAATTCGCGGGGCTTCGCAACCCGACTTATCTGACGCTATCTGCCGATAAGAAGACGCTTTATGCCGTCGAGGAACTTTCTGCCAAGGATGGCGCGGCGGCGGCAGCGCTCAGCTTCGATAAAGCCTCGGGCGATATACGATTGCTCGGTCGAGTCGATGCGATGGGCGACTGGCCTTGCCACGTTGCGCTGGACAAAGCCGAAGACAGGCTTTTTGTTTCCAACTATCTGAGCGGAAATTTCATAACCTGCGAACTCGACGCCGCCGGTGTTGCGACCGGAGTGGTTGTCAATGTTCAGCGCAGTGGGACGGGTCCCAACGAGAGCAGGCAGGAAGGACCGCATGTTCACTGCGCAGCGGTCACTCCCGATGGCAACCACGTTCTGATCTGCGATGCAGGAACGGATGAGATTGCGCGTTATTCACTTGCTGAAGGCTTGATAACAACAACTCCCGATCGCGTGGTGAAAACCAGAGGCGGGTATCTGCCCCGGCATATGGCGCTTTCGACCGATGGGTCGAAGCTCTTCGTTGTGCATGAACTGGGATGCTCGGTCAGCGCATATGCCCTTGGCGACGATGCAATCCGGCTGATCCAGGAAATCTCCACCTTGCCCGCGGTCTTTACCGGTGAATCGGCTTGCGCGGCAATCCGCGTCCACCCGAACGGACGGTTCGTCTACGCATCCAATCGCGGTCACGATACTATCGTCGCTTTCAAGGTTCATGCTGAAAGTGGAGAAATGGAGGCTGTTGGCTGGTACACGACCCGGGGTGAAACCCCGCGCGATTTCGCTATCGACCCGAGTGGGCGCTGTCTGGTTGCAGCCAATCAGGACGGTCATTCGCTCGCGGTCTACGCGATTGATCAGACAAGCGGGGCGCTTTCGCCACTTGGCGAAACTTATGAGATCGGCAGCCCGGTCTCCGTCGTGTTTGCGTGAGGGTCAGCCGTTAAACTCATTAAACTGACGGGCGATGTCGCGGACACAATCCGCCATCGCCCTGAGGATTGCTTCCGCCGGGGTTTCCTCGAACCGATATCGCGGCATGCTGACACTGATACAGCCCAGTACCTGCCTGTTGCGATCCACGATAGCGCGACCGTAACAGCAGATATCGTCCTCGTTTTCTTGCAGATCGAGGGAATAACCGCGCTCGCGGGTCGCCCCGATCTCACGGGCGAACTCGTCGCGACCGGTAATCGTATGGCGCGTTCTTTGGGGAAGGGGCAGCGTATCGAGCGTTGCCTGAATTTCAGCCTGATCAAGCGCCGCAAGCCAGGCTTTCCCGACCGAGCTGGAGTGAAGCGGCACCCTTGTGCCTACCCGGGACATCATCCTGACGGTTCGGTTGCTTTCCAGCTTGTCGATATAGATCATTTCATTGCCGCTGCGGATCGCCAGATGGATTGTCTCATCGATGGCGTCGCGCAGCCGCGCCAGCGGCAATTCCGCCGCTTGTCTCAAATCCGAACGCTCCCAGCTGCGTGCGGCAAGGCTGATAAGCCGCGGGCCCAGCAACAACAAGCCCGATCCCCGAACTTCCGTCAGCATACCTTCGGCCCTGAGCGCCGCAACGATGCGATAAACCGTAGGGCGAGGCAAATCGACCGCCGTGGCAAGCCTGGCAGTCGTCAGCGGTTGTTCCTGATCGCTGACAGCCTGCAAGACCTGCATGAAACGGGAGAACGCGGCGGTGCCGGGTACTTTTTCCTGCATTGTCAGGATCTATTCTCCCTGTTTCAGCGGTCCTTCGGCCTTTGGTTAGGCTATTAGGTAGCCGCCATCGACGGGCATGACAATACCGGTGACAAAGGCTGCCGCAGGGCTGCAAAGAAACGCGACAACGCCAGCAATATCCTCCGGCTTGCCCCAGCGCTTCATCGGGGTGCGGTCGAGGATGGGCCCGGAACGCGTGGGGTCGTCCTGTAAAGCCTGTGTCAACGGCGTGGCGATCCAGCCGGGTGCAACAGCATTCACCCGGATGCCGTCGGGAGCATAGGCGATAGCCAGCGATTTGGTGAGCTGAGCCACGCCGCCCTTGCTGGCGCTATAGGCGGGGACAAGCCCGCCGCCGAAGAAGGACAGCATGGAAGCGGTGTTGACGATGGCGCCTTTGCCTTCCGCGAGTTTGCTGCGCGCTGCCGTGCAGACGCGCATCGTGCCGGTAAGATTGATGGCGAGCACTTTTTCAAACACGTCGAGTTCATGTTCCTCATGCCGCCGGATGACGCCTGCGCAATTGACCACCATGTCGAGCCGGTCGAGACCGTCAATCAGCGCCTGAACGCCATTTGCATCGCAAACATCCAGTTCATGATAGCTGATATCGAGACCTGCTTCCGGCTTTGACTGGTCGCTACCGAGGCCAACGGCGACGACACGCGCGCCAAGTCTGGCAAGGCCGGTCGCAATTCCGGCTCCAATGCCGGTTGTGGCTCCGGTGACGAGCGCCAGTTTCCCTGAAAACAGATCGGGGGCATAGGTCATGGTGAAAACTCTTTGAGGGGTTGGGAGAATGGGAGCGTGCAACTGGTGCTGCAAAAAGGCAGGATTCAAACCTGCCTTTTTGACTTATTTTGTATCCGGCAACCGATTGCGATCAGCGGATAAACTGATCGACATAGTCGGCGCCGAGGCCGATTTCTTCATAATGTTTCCGGCACATGTCTATCTTCGTGAAGACATCTTCATAGCCGTTATTGTTGCCCCAGGGGTCGACGTAATACATGCAACCATTAACCTGGAAATAGGTGATCATTTCTTCCACACCTTCATCGACAACCAGCGTGTGGATTTCGCCTGGTGGTTCGAAAGCATAGGCCCCCTCGGTGGCGATCCAGTCGTGCTCCAGATAGCGCCAGCTGCCTTTAAGCACCAGCGCGTGGACAGGGCCAGGATGACGATGGCGGCTGAGCACGCCAGACTTGCGAACCTTCAACAGGTTCATCCAGTAACCGGCTGACCGGTTGAGGCACAATGGCCGGAACCAGACATTTTCGGACTGTGGAACCCAGATACGTTCGTCGGTTGGAATGGCGTTGGGCACCACCAAATCAGGCAGCATTTCTACTGGCTGCGGCTTTTGATAGGGCATCCGACGCAATGTTTCGGGGTCGATATCCCCGGGCGGTTGCGCGACCACGGCTCCTCCTGTGTTCACATTATGGACAAAAAGTCTATAATATGAACGTAGCATTTGCGAAACTGACATGTCAATTTAAAACTGACATGTCACATTCTGTTTTTCAATCATTGTTTTGCGGAAGTGACGGCGTTCGGCCTTTCCAATTTCTTTGGAACAGCTCGTTTCCAGCGATCTTATAATGACCTGGAGCGGCGCTTTTCGCTCGACCGCTTGTTTCTGGCATGATATTCGAAAATTGAATTATATTCAATTATTGGAGGAAATATGGCCCCCGAGCTGAATGGCGCGCTGCGTCTCCACTTCGTCATCGGTGATCCCATCGCACAGGTGAAATCGCCGCAAGGTGTAACCGAGATGCTTCAATCCCGGGGGCATAATGCCATCTGCATACCGGGCCACGTGAAGCCCGAAGATCTGGCCAGTTTCTGGCAATGCGCCCGCGCGCTTCAGAATCTGGATGGTATTATTGTCACCGTTCCCCACAAGATCGCAGCCACGCGCATGGCGGATCGTCTTTCCGAAACGGCGGCGTTTCTGGGCTCTGTCAACACGTTGCGACGGACCCCAACAGGCTGGGAAGGCGCGATGTTTGACGGAATGGGCCATGTTGCGGCGCTACGTAAGGCTGGCTGCCAGCTGGAAGGCAAAAAGGTTTTGCTGGCAGGCGCTGGGGGTGCAGGTGGGGCTATCGCCTATGCGCTCGTTCAGTCGGGCATCGCGGAACTGGCGGTCCACGAAATGGATGCGGCACGCCGCGATAGCCTGATCGAACGGCTTTCTTCTCTGGGTCTGGCGAAAATTGACGTGGGCACATCAGACCCGTCCGGATTTGATGTTATTGTCAATGCGACGCCTGCGGGCATGAAGGAAGGCGATGCTCTTCCCTTTGACGGCGACAAGCTGACATCCGACATGTTTGTGGGAGAAGTGATCACCAAACCGGCCATTTCCCCGCTTGTGGCGCGTGCGCGCGAAATCGGCTGCGGCACAATCACCGGTGCCGACATGTTCGTCGAAGTACGCGATCTGATGGTCGATTTTCTCTGCGCGGTGTGAACGACATGAACAGGCATTTCGCACTCGCATTCCTCACCGTTCTCGATCTCGCTCCTGCAGAAGCGATCCGCATCGCAGCGGAAACTGGCTATGACAGCGTTGGTCTGCGCTTGCTTCCAGCCGCCGCCAGCGGTGAGGGCCCCTATCCCATTTTGACCGACCCGGCAGTTCTGAGAGAGGCCCGGTCAGCTTTGTCCGATACCGGCATTCGCATTGGGGATGTCGAGATCGTGCGTTTGAAAGCCCAGACAAAGGTCGAGGAATTTCTGCCGTTTCTGGAATGTGCGGCAGTGCTCGGCGCTGCAAATATTCTGGTTGCTGGTGACGATCCAGATCCAGCGCGGCTCACCCAGACTTTTGCGCGTTTCGCCGAGCTTGCGGGCCGCTATGGTTTGACCGCTGATCTCGAATTCATGCCGTGGACTGGCGTGCGGGACGCACAAGCGGCTTTGGCCATCGTGGAAAAGGCCGGCCAAGCCAATGGTGGTGTGCTTGCCGACGCTCTGCATTGGGACCGCACTGGCGGCAAGGTCGATGATCTCACATGTATTCCGACCGAGCGTATTCATTATTTTCAAATATGCGATGCGCCAAAGGAATTCATCGACACCGATAGCGAACTGATCCGCGTTGCCCGCGGCGGGCGGCTGTTTCCGGGACAGGGCGGTATTGATCTGCGCGCATTTCTGGCGGCTTTGCCTGCGAATGTGCCGATCAGTGTGGAAATCGCCTCCGAAGAATTGCACGCGCGGCTGGCGCCGCGTGAAAGAGCGGCTCAGGCGCTGGCCGCGACACTGAGCTTGGTGAATTCCCTCAAAAATTAAAATCAAATTATTTTCTGGAATGATATTCAAATTTATGTATAACGATCCTCACGCTGGGGAGTGAGGATCGTGAGTCCTCGGCGCACGAGGACAAGAATGTCGCATCATGACGGTGGAACCGCGCTGCAAATGCAACGTGGAACGCATGCGATCGAGTGGAGGAACAGATGAACAGCATAGATGCCGTCGGGTCCGATGGCGCAAAACTGACGCTTGCAGCCCGCAAGGGTGTGCATGGAAAAGCCATTGATCAAACGAAGCAGGACAATATTGCGTTAGAAGCCATCGGCGCTTCGCAAAACTGGTCTTCGTTGAGAGTCATCATTCTGGCGATTTGCTTTTTATTGAACGCCATCGATGGCATGGATGTTGTTATTCTTTCCTATATCGCGCCTGCGCTTTCGGCAGACTGGGCGCTGTCACCGGAGCGGCTTGGTGTCGTGTTCTCCGCAAGTCTTGCGGGCATGGTGATCGGCTGCTTCTTCGTTGCGCCGCTTGCAGACAGATGGGGTCGCCGGCCACTGACGATTACTGCCTTGGCAGCAATCACCGTCGCCATGATCCTGAGCGGCTTTGTAACCACAGTCATGGAACTGGTTGTCCTGCGCTTCTTCATCGGCGTTTGGATCGGCGCGATCCTTGCTTCGATGGCCGCGCTTGCTGCGGAATTTGCACCGGTAAGGGAGCGTTCCTTCGCCGTGGCCGTCATGACCGCTGGCTATCCGCTTGGGGCGGTTTTTACCGGCCTCGCCATGGCACCGCTGCTCCCTGTCTACGGCTGGCATATGATGCTGATCGGCGCGGGCGTTGCCTCGTTGGTGGTGCTGCCGTTCGTCTGGTTTTTCCTACCGGAATCGCTGGATTTTCTGGTCCGCAAACGGCCTGAAAATGCTCTGCAACGCGTCAATCATGTGCTGGCGAGGCTCGGTATGGAGTCGGTCGAGCAATTGCCGCAAAAGTCCCCCCAGCAAAAAGCTGCCGGTTTCGCTACCATCTTCGCCGAAAATCGCCTGGTGCCAACGATTTGGCTCTGGGTCGGAATTTTCATGGGCTTCCTGTCGCTTTATTTCGTTATCTCATGGGTGACGAAGCTCGCCTCCCAAGCCGGTTTGACATTGGAAAATGCCATCTATGTCGGTGCGATCCTGAACTTCGGCGCGTTTCTGGGAACGTTGCTGATGGGCAAGCTTTCGAACCGCTTTCCGCAAGGCATTGTCGGGGCTGTGTTCCTAGTTCTCGCCGCTGCACTTCTGGTGGTGTTTGGAACAGTCCACATGTCGCTGGGCATCGTACTCTTCACGGCTTTCCTCATGGGAATGGCGATCTATGGCGGCTTCAATTCCTTCTATGGTCTTGCAGCCAGCCTTTATCCGGCTTCCGTCCGGGGCACGGGCGTTGGCTGGGCCATGGGAGCGGGACGCTTTGGTGCCGTCGTTGGCCCGTCGATGGGTGGTGTTCTGATCGGTTCGGGTGCAAGCCTTTCGACGGTGATGATCGTCTTTGCGGTTCCGCTGGTGATTGCGGCCATCGCCGCCCTTTACTCCCAAGCCCGATAGTTACGCGTTTTGGCAGATAGGAAATACATATGTCTCCCGACCACTCCATCGATAACAACGACCCGATGATATCCTCTCATCGAGCGGCATGCGATGTCCTCGTTATCGGTTCTGGTGCCGGGGGACTTTCTGCAGCGGTAGCGGCAGCGCATTTCGGATTGAAGGTCATCGTGGCCGAAAAAGCCGATGTATTTGGTGGCACCACTGCCTTTTCCGGTGGCTGGTTGTGGATCCCCAATGCGCCTCATGCCGTATCGGCTGGCAAGGGTGAAAACCCCGATGAGCCGAAAGCCTATTTGAGGCATATTCTTGGTAATAGTTACGATGAGGCCATGATCGACGGTTATCTGAAAGCCGCGCCGCGCATGCTGTCTTTCTTTGAGCGCAACACGCAAGTCCGCTTCAATCCGGGCAGCGGCGTACCGGATTTTCACGGCAATGCACCGGCGGCGGCGACAGGCTGGCGTTCGGTTGTCGCTGCACCTTATGACGGTCGCGAACTTGGCTCCTTGATCGGAAAATTGCGCCCGCCCATCCCTGAAACAACGTTTTTGGGCATGGGCATCGCATCGGGCGTCGACATGCGCATGTTCCTGACGGCGATGCGTTCACTCAAGGCATTTGCCTATGTTACACGGCGCGTGTCGAAACATCTGCGCGATCTCGTTGTTCATCGCCGGGCGATGCAACTTGTCAATG
Organism: Ochrobactrum teleogrylli; assembly: GCF_037482325.1. Classification (NCBI taxonomy): domain Bacteria; kingdom Pseudomonadati; phylum Pseudomonadota; class Alphaproteobacteria; order Hyphomicrobiales; family Brucellaceae; genus Ochrobactrum; species Ochrobactrum teleogrylli. Next base: position 881,091 of record NZ_JBBHKQ010000002.1, read on the forward strand.
GCAACGCGCTGGTCGCGCGGCTATTGCGGTCTGCATCCGATAAGGAGATTACCCTTTGGTCGGGAGCCGCAGCGCGCGAATTGACCGCTGATCAAGGACGTGTCACGGGCGCCGTTCTCATGACCGCTAAAGGCCCCCTTACTGTCACTGCCAAACATGGCGTTGTGCTGGCGACAGGTGGCTTTCCGCATGATAAAGGGCGTCTCTTTGAACACTTGCCGCATGTTCGGGCCGGTACGGATCACGCATCGGCAGCGCCCAAGACAAACAGTGGCGATGGTATGCGTCTTGCCGAAATGGTCGGCGGGCACGTATCCGACCGCATGGTGCATGGTGCGGCCTATGCGCCGGTATCGCTCGTTCCCCGCAATGATGGAACCGTGGGGCGTTTTCCGCATCTGGTCGAGCGCGGAAAGCCGGGTGTAATCGCGGTATTGGCTTCGGGAAGCCGTTTCGCCAATGAGGGCGGCCCCTATCATGACTATGTTTGTGATATGATAGCAGCGACCCCGGAGGGGCAACCAGTTGTCTCATGGCTCATCTGCGATCATCGGTTTTTGCGCTGTTACGGTCTTGGCGCTGTCAAACCAGCGCCCGTTCCTTATCGGCGTTGGTTGAACAACGGCTATCTTATCAATGGCGCAACGATTACCGAATTGGCTGAACGCTGCGGCATCGACGCGGCGGGTCTCAACGCGACCGTCACAGCGTTCAACCGTGATGCGCAATGGGGAGAAGACCCGCAATTCAATCGCGGCCAGACGCTCTATCAGCGGGTTCAGGGGGACCCCGATCAGAAACCCAATCCCTGTATTGCTCCCATCCGCAATGGACCTTTCTATGCGGTGCGAATTGTACCGGGCAGTCTGGGCACATTTACCGGTATCGAGACCGATGCATTTGCGCGTGTCCTCGATGCTTCGGGCCAGCCAATTGCCGGTCTTTATGCAGCCGGCAACGACATGAACAGCATTATGGGTGGTCACTATCCAAGTGGTGGTATCACGCTTGGCCCTGCCATGACCTTTGGGTTCCTCGCAGCTGAAACCATTGCCAAGCGGGCCGCGATAGAGAGCGCACAATCCAACAGCAAGGAAACAGAATATGCGATCTGATCATGATCAGCACGGAACAGACGAAGTCGATCTGCTGGTTTGCGGTGCAGGCGCTGGTGGCATGACGGTGGCGCTGGTTGGTGCTCTGGAGGGACTAAATGTCCTCCTATGTGAAAAGACCAAACAGGTTGGTGGCACAACCTCAACCTCGGGTGGCACCACTTGGGTGCCGGGAACACATCTTTCTGAAGAAGCAGGCGTTCCTGATACCGTCGAGGATGCGCGCGCTTTTCTGGAAAGCGTTGTCGCCAATCGCAGCGGCATTCGGCTGCGCGAGGCGTTTCTCGCCTCAGGGCGCGAGGCTATCGAGGAACTCGACCGTCGCACCGATGTGAAATTTGCCGCCGCTCTTGCACATCCCGACTATCTCGACGGGCCAGGTTCTGCCTATGGGGGCCGGGCTTTGGGCCCAGTCGCTTTTGACGGTCGCCTGCTGGAGCGTGATGATTTCGACCGGGTTCGTCCGCCGCGCCGCGAATTCATGGGACTTGGCGGTATGATGGTGGGACGCAATGAACTGGGCGCCTTGCTGCAACCCTTTGGCTCCATCGCCAATTTCCGCAGCACCGTTCAGATCGTCGGGCGCTATGTGCTCGACCGTCTACGTTACAAGCGCGGAACACGCCTTTTGATGGGCAATGCACTGGTGGCACGGCTTCTCTTTAGTCTGCGCAAGGCAAAGGTGCCAGTACTGTTCGAAACCGGCGTTCATGAACTGATTGTGGAGGATGGCCGCGTTGTTGGCGCGGTGTTGGAGGGGCCATTGGGACTGCGTCGCGTCAGGGCTCGCAAAGGGGTCGTGCTGGCGACGGGGGGCGTATGCTGGAACAAGAAAATCCGCGACCGGCTGTTTCCTGAAGCGGCGCGCGATTATTCGCTGGCGCCTGTCACCAACACCGGCGATGGAGCGGATGTGGCAATGGCGATAGGCGCGCGCTTCGAAGATGGCGGCGATAGCCCCGCCCTCTGGATGCCGTGCTCGTCCTATCGTCGGGCCGACGGATCGCTGGCCGTGTGGCCGCATATCATCCTCGACCGCGCCAAGCCGGGACTGCTGGCGGTTGACGCCGCAGGCAAGCGCTTCGTCAATGAATCCAATTCCTATCATGATTTTTCCATGGGCCAGATTGGTAATGGCGCCAATCCAGCCCACCTGGTTTGCGACGCAGCATTTCTGCATCGCTATGGTATGGGGATGATCCTGCCGGGGGCGAAGAACCTGAAAGCCATGCTCAAGGCCGGATATGTGATTGAGGGCGCGACCTTGCCGGAACTGGCGGCCAAGATCGGTTGCGACGCGAGCACGCTTGTCCAGACCGTCGAAGCCTATAATCGTTCTGCCGCAACCGGTACTGATGAAGACTTTGGGCGCGGCACGTCGGTGATGAACAGGTTCAATGGCGACGCTAGCTTCAGCCCTAATCCGTGCCTAGGGCCGGTTGGTGCCGGTCCGTATTACGCCATGTCTGTGCGCCCATCTGATCTCGCCTCCAGCGCGGGTCTTTCCGGCGATGAATTTGGCCGGGTTCTCAATGAGAACGGCGAGCCGATCCATGGGCTTTATGCTTGCGGCAATGATCTCGCCTCCATCTTTCGCGGGACCTATCCGGGGCCGGGCACGACCATTGGTCCAGCCGTGGTGTTTGGATGGCGTGTGGCCAAACATGCCGCCGGAAAGCTTACCGATGTGTCACAAGATGCGCCCGACGTTATCACGAATGAAAGGAAGAAACATGCAACGCTATGAAATCGCCACTCTTTCCACGTCCATGGGGGCAGCCGCCAAGGTTGCGCCGGCAGTGGAAGCATTCGCGGGGGAAGGCAAGGGGCGTCTTCTGGGCATTTTCTATGCCGATATTGGCGCGTTGAATAAGGTTCTGGTTCTGCGCGGCTTTGATACCACCGGCGATTTTGAAGTCGAGCGTGAGCGCACACTTCGCGCGGCCAGCCCGTTTGGTGCTGCCGAATGGCTGACCGGACTGGAACTTGAAGGCTATGCGCCATTTCCATTTCTGCCGCCGATTGAAATCGGCAGCTTTGGTCCTGCCTATGAATTTCGCACCTACGTTCTCAAGACCGGTGGTCTGGAACCGACGATAAAGGCATGGGAAGCGGCTGTACCGGCGCGCACGGAACTCTCAAAGCTGACCATCTGCATGTATGGCGTCGACGGCAAGCCGCGCATGACGCATATCTGGCCTTTCGCTTCGGTCAACGAACGCGGCCAGATCCGTGTAGATTCCGTTGCTAAAAACGTGTGGCCACCGAAAGGCGGGCCGGATTGGCTGACGACCGACATGCGTTCGACCATCGCTTTTCCGACTGCAAATTCGCCTCTGAAATAAGTCGCGACGATCAAAACGGGAGAAGAAGAAATGGCCTCATTTCCTCTTGGAGTGAGTACGATCAGTGATGCCTGGACAGTGCCGCTGGAAGAGTCTTTGAAGCGTCTGGCGAAGCTTGGCTTCACGCATTTCGATGTGATGGTCAGCCCGGCGCATCTCGACATCCAGAATATGACGGCGCGTGATTATGCGCGCATCCGTCGGTTTCTGGAAGCGGAAGGCTTGACCATTCATTCGCTGACGGCACAGAGCCTGGACCATAATCTTGCTTCGCCCCGCGAAGAAATTCGCGAAATGACGGTCGGCTTCAACAAGAAACTATTGGACGCGACCTACGAACTTGGGGCGCAAGGCTTTGTCTCCGTATCAGGGCGATATAATTCTCTAAATGCGCCACCAAAGGCGCAGTTGGAGGGCTGGTTCCGGGGTTCTCTCGAGAAGACGGTCGCTTATGCGGAGCGGGCTGGGGTAAAGGTGTTTCTGGAAAACATCCCGATGGGGGTTTTGCCGGATGCAAAGAGCATGGTCAAATGGGTGGAAGAATTTGCGAGCCCCGCTTTGACCATCTGCTACGATCTGGCCAATGCGCATTTCATCAGTGAGGACCTGAGCGAAGCTATCCCGCTGGTGGTCCCTTACCTCGATATACTGCACATGTCCGACACTGGGAAAAGCGCCTGGAAGCACGACCCCATCGGAACGGGCAGCGTTGATTTCGTGGCGGCGGCCAAAGCACTGGCCGCGTCGGATTATCGGGGACTGTCGGTCGTGGAAATTCTCAGTTCCGAACCGGACGCCGCAATTCAGGACGCTTTGCAAAAGCTGCAACCTCTGGGCTGGGCGCTGTCTGAACAACAAAACTTACGCAAGGCTGGCTAAGCTTTTTTCAGCTCTGCGTTAATCCTCCCAAACAAAAGAAGCCCCGAGGGATAATCCATTCGGGGCTTTTTTAGGGCGGTTCCGGTTAAGACGGAATCGTGGAACCGCTCTATCTATTTGCTTTTAAGCATTATCCTACGTATCGAAGCGGGATCAGAAATCAGTCCAGTGAACTGATTTCCCCGCGTAGGCGCTACGCACTTTTGCTGGAAATGCTCTATGCCGGCCGGGCCTCAGCTTCGCTTGTGCAAGCCGGGAAAGTAGCGCGATCCACTCGCCGCAAGACCGATCTCTTCTGCTGCTCTGGTGAGGTGCGGTGCAAGCTCCGCCATCCGCTCCGGTGTCATGCGGACAGTTGGTCCGGCGATGGAAAGGCAGCTAATAACCTCGCCGCCGCTGCGAACCGGCACAGCCATCGCAGCCATGCCAATAATGTAGCTATTGACCGAAATGGAATAGCCACGCTTGCGTGTCTGCGCCAACACTTTCAGAAGTTCAGTGATCGTGGTGGGAGCACCAGGACCGGAGGGCTTGTTGCTGTTGACGAGGCCCTGTTGCGCAACCCGGTGCAGAGCCTCTTCATCGGTCATCGACGCAAGCCACGCCTGACCACCTGCGCTTGTGGCCAGATGAACATTGACGCCCTGTTCTTGTCCGGGATCATAACGCAAACCGCCGGTCGCGCCTTGTGCAACCGCGACCCAGATCAGATCGTCGCCATCAATCACCGAGAGACGAATCAACTCGCCGCTGGTTTGGGCCAACCGGTCCAATATGGGCTGAGCCACATCTCCAACGCCCGTGCGGCCGAGAAAACCTACACCGAGCGCTGCGAGCTTCATGGTGAGCGCATAGTCGCCCTGATCCTGAACCTGACGAACATAACCAAGTCGAATCAACTCGTTAAGCGTGCGGTGCACGCCACTTGGAGGCTGATTGACATGCTGGGCAATCGCTGAGACGGACAGACCGGCAGGACGAGCCGCGAGCAGCTCGATGATGGTCAGCGATTTTTCAAGAGCGCTCATAATATCCCATTTCAGTTACCTATGCTCTTTGTGGCACATGAGCCAAGACAGTCAAGGCGATTACAGTGCGCTGTCAGAAGAATTGACCCAAGCCGTGGCGAACAATCGGGAAGTGTGGCACTTTTGGTTCCCACGGATAGAAGCTGACGGGGAAGGGGCGCAAACCTTCGGACAATTGCTTAGATGGTCAAGACGATCTTGGCGGCGGCGGTGTGCCCCCTATCAAGATCGCGGAAGGCTTGGCTCCCTTCGGATAAATGCCGGCTTTCGACCCAATTGAGCGGACCCAGTCGCCCGGATGCCAGCAGCGCGACTGTTTCCCGAAAATCCGTCATTGAATAACAATAGGAGCCGATGAAAGCGATTTCCGCAAGCGTGATCCGTCTGACATCCACACCTTCCGATCCCGGCAGAAGGCCGAGATGCACAATCGTAGCCCCGCGGCGTGCCATCAAGAATGCTGCCTCTCTCGTTTGCTTCGCGCCGACCGCGTCAAAGATCAGATCGACTGAGTTCGCCGGAGGCGCTAATGGCGCATCGTTGGGATCGTAGGCGATAATCGCGGAACTGACGGCAGACGCGGTCCGGCGGCGAATAGGATTTGGTTCTGCAAGCATTACAGCACCCGCCCCTTGGGCGATTGCGACAAGCGCGGTCGTCAGTCCGATGGCTCCCCCGCCAAGCACCGCAACGCGCGCTGCCGAAAGCGGACGACGCAAATTGTTTGTCCCGAGAAGAACTGCATGATAGGCGACCGCTACCGGTTCGGTGAGCGCGGCCACACGAAAATCCATGTCGTCTGGAATTTTCACCAGATTGCGTTCTGGGACCACGATCCGTTCGGCAAAGCCGCCTGCATGCGGCGGGAGCCCTATGTTGCGCTGGTTCTCACATAGCTGTTGCGCCCCGGACAGGCACTCGGTGCATTCTCCGCAGGTCAAAAGTGGATTGACCGCCACACGCTGCCCGGCCAAAGGTCCTGTTTCCACAACACCAGCTATTTCATGTCCCATAATCATCGGTGGAACCCGACGCGGGTCGTGTCCGTGATAACCATGCATGTCCGATCCGCAGATGCCACACGCCTTGACCTTGAGAAGCGCTGTACGGGGGCCAGCTTGCGGTTCCTCGACTTCGCGATAAACCATGTTTTCTTTACCCAGATAAACCAGCGCTTTCATTGTGTTCCTTCTCCCAAATGTGGCATTGCGTGCTTTATCGCCCGCGCGTTCTCGAAGCCGCGTTGCTGCTATGCACGAGGGTTGACTACGGTTCACTCGGGGGCGCGGGGTTCGATGGGGTTGAACCCGTGGACGCTTGGCTCGCTCCGCGCGGATTATGCGCTAATCTGTAAGCGGTCCGATATGATCGAGCTTGGCGCCGCGAGCGGCTCGCGTACCCAGCGCGCGCACCGGTTCGTTATCTATGCCATAACGCTCAGCCATCATCATGATATGTGCAGAAAGTTGCTGCAGCGCTTCGGTAATCTGGTTGTTTTCGAGAAGATCGACAATGACGAGATGCTCCGCGCTGGAAAATTTGCGGGTTGGCAAAGACGAGCGATGCGACCGCAACGCCGCAACTTTGCTGGCGACCAGATGATAGGCGTTAACGAGGTAGGGATTGCCACAATTTTCCAGCGCCGCGTCGTGAAAATGATCGTCGGCCCGGGCACCGCGCAAAACATCGCCAGCCTCACATGCCTCAACCATGTCTTTCGCTGCGATGCGCATCGCGTTCAACGTTTCATCACGCCTGCGCATCATGGCAAGACGTACCGCTTCAACTTCGATTGTCTTTCTGAACTCGCACAGATTGACGGTGTCTTCATGGGTCGGCAGGAAAACGAAAGTGCCCCGCTGTGGTTGCACATCAATCAGGCCCTGCTGCTCAAGAATGGCGAAGGCTTCCTTGACGGGACTGCGGCTGACACCGAGCGCGGTTGCGAGCTTGTCTTCCGACAGCGCATCCCCCAGTTCAAGTTCACCGTCAATAATTGCCCGCCGCAACCTGTCGGTCACCCGTGCACCCAGCGAGGATCGCGGTTTTGAATGCATTTCTGCGGACCCTTTCCTTGTTGCAGCTAAAATAACTTCTCAATGCAGTATAAATGATTCCTGTACGCGTCCACCGGGGGCGAAGCAACACCCCCGGTGCCATGACACTACGGCAGTTACACACTGTCGAGGAAGCGTTTTGTTGCCGCCATTCCCTGTTCGGCACGTTCAAGGAAACTAAGTTCGGTATCGCCTTTATGCGGAGTTTCGACGCTGATGACGACATCGTCGGGCAGGACGGACATCAGTTCGCGCAACCAAAGACCACCGTCGCCGGGGAACATCCGTCCAGTTCGGGCCTCAGCAATGCAACCGGCATTGTCCACCGGCTGTTCAGCCGGTGCATCGCAAAGTTGCAGATAGAGCGCCAGTCCTTCCGGCAGGGACGCAACATCACCGGGATTACCGCCCGACCGGGACAGATGCAGTGCATCGATCAGGAGCCCGACATTTTTCCGGCCCGATGCGGTGGCAAGGCGCGTTGCATCCTGGATCGTCGCCGTCGAACGCCAGCGCATGAACTCTACCGCCATTTTGATGTCGTATTGTGCTGCAGCATCGGCGATCTGCGCCAGATTGTCCGAAGACCGCGACAGGTCGGGGTCTTCGCAGGTGATCTGCATCACCGGCATGCGCAATTCGCCAGCCGTTTCGATGATTGGTAGCCATGCCGCAATATCGGTCTGGGGCAAAAGCGTAAATACTTCCCCGTCATAGAACGAGACACCGGTATCTGCGGCGGCGGCCTTGATCTCCCGGAGCAGCGGCTTTTGGCCGACAATGGGATGGGCGAGTTCCAGTCCGTGCGGGGCGATCAGCCGCAGACTGACCATATCGTAACCGCAGGACGCTGCGATCTTGACGTTATCAACGGGTGGGCAACCGAAGACGGTCAGATAGGCGAGGGAGAGAGGATGTTTTTTATACATGCTGCGGCCTCAATAGGTTGCGCGACCGCCGGACACATCGAAGACCGCGCCGGTTGAGAACGAACATTCTTCTGAGGCGAGCCAGCTCACCAGTGCTGCAACTTCGTCGGCTTCGCCGAGCCTGCCGACCGGTATTTTCGCGGTTACAAAGGCTTTGAATTCCGGCGTAAGCTGGTTCATCATCTCGGTTTCGATAGCTGCGGGCGTGACGCAGTTGACGCGAATCTGTGTGGTTGCAAGCTCTTTTCCGACAGATTTCGTCAGGCCAATAACGCCCGCTTTGGAGGCGGAATAAGCGACCGCGTTGGGATTGCCCTCCTTGCCGGCGATGGAGGCGATATTGACGATGCGGCCATATCCGGTCTTGCGCATTTCACGCACCGCCGACTGGCAGCAATAGAAGACGGCATCCAGATTGAGCGACATGACGAACCGCCAGCCGTCATGGGGATATTTTTCGAATTGCTCCAGAGGACCATTGTGACCGGCGCTGGTAACGAGGATGCCGAGTGGCCCCATCTCAGCTACCACCTCTGCGGTTGCAGCTTCAACCTCGGCGGCATCCATCACATTCACCACATACCCTTTGGCGCCCGGCAATTTTGCGGCGGCTTCTTCCACGCGCTCGCGGTTGATATCCCAAAGCGCGACCTTGTGCCCTTTGGCCGCAAGGCGTGCCGCAATGGGAAATCCGAGCCCTCCCGCACCGCCGGTTACAATCGCGACGCGTGATGTTTCCTGTTCTGCCATAATGGCTTTTCTCCCTGATAATCCGGCCCGCTTTCGAGCGGCCCTGTGAATGAGATGTTTGGTGCTCCCAAACGGACGGCGAATCTTGTGCTTGACATTCTATAGAATACTAACATTCTAGTAGCCTAAATGGGTCGGAAACGACCGACTTGTCAAGCGGGAGGACGCGGGGCAAGCAGAATGGAGGAGAAGAATATGGGACTGAAGGGCTCTGCCTTTCTGGCGATTTGGCACGACATCGAAGATGGTGCCCATGACGAATATATCGAGTGGCACACACGGGAACATATGCCTGAACGCCTCTCGATACCCGGCTTCAGGACAGGCAAACGGCTCCACGCGCCCGCTGCCACCCGATATGTCTTCGGGACAATCTATGCTGGCGAAACAGTCGAAACATTTCGGTCACCGGCTTATCTCGAACGTCTGAACAATCCAACGCGGTGGACTGCTGCCGTCGCGCCGAGCTTTCGCAACTTTCTGCGCGTCGCCTGCGAACGGATAGCGACCGCCGGTACTGGCGACGGAGGCTCTGTGGCAACGATCCGCTTCGATCTTTCGGGGAGCGAAGGAGAGGAAGGGCTGAGGGCGAAGGCGCAGGGGCTTGCGGACAAGATGCTCGCCGTTCGTGGTGCCGCTTGCGTGCATATCGGTATTTCGCGCAACGAAGTTTCGAGCGTTCGCACCAGGGAAACCGAGTTGCGTGCCGAAATGAGCGAAAGCGGTTTCGATGTGGTGGTTCTCATTGAAGGGTCTTCAAATCCGGGACTTCATTCGGCGCTGCCACAGATTGAGCAACTGGCAATTGAAACCGGCGTTCTTTCTTCTCCCATCAGCAATATTTACGATGCCGCCTTTTCACTGACCTCCGAAGATATGCAGGGGGCAGCATGACGCGGGTCCTCGTTACCGGTGGGGCCGGTTTTCTGGGCGGATGGATTTTGAAGGCGTTGAAGGCGCAAGCTCACGAAGTGCGGATATTCGACCGTACCAGTGATCGACGTATTCTGCGGGAAATTGTCGGCGACGAGGCTGAGCAGGTTGAGTGGTATCAAGGCGATATCGCAGATGCAGAGGCTGTAAAGGCGGCTGCCAGCGATTGTACCTCTATCGTCCATCTTGCAGCACTTTTAACGCCCGCTTGCAAGAACGATCCGGTGCTGGGTGCAACGGTCAATCTGATTGGTACGCTGAATGTCTTCGAAGCCGCCAAGGCAAATGCGATTGGGCGGGTAGCCTATGCCAGCAGTGCCGCTGTCTTTGGCCCGGACGATGGGCTGACGCCTTATCCGGTCACGCAGTATGGTGCTTTCAAACTCGCATGTGAGGGAAGCGCCAGAGCCTATTGGCATGATTCTGGTATTGCCAGTATCGGCCTGCGTCCCACCGTTGTTTACGGGCCGGGCCGGGAAAGCGGGCTAACCGCCGGGCCGACAATTGCCTGTCGCGAAGCGGTTCGTGGCAATTCTTATACAATTGGCTATTCAGGGCCGCAGGACATGGTTTTCGTGGCCGATGTGGCGGCGGCGTTTGCGGCTGCGGCAACACGATCTTACGAAGGTGCGCACGCCTTTTCGCTGGGTGGCGCATGCGAGGATGTGCCCGACGTCATCCGGGCTATCCGGTCAGAAATACCCGGTGCCAAAATCGACTTTGCCGGTGAAGCCGTACCGATGGCGCCCAATATCGCGGCAACCGACAACAAGCGTCTGCTGGGAGCCATCCCCGTCACGTCGCTGCGTGACGGGATTGCCCAGACCGTTGCCCATTATCGTGCAGTGGCGGGAGCGGCCTGATGGCCATCCGCAGCGATAAATCGCAGGATCATGTCGGTCATCGTCTGCAAGCGGGCATCGATAGCGTCTTCTGCAAGGAGTTCACGACCGAACAGGACCTTCAGCGTGTGCCGGTTGGAGACATAGGTAAAACCAAGCGCAGAGATGGAGATATAGAGATCAAGCGGATCGACATGACGGAAAAGTCCCTGGGCGACACCGCTCTCGATAATCGTCGATACTCTGTTGACGATGGCGCTGTTGAGCCCCTCCATGCCGGTCGCCGCCTGCAAATGGACCGCGCCATGCAGGTTCTCGGTATTGATCATCCGCACGAAAGCTGGATTGTCGATGTAATAACGGAAGGTAAAGGAGATCAGCGCTTTCATTGCGCCAATGGGGTCGGCGGGATCAAGCAACAACTGCTCTTCAGCGGAACGGATGCCGACATATAAGTGTTCCATGGCCGCAACGTAGAGTTCCTCCTTGCTGCCGAAATAGTGGTAGACCATCGCCTTATTGGAATTCGCCCGCTGCGCAATGCGATCCACCCGAGCGCCGCCAATTCCATGGGTCGAAAACTCCGCAATAGCGGATTCAAGCAGAAGGCGCCTGCGTTTTTCCGGCGATCGTTGCCCAGGATCGAGCGTGTTCTGTGTTGGCATCGTATCGGTGTTCGTCATCTGGATTCCTCGGACTGGCTGTCCTCTTACCACATTGGAAGGAATTGGGCAGCAGCTTGAGCATAAGTCATCGATCTGCGGACAGGGATATCACGTGGATTGACATCAACCAACCGGTTGGTTAATAAAAAGACGAACACAGGTCCGGTAGCGAAGAGGAGTCGCTGTCTGGACAAAACGGCACAAACCCTGAGGAGGACCATCAATGCCGGGCAAATTCTCAATTCGTAATGCTGCACTGACGCTTTTTGCAGGCGTGGCTATGGTATTCGGCGCTTCTGCAGCCCATGCACAGGCCTTGGAGAAAATCAAAAGCGCAGGCGTCGTTCGCATCGGCGTGATGGGCGAACAGGCCCCATGGGGTTCAATCGACTCCACAGGCAACAATGTCGGCTATGACGTCGATGTTGCGAAGCTGATCGGCGAGGAAATGGGTGTCAAGGTCGAGTTCGTGCCAAACGCCGTTGCTGCACGTATTCCCAACCTTTTGACCGGCAAGGTCGATCTGCAGATGGCGGTCATGGGCATGTATCCTGATCGCGCGAAAGCTGTCCAGTTCACCAAGCCCTATGCCGGGTTGAAGATCATTCTTCTGTCGAGCGCCAAGAACAACATTACCAAGATTGAAGACGCGAAAAGCCTTCGTATAGGCGTGCCGCGCGGTGCTGCGCAGGACAAGTCAATCACCAGTCTTCTGGGCGATGTCGCCAATATCCGCCGTTTCGATGATGACAGTTCGACAATGCAGGCGCTGGTATCCGGGCAGGTCGATGCCATTGGTGGCAACACCACCTACAAGATCAATCTCGACAAGGCTGCACCGGGCAACGATTACGAGCAGAAACTGGTCTTCAATGAACAGTGGATGGGCGTTACGGCCAAGCTTGGTGACAAGGAAATCAACGCCTGGCTGAACCAGTTCATCGACAAGATCAAGGCAGATGGCCGTCTTGAGGCGATCAACAAGAAGTGGCTCGGCGAAGACAAGCTTCCGAATTTCCCGGAGAAGCTCGAAGGCGTGCCCTACACCGTCGAATAAGATCAGCGACAATTCCAATACAGCATGATGAGGCGGGGTGCGCGGCCACGATTGCGAAGTCGCGCCCTCGTTTCCACGGAAAGTTTGAACATGCGTAAAATCTTCTTACTGAACGGCCCCAACCTTAATCTGCTCGGTCAGCGTGAGCCGGAAATTTACGGTCGAACGACGCTCGATGAAATTCGTTCCTGGGTGGAGGCGGATGCCGCAGAGTTCGGTGTGGCGATTGATTTTCGCCAGTCGAACTTCGAAGGTGAAATCATCGAAGCGATCCATACCGCACGTCACGAAGCGGTTGGGATCATCATCAATCCGGCCGCCTTTACTTTCACCTCGATTGCTATTCTTGATGCACTCAAGACCTTCAATGGTCCCAAGATCGAGCTGCACATTTCCAACGTGCATCAGCGTGAGGAAATCTATCACAAGTCGCTCGTATCGAGAACGGCAACAGCCGTGATGGCAGGTTTTGGAGCTCAAGGGTATCGCCTTGCTCTCAGGGCAATGACGGAGATGACGGCATGACACGCATTGGTCTTATGGGGGCGGGCCTGATTGGCCGCGAACATGCGGAACTTCTGACTTCCAACCGGCGCGCGAAAATTGCCTCCATTTGCGACCCGACGCCAGCCGCTGCTGAAATGGCGGCACGGCTTTCCGTCCCGCATTTCTCCGACTATGGCACGATGCTCGATGAGGCAAAGCTGGACGGTGCCATCATCGCCCTGCCAAACCAGTTGCATGCACCGGCAGCTCTGGCTTGCATCGAGCGCGGTGTACCTTGCCTGATCGAAAAGCCGATTGCGGAAAGTCTGGCGTCAGCCAACCGGATTGTAGAAGCATCCGAACGTTCGGGTGTTGCTGTGCTCGTCGGGCATCAGCGGCGTCACAGCCCGGATATCCGGTCGGCAAAGCGTGCCATTGACGCGGGCGAACTCGGCCCTCTGGTTGCCGTCAATGGCATGACCTTGTTTGACAAGCCCGATGACTATTTCAATACGGAATGGCGACGCAAATTGGGTGGTGGGGTGCTGCTGATCAATCTGATCCACGACATTGATGTGCTGCGCTATCTGGTAGGCGAGATCGAAAGTATACGCGCCTTTACGTCATCTGCGCGCCGCGGCTTCGAAGTGGAAGATACTGCAAGTATCTCGATCCGCTTCGTCAATGGGGTACTGGGCACGTTCCTGATTTCCGATGGTGCCGTCAGCCCCTGGGCCTGGGAATATACGTCCGGTCAGGCGCTCTATCATCCGGCACAACCCGGACCATGCCTCTTCCTTGCCGGACGCAAGGCAGCATTGTCCGTTTCCGATATGTATCTATGGCGACACGCGGAGGAAAGTGATCATTGGCAGCATCCGCTGATCCGCGAATACCGGCCCGGTGATGGCTCGCTGACCTATGTGAACCAGCTCGACCATTTCGTCGATGTGATCCATGGCAATGCCAAGCCGTTGATCACGGCACGCGATGGCATGTTGACGCTCGCCGCCACGCTTGCGGTCGATGTTGCGGGACGTGAGGACCGTACCGTGACCCTTGCGGAAATGCTGAACACAGCCGGAGTGGCGGCATGACGAGCAGAAAGACATCACTCTCGTTCCTGACCGGGCTTGGCGTCGCGCCGGAAGAAGCCGTGCTGGCCGCAGCGGAAGCAGGTTACGATTATCTCGGTTTTCGCCTGCTGCCCGCTGTTCCCGGAGGACTGGCTTATGCGCTGATGGACGAGCCAGCCCGTGTGAAATCACTTATCAGCCTCATGAATGACAAGGGCGTCGAGGTATTCGACATCGAGATGATCCGCATAGGACCGGATTTCGATCCCGAGCCATATCTGCCGTTTCTGGATTGTTCGGCCCAATTGGGTGCACGTGCCATTCTGGTTGCGAGTGATGACGCCGACGAGGTGCGTTTGACCCACTCCTTTGTGAAACTGTGTGAGGCTGCGCGTCCTTTCGGTTTGTCGATGGATCTGGAGTTCATGCCGCAGTCCGAACTCCGCGATCTTGCGGCGGCGACCCGCGTGCTGACTGCGGCTGACCAGCCAAATCAGGGCGTGATTATCGATACGCTCCATGTTTCGCGAGCGCGCACCACGATCGAAGAAATTGCCACTGTGCCGCGCCAATGGCTGCACTATGCGCAGATTTGCGATGCTCCGGCCAAAATCCCGGAAAGTCGTGAAGAGCTGAATTTTGCCGCACGCCACGAGCGGTTCCTGCCAGGAGAAGGCGAGCTCGATCTCATTGGCATGTTCGATGCTTTGCCGGCTGATATCCCGGTTGCGGTCGAAATCCCGAATGATCGTCAGTCGAAAGGCTTGTCCGTTGCTGAATGGGCGAAGCGAACGCTGCGGGCATCAAATGACATACTGGCCAAAGTGACCGGGGAGGTTGTAGCGTGAAAAACCTTGAAACCAAGACCATTCAGGGCGTGACGATCCCCAGCCTTGGACTGGGCACGTTCGAACTGAAAGGGCCGGAAGGCGAAGCTGCAATCCGCACGGCGATTGAGCTTGGCTATCGTCAGATCGATACGGCCATTCGCTATGGCAACGAGGTTGAAGTGGGGCGCGCTGTTCGCGAGAGCGGTGTCGCACGCGGAGACTTGTTCGTTACGTCCAAAATCTGGTTCACCGATCTTGATCCGGAAACAGTTTCCCGCCGGGTCGATGAAAGCTTGGAGCGGCTTGGCTTTGACTATGTCGATCTGCTTCTGGTGCACTGGCCGAGCAAGACTGTTCCTCTCGGCGAAACGCTTTCAGCTTTTGCAGAAGCAAAAGCGAGCGGTAAGACCCGCCTGATCGGCGTCAGCAATTTCACGGTCGCACTTCTGGACGAAGCGCTGGATGTTCATAACGCCGAGTTGTTCTGCAATCAGGTCGAGTATCACCCTTATCTGTCACAGGAGAAGCTCCTTACGCGCATGCGTGAGGCAGGCATGCTTTTAAATGCCTATCAGCCGATAGCGCGGGGCAAGGTTTTCAGCTCGGATATCCTTGTCGAGCTTGGGCGCAAATACGGAAAATCCGCTGGTCAAGTTACTTTGCGCTGGCTTCTGCAGCAGGACAATGTTGGCGCCATTCCGCGCTCCGCCAAACCTGAGAATATGAAGTCCAACCGGGATATTTTTGATTTTGAACTGTCCCCGGAAGATATGGCGGCAATCCATGCGCTTGCACGCGGCGAACGGTTCTCCCGTTTTGAATGGGAACCCGAATGGGACTGAACGCCCTGCTGGAGGAGGTTAGAACATGACACTTGATTTCAGCGTCGTCGCGGATGCCTGGCCCTCGCTGGTCTATGGGACACTGGGAACGCTGTTCCTGGCCGTCGTCGGCATGACACTCGCCACCATCATCGGTGTCGTGGGGGTTGCAATCTTGCGGACTCATAGGGTGATCCCATCCTTTTTGGTCACGACCTTTGTTGAGGTGATCCGCAACACGCCGTTTCTGGTACAGATTTACTTCATCTTCTTTGCATTGCCTCTTGCGGGTGTGCGGCTTAATCCCACACTGACGGCCATTCTTGCCCTCGGATTGAATGGCGGCGCTTATGCCATTGAGATTATCCGTGGCGGGGTCGAAAGCATTCCGAAAGGCCAGACGGAAGCGGGACTGGCGCTCGGCCTTCACCGGCACGAAGTGTTCCGTATGATCGTTCTGAAACCGGCGTTGCGCGCGATATATCCATCACTGTCGAGCCAGTTCATCCTGCTCACGCTCGCGACCGCAATTTGCACGTCGATCTCCGCCTATGAGTTGACCTCAGCGGGACAGCGCATTGAGGCGGAAACATTCCGCAGCTTTGAAACCTATTTCACCCTGACCGGCATTTATTTGGTGATCTCGCTGGTGACGATGTGGTCGCTTGCCGCCATCGGGCGGCGTGCATTCAGCTATCCGCAGCGTTGAGGAGGACGACTTATGGGACTGCAAGAATTCACCTATCTGCTGCAAGGTCTCGGCTGGACGCTCATCCTGACCGCTATGGCGTTTGCTGGCGGTATTGTCTCCGGCATCATCATCGCTCTGATGCGGGTATCGAAGCTCAAATGGGTTCGGGCTATCGCAATCGGCTGGATTGGTCTCTTTCAGGGCACGCCTTTGCTGATGCAGCTCTTTGTTGCCTATTTCGGCTTGCCCCTTCTTGGTTTCGATCTCCCGGCCTGGGCGGCGGTGGGCATAGCCCTTGCCGCGCACGCTTCGGCCTTTCTGGGTGAAATCTGGCGTGGCGCGATTGAAGCCGTTCCGAAAGGGCAGACTGAAGCGGCGGATGCGCTTGGACTGCATCGCTACAGCCTGATGGTCGACGTCATCATGCCGCAAGCGTTTAAACTATCGTTGCCGGCCACCGTTGGCTTTCTTGTTCAGCTTCTGAAGGGCACGTCGCTTGCCGCGATTGTTGGCTTCATTGAACTGACCCGCGCCGGTTCGATAATCTCCAATCAGATCTACCGACCGCTTCTCGTGTTCGGTGTGGTAGGGGCGATGTACTTCGCCATGTGCTGGCCGCTCTCCTTGTGGGGCAGGCGTATTGAACGACGCATGGCCGCCGGCCTCTCCAGATAAGAAAGGGAACTTCTCATGACAACTGATAAAAAGTCAGATGCGCCACCGATGATCATGATGCGCGACGTGGAGAAGTGGTATGGCAACTTCTATGCGCTGAAAAAGGTCTCCCTGACGGTCGCAAAGGGAGAGAAGATCGTTCTGTGTGGTCCATCGGGGTCCGGCAAATCCACCCTGATCCGTTGCATCAACCGATTGGAAGCGAGCCAGGGCGGCGAGATCGTCGTTGCCGGTCACGCGGTCAAGGAAGACCAGAAAGCCATTGATGCGGTGCGCCGTGAAGTTGGTATGGTCTTTCAGCAGTTCAACCTGTTTCCACATAAGACCGTATTGGAGAACTGCATTCTGGCGCCGATGCGGGTGCGCAAAATTTCGCGGGACGAAGCGGAAGCGACGGCACGAAAATATCTCGATCGGGTGCGTATCGGTGATCAGGCCGAAAAATATCCCGCGCAGCTTTCCGGTGGACAGCAACAGCGCGTTGCTATTGCGCGGGCGCTATGCATGGAGCCCAAGGCCATGCTTTTCGATGAGCCGACTTCGGCGCTCGATCCCGAAATGGTCAAGGAAGTTCTTGATACGATGGTGTCGCTTGCCCGCGATGGCATGACGATGATCTGCGTGACGCATGAAATGGGCTTCGCTCGTCAGGTTGCGGACCGGGTCATCTTCATGGCGGACGGAGAGATTCTCGAAGAGAATGATCCCGAAACATTCTTTCGAGCGCCGGCGCATCCCCGCACACGAACCTTCCTCGGTGAGATACTACAGCACCACTAATCAACCAAATTCAGAAGCGCGTTAAATCTCCCGCTTTGACAAGCGGGAGATTGCTGCGAATGCAGGGTCGTTCTTGTGACCCTAACCTGCTTTTGCGAAACGCCGGGAGATAGCCTCCGCGGCATCGATAATTGAATCTGTATCGATACCAAAATGCGCATAGAGATCAGCGATGGATCCCGTCTGGCCGAAATGTTCAACGCCCAGCGATGTGGTCGCGTTGCCATGAACGGAGCCCAACCATCCGAGCGTTGCAGGGTGTCCGTCCGTGACAGTGATGAAATGCGCATGTGAAGGAACGGGGGCCAGAAGCCGTTCAATATGGCTCACGGCCTCGCCAAATCCGTGGCGCCGCGCCCGTTGAGCCGCTGTCCAGCCCGCATTCAGGCGATCTGCCGAGGTGACGGCGAGCACGGCAACGTCTCTTTGTGTCTCTGCAAGGCGGCCTGCAGCCGTCAGAACTTCGGGCGCCACACAACCCTGATAGGCCAAAACGAGGCGCGTGTTCGGTCGGGGTTCACGCAGCCAGTAAGCGCCGTCGATGACACCCTGACGGAACGCTGGATCTTCCCGACGCGTGATCTGCTCGATTGGTCGTGTCGTCAGGCGCAGATAAATCGATCCGCCAGCTTCGTCGCGCAACCAGGTTCGGGGATCATGTTTCGCATGCCCCACTCGTTGCATGTAGTCGAAAGACCAGTCCATGATGACTGAAAGTTCGTCAAGGAATGCCGGTTCGAAACTGGCAAGGCCATCCTGACTCATGCCGATCAGTTGCTGACCGATGGACTGATGCGCTCCGCCCTCCGGCGCGAGAGTGACGCCGGAAGGCGTGCCAACGATCATGAACCGGGCGTCCTGATAACAGGCATAGTTCAAGGCATCGAGGCCGCGCGCAACGAAGGGATCGTAGACGGTGCCGATTGGGATCAGCCGCTCCCCGAAAAGCGAATGAGACAGGCCTGCCGCGCCGAGAAGCAGGAACAGGTTCATCTCGGCGATTCCTAGTTCTATATGCTGCCCGCCTGGTCCAAATGACCATTTTTGAACCGACGGCACCTTTTCCTGCTGGAAAGTATCCGCCAGGGTCTGGCGTGCAAACAGCCCGCGCCTATTGACCCAGGGACCGAGATTGGTTGAAACCGTCACATCGGGTGCCGTGGTGACAATGCGGCGCGCCAGATCGTCGTCTTTACGACCGATCGCATCCAGTATCTTGCCGAAACCGGCTTGCGTCGAAAGCTCGCGATCATCAAGGAATACCGGGCCTTCCGTGCGAACCGGTTTGGCACTGTACCGCCGTTTGCCATTGGCAAAGAACGGAACGGTTTTGAGGAACTTTTTGACTTCGGCTGAATCCGGGATAGCGCCGAATTCCTCCCATTCCTTTCCTGCGGGCACACCGACGCGTCGTTGCAACTCTTCCATTTGGGCTTTGGTCATAAGCCCGGCATGATTGTCCTTATGACCGGCGAGCGGCGTGCTCCATCCTTTGATCGTATAAGCAAGAAAAACGGTTGGCCGGTCGTGATCGATGTCTTCAAACGTCTGCACGAGGCTTTCGACACAATGGCCACCGAGATTGTTCATGAGATCGGAAAGTTCTTCATCGGAGCGGCTTTCGATCAACCGGCTTACGTCGCCCTGATCGCCAATCTCATCGTTCAGACGCCGCCGCCATGCTGCGCCACCCTGAAAGGCCAGCGCCGAATAGAGCTGGTTCGGGCAATTGTCGATCCATGCTCGCAGCTTCTCACCACCGGGCTCCTTGAAGGCTGCTTGCTGGAGTATCCCATGCTTGAGCACTTTGACATCCCAGCCGAACGCGGTGAATATGCCTTCGATCCGCTGCCACAGGTTCTCACGCACCACACCGTCCAGACTTTGGCGGTTATAGTCGATGATCCACCAAGTGTTGCGAAGATCGTGCTTCCAGCCCTCCTGAAGACATTCATAGATGTTGCCTTCATCGAGTTCGGCGTCGCCGACGAGCGCGATCATGCGGCCCTTCGGAATATCGGTCGCAAAAGGCTTCGCCGCCAGAAAATCCTGTACAATCGAGGCAAAGGCAGTGATCGCCACGCCGAGCCCAACGGAACCGGTCGAGAAATCGACGTCGTCAATATCCTTTGTGCGGCTCGGATAAGACTGTGCCCCGCCAAACCCGCGAAAATTGATAAGGTTCTCGCGGGTCTGATTGCCCATCAGATATTGGATGGCGTGAAAGACCGGCGATGCGTGCGGTTTGACAGCAATCCGGTCCTCTGGCTTCAAAACGTGGAAATACAATGCCGTCATAATCGACACCATAGAGGCGCACGACGCTTGATGACCGCCAACTTTAACCTCGCCTTTTTCGCGGAGATGATTGGCGTTGTGGATCATCCAGCAGGCGTGCCACAGAATTTGACGTTCCAGATCCTTCAGGTTTTTCGTGAGCGGCGCGACCTTGGTCGATGGCATTGCTTATTCCTCCCTGGGAAGAGCTGTGTTCTGGTGCGAAATCAGCCTATGCGCGGAAGCTTACCGCTTCTCGCGTTTTGTTCAAAGGCCTGACGGCGCCCGGCAACAATTGGTTGAGTTTCGCCTATTTCCCCATCAGTATGAAGGCGAGGCTTTCGCCTTTCGAAAGGCGTTGATGTATAGCAGTTTCGCGCTCAACGACGGCATTCGCCGCAGTGACAAGTTCATCGGCCTCGCCGGGCGGCGTTACCATGATGCCGTCTGCGTCAGCGGTAATAAGATCGCCGTTGCGAACAACGGCGCCATCAACCACCACATCAACGCCAACCTCCACCGTTATCTCTTTCGAGACCGGACCCGCAGGCGTAATGTTCTTGTACCATGTTGGTGGTGCAACATTCGCCAGACCCGCCGTATCGCGGATGGGTCCATTGATCACGACGCCGCTGACCCCGATTGCCGCCAACCGATGGGCAACCAGATCGCCCATGGGCACGCCGCCAATATCGGTCTGCACTTCAACGACAACCACAGCACCCTTGGGTGCATTATCATAGGCCTGCAAAAACTGAAGTCTGTTTGAAGGGTCGCTGTTCTTGGCCCGGCGCATTCTGATCGTATAGGCCACACCAATCGCATGATCCGTTGGGCGAAGTGCTTTCAATGTGTCGATGGTCCTGTGACGGATGGAAAAGCCACCATGAAGATGTTCCGTAACATCCCAAATAGTTGAACTGCCGACGCCATCCGCCGCCGGTGAAAAATTCGTCTCGTTCGACATGAAATTACCTTTCTGCATCCCGATCAAGGGGTTATCTCGTCGTCCAAATTCAGCACCTTCAACAAACTTTCGTTGTTTTCCAGGGCTGCATGAACCAATGCTTCTTTGGCTGTAATCGTATCGGCCTGGCTGACCAGTGCTTCATAGTGCGTACCGGGGAAGACAAACACACCGTCGCGATCGATCGATATGATCGATCCGGGTTCCACCAAAGCCGCGCCCAGTTGCAGCGCAACCTGGACTTCAACCTCTGTTCAGCCAGTTCGAGGCCCGACGCGACTGCATTCCGATACCAGATCGGCGGGCCGAACTGGATGAGCCCGTCAATGTCGCGCACGGGACCCTCAACAACCACGCCAGCGACGTTCAGCTTTTTCAGCCGATGCGCGATAATATCGCCAACAACCGCACCCCCAAGATCATCCACCAGTTGAATGAAGACAATGCTGTCGGCGGGCGCGGCATCGTAAGCCGCCAGTGTTCGGGCGGCATTTGCTCTCGAAGGCTTTGATGATCGCCGAAGCCTTATGGTGTAGGCTCTGCCTGTTGCTCTGTCGTCCTTGCGCAGTGCAACAAGTCCATCAAGGATCATCTGCCGTGGCGTCCATGGGCCAAGCACCCGTTCGGATGCGTTGGCAAGCACGGGCGTGGAGAATTGATAATTCGCTTTTTCCATTGCCTCTCCTGTCTGCTTGAATGATTGTTGGTACAGGCCAGACTATTCGAGCAGCCATTCATTAAAGCGATCCGAAATCGCGTCTCGGTTGGCGGACCAGAAGTCGCTGTTGATTTCCACGGCGTCTTTGGAGTTTTCCGGGCTGCTGGCGAGAAGCTTTGCTCTGTCGGGTGGGATCAAGGCGAAGGCGTCGGGATTGGTGGGAGCGATTGCGACCTGGGACGCAACGCCCGCCTGCTGCTTCGCCTGAAGGCTGAACTTGATGAACTCCCGGCAGGCGTCCACGTTTGGCGATCCTTTGAGTATCGTAAACATGTCCACACCGAAAATGTTGTTTTGCCAGCTTAATCCCAGCGGAGCGCCGTCGCCGATGGCTGCTACGGGGAAGTTTACCCATACTGGAACCATATTCACGTCTCCATTGACGATGAGTTCGGTTGCCTGCACCGGTGTTGTCCACCAGTTCGAAATATGGGGCTTAATCCGGTTAAGCGACTTGAAGGCGCGGTCGATATCGAGGGGATATAGCTGCTCTCTGGCAACGCCGTCGGCCATCAGTGCGATTTCGAGTGTCTCCACCGGGTTTTTGCGCATGGCACGCGGTCCTGGAAACTGCTCCACATTGAAAAAGTCTGCCCAGTTTTTAGGTGCCGTCTGATACTTATCGGTTCGATAGGTGATCGGTGTCGCATAAATGCCGTGTCCCACGGCGAAGTCATTGCGGTAGGCTTTGGGTATCATGGCGATAGCCGGATCATCACTCAGTCCATGCGGTTCGAGATAATCGCCATCCTTGATCAGCTGACTTATGGTTGAGCGCGAAAACGATGCCGCCATATCCCATGTTTTGGCGCCGGACTCCACGATGGCCTTTACCTGACTGACCGGCTCGTTCGTCGAGGTGGCTGGAACCACCTTGATGCCGGTCGCCGCCTCAAAAGGATCGTAATAGGATTTTTGCATTGCTATGGCGGTCGGGCCGCCGGGCGTCCGTATGACTATCTGCCTGGTTTGTGCGAATGCTGAACGGGCTATCATCGGCGCGGCAAGTGCGATCCCTGCACCTGTTGCGGTCGCTTTCAAAAAGCTGCGCCTTGAGATCATCATCTTGTTCATAGTTCCCTCCTTGTTTTTCTATGAGTGAGTAGCGTCGTCAGTTACGAGACTGCAGTTTGAGACCTATCAGTGTCATCACAGCCACAAACAGAAGCATCAACGTTGAAAGCGCTGCGAGTGTCGGGGTGGCGATATTCATCGCGTCGTCCCACATCTGTTTTGGAAGTGTGGTGGTTAAGCCACCGGTGACGAAAAGGGCGATGGTGAGCTCATCAAACGATGTGATCATTGCAAAGATGAACGCAGAGAACAGGCCCCCGCTTAGAAGAGGCAGGGTAACGCGCCGTAACGTTTGCGACTTGCGTGCGCCAAGGCTCCATGCGGCCTGCTCATAGCGCGGGTCGAAGTGCTTTTGCACGGCAATGATTGTGATGACCACATAAGGAATCGCCAGAATTGCGTGGCCGATAATCAGTCCGATATAAGTCCCGACCAGACCGATCTGCGCGTAGAGATAAAACAGTGCGACGGCCAAAACCATACGTGGCATGATCAGAGGCGAGAGAATGATCGCCAGGATCAAGGTCTTGGCAGGTAGTTTCTGGCGCGCAATAGCGAAAGCTGCGGGCGTTCCGATAATGACGGCCAGGGTTGCTGAAGCCAGAGCGACAATCAAAGACCGTATTGCCGCCTGAGTCCAGATTTGTGAGGCCAGGATGGCCTCATACCAGCGGAGACTGAAGCCTTCCGGCGGCCAGGTCATGCGGCTGCCCGCGGTGAAGGAAACCGGCATCATGACGAGAACCGGAAAAATCAGGAACAAAAGTGTCAACCCGATAACGAGATAGCGGGCGAGGTTTCCGACACTCTGCATGTGGGAACCAGTCAGGCGGTTCACGCCATTATAAAGAGTGTTCGAGACAAGCGAAGCAATCTTCATCAATCGCCGACTGATCGATCCCATAGACCGACCGGACTTTCCCTGATCCGATGTGCCGGTGAGGGCGGATAGACCAAACAGATGATCATAAATCCAGAAGACCAGCAGAGCCGACAAGAGCAGCAGGAGCGATAGTGTCCCGGCAAAAGGCCAGTTCAGATATTCCTGAATTTGCTCAATGATGAGCTGGGTCAGCATCGTCTGCAGTCTGCCACCCAGAAACGCCGGTACGATGAAGAACCCAAGAGACGTGATGAAGACGAGAAGGGCAGCGGCGGTCACGCCGGGGAACGATAGTGGAAAGTAGATTTGCCAGAAAACGCTGCCCGGCTTGCCACCCAACACCATGGCCGCCTTTGAGAGATTGTGATCAATGGATTGAAACACCGGCAACATGGTCAGGATGCAAAGGGGCACCATCGCATGCGTCATGCCGATCACGACAGCGGTGGGCGTATAGAGAAAGCCGACCGGTTCGCTGATGAGGCCGAGCGACGACAGTATCTGGCTAAGCATCCCATTCTTGCTCAGGATCACCATCCAGCCGAAGGTCTTGATCAGAAAGCTTGACCAGAACGAAAGCATAATGACGAAAAGAAGCAGGTTCTTTTGGCGTCGTGGTAATTTCGCCGCAAAATAGGTGATCGGGTAGCTGAGGATAAGGGTAAAGATCGTTGTTAGTGCAGCTACTTGGAACGTGGTGCCCAGCACGCGGAGATATACCGGTGACGATAAAAGACGCGCATAATGGCTGAGGCTCCAATTGCCTCCATCACGGAAGCTCATCTCGAGAAGCCGGGCGACCGGCAAGATGGCAATGACAATTAGAATAACGAGCGCTGGTGCGATCTTACCCCATTTTGCAGCAAGCAAAGAGAGGTTGAACGGTTGGAGATTACCCCTGACGGCTTTGACGTTCATCACGATCTCCCCGGCGCGTTTGGTAGAACGACTGCGCTGTCGGGCGACCATACGGCCATCAGTCTTTGCCCGGCCATTGGCTGACCGTTTGGTCCCGACGTGAGTTCCAATGTCGCCATTTCAGCGCCGGTCGGATCGGAGACATAATGCCGTGTAAAGCTGCCCACGAAGATCGATTGCTTTACCGTTACGGGGATAGCGTTCCAGTTCTGCGGCGCGTCGGCGGACAGCTTGAGGCGTTCTGGTCGAACCATCATTCTGGCTTTGTCGCCAACGCTTAAAGCTGGTCCATATCCGCGCAGTATTGTTTGCCGGTCAAAACTGGCCGCGAGGTGCACATAGTCACCATTCCGGCTCACGACTTCGCCATCGATGAAGTTTGAATCGCCCAGGAAATCCGCGGCAAACACCGTTTTTGGCCTGAAATAGAGTTCAGACGGGGTATCCAGCTGTTCTATCCTGCCGTGATTCATCAGGCAGATCCGGTCCGACATGGTCAGGGCTTCGCCCTGGTCATGCGTGACGTAAAGGATCGTTGTTTTGTGGGTGAGGTGGATATTCTTGATTTCGAGTTGCAGTTGATCGCGCAGATTTTTGTCGAGCGCGCCCAATGGCTCATCCATCAGGATAATATGCGGTTTGAATACGAAAGCGCGAGCCAACGCGATGCGTTGTTGTTGACCGCCGGAAAGATCGCGCGGACGTCTATGCGCGGTGTGTTCCAACTGCACCATCTGCAAGACGTTCGTGACTTCGCGCTTGATCACGTCGGGCGGCGCGTTTCTCATCCGCAAAGGAAAGGCGACATTCTCGAAGACGCTCATATGGGGAAAAAGCGCATAGTTCTGGAACACCATTCCGATGCCGCGCTCCCATGGGGGCGCGTTGGTGGTGCGGCGACCGTCGATCCAGAGGTCGCCGGTGTCGGAATTCAGCAAACCAGCCACCATCATCAAAAGTGTTGTCTTGCCTGATCCCGATGGGCCGAGAAGGGTCATAAACTCCCCGGCTTTCAACTCGAGATCAGTTGGGTGGAGGGCGGTGAAGGAACCATAAGTCTTGCTGAGGCCCTTCACCGCCAGCTTAATATCAGCGCTGCTTGTGGTCGAGTTCACGTTTAGCTTGTTCAACATGGCTGCAATCTCACTCCCCGGGATTTGCGGCATCCGCCAGCGTTGCGCCCAGAACTTCCTGATCATGCCGGATTTGCCTGCCCATCAGAGCGAGATCGGAGCCTATAGCGATGATCTTGAAGCCCTGCTCTATCCGCTTCCTGGTGTCATCTGGACCAATGGCATAAATACCTGCAGTTACCCCATGCGCCTTGGCTCGGGACAGGACATGCTCGATCGCTGCTGCAGTATCGGCTGTATCCCATTGTCCGAGATGTCCAAGACTGGACGACAGGTCGCCGGGGCCGATAAAGAAATGGTCGAGGCCCGGTATGCTTAGGATGTCGTCGATCGCAGAAACCGCATCCTTGTGTTCGATCATGGGCATAAGGATAAGCTCGTCATTGGCCGAGGCGATATATTCGTCCACGCCTAGCCCCCACTTCTGCGCCCTTTCCCCTCCAAGGCCACGGCTTCCTCTGGGTGGGTAAAGCATATAATCCATGGCCCGAAGGATATCCTCCGAAGAGCGGACGAGTGGCAGGACGATCCCGTCGACGCCCAGATCCAGGCAACGCGCAATTGCATCCACCGATATGGAAGGGACACGCACGAAAACGGCAACTTCCGTTCCCTTGGCGGCGCGAACATGGTTGGCGACATCGGCATAAGAGGTTGCGCCATGCTCCATATCAACGCAGACCCAGTCCAGATTAAGTTCCGCTGCAAACTCTGTTACGGCGGGGTTCGACAAGGTGATCCAGAGACCTTGTGTGAATTCACCGCGTTGGAGTTTTGCCCGCAGCGGATTTCGATAGTAGGCTCTGGAGTGTTCTGCTCCCGATTTGCTTTTGAATAGCCGTGACATCTGTTTCCCTATTTTTTGTATTCTTTTTACGCTGCGAGCAGATGTCCCAGCCGATAATTGGCGCGTGTCAGAACCTCGGGGTTCACGACGCCTTCAACCGACAAACCATCAAGCGCGTCAATGATCGACTTGGCGATCGTTTCGGAGCAACGGCTACGCGCTTCGTTGGTGTCTCCGGCAAAGTGGGGGCTCAAAACAATCTTTTCATGGGTCGTGACAGGGTCGTTCAATGGGACAGGTTCCGGATTGAAGACATCAAGACCTGCACCAAACAGATGACCTGAATCAAGTGCAGCAAGCAGTGCCGATTGGTCCATCGTTCCACCACGCGAAGCATTGATAAAGGTAGCACCTTTCTTCATGAGAGAGAATGTGTGTTCATTCATGATGCGGCGCGTTGTGGGATTGAGCGGCGTATGAATAGAGACAAAATCCGCCTGCCTCAGTCCGTCCTCCAGGCTGACTTTCTCAACGCCCTTTTTGGCCAGTTCGTCGGCGGTGTAGGCGGGATCATGGCCCAGCACACGCATATTGAACGCGGCTTTGCATTTACGGGCCATTTCACCACCGATACGCCCGACACCGATGATGAAAACCGTCTTTCCCTCCAGTTCCGTTGGCAGATGGTTATTACGGTAGTAAACGAATTTGCCATCCTTCACGGCTTGGTGGCCGGGCATAATCTTTTTGGCCACGGACATCAGAAGCGCCAGCGCATGTTCGGACGTGGACTTGTAGTTGACCCACGGTGTATGCAGAACCAGAATGCCCTGATCCGTGGCGGCTTCGATATCGATAGTATCTGTTCCAACACCGTGCATGCCGACAACACAAAGGCTTGGGCATTGCTCGAAAATCGTGCGGGTTGCATCCTCCACCCGCACGATCAGCGCCTGCGCCTGTGCTTCCTGGATCGTTTGGATCAAAGTCTTTTCATTGCCGTCTGAAGCAAGCGTCACACGCGCCCGGCTCTTGAGATATTCAACGCCCACCGGCAGAATGGTTGGATCGATGAGTGCCACACACTTGGTCATTATTCTTGATCCTCGATATGTTAGAAGAGAACGTTCGGATTCATGATGCCTTCGGGATCAAATACCGATTTGATGCCTCGCATAAGCGCGAGTTGGGTGTCATCAAGATAAGAGTGGAGACGCGCGCGATTGGAGCGGCCAATTCCGTGTTCGGCGCTTATCGAACCTGCGAGCGAAATCGCGACTTCGTCGATTGTTGCGTTAACGGCGGCAGCCAGCGCGTCGACGGCGGCTTTGTCGGTCTTTAGCTCACGTGGCAGGATGACGACGGCATGAATGTTTCCGTCTCCAACATGTCCCACAAACACTACCTTCGCTTCAGGAAACCTTTCACCGATGTGCTTCTGAACATCGGTTACAAAATGCGGGACGCGGGAAACGGGGACAGAGGTGTCGTGAGAAAAGGTGAGGCCAGCATTCACATTGGCTTCGGTGACGGAATGCCGGATTTCCCAAATCAGCTCGGCCTTGGCGTCGCTATTGGCCAGAATGGCTTCATCAACGATCTTCGCCTCCATGGCTTCATAAAGTATGGAGGCCAGCAATTCGTCGAGCTCCGCCTTTGGGTCAGGGTCGGTGAGCTCGATAATTGTTATCCATGCATGCTGTTCGGCCAGGGGATTTTGTAGCCCCTTCGGGAGGTTCATTATGAGGTCGTATTGGCCGGAAGATAGAACCTCAAAGTTGGTCAACCTGTCCCCCACCGCCATCTGAACCTTGTGAAGCAGGTCCAGAACCTGATCAATATCGGCAAGGCCGACCATCGCGACTGAGCTTTTGGCGGGTTTGGCGACGAGTTTGAGCACCGCACCGGTTATGATTGCAATCGTTCCCTCAGAACCGATGAAAAGATGTTTGAGCGCGAAGCCGGTATTATCTTTTCTAAGTCCCTTCATCGCGTCAACGATGCGTCCGTCGGGGAGCACCGCCTCAATGCCGAGGACCAGGTCACGCATCGGGCCATAGCGCAGCACCGAGGTGCCGCCCGCATTGGTGGCGATATTGCCGCCAATCTGGCATGTGCCTTCGCTTCCCAGCGACATCGGGAAAAGCCGCTCCACTTCCGTTGCTGCGGCTTGTATGGATGAGAGCGTGCAGCCAGCATCGACGGCAATAGTATTGTTCGCCGGATCGAGGTGACGCACCTTGTTCATTCGACCAAGCGCGACGACGATGGACGCTCGATCTTTCAAAAGCGGGGTTGCGCCACCGCACATTCCCGTATTGCCGCCCTGCGGTATGACAGCCACTTTCTCCCGACTGCAAAGCGCGACTATCTTCGAAACCTCATCCGTTGTCGCCGGGCGGGCAACGGCCATGGTGGTTCCTTCGTAACGGCGTCGCGCATCGATCACATAGGCAGCCAGATCGTCCCTGTCCGTCAGGACGTTGTTGCTGCCCACGATTTCTCGAAGTTTGGAAAGAAACGTTTCTTCCGCTGAGCCGTCCATCTTTGTTCCCTTTTGAGAAGTAGCGATAATCGCTACTAAAGTGCGTTATATGAATTAATGGTACATTTATCGCCATTCGAGTCAATACATTTAATATCGGTTTGACAGCGGCAGCTGCACAATGAGATAGAGAGACGATTGATTACGAACGAATTTTGCGTTGAGCCGCCTCTGAAAAAAATTGAGAAGAAGTGGCCCAGCCTTCATGAAAGCAAGAAGCCATGAGTGAACCAGAAGAGAACTCGCGTCTGCTAAGCACCTCGCTGCAACGGGGCTTGAGAATTCTGGAAGCTTTTGAGTACGGCCATCAAACTTTAGGCTTGACCGAACTGGTATCCATGACCGGCATAGAGAAGACGGCTGTACAGCGGTTCACAAGAACCCTTGTGGCTTCCGGCTTGTTGATCAAGGATCCAACGACACGGCGCTATTCTCCGGGGCCTGGCCTCGTGAGGATGGGGTCTATCTATCTGCGGGGAAATCAGTTCATTGAAAGAGCCACCCCACATATTCTGGCCTGCAATCATCGTCTGGGTAAAACG
This sequence comes from Ochrobactrum teleogrylli, assembly GCF_037482325.1. NCBI lineage: Bacteria > Pseudomonadati > Pseudomonadota > Alphaproteobacteria > Hyphomicrobiales > Brucellaceae > Ochrobactrum > Ochrobactrum teleogrylli. Next base: position 910,894 of record NZ_JBBHKQ010000002.1, read on the forward strand.
GTGAATATGGGCGTTCTGGACCGTGGCCAGATTACTGTGGTGATAAGGGCGTCAGGCCATGAAGTGGTGTCGCCCAACGTGGCGTTGGGTTCCAGCTTCCCATGGCATATCTCGGCAATCGGTCAGGCGATTGTTGCGTTTCTTCCAGAGGAGGAAGCGGAGAAGTTGATCGATGAAGTGAGATTTGTCCCCTATGCAAGCGGCTCTCTTTTAACCAGGGAAGATATCGTTGCCCGGCTGCACAAGGTTCGTAGCGAGCGCATTGCAACGACGCATCACGAAATTTTCGAAGGGGATATTTCCGTCGCGGCGCCTGTATTCGACGCCTCCATGCGTGTGGTGGCGGCTGTCAATATCAACCTCGTTCGCCCCGGTGGGACGCTCAGTGCCGACGAACAGGAAGCGCTCGCCAAGACGGTTTCGAATGTCGCAGGCTCCATTTCGGTGCGCGAGCCTTGGAACGATGATTTCAGAACGCGGATGCGTGATGGCCGGTGATAAGGGTTACCGATCCGTTTCTATTGCCAGATCGTCTATAAGGGCTTCACGCTTTGCAAGCGCGTGTATCGCCTGATCGCCAAGCGCGCGCGCCACGAGATTGAGTAGTCCTTCGCAGAAGACGATATACGCACCCATGCTGTTGCTGAAGAAGCTGCTGTTATGGGGAATGAAGAACGCATGTTTCGAAGGCACGACGAGTGGTGACGCACGGGTGTCGGTGATAGCGATCACATCAATGCCGTGCTTTGCCGCCACCTTCGCTACATCTGCAACATTGCGTGTATAGGGCGCGCAACTGGCAACGACAATGACATCGCCCTGTGAGAGTTGGGCAATGCTCTCCGCTTCCCCAAGGCGTGGCGCATCCAGCAGCGCCACATCATTGCGGATCATCGACAGCCCATAGGTCAGAAAACTCGCAAAAGCATGAAATTGTCTGACGCCGTGAACGCGAATGCGTCCGGCACGGGCGAGCAGCGCAGCCGCTTCGCGCAACTGGGTATTGTCCAATTGCGAGAGGAACCCATCGATATTCGCCTTGGATTCTGCTGAAATTATCTCGATGACGTGCAGTTCTTCGTCAGGTTCGGATTTGACGGACATAAGTTTACCTGCCTGTCGGCTGTAAAAATACTGTTCGTCGTCGGCGATGGCCTCACGAAAAATGCTCTGTAAGTCAGCAAAGCCACTATAGCCCAGTCGCTGGGCAAGCCGGGTCAATGTCGATGCATTGATCCCGAGGATCTCGGCAAGTTCCGAGATTGAGCGCACGGCAGTTTGTTCCGGCACATCGACAAGGCGCGAGAGCACATCCAGCGATTTGCCGCCTAAGGATGGTCCCGCCGCGCCGCGCCGAATATCGACTGTCAGCGCACGCAGCTGTTCCAGCGTCTGTGGACGTAAGAAATCAGTCGATGCGCTGCCACCGGTCATCCATGAACCTCATTGAGGGCTGAGCGCATCGCTGCGAAAACGAAAGCGCGGAGAAGATTCGAGATTATCATAAACTGCGCATTCAACACTATCGGCGCCAATCACAAAGTTTGCTGTGGCCAGTGTGTTTTCATTATCGGGGTCATCCGGCTGCATGCGATAGATCGGCAGTGCCGTCCGTTGTGTGTCGCGCAAAATGGTCAAAGGTTCAGCAGATGTCGTTCCGCAAAGGGCGAGTATTTCATCGCCACGTTCCTGTCGCGAGAGCGACGAACCCGTCACGACCTGCTTTTCAGCGATCATAGTATCATGGATCAGATGATTGGCATGGCAAGACTGTTTGGCCACCGGAATGACCGATACATCGCCATGGGTGAATTCGACGCTGAGGATTTCAGGCTCGCCGGGCCGGGCGAGCGTCAGGTGGAAGGCGCCCGAGCGCGGCGAAGCGCGCAAGAGATCGATGGCTTCATCCAGTGATGTGCAGTCGAGTAGAGCGCGGGTCAGCACCATGCGCGGAAGCCCGTTGCCGCTCTGGCGGGAGCGGATATTGTTGACGGTCATCACAAGCCCGGCGTCATTGAGCGCAAATGTGTGGCCCGGAATGGAGGCGGGGTAAACAAATGCGCTGAAAGCGCGGCCCTGATCCGGCTGGACGGTTGCAATCGCGCAGCCCGTCCGAAGTCCGGGGTCACCATCCTCATTATGAGCGATCCCCGGTTTGGAGCCGGGTGTCTGCACGGTCGTGCAACCGTCCGGACTTAAAGCCCATACATCACCACGGCAGTTCCAAGCAAAAACACTCTCGAAAGGAAGGTCCAGGCCATCAGCCAGCCCGGTTAGCTCGTCCAGGTAGTTTGGAAAATGCTTTTCCGTCAGCGCGAGCGCCGTTTGTACACACTCGCTGTCCCTGAACCCGGTAACGACGGCCCAGGCGTGGGTGCGGATCAGATGCCGGTGCGCTGCGGCGGCGCCATGCTGCCCCAGCGCCTTTCCGATTTCGAAAGGCGTTCCAGCGACTGCGATTGCCGAAAGCCGATTGGAGACATTAATGGACATGTTGAAGGAACTCGCGCAGGCGGGGATTTTCGGGATTATCGAGCAATTCGGCAGGGCTTCCATCGACCGTGATCTTGCCGCCCTCCATGAAGATCAGTCTGGTGCCCACTTGCCGGGCGAAAGCAATCTCGTGGGTAACGACAATCATGGTCATGCCCTCTTCGGCGAGCGATTGCATGACCTTAAGCACCTCCTGACGCAGTTCGGGATCGAGCGCCGAGGTGGGTTCGTCGAAGAGCATGAGTTTGGGCTTCACGGCCAAGGCGCGCGCAATGGCGACACGCTGTTGCTGTCCACCGGACAATTCCGACGGATAATGTCCGCCGCGATCTCCCAAGCCTACTTTGACCAGCAAGGCCTGTGCTTGCTCGATTGCTTCGGCTTTCGAAACACCGCGCACGCGGCGCGGACCGAACGCCACGTTCTCGAGTGCAGTCATCTGAGGAAACAGGTTGAACTGCTGAAACACCATACCGGCTTCCTGACGGATCAGGCGCACGCGCGAGCGTCCATCGCGGACGCTGATCTTGTCCACAATCAGGTCACCCGCATCGATTTCTTCCAGTGCATTGATGCAGCGCAAAAGCGTGGATTTGCCTGAACCGGAGGGACCGATCAGAACAACCACCTCACCGGCATTGATGCTGAGATCGACATCCTTGAGAACGGTGATGTGGCCGAAAGTCTTTGTAACGTTCTTGAACTCAACGATGCTCATAGGATGCGCATCCTTTTTTCGGTGAAGCGGAGAGCAAGGGTCAGAACGCCCGTCATGATGAGATACAATATCGCCACTGCGGTCCAGATTTCGACGGCGCGAAAGTTGGAAGCCATGATCTCCTGACCCTGCCGGGTCAATTCCCCAACGCCGATTACGATGAATAGCGAGGTGTCCTTGAGGCTGACGATGAACTGGTTGCCAAGCGGTGGGATCATGCGGCGGAAAGCTATGGGACCAATGACATAGGCCAACACTTTCCACATCGGCAGGCCAAGGGCGAGCCCCGCTTCTTTCAGGCCCTTGCTGACTGAAAGCAATGTGCCGCGAACGATTTCGGCAATATAGGCGCCAGCATTGACGACGATTGCAGTTACCGCCGCAGTCATCGGGTTCACACGAATATCCGCGACCATCGGCAAGGCGAAATAAATGAACATCACCTGCACGACGATGGGAGTACCGCGAATAATCTCGATATAGATAAAGGCGATGGCGTTCAGCAGCCAGTTGCCATAGGCGCGCATGAAGCCGGTAATTGTTCCAAGAATGGTGCCGCCGACAAGGCCGGCAAGAGCAATCAGGATGGTCAGGCGCGCGCCACCCAAAAGGGCGGGCATTGCATCCACGACCACCGACCAGTCAAACTGCATTGGTGTACTCCCATAGGATGCGCGTCGGTAAGCCCGACGCGCGAAGACCGTTTAAATACGGATCAAAGTTTGGGCTCGGTGCCGAACCATTTCTTGTATATAGCGGTGTAGCTTCCGTCCTGCTTCAGCTTGGCGAGCGATGCATTGACCTTGGAGACGAGATCGCTGCCCTTGGGAAACGCAATGCCGTATTGCTGAGCCATCATCTGTTCGCCCACAGCCTTTACCTTACCGTTGCCCGCGGTGTTGATGTAGTAGAGGATGTTCGGCGTATCGTGCATGGCTGCATCCACGCGGCCCGTCTGCAATTCCATATAGGCGTTGTCGACGTTCGGGAACTGACGCAGTTCAGTGTCCTTGAAGTTCGCTTTGGCATAGTCAGCAGCAGAGGTTCCGGTCTTGATCGCCACCGTCTTGCCTTTCAGGTCCTGCGCGCCCGTGATTGCGCTGTCTGCAGGCACCATCAGCAAAAATCCGCTATCATAATATCCGTCGGAGAAATCGATGACCTGCTTGCGCTCATCCTTGATGGTTATACCGGCAAGACCAACATCGACCTGTTTGGTCTGAAGTGCGGGAATAATGCCGTTGAAGTCCATCGGCTGGAGCTTGTAGGTAACGCCGAGATCCTTGGCGATGGCATCCCACAGGTCGATGTCGAACCCGACATATTTGTCGCCCTGCTTGAACTCGAAGGGCACGAAGGCGGTATCGGTCGCAACGATGAGGTCTTCGGCCTTTGCAGTGCCGATGGAGATGGCGGCGATAACAGCGCCCAGCAACAGATGACGAATACGCGTTTTCATGGATGTGTTCCCTTTATCGTTGGTTGCGTTGAAGGTTGATCCCTCTCTGCTGTATGCAAATATAAAATGCTTTTTTATGTTTGTCGCAATGAAAATTTGCGCAAAGTGATCGTGAAAATTGTTCAGAATGCCGATTTATTCGTCATATCAATCGGTTGGAGCCTGTGTGATTTACGGACCAAGGTGAGGTCTAGAGCTTTCGGTGCGGGATCGTGCTTGCGTAAATGTTCAAGGATTGCAGATAACGGTCGGCATTGGTCAGCGCCTCGACGGATTGAGAACGATTGCGATTGGCCAAAAGGCCGCACAGCACTTCCGAAACGGCAAGCGCTGGCGTCAACGTATGAAAGAATGTCTGGCTCTCGGTTGAAACCAGTACGCTTTGATTGGCAATCGCAACGAGCGGCGAAACTTCGCTATCTGTGATCGCGACAATCGGCATGCCCTTTTGTCTGGCGATTTCAGCAAGTTCCAATGTCTGCAATGCATAAGGGTTTATTGAAATGGCAAAAAGAACGTCCTCGGAGCCTGCATGCATCAGTGCATCGCCGCCGGTTCCCGCCGGGCCATCGAGATGCACTGTCTTGTCGCCCAACAATGACATGACATAATGAAAATGCCACGCAACGGAATGGCAGGACCGAAGTCCCAGCACATAGACACGACGGGCTTTCAAGAGATGGTCGGCCACTGCGCTCAAGTGGTTGAGCGACTGGGGTTCACAAAGACGCGCAAGCTGGGCCGACAGGCCCTGAAGCATATTGCGGGCGAGGTCGTTGGTGTCACCACCCGACGTATCGACATTATATTGCAGGGCGCGGGCGGCAAAGCCATCGGCGCTGATTCGAATTGCCTGCGCATGATGCGACCGGATTTCTTCATAGCTGTCCAAGCCGAGAAACTTGGTCAAACGGGTGATCGTGGAAGGCTGGACGCCTGCATTGCGCGCAAGCTCCCGCATGGACACAAGGGCGACATCCTGTGGATGCGCCAGAATGTATCGGGCGGCTTGCTGTAACTGATGTGACATTTCGTCAAAGCGAGCAATGATGCGCGCCCGTAATGAGTCGGTATGCAACATTTGTATCGTCTTTCGTCGGATGAGTTTCAATCGAATTTGGCCGTCTTACGTAAAAAGTCAAATAATTTCGTAAGTTATGGGGTTAAAGCGCTCCGCTGGTCCATGATCACAACGTTTCACGGCTGCATAAATAATACGTTTGTGCCTAAAGTTCACATTATAAAACATATGTTGCAAAGAGAGGAAAAGCCTGCAACAAATGTATCGAAACGTAGGTCGATGAACTTTTCAAGGCAATCGAGAGAAACATGACACGAATTCTCCACCGTTCGATAATTGCCAATTTACCGCGAGCCGTGGGCGGGCAGGGTATCTATATCACGGATAGTGAAGGGCGCAGTTACATCGATGGATCGGGCGGGGCGGCTGTCAGCTGTCTTGGTCATGGCAATGCAGACGTTGCAGCTGCGATGAAGGCGCAGATTGATCGTATCAGCTACGCGCATACATCGTTCTTTACGACCGACGCAGCGGAATCGCTCGCCGAACGCCTCGTCGCCATGACCCCGGACGGATTGGACCATGTCTATCTGGTATCCGGCGGGTCTGAGGCGGTTGAGGCCGCTCTTAAAATGGCGCGCCAGTATTTCGTCGAAATCGGCCAGCCGCAACGTCGCCACATCATCGCGCGCCGTCAGAGCTATCACGGCAACACCATTGGCGCGCTTGCGACGGGCGGTAACGCCTGGCGCCGTGCACAGTTTCAGCCCATCCTCCCGGAGACCCATCACGTATCGCCTTGCTATTCCTATCGAGATCAAGCGGCGCAGGAAGATGGCGCCGATTATGCGACGCGTCTTGCCGCTGAACTCGAAGCCAAGATTAATGAACTGGGCGCCGATGAAGTCATCGCTTTCGTCGCGGAACCGGTTGTGGGCGCTACGCTTGGCGCGGTTGGGCCGGTCGCCGATTATTTCAAGAAAATCCGCGCTGTCTGCGACAAGTATGGTGTTCTCCTGATTCTGGACGAAGTCATGTGTGGCATGGGTCGCACCGGAACACTTTTTGCCTTCGAACAGGAAGGCATTGTCCCTGATCTGGTCACAATCGCGAAGGGGCTCGGTGGTGGTTACCAGCCCATCGGCGCGGTTGTTCTCTCGGAGCGGATCTATCGCGCATTTGCAGACGGTTCCGGTCTGTTCCAGCACGGTCATACCTATATCGGTCATCCGGTTGCAGCGGCTGCCGCCGATAAGGTCGTGGAAATCCTGACTGGCACCGACATTCTCGACAATGTTGTCCGCATGGGGGAACGCCTCCAGTCGGGTCTTGAGGCCGCTCTTGGGCAGAATGCGCATGTCGGTGATATTCGCGGACGTGGGCTTTTCCGCGGCATCGAGATCGTGGCTGACAGGGATTCCAAGACCCCATTTGATCCGGCAAAGAAGTTGCATGCACGGATCAAGCGGGAAGCGATGCAGCGGGGTCTCCTATGCTATCCAATGGGCGGCACTATTGACGGTGTTCGCGGCGATCATGTTCTGCTCGCGCCGCCCTATATCATTCAGCCTGAAGAAGTCGACCTGATTGTCGATCGGGTGTCGTCTGCAATTGAAGCTGCATTCCGGGCCTGACGATGACGCATCGCATCGCCTTTGCCTCCGCTGTGCACAACATCATCGCGCCCGCCACTGGAACTGACCGCGTTCCAGAGCTCTACGCGAAGACGCTCCTGCTGTTGAAAAGAACGAAATTATAGAGACACCGCAATGACCGAGACACCATGCCCACCGCTCAAAGACGCCGACTGGCCCGCAGCTATCGAAGATCTTCGGTCCGGCTTCGCCGGTGCCTTGAACGTTTACCGTACGATGGCGCATCACCCGGATCTCGTTCGGGCCTGGGCACCGTTGCGCCAGCATATTGTGAAAGACAGCGCGCTCGGTCTGGAGCGTTCGGAACTGGTTATTCTACGCTCGGCACACCGCATGGGGTCGGCTTACGAATGGGCGCACCATGTGAGCCGCGCTCGTGCGCTTGGAATGTCGGATGAGCGTATAGCAGCCATGCGTTCCACACCGGAAGGCGAAGATGGCCTGATTGCGGAAGCCGTCGATTGCCTTTTCGACAAAAGACGGTTGCCACTCGATCTCGAAAAACGGTTAGCCGCTCGCATTGGGAGAGCCGCCGTTTTCGACTTGATCGCTACGGTCGGCTTCTATTCTGTTCTTGGTTACATCCTGATGACATATGAAACGCCCATCGATGAATCTGTCACCAGGGAAATGGAGATTTCTCCACTTTAGTCAGATAGTTAAATACGGTGTTATGGATGCCTCGATGATCAGCGAGATGAAGGCTCTGGAGGGTCGAAGCCGGAAAAGCAATTGATCCAGTGAATCAATTGCCCGGCGGAGCAACCGTCGCCTGAAGAAGATGTATGCGGAGATGAGCATGCAGGCGGAACTGCTCAAAGAGGCTCTTGGAAAAAAGTGACGCGGCCATCTCAACGCCGGGAGATGGCCGGGAAAGCAGTGGCGTTGCGAGGGGTGAGCGTTGCGCTTGCCTGCCGCACCTTCGAGGTCAGCGAGACATGTTATCGTTACAGCGCCAGGCTGAACGACGAGAACGCGCAGATTGCCGATCTCCTGATCGGACTGACGCAGGCTAAGAAGACCTGGGGCTTCGGTCTGTGTTTCCTTCATCTGCGCAATGTCCGGGGGCATCACTGGAACCATAAACGCGTGAGCTTGAATTGAACTTCAGGACCAAGCCGCGCAAGCGGTTGAAGCGGGACAAGCCCGATGCTCTGACCGTGCCAGATGCGCCGAACATGGTCTGGTCCATGGATTTCATGGCCGACCGGCTGGAGGATGGGAGGCAATTCCGGCTGCTGAACGTCCTGGACGACTTCAACCGCGAAGGAGAGGTGGCTCGGAAAATTTGAACAGCTAGGATAAGTGGAATTTCCGCCTGACTTCAGCTTAAATGCTGGGAACAGGAGATACCATGACGAGACGACCGCGCCGGAATCATAGTCCGGCTTTCAAGGCCAAGGTGGCGCTTGCCGCGATCAGAGGCGAGCAGACGCTGGTGGAATTATCCCAGCAGTTCGACGTGCATACCAATCAGATCAAGCAGTGGAAAGAACAGCTTCTTGAGGGAGCGACAGGCGTTTTCGGCGATGAAACCAAGGCCGAACTTGCGGGGCCTACCGTCGGCGTCAAAACGCTTCACGCCAAGATCGGCGAGCTAACACTGGAGAATGATGCTTCGCTTGGGGCTTACGCGGCCCCACTGGGGCCACGGTCCCCGCTACGATAACCGGAGCGCTCGGCAAGGCGGGATTGCTGGGCGGAAAGAAATGATTGACCGCAATCACGAGCTATCCGTCGTGCGCCAGGCGAAGCTTCTCGGCTTCAGTCGTGGCAGTGTCTATTATTCTCCGCGCCCAGTGCCGAACGTCGATCTGGCTTTGACGCGCCGGATCGACGAATTGCATCTCGATTACCCGTTTGCCGGAAGTCGGATGGTGCAAGGGCTTTTGAGGGGAGAAGGGCTGGAGGTTGGGCGATTGCACGTCGCCGCGCTCATGAAGAAGATGGGTATCGAGGCGATCTACCATGGCCCGAACACGTCGAAACCAGCGCCAGGGCACAAGGTCTATCCCTACCTCCTGCGCAAGCTGGCGGTTACCAGACCCAATCAGGTCTGTTGGTGTGGACGGCTCCCAACGGCATCGCGATGTGCCAGAATGAGTTCGTTGAAAGCTCAATCAAGGGAGACCGTCCTTGGAACAGATTATTCGAATGTATAGATACGCCAAAGAGTGTTTTCCAGTTGCATGGCGTGAACGCAGCCGAGCAGCCAATCCTTCGTAAGAAGCTTTCGCGTAGAGAGATGGTGAGATTCTTCGAGAAAGCGTCGCCGACTACTATTGCACTCGAAGCTTGTGGTGGATCTCATCATTGGGCAAGGCAGTTAAGCTCATTCGGCCATGAGGTGAAGCTGATCGCGCCTCAATTGGCGAAGCCCTATGTTAAGCGTGGCAAGAACGACGCTGCGGATGCGGAAGCTTTATGCGAGGCGATGAGCCGGCCTACCATGCGTTTCGTGCCGGTGAAAACTGCCGACCAGCAAGCGGCATTGATGCTTATCGGCATGCGAGAGAGGCTCATTCGCAATCGGACGCAGCTCGCTAATTCCATTCGAGGTTTTGCTATGGAGTTCAGGATCGTCGCTGCCACCGGCATGTGCCGCATTGAGCCTTTGTTAGAGCGAATAGCGGTTGATCCATCGTTACCTGAACTGGCCCGCGCGCTTTTTGCCATGCATGGCGATGAATATCAAGATTTGCTTGCGGAAACGAAAGCTGTCGAGGAAAGGCTTACCACATTACATCGCTCGGATGAATGCAGCATGCGGCTAGCCGAAATACCAGGTGTCGGACCGATTGGCGCATCGCTGTTGATGATGAAGACTCCCGATCCCAAGATGTTTAAGTCAGGTCGCGATTTCGCCGCTTGGATAGGTCTTACACCTAGTGGATTGAATTTGACGTTTGAATCCCGGCTGACACATACGCTGTTTCAAACGTCAAATTCGAAAAATCCACTAGATACATATAGTTGCTAGTGGTCTTTTTGATTCCAACATTTGCTCAGCGCGTGAACCGAGGGAGGCAAATGTTGGAATCAGACCACTAGAGACCATTCGACCGCAGGCAAACTCAGACTCGGGGTAATCACCCGAGCGGGCGACGAAATGCTGAGGAGCATATTAGTGGTCGGTGCAACTGCCATTCTTCAATATGTCAGAGCCGGCAGAAGTAGACATACGTCCCGATGGTTGATCGAACTTCTGCAGCGGAAGAAACCAAAGTTGGTGGCTGTGGCGCTCGCCAATAAGATCGCCCGCATCGCTTGGAAGCTCATGGTGAGCGGAGAAAGGTACCGGCGAGCAGAAGGGCAGACGCAGGCAACATAGGAGATTGGCCATCTCGGTGAGCAAGATATGATTGCTGTCGTGTTGAGCTGATGCTGTGAACTTGCAAGAGAAAACAGATGGTGTGATCGATCGATCCAAGACGTGTGACACTCCGCATTGCCCAATGGCCGTCAATGGCCGCAGGTCTGTTAGGAACACGCGTTGCGGAGACCATCTTGGCCAGTGGTCATGTGCGACCACACAAAAAGGCCGCACATATGGAAGCAAGCGATCTGATCAAAATATCTTATAAAACACTTGCAAGTCGGAGCCGTCCACATATGGGCGATGGACCTGACCTACATCCCGATGGCGCGTGGTTTTGTCTATTTCTGCGCCGTCGTGGACTGGTTCAGCCGTCGTGTTCTGTCGTGGCGACTGTCGATCACGATGGAAGCCGACTTCTGCATCGAGGCGGTTGAAGAGGCGCTTGCCCGCTACGGTAAGCCAGACATCTTCAACACCGATCAAGGATCGCAGTTCACATCCATCGACTTCACGGCGGTGTTGAAGAAAGCTGAAATTGCCATCTCGATGGACGGCAGAGGCGCTTGGCGCGACAATGTCTTCGTTGAGCGGCTATGGCGGTCGATCAAATACGAGGAGGTTTATCTGCATGCTTACGAGACGGTGCCCGAGGCGCGCGCTGGCATCAGCCGAGGTGGCGGCATAATCGAGGCGGAAATCCACTTAGCGAAACGCCCGAAACTGTTCAAACAAACCGAGCCACCTCTAACGTAAGCGGAAGTCTGCCTGACCACTTATAAAAATATATGAAAGTTACAATCAAGAATAGCGAATGCGAGAACGATTTTTAGTCCGTCCCTGTTGGGAAGGCGGTCTCTCCGGCGCTTGGGGATATTGAAATGAAGACGCAGACCCTCGGATATCAGTGCCGTGTCGCCCGGCTGACGCGGATAGACGCGCCCTTCGGACCGATCATTACATCGGGTCCATTCATATGAACGCGATCTGCAACAGCCAGCGCTGTTGTTATCCCAGACACGATTTGACGCAATGAGCCTTCCGAGCTTTTACCAAGCCGAAGAACATCATGAGCATTGCCCAACGCAAACAGCCGCTTAGTAAAAGTGTTGATGACCTCTTCGTCGGCATAATTGTTGAATGTCTGGCTCGCAATTGCAGATACCACACTGAATGTATTCTTGATGCGGTGAGCGAGTTCGGCATTTAGAATCTTGGCGTGTTTTTCGGATTCCACCTTTTCGGTAGTTTCGATGACTGTATCGATCATCCCGCCAACACGTCCTTGCTCGTCAAAGATAGGGCTGTAGCAGAAAGTAAAGTAGCACTGTTCATCATATCCGTGTCGATCGATGACCAGAGGGAAGTCTTCGATAAACGTCGCTTCGCCAGCATAAGCTTTCTGGACCATCGGCAGCAGTTCATCCCAGACTTCAGACCAAGTATCGCGAAAGGATGCTCCCATGCAGTTCTCTTTCTCACCGAGAATAGGCCTGAAAGCGTATAAATCGTCGTATATTCCAGACCCCAAATGATTGCTTTGGGAAATTGTGAAGCTAGCATCATCTGCACCGCAGTGACCAGAGGCGCTGGCCAATTCCCAGGCACTCCGATCGGGTTCCGACTCCAATCCAGCGACCGGATTTCATCGGCCGACTGACCTCGTGCATGCAGAAAAAGCACTGCACTATCCATATTTTATTCCAATTTTTATGAGAAAGTTGCGTCGGCGGCACTCAACGCTTCTATTCGATTCAGCTAATAAAAGTGAGAGTTAATCGACGTTTCAACACTCCGGCTGGCTCGTTATCCGCCAGGACGATGCAGACCGAACGGGCGGGGGCGTGATCACAACAATATCGTCTACAATCCGTGGTCTTTTGACTTCGCGTGCTGCCGTATTGTTTGCCGACGCCGCGCGCAGCCTGCGCATCTGGTGAGGCTTGTCGACAGTAGATGTGGCGCCTTCTTGCGCAACTCTTCCAGAGTTCTTCGCCGCGTGGTGGGGGTAAATGGATCGGAGTATATCATTAAACACCCGGTTTTATCCGGCGCGTTTCTTATCTCAGATAGTGGATATGCGGGCGCCCGCTGAACGGAGAAGTTTCCACGCGCGCTTCAATCGAGAAGACTTGCTTGAGAATAGTCTCGTTGATGACCTCTTCCGGTGTTCCCGAAACCACGATCTTTCCAGACAGCATAATGATCAATTCATCGCAAAACATGGCAGCATGATTAAGGTCGTGCAGTGCAATGACGCTCGTGATTGGTAGCCCTGAAACCAGCTTTAACAAGCTCATCTGGTGCTGAATATCCAGATGATTGGTTGGTTCATCAAGGATGAGTTCTTTCGGCGTCTGGGCCAAAGCCCTTGCAATATGCGCACGCTGTTTTTCGCCACCTGACAGACTTTGCCACGTGTCGTTTTTCTTGGCCGTCATACCGGTGCGTTCAATTGCATCTTGAACGGCTCCTTCATCCGCGCCTGTCCAGCCCGAGAACATCGATCTGTGTGGAAAACGCCCAAGTCTCACGACGTCCAGGACTTTCAAACCCGCGTTTGTCGTGGCGTGTTGTTCAACAAAAGCCACACGCTGCGCGACGCTACGCCGGGCAACCGTATTGATATCTTTTTCGCCAAGCAGGACATGCCCGGAATGGGGGCGTTTTAAGCCCGCGATCAGACGCAGCAGGGATGTTTTTCCAGAACCGTTTGGTCCTAAAAGCCCCAGCATCTTTCCAGGCTTTGCCTCGAAAGACACGTCGTCGATTATCGTTTTCTTGCCAATTTTCCAGACAAGATTTTCGGCTCTGATCGTCATGATGGGCGCTGAAAACGGTATAGAATGATCGAGAAGAAAGGCACGCCGACAAGTGCTGTCACCACACCGATGGGGAGGACCTGTTGCGGTATCAACGCGCGTGAGGCGATATCGGCCAACACCATGAAGATTGCACCGACGATGGCGCAGGCGGGCAACAACCTTATGTGTAGCGGACCGACGATGAAGCGTGCGGCATGAGGGACAACGAGCCCGACGAAGCCTATCGAACCGACCATGCTGACGATAGTGGCTGTCATCATTGCTGTGAGCGCAAAGAGAACAATGCGCGCACGGGCCACATTCACGCCGAGCGATGAGGCGGCTTCATCGCCGAAAGCGAAAGCATCCAGAACATGGGCATAGAGAAGGCCGGCGATAAGACCGAAGGTGATGACCACCGACACCAGCGTGAATTCTGGCCAGCGAACGCCACCGAAGCTGCCAAGGAGCCAGAACATCACGTCACGAGCCTGCTGCGCGTTGCCGGATGTGGTGACGATATACGAGGTCGCAGCGTTGAAAAGCTGTGAAGCCGCAACGCCTGCCAGAATGGTGCGATCCGCACCGCCCCTTGTTCCATTGGAGAGGAGCGCAACAAAGAAGAAGGCCGCAAACGCGCCAACGAATGCGCCTGCTGATAATGAAACTGCGCCAGCACCGATGCCGAGTATGACAACGGTTACAGCGCCGGTCGATGCTCCAGCCGAAATACCCAGAACATAGGGTTCAGCCAGCGGATTACGCAAAAGCGATTGCATGATCGCGCCTGAAAGCGCGAGACCCGCACCACAAAATGCCGCCACCAACGCGCGGCTGAGGCGGTAATCCCAGATGACCGTTTCATGAATGCGATTGAGCTCGACGGAACTCCATCCAAGACGATTGGTTATCGCTGCAAACGTTGTCGATAAAGGGATCGGCAGATCTCCGATCCCGACACTGATACCCACCACCAATCCGATTGCAACAAGCGACGCCAACAGCATCATGCTGAAGGCGCCCCAATGCCTTAAAGATGGTCCAGCAGCACTCACTTGAGAATACCAAGCGCTTTCAGCTGTTCCGCGACCTGTTCTGCGCCATAAATCGTGCGGATGGTCGGGTTCATCGCCTGACCATCCATGACGGCAATGGCCTTGTTCTTGACGGCTGGCATCTGGCTGACCGCAGGGTCTGTGTTGAGAAACTGGATCTTGGCTTCTGGCTTGTCGAGTTCCCAACGATTACGGTCGAGATTTGCAACAACAATGACGTCAGGGTTGGCGGCGATAATGCTTTCCCAACCAAGCGTCGGCCATTCGGCTTCTGCCTTGATGGCATTCTCGCCGCCCAGAACGTCAGCGATAAAGCTCGAGGCACCGTTTCCTCCACCCAGATAGGCGTCCGCCGATGGCGACGGGCTGGAGAACCAGAAGACATAAGAAAGTTTCTTACCGCTCGCGGGAACGCTTGCGCGCAAGGCCGCCTCGCGTGCCTTGAAATCAGCGATCAGCGCCTGACCGCGATCTGAAACATCGAAAATCTGCGAAAGCTCGTCGATCTCCTTATAAAGAAGATCCATGTTCCACAGCTTGTCGCGGCTACCATATTCATCCCTGACCTTCTCTGTGCTCAGGCACGTGCTGGGCGAAAGATAGGTGGGGACGCCTACCTTGTCGAAATCCTCGCGCTTTGCAACCTTGCTGTTCAGGCCAATGAGGCTTGGAAGAGCTGCCGCTACGAAATCCGGATTTTCTGCAAGGATCGATTCAAATGTCGGGAACTCA
Source organism: Ochrobactrum teleogrylli (assembly GCF_037482325.1). Taxonomy (NCBI): domain Bacteria; kingdom Pseudomonadati; phylum Pseudomonadota; class Alphaproteobacteria; order Hyphomicrobiales; family Brucellaceae; genus Ochrobactrum; species Ochrobactrum teleogrylli. The sequence goes on from NZ_JBBHKQ010000002.1 coordinate 926,147, forward strand.
ACGGTGAGAAGCTTCACTTTAGAATTGGCGGCTTCAAGCCGCGGCAAAACCTTGCTTAGCCAGAACGCCGTTCCCGCCATTTTGTCCTCAAGGCCCAGAAGCAATAATATTTCGGCGCTGTTCTGTCCAAGGCCGATCGCGCGCTCCGGCGCCTTCTGAAACGTAACTTTCGTACCGCAGTTTTCGAGCGTCAGCGGATATTGTGTGGCGGCATCTGCTGCATTGTTCTGAAGCGCGAACACAGCAACAAGGCCGGTAGCGGCCAGAAGAGTTTTCATTGCAGTCACTGATAAAATCCTGGATTGCGGGGCGCTGTTTTCCGTCGGCCTTGTGGAACTGGCTTTCCTATAAGCCAAATGTTGTTCTTAAAACAAGAGTGGATTTGTCTTATTTAGTCGCGCTAGATCGACGCCATGCTTCAATGGGGGCCAACTCACTATGCATGTTCAGAATTTCAACTTGAAACCCTTTCGTAAGTAGCAATCCCGTTTAAGCTTCGTCGCCTGTTCCGTCGCGGCTTCTTCGGGCAGGTTTACACTTTAGAAGCACCGTTCTGACAAGCAGGGTAGGTTACATCTGCCACTCGTCGGCGCAGTATTGCTTCCACGCGAGATCAAGAAAGTTTTGGATGTCGATCCACGAGTGCCTGTCTACGCAGGCGCAAATCCTCGATCTGTTGTTCGAGCGTGAGAATGTCCTCATCGATTGCCTGAACGCGCTGCTCTATATTGGAATAGGCTTCCTGCAATAACTGTTTGGCTTCGGTCTTGTTCGATGCGCTCGGTGTATCTCCTCTCAGTGGACGGTTAGCCGTTTCGGGTAGAAAGAACGCCGTGATCAGCCCGATAACTGCAGCGCACATAAGATAATAGGCGGGCAAATAGAGGTTCTCTGTGGCCTCGACGAGCCAAGCTGCAACGGTCGGCGTCAGTCCCGCGATGATAATCGAAATATTGAATGCCGCCGCGAGAGCACTGTATCGAATACGCGCGGGGAAAAGCGCCGGAAGTGTTGACGCCATAATGCCAGTGAGACAATTAAGCAGGACTGCCAGTATCAGCAGCCCGACAAATATCGTTGCGATGTTGCCACTGGCGATCAGGTGAAAGGCAACTACAGACAACAACAGCAGGCCAACGCTTCCGATAATCAGAAACGGTCTGCGGCCAAACCGATCACTGAGAAATCCCACAACTGGCTGAACAAACAGCATGCCGATCATCACCACGATGATGATGAGCACACCGCGGTCCTCGGAATAGCCAAGGCTTTGCGACAGGTAGGTTGGCATGTAGGTCAGCAGCATGTAATAGGTGATGTTCGTCACCAGCACCATTCCGGTGCACACACTCAACGCACGCCAATATTTGCTGACAATTTCATTGAATGACACCATCGGGCGGTCTTCGATTGCATCCCGATCTTCTTTTTCCAGTGCTTCAAGTTGCTGCATAAACGCTGGCGTTTCTTCAGCCGCATGACGCAGATACAGTCCGATCAGCCCGAGAGGCGCAGCAAAATAGAATGGAACCCGCCATCCCCACTCCAGAAAGGCTTTTTCGCCGAGCATTGTGCTGAGAAAAACAACGAAACCGGCTCCCAGAACAAAGCCGGCAATCGAGCCAAAATCGAGCCAGCTGCCCAGAAAGCCGCGACGTTTATCGGGTGCATATTCTGCTACGAAAATAGCAGCCCCCGTATATTCACCACCGACGGAAAAGCCCTGCGCCAGCTTACAGATCAACAGAAGGATTGGGGCCCAGATGCCAATGGTGGCGTAAGAGGGGATGAGGCCGATGCAAAAAGTGCTGGCGGCCATGATTATAATGGTAAGGGAAAGGACTTTCTGGCGGCCAAAACGGTCACCCATGACGCCAAAAAACAACCCACCAAGGGGACGCACCAGAAATGGTACGGAAAAAGTAGCAAGGGCTGCAATGGTCTGCGTACCGGGCGAGGCATTTGGAAAGAACACTTGGCCCAAAGCATAGGCGACGAAGCCATATACGCCAAAATCAAACCACTCCATCGCATTGCCCAAGGCTGCAGCGGTGATCGCCTTTTTGAGCTTTACGTTATCTATGACCTTGATATCATGAATTTGTAATGGCTCAATCTGGGATGAATTGCTCGACAGATTGTTTTGGGTCATTCTTTCTGCCTTTGGCTTTTAACTCCCGCTAAATTACATTTATAGTAGTCAACCGGCAACTTTCAACGTTGATGCGGGAACGACTGGCAACGTGCTTCGAACACGATAGGTGGGAAAACATCGAAACGAATAGAAAGCTTTCGTACACACTGGGACTGTCAGACCCTTGTTTCTCACCATGTAAGATCAGTGAGCGGGCCTACTCCCAAAAAGTCAGGCGCCGTTATTCCAAATGCCAGTCGCGGTTCGTTAAACTCCTTAATAGCTACGCCTTGTTGGCACCCGACAGAGCACTCCAGCACATATCGATGATCAACTGCCTTTCCTCGGGCTCGAGGGGAAGCGGGTTGGGACGTCTTCGTTTCAGGGTATGACGGGTCGCACCGCGAGCAAAACTTGCAAGGAACTTTGGCGATCCTGAACGAACTGAACCCGCTTCCTGCGCGGCGAGAATGATCGCATCGGTATATGCGAGGAAATCCCGGAACAAATCAGCGGTTTGTTCCAGCGTCCGGACCGGGTTGTTGTTCAAATAATCGAACAAAGCCGCCCGCTCAGCATCTTCCCAAAATAAAATCGACATAGCGCTCCAGATATTGGCGCATGCGCTTTTCATGTGGAAGGTCCGCCGCCATTTCCGGCGCCAGCTTTGATCGCCACACCGGCAAGAGAATTGAAACGCAGTGCGTCGCCACCCACGCGCTTGCTGAATGAAGATTCCGTCGAGCAGGCACTTTTTTAGGTGAAAGGGCCTTTCCGTTCTCTTGCTCAGCCCTGCATACGGTATTGGTGATCTAAGCACCAGCCGACGCCCATCAGCGATTTCGGCTGTCCGCCAAGCGATCTTCGTAGCAAAGATTGCTTTTACAACTCCGTGGTGTCGACGATGTCTCGCCCGGTCGCGGCAACCATTTCCATCCGCTGTGCGAATTCCCGTCGGAGCGTCCGTCGGAGTTCGGCTGCTTCATGGCGCCTGCGATCCAAAGCGTCGACTGGGATCAAGGCAGGCACTGCAACAGGTCGCCCGGTATCATCGACCGCTACCATTGTAGAATAACAGGAATTGGTGTGGCGGCGCTTGCCCGAGCGGATATGCTCCGCTTCCACGCGAATGCCGATCTCCATGGACGTCCGGCCCGTATGGTTCACCGAAGCCCGAAACGTCACGAGTTCACCAACATTGATCGGCTCTTTGAACGTGACCTGATCGACAGAAAGCGTAACTGCATATTGTTTCGAATAGCGCGACGCACAGGAAAAAGCGACACGGTCCAGCAGGTTCAACAAGGCGCCGCCATGAACCTTGCCACTGAAATTTGCCATGTCGGGCGTCATCAAAACCGTCATTTCCAGGCGGTGAGGATCGGGTTCGGTCGGCAGCATGGAGGTCCTTTCCGGGTCGTGTCAGCTCCGAACTGTTATATCGGCACCCGCATTACTAGCGCAATCGACGGCTTTTTGCCGCCAACCCAGTGTCAGCATGTTTCGTGTGCATGCCATTCGATAATTTTCGGCGTGGCATTGGATTCGCCGCACGTCTCCGCGAACGGCTCGTCTACATCGATTCGCGTACGCGCTCCCATGCATTGGTCAAATGGCGGCCCAATACTTCGGACAACCGGGTCGCGTTACGGGCTTCCAGAGCCTCGATCATTTCTTCGTGCTCCGATACAGCCGCCGCCCATTTCTCGGCGCCTTCATGGCCGACGAAACGGATCCGTTTCAATCGTGTCTGCAGCATTTGGTGAACGTCTGCCAGCGTAGGGTTCTTGGCAAGACGAACAATAGCGATATGAATCTGCTGGTTCAGTTTGTAATATTGCAGCCGGTCAGCGGTTCGGTAGCGCTTGATCATTTCATCGTGCAGCGAACGAACCTCAGCAACTTCCTTGTCGGTTGCGAGCTCGCAGGCGAGTTTGCCTGCTAGCTCTTCCAGGGTACGTAGGACGGTGAGCATGTCCTTGACATCAGCTGCGCTGAACCGTTTCACAACTGCGCCGCGGCTTGGAACAAGCTCGACCAGTCCTTCGCTGGCCAGATATTTGATAGCCTCACGCAGCGGTGTGCGGGACACGCCGAGCTGCTCTCCAAGCTGCCCTTCATGCAGGCGCGTGCCGGGCTCCAGCTGTCCTTCAATGATCATGTCGCGCAGATGGTTGACAAGCATATCGTGCAAAGCCGTGCGGCGGAACGATTGTGTGCCGTGTTCGGCTTGCTCGGTTTTCTGATTTTCGTCCATCGGCCTTTTTCTCAAAGGGTGAGCCCGAATCCTTACCTCACCGTTCGAGGTGAAGATGGCTGGCCTGCTCTCAACCGTCAATATAAAATGCTGCATACAGAATACAAAATACTTGCGTCGCGCTGAGACCTGCCATATGCATATTGCATACAGAATGCAGACGAGGAGGATACGAATGACCGCTAATGGCGCTGAACCGAGCGTGATTGCGCTTGCAATGGGGGATCCAGCCGGTGTCAGTCCCGAGCTGACAGCACGTCTCCTCGCTTTGCCCGATGTCAGAAAGGAAGCGCATCTCATCGTGTTTGGTGATCGCCGCATTCTGGACGAAGGTGCGCATATTGCGGGTGTTGAGCTTGATCTTCAGGAATCCACTCTCGAAAATGCACCGAACATGCCGGTCGGCAAGCACGTCTTCATTGACTTGAGGAATCTCGATCCGAAGGATGTCGTGCGCAGTGAAGCCACGCTGGTCGGCGGAACATTTGCAACCCAGAACTTTCGTACTGCATTGGAATTTGCCGATGTCGGGCATGCGCAGGCTGTTTGCTTTACGCCGTTCAACAAGCAGGCCATGCGGTTCGCCTATCCAGGTTATGACGACGAAATCCGCTTTGTTGCCGATGTGTTGGACTTCAAAGGCAAGGTGCGTGAGTTCAATGTTCTGGAGAAAGTCTGGAACGCACGCGTGACGTCGCATATTCCACTCAAGGATGTAGCTGCCACCTTGACTGTTGAAGGAATTCTCGCCGAGCTGGAACTGGCCTGGTTTTGCTTGAAGAAGGCGGGATATGACAATCCGAAGATCGCAGTGGCCGGACTCAATCCGCATGCCGGTGATGGCGGCAGCTTTGGCATGGAAGAAATTGACATCATTGAGCCTGCAGTCAAGGCGGCGAAGGCCAAGGGGTTCGATGTCGATGGTCCGTTTCCGGCTGACACAGTATTTCTGCGCGCGCTGAAGGATGGCTTTCAGGCGGTGCTGACCATGTATCACGATCAGGGGCAGATCGCGATGAAGCTGATGGGCTTCGACAAAGGTGTGACAATGATGGGCGGATTGCCCTTCCCCCTTTGCACTCCTGCTCACGGCACTGCCTACGATATTGCCGGGAAGGGCGTCGCCGACGTGGGGGCCACGCGCGAAGCGATCCTGCTCGCGGCACGAATGGCGAAAAGAGCAGCTGCACTTTCAGACGCGGCCTGATTTTCGACATTTTGACACTATCGGCATGGGGGGAGGCCTGTGCCGCTTAACTGGGAGGATGGACCATGAAGAAGTCTTTGCATATCGCGTGCCTGGCGGCAGGTGTGGCAATAATCGCATCATCTGCTTTGGCATTCGAGCCGACACGGCCTGTGGAGTTTGTTGTGACTGCCGGACCGGGCGGTGGCACGGATATTTTCGCGCGTACGATCCAGTCTATCATCGGTAAATATGATCTGATGAGCGCGCCAATTGTTGTCACAAACAAAGGCAGCGCAGGCGGGGCGGAAGGCTTTGTCTATACTGCTGGCTATAAGGGCGATCCTTACAAGCTCGCATTCGGAACCAACAACGCCTACCTTCTGCCAGTGCGCGCCAAAGTTCCTTATAAATCGACAGATTTGCTCCCCGTCTCGGCGCTTGCTTCGGATGAATTCATTCTTTGGGTCAATGGAAAGTCCGACTTCAAGACAGCCGCAGAGTTTATCGCCAAGGCGAAAGATGATGCGGGCATGAAGATTGGCGGCAGCCAGTCCAAGGACGTTGACCAGATTCTGACATCCATGATCAACGATGCTACGGGCTCAAAGCTCGGCTATATCCCGTTCAAAAGCGGTGGCGAAGCCGCCGTTCAGCTTGCGGGCGAGCACATCGCAGCCAATGTCAACAATCCGAGTGAGAACCTCGGTCAATGGCAGGCGGGTATGGTGAAGCCACTTTGTGTTTTCAAGGGAGAAAAGCTCAAGGGTGACGGCAAGGTTGCTGGCGACATGGGCTGGAGCGACATCCCGACCTGCAAGGAAGCAGGAATTACAATCGAAAATTACTCCATGCCACGCACCGTATGGCTTCCCGCAGGCGTCGATCAGGACGTCGTCGATTACTATGCAGGCGTACTCAAGAAGGTTGCAGAGACGCCTGAATGGGCGAAGTATCTTGCCGATAGTTCGCAATCTTCCGCCTATATGAGCGGTGGTGAACTCTCATCCTTTATCAAGAACGATGAAACAGCGGTAACAGCCGTGCTCAAGCGTGAAGGCTGGCTCGCCAACTGACGTTTTGTGCAGTCATGCAGACGCCGATGGCGTCTGCATCATTCATCAAAGGGGTTCATCCCATGAGTGATAAAGGTGAAGGCGGCATTTCCCGCTTCGTCATCGAGATGGGCGTTGCTCTCCTGACAGGCGCGCTGGGAGCGGCGGTCTGTTTCGGCGCACAACAGGCCGGTACAGGCTGGACGGAAATGGGGCCGGATGCGGGTTATTTTCCGTTCTACATCGGGCTGCTGATCATGTTCGGAAGTGCGGTCAATCTCGGTGTGGCATTTGTAAAACATCGCGGTAGCGGGGAAGTCTTCGTTGAACTCTCCCGGCTGAAACCGGTTTTCGGTTTCGCCTTGCCGCTCGTTGCCTTCGCTGCCATATCCTCGGTTCTCGGGTTGTATGTCGGCACGGCACTCTACATCGCTGGAGCGATGATGTTTCAGGGACGCTACAAGTGGTGGGCTTCCATATCAGCCGGTATCGCCATTTCCCTGTTCTTTTTCGTCATTTTTGAAATCGGCTTCAAGGTTCCGCTCCTTAAAGGCCCGGTCGAGGCTTTCTTCGGCATTTATTGATACCGGAAAGTCCGATGTCTTTGGAGGAAAGACATGGAAAACTTCAGTCTCTTGATGGATGGCTTCGCGCATATACTCAGTTTCAATCATGTTCTGTTGATGATGCTGGGTGTGACGCTTGGAATTCTGGTTGGCGTCCTGCCGGGATTGGGCGCGCCCAATGGCGTTTCCCTGCTTTTGCCGCTGACATTCACGATGGACCCTATTTCCGCGATTATTCTGCTTTCCTGTATGTATTGGGGAGCATTGTTCGGCGGATCGACAACGTCCATTCTGTTCAATATTCCAGGCGAGCCTTCCTCTGTTGCCACCACGTTCGATGGTTATCCGATGGCGAAGGCCGGACATGCGAGCCGCGCTTTGACGCTGGCATTCGTTTCCGCTGGTATCGGAGCACTGGCGGGCGTGGTGATGATTACACTGCTCTCCAGCTGGGTTGCCAATTTCGCCCTGCGGTTTTCATCGCCTGAATATTTCGCTGTTTATTTTCTGGCTTTTGCCAGCTTCATATCCATGGGCGCTCAATCGCCCTTCAAGACGCTCGTTTCCATGATGATCGGTTTTGCTTTTGCTTCGGTGGGCATGGATACGATCTCGGGCAATTTGCGCCTGACATTCGAGATACCGGAACTCATCAAGGGTATTTCCTTTCTGATTGCAGTGATGGGCCTGTTCGGGATCGGCGAATTGTTGCTGACGACGGAAGAGGGGTTACGCTTTGATGGAATCAAGGCGCGGGTGCGTCTCGGTGAGATTGGGCGTACGCTGCTGGAAATGCCGCGCTACTGGTTTACGCTTGCACGATCGACGCTGATCGGTATCTGGATGGGCATAACACCCGCCGGGCCAACGGCCGCATCCTTTATGAGCTATGGCGTGGCCCGTCGTTCCGCCCGTGATAAATCGAAGTTCGGCAAGGGGGACCCTCGCGGTATCGTGGCACCGGAAACCGCTGACCATTCAGCCGGTACATCTGCGCTTCTCCCGATGCTTGCGCTTGGCGTGCCGGGTTCGGCTACCGCTGCTGTGATGATGGGCGGCCTGATGATCTGGGGCCTCACTCCCGGCCCGACATTGTTCACGGATCGTCCGGATTTCGTGTGGGGCCTGATTGCGTCCATGTATCTTGGCAATATCGTCGCCGTTATTCTGGTACTCGCGACCGTGCCGCTCTACGCATCTATTCTGCGCGTGCCGTTCTCGATCATCGGACCGATCATTGTTGCGGTCATTTTCTCCGGTGCCTATCAGGTCGCCAACTCGATAACCGACGTCTGGCTGGTTATCGCATTCGGGGTGCTGGGTTATATCTTCAAGAAACTAGATTATCCGCTGGCGCCGTTGGTTCTCGCCATGGTTCTCGGAGACAAGGCAGAAGATGCATTCCGTCAGTCGATGATGATGTCCGGCGGCGAACTTTCCATATTCTGGTCGAATGGCTTGGTTGCGTCGTTAATGACGCTCGGCGTCTTCCTGCTTGTTTCTCCCGCCATCTTCTGGGGTATTGCCAAACTGCGCAGCCGAAAAACCGAAATTTCCTCCGGTAACAGCAATATGGCGTGACTTTGATGGATCACACAAAAGAACAGGAACACAAGTTGAAACAGACGACATCCAAATGGACACGTGAAACCTGGCCGATTGCAGCGGCGATGATCCAGTATCCCAATATGCTGCCGGATGGCAGTTCGGTGCAGGATCAGTCGCCAGAAGATTGGGCGCGCACTTTGTCTGACGTTGCGGATGCAGGGTTTACCGAACTCGATCCAACTGACAGCTGGTTGCGGCTGGCGGATTTGTCCCCGGCCCGTCTTAACGAGTTTATGTCGGTCGCCAAATCGCTTGGCTTCACGATACCTGCGATTTCCACCTCGCGGCGCAGCGTGATCGATGCACGACACGGCGACGAATATCTGGCCTATGGGCACAAGGTCATCGACACGGCCAAGGAAGTCGGCGCCAGTTGCGTTTCCTTCGGGCTTTTTGAACCGCTGACGGACGCGCAGAAACAGGCATTGTGGTTCTGGACGGTCGATGGAGCGAAGAATCCTGACGATCCGGCTATCTGGAACAAGGCTGTTGAACGCATTCGCGAACTCGGTCGCCACGCAGAGGAGCTTGGTATAGAGCTGTCGCTTGAAATGTACGAGGATACTTATCTCGGCACTGCGGACAGCGCAGTTCGTTTTGTTGAGGACGTGGGTCTCGAAAATGTTGGGATCAATGCCGATCTGGGTAATCTCATTCGTCTGCACCGCCCGGTCGAGCATTGGCAGAAGATGATGGAGAAGGTCGCGCCTTACGCAAAGTTCTGGCACGTCAAGAACTACACCCGTACAGAAGATCCAGCGTCCGGTGTCATCGTCACGCATCCTGCTCCCCTTGAAAGCGGGATCATCAATTATCGTGCAGCGATCAGAATGGCGCTGGATCACGGATTTGCCAGTCCGCTATTATGTGAACATTATGGTGGCGACGGGCTTTCCGTTGCGGCAACAAATCGTGACTACCTACGCCGCATCCTGCCTCGCGGCTAATGACCCAGATTAAGGACTGTTTTAATGACGACCATTTTCGACGCGCCGGAGGAGTTTGCCTCGACCGCTCTTGCCGGTTTTGCCAGTATCTTTAGCCGCTATGTTCGCCACGTGCGTGGCGGCGTTGTGCGCTCCACAAAGGTGCCTCACGGCAAGGTCGCTGTAGTCGTGGGCGGCGGCTCTGGCCATTACCCTGCATTTGCCGGATATGTGGGGCCGGGACTCGCGGATGCAGCCGTTGCCGGTGACGTATTTGCGTCACCTTCCACGGCGGCGGTGGCGCGTATCTGCCGGCAGGCGCATAAGGGCGGCGGTATTCTATTGGGCTTCGGCAATTACGCCGGGGACGTCCTCAATTTTGGCGTGGCCGCCGAACGTCTGCGTGCCGAGGGTATCGACGTCCGCATCGTGCCCGTGACCGATGATGTGGCTAGCGCGTCGATGGATATGCACGAGAAGCGGCGCGGCATTGCTGGTGATCTGGTCGTGTTCAAGATTGCCGGTGCTGCCGCCGAAGCTGGTCTGTCACTGGATGAGGTTGAACGCCTTGCACGTCTCGCGAATGCTAATACTGTGTCTTTCGGTGTTGCCTTCAAAGGCTGTACTTTGCCTGGCGCTCCGCACCCGCTCTTTACCGTACCGGAAGGCCAGATGGCGCTTGGTCTCGGCATTCATGGTGAACCGGGGATCAAGGAAGAGGCGATCCTGCCTGCCTCCGGTCTGGCAAGCCTGCTGGTTGAGAAACTTCTGGCGGAACGCCCCGAAGGAACGCAAAAAGTTGGCGTTATCCTGAACGGTCTTGGTGCGACCAAATATGAAGAACTGTTCGTCTTGTGGACGGCGATTGCGTCGCTGCTGGAAAAAGCTGATCTTCACGTTGTCGCTCCGGAAGCTGGTGAGTTTGTTACCAGTCTCGACATGCAAGGTTGCTCGCTGACCCTTCTTTGGCTCGATGACGAACTCGAACGCTATTGGACGGCAGCTTGCGATACGCCGGTTTTGCGCCGCGGCGAAGCAATCGCAGTCGAGCCTGCCGACGATGTGATTGCCAACGAGGATGCGGTTTCTGTTTTTGCTCCAGCCGATGAGGCGGGGCAGGCCGGTGGCATTTGCATTCAGGGTATTTTGCACGCTGTCGCCGACGTACTGGTCGAGGCCGAAGAAGAACTTGGTCGTATCGATGCTTTTGCAGGCGACGGCGATCATGGACAAGGTATGCGTCGAGGTTCTGCGGCTGCAAAAGATGCAGCGGATCAGGCTGTTAAGGCAGGTGCCGGTGCTGCAAGCGTATTGGCTGTGGCAGGCGACGCCTGGGCAGACCGGGCCGGAGGAACATCTGGCGCGCTATGGGGTCTTCTGCTGCGCTCTTGGAGCACCGAGCTTTCCGATAATGGCAAGATGGAGGATGGTGCGGTCGTTCGCGGCGGCAGACGCGCGCTTGATTCAGTGACAACCCTTGGCGGGGCGAAACCAGGCGACAAGACATTGGTTGATGCGTTTGTTCCTTTCGTGGAAACGCTCGAAAGGGCGTTTGCATCTGGCAAGACGTTGGCCGATGCCTGGAACAATGCTGCAGAGACTGCAAAGGCGGCGGCAGACGCGACGGCGCCACTTGTGCCGAAACTCGGTCGAGCAAGACCCTTAGCTGAGAAGAGCATCGGACATGCGGATGCAGGGGCCATTTCGCTGGCGCTGGTCGCGAAAACCGTCGGCAGGAAGCTGAGTTAATTTTCTATGCCATGGGGTTCTATGTCGTTTCCAGCTCGGTGCCCGATTCAATGATGATTTGAACATCCAAGCCTTGGCTGATGTATTGTAAGCCTCCCGCTCTTTTACGAGTGGGCGGCAGCGTTGAGCGGGGCAACCCGCATCGATGCAAAAACTGAATATCGATCAACCACCTACTTCGGCCTTGGGGTGATTGAGCGCGGAAACGCCCGACGTTAACTCCTGGCCCGATTTGTGGAGGCGCGTGGCATACGAGAACGCGCCTGCGAAGCCGTTACGAACTGTCCGGCAACCGCATCAGATACTGGCACGACACCGGTTTCATCGTCGATGGCAATTTTATCAATGACATTTTTCATCACGCCGGGATGATCCTCTATCGTCGCCGATGATAGGTTGTGCGCAGCGCACAACGAGACGAAAGATTGGTGGTGACGCCAAAGCTGTGATGTATAATCCCAAGGTTTTATAAAATCTGTAACGTTTCAGAAAATGTTTTGGAATGTAATGGGTATTCTCTTTATCAAGGAGCTCTGGCAGGATCGCGTGACCAAAAAATTGGGAAGAAATAGGATATTAATCTGCTAATTCAGTGAGTTATGATCATTTCCAAATTAAACTCTTGCAATGCAGATGGTTTTGAATACGATACCTGTAACGTTTCAGATTTGGGAGGAGATGAAATGTATCGATTGAAGTTCGCGACGTTGGTCGCATCGGTGTGCTGCGTAATGACCGGATCGGTATTCGCTGCCGATCTTGAAGTGACGCATTGGTGGACTTCGGGCGGCGAAGCGGCTGCGGTCAAGGTTCTGGCTGAAAAATTCAATACGCTCGGTGGGGATAAGTGGGTCGATGGTGCCATCGCCGGCAGTGGCTCTACGGCGCGTCCCATCATCATCAGCCGTATTTTGGGCGGTAATCCGATGGGCGCCACCCAGCTCAATCACGGACGGCAGGCGGAAGAACTGGTTCAGGGCGGTTTGATGACCGATCTCACGGAACTCGCTGAAAAGGAAGGATGGGCCGATTTTATACGCCCGAAGAGCCTGCTTGAATCCTGTACCTATGAGGGGCGTCTCTATTGTGTGCCATTGAACATTCATTCTTGGGAATGGATGTGGATCAACCCGCAAGCCTTTCGAGATGCTGGCGCGGAACCGCCGAAAAACTGGAACGATCTCGTTGCGGCGGGGCCAAAGCTCAAGGAAAAGAACATCGTGCCGCTGGCGACCGGTGATGGCTGGCAAGTGAACGGGATGTTGACGGTTTTGACGACAGCCATTGGTGGCAAGGACCTCTACCTCAAAGTCAATAAGGACAAGGATGCCGAAGCGGCGCGCGGTCCTGAAATGAAGAAGGTTTTCGAGGCGCTGGCTGAGGCACGCGGGCTGGCTGATCCCGGGTATGTCGGTCGCTCATGGAACGAAGCCACGAATATGGTGCTGACAGGCCGGGCCGGTACGCAGATCATGGGCGACTGGGCGCAGGGCGAATTCGGCACGGCGGGCAAGGTTGCCGGGAAAGACTATGACTGCCTGCCGGGGCTCGGCGTCCATCAATATCTCGATACGGGTGGCGATGCGATATACTTCCCCAAGAATAAGGATCCAGAAGTCACCAAGGCCCAGCTCAAATTGGCGAGCATGCTCGTTTCCAAGGAAACGCAGGTGGCTTTCAATCTCGCAAAAGGATCGCTGCCGATCCGTGGCGACATCGACCTCGATACGGCTTCGAGCTGCATGCGCGCAGGCATTGATATCCTGAAGAATCCGGACAATATCGTTCCGTCGGTTGAGCAGTTGCGTGCGCCCGATACACAGGGGCAGATCGAAAGCCTTTCGGCGGAATTCTTTTCTAATCCCGACATGACGGTCGATGATATTCAGGAACGGTTTGCGGAGATCATCGAACAGGCGCATTAGCTCGGTTGCAAGGTCTGGCATTGCTTTGAGGAGGGCAGTGCCGGATTTTCCGGCAATGGGACAGGGAGGATAACATGGCCGTTATAGAAGAGGGCAGTCGCAGAAAGCCCTCCGGAATGTTTCGCAATCTGAATGCGAAAATTGCAGCACTTCCAATGATTGCGACTGTTCTCGTGGTCTTTATCGGTTGTACACTCTGGACCGTCGCCTATTCCTTCACGTCCTCCAAATCGTTGCCGGTATGGAATTTTGTCGGCTTCGATCAATATGTCAGGCTCTTCGGCGCTTCCCGCTGGCATGTGTCTGTCCGCAATCTGGCAATCTACGGTGTTCTCTGCATGGGGTTCTCACTGGTGGTTGGCTTTTTGCTGGCGGCGCTGATGGACCATAAGATCCGTTTCGAGAATACGTTTCGAACGATCTTTCTTTATCCTTATGCGTTGTCATTCATTGTGACCGGACTTGTCTGGCAATGGATATTCAACCCTCAACTGGGGTTGGAAAAAGTCATTCGCGATATAGGGTTCGACAGTTTTCAAATGGCGATCCTGTCAAGCCGAACCTATGTCATCTACGCAATCGTTATCGCCGGGCTTTGGCAGATGACCGGACTGGTGATGGTCCTGATGCTGGCCGGATTGCGCAATGTGGATGATGAAATCTGGAAGGCCGCGCGTGTAGACGGCATTCCCAAGTGGAAAGCCTATCTCTTCATCATTCTGCCTATGATGCGCCCGGTGCTGGTGACAACAGTGGTGCTGATCGCGACCGGCATTGTGAAACTCTACGATCTGGTTGTCGCCATGACCAATGGCGGTCCGGGGATAGCGTCGGAAGTGCCAGCCAAATATGTCTACGATTTCATGTTCGGCTGGGCCAATCTTGGACAGGGGCTTGCCGCTTCGACGGTCATGCTCACCGCCGTCCTCATCATCCTCGTCCCATGGACCATGCTCGAATACAGCCGGAGGAAAGCGCGATGACGGAAGCAGTGCTGAACCGGAAAATGGAAACTGCGCTGGAGCGAACCGAGGTTCCGCTTGGCGTGGCGCAAGGCAGTGCTGCGCGGCCTTGGGGGCGCAAGCCGAAACGACACTTTGCACCTGCTACCGTCATGCTCTACAGCATCCTGTTTGTAGCCGCTGTTTACTACCTTTTGCCACTCTATGTGATGGTTGTGACCTCATTGAAGGGCATGCCGGAAATACGCCTCGGCAATATCTTTGCACCACCCGTCGAAGTCACGTTCGAACCGTGGGTCAAGGCATGGAGCCAGGCCTGCACCGGCCTTTATTGCGAAGGCATCCGCGCCGGATTCTGGAACTCCGTCAAGATCACCGTGCCAAGCGTTATCGTGTCCATCGCTATTGCTTCGGTCAACGGATATGCGTTGGCGAACTGGAAATTCAAAGGATCGGAAATCTTCTTTTCGGTCCTGTTGTTCGGGGCGTTTATTCCTTATCAGGTCATGCTTTACCCGCTTGTCATCATAACGCGGGAACTAGGCATATTCGGCACGCTGGCTGGTGTTGTGTTCGTCCACACGATTTTCGGTATGCCCATACTGACACTGCTGTTCCGCAATTATTTTGCCGCTCTGCCGCCCGAACTCTTCAAGGCCGCGCGGGTCGATGGCGCGGGGTTCTGGCGCATCTTTTTCCAGATCATGCTGCCGATGTCGTTCCCCATATTCGTGGTCGCGATCATCCTTCAGGTGACCGGAATTTGGAACGATTTCCTGTTCGGTGTAGTGTTCGCAGGAACGCAGAATTTTCCGATGACCGTTCAACTCAACAATATCGTCAACTCCATGCAGGGTGTGAAGGAATATAACATCAATATGGCCGCCACCATTCTGACAGGCGCCGTACCCTTGTTCGTTTACTTCGTATCAGGCCGTTACTTCGTACGCGGTATCGCTGCGGGCGCAGTGAAAGGATGAACCTCATGAATTCCAGTGTTTCCATTCAGGATCTGTCGCTCGATTTCGGTTCGGTCAACGTCCTGCAAAATCTCAATCTGGAAATCGGCGAGGGCGAGTTCCTTGTGCTTCTGGGACCATCCGGTTGCGGCAAGTCGACTTTGCTGAACTGTGTCGCAGGTCTGCTCGATATTTCCGAGGGCAGCATTTTTATCAAAGGTCGCAATGTTACATGGCAAGAGCCCAAGGATCGCGGCATCGGCATGGTGTTCCAGTCTTATGCGCTTTATCCGCAAATGACGGTCGAGAAAAACCTGTCTTTCGGTTTGCGCGTCGCGGGCCTGCCCAAGGCTGAGATCGACAAACGCATTAAACGTGCCGCCGAAATCCTCCAGATTGAACCATTGCTGCAACGAAAGCCCTCGGCATTGTCGGGCGGCCAACGGCAGCGCGTCGCTATCGGGCGGGCGCTTGTTCGCGATGTTGATGTGTTTTTGTTCGACGAGCCGCTGTCCAATCTCGATGCCAAACTGCGTTCCGAGTTGCGTGTCGAAATCAAGCGCCTGCACCAGAAGCTCGGCAATACGATGATTTATGTCACGCATGACCAGATCGAAGCTTTAACGTTGGCGGATCGCATCGCTGTGATGAAAGGCGGCGTCGTCCAGCAGCTTGACGACCCGCTGACAATCTACAATCGCCCGAAAAACCGTTTTGTTGCCGGTTTTCTGGGGTCGCCGTCCATGAATTTCTTTTCCGGCGAAATCGCTTCGCTAAGCGGCAAGCCGGTCTTCCACATAGGCGAAGCTGCGGTGCAACTCGACGGTTATGACGGTGCGCTGGAGCAGGGGCGGAAGGTGACGCTGGGTGTCCGACCCGAACATATCAAGCTTGATGTCGCAGACGGGTTCGAGGCCACGGTCGATCTGGATGAACCGATGGGCGCGGATAGTCTGGTCTGGCTCAAGCTAAACGGACATGCGCTGTCTGCGCGTGTCGAAGCCGGCAAGCGTTATCGGGCAGGCGATAAGGTCAGGATCGGCTTCAAAGCCGAC
Organism: Ochrobactrum teleogrylli; assembly: GCF_037482325.1. Classification (NCBI taxonomy): domain Bacteria; kingdom Pseudomonadati; phylum Pseudomonadota; class Alphaproteobacteria; order Hyphomicrobiales; family Brucellaceae; genus Ochrobactrum; species Ochrobactrum teleogrylli. The sequence continues at coordinate 942,529 of NZ_JBBHKQ010000002.1, forward strand.
GCCCTGTCGCTATTCGATTCTCAGTCTGAGGAAAGGCTTTAGATGAACAGCTACGCACACGCGCGATAGCGCTTCCATCATATGTGAAACGACTGACGTTCAAGAGACGGCACGAAGAGTTCGCGCCGTGACGCGAGAGCTTGTCTCGTCGAAGTCCGGTTAAAATTCAGGATCAGGTTCAAAGGATGAAAGACATGAATGGTTATTCCTATCAACTCTACAGCTCCCGCAATTTCCAACCTTTAGAGCGAACTTTGACCATGCTGCGCGATCTCGGCTACAGCAGGGTCGAAGGATATGGCGGCATCTATGCCGATCCGGCGCAACTGAAGAAAAATCTGGATACGTTCGGACTGTCCATGCCGACCGGTCATTTTGGCCTCGATATGCTGGAAAACGAAGTCGACCGTGTTCTGGAGATCGCAAAGGTTGCGGATATGAAAGCAATCTTTTGTCCCTATCTCGATGCGGATCGCCGCCCGGATACGGTTGCAGGCTGGCAGGCGTTCGGCAAACGGCTTGCCGCTGCCGGCGAACCCTATCGCAAGGCAGGCTACGCGTTCGGCTGGCACAATCACGATTTCGAATTTCGACCGCTGCCGGACGGTTCGGTTCCGCAGGAACATATTCTCGATGCGTCGCCGGAACTCGCATGGGAGGCCGACATCGCCTGGATCATCAAGGGCGGGGCCGACCCTCTTCAATGGATCGAACGCTATGGTGACCGCATCCTCGCTGTGCACGTCAAGGATATTGCGGTCAGCGGTGAAAAGACCAACGAGGACGGTTGGGAAGATGTGGGCCATGGAACGGTCGATTGGGCGGGATTGTTTGCAGCCCTGCGCAAAACGCCGGTGCGCTATTTCGTGATGGAGCACGACAACCCATCGGACGATGCGCGATTTGCCAGCCGTTCCATCGAAACCGTAAAGACACTTTGATCTGGAGAAGGAAATGACGAACACACTTGGTGTCGGCATTATCGGTTGCGGAAATATATCGGCGGCCTATCTGCGGCTTTCGCCGATGTTTCGATCCATCGAAATTCGGGCATGTGCCGATATTAATCCAGCGGCGGCCAAGGCGCGCGCTGAAGAATTTGGCATAAAGGCTCAGACCATCGACGAATTGCTGCAGAATGACGACATTGATATCGTCGTCAACCTGACTATTCCTGATGCGCATTACGCCGTCACCAAACAGATACTGGCCGCAGGCAAGCACGCCTATTCGGAGAAGCCGCTGGTTTTGTCCATGGAACAGGGTCTGGAGCTGAAGGCGCTCGCCGATGGTCGCGACCTCAAAGTGGGCTGCGCTCCCGACACATTTCTTGGTGGAGCGCATCAGCTTGCCCGGCGTGAAGTCGATCGTGGTCATGTCGGACGCATCACATCGGGCACTTGCCATGTCATGAGCCATGGCATGGAGCACTGGCACCCGAACCCGGATTTCTTCTTCAAGCGCGGCGGTGGTCCCATCCTCGATCTGGGGCCCTATTACATTGCCAATCTGATCAACCTGATCGGTCCGGTAAAACGGGTTGCGGCGCTGACCTCAGCCGCGACGCCGACGCGGACTATCCTGTCGGAGCCACGCAACGGTGAAACCATCCCGGTCGAAACCCCAACCACCATCCATGCGCTCCTTGAGTTTGAACAAGGCGCGACAATCACATTGTCTGCAAGCTGGGATGTCTGGTCGCATCGCCATGCAAATATGGAACTATATGGCACGGAAGGGTCGCTCTATCTGCCCGATCCGAACTTCTTTGGCGGTGACGTGCAGGTGGTAAAACCGGGTCAGCCTGCGACGACTGTTGAAAATTGGAGCCATCCATTTGGCATTGCGAATGAAGAACATTCCAATGGCATGATGGCGAATTATCGTACAGCCGGATTGGCCGACATGGCGACTTCTATCCTGGAAGGCCGTGACATGCGCTGTTCGCTTGAACGCGCCTTGCATGGTGTCGATGTCATGCTCGCCATTCTCAAATCGGGCGAGGAGGGGCGTTTCGTTGAGGTGGCGACAACGTGCACAAGACCTGAAGCGTTTGATATTGCCGCCGCCGAGGCTTTACTGCTTCCGGCACAAGCCGAAGCAAAGCGGGCAATGAGCTAGCTTTTTCTTTTCTCGAATAGCGCAAGCCGTTCGATCGTCGGAACGGCTTGTAGCTCAACTTGTGCTTTCATTATCCTATCGTCTGGAGCGATTTTATATCCGCTCCATTGATGCGCCCCAAAATCGCCTTGCCGAGCTGTTGTCCGGCCAGTTTGAAACTTTCCTCCACCACAATCAGGCCGGGGCGGAACCAGCGTAGAATTTGGGTGGACTGCTTCGCCGCAACATCAACTTCCTGACTGATATGCAATCCGGCATCTTCAATGCCCGCAACAACAGCCAATGCTGCTGCGCTGCCCGAACATATGATGCCATCGGGGCGATCAGGACTTTTCATCAGATCGGCGATATAAACACGAAGATCTTCAAGTGGTGTATCGAGATCAACACCTTCCAACGGCGAACCGAAGCAACCAAATTCCCGCAACCCTTCATAAAACCCATTGACCATATGGCGGTAATAGGTCAGCTGCGCTGGAGGGGTCAACAACACAAGCTTTTTGCGCCCGCGAGCGCTTAGCTCCCCCACCATCCTTCGGGCAAATGCTTGATTATCGAAGTCGTGATATGGATGGTCAATGCCTGCATCCGTTCGCCCGTGGGTGGCGAATGGAAAATCATGCTCGATCAGATAATGCACACGCTGATCGTCGGGTTCTGTACGTGAAAAAATGATACCATCAGCGGAGCCGGTCTCAACGATATAGCGTATCGGCTCAATGGGCGCTCTGGAGTCGAAATAGGGTGTCACGATCAGATGATATTGGGTCTCGGCCAAAACGTCGGCCACGCCATGAATGACCTGACTGGTAAAGCCCATGATTTCGTCCTGTGTATTGAGGACAAGTGCGATGACGTTCGTCTTGCCTGTGCGCAGTCGCACTCCCGCCCGGTTGGGGCGATAACCGATTTGGCGCGCAATAAGCTGAACGCGTTTTCGAGTTTCAGGGCCGATTTCAGGAGCATCTTTCAAAGCGCGCGAAACGGTCGTGACACCGAGCCCAGTCATGAACGCGATCGTCTTCAAAGTGGGGCGGTCATTCTCGTGGAATGATGTTGCCGGATTAAGTGGCTTCGAAGCGCCAGAACCTCGTTTGTCATTCATGCGCATTCTGTCCAAAAACAAAGGTCAATACAGGAGTTAACACCCAAACCATATTGTGCTGAACAACGAACGACAAGAACTAGTTAGAGCGTTAATATCGCAAACTATTTTCAACGACCACAGATGGGATTTTTAGGTTTGCCATACGGTTTGTATCTGACGGTGTTGTGACCCGGAAGATCGCGCGATGGACGGCACATGTGCTGAGCATTCATGCACAGGGAGGCTATCAGCCTGCAATACCGTTATACCGCGCCGCTTGTCGAGCCGGCGCTTCTGGCGATCATGTTTCACCGTATGGCTTTCAGGAGGGTGGCATAGATCCGGTTTAAAGATGTTTCGATAATATTCGCCCAAGCAATCAAGGCGATTTATGTGATATTTTAGATACATTAAGATATTAGAATTTTGATGGTTGCCTTTCCCCGCCAACGACCGGCGCGTGTATTTTTCAACCGAAGTCGATGTTTTCTAACGATAAAAGCTGAGTAATTTATGCATGTTTATTTTGTCCGCCTAGAATTCTTCTAAATCATTGTGATTGCGCGATATTTTTCGGACCTCTATGGCGTGAGACAGCTGCTATTTCGCAGATGCGGCTGTAAACATGTTGTCTGGAGCGCGCGAAGGAATGACTTCCCGGTTTTGGGATCTGACTGAACTTTATGAGAGCGAGCAGATTAGTCTGCGGACTTTTGTGCGTCGTATTGTCGGAAACGCCGCCGCAGCCGAAGATGTCGTTCAGCAGGCCTTCCTGAACCTGCTTTCTCACTATGACGATGCGGCACAAGTGCCGGGTCCCGCTTATGTGAAGCGCACAGCACGTAATCTTGCGCTCAATCACTTACGTGACGCCCGTTGCAGGGCGGATGTGGAGTTGGAAGACGATGCGCCGGAGCGTTACGCCGACGGCACGCCTTCGCCGGAAATGACGGCGCTATATCGCAGCGAGCTGCGACGTCTTTTGCAAGCCATCGCAGATTTGCCGCCGCGCCGCCGTCAGGCTTTCGTCCTCAATAGGATCGAAGGCCTCACTTACGATGAAGTGGCCGCGCGTATGGGAATTTCGCGCAATACGGTTATAACCCAGATTGTAGCGGCTCTGGCCGAACTCGACAAACGGCTCTCCGCATAGGAAGAGCCAAGGCAGTTGTGGACAGGCATGAAGGATTTCGAGACTGACCCGGTTTTCATGAAAGCGCTGGAATGGTTCGTGTTTTTGCAGGACAAAGCCGTTAGCGCCGATGACCGGCGTGCGTTCTCGGTCTGGATAGCGTCCGATCCGGCCCACCAGCTTGCTTATGAGCGTGCGCAAGCTCTGTGGCAGCGGTTTGATGCCGTGAAACCGGAATATGATAGGTACAAAGGATCGAACCGTGTCAGCAGGCGCGGGGTCGTTCTGGGCGGCTTCGCGGCGCTGGTACTGGCGCCCGGTGCCTATATGCTGTCGCGCCCCGGCTTGTTTGCGACCTACAAGACGGATGTGGGCGAGCGCCGAAGCTTTACCCTTGCCGATGGCAGCACGGTGGAGCTTGGCAGTTATTCCGCCCTTTCGGTCGAATTTTCGGACAAGCGCCGCGATCTGGTGCTGCATCAGGGACAGGGCTTCTTTCAGGTTGCCGCCGATGCGACGCGCCCTTTCGTGGTTTCCGCCAAAGGTGGCACAATTACCGCGCTTGGCACAGCCTTCGATGTCAAGCTGGACGAAGATGCCGTGACCGTTTCCGTTGTTGAACATGCCGTGTCGGTGGCCTTTGGTGATGCTGCGCCAGTTCGACTTGATGAAGGCTGGCAGCTGACGTTCATTGGTGGCACTATCGCCGCGCCGCATCGCTCTGACAGTCAGATCGTCGAAGCATGGCGCAATGATCGCGTTATCTTTGAAGATGTACCGCTGCGCCGTGTGCTAACGGAACTCGAACGTTATCGCCGGGGCAGGATTTTCCTGACCGATGCCGAAATAGGCAATATGCCGGTGACGGCGATCTTCGATACCCGCGATGCGGAAGCGGCGCTTGCCACCATTGCGGAAACCCTTCCCGTCAAGGTTATGAACGCTTCCGGCTGGGTAACAGTCGTCACGCGGCGTTAATATGACAAGAATTATCAAAAATATTTTCCGGACCGATCATTAGTTCGCGTTTCCGAGGTGTCTAACCATCTGAGGGGCTGCTTGGCGGCCGCCATGAAACAGAGTTTCCCGCCCGTCGGCGGGGTGTCAGACATTGGGGATTGCAGCATGCGCGTGGATAAGACGAGCGGAATTCACACAGGGATTGGCCAGGGACGCGCAGTTCTTCTTCTCAAATCGAAGCTATTCTTGGATCTTCTGGCAGCAAGCGCACTGGTTGCCGTCGTTTCGTTTGCGACCAACCCGGTCTGGGCGCAGGCCGCAGGTGCCGGGCAACAGGTGCAGCGTATATCTTTCAATATTGCGGCGCAGCCTTTGTCCAAGGCTCTGGTGCAATATTCCAATAATACCGGCGTCCAGCTTTTCTACGATGCCAATATCGTGCGCGGCAAGAATTCCACTGGCGCAAAAGGCTCGCTCACCCGCTCGGAAGCGCTGAACAGCATTCTGTCCGGCTCGGGCCTGTCCTATCGCATTCGCGGAAACACCGTGACCATTTCAGCCCAACAGGCTGGCGACGCGGTAGCCGTGGCTGCGGACGGTTCGCTGCTTCTCGACACGATTACTCTGCAAGGCGCAGTGGCAGGCGATACATCGGGCAGCGTTGTGGTCGAAAACTCCAGAGGCGCAACCAAGACCAATACGCCCTTAATTGAAGTGCCGCAGTCGGTTTCGGTGGTCAGCCGCAAGCAGATCGAAACCCAGAATGCGCAAAGCGTGACGGAAATCCTGCGCTATGTGCCGGGCGTGACCATTGAAACCTATGGCCCCGACCCGAAAGGTTATGACTGGATCCTGATGCGTGGCTTCAACGCCCAGTCCACAAGCTCCTATCAGGATGGGCTGCGCCAGCTTTCCAACAGCTACACCTTCTTCCGCACCGATCCCTATGAGCTGGATTCGATTGAAGTGCTGCGCGGCCCGGTGTCATCGCTCTATGGCCAGAGCGATGCTGGCGGTTTGGTCAACCGCGTCACCAAGAAGCCGCAGGCCGAAGCCTTCCATGAAGCCTCGGTGGAATATGGCAGCTATAACCGCAAGCAGTTCGGCGTCGATCTGACGGGGCCGGTCAATGAGGACAAGACGCTGCTTTATCGTATGATCGGCGTGGTGCGCAAAAGCGATACGCAGTTCGAATATTCCAATGGAGACGAGGTCAAGGACGACCGCTACATGTTTGCGCCGTCGCTCACCTGGGCGCCGGACGCCGACACGTCGCTGACCGTCTCCGGCCAGCTTTTGCGTGATGACAGCGGCGGCAGCGTTCTGCCCGCCACGATCAGCAATCTCTATCCGAACTCTCCGAATATTCTGGTTGGTGATCCCGACTTCAACAGAAGCGTGCAGAAGCAGGGCAGTATCGGCTATGAGTTCGAACATCATCTGAACGACACCTGGACGTTGAAGCAGAACCTGCGTTACGGTCAGGTGAGTTTCCTTCTCGACAATGTGCTGGCGCTCGGTCTCGGACCGACGGGGATTACCCGGCAGGCGCGCCGTTTCGACGAGAATATGAGCGGCTTTGTCGTAGACAATCAGGCAGTTGCCGAATTTGAAACCGGCAATATCGCGCATGAAGCGTTGCTCGGTCTTGACTATTCCTATTCCAACTCCGATGTCACGCAATATCGTGACCCGGCACCGAGCCTCAACCCGTTCAACCCGTCTTACGGTATTCCGATCGCCGTGCCAACGACGCTGACGCAGAGCTATCGTCAGAAATACAATCAGACCGGTGTCTATGCGCAGGATCAGATCAAGTTCAACGACAGCTGGATCGTCACACTCGGCGGTCGCTATGACTGGCTGAACCTCGACAATCACAATCGTCTCGACGACAGCGATACCGACCAGAATATCGGCAAGTTCAGCGGTCGTGCAGGTGTCACCTATGTCACGCCATGGGGGATTGCGCCTTATGTCAGCTATTCGGAATCCTTCGTTCCAAATCTTGGCACGGACAATAGCGGCAACACCTTCGATCCGTCGGAAGGGCGTCAGTGGGAAGCCGGCGTCAAATACCAGCCGAAGGAATTTGACGGCCTGTTCACGATGGCGTGGTTCGACATCGTGAAGTCGAATGTTGTTTCCTACAGCTACATCGATGGCCCGCAGGCAACCGGCGAGGTCCATTCACGCGGTCTGGAACTGGAAGGCAAAGTCAACCTTTCCTATGGCTGGGACTTCATTGGGTCCTATACCTACACCCATACCGAAATCACCGAAGACGCCGCCGCCTATATCGGCAAGCAGTCGACGATGGTGCCTGAACATCAGGCTTCGGCATGGCTGAACTACACATTCAACAGCGGCGCTTTGGAAGGCTTGAGCCTGGGCAGCGGCGTGCGTTATGTCGGTTCCAGCTATGGTGACAAGGCCAACACCGTCAAGGTTGACGGCCGCACTTTGGTCGACGCCGGTGTGAGCTACAAATACAAGGACATGACCTTCCAGCTCAACGCGACGAACCTTTTCGACAAGAAGTATTTCACCACCTGTGAAGATACTGTCAGCTGCTATGAAGGCGACCGCCGCTCGGTTATTGGCCGGGTGAAGGTCAGCTTCTAAGGCAGATGCTTTGCTGACACGTCGCCAGATAATATTGGGTTCGGGCCTCGCGCTTTGCGCGGGGCTTTCAGGCTTTGGTTCCGCAGTCGCCGCCGCATCTGCTCCGCGTGTCGTGGCGATCGATTGGGCTGCGGCGGAAGCCATGCTCTCGTTCGGAATTGTACCCGTGGGGCTTTCCGATACAAGTTTCTACCGTCAGCGTATGGCGGCGCCGGTTTTACCGGAAACGGTCGTTGATGTCGGGCCTTTCTGGGAGATCAATCTTGAAGCGCTTGCAGCGCTGAAGCCCGATTTTGTGATCGCGACGGATTATAATCTGGTGATGACACCGCGCATCGCCGATGTTGCCCGTGTCGCGCTGGTGCCGAGCATCACGACGCCCAATGTCGAACGATACCAGCTCGCGATCGAGATATTGAAGCGCGTCGCGAATTTGTGTGGTGTTTCGCCTTCCGTGCCATCTTCCGTGGTGGAGGATGCGGAAACGCGCTTTGCAAAGGCGCGTGAAACGGTCTCAAAACATAAGTATGCGGTGGGTGTCATGCTGCCTGATATTGGCGGCCGTGAAATGACCATGTATGGCGAAGGCACGCTTCCCGATGCCGTGTTGCGAAAACTCGCACTTTCGAATGTCTGGTCTGGCCCGGTGAATGGAACCGGCATGGCTCGTGTCGGGCTTGATCAGCTGGTGGAAAGCGCTGACGCGGCATTTCTCGTCGTGGACATTCCCTCGCAACGGATTCAGACCGAACGCTCCTTACAGCAAAACACCATGTGGAAACTGCTCCGACCGGTGCGCGATGGACGCGTCGCATGGCTGAACCAGTTTCATCCCTTTGGCGGCGTGCCTTCCGCGGCCCATCTGGCGGACCTCATCGCCTCGGGATTGGAGAACATGGCGTGAGCGGCCTTGAAACAACCTGCGCCCGCCCGCGACACTCCTCCCTGCGCTGGATAATGCTGGCCTTCTCGGTGGCATGTGTAGCGCTGTTGATTGTCCAGGGCTTTCTTAGCATCGCTAAGCCCGCAGAATGGCTGCATATTATAACAGCTCCCAATCCCGACGATCCGCGCCATGTGATCGGTTATTACAGCTTTCTGCCGCGTCTTGCGGTCGGCCTGCTCGTGGGCGGTGCGCTCGGGCTTGGCGGCGCGGTGTTTCAAACCGTTCTGCGCAATCCGCTGGCTGAACCCGGACTTTTGGGCGTCGCCTCCGGCGCGCAGATCGCACTGGCTTTCACCCTGGTTTTCGCACCCGGCCTGTGGATCGCGAGCAATGAAGCTATAGCAATCATCGGTGCGGGAATGGCACTCAGCCTTTCGCTGTTCATCGCCTCTCGCGGACAGTTTTCTTCGACGACTGTCGTATTGGCCGGTTTGATGGTTGGACTTTATTGCAACGCAATCTTCAGCCTGCTTGTACTCTTCAATCATGATTACCTCATCAACCTGCTGACCTGGCAGGCAGGTTCCCTGCAGCAGGGTGGGTGGGAAGTCTGTCTCTATCTGCTTCCGCGCCTCCTGCCGCTTGCAGTACTCATCTTCATTCTGCAACGTCCGCTCAATCTTCTATCGCTCGGTGATAACCAGGCAAAGGGCCTTGGTATTTCACCAGCAATGATGCGGCTGGTTCTGCTTGCCGCCGCTGCCGCGACCGCTGCGGTCATTACCAGCAGTCTTGGGCTGATTGGTATGATTGGACTTGCCGCGCCCAACCTTGCGCGCGCCTTTGCGCCCGGACAGGACGGGCGCAGGCTCGTGTGGTCGGCTTTGCTCGGCGCGTTGCTGCTTGTCGGTATCGATCAGCTGTTGCGGGCCATTGCGCCTTTCGTCGGCAATATTCCCGCTGGCGCCGCTACGGGCCTCTTCACAGGACCAATTCTCGTCATTCTGGCAAGCCGCGTTCGTCTGCCCGGTGTTTCGTCAGCACAAGAAGGTACCTCGACTGGAAAGAGACTCCAGAAGCCGTTGCGCCTCCTCTTTGCCCTTTCATGCGCTCTTGCCTTTTGCATGATCCTTTCAGTGCTGGTGTCGAATACGCCTGACGGCTGGAGTTTTGCCGCGCCAGAGGCCGTAACAGGGTGGCGCGGGCCAAGAATTTTTGCTGCGGCGGGCGCCGGCATATGTCTCGCAGTTGCGGGCCTTGTTCTGCAGGGTACGCTGCGAAATGCGATGGCCAGTCCTGACTTGCTCGGCATTGGCTATGGTGCGGGTTTTGGGCTTGCAATCGCGGTGCTCTTCATGGGCGATGCGAGCGGCTTTTCCAAGCTTGCCGTCGCCACCTTCGGCGCATTGGTCGTGCTGAGTGTCATTGCCGGGATCGGCTGGCGTACTGCTTTTCAGCCCGAACGCGTTCTTCTCATCGGCGTTGGCTTGGGGAGCATGTTCCATGCTCTGATGATCCTGCTTCTCGCCAGTGGCAATCCGCGGGTGGCTGGCCTCCTGAACTGGTTTTCAGGTTCGATGGGTAACATCGGCTGGAATGACGCGGCTTTGGTTTGCATCTGCGCGACTATCGTTCTGCTTGCAGCCCTTCTGTTCAGGCGACCGCTGGATATCTTTCCATTGGGCGATGTAACGGTGCGCTCTGTTGGCCTTAAAGTTTCGTCAAGCCGGGCGATCCTTCTTGCCATTGCAGGACTTGGAACAACGGCGGCGACGATCACTGTCGGGCCCGTCAGCTTCATTGGTCTTATGGTGCCGCATTTTGCAGCAATGCTCGGGTTCCGAGGGGTGACGATGCGACTTCTGGCCAGCGCTCTGCTCGGCGCTTTGCTGCTCGTATTTGCAGATTGGCTTGGGCGCAATCTCGCCTATCCGTGGCCCATGTCGGCGGGCCTGCTTGCCTCTCTTATTGGCGGGGGATTTTTCCTTCGCTTATTGTCAAAATCGGTCCGATGATTGGTGATATGATTACTGCTGAGAGGTAATAGGCCGGGCGGAATGTGACGGCCTGATATCTTCCGCAATTTATCTGAATATCCCTCAACTATGCTTTTAGCATGATCGTGTGCTTGGCTGCGGCTTGTATCGCCTTTGGCGAATAGACGAGCGGACAATGAATTCCCTCGTGCCAATTCTCAAGAAGGTCCTGATAATGTGATGTTTCTGGAATGCCCGACTGTCCGGGATTATTGACAAACAGGCTGTTATCCCAAGCCCCAACATCGATCACCATGCGGACAGACGGCCCGGCCAGAACAGAAAAATCCTCAAGACGATAATTGGCATAGTTGAGTGTCGAACTGCTTCCGCCGAGACCGATGGGTGGCAGAGACCAGTTTTCTTCGGTAAGCGCTTGCAGCGGGTGCTGCAAATACAGCTTGTGGATTTGTCCCCATGACCAGCAATCAGGATCAGTACCCATCAGGGTTTCGCACTCTGCCCAGCCGTCATTGAGGCTTTGGATGATGCGCTCAACCACCTGCTTATCGGCCTGTGCGCCTTCCAGCCAGGTCACGATGCTCGGTGCATCAAATGGCATGAGCAACGGGATAATCTGCGGCGTCGCGCCCTCCGATCGAGCGGCAAGCGGACCGAGATGCTTGCTGAACCAAACCTCAAAAAACGCAGCGCTCGCAGATCCGGCTGCGAGATCGCCATTCCAGTCTCGAAGCAGCGGCCAGACCCGTGATGCAGTCACCGCTGGCATGGCTGATAAACAGGCGCACACGCGCGCGGCAATCGGTGAAAAAGTTGAGCATTGCAGGCGCGCGCAATCGGCTATCGAAATTGGATCCATTCGGGATAGTTCGTTATGAAGCGTATTATGCCTGCTGCTGTCGAGCCACTCATAGCCGATGGCCGGATTCGAACGCGACCAATCGTCGGGCACATTCATCGCATTAGCCGTCGCCACGAAACCGCGAGCGGGGTTGATCTCTTGAGGACCGGCTTGCGGCGGCAAATATCCATCCCACTCATAACGCCCATTGCCCGGCACAGGGAGAAGCCCGTCCCAATTGGTGCGAACGGGCGACGCTCCGGATGGCTTCCACGCGATCGTGTTGCTCGTATCGGCATAGATATGATTGACGGATGGACACCCCCAGCCCGCCAGTGCATCCGCATAGTCCGCATAACTGGTTGCACGCATGACCGAAAGACTGGCCATATAGGGCGCCATACCCGGGTCCATCCAGACGGTGCGCAATGCAAAGGCACGATTGCTTTCAGCATCCTGATAGAGAAGAGGGCCGTGGCGGGTGAATTTCAGCGCAACCGTTTGATCTGGATATCCCTTGACGGAAATCGGTTCTTCTATCGTCTTGACGGCTTCCCAGTCCTCGCCATAGGCATAAAGATCGGGGTCGCTTTCCTTTGTTCGATAGACATAAATATCTTCCTGGTCCGCACCGAAAATGGTCAGCCCGAAAGCGGCGGTGCCGTTGTGGCCCATCGATATGCCGGGCACCATCGGCTCACCGGCGCCGATCACGTCCAGCCCCGGCATTGACAGGTGCACGACATAGCGGATCGACGGTAAGACATGTGTGCGATGCGGGTCGAGAGCCAGAATTGGACGACCTGTGCTGGTTTTCTCCGCTGATATCGCCCAGTTGTTGGACCCTTCTTCGAAAGCGGCCCTGACGATTTCACCGGATGGAGCAATCGTGGTCCATAGATCGGCTTCCTCAAGTGTAGCGGCAAGCCGGTCTCTGGAGAAGGTCGCCGGGCTGACGGCGAGATTGAAATCGCGCAGAACCCGATCCGTCATAATCACCGGATCGAACCCGTCAACCGGTTGCGGGACGACACCGGGCGACAATTCTTTCCGTAACTGATCGAGCTTCGCGCCAAGTTCGATCCCGGCTGCTGCCATCACTTTCGACCGCAGAAGTTCGGACGATGCATTGCGCGTGAGCGAGTGAGTCCGCACACGCACGACATCTTCCGGCTTCCAGCGATCCGGTCGATTGCCCAGTAGCAGAAATTCAGGAGGAAGCGCTATCACCCCCGCATCGCAGGCATCGACATAGGCGTTGATGCCACCGGCAAATGCGGTGCAGATTTCTTCCGAATCCGGTCCATAGGCGTTCCATTCGGGAGCCATGTCGCCGCGATAGAGCAGCAGCCGTGCAGCCCTGTCCTGTTCAAGGTAACCGGGGCCGAAGTCGCGCGCCAGCAGGCCGAGGCCACGCTTGCGCGCCACATCGATCTGCCAGAGGCGGTCTCGTGCGGCGTTCCAACCCTCTGCAAAGAAAAGATCATGAAGGTTGTTGGCTCGAATATGAGCAACACCCCATTGATCGACCGTGATGGTGACGTTCTCTTTCAGGCCCGTGATCTGATGGGCATCAAATTTCATCTCATCCGACTTTGCATTGAACATCGCCGCACCTGCCACACTTTATTCAAGCTCGAGGAAAAGGCCCGCATGAAGGCGTGCGCGTTCGATCAGACTGTCCTCAAAGATATGCTCGTCCAATGTATGCAGCCCTTCGCCCCGCACGCCGATGGAATCGAGCGTTGGGATGCCAAGCGCGCCGGTGAAATTACCATCCGAGCCGCCGCCAGAACTCTGTGCCGTCATGGTAAAGCCGATCTTCTGGGCGATATCATTGGCGAAGTTGAAAAGCTTCATATCCTGCGGCTGCGCATTTTCCCAAACCGGGCGTGTCACACCGCGCGTCACGATAAACTCGACATCGTCTTTCACACCGGCAAGCGCCATGATCCGCGCAACACCGTCTTCGAGATCTTTCTGGGTCTTGGCCATGCTAAGCGCTTCGGCCTTGCAGTTTGAGGAAACGCAATTGACCCATTGCCCCGCCTGAATAACCCCGACGGAGAAGGTGCAGTCATCCGTAGTGAGCGCTTCGATATCGATGATCTTTTCCGCCATGCGGCGGATGGCGGAACGGCCTTCCGCCAAAAGCCAGCCGGCATGGCTGGGGCGTCCGACCGTCTCGAGATTATAGCGGGCAATTGCATAGCGCCCCACCACAGCGCCGCCATCGCGCCGCGCCGGTTCGGGCACCAGCACATATTTGTTCTTGAGCGCCTCCTGTTCGATCAGGTCGCGCGTCGAAGGCGTGCCGACTTCTTCGTCGGGTGTCAGCAGGAACGTAACAGGCAGTTTTGTCGTCAGCCCCGAGCGAACGATCTGGCGCATCGCTTCCAGAGCGACGAAATTGCCGCCCTTCATGTCCTGAATGCCGGGACCATAAATCTTGCCGCCTTCGCGGCGATAGGGGTTCACATCGATGACGCCTAGTGGATGCACAGTATCAAGATGGCCTGACACCAGAACGCCCGGCTTGCCCTGATCCGCATGCGGAAAGCGTGCGCGCAATGAGCCACCATAGCCCATGCGTCCAGGAATGAATTCGATGCTCGCACCGGCGGCTGCAAAATCATAAGCCGCAGCATCCACCATGCGGTTTACGGCCGCCGCATCGAAGGTCGGGCTTTCCGTCTCGATCCATGGGCGCAGGCGCGCAATCATATCGTCGAGATCAAACGGCAGTTCATGCGCACTCATGCGGCTAATTCCTTATTCACTGGCAGGCGAGTTTCCACGATCCGGGCATAGATGGACGACCCGATGGGCAACGTTGCGGGATCGAGCGTAAAGGCTGGATTGTGAAGGGCTGCTTTGCCACCATGCAGCACATTGATGTAAGCGCCAGGTACGCGGGCGAGCATATCGGCAAAATCCTCACTGCCCATGAAAGCCGGGCAATCGTCGGTCACATTTTCTTCGCCCAGCACGTCGCGTGCCGCCGCAACATAGGCATCGGCCAGTTCATGATCGTTGCGCAGCACATCAAAAACATTGCGAATATCGACATCAACCGTGATGCCATAACCCGCAGCCACACCGGCGCAAATCTCACGCAAGCGGCTTTCAGCAAGATCGCAGACGCGCTTTTCGAAATAGCGGATCGTCCCGGTGATTGTCGCCACTTCCGGCACAATGTTATAGGCGCTGCCGGTGTGGAACTGCGTGCAGGAAACGACACAGGCTTCGGTCGCCGGAATGTTGCGGGAAACGATGGTCTGCAACTGACCGACCAGATCGGCACCGATCACCAGTACATCGCGCGCATTATGCGGCTGGGCGGCATGGCTGCCTTTGCCGGTCAGCTTGATGTCGAAGAAGCTGGCACCGGCCATGGCCGCGCCCTTGCGGATGACGGCTTTGCCAAGTGTGCCCAAGGGCTGGTTGTGCATGCCGTAGATTTCATCGCACGGAAAGCGCTCGAACAGGCCTTCCGCGATCATGCCGCGCGCACCGCCGAGCCCCTCTTCGGCGGGCTGGAAAACGAAAACGGCGCTGCCTTCGAAATTGCGGGTTGCGGCCAGATATTGCGCGGCGCCGAGCAACATCGTCGTGTGTCCGTCATGGCCGCAGGCATGCATGCGACCGGGGTTTTGCGAGCTATAGGGAACGCCGGAAATTTCGTCGATGGGCAGCGCATCCATATCCGCGCGCAGGCCGACCCGACGATTGCCAGCATTGCGCCCGTTCAGGATGCCGACGACGCCTGTCTTGGCAATGCCGGTATGAACTTCATCGAAGCCCCATTTTTCCAGAAGATCGGCGACAACACCCGCAGCGTGTTTCTCTTCAAAGCCGATCTCGGGATGACGATGCAGATCCTCGAAAACCGCGCGCATCTCGCCGGCTTTCTCCTCAATAAACGGTATGATGGGCATGATTTCATTCCTGTTCAAAATCACTCGGAAAATCGGGGCCGCTCCCTGCGGCCCCCAATTAGGCGACGGGCTGACCCGCTGCAAAATCCCAGAAGCGACCGGGAGCCGCTTCGATCAGTGCGCGCGTATAGTCGTGTGACGGGCTTCCCAGAACGTTGGCCGCCTCTCCCTGCTCGACCACCTCGCCACGCTTCATCACCAGCACTTCATCACAAATTTGCGCTGCGACGCGCAGATCGTGCGTGATGAAGATGATGGCGATACCGGTGTTCTTCTGCAGTTCTGCCAGAAGATCGAGAACCTGCGCCTGCACCGACACATCAAGCGCCGACACTGCCTCGTCTGCAACCAGAATATCCGGGCGCAGCGCAACCGCGCGGGCGATAGCGATGCGCTGGCGCTGCCCGCCCGAGAACTGGTGGGGATAACGCTTCAAAGCATCTTCCGGCAACGATACGATCTTCAGGAGCCTCTTGGCTTCCGCCACGGCCTCCTCATAAGGGACACCATAATTCACCGGGCCTTCGGTCAGGCTCTGCTCGATGGACCAGCGCGGATTGAGCGAGCGGAACGGGTCCTGAAAAACGACCTGAAGTTTTTTACGAAACGGCTTCATATCGCGCTTGCCGAGATGGGCGATATCGCGACCGTCAACAACGATTTCACCTTCGGTCGGCTCGATCAGGCGCATGATAGATCTCGCTACCGTCGTCTTGCCAGAACCGGATTCACCGACGATACCGAGCGTGCGACCCGGTTGCAGATCGAAGGTCACCTCGCGCGATGCTTTGACACCGGGCTTTCTGCTGAAAATGCTGCCGCTCTGATAGGTCATGCCAAGATTGCGGACGCGGATAACAGGATCATGTCCCAGCGGTTCGCGCGCCGCTCGTGGAACGAGACTTGGCACCGAACCGAGCAGGTCTTTGGTATATTGCTGCTGCGGCCGCGTCAGCACCTGCCGGATGGTGCCGCGCTCCACGATCTCGCCGCTGCGCATCACGCAGACACGATCTGCGATTTCGGCAACCACACCCATATCATGCGTGATGAACAGCACGGCGGTTCCATGCTTTTCCTGCAATTCAGCAATCAGCGACAGAATCTGCTTTTGCGTCGTCACATCAAGCGCCGTGGTCGGTTCATCGGCAATCAACAGCATCGGCTCCAGAATGAGCGCCATGGCGATCATGATGCGCTGGCGCTGACCACCGGAAAGCTGATGCGGATAGCTCTGATAGATGCGCTCCACATCCGGCAGGTGCACTTGTTCCATGATGTTGATGACTTTGGCGCGTTTGGCTTCCGCCGACAGTGCTGTGTGAATGTCGAGGACCTCGGTGATCTGTTCGCCAACCCGCATGACAGGATTGAGCGCCGTCATCGGTTCCTGAAAGATCATGGAAATGCGCGTGGCGCGCATTTTCTTCATATCGGCAAGCGACAGTTTGAGAAGGTCGTTGCCATCCAGCCGGATTGCGCCGCCTTTCACCTTGAGGGCATCCTTGGGCAACAGTCCCATCGCCGTCAGGGAGGTCACGGATTTGCCTGATCCGGATTCACCGACAAGGCAAACCGTTTCACCTTTGCGGATATCAAAGCTGACATCACGCAGGACGGGCGTGCCACCCGGCAGGGCAACGATGAGGTTCTCCACCTCAAGCACAACAGGCTCTTGCGAGAAATCACGATTGCGCAGTTCCATATCAGCCCTCCCGCTTCTTGAGACGTGGATCGAGACTATCGCGCGCTGCATCGCCCAGAAGATTGATCGACAACACGCACAATGTCAGTAAAAGCCCGGGCCAAAGCACAATCGACGGCTTGATGCGGAAGAACTGGCGGCCTTCCGCCATGATGTTGCCCCAGGTCGGGATTTCGGTGCTGATACCCGCACCCAGGAATGAAAGGATCGCTTCGGTCAGAATTGCTGATGCGACGATATAGGTGCCCTGCACGATCAAGGGCGCCATCGTATTCGGCAGAAGGTGCCGGAAGAGAATTTTCGGTGTGCTGGACCCGAGGGCCATTGCCGCTTCAACATAGGGCTCCTCTCTGGCGCTCAGAATAACCGAACGGACCAGACGCACCACGCGTGGGATTTCGGGAATGGTGATCGCAGCGATCACCGAACCGATGGACGGCCCATTGAGCGCAACAAGTGCGATGGCAATCAGGATCGAAGGCATCGCCATCAGGGCATCCATCATACGCATGATGATGGTATCGGCAGTACGGAAGAAACCAGCGATGAGACCGATGAACACACCGGCTGCAATCGATGCCGCCGCTGCGAGAAGCCCGATCAGGAGCGAGATGCGCCCGCCGAGGATCATGCGCGAGAAGAGGTCGCGGCCATAATTGTCCGTGCCGAGCAGATATTCATCCGAGGGCGGTTTCAGACGCATCAGAGGGTTCATAGCAAGAGGATCGTGCGGTGCGATCCAGGGTGAGATGAGGGTGAGCAGAACGATTGCGGCGAGAAGAGCGCCCGCAACCAGTGGCCCGATACCGACGCGAGCGACGCGCGGCAACGAGAACAGGCGAAGCATCCAGTGCATGCCAGCCGATGTCGATTCAGAGCGCATCAGTAACGAATCCTTGGGTCGAACAGGGTGTATGAAAGGTCGATCAGCAAGTTGACGAACACATAAAGCGCGCTCGTCAAAAGGATCATGGCCTGAATGACGGGATAATCGCGCGCGAGCACGGCATCTACGGTCAGGCGACCGATGCCCGGAATATTGAAGATGCTCTCGGTGACGACGACACCGGAGATCAGCAAGGCAAAGCCCGTACCCACAATCGTCACGACCGGCACGGCAGCGTTCTTGAGCGCGTGCACGAAAAGAAGGCGGCGGTCGCTCACACCCTTGGCACGCGCGGTACGAATATAGTCCTCACCCAGCACATCCAGCATCGCCGCACGGGTCATGCGGGCAATGAGTGCGATATAGATGGAAGCCAATGTCAGAGCGGGCAGAATGGCCCGTTCCATGAAACCGCCGAAGCCCGATGAAATCGGCTTGAACCCCTGTACCGGCAGCCAGCCGAGATTGACGGAGAAGATCAACAACAGCACATAACCGACCAGAAACACAGGCACGGAAAAGCCGAGAACCGAAAAGCTCATGACCAGATAGTCGATCCAGGAACGATGCCGCCAGGCTGCGACAACGCCCATGGGGATAGCCACCAGAACCGCAATGATGATGGTCAGAACGGCAATCGAAATGGTCGGACCGATGCGTTGCGAAACCATATCCAGCACAGGCACGCCGGAAATGAGTGACACGCCGAGATCGCCCTGCAATATCTTGCCCATCCAGGTGAAATATTGCGTCAGAATCGGCTCGTTGAGACCCATGGCCTCACGAATACGCTCCAGTTGCTCGGTCGTCGCGGCATCGCCTGCGAGGATTGCCGCCGGATCGCCGGGCGTGAGACGTAAAAGGAGGAAGACGAAGATCGATACCAGCAACAGAACCGGCACGAGCGCAAAAATGCGTTTTATCAGATAGACAGCCATATACACGTCCCGTGTGAGGCAGAACCGGAGGGAGGAGCCGGTTCCGCGTTGGACAGGGAGTTATCGCGCCAGAGAGATTTGCAGCGCGATAGCCGGGGCAGAATTATTCCTCTGTCTTTTTCACATTCCAGAAGACCGGCACTGGCGAGCCGAGCATTTCGACCACATTGGCGCGGCGGCCCTGTGGCGGGTTGTACTCACCGAGCGGGATATAGAGGACATTCTCAAGCGTGTGCGCCTGTATCTTCTCGACCACGGCCTTGCGGTCTTCCGGCGACTGCGCGGCTATATAGTCCTTCTTCAGGGCTTCGATCTGGTCGTCCTTCGGCCAGCCGAACCAGCCCTGATCGCCACGACCATTGAGCATCACCGAATTGAGCGGCGTTGCAATTTCGGGAATCTGCCAGTTGGTGAAGAAAATGTTCCAGCCGCCCTTTGAAGGCTCATCCTTGGAGGCGCGGCGACCAACCAGCGTCTGCCAGTCCATCGGCTGCATATCGACCGTGAAACCGGCCGCACGCAATTGCTGCGCGGCAACAACCGGCTGGGGCGACAGGCTGGTCACATCGGTCGGCTGCATCATCACGACCGGCGTGCCGTCATAACCAGCCTTTTTCAGCAGCGCCTTGGCTTCCTCGATATTGCCCTTCGCCGTTAGGCTTTCGGCGCCGATATCCGTGGCATTCGGTGTGCCACAACCGAAAATTGCGCCGCAAACCTTGTAATAGCTCGGGTCCGCCATCAGCGCTGCCAGCACCGGTTCCTGCGACATTGCCAGAAAGGCAGCGCGCCGGATATCCGGGTTGTCGAAAGGCGGATGCTTGAAATTCAGACGCCCCATGGTCTGGTAGCCGAGCGGATCGCGCTTTTCCAGAACGACGGAATCGTCGCCGTCGAACAGCGGGACCAGATCGACCGGCACCTGCTCCATGTAATCGACTTCGCCGCTCATCAGCGCGTTGACCGCAGTCTGCGCGTCGGTCATCGTGACCCAGCGGACCTTGTCCACATTCACGATCTTGCCCCCGGCCATCCAGCTCGCAGGCTCTTTGCGCGGGACGTAATCCTCGTTCTTGACATAACTGACGCCGACGCCTGGCTGGAATTCCGCAGGCACGAATTTGAACGGGCCCGAACCGATATGTTCGGTAATCGCCGTATCGGCGGGGGTCGCAGCGATGCGGGCTGGCATGATGAAAGGCGGCAGGGCCGCCTGCTTGGACAGCGTATCGAGGAACGGCGCGAAAGGTTCCTTCAGCGTCCATACCAGCGTCTTGTCGTCGGTGGCCTTGAGCGACTCCGTGATGTCCATGATGAGCTGGCCGCCCGCGTCGCGCTTGGCCCAGCGTTGCAGTGACGCCACGGCGTCGGCTGCGGTGACAGGTGCGCCATCGTGGAACTTGAGACCGTCACGCAGCGTAAAAGTGTAGACTTTCTGGTCGTCTGAAATCGTCCAGTCTGCCATTTGTGGCTGCGGTTTGAAATTCTCGTCCACGGCGATCAGCACATCATAGATCATATAGGCATGATCGCGTGTGATATGCGCCGTCGTGATAACTGGATCAAGGATACGCAGATCCGAATGCATGACGGCTGTCAGGGTTGTTTCAGCCCATGCGTTGCTTGATAAACTGCCAGCACCGAGTGCGATCAGAGAAGCGGCTATTCCGTATTTCAACCGGCGAAGAATGGGACCGGAGGTGGGGGATTTGAAAAACAGCATTTATGTGGTTCCTCTGAAGGTTTTTTCTTTATTTATGGATTGAATTCTTTCCCTAGCGGCTCGAGCCGGATGCCCGAGCGAAGATGTTTCCATGATAGTTGGGCCGGGCTCAGCGGCATGGCTCCGGGAGCCGTGCAGACTAAAAGTTTCTCGGCAATCGGCGCGAAATCTGCGCGAAAATGGACAGAGCTTTTATTGACAAGAATGGCTTCCTGTTCCGGCTCTATACCCACCATGCGATACAGGGCGCGGTCGGCCATCTGCGCCAGATTGGTCGTCACGACCACGCGCGTGCCGCCAAGCCGCAGACATGCTGATGGTCCCATGTTGAGCCACGTGCCGCCATAATAGGGCCCGGTTGCATGGGCTTTCCCGTCAGACAGTTTCTCGACCTGAAACCGGGCTGTGAACGGCTCGTCGCCGGCTATCCCGGATTTGCCGCCCAGCGAAATTTCAATTTCTGCTCCCTCGCCAGCGCGATGGGCGAGTGCCGCCGCCTCCGGATCGTGCATGCAGCCGATGGATGCCCTATTGGCACCGCAGGCCACAAGTGCCCGGAGCATTCCTGTCGTGTCGGAACTGCCTCCGGCGCCGGGATTGTCCTGCGTATCGGCAATTACTATGGGTCGCTTTGCATCGCGGGAGAGTTCAATCGCCTTTTCGACCCCTTCCTCGGGTTGATAGGCAATGCCTGCAAACGACCCTTCCGCCGCGGCCAGCGCATTGGCGATGGCGTCCGCGCAACGCTCAACCGCGGCGTGGTCCCAGCCATAGGCGAAGACAGAAGGGCCGCATTCAGCAAAATCAGCGGCGGGAAACCCCATGAAAAGCGAGGCTGTCAGCACATTTTCCGGCAGGTCAACCGTCATGCCATAGAGGGCCTTGGCGGGTTGCTCGTCCGTGCATTGCCAGGCAATCGGGATGAGATAGTCGCCCTGACGCATGGTCTTGTGCCAGCCATGCGGCCAGACATCCGATTTATCAATCAGGGCTTGCAACGCCTTGGCCGAACGATAACCGGTTTCAGCCATATCGACATGCGGATAAGTGCGGAAACCGACCATCACATCGGAAAGTTCGAACATGCGCTTTGTAATGTTACCGTGCAGATCGAGCGCGACTGCAATCGGCTCTTCCGGGCGGACGACGCGAATCCGCTCAAGCAATTCACCTTCACCGTCATCGACATGCGCAGCAACCATTGCACCGTGCAGGTCGATGAAAATCCCGTCGAGCGGACCACAATCCTTTAGCCCGGCAACGATTTCCGAGACGATGGTTTCATAAGCATCTTCTGTGACCAGTGCAGACGGTATGGCCCCTGCCCACAGGATCGGCACAATTTCCCATCCCGCTTCATGGGCAAATTTCAGTGCACCGGCAATGCCCAGATTGACATCTTGCGCGTGATCGACAATCGCGTCACCGCGCGACAGCGGAATATAACCGCCACCTTGAACGAATGCCGCCATATCGGCTGGAGCCGCAGCAAACGTGTTTGTTTCATGCAAAAAGCCAGCGACAGCCACGCGTTTTGACACGAGCATACTCCCATTTCATAGATTTGCCCCCTCGGGCAGGAACGTGTATCTGTCAGCGATACATCTATATCTATTTTTATCTTAGGGACCAATTTTGGTACTTGTCAATCCTTGAACGGCGACTAAAGATTTTTCCCATGAACACATTTCGAGACCTGGGCGGCATCTCCACTTTTGACCCCGATGAGGGGGAAGCCTATAATGAAGATCCATTGTTCCTGCGCTCTGTTGCGCGGACCGTGGCTGTCATGATGGCGTTTCAGAAGGCACGGCATCCGCTGTCGCTGAGCCAGATAGCGACTGCAGCTGGGATCGATCGAAGCGCAGCCCAGCGCATCGTCCATTCACTGCTAAAACTTGATGTGATCGCCCGCGATCCCGCAGATCGCGGTTACCTGCCGGGCTTGCGCATCCTCGATATGACTCATGATCTGTTGCGGCTCAATCCGATGCTACAACGCGCCAACCCGATCATGTTGGAGCTCCGTCGCCGCGTGCGTGAACGCGTCGATCTTTCGCTTTTCGACGATGTCCGGGTTGTCTACGCCGTGCGCATGCCATCAAAGCACGAAATCTTCAGCGCGACGCTCGTCGGCCATGCCGTTCCGACCTATTGCACGGCGGGTGGCGTTGCCATTCTTTCACGACTGCCCGACGAAAAAATCGCGGATATCGTCAGCCGTTCCGACCTGACGCCTTTCACGCCCCATACGATTCGCTCTCTGGAAGAGGTGATGGAGCAGGTGAATGCCACGCGGGAACGCGGGCATTCTGTCTTGTGTCGCCAGCTTCTGCATAACGAAGTTGCTATTGGCGCGGCCATTCTTGATGCGGGCGGAAATCCGGTCGGCGCAATTCATGTGGCTGGCAGCCTGCAGGAATGGTCGGCGGAAGGCTTCAGCGACAGTTTCGGACCACTCGTCGAAAATGCCGCACGCACCGTTTCAGAACGCCGGTGACCGTTTGGGTAAGCTAATGCCAATGGATCGGAAAGAGAGCTTTACGTTCTTAAAATAGAGCCCCTCTAAAAGAATGCCGGGCCATAGGCCCGGCATTCTTTGCGCTTGGGAGGCAATATGATCAGTCTTCCTTGATCATGCTGTCCTTGCTCGTATCCCGCATACGGAGATAGACGATCAAGGAAATGCCGATCATGACGGTGACGTACCAGTAAAAGCCACGTTCCCAGCCGCCATTCTTGAAGCTCAGCGCGACATACTCCGCCGTGCCGCCAAACAGTGTATTGGCGAGAGCATAGGGCAGCGCCACGCCAAGCGCACGGATATGAGCCGGAAAAAGTTCTGCTTTTACTACTGCGTTGATTGAGGTGTAACCGGTCACAATGATCAGTGCCGCCATAACGAGAATCCCGGCAGTCCATGCATCGCGGGTCTGTTCCAGCGTGGTGAAAATCGGGTAGGTGAACAGCACGCCAGCCGCACCGAAGGCGATCATCAGGGGCTTGCGACCGATCTTGTCCGAAAGCGCACCGGCTATCGGCTGCAGGCACATCAAGACAAACAGTGTCACGGCATTGATCTGGCTTGCCACTTCACGACTGAAGCCCGACGTGTTGACCAGAAATTTCTGCATATAGATCGAGTAGGCATAGAAGGCGAGCGTACCACCAGCGGTCAGAAGCATGACCAGCGCAGTTTCCTTCGGATGGTACTTGATCAGGGTCCAGAAGCCCGATTTTGGCGCATCCTTCGCTTTCGCGTTCTTGAAGCTTTCGGTTTCCGCAAGGCCGCGACGCAGCCAGAAGACGACAACGGCAAGCAGAGCGCCAATGAAGAATGGAATACGCCAGCCCCAGGCTTCCAGCGCCGAGGTTTCCATGGTCGATTGCAGAACGATCAGGAGAAGAATGGCCAAGAGCTGGCCGGAGATCAGCGTCACATATTGGAACGATGAGAAAAAGCCGCGACGGTCTTTCCCCGCCATTTCAGAAAGATAGGTGGCGCTCGCACCATATTCGCCACCGACCGACAGCCCCTGCATCAGTCGTGCGAGGACCAGAAGGGCTGGCGCGACAATTCCAATGGTCTCATATCCAGGGGTGAGCGCGATGATCAGCGAACCAGCACACATCAGTGTCACGGAGAGTGCCAGACCAGCCTTACGGCCCTTGCGGTCGGCATATATGCCCATGATCCACGCACCAATCGGACGCATCACGAAGCCGACGGCAAAGACGGCTGCGGCGCTTAAAAGCTGCGCGGTCTGGCTGTCGGAGGGGAAGAAATGCGGTGCGAAATAGAGCGTGAAAGCAGCATAGACATACCAGTCGAACCATTCGACCAAATTGCCGGTAGAACCACCGATGATCGATTTAAGCCGACTGTTGGTGCTCGGCGCATCACTCCGTTCGGATGTTATTGAGGCCATTATTGTTCCTTCACATGTCTCGATATCTGAGGATCAACCCGTTGCAGAAGCGCAGCTTCGTTGCGCTGCCAGTCGGGTTCTGTTGTGTTGAGGGTTTTAAAAGGCTGTGGTGCCGGACGGCTTGAAAACCGAAGCCGGATTGTCTGAAATTGTGAAAGGAGGGTTCAGCTATGAACCGCGCTCCGCCACAAAAGCGCCATTGGCGTTGAGGAAATTGAAGTCCCCGTCCGGCTAACTTTAGGCGGGCATTGATATCGCTGCATAGGTGAACCCCTCCTGACGAAACTCCCATTTTCGTGGTGGCGATAAGATGCGGTACGCGGATTTCAATCGCCATAGAGCGGCGTTAAAAAGTTTAATTCTTTGAAATTATTTGAAAAAGATGGTCCGCGGCTGCGTAAGTCTGCATAGTTTGTGCAAAAATCTGCGTGACTTTGCGTTGGATATTGCATAATTCTGCACAAATGAAGATGTCCCGAAACGCGGTGAAACTCCTGCTTCTTGCTTTTGCTATTATGTTGGCGGCGGGTTTCTGGACGGCTGCAAAACTATGGACGGAGCAGGGCGCGACCGAACGGTTGCGTCAGAACGCAACACTTGTTGCGCGTCAGCAAACACGTCTGATCGACAGTGAGCTGGCCAAGTTTCGTCTCCTTCCTGTCGCGTTGAAGGAATATAGCGATCTGCGGGATGTGCTGGCAGGCGGGGCGCAGGACGCCGTCGCGCGCTTGAATGCCAATCTCGGTTTTCTGGCCCGTGAGATCGGCTCGCCTATCATCTATGTCATCGCCCGTGACGGTGTCGTTATTGCCTCATCGAATGCAGGCACGCCGGAAAGCTTTGTTGGACGCAACTATAGCTATCGCCCCTATTTTCAGGGCGCCATGGCTGCCGGTGACGCCGAATATTACGCCATCGGCGATCTGAGCGGACGTTTTGGTCTTTTCCTTTCCAGGCGCATCGGTGATCAGACCAATCCGGTCGGCGTGGTGGTGGTGAAATTTGAGTTTCACCGGTTGGTCACTACATGGACGAACGATCCGGGTCAGACCTTTGTGATTGATCCACGCGGAATCATTCTGGCGTCGACCGATATGCCGGAAGCGCTGCGGTCTTTCCAGCCGATTACCACCGCCGAACGGACGAAAATTCTCCAAAGCGGGCAGTTCCATGCCGCCGATCTCCAGCCGAGCCGTTATGCTTTTGAGTCTGGAGGGGTGATGCGCGGACCTTCCGGCGATCCGTTCGTCGTCGTTGAAGAACCCATTGCCGGGACCGCGCTGAAACTGGTCCATATCGAGCCGACCGCACCGTCCATGCAGGCGGCCCATGATCTGGCGCGACTGATCACCGTTGCGGCGATGCTGGTGGTGTTTTTGCTTGCCGCTGCCGTCTACTGGCGCATGACGCACGCTGCGCGTGCAACTGCTGATCGCGCTGCGCTGGAAAAAGCTGTCGCCGAACGCACGGCGGAACTAAGTGCCGAGATGATCGAGCGCGAGCGCGCCGACAAGCGCTTTCGTGATGCCCGTGAGGAGTTGGCGCAGGCAAACAGGCTGGCCTCGCTTGGCTCGATCACTGCGGGCCTTGTGCATGAAATCAATCAGCCGGTCGCGACCATCCGTACGCTGACCGAGAATGCGCAGCACTATCTGTCCAAGGGCAAGCTCGACAAGGTTGCCGCAAATCTGACGACCTCCGTCGATCTGACGGCGCGCATCGGCTCCATTACGCAGGAGATGCGCCGCTTTGCCCGTCGACGCGGCAGCGTTGCGCGTCCGATACCACTGAACGAACTGGTCGATGGCACGATGGTGTTGATGGGCGACCGTTTTCGCAATGCCAATGTACCGCTGGATATGCCGGAGCAATCAGAATTGATGGTGTTCGCCTGCCGTATCCGCTCGGAACAGGTGCTCGTCAATTTGCTGCAAAACGCGCTCGATGCGGTGACGGCGCAGCCCGATCCGCATGTCGCAATCATCATCGAGCAAGACGATGAACAAGTGTCGTTGATCGTTGCAGATAACGGTCCGGGTATTGATCCGGAACTGGATGATGAGATTTTCAGCCCCTTTGTCACCGGCAAACCGGACGGGCTTGGTCTTGGGCTCGGTATCGCGCGCGATCTGATGACGGAACTGGAGGGAACGTTGCGGGTCGTTCCTTCACCACTGGGTGGTGCGGCTTTTGCTGCGACGTGGAAGCGGGTGCATAAGGACGGTGAGCATGACGGAAAGTGAACCCTTGCGCGTGATGCTGGTCGATGACGATGCGCCGTTTCGCACGGCCCTTGCGGATTCCTTCGAGATTGCCGGGATCGATATTGAAACCCACGGCGATGGCCAGTCGGCGCTAGCCAATCTGACCGCCGATTTTCCCGGCGTTGTCGTCACCGATATTCGGATGCCGCGTATCGATGGCCATGCCGTTATGGAAGCGCTGCTGGCGCGTGACCCCGAATTGCCGGTCATTCTGATGACAGGCCATGGCGATATCGGCATGGCCGTCACGGCGCTCAAGAAGGGCGCCTTCGATTTTATTGCCAAACCCTTTGCAGCCGATCACCTGATTTCCAGTGTGCGCCGTGCGCTGGAAATGCGCCGTCTGGTGCTGGAAAACCGGCGTCTGCGCCGTGCTGCGGCGGAAGCCGAGCAGGATTATCCATTGCTGGGCGAAACGCCGGTCATGGTGCGGCTGCGCGACACGATTCGCCAATTGGCGAGCGTCGATGTTGATGTACTGATCGAAGGCGAGACTGGTACGGGCAAGGAACTTGTCGCCCGACTGTTGCATCGCTGGAGTGCGCGCCATGCTCGCGGCTTCGTTGCGATTGATTGCGCTGCGCTCCCCGATGCGGTTGCAGATGACGTCCTGTTTGGCAATCGTATTCAGCGCGGCAGGATTGCCGATGCTGATCGGGGTACGCTCTTTCTTGACGAGATCGACAGCATGTCGGTCAACCTGCAAGGCAAGTTGCTGCGGGTTGTGGAGGAGCGCGAGTTGCCTTCGCTGACCGGAGAGCCTCGTGCTGTCAATCTGCGGGTGATTGCGGCCGCCAAAGGCGATCTGGACGGTGCCGTTGCAGCGGGGCGTTTTCGCTCTGATCTTTTCTATAGGCTAGAAACGGTGCGGTTGCGCATTCCGCCCTTGCGTGAACGCCGCAAGGATATAGGTCTCCTTTTTGCCTATTTTCTCGACGAGGCCGCCAGCCAGTTCGGGCAACCGCGCCCCGCAATCGATGCAGCCATCGAGTCACGGCTCCATTCCGACGACTGGCCGGGCAATGTGCGCGAGCTGCGCAATTATGCCAAACAGGTGGTGCTTGGCTTGCGGCATGACCCTGAACATGAACCGAGCACATTGCCGTTATCCGAACAGATGGATCGGTTCGAGGAAGGGGTCATCCGCGCCACGCTCGAACGATGCAATGGCGATGTGGGCGTTGCTGCTGAAGTGCTGCAACTGCCGCGCCGTAGTCTCTATGCAAGGCTGCAAAGGCACGACATCGATGCCTCGTCGTTTCGTCGTCGCGATTGACGTATTCGCCCACCGACGCGCGTTTTCCGCAACTATCTATTGACCGATTTTTAACTTAGACTACTATATATAGTGTTCTAGGTTCTTTCGATTCGATGGGTCGAAAGCTAAGAGGGAATTCGGTGAGTCGCCGCCATGAAGGTTGAGACGAAGCCGAAGCTGCCCCCGCAACTGTAAACGGTGAGTTCTTGTTGATCATGTCACTGGCGTAAGCTGGGAAGACCGACAAGGGCGCTGACCCGTGAGCCAGGAGACCTGCCTTGAGCAATGAACGTCCACGGGCGGGGTGTCCGGTTGGTGTGCAGTCATTGAGGCGAGTTGTGCTTCTTGCCGATTGCTACCCCGAATACCCGCTCACAAGCTTCGGGGTGAAGTCCATGTCTGACACATTGTGCAGTTTGTATTGTCCTTTCAGTTCAGGACCACCTTTCCAGAGGTGATTTTGCGCGGTCCAGTGGTGCTCATGCATCGCTGACTTTCCCCATTTTGTCCGTCTTCACGCGCATGTCCCGTGCGCGAACGATCTTTTATGCGCATCTGTCCCCCATACGGCGGACGGGTCCCAGTCAGCTTGCGCCCAATCCAGTGAGGAAGAAATGAACGTTACCGTCTATAGCAAACCCGCCTGCGTCCAGTGCACCGCAACAACCCGCGCCCTCGACCGCCAGGGGATTGATTATCAGGTCATCGACATTTCTGCAGATATGGAGGCTTTCGATCTCGTGAGGGGGCTGTGTTACCGGCAGGTGCCGGTCGTCGTGGCCGGTGAAACCCACTGGGCCGGTTTTCGCCCGGATATGATCAACGGCCTTTCGTGACCGTGGCTTCGCCATGAGTTCTGCAATGGGTCTCCTTGTCTATTTTTCCAGTCGCTCCGAGAACACGCACCGTTTCGTAGAGCGGCTTGGAATGCGCGCGAGGCGCATTCCCATCCTCCAAAGGGGTGAGGATGACACGAGCCTGTTGCAGATAGACGAGCCATTCGTGCTCATGACGCCAAGCTATGGCGGCGGTGGAACCAAGGGGGCGGTGCCAAAGCCCGTCATCCGGTTTCTCAACAATGCGGGCAATCGCTCGCTGATCCGCGGCGTGATCGCCGCGGGCAACAGCAATTTCGGCGAAGCTTTTGGCATAGCCGGCAAAATAATCTCCGCCAAATGTCAGGTTCCCTATCTTTATCGCTTCGAGCTTTTGGGAACCGATGAAGACATTGGCAATGTCAGGAACGGGATGGAACGATTTTGGACACGGCCGACACAACCCTGATCCGCGAGCGCGATGCAGAGCCGATTGCGGAGGACGCGCCACAAGCGGCAGCGTCGAACAGCCCCAAGCCCGTCAAATCTACGGATGGGCTGGACTATCATGCGCTGAACGCAATGCTCAATCTCTATGACGATGAAGGCAACATCCAGCTGGACCGTGACCGGCAAGCTGCGCGGCAATATTTTCTTCAACACGTCAATCAGAATACGGTCTTCTTCCATAATCTGCGGGAGAAGCTGGATTATCTGGTAACCGAGAACTATTACGAGCAGGCCGTGCTCGACCAGTATTCCTTCAATTTCGTGCGTGATCTTTTCGATGAGGCCTATGCGAGAAAGTTCCGTTTCCCGACATTTCTGGGCGCCTTCAAATATTACACCAGCTACACGCTGAAAACCTTCGACGGGAAGCGCTATCTGGAGCGCTATGAAGACCGCGTCTGCATGGTGGCGCTGGCATTGGCGCGCGGCAGCGAGCAACTGGCGCGTGACCTTGTCGATGAAATCATTTCCGGTCGCTATCAGCCTGCAACGCCGACATTCCTCAATGCGGGCAAGAAGCAGCGCGGCGAACTCGTGTCCTGTTTCCTGTTGAGGGTGGAGGACAATATGGAGTCCATCGGACGTTCCATCAATTCCGCATTGCAGCTTTCCAAACGCGGTGGCGGCGTGGCCTTGAGCCTGACGAATATTCGCGAATCCGGCGCGCCGATCAAGCAGATCCAGAACCAGTCTTCGGGCATTATTCCCGTGATGAAGCTTCTGGAGGATTCATTCTCCTACGCCAACCAGCTTGGCGCACGACAGGGAGCCGGTGCGGTTTATCTGCATGCCCATCATCCCGATATCATGCGCTTCCTCGACACCAAGCGCGAGAATGCCGATGAGAAAATCCGTATCAAGACCTTGTCGCTCGGTGTGGTGATCCCGGATATCACCTTTGAACTCGCCCGCAACAATGAGGATATGTATCTCTTTTCGCCTTATGACGTGGAGCGGGTCTATGGTCAGCCGCTGACCGAGATTTCGG
The DNA here is from genome assembly GCF_037482325.1 of Ochrobactrum teleogrylli. Taxonomy (NCBI): domain Bacteria; kingdom Pseudomonadati; phylum Pseudomonadota; class Alphaproteobacteria; order Hyphomicrobiales; family Brucellaceae; genus Ochrobactrum; species Ochrobactrum teleogrylli. The sequence continues at coordinate 973,132 of NZ_JBBHKQ010000002.1, forward strand.
TCACGGAAAGATATCGTGAAATGGTCGATGATGCGCGCATCCACAAGCGGAAGATCAACGCGCGCGAATTCTTCCAGGTTCTGGCGGAAATCCAGTTTGAGTCCGGCTATCCCTATATCATGTTCGAGGACACGGTGAACCGCGCCAACCCGATCGACGGGCGCATCACCATGAGCAATCTTTGCTCGGAAATTCTGCAGGTGAGCGAAGCCAGCATCTTTAATGAAGACCTTTCCTATGCCCATCTCGGCAAGGATATTTCGTGTAATCTGGGGTCGCTCAACATCGCAGCCGCGATGGATTCAGTGGATTTTGGAAAGACCATCGAGACCTCCATTCGGGCGCTGACGGCGGTTTCTGATTTGAGCCATATCAGCTCGGTGCCGTCTGTCGCGCGCGGTAATGATGAAAGCCACGCCATCGGCCTTGGTCAGATGAACCTGCATGGCTATCTGGCCCGTGAGCGGATTTTCTACGGTTCGGAAGAAGGGGTGGATTTCACGAATATCTATTTCTACACCGTGACTTACCACGCTCTGCGTGCTTCCAACCGCATTGCCGTCGAAGCGGGCAAATCGTTCAGCGGTTTTAAAAAATCCAAATATGCGTCAGGTGAATATTTCCACAAATATACGGATCAGTGTTGGCAGCCCGCGACCGAAAAGGTACGTGAGATTTTCGAAAAGGCAGGCATCGCGATCCCCACGCAGGATGACTGGCGCGATTTGAAAAAGGCGGTGATGGAGGGTGGCCTCTACAACCAAAACCTACAGGCCGTGCCGCCGACCGGGTCTATCTCCTATATCAATCACTCCACCTCTTCGATCCATCCGATTGTGTCCAAGATCGAGATCCGCAAGGAAGGCAAGATCGGTCGCGTCTATTATCCGGCTGCATTCATGACCAATGATAATCTCGATTACTATCAGGACGCCTATGAGATCGGGCCGGAAAAGATCATAGACACCTATGCGGCTGCGACCCAGCATGTCGATCAGGGTCTGTCGCTGACCTTGTTCTTCCGCGACACGGCCACGACCCGCGACATCAACCGGGCTCAAATCTATGCCTGGAAGAAAGGCATCAAGACGATCTACTACATCCGGCTGCGCCAGATGGCGCTTGAGGGGACACAGGTGCAAGGCTGCGTTTCCTGCGCTTTGTAAGTTCCAGATGTGACCAGAGGAAATCCAATGAACATGCAATTCAAAACCGGCAAAGGAAAGACCCCGGGTCTCGTGCGCGCCATCAACTGGAACCGCATCGAAGACGACAAGGATCTGGAAGTCTGGAACCGACTGACGGGTAATTTCTGGCTGCCGGAAAAGGTGCCGCTCTCCAATGATATCCAGTCCTGGGAAACGTTGAAGCCGCAGGAAAAGCAGCTGACGATCCGTGTCTTCACGGGTCTGACCCTGCTCGACACGATCCAGAACGCCGTCGGCGCAGTGGGGCTGATGGAGGACGTGGCAACGCCCCATGAGGAGGCGGTGCTTTCCAACATCGCCTTCATGGAAGCGGTCCACGCGCGCTCCTATTCTTCGATCTTCTCCACGCTTTGTCTGACACCGGATGTCGATGACGCCTATCGTTGGTCGGAAGAAAACGAGTTCCTGCAACGCAAGTCTGAACTGATCCTCGAACAGTATCGTGCGGATGATCCTTTCAGAAAAAAGATCGCCAGTGTGTTTCTGGAGAGCTTCCTGTTTTATTCGGGTTTCTATCTGCCGATGTTTTGGTCGAGCCGCGCCAAGCTCACCAATACGGCGGATCTTATCCGGCTCATTATCCGCGATGAAGCCGTACATGGCTATTATATCGGCTATAAGTTCCAGCATGCGCTTGAAGTGCTGGGCGAAGCGCAGAAGCAGGAAATCAAGGACTTTGCTTTCGAGCTGCTGCTTGAACTGTACGATAATGAGGTTCGCTATACGGAAGCGCTTTATGACGGCGTCGGCCTGACCGAAGACGTCAAGAAGTTCCTGCATTATAACGCGAACAAGGCGCTGATGAATCTCGGTTATGAAGCGTTGTTTCCAGCTGAGGCCTGTAAGGTCAATCCGGCTATCCTGTCAGCACTTTCGCCGAATGCTGACGAAAACCACGACTTCTTCTCCGGTTCGGGCTCTTCCTATGTCATCGGCAAGGCCGTGGCGACAGAGGATGAAGACTGGGAGTTTTAAGTCCGCTACGCGAAGGCTGGCCAGCTTTCCAGATCGGCCTCAAGTTTGCGAAACTGACCATCGAGGATGGTCAGTTTCGTGCTCTAAGAAATAGCAAAGTGGATGCTAGGCTCGTGCTTTCCGATCGGCTCTCGCTCGGTCTCGCGAGCGCGTGTAGATCCAGTCAAGGACGAGCATTACGAGCAGGGACGCTCCCACGAGTGGGAACACAATTCCGCCAATCACGAGAATAAGCAACAGTCCCCGGAATACCCGCCTGTCACCCGGCATCGGCGGAACGCCAAGAGAGCCTTCGGGACGCCGCTTCCACCACATAACCCCGGCAGAAACCGCCAAGAGCACGATGCCAATACAGGCAAGCGCCAGGATAATCTGGTTGGCGAGACCGAACTGCTGGCCCATATGGGTATTAATTCCCCATTCCAGCGCTTTTCCAAGCGGCCCATAGTCTGCATAGCTCATATCGATCAAAACATTTCCTGAATATTGATCGAGGTGGACAACCCGTTGTTGCGACAGATCATCAGGGTAGACCGATCCGGTAAATACACCCGTCGGAGTTGTTGGAATATTGACAGCGTAACCGTGATGAAGCCCAAGATCGTCAAATTTTGCCACGGCTTTATCAAGGCCGATGGAACTCATTTGGTCATGGTCGCCCGACGACATGGGAACCTGCGCCTGTTCAAGCGACCAGCTTGTTTTCGCAATATGATCCAGGTGTTCATCGGACATGGGAACGGCAACACGGACGCCAGCAGGATATCCGAAATTGTTGCCATTCGCCCATTCGTTTACCTTCCCACCCCATACGCCAGACCATGGCATTCCTGTAACGGCAAGGAAAACGATAAAGAACCCAACAACGATACCGGTTACCGCATGCGTATCTCTCCAGAACACACGTTTTGATGGGGTGCCCCGCACGCTCACGGCACCGCCGGACTGCTTTCGTGGCCACCAGAGATAAATTCCGGTTCCCACCAGAAGTATCGCCCATCCCGCGGCAATCTCAATCGCCATTCTGGCGTAGGACCCAAAATATTTCAGACTGTGCAGATATCGGACCGTCCACATCACTGTGCCACGATCAGGCAACGATCCAAGCACACTTCCCGAATAAGGGTTTACGTAAACAGCGACCTTCCCATTGTCCGGCGTGTTTACCGTTATCTCGGCAGAGCTGTTCGGGCTTGCCGGATCGGTAAATTTGATCGCGGTTCCCGGTACGGCTGCGAGAGATGTTTCCACCATTGCTGATGGAGAAACTTTTGAAGTTTCCTGAACTTGGACGCGCTTGAGGTCGGCGTGAATGATCCCGTCAAGTTCGTTCTGAAACAGGTACAAAGCACCTGTTATTGCCAATGTGACCATAAAGGGAAGGACAAGCAGACCGGCATAGAAATGCCAGCGCCAAACGGCACGATAGAGATCGGATGGGGCGGATGCGGAACGCGCCGCGCCTTGAGTGTCTTCAGACATTGCAATTCTCCTGAATTCCATGTGGCGGGTTGCGCCAGGTGAACTGTTCAGGAGATTGGCGGCGGAGCCCTGGCTTCAGAATAGAAACTTGATTGTGGACTGGAGGCTGCCGAAATTACTGAATATCGGACCAGACTGGTGCTGCGAATGGGCTCCTGAAAAGACGCCTGGGTGGGTGTCAGCGCAACTTGCAGGGCACTCGATGCCAGTCGGCAAAGAGAGGCACACGGGCAATCACCAGATTTGGACGGCGTTTTGTGGTCATCTTCATTGGCTTGCAGATGAACTGCTCCGGCGGTCGAGCAGATTACTCCGAATACATTCTCGTATTCGCTTCCAGCCATGGCGCTGCGTGTGAAGCCCGACAGCATTCCCTGAAGCATCAAAAACGCGCAGATAAACGCCACAAAGGTGGTCGCAATCTGATTATCACGTAATGATGCTCTGAGTGCTTTCATCCTCCTTCGTTGCCACAATTTCGGCACATAGTCACTGCGGCAGAGTCGTTGAAATTGAATTGACAAACTTTGCCAATGCACAATGTAAGCCAAAAAAGGGAGACCTAAATGGCAACCATGAACGTATCGCTCCCTCATCCGATGAAAGAATGGGTTGAGGCGCAGGCAAAGACAGGACGCTATTCAAACGCGAGCGACTATGTGCGCGATTTGATCCGTAAAGATCAGATGCGCAGCGATAAAATTGCCGCTATGCAGCACTTCGTTGACGAGGGCTTGCAAAGTGGGGTCGGGACCCGATCCCGAGACGAACTCTTCGCCGCAGCAGTTGAGAACGCTGAAAATTTTCCTGATCGCAAATAATGCAATTCAAGCTCTCTGTTCACGCAGAAGTAAAAATGGCGCTTCCTGGAGTGCCAAGCTTTTATCTATGAAGAACGATGGTAGCCTTCACAGCTGCTGCCGCACGGTTCTCGACCCCAAGTTTAATATAGATTTGCTCCAGATGTTTGTTCACAGTGCGAGCGCTCAGGTCGAGAATAGTGCCGATGTCACGATTTGTTTTTCCATGGGCTACCCAAAGTAAAACATCGCTTTCTCGCGCCGTCAGGCCAAAGTGACGGCGTAGCATGTCCTGTTCGCCGTTTTCGCTGATCGCAGTCAGCTGGAACAAAAACTCATTGGGACCGGTCGAACCGAGATGCGCCAGTTGCAGGGATATCTGCCCGTTGGTCGTGACGAATTCCGGGCTATCATTGGAGATTCCTTGTCGGTCCCGTGCCCGTAGCAACTCGGCGCATTTTTGCTGCAAAAGCAGCTGGCCGTTCCCATTCTCACTGGCACTATCCATCAGGCGCATCGCCTGCGGCGTGGACCAGAGAATGGCGCCGTCACGGTCCACCGCAAACAGATGTCTGCCACTGGCGTCGAGCGCGACGCGGGCACTCTGCACGGAGCGGGCATTGGTGAGATGCACCCTTATGCGCGCCCGCAGCTCATCAATATTGATGGGCTTGGTCAAATAGTCGACACCGCCCGCTTCCAGCGCATGGACGATATGTTCAGTTTCTGTCAGGCCGGTCATGAATACGATGGGCACTTGCGAGATGGCTGGATTTGCCTTGAGCCGGCGGCAGGTCTCGAACCCGTCCATTCCGGGCATAATTGCATCCATCAGGATCATGTCCGGTGTGATACGTTCAGCAATGCCAAGCGCAGCGCTGCCGGATGTTGCGATCAGCACGGAGTAGCCAGCCTGTTCCAGCGCTTCGGTCAGGAAGCCGAGCGTCTGCGGAGAATCGTCAACGATAAGAACCGTGTCGCGGGGAAGAACGCTCATGGCCGGTTATCCATTTTCTGTTCCAGATTGCGCAAGAACATATCGTAGCCCGACATGTTGAAGGCGCGTATATATTCGCGCGCGTTGTCGACGAAGGGTTGAAGGTGTTCATCCTGCGCCAGAAGGGCGAGCTTGGCTTCGATGCCGCGAACATAGCCGATCTCCCCCAGACGGATCAGTTCCTGCAAATCGGCAATCGCGGGGCTGTTGATGCTTGTAGCGCGCGACTGCAGCTTTTTTTCCTGGTTCTCTTCGTAAACCCAGTCGATACCCAGATGCACCGCCAGTTTGGCGTGAATTTGCCGGATATCGAATGGTTTCGTCAGCGTGTCGTTATGCGCATTGTCCGGCAGGCTGTCGGGCCGGGTGCCATCGCCGATATTGGCCGAGAGCATGATGATCGGCACACTCTCGCCTTTCTCGCGCAGGCGGGTCACCAGTTCCCAGCCATTCATCTGCGGCATTCGGATGTCGATAAAATAGAGGTCGGGACGAATACCTTCGATCAGTGTTAGGCATTCCGTCCCGCTTTTGGCAGTCAGTACGATGAAATCAAGCGGCGTCAGGATTTCACGCATCAGCGCGCAATGATCGTCATTGTCATCGACCACAATGAGAGTGCGGCGCGGGCCGGTATAGTTTTGGATTTTTCGCGTCGGTGCGGCCAGATTGATCGGGCGGTCGATGGCGCCCAGCATCAATCGAACCTGAAATGTGGACCCCTTGCCATAGGCGCTGGTGACGGAAAGCTCACCGCCAAGCGTATTGGTCAGGAGTTTGGTGATGGTCAGGCCGAGACCGAGGCCCGGCAGATGGCGGGTATGTTCGGCCTCGCCGCGCTGGAAGGGTTCGAAAACGCGCTCAAGGTCCTTGTCCGCAATGCCGCGTCCGGTATCCATGATCCTGAAGGTGGCGACCTGATTGCGATAGGCAATCTCCAACGCGACTTCCCCTTTCTCGGTGAACTTGATCGCATTGGTGAGCAGATTGACTAGAATCTGACGCAGGCGCTTTTCGTCAGTGCGCACATATTGCGGCAGCGCTTCGACCTTGCGGTAGCGGAAACTTATGCCCTTGGCTTCCGCCTGCGGCTTCAACATGTCGATGATCTGGTCGAGAAAATCATGCAGATTGATTTCGTTGGAATAGACCTGCAAATGGCCGGTTTCGATTTTGGATATATCGAGAAGCCCGTCGATCAGGCCCGAAAGGTGATCGGCGCTGCGGCGGATCAGCTTGATCGAAGGCTGTCGGGCTGGGGGAATCGTTTCGTCGCGCTCCAATATCTGGGCGTAACCCAGCACCGCATTCAGCGGCGTTCGCAATTCGTGGCTGAGGCCAACGACATAGCGGCTTTTGGCCCGGTTGGCGGCTTCCGCATTGTCTTTGGCCTGTTGCAGCGCCGCGTCGGTTCTTTTGTGCGCGGAGATTTCCTTTAAAAGAAGTGCGGTTTGTCGCGAGGATTCCTCTTCCGCAACGATGCGGCTGTCATGCGCCAGCACATAGAACCAGCAGACGATGACGGCGATCAGTGCCAGAACGAAAAACACAATCAGGATCGTGCGATTGACGACCTGCGCAGTTTCCGGCGATGCCGCACCTGCGTGATAAGCCACGAGCCCGAGAATGGTAGCAAGAAAAGCCACGGAAACGGCCACCGTCACTGCATAGCGTCCGAGCCGTGTCGAGAATTTTTCGATGACGGCGGCAGGCAGCAGCGCATTGGCTACTTTGGCACTTTGGGCGCGCATGTGTGCTTTCGGCTTGCAAAGATCGTGGCAGCGGCTGTCGAGCGAACAGCACAACGAGCAAATCGGGGCCGCATAAGCAGGACACCAGGCCATATCTTCCGGCTCGAAATTATGCTCGCAGACCGAACAGGTAATGGTGAGCTGGTTTTGCCAGGATTTGCGCGGCTTGCGCGCGAGGTAATATTTGCCGCCTGTTTTCCACGCGATCAGCGGTGAAACGATGAAGGCCACCAGAAGTGCGATAAAGGGCGCAAGCGCTGCGGCCATAGCCCCGAAAGCGCCAAAATGCGCGGCCAATGCCGCGAATGACGCAATGGCCATGGTGCCGGTGCCGACCGGGTTAATGTCATAGAGATGAGCGCGTTTGAATTCGATACCGGGCGGCGACAGGCCAAGACGTTTGTTGATGAAGAGATCGGCTGAAATCGTGGAAAGCCAGGCCATGGCAACGATGGAGAAGACGCCGAGCGTCTGTTCCAGCACCTTGTAAATGCCAAGCTGCATCAGAAGAAGGCCGATACACACATTGAACACTAGCCAGACGACGCGCCCGGGATGACTGTGCGTCAGGCGGGAAAAGAAGTTAGACCACGCAAGCGATCCGGCATAGGCGTTCATGACGTTGATCTTCAGTTGCGAGACCACGACGAAGGCGACGGTCAACAGCAAAGCCGCTGTATGGGACGGGATCATATAGCCGAAAGCCGTCAGATACATATGCGCCGGATCGGCTGCGACATCGGCGGGAACACCGGCACTCAGCGTGAGTACCACCAGAAACGATCCGGCCAGCAGTTTGGGCGCGCCGAGCACGACCCAGCCGGGACCGGCGAGAAAGACCGCGATCTTGTGCCGCCATTTGCGTTGGCCTTCAGGGGGAAGAAAGCGCAGGAAATCGACCTGCTCGCCGATCTGCGCCATCAGTGCCAGAATGACTGCCGAGGCGGCCCCGAACTGCGCCAGTACGAAGGGCGCTCTATCGCCGCCGGTAAATCCAGCCTGAATGCCGGAGAAGGTCAGCCAGAGGTCGAACTTTCCCCAGTCTGCCAGTGCGATGAAGATGAAGGGCAGAATATTGAGCGCGATCCAGAAGGGCTGGGTGGCGATCTGGAAGCGGCTGATCATGCGTACGCCATAGGTGACGAGCGGTATGACCACGACGGCGCTGATGACATAGCCGATCCACATCGGGATGCCGAAGGCCAGTTCCAGAGCGCCCGACATGATGGAAGCTTCGATGGCGAAGAGCAGGAAGGTGAAGGTCGCGTAGATGAGCGAGGTGACGGTCGATCCGATATAGCCAAAACTCGCGCCGCGTGTCAGAAGGTCTATGTCGACGCCGTGGCGTATGGCATAGCGGCTTATCGGCAGGCCGACCGCCAGCATGACGAGGCTTGCGACGATAATGGCGGCTACGGCGTTGCTGGTGCCATAGGATAGCGTGATCGCGCCGCCGATGGCTTCGAGCGCGAGGAAGGAGATTGCGCCGATGGCGGTATGAGCGATGCGATTGGACGAAAAGCGGCGCGCGCTTTTCGCGGTGAAGCGCAGCGCGTAATCTTCCAGCGTTTCATCCGCGACCCAGCGGTTATATTCCCGTCGGACCGGGATGATGCGTTGCCGCGCTGCCATGCTGCTCCATTTCCCCTCCGGCTCCTTGCTGTGCCGTTTCAAAGAGAGATAGCAGGTAATTCTATGAATGCATATTTCACCCCAGTAACTACGTCATTTAACGTATAAGGAAACGGCTCCCTCTCCCCAATAGTTGGCAGTAACCCGAAAAATCGGGACCAACCAACAGAGAGGGACACGCAATGACATTCCGGTCGCAGATGCTTGCCGCACTTTTTGCAAGCGCGCTCACCATCCCTAGCCTTTCTGGCGCACTCGCCGAAGAAGACACGATCAAGGTCGGTATTCTCCATTCGCTGTCGGGCACGATGGCGATCTCGGAAACGACGCTCAAGGACGCCATGCTGATGCTCATAGAAGAGCAGAACAAGAAGGGCGGCCTTCTGGGCAAGAAGCTCGAGGCTGTCGTCGTCGATCCGGCTTCGGACTGGCCGCTTTTCGCGGAAAAGGCCCGCCAGCTCATTTCCCAGGACAAGGTCGCGGCCGTGTTCGGCTGCTGGACCTCGGTGTCGCGCAAATCGGTCCTGCCGGTCTTCAAGGAACTGAACAATATCCTGTTCTATCCAGTGCAATATGAAGGCGAGGAATCCGAGCGCAACGTGTTCTATACGGGTGCCGCGCCGAACCAGCAGGCTATTCCCGCCGTCGATTACCTGATGGAAAACGAAGGCGTCGAACGCTGGGTTCTGGAAGGCACCGACTATGTCTATCCGCGCACGACCAATAAAATCCTCGAAGCTTATCTGCTGTCCAAGGGCGTGAAGCCGGAAGATATCCGCGTCAACTACACGCCGTTCGGTTTCTCCGACTGGCAGACCGAAGTGGCGGCGATCAAGGGCTTTGGCGCAGCCGGCAAGAAGACCGCCGTGGTTTCGACCGTCAATGGCGATGCCAATGTGCCGTTCTATAAGGAACTCGCCAATCAGGGCGTGAAGGCGGAAGATATCCCGGTCGTGGCCTTCTCGGTCGGTGAGGAAGAACTGGCCGGTATCGACACCGCACCGCTGGTCGGCCATCTCGCGGCCTGGAACTATTTCGAATCCGTCGATAACCCGACCAATGCCAAGTTCATCGAAACCTGGCACGCTTATACCAAGGACGACAAACGCGTCACCAACGATCCGATGGAAGCATCGTTCATCGGGTTCAACATGTGGTTGAAGGCCGTCGAAAAGGCCGGAACCACCGATCAGGATGCGGTGATCGACGCGCTGGTCGGCGTGTCTGTCCCGAATCTTTCGGGTGGCTATTCGACCATGATGCCGAACCATCACATCACCAAGCCGGTGCTGATTGGCGAAATCCAGTCCAACGGTCAGTTTGAAATCGTCAGCCAGACGCAGGGCCTGATCGTCGGTGACGAATGGTCCGATTATCTGCCGGATTCCAAGAACCTGATCTCCGATTGGCGCAAGCCGATGTCCTGCGGCAACTTTAACGTCGAAACGGGCAAGTGCGGCGGTCAGGGCGGGTCCTGATAACGGGGGATGCAGAGGGCGGGCAGAACGGGCCCGCCCCTTGCAATCACAATAGAGAATGCAGCTATTATTGAGGAAATCAGCCATGGAGCGCCGGATACGGGCCGTCCTGCTCGTCATGTCCGTCCTGTTTGCCGCACTGGCGACGACAGCCCGGGCGGATGAATTTCAGGGGCTTGTCGATGCGTTGGGCAAGGCGAATTTTGCCCAGATGCAGGAACGAATTTCCGAGCTTACGGGCACCGGCGACACGCGCGTCGTGCCTGTGCTGAACGCGCTTGGCGATGGCGATCTTTATGCACGCAAGTCGGATGGTCGCGTCTTCATCACGAAAGCATCCGGCGCTAATTTCCAGCTTACCGATCCGGTCGGCGGTGAAGCGGCGGGCGAGGCGCCCAAAGCCGCGATGGACAAGGTCAAGGTCAACAATTCCGTCCGCCGCGCGGTTCGCACGGCCTTGGGCGGTCTCACGCTGATGAGCCCCAACCGGGCCGAACGGCTGAAGGCTGCGGAGATCGTTGCCGCAAGCGCCGATGCGGATGCGCTTGAGCCGATCGAGGCGGCACTGGCCAAGGAACAGGACGACGCGATCCGCGCCCTTCTGGAAAAGGCGCAGGCTGCGGCGCTGCTGGCAACGGACCGTCCGGTTGCCGACAAGCTCAAGGCGACGCAGTTTCTTCAGAACAATGGCGATCGTTCCACTTTGTCGGTTTTGAATGCCGCCCGCGCCAATGCGCAGCCAGAGCTTGCCGCCGCGCTCGATACAGCCATCGGTCATATCGAACAAAGGCAGGCTTTCTGGGACGCCGGGCAGAATGTCTGGTACGGGCTGTCGCTCGGCTCCGTCCTGCTGCTTGCGGCCATCGGCCTTGCCATTACCTTCGGCGTCATGGGCATCATCAACATGGCGCATGGCGAAATGGTCATGCTGGGCGCCTATGTCACTTTCATGGTGCAGGAGGTCATCCGCACCAGCTATCCCGGCCTGTTCGACTGGTCGCTGGCCATCGCCCTGCCATTGGCGTTCCTGTTTACCGCGCTGGTCGGTCTGGTGATCGAGCGCGGCGTAATCCGCTTTCTCTATGGTCGTCCGCTGGAAACATTGCTGGCGACATGGGGCATTTCGCTCATCCTGCAACAGGCTGTGCGCTCGGTTTTCGGGCCGACCAACCGTGAAGTCGGCAATCCCTCCTGGATGTCGGGTGCTTTCGAACTCGGCGGCATGACCGTGACCTGGAACCGCCTGTGGATTATCGTGTTTTCGCTGGCCGTGTTTTTCACGCTGCTGGCCGTCTTGAAGCGGTCGAACTTCGGCCTGCAAATGCGCGCCGTCACGCAGAACCGCCGCATGGCGTCGTCAATGGGCATTCGCACGCCTTATGTCGATGCTTTCACCTTTGCGCTCGGTTCCGGTATTGCCGGCATGGCGGGCGTGGCCCTGTCGCAGATCGATAATGTGTCGCCCAATCTCGGGCAGGGTTATATCATCGACAGCTTCATGGTGGTGGTGTTCGGCGGTGTCGGCAATTTGTGGGGTACACTCGTCGGCGCCTTCTCGCTCGGTATATTGAACAAGTTCCTCGAACCTTATGCTGGCGCGGTGCTCGGCAAGATTCTGGTGCTGGTCCTCATCATTCTCTTTATCCAGAAGCGCCCGCGCGGTTTGTTCGCTCTCAAGGGCAGGGCGGTGGAAGCATGATCACGGCATTTCTGTTCAAAAAACTCGACCGCGGTGTCTTTATCGCCGCTGCAATCCTGATCGCGGCTGCGCTGGTCGTTCCGGCTCTCAATCTGCTGACGGCGCCGGATCATCCGCTGCATGTGCCGACCTATATGGTGTCGCTCATCGGCAAATATCTGACCTATGCCATGCTGGCGCTGGCGCTTGATCTGGTCTGGGGTTTTTGCGGCATTCTCTCGCTCGGCCATGCCGCCTTCTTCGCACTCGGCGGCTATGCCATGGGCATGTATCTGGTGCGGCAGATCGGCGCGCGCGGCGTCTATGGCAATCCCGGCCTGCCGGATTTCATGGTGTTCCTCAATTGGAAGGAACTGCCGTGGTACTGGTTCGGCTTCGATCATTTCTGGTTTGCTTTGCTGATGGTGCTACTGGTGCCGGGGCTGCTGGCTTTCGTCTTCGGCTGGTTCGCCTTCCGCTCCCGCGTCACCGGTGTTTATCTGTCGATCATCACGCAGGCGATGACCTATGCCCTGATGCTGGCCTTTTTCCGCAACGAGATGGGTTTCGGCGGCAATAACGGCCTGACCGATTTCAAGGATATTCTGGGTTTCAACATTCAGGCAGACGGTACGCGCGCCGCACTCTTCGCTGCTTCCGCACTCGTGCTGGCCGTCGCGCTGATCTTCAGTTCGGCAGTCGTCAAATCGAAATTCGGCAAGGTGCTGGTCAGCGTGCGCGACGCGGAAAGTCGCACGCGTTTTCTGGGCTACCGTCCGGAAAACTACAAGCTCTTCATCTTCACGGTTTCGGCGATAATGGCGGCGGTGGCGGGCGCGCTTTATGTTCCGCAGGTCGGCATCATCAATCCGGGCGAATTCACGCCAGCGAATTCTATTGAGGTTGTGATCTGGACGGCCGTGGGCGGACGGGCAACACTGGTCGGGCCGGTGATCGGGGCCGTGCTGGTCAATTTCGGCAAGAGCGTCTTCACAACGGCTTTCCCGGAAATGTGGCTGTTCGTGCTCGGCGCGCTCTTCGTTGCCGTTACCCTGTTCCTGCCGAAAGGGATTGTCGGCACGTTCCGCGCCTTCATGGCGTCGCGCAAACCGGCAACCACCCCATCCGGCGATGAGGCCAAACTGCAAGCATCGGCTGCGGAGTGAGAGACACCATGAGCGAAAGCACCAACAGCCTGCTCTATCTCAACGGCGTGTCCGTCTCCTTCGACGGGTTCAAGGCGCTGAACTCGCTGTCCTTCGTCATCGAGCCGGGCGAGTTGCGTGCCATTATTGGCCCGAATGGCGCGGGCAAGACCACGATGATGGATATCATTACCGGCAAGACCAAACCGGATGAGGGCGAGGTTTTCTTCGAGGGCAATATCGATCTGACCAAGAAGGATGAGGCCGATATCGCCCAGATCGGCATTGGGCGTAAATTCCAGAAGCCGACCGTGTTCGAGAGCCACAGTGTCTGGGACAATATCGAGCTTGCGCTGGACCGCAAGCGCGGTGTGTGGGCGACATTGCTCTATCGGCAGGACAAGGCGGATCGCGAGCGCATCGAAGATATATTGAAGACGGTGCGGCTATGGGCGCGGCGGGATGAACTCGCCGCCAATCTTTCGCATGGGCAGAAACAATGGCTCGAAATCGGCATGCTGCTGGCGCAAGAGCCCAAGCTTCTGCTGGTAGATGAACCGGTGGCGGGCATGACGGATGCCGAAACTGCCGAGACGGCCATCCTGCTGAAAGAGATTGCGAAAACGCGTTCGGTTGTGGTGGTGGAGCACGATATGGGCTTCATCCGCGAGCTGGGCGTCAAGGTAACTTGTCTCGCCGAAGGCAGCGTGCTTGCCGAAGGATCTATCGATTTCGTCAGTTCCGATCCGAAGGTGATCGAAAATTACCTTGGGCGCTAGAAAGGCTACAGATGTTGAGCGTTGAAAATGTGAGCCTTCACTATGGCGCGGCGCAGGCCCTGCGCGGGGTATCGCTGAAGGCAGAGGCTGGCCGCATTACCTGTGTTCTGGGTCGCAACGGTGTTGGAAAGTCCAGCCTGCTGCGCGCTATCACTGGCCAGCAGGCGCTGAGCGGTGGGCGTGTCGTGTTCGACAATGAAGACATGAAGGGCCTGCCGCCCTATGCGCGCGCCAGCCGGGGCATGGGTTATGTTCCGCAGGGGCGCGAGATTTTTCCGCTGTTGACGGTGAAGGAAAACCTCGAAACCGGCTATGCCTTGCTGAAGCGCTCGGAACGCTTCATTCCCGACGAGATATTCAATCTCTTTCCGGTGCTGAAGGATATGTTGCCGCGTCGCGGCGGCGATCTGTCCGGCGGCCAGCAGCAGCAATTGGCAATCGGTCGCGCCATGGTGCTGAAACCGCGCATTCTGGTGCTCGACGAGCCGACGGAAGGCATCCAGCCTTCCATCATAAAGGATATTGGTCGCGCCATCCGCTATCTGCGTGATTCCACCGGCATGGCCATTCTTCTGGTCGAACAATATCTCGATTTCTGTCGCGAACTTGCCGACCATGTCTACATCATGGACCGCGGCGAGATCGTGCTGGACGGTCCAGCGGAGGTTCTCGACACACAAAGGGCGCGGAACCATCTCACGGTTTAGAGAGCGATGATGAATTGTGTGGATCACACCATATATTTGTCCCAGAAGTCTCTTTGCGGCGCGATTTGCTCGACCACATCCACCCACAAGCCAGTTGGATCTGCGAAGCCAAAGCGGCGCTGGCCGAAAGGCTCTTCAGTGAGCGGATAAGTAATTGGCAGCCCCCTGCCTGCCAGTTCCTCATGGGCGGCCTTTGCGTCCGCAACTTCCATTTCGAAGCAGAGTCCGCTTCCGGTGTAGATTTCGGGGCCGGGGGGCGACGAAGGATGATCGGGTGTCATGAAGGCGATTGAGGCCGTTCCGCCCTCTGCGACGAGCAGGCAAAACCATGAACTATCGAAAGCCACCTCAAACTCAAGATATTTTGCCCAAAAGTCGCGTGCCGCGTTTTTGTTTGGGGTGACGATGATGGGGTAGCGGTCGGTAAATCGCATACTGGCCTCCTTGCCTATTATAAACAAACAGACTATCTGTCTCCATGGAAGACTTAAAAACAAACAGACTGTCTGTCAATGAAATTCCGAAGGAAGCGGAAATGACCAAGAATGAACTTCGCACGAGCCAGACCAAGGGGCGGTTGGTTGCTGCGGCGCGAACACTGTTTGCCCGGGAAGGCTATGCGCAAACCAGCACGGAGGCGATCATAGCCGCAGCCGGTGTGACACGGGGCGCGCTCTACCATCACTATCGGGACAAGTCGGATTTGTTCGAGGCGGTGTGTCGCGATCTCGCCGTTGATGCGGCCGAAGCAATCCGAATCGCAACCGAGGATTTGACCAATCCTGTCGAGGCGCTAGAGCAGGGTTCTCTCTCGTGGATTGACTTTATGGTCCGACCGGACAGCCGTCGCATACTTGTTATCGATGCGCCAGGTGTACTCGGGCGCGAGAGATGGGAAGCGCTTGATCGCGAACTTTCCTTTGATCTCCTCCGCATCGGCGTAGAAGAGGCGATCGATGCCGGCGCCATCCGCTTCTCAGCTGGCCCGACTATGCTTGCCATACTGCTCAACGGCGCGATGAACGAGATTGCGTTGCGCGCCGATGAGGATGATGTCGCGGCATTGAAAGCCGGGCTGCTAGAGTTGCTTGGCGCGCTGAAGTCTTGATTGCGGCCAAGCTCTTACGCATCCGACTATGTCGCAGCATACCCGGCGCTGGCCCGCCCGTGCGTCCTCCTTCAGAGCGGCATTATCCAGCGTCGCTTCTGCGATAAAAGTGGTGCATTGACTCCTCATAAAAAGTGGCTATAACTACAAATGCAGACTGAAGATTTAAGACCATCTGCAAGGGTGGTCTTATTGCGTCTGGAATCCGGATAAGTCCTCTTGCAGATGTCATAGCGACGTTGGGAGGACGCCGTAATGCACGGAAGCAAAATAGCCCTTAGGGGCGTACCGGATATCATTTCCTACATAGATGCGAATGACGGCATTCGAGGCCGCGCCGGTGTCATCTGGTGGCTCGCCCTTGGTGGCCTGTTTCTTGATGCCTTCGCCAATTCGGCATTGAGCGCAGGCCTTGGGCCAATGACACGCGATCTGGGACTGGACGCGGCGCAGGTCGCATTGATGACCTCATTCGCCGCGTGGGTGTCGATCGCTTTCAATCCGATTGGTGGCTGGATTGCCGACCGTTGGGGGCGTATGTGCCCGCTGATATTCGCAAAGCTCATCGCGCTCATCGGCGCAGTGCTGGTGATGACCGCGCATTCCTACGAAGTCATTCTGTTGGGACGCTTCTTCGTTGGCGCCGCCTACGGTATCGACTTTGCCATCGCCATGGCCGTCCTTGCCGAGTTCACCCCTGCGCGCCTGCGCAGCCGTCTCAATACATGGCAGGGCATCTGGTACACAGCCGTTTGTACCAATGTGCTTCTGGCCATGCTGTTCTACAGCTGGGATGTGGGTGATGCGATCTGGCGCTATTCCGTCGCGGCCACTGGTATCTTTGCCTTTGCCATCATGGTGCTTCAGGCAATGTTCATGGTCGAAAGCCCGATCTGGCTTGCCCGCAAGGAAAGGCTGGAAGAGGCTGCCCGTGCGATGACACGCATCTATCATCGCGATTTCGTTGCCGCTCTTCCGGAAGACCGTCTACCGGTTCTCAATCAGGCCCGCCGCGGCATTGCCAATGTTGCCCTGATTTTCCGTGGCATCTATCTGCCCCGCACTATTCTAGCGGCCACTGTCCAGATCGGGCAATCCATCCAGTATTTTGCTGTGGGCTGGTATCTACCCCTCATCAGTGCAGCGCTGTTCGGCAAGGATTTCATCTATGCCATGTTGGGCACGCTGGTGTTCAACGTATTCGGTATCATCGGCGGCTTTTCTTCACCTGTCATCGGGCGCGTGCTTGGCCTGCGCAAGGCTTCCGCCATCGGTTTTGGTGCAGTCTTCGTCATGCTTGTCATCATGGGCCTGTTCCATGACACCATGCCGACCTGGCTTGCAGTGATCGTGCCATCGCTGTTCATCCTGTTCCATTCCGGTGGTCCGGGCGCAAACGGCAAGAGTCTGTCGTCGCTCTCGTTCCGAAGCGAACTGCGTGCAGGCGCGAACGGCATCATCGGTGCACTCGGCGCCATGGGAGCGGCCCTTGGCCTGCTGGTCTTTCCGCTCTTCCGTGAGAGCTACGGCCTCGGCCCGACATTCCTGATCCTGTCGGTGGTTCCACTGATCGCTTGCATCATCTGCTCGATCATTCAGTGGGATCCGACCCGCACCAAGGTCAGCCCGGATGACGAGCCAAATGCGCCGCAGTTCGAAGGCGACCGGTAACAACGGAGGATAATGTGAACGGACGCAGACAGGCCATTCTGGCCATTGATGAAGGAACGTCCGGAACCAGGGCCGCGCTTGTCGCGGCCGACGGTTCGGTCTCCGCCGTCAATTACACGACGCTTGCCGTCTCTTCACCACGTCACAACGTGGTGGAGCAGGACGCCGATGTTCTTTTGCAAAAGACCATCGAAATGTGCGGCAAGACCATTGCAGCCGCACGTGATGCGGACGTGGAGATTGCTGCAATGGCAATCGCCACGCAACGCGCCACCGGTGTTCTGTGGGATACGCAAACGGGCCGGGCGCTGGTTCCCGCCATGGTCTGGCAGGATTCGCGCTATGCCGAAGAACTGAAACCACTCGGAGCCATCTGGGACGCGAAACTCGTGTCGCTTGCCGGACGTCCTGTGGGCGGACGCGCGATCTATCTATGGGCGGCGCGCCACATGCAGGAGACGCCCGCCGTGCGCGAGGCATGGAAAGCGAAAAGGCTTGCTTTCGGCACGGTCGACACGTGGCTGCTGTGGAATCTGTCCGAAGAACGCAAGGCCGTCACCACGCCGACGAATGCGACTTCTGCCGGTGCCTATATTCTCGCTGAGAACCGCTACTTCACCGAATGGGTGGAGGCGCAGGATTTTCCGCTGGAGCTGTTGCCCGCGCTGAAACAGGACGCTGACGATTTCGGTTATACGCGCCAGGATATTCTCGGTATCCGCGTGCCGATCAAGGCGTCTTGCGGTGATCAGCTTGGTGGTCTTGTCGGTCTTGGCTGTCACGATGCAGGGCAAGCCATGTGCGTACACGGTACGGGTAGTTTCGTCGATCTTGTGATCGGAAAGCAGACGCCAAAGAATCCCGGCCTCTACGAGGCAACTTTCACCATGACGGCCTGGCGGAGCGAGAACCTCTCGCATTTCGCGGTCGAGACTTACGCCGCCACAACCGGTTCAGCGCTCAACTGGCTCTGTAATGAAATGCGCTGGTTCGAGAATGCCAAGGAAATCAGCGAGCTGGCTGCAACTGTACCGTCTTCCGATGGGCTGTTCTTCATGCCGACCCTGACGGGATTGCGCCAGCCGAACATCGTTCCCGATGGCCGGGCATCACTGACCGGGCTCTCGATGGCACATAGCCGGGCGCATCTTGCTCATGCCATTCTGGAAGGTATTGCGCATTCGGTCGTTTCCTGTGCGGAGGCGAGCTCTAAAGTGGCGGGCGTTCCGGTTCGGGAAGTGGTGGCAGGTGGAGGGCTTTCCTCCAGCGATACGCTGCTTCAGCTGCAGGCCGATCTCAGCGGTGTGCCGGTGCGGCGCATGGCGGATCAGGATCGCGCGAGCCTGCGGGGAACCGCATTTCTGGCAGGCAGCGATGGCTTGCTATGGAGCGACCTTGCTGAAGCTCGCGCCACGCTGCCCGAAGGCAATCTTTTTATCCCCAAGACCAGCGAAGCGGAAAGACAGGACCGCAGAGCGCGGTGGCATTCCCTCACGGATGAGGAAGTCGCACGCGTTCGATCCGGTCACTATCATTAAACAGGAGTTGAAATGCTGAATCTGCGCTCCCGGCGCGCGGACAAGGATCGCGCCCGGATGATCCGCACCGAACCGCTGCGGCTGAACCGTTCGGAACAGGAAGACCGTCTTGCCACCGAAACCTACGATATTCTGATCGTCGGCGGCGGCGTGACCGGGGCTTACTGCGCCTTCGACGCAAGTCTGCGCGGCTTTCGTGTTGCGCTGGTCGAGAAGGATGATTTCGCATCCGGTACATCATCGAAATCCTCCAAGATGGTGCATGGCGGCTTGCGCTATATCGAACAGGGCAATCTTGGGCTGGTTCGTCATTCCCTGCTGGAGCGCCAGCGCCTGCGCCGCAACGCAAGCCATCTGGTGCAGCGCCTGCCTTTCCTGTTCCCCATTCTTGAAAGGGATGGTGTGTTCGACTCGCGCTTTGCCAAGGCGTTTGAAGGCTTGCTCTGGACCTATGATCTGGCAGGCGGATGGCGCGAAGGCATCCTGCATCAGAAGCTGACTGCGGCGGAAGTGCTGGCGCATTGCCCGACCTTCAAGGACGAGTATCTGCGCGGTGGCCTGATGTATTTTGATGCCCGCGTCGACGATGCGCGCCTGACGCTGGCGCTTGCCCGCTCGGCCGGTTTTCATGGGGCGACGGTCCTCAACCACTCGAAAGTTGCCGAGATCACCCGCAGTTCGGGCCGGGTTGATGGCGCAATCGTTCATACCGTCGAGGGCAAGGAAATTCGGGTGCGCGCCAAGGCCGTCATCATGGCGACGGGCGTATGGCTGCGCGACTGGATGGGCCTTGGCAAGGACGGCGAAAAGCCGTTGCATGTGCGCCCCGCAAAGGGTGTTCACGTGGCGATCCCCTGGCTGAAAATCCGCAACGACTGCACGGTGACGGTGCCCGTGCCGGGCCGTAGCCGCCGGGCGACCATCACGCGCTGGGGCAATGTCTCCTATCTCGGCACGACCGATGAGGATTATCAGGGCGATCTCGATGATGTGCATTGCACGCGCCGCGAGCTTGATTTTCTGATCGAGGGCGCATGCAGCGCGCTCAATATCGACCTGACGCCGGATGATGTCGTCGGCAGCATTGCCGGATGTCGTCCGCTGGTGGCCGCTTCATCGGGCGGCAGCACCATGGACGTCAAACGCGACCATTCCGTGCATGTTGCGCCTGATGGCCTTGTCACGATTGTGGGCGGTAAGCTGACGACGTCGCGCCATATGGCCGAACAGACGGTGGATGCCGCCGCGAAAGTTCTGGGTGATCGCCGCCGTTGCACCACCAAGAAAGCCTTTTTGCTCGGTGCCGCCGGTTATGACGCGCAGGCAATCGTCGCTTCGGGTGGCATGGAGGCGCATCTGGGCGAACGTTACGGTACGGAATCGCGCTTCGTCAGTGATCTGATGGCCGCTCGTCCTGAACTTTGCCAACCGATTGTGGAAGGGTTGCCCTATACCGGCGGCGAAGTCATCTACGCCGCCCGGCATGAACTTGCCCGGACCATCGATGACGTGCTGTCGCGTCGTATGCGTGCCCGCCTGATGGCGCGCGATGCTTCCGCCCGTGCCGCCGCCAAGGTGGGCGCTTTGCTGGGTGAGGAGCTTGGTCTCCCCCAAACCGAAATCGACCGTCAGGTCGCCGCTTATGTGGCTGCGACCGAAAAAGAAAAATCCATTCTCATAGGAGCGAACTGAATATGATCAGCAAGGAAGCCATCAAACGCGGTTATAATCGTGGAAATTATGTCGTTGGCGCACCGACCCAGCCGCATTATGCCGGCAGCATCAAGGAAATCGGCACCGAGGCCGATCTGGCTCAGAACGCCGTTGCCGTAGACGCTGCTCTCGTTGAAAAGCTGCGGGGCGTTGCAGACGAAGTTCTGACAGCGCGCGAAGATGTCGTCGTGAACACCCGCGACTGGTGGGCGCGCACCATGGTCGCGGAAACGGGTGGAAAGCCCGCAACGGTCGACGGCGTATTCGTTCGCGTTTCGACGGTCGAACAGGTTCAGTCCGTCATGCGCCTTGCGCATGAAGCAAAAGTTCCGGTTACGGTTTCTGCCGGACGCTCCAACGTTACGGGCGCGGCACTCCCGTTGCGCGGCGGTATTGTGCTTGATGTCTGCAATCTCAACCGTTTCGTCAGCTTCGATGCGGACAGCCAGATCGTTGAAGTTGAAGCTGGCATGTTCGGCGATATTTTCGAGGAGATGATCCAGCGCGACTTTGGCATGACCATGGGCCATTGGCCGTCCTCATTCGGTATCAGCACCGTGGGCGGCTGGATCGCTTGCCGCGGCGCAGGTCAGCTTTCGACACGCTATGGCAAGATCGAGGACATGGTGTACGGCATGGAAGTCGTGCTGGCGGACGGTTCGCTGGTGACGGTTGGAAACTATGCCCGTGCAGCCATCGGACCCGATCTCCAGCAGCTATTCATTGGTTCGGAAGGCACGCTTGGCATTATCGTGAAGGCGCGCTTTAAGCTGCATCGTCTGCCGCATTATGCCCGCGCGATCGCCTATGGCTTCAAGAGCTTCGGCATCGGTCTGGAAGCCTGCCGCCGTATCATGCAGGGCGGCGCCAATCCCGCAGCACTGCGTCTTTACGACGAGCTGGAAAGCGGTGTGCAGTTCGGCCTGCCGGAAAGCAACGTGCTGCTGATCGCCGATGAAGGCGCTCAGGAAATGGTCGACGCCGTGATGGCGATCAGCGAGAAGGTTTGCGCCGAACTCGGTGACAAGCTCGATGGTGACACGATCTTCGAGAAGTGGCTCGACACGCGCTATCTGACCGGCAAGAGCGCCGAAGGCTTCAAGCGCAGCCCGGGCTTTGTTGCCGATACGCTGGAAATGACGGGATGCTGGCGCGATCTGCCTGCGATCTACGACGAGGTCGTCGCTGCAATCAATGCAGTGCCGGGGACGCTGGCCGGTTCGGCGCATCAGTCGCATGCCTATGTCGACGGCGCCTGCCTCTATTTCTCGCTGCGTGGCGACGTGGAAGTGGAAAAGCGCGCCGAATGGTATCGTGCTGCCTGGGATGCTGCCAATGCCGTTCTAATCAAGTATGGTGCAGCCTTGAGCCATCACCACGGCGTCGGACTGCTCCGCGCGCCTTACATGAAGGACGCTCTGGGTTCTGCGTTTCCTCTCCTTGAAACGGTGAAGAAGGCGCTCGACCCGGACAATCTGCTTAACCCCGGCAAGCTCGGACTTTCGCTCGACATGCCAAGAGACGGAAAATGATGGAATGACTTTGGACAGAACGATCGGTGAGCGGCTTTTGCGGGCGCCAGTCATGGCGACGCTCTACGGCGTGGATAATCTTCAGGCATTTCTGGACAGCAAGGCGGAAGTGGGCATTGTCGCCAACATTGCCTTGCGCCATGTGGCCGAAGTGCTCAACGCGCTCAAAAAAAGCAACAAGCTGATCGTTCTGAACATCGACAGTTGCGAAGGCCTGTCGCAGGACAAGGGAGCTATCGAATTCCTTGCAGAGATTGGCATTTCGGTTCTGCTGTCGACCCGTGTTCCAACAATCCAGAAGGCAGCGCAATGCGGCCTTCTGACCATGCAGAAAGTCTTTGTGACCGACCGGTCCACCTGGCCGCGCAGCCTGAAGGCGATTTCGCAAAGCGGGCCCAATCTGGTGCAGATCATGCCATCGCCCATGCTTGGCTATCTCTCTGCAGAGGACAAACGCCGTCTCCCGCCTATCGTGGCTTCCGGCTTTATCTGTGATGAGACCGATGTTGCGAAGGCAATGAAAGAGGGCGCAATTGCCGTTTCGTCAAGCAATAAATCCCTTTGGGACTATAGCAGGCGCAAGCCATAATCACATATTGCTGACAGCTGACGGTGGAAGCGGGTGTTCTAGTGCCGCTTGCACCGCATCTATTCAATAGGCGTTTCACCACCATTCTACTTTGCTTGATGGTTCTGCCACATATCCGCGTCACGCATGCCTGCCTTCCTCATCAGCGCTTATAACAACATCAAAGATTTTTCCCGCGCAGGATTAGCAACTTGTACTCGACGCTTCTCGGAGTGGTGTGAAATATATTTCATTATGTGAATTATATTGACATAGCAAATTTCTTCCGATTATCTGGCTTTACCGGATTTCGAGGAGGAGGTTCGGTCTTCAGAGTTCATCGGCCGCTCGGTAGGGCGACAAAGGATATTGGGAGGGGCTTCGGCCTCAAGGAGGGAACTTGCGCAATTTTCTAAGTACATCCGCAGCGGCGATCCTAGCAACGACGCTATTCACCGGTGTAGCAAGCGCGGAAACGGAAAACCCGTTTCGCTGCAAGCCGGGCGAAAAATATGTCATGAACGTCATGGTTTCGGGCGTCGAATATTGGTTCCCGGTTTACGAGATGTTCAAACAAGCCGGTCAGCAGTTCGGTTGCGAGACAGCCTATACCGGCACGCCGGAATATGACGTCAACAAGCAGATCGCTACCTTCGATCAGGCGCTGGCCCAAAATCCGGCGGGCATTCTTGTCCATCCGATGAACTCGGACCCCTTCGTTGAGCCTATCAACCGGGCGATTGATCAGGGCACTGCCGTCGTCACTTTCGCTGCGGACTCACCACTCTCGAAACGTATTTCGTTCATCACTTCGGACAATACCCGCGAAGGCACCTATGCCGCCGACGCGATTGCAAAGAAGATGGGCGGCAAGGGCGAATATGCCGTTCTTGAAAATCCGGGTCAGGACAACCATGACAAGCGCATAGCGGCTTTCATCGCCCGGATGGAGGAAAAATATCCAGACTTGAAGCTCGTTGGTCGCGCAGCCTCCAACCAGGACCCTAACAAGGCCTATCAGGGGCTTATGAGTCTGGTTCAGGCACACCCAAACCTGGGCGCGGTTTTCATGCCGGAAGCCAACTCGGCGATCGGGGCCTCCCAAGCCAATCAGGAAAGCGGCGGCAATATCCTCGTCATGTGTGCCGACGTCAATGCCAACATCCTCGATATGATCAAGGCTGGACAGGTGTTCGGCTCGATCAACCCTAATCAGGGCATGCAAGGCTATATGGGCTTCATGATGCTGTGGCTCGCCAAGCATCCCGAACTCATTGACCCGATGAACGACTCCAAGCGTTCCGGCTTCAATCCGATGAGCATTCCATTCGTCGACAACGGGCTGTCGATTGTTACGGCAGAGAATGCGGACGACTTTTATTGGGACAAGTACCTGAAGCGGCGGGGCACCAAAGGGATCGACGAGTAACCTTTTGTGTCGGCCATCCGGGATGGTTAAGTTCCGTATGGCCACCGCAAGCTTGGGGAGGAGCATGTCATGGTGTCTGTGTCCGTTTTGGAAATCCGCAACGTGAGCAAGCATTTCGGTGCGGTGAAAGCGTTAACGGACGTGAACTTCAGCCTCGCGAAGGGCGAAGTTCATGCGATCTGCGGCGAAAATGGCGCGGGGAAGTCGACGCTCATGAACATCATTGCCGGTGTGGTGCAGCCGACAGAAGGCGAAATCCGCGTAGAGGGTTCGCCGGTCCGGGTAACGTCGCCCACCATTGCGCAGGCTCTTGGGCTTGGTCTTGTCCATCAGGAAATTGCGCTCTGCCCCGATGTGACCGTGGCCGAGAACATGTTCATGGCGACAACAGATCGTCGCCGTTCGCCCTTCATGAACTACGCCGAGTTACAGCGGACCGCGCAGGCAGTGATGGACCGGCTGGCACCGATTGATGTGCGCCGCAAGGTCTCGGAACTGTCGATCTCCAACCAGCAACTGGTCGAAATTGCAAAAGCATTGACGCTCGATTGCAAAGTTCTGATCTTCGATGAACCAACGGCGGCGCTGACGGAAGCCGAGACAAAGGTTCTGTTCGGTATTATCCGAAACCTGAAATCCCAGGGAATATCGATCATCTATATCAGCCACCGCATGGCCGAAATCTTCAGCCTGTGTGATCGGGTCACCGTGCTGCGCGATGGGCGCTATGTTTCGACAGAGAACGTCGCGGACCTGACGCCGGATGATATCGTGCGTCGTATGGTCGGTCGCGAGATTACGCAGCTCTATCCTGAAAAGCAGGCTTTGGAAGAGCGTACGGAAGAAACCGTTCTGAGTGTCCGTGGTCTTGGGGACAACAGCCGTTTCAAAGACGTCAGTTTCAACTTGCGACAAGGCGAAATTCTGGGTGTTGGTGGGCTGATTGGATCGGGACGTACCGAAATCGCCGAAGGCATCTGCGGATTGCGCCCTGTTCACGAGGGCGAGGTGTTTCTGTATGGGCAGAAGCTTCGGGCGAAGTCTTACGCCGACGCCGTGCAGGCGGGGGTTGTCTATCTCTCGGAAGACCGGAAGGGTTCCGGGGTCTTCCTCGATCTTTCTATTGCCCAAAACATTGCTGTCCTGGACCTGAAATCGCTGACCGGACCGCTCGGTCTATTGAACTCCAAGGCTGAAGCCGAACGCGCACAAGAACTCACCCGTCGGCTCGGCGTGCGAATGGGCGGGATCGGCATGCCTGTCTCGTCGCTTTCGGGCGGCAATCAGCAGAAGGTGGCCATAGCCAAGCAGCTGGCGGTCAATCCGAAGGTCATCCTGATGGACGAACCGACGCGAGGCATTGATGTTGGTGCGAAATCGGAAATCCACCGGCTGCTGCGTGATCTCGCGCGCTCTGGAATTGGCATCATTGTGATTTCATCGGAGCTGCCGGAACTTCTCGGCCTTTGCGACAGGGTGCTGGTCATCCGGGAGGGTAGGGTTATGGGTGAAGTCGAGGGCGAAGCGATGACGGAAGAAGCGATCATGCGGCTTGCGTCGGGCATTGATGACCCCAAGAATTCGAAGGCATCACAGCATGTCGCATGAACAGGAAACAGGGGCTGGGAAGACGGTCATGACGAGCGCAACAGTGACAACAACCTATGGAAAAGGCGCCTCAGGCTGGAAACGGCTGGGCACGATGCGCGAAGCGGGACTGATCGCGATCATTCTGGCGCTTTGCATCGCCATGAGCTTCGCGTCGCCGCACTTCCTGACATTTGGCAATTTTCGGGCCATGCTGATGTCGTTTTCGGTAGAAGGCATTGTCGTTGTTGGTATGACGATCTTGTTGATCGTCGGCGGCATCGACCTGTCGGTGGGTTCGGTCGTCTGCTTCTCGATGGTTCTTTCGGGGACATTGTTTCTGATGGGGCTCGACCCCTGGAGCGCATCGCTGATCGGCATTATCGCCAGCGGATTGATCGGCTGTGTCATGGGTTTCTTCGTTACGGTCGTGGGCTTGAACCACTTCATCACATCGCTGGCAGCGATGGTGATCGTACGCGGCGTCTGCCTGATCATAACCAAAGGCACCCCGCTGTCGCTCTTCACCTTGCCGCCATCGTTCAAGGCGATCGGGCAGGGCACGTTTCAGGGCGTCCCGATTGTCATTCTGATCTTCGTCGCCGTGGTCGTATTTTTCGATTTCCTGCTGCGTCGTGCAACGGCCTTCCGCAAGGTTTTCTACACCGGCAGCAACGAGAAGGCAGCGCTCTATTCCGGCATCAAGACCAATCAGGTGAAATTCTGGGTAACAGTACTTTGCGCCACGCTGTCGGGTGTGGCAGGCGTTATCTACATGTCCCGCTTCGGTGCAGCGACGCCCACCTTCGGTGTTGGCATGGAACTCAACATCATTGCCGCTGCCGTGATCGGGGGCGCCTCGTTGAGTGGGGGATCAGGCACGATCCTGGGGGCAATTCTCGGTATTGCCCTGCTTTCGGTGGTCACAAGTTCGCTGATCTTGCTAAACGTCTCGGTTTATTGGCAAGACATGATCAAGGGTTGCATTCTGCTTGCCGCCGTATCGATTGACCATTTCCTTCATAAGCGGAAGGCTGCCTGACATGCCGATTGCCAAACGGAAACCCGCTAACGCGCCGCGCGAGGAAATTGTCATCGCAAGGCAGATGCATCAGGCCCTGGTCCTGCATTTTCTCGAAGGATTGACACAGGCGCAAATTGCCGACCAGCTTGGCATCTCGCATGCGACGGTAAACCGCCTCATCAAGCGTGGTCGCCAGCTCGGCCTCGTCGAAATCAAGATCAAGTCGCCCGTCGAACCGCTGGTCGACATGGAGGAACAGCTTCTGGCGCTCGGCGGCATCGGTCGTGCCGTGATCGTGCCGACCGTGTCTGACAATCCGCAAACGGCACTTCAGGCGGTTGGTGAGGCGGCAGCTCGGTTGCTGCTTGAGGAGATTACCGACGGAGATACGATCTGCATCACCGGCGGCAAGGGCGTCAGTGCTGTAGTGGCCGGGCTTCAGGCGCAGCGGCCCTTCGCTGTGGAGGTAATCCCGGCGACCGGTTGTGTGCAGGGAAAGCATTATACCGACGTCAATCACGTCTCAACGTTGATGGCGGATCGGCTGGGCGGTCACTCCTACCAAATCCATGCGCCGCTGTTTGCCGATAGTGCGGCTGAGCGTGACATGCTGATGAATATGCGCTCCGTCGCCGACGTGTTCGAACGAGCCCGCGAAGCCAAGATCGCAGTGGTCGGCATCGGTTCGATCCTGACGGATGATTCAAGCTATTACGACCTGCACCCATCTTCCAGCACGGATCGCGCTGCAATCGAGCGTTCTGGCGCGGCATGCGAACTTCTTGCACATCTGCTCGATGATCGGGGGCAGGTCTGCGACTACAGCCTCAACCGTTCGCTGGTGTCATTGACGCTGCCCGAATTCGCTTCGATCCCGACCAAGATCGGTGTGGCGAGCGGGCCGAACAAGGCAGCGCCGATCCTCAGCGTTCTGCGCGGCAATCATCTGGATACGCTGGTGACTGACGAGGCAACGGGCGCTCGGGTATTGGAACTGGCGAATGGCGAGGGGAAATGGATATGAGCGGGCAACAGTTGATAAGAGAGATCGGCAAGTCCGGCGTCTCCGCTTCGGCAGTCGGGCTGGGAACCTGGGCGATCGGCGGCTGGATGTGGGGCGGCACCGACGAAAAAGAATCTATCGCTGCGATACAGGCTTCGCTCGATGCCGGTGTCACGCTGATTGACACTGCGCCAGCCTATGGGCTTGGCCGCTCCGAAGAGATCGTCGGAAAGGCATTGGCCGGACGCCGCGAGAAGGCGGTTATTGCCACCAAATGCGGCCTTGTCTGGCATACGCGAAAGGGGCGGCACTTTTTCGATCAGGACGGCAAGCCGGTCCACCGATACCTCGGTCGCGATGCGATCCAGCACGAGGTTGAAGAAAGCCTGAGAAGGCTTGGAACCGACTATATCGACCTTTACATCACCCATTGGCAGGACCCGACGACACCGGTTGAGGAGACGATGCGGGCGCTGGAGGATCTTCGAACCTCCGGCAAGATCCGGGCGATTGGAGCGAGCAATGTCAGCCGCCATGATCTTGAAGCCTATATTGCGGTTGGGGGTCTCGACGCCATTCAAGAGCGATACAGCATGATTGATCGTGAAATCGAGGCAGACCTTCTGCCGTTGACTCGGGACAAAGGCATCGCGACATTGAGCTATTCGTCGCTGGCGTTGGGGCTCTTATCCGGCGCAATAGGGGCAGACCGGGTGTTTTCTGGCGACGATCAGCGCAAGCACAATCCGCGCTTCTCCGTCGGCAATCGGCAGAAGGCGACGGCATTTGCCGAAACGATCCGGCCGGTTGCTGAAAAGCACAGTGCCAGTATCGCTCAAACGGTGATCGCCTGGACGCTTGCGCAGCCCGGTGTGACCTTTGCGCTCTGTGGAGCGCGTAACCCGACACAGGCAATGGACAATGCGCGGGCTGGAACAATCCGGCTGGACGCTGCCGATCTTGCCGCCATCGATACGGCCATAGCGGTGAAACTGACTGACATGGACAGGTAACGGATCGCCATCATGAAGCGTGAAGAGATATTGGACGGGATCCGCCAGATCCCGAAGGTGGACGTGTGCGTGATTGGCGGCGGCATCAATGGCGTCAGCGTCTTCCGGGAACTCGCGTTGCAAGGGCTGAATGTATTGCTGGTGGAGAAGCACGATTATTGCTCGGGCGCCAGTTCGGCCCTGTCACGCATGGTCCATGGAGGGCTTCGCTATCTGGAAAATGGCGAGTTCAACCTTGTGAAGGAGTCGCTGGCCGAGCGTGATCGCCTGCTACGCAATGCGCCGCATTATGTTGCGCCGCTCCCGACAACAGTACCTGTGTTCGATATCTTCTCCGGTCTTGGCAACGGCATCGTCCGGTTCCTGGGGTTAAGCCGTCGGCCCAGCCGCCGCGGTGCCCTCGCAATCAAAGCTGGCCTCTGCATCTATGATTTCCTGACGCGAAAGCGGGCACTGATGCCGCGTCACCAGTTTCGCGGTCGTCGCACGACACTCAAAAAATGGCCCGCGCTCAACCGCAATATCAAAAGTTCCGCAACCTATTTCGACGCCTGGGTGAGCCATCCAGAGAGATTGGGGATCGAACTGCTGAGGGATGGTTTGGAGGCGCACGGTGATGTTTGGGCGTTGAATTACGCGGAACTGCGCCGCGCAGAGGATGGGCGCTATCGCGTTGAGGACCATCTCGGCGGCACCTCTGTTACCATCGATCCGGCATTGATCATCAACGCCACCGGCGGCTGGATCGACATTGCCAACGAAACGCTTTTTCCACCGCAGGCGCGCCCGGCGCCATTGATGGGCGGCACCAAGGGCTCGCATCTGATCATCGACAATGCGGAATTGCGTGACGCACTTGCCGATCACATGATTTATTACGAAAACGAGGATGGGCGAATTTGCATCCTCTTTCCCTATCTTGGCAAGGTTCTGGTCGGCTCCACGGATATCCGGGTGAACAATCCCGAAGCGGTGCGTTGCGAGGCGGATGAGCGGGACTATATCCTGCAATCACTCGCCTTCGTCCTGCCAGACATCAGCGTCAGGCCTGACGAGATCGTCTTCCAGTTTTCCGGCGTAAGGCCATTGCCCACCAGCACTGACAGCTTTACCGGACGCATTCCACGGGACCATTTCTGTACGGTCATCGAACAGAGCGACGACGGCCCGTCAGTGTTGTGCATGATCGGTGGGAAATGGACGACATTCCGCTCGTTTGGTGAAATGGCAGCAGATATCGTTCTGGAAAAGCTTGGTCGGCAACGACTTGTTTCGACAACTGATCGCGCAATCGGCGGCGGTCGCGCATTTCCCACAAACGCGCCGGTTTGGCTGGCTGGCCTGGCGACAGCGAGGCGTATGTCCGAGGTGCGCATGGCTCAATTGTTCGAGCGTTATGGTACGCATGCCGAGACAGTCACCGACTTCATCACTGCAGGACCGGAAAGGCCACTGCCACACCCCGGTTATTCCGAGCGTGAAATCCTGTTCCTGATCCGGGACGAGGCAGTCGAACATCTCGATGATCTGCTTTTGCGACGAACGACGCTGGCCGTTTCGGGTGAGCTTTCGCTCGACATGATGGATGCCGTTCTCGACCTGCTTTCTCAAGAAAAGCGCTGGACCACCACACAGCGTGCCATTGAGCGCGCCCGTTTTCTCAACCTTCTCAGCGAGCGCCACGGCGTCAGCGAAATCATGCTTTCCGCAAGGAACGAACAAAGGAGTACAGAATGCGACACAATAGCAAAGTCCGGATGAACAGGCTGTTTGGCGGCGGGCGCTGCCTTGACGTAGCTATCGATCACGGCGTCTGCAACGAGCCGTCCTTTCTGGATGGGCTGGAAGATATTCAGTCTGTCGTCAAGACGTTGGTCGAGGCGGCACCGGATGCGATCCAGATGAATTACGGCCAGTCAGACCTTCTACAGGACATTCCGGGGAAGGACAAACCGGCTTTGGTCATGCGTATCGATATGGGCAACCCCTATAATCGCATCCGCCACCGTGACATGTGGGCGGTGTTGCAGAACGAGGCAGAGCCGTTGATCGGTGCAATGGAGATGGATGCGGCTTGCGTCGTCGTCAACCTCTTCATGCTGCCGGACGAGCCTGAGTTGTTCCGTCAATGTGTGCAGAACATTTCCCGCGTGCGAGCCGATTGCGACAAATACGGAATGCCGCTTATGATCGAGCCACTGGTCATGCAGCCGGTCACCGAAAAGGGCGGCTATATGGTCGACGGTGATGCCGAAAAAATTGTGACGTTGACGCGGCTTGCGCGCGAAATGGGCGCGGATATCATCAAGGCGGACCCGACGAATAATGTGGAAGATTTCCACCGCGTGGTCGAAGCCGCACGGTGCCCGGTTCTGGTGCGCGGTGGCGGCAAGGAAGATCTTCGTGCGGTGTTCGACAAATCTGCGAACTTGATGCGGCAAGGTGCGTTGGGCATGGTCTATGGGCGCAACATTTATCAGCATGCCAATCCCAATGCGGTCGTGCGAGGGTTGATGGCCATTATCCATGGGAATGCGAGCGGGGAAGAGGCATTCGAACTTTATCTGAAGGGCTAAAGCAGAGATTTTGGACCTTGGGAGGGGTTCTGTATGGGAGAATATCTTTTAGGGCTCGACGCTGGAAACACCGTTATCAAGGCGGTGATCTTCGACCGAACAGGTAATGAAATTGCGGCTGCTTCCGAGGAGGGACGCAGCCGCATGCCATGCCCAGGCCATGTAGAGCGTGGTCTGGATGAGCTATGGACGAACGCACGGCACGTGATCCGTAGCTGTATCGAGCGTGCAGGGATATCGCCGGCTGAAATTATCGCAATCGGTTGCGCAGGCCATGGCAACGGACTTTATGCGCTGGACCGGGATGGCGCGCCGCTCATCGGCATCCAGTCGATCGATACGCGTGCGACCGGGCTGGTCGAGCAATGGGCCGCTCGGGGTGTGGGCGAGCGCACCCAGCCGATCGCGCGCCAGCGCCCCTGGCCATCGCAGACGCCGACCTTGCTTGCATGGTTGAAACGAAACCGGCCGGAGTTGTTCAGCAACATCGGCACGGTGTTCTTCTCGAAGGATTTCGTCGTCAATCGCCTGACCGGCCAACGCGTCAGCGAGGTTTCGGACATGTCCGGCGCGGGTCTGCTCAATCTGGCGACGCGCCGCTATGACAAGACCTTGATGGCAGCCTATGGCCTTGAAGATTGTATCGACCTCCTTCCTCCGCTGATCGAAAGCGCTGATATCGCGGGTACTGTCACGCAAGAAGTTGCGGCGCAGACGGGGCTCGCTGCGGGAACGCCGGTGGTTGGGGGGCTATTCGACGTTGTCGCTTCGGCGCTCGGCTCAGGCGTCTCGCGCACCGGTAGCGCCTCAATCATTGCAGGCACCTGGAGCATCAATCAGGTTATTATCGACGGACCGGACCTCAATGAACCGGTATTCATGTCCTCGACATTTGATCGTACCCGCTACATGGCGATGGAGAACAGCGCGACCTCGGCCGCCAATCTGGAATGGCTGGTCAAGGAGTTCTTCGAAGGTGAGAATGCGGACGGTGGTTCACCCTTCGATGCGTGCTGTGCCTTGGCCGGAGCGATCACGCCAGCAGCGGACGATCCGCTTTATCATCCCTACCTCTATGGTGCCCAGCAAGATGGTCACGCTCGCGCTGGTTTCTACGGTATCGCGGGTTGGCACACCAAAGGACATCTTGTTCGGGCGCTTCTCGAAGGTGTCGCTTTCGGTCATCGCCAGCATGTCGAGAGGATTCGCAGAGCGGGTGCCGTGTTCAACGAAGCCGTGCTTTCAGGCGGTGGGGCTCGCAGCCTGATATGGCCTCAGATATTCGCGGACATACTCGGCCTTCCTGTATCCGTCAGCCGTTCGCGTGAAACTGGTGCGCTCGGAGCGGCGATTGCCGCCGGAACCGGTGTCGGGCTTTTTGCCGATTTCAGCGAAGGTGCAGCCGCCATGGTCAAGGCCGAGCGGCATTACCTTCCGGACGCGTCGCTGGAAGGGCATTACGCCCGGCGCTATGCCCTTTTTAACGATATAGACGAGGCTATGAGACCGATCTGGCGGCGGTTGAATGCGACACAGTCCGCCGATTACGGAGTGCCGAGGGAAACCAGCTCGCCCTGTTGCCAGACGGCATGAATTTTTCGCGTATTGGTGATGTCATCCAGCGGGTTGGCATCAAGGACGATCAGATCGGCCCGCTGTCCTTCGGCAATCTTGCCCCTGTCGGTCAATTTCAGCAGCGCCGCGGCCTGCTCGGTTGCTACGCCGATTGCCTGAACGGGCGAGAGTCCTGCATTGACCAGATGTTCCAACTCGCGATGTTCGGCGAAGCCAGGTATACGTTCTGGAAATGCACCTGCATCCGCACCAAAGCCGAATTTTACACCGCCAGCCTCTATCAATTTTGACAAATTGCGGAGGTTCATTTCCACATCTCGTCGCGCTTTTTGTGCCCGTTCGCTGGTAGCTGTCTTTTCGCGCCATTCTGCGCTGGAAAACTGGTCTTTCAGTTCAGGGCTTAAAGCCGATTGCAGGAAGGGGTTTTCCAGTAGCGAAGGCTGGTCGGCGAAAATATAAGTTGCTTCGTCCATGTGCACCGTTGGAATATACCACGTACCCTTCTCGCGAAGAGCATCGATAAACTCCTGATCGATCTCAACGTCGCGAACACCGTGGGCTAGAATATCAGCACCCGCAGCGACCAGCTTTTTGGCGTGGTGGAGTGTGTAGACATGGGCGGCGACAGCGAAACCCAGTTGGTGTGCTTCATCGATTGCTGCGCGAAAACAATCCTCGCTCATCGGTTGGATAGGTCCGAATGTGTCGATCCATAGCTTGATGATATCTATCGGTTGCTGCGCCATTTGGCGAACGACCTGACGCGCTTCTTCCGGTATCTGCGGACGTGGTGACAGACCGTCAGGGGCAAATATTCCCGCACCTGCTGTCATGAAGGACGCACCGTATTGCGGGTTATTGCGCATGTTTTCGCGGGTTTTGGGCTCGGGCGTGGGGGTCAAGCCCAGCGAAACCACCGTGCCGATACCGTAAGCCTGAAACTGGCGTAACGCTGCATAAGCGTTTTCCGGTGTGAAATTATGTCGTCCGCCCGTCGTGCCCTTGATAAGCCCGACATGGGCGTGGTTGCTGGTGAATGCGGGGATCAGATATCGTCCTTGATAATCGACAATCTGCGCATTCTGCAAAGCTGCTGCCGTATTGTCCGTTTCGTTAAGGACCGCTGAAATAGTTCCATTCTCAATCAGGATCGCGCCGGGGCCAGACATCTCCTGGCCTATCAGCATGCGTATATTGGTCATCGCCAGTCTTGTGCCGCCACTACCGTAATTCCGTGTGTAGGCGCTGTTCGGTGCTATGCCACCGGCTATAAGTGTACCGATAAGAGTATTCACATTGCGTCGGGTCAATTTGGTCATCGTGATACCACTCCTGGGTTAGATTGAGAGGTAGGACGCCTTTGGCGAACAATGTTGCTGGCTGTGATGTAGGGACCTCTTGAGATGCTGGCCGGAGCCATATCGGGTCTGATATGGCTCCGGTTTGATGGAGCTGATGCTAGAATGGATAATGCTGCTTGGGGTCTTCGATTGTGATCCATCGAAGATTGGTAAAACTGTCTATGCCTGCGGACCCGCCAAATCTACCATAGCCGCTGTCTTTGACGCCGCCGAAAGGCATTTGTGGTTCATCTCCCACCGTCGGCCCATTGATATGGCAAATGCCGGCATCAATTTTACGCGCAACCTTGAGCGCGCGGTCGATATTCTGGCTGAATACGGCAGAGGACAGACCATACTCCGTGTCATTTGCAAGCTCGACGGCATGATTGTCATCGCGGGCGCGCACCACGCAGACGACCGGTCCGAATGACTCCTCGCGAAACAGACGCATTGCGGGTGTAACCCTGTCGGCAATCGTGGCTGGCATGATTGTTCCGCTTGCCGTGCCCCCAGTTGTGATTGTGGCACCGGATTCTTTGGCATCGGCAACCAGTTCGAGCACCCGATCAACTGTGCCTTGCGCGACGACAGCGCCCAGAGCGACTTTCTCGCGTGGATTGCCGCTTGGCAATGCTGAAGCCCGTGCCGTAAACCTGGTCACGAATTCATCGGCGATTTTTTCATCGACAATGATGCGTTCGGTGGACATGCAGATTTGCCCCTGATTCATGAAGGCACCGAAAATCGCCGCGTTGACGGCACCATCAAGATCGGCATCATCCAGTACGACCAATGGCGCCTTGCCTCCCAGTTCCAGAAGCACAGGCTTGAGGTGTTTGGCAGCTTCAAGTGCGATGATTTTCCCCACCCGTGTGGAGCCGGTGAAGTTGATCCGCTTAACGAGAGGATGCGATACAAGCGCGTTGACAACTTCCGGTGCGTCATCAGCGCTGTGGCTGACAATATTGAGAACACCTTTTGGCAGACCCGCTTCAATCATTACGTCGCCCAGCATGCGATGCAGGCGCGGGCACATCTCGGACGATTTGAGAACAACCGTATTGCCACAGGCAATGGGCATCGCAAAGGCGCGTACCGCCAAAATGACAGGGGCATTCCATGGCGCCATTCCAACCATGACGCCAACCGGTTCGCGTACGGCCATGGAAAGGGTTCCAGGCTTATCGGATGGAATGATCTCGCCCTTGATCTGAGTTGTTGCGGCGGCGACTTCGCGCAGGATTTTGGCAGCCAACCCGACGTTGAATCCGATCCACGGGGCAGTCGCCCCGGTTTCAGCGATGCCGCAGGCGGTGAATTCGCCGATCCGGGCTTCGAGAAGATCCGCCGCTTTGAGCAGGATGGTGCGGCGCTCGCTCGGGCCGACTTCGGACCATGCTGCGAAGGCAGTTGCCGATGACTTGACGGCCCTGTCGACATCAGGCTGCCGGGCGGCGGGCGCTACAGTGGCCTCTTCTCCGGTGACGGGGTCAATACGGGTAAAGGTCGCGCTGCCCAGTGCCGGAACATCCTGGCCATCTATCAGCAGTCCAATATTCATCTAATCCTCCCATTTTTGGAATTGAGGTGTGTTCAACTGGCGTGGGTTGCCGTTCCGTAGAAGGCGATCTGCACTTTCTTTGCGGCAGCCCGGAGTTTGGCTGCGAGATCATTGGCGATCAGCGGTTCCATCCGGCTTTTTGAACTGAAGACTGAAAGGCCGCAGATCATTTTGCCGGAGGGGTTAAGGACTGGCACAGCCAGCGCATAGACATCGGGCTCCCGTTCACCCCGATTAAAGGCAAGGCCGGACTCTCGAATTTCGTGCAGTTCGGCGATGAGCCCCGACCGGTTTGGCACAAAGCCCTCATTGATCGCCTTGAGCTCAACGCGCTCAAGATAGGCATCAAGCGCGGTTTCACTTAAATGGGCGAGCCACAATTTACCATGCGCGCTGGCATAGGCTTCAAGATGACTGCCAAGCTGTATCGATACGAACATCGGCCGATCCGGCAAGGCACGGGCGATACAAATCGCGCTTTCACCGTCAAAACTGGACGCAAGTGTTGCTTCGCCAACGTCCTTCGTCAGTTGGTCGAGCACAGGCTGCAAGGCGCTGCGCAAATTGTCTGCTCCGGCGGCGCGTTTTCCCAGTTCGGCCAGTTTGTAGCCCAGTCGATAATGTCCACGCGAAACCGCCACGAGCGCGCCCGCAGCTTCGAGGGTTTTCAGAAAACGATGCGCTGTTATCGTATTCAACCCCAGGCGCGATACGACATCGCTTGATCCAATCTGGAGCAGCTGATCGTCGAATAAGTCCAATATCTGGAAGGCCTTAATAACCGATCCATTGGCCTGGCTCATGACGCATTTTTCTCCCTACAGAACGCGATATCCGCAAAATTCCGAAGCGTGTTGACAAACGAAGCGTAACATACCTATCATTAATTGCAATATAAATTTCACATATAGAAATATCTGCGAGAAGCAGAACAAGACGCAAATTCTCGGGAGGAGGAAAACGCGTGGATGTTCGTCCCCAGACTAGCCATTCCATGACCGCGGGAGGTGCGCTCCTTGCGCGTTTGAAAGCTGTTGGCGTGGATTATATTTTTGCCAATTCCGGTACTGACTTTCCCCCGATCATTGAGGGGCTGGCTGAAGCCAAGGCGAATGGAATAGCTTTGCCGGAGGCGCTTGTTATTCCCCACGAGTCAGCCGCTGTCGCAATGGCGCATGGGTACTATCTCGCATCAGGCCGCCCTCAAGCGGTGATGGCGCACACCAATGTTGGCCTTGCAAATTGCGCCATGGGCGCCATCAACGCCGCGGCGGAACAAATCCCCATGCTGCTGTTGTCGGGGCGAACGCCAACGCTTGAAAAGGGTCGGTTCGGTGCCCGAACAGCGCCCATCGGTTGGGGGCAGGAGATGCGCGATCAGCATGCGCTGGTCCGTGAAGCTTCCAAATGGGACTATGAACTCCGCTTTCCGGAGCAGATACCAGATGTCGTTGATCGGGCATTTGCCATTGCAAATTCCACACCGAGAGGTCCGGTTTACGTCAGTGTTCCGCGCGAAGTGTTGTGCGAGGTTGTTGACTATGAAGGCCTGACCGCGCCCAGTCGAGTGGCGTCGTCTGTTTCTGCGCTCGATTTTGATGGCGTGGCTGAGCTGGCGCAAGCCATCCGGGATGCGCGGCGGCCGCTATTCGTGGCGCAAAAAGGTGCTGGGACAGAACAGGGTTTTGCTGCCCTTGATCGCATAGCCCGAAACTGGGCTATCCCCGTCAGCCAGTATTGGGCAGTGCAGCTTGCACTTGCGACTGATCATCCTTTTTCGACCGGTGCGGAAATCGCGCCATGGATCAACGATGCTGATCTGATCGTCGTCTTGGATTGTCTGGCGCCGTGGTCTCCTGCAATCCATGAACCGAAAGCAGATTGCCGGATTTTTCAGGTCGGCGCGGATCCGCTCTACGAAAGGTTCCCATATCGGAATTTTCCTTCGGATCGGACCATTACCAGCGAGGTTGGTGCATTTCTTGTTGCGTTGGAAAAGGCCTTGGAGGAGTTGGGCGTCGAAAGCGGCCATTATATCCAAACCCGCCGCGAAGACGCACAGGGCCGTTGTCGCACGCGACGCGAAAAGGTGATTTCCAAGGCTGAGACCGGGCAGGACTCCGGTATAACCAAGGATTATGTCAGTCTCTGCCTTTCGCGAGCTGTACAAAACCACGAAGCGTCGGTTCTGTCGGAGCTCGGTTGCCCGTTGGAGCCGCTGACATTGAACAGGCATGGAAGCTGGTTTCAGGAACCGCATTCTGGTGGTTTGGGCTGGTCGTTTCCAGCCGCTCTGGGCATGAAACTGGCAAAAGCTGACCGACTGGTCGTCGCGACCATGGGCGATGGCTCCTACATGTTCGCCAACCCTGTGGTCTGTCATCAGATTGCAGAAGCCCTGGGTCTTTCGATCGTGGTTGTGGTGGTAAACAATTCCGAGTGGGGTGCGGTGCGGCAGTCGGTCGCCGACCTTTACCCGGAAGGCTATGCAGCGCAGGCCAACATCATGCCTCTGACCTCGCTGGGACCGACACCCGATTTTGCGATGGTCGCACAAGCCAGTCGCGCTTTTGCACAGCACGTTAAACGAGCGGAAGATTTGCCGGCGGCTTTGGAGGCTGCTGTCACCCATGCGTCAGCGAACAAGGGGCTGGCGCTGGTAGAGGTCAACGTCAAGCCGTGAATGGTTGTCGAGCATTATGACTGCTCGGCACTTGGGAGGAAGCCATGAATATGCTGGTTAGAAGCGATTTAGCAGGCGATACAATTGCGCGGGTAGAGGCTATCCCGGTCTTTCTGCCGTGCGAGTTGAAAATCGGTGCAATTCATCGCTCGACTGAATTGTCTGCCGTGGTGGTTGAGATTGAAACCGCCGACGGTGCCATTGGACACGGTTTTACGGCGATTACCGATGAAGAGGTGGTGAGCGCTGCCGTCAACAGCCTTGTTGCACCCAATCTTGTCGGCATGCCTGTAATGTCGCGTGAGGCCGTGGCAGAACGCCTTTATTGGTTGCTCAGCCCTCGTGGGCAAACCGGTTATGCAAGTCACGTCGCCTCCGCAATCGACATTGCACTGTGGGATATAGCGGGAAAGAAACTGCAGATGCCGGTTTGGCGTCTGTTGGGTGGTGCGCGCAGCAAGGTCGAAACCTATGTAACGTTTGGTTTCGCCGCGCTTGATCGGGAGGAACTCGCGGAAGCGGCAGCTCACCTCTCCCGCCAGGGGCAGAAACGGTTGAAAATGGTCGTTGGCCATCATGCGCTGGCGCGTCGTGATAGTGGTCGTTCGCTTGATGCGGTCATTCGCGAAGATGAGGCCAGAATTCGCGCAGTGCGCCTGGCGGTTGGTGACGATGTCGACCTCTTCATTGATGCCAATTGCAGTTTGGACAAATTTCACGCGCAACTTCTGGCAGAACGGATTGCCGATTGCGATATTCGGTTCTTCGAGGAGCCCCTGCGTGGAAACGATGTTGGAAGTCTGGCGGACCTTCGCCGCAAGATTAGAATTCCGGTAGCTGCTGGCCAGAACGAGGGGCAACTGTTTCGGTATCGCGATCTACTCATGCATCAGGCTGTTGATGTGTTGCAGCCGAATGTCTGTATCGGTGGCGGCTATACGATGGGTGCCAAGATCGCGGGCATGGCGCAGGCCTTTAACACCACAATCGACAATGGTGGGGCATTTCCTTTTCACAATATGCATTTGCACGCAGCCATGGCCAATGGCGGTCTGGTTGAATGGCACCTCGTCTCGGTTGAACTGTGCAAAGGGGTCTTTGAAGGACTGACGGCTCTGGGAGAAGGCGAGATTGCTCTGCCGGAAACTCCGGGTCTGGGCTTTTCGATGTCGCCTGAACGCAAGGCGGAACTGTTGAAAATGCCGACGTCGATGGGACGTGGAAAAGGATGATTGTACCTCTGCTTCATCTGTTGGGATGAGCAGGAATACTGATGGAAAGCAAACCACTGGGAGGATGGAATGCGTTATTCGACTGCATTTTTGGCATTGATCGCGGCTATGTCGTTTTCGGACATCGCACAGGCGGAATGGAAACCGACACAGGATCTTGAATTCGTGGCAGGTGCGGGGCCGGGCGGTGGGACCGATCTGTTTGCGCGCACAATCCAGTCTATAATTCAGAAGTATGATTTGGCGGATGTGGATGTCGTCGTGACGAATAAGCCAGCCGGTGCTGGAAGCGAAGCCTTCATGTATGGTGTCACCGGCGGCAAGGATCCTTATAAGCTCTTGTTCGGAAACAATAATGCGTGGCTGCTGCCAATGAAGGCGAGGGTCGGCTATTCGATGGACGATCTGACACCAGTCGCCAGCATGGCCAGAGATGTTTTCCTGCTCTGGGCCAACAAAGATAGCGCCTACATGACCTATCAGGATGTGGCGAACGCCGCTAAAGATAATTCGGCACCTTTGAAGTCTGGTGGCACCCAGTCCAAAGACGGTGATGAGATTCTCGTGCGCATGATTGCGGCAGAGGCAGGCGGCAATTTCATTTACATTCCTTTCAAGAGTGGAAGTGAAGCCGCTGTACAGCTGGCCGGCGGGCATGTCGACATCAATACCAATAACCCGTCGGAAAATGTGGGACAGTGGGCTGGTGGTGCGGTGAGGCCAATCTGCGTTTTTGCAGACGCCAAGCTTGAGGACACGAACAAAGTGTATGACGGGCAGGGCTTTGGAGATATTCCAACCTGTGCAAGTCAGGGCAGCAAAATACAATCCTACGAGATTCCGCGAACGATCTTTTCCGCAGCGAAATTAACCAACGAGCAACAGGCCTATTTTCGCGATCTTCTGTCGAAAGTGCGCGAGAAGCCGGAATGGCAAGCCTATCTGCAGAAAACCATGCAGGGCGATCTGTTTTTACAGGGGTCTGAACTTCAGACTTATGTCGATCAAGATAGTGCGAGAGCCAGAGCGGTGTTTGAGCGTGAAGGTTGGCTTGTCAAATAGGGCAAGCTTTGTGCGGCCGCGTTCAAGCCGCGCTGTCTACTGGAAATGGGAGAGACCGATATGGACGATACCAGGAAGGTATTGCTAACGCGCTTTGCTGCCGAAATGTTTGTGGCAGCACTGCTCGTCGCTATAGGCGTACTCGTTGCTTACGGTGCCGCCGGTCTGGGTTATGGCTGGACATCCAGCGGCCCGGACTCAGGCTATGTACCATTCTATCTTGGATGGGCAATAGGGCTCGCCGGTATGGGGATCGCGATTTCGAGCTATCTCGAACGTGAGCGTTATAGAGCCAGAGTTTTTCTGACACTCGATGGCGCGCGCGATGTCCTGTCGTTCTTCCTGCCCATCATAGGACTGGTCGTTGCCAGTTATCTTCTGGGCATCTACTGCGCGGGCCTGATCTATCTGTTTTTGACTATCCGGTTTCAAGCCAAGGCTTCGACTTTGAATGCGCTTTTGATCGCTCTTCTCGCAGTTGGTCTTTTCTATGTGATGTTTGAGTTCTGGTTTCGTATCCCGCTATTGAAGGGGCCGATCGAACCTCTTCTCGGATTGTGAGGTGGAAATAATGGAAAACCTCGAAAATCTTCTGCACGGCTTTTCGATCGCTATTAGCGGCTATCATATATTCCTCATGATTGCAGGCGTCATGATGGGGCTTCTCGTCGGCGTTTTGCCGGGGTTGGGTGCGCCCAATGGCGTGACGCTTTTGTTGCCTTTGACATTCTCGATGGAGCCCGTCTCGGCCATCATCCTGCTAACCAGTATGTACTGGGGCGCACTCTTTGGTGGATCGACCACATCGATCCTGTTCAACATCCCTGGCGAACCATCTTCGGTGGCAACCACATTCGATGGTCATCCCATGGCCAAGCGCGGTGAGACTACCGAAGCATTGACCTATGCATTTTCCTCCGCAGGTATCGGTGCGTTGTGCGGGGTGGCGCTGATCACGGTTTTATCGAGCTGGATTGCTTCCTTCGCGCTCAGCTTTTCACCGGCGGAATATTTCGCCGTCTATTTTCTCGCTTTTTCCTGCTTTATCGGGTTCGGTTCCGGGTCGATGCTGAAGAGCGCTGCAGTAATTGCGCTTGGTTTTGCACTCACATCGGTCGGAATGGATACCGTTTCAGGTGAAGTGCGGTTGACCTATGGCTTTTCTGAACTGCTGCGCGGGATCAGCTTCCTCGTTGCCGTGATAGGCCTCTTCGGCATCGGAGAGCTTTTGCTGACGATGGAGGAAGACCTGAAATTCGATTCCGTGAAATCAAAGCTTGAAATCCGTCGCGTTTTCAAAACGATTGCAACGCTGCCGCGATATTGGGCAACATATCTGCGTTCCCTCGCCATTGGCTGTTGGATGGGAATAACACCGGGAGGGCCAACGGCGGCTTCCTTCATGAGCTATGGTGTCGCGCAACGCTCCGGCAAAAAGAAATTCGGAACCGGTATTCCAGAAGGTATCATCGCGCCGGAAACCGCCGATCATGCCGCCGGTTCTTCGGCGATATTGCCGATGCTGGCACTTGGAATTCCAGGTTCTGCAACCGCTGCCGTCATGATGGGAGGCCTTTTGATCTGGGGGCTCAATCCCGGTCCGATGCTATTTGTCCAGAATACGGATTTCGTCTGGGGTTTGATTGCCTCGATGTATCTCGGCAATGTCATTGGTGTCATCTTCGCCCTGGCAACGGTTCCCTTCTTTGCTGTCATTCTACGGGTCCGTTTTGCCATCGTGGCACCGCTGATCATGTTTGTATGTTTGATTGGTGCCTATACGGTGGCGAGCGCATCATTCGATATGGTGTTGCTGGCGATATTCGGCGTGGTAGGTTATCTCTTCAAGAAGCTGGACTACCCCATCGCTCCGTTTGTGCTCGCCATGGTGCTCGGTCAGAAAGCAGAGGATGCCTTTCGTCAGTCCTTGATGATCTCCCAAGGGTCGCTTTCAGTCTTCTTTTCAAATTGGCTCGTCGGGAGTGTTATGACCGCCGGGATTGCGATGATTGCCATTCCTGCACTCATCGCTTTGTGGCGCCGCCGCCGACCGTCACTCGTAGAAGAAGTTTGAGGACGCGCCATGGGTTTGATCGGCGTTTCACACACACGTCAGGCGGCTCAACGGCGCCTGCCTCGCATAGCGTTCGATTTTATCGATGGCGGTGCCGGGCGCGAGAATGCGTTGCGTCGGGCCGAAGCTGCATTCAATGCCTTGGAACTCGTGCCGCGTGTTCTGCGGGGTCATACTGAATTCGACACGAGCTGCCGCCTTTTTGGTACGGAACAGTCTTTGCCTTTTGGTATTCCACCGATAGGGCTTGCCGATCTTGTGTGGCCAAAAACGGATATAGCCTTGGCAGCGACTGCCTATCGGCTTGGCATTCCATACGTACTTTC
Source organism: Ochrobactrum teleogrylli (assembly GCF_037482325.1). Taxonomy (NCBI): domain Bacteria; kingdom Pseudomonadati; phylum Pseudomonadota; class Alphaproteobacteria; order Hyphomicrobiales; family Brucellaceae; genus Ochrobactrum; species Ochrobactrum teleogrylli. The sequence continues at coordinate 1,016,382 of NZ_JBBHKQ010000002.1, forward strand.
GACGGCGGCATCGACAACCATGGAAGATATCACCAAGGTTAACCCGGATGCCTGGTTCCAGCTCTATGTGGGCGAAGATCAGTCTATCGTGGACAATCTGATTGATCGTGCGGAATCTGCCGGTATCAAAAAACTTGTCGTCACGGTTGATATACCGGCTCCCGGCAGAAGGCTGAGGGATTTGGCGAATGGTTTTACATTGCCCTTGCGTCCCAGTCTTGGAAGCATTTTCAGCTTTGCGACCCACCCAGCCTGGTGTCTTGCCACGTTGCGTGCGGGGTCACCGAAAGTTGCTAATTTTGCGAACTATGCATCGGGGTCGCAGTCCGGCACATCGCTGGCGCGATTGATGGCCCGCCAGACTTCGGGCAGGCTCGACTGGACAATTCTGGGCGACCTGCGGCGACGCTGGAAAGGAACATTCATCGTCAAAGGTGTGTTGAATCCGTCCGACGCCCGAAGAATTGTCGACACAGGGGCGGATGCACTGATTGTTTCCAGCCATGGAGGACGGCAGTTCGAAGCGGCACCGGCGCCATTAGCTGCGTTGCCGGAAATTCGCGCAGCCGTGGGACGACAGATCCCGGTGCTAATGGATGGCGGTATCCGCTCAGGGACCGATATCATTTCTGCACTCGATCGCGGAGCCGATTTCGTTTTTATTGGCCGTCCTTTTCTTTACGCCGTCGCTGCGGCCGGTGTTGCCAGGGGGCCGGAACAGATGGCTGAATTGCTGCGTGCCGAATTGATCAATGCTATGGGGCAGCTGGGATTGGGGTCAATTTCAGAGCTGATTGACCGCTTCAACTAAAAGCCAGTGCCCAAAGCAATGTCATGGGTGGGCGCTCCCAGCATCAGGCCACAGCTTCCCGCCAAACGAAGTGTTCGCCGCCTAGCTCCACGCAATCAAGATGTGGTGCTACATAATCGAGCGACTTGACGGGACTTGGAAGCTCGCCCTCATTGGCGACAAACAATCGACGCTCACGATCTGGATCAGCTACGGGAACCGCCGACATCAGCCGACGCGTATAGTCATGGGCGGGATGCTCAAACACCTGCGAGCGTGTCCCGGTTTCCACAAAGCGACCTGCATACATCACCGCCACACGGTGGCTGATCTGCTCGACAACCGCCATGTCGTGGCTGATGAAAAGATAGGACACGCCTGTCTCGTTCTGGATATCCTGCAGAAGGTCTAAAACCTGCGCTTGAATGGAGACGTCCAGAGCCGCAACACTTTCGTCCGCAACGATCAGCTTCGGTGAAAGCGACAAAGCGCGCGCGATGCAGATGCGCTGCCGTTGGCCGCCGGAGAATTCGTGCGGATAGCGCTTCATCTGGTCGGCAGACATGCCGACGCGACGAAAGAGATATTCGACCCGGTCTTTCAGCTCACTGCCGGATGCCAGACCATGGATCGTCAGCGGCTCACCCACAAGGTCGCCAACCCGCATGCGCGGATCAAGAGAAGCATAGGGATCCTGAAAGATCATTTGAATGTCGCGAAGCACTGGCCGCATCGCCGTGCGGCTCAGGCCCTTTGTGCTCTTGCCGTCAATGCGGATATCACCGCTCCATGGCACCAGATTGAGCAGGGCCTTACCCGTCGTGGACTTGCCGCAGCCCGATTCACCGACCAGTGACAGCGTTTCACCGCGATTGACAGTAAAGGATACGCCCTCCACAGCATGAACGCGCCGAACAGGGCGCTGCAAGATACCGCCCTTTATGTCGAAGCGAACAACCAGATTCTCGACTTCGAGAATAGGGCTGGATGGAGCGGGCGCTGGCTCGGCCTTTGGTTCAGCTGGCGCGCGCTTCGGCTTATCGGTGCCAGTCATTTCGCCCAGCCGCGGTACGGCTGCGAGCAATCGCTGCGTATATTCGTCACGAGGGTGATGGAAGACATCGCGAAGCGGGCCTTGCTCCACTTGCCTGCCCTTGTTCATCACAAGAACATGGTCTGCCATTTCTGCGACGACGCCCATATCATGGGTGATAAGAATGACCGAGATGCCGTTCTCTGCCTGCAGCTTGCGAATGAGCGCAAGTATCTGCGACTGGACAGTCACGTCGAGCGCGGTCGTCGGCTCGTCGGCGATGAGAATTTCAGGCTTCTGGGCAAGCGCCATGGCGATCATGACGCGCTGACGCATGCCGCCGGAAAGTTCATATGGATATTGCAGCAAACGACGACTGGAATCGGAAATCTGCACCTGATCGAGCAAGTCCTTGCAACGCTGTTTCAGCGCGGTACCCGACAGGCTGCCTTTCGGGCCAGCTTCATTGGCGACGGCTTCCGCCAGTTGTAGCCCCACGGTCAGAACCGGGTTCAGCGAGGTCATGGGTTCCTGAAAGATCATCCCGATATGACGCCCGCGCACACTACGCATCTGGTTTTCGTTGAGCTTGAGAATGTCGCGACCGTTCATCATGGCGGTGCCACCGGTCACGCGCGCCAAGGACTTTGGCAAAAGCTGCATCAGCGAGAGCACGGTCATGGATTTGCCGGAACCACTTTCGCCGGCAATGCACAAGGTCTTCCCGGATTGCAGATCGAAGGAAAGCCGGTCGACGACAGTGCGTGCACCGTCAGGTGTCGCAACCTGCGTCACCAGATCTCTTACCTGCAGAAGCGGAGAAGGCGTGTTCATGATTGTGCTCGCTGAGTGATGGAAGAGGGCGGCGGGGACCGCCCCCTCATGCCTTATTCGAAAACGGAACGCGGGAAGTAGAACGACACGACCCAGTTCGGCTGATCGACGATTTCGCTGATGCGCAGATCACCGCAAGCCGAGCAGAGCATATAGGCATCCACCGGGTTAAGGTTCTGCGTCTGGCAAAGAAGGTCGATCATGTTGGAGAGGGCGGCTTTCGCGCCTTCCCACAGATCGGACCCGATACCGGTGGTGACTTCGTAACCCTTGGTATCGAGGTGCCGTGTCACTGGCCCCGGCGTGGTGAACCGGGGCATCTTCAGTGGCGTATCCTTGATGAGATCCAGCGTCAGAGCGACATTCATCGCGCTTTCGATGGCGGTGCCGCAAACTTCGCCGTCGCCCTGTGCCGCATGGGTGTCACCAATGGAGAACAAAGCGCCTTCGACTTCGATCGGCAGATAAAGCGTGGTTCCGGCTGCGAGATCGCGAATGTCGAGATTGCCGCCGACGCGACGCGGCGGCACAACCGAATGCAGGCCCTTTTCCGCCGGTGCAACGCCGATGGTTCCGGCGAACGGTTTCAGCGGAACGCGCGCATGCTCTCCGAAAAGTGCTGGCTCCAGCGTTGTGGGATTGTAGTTCCACAATGCTAGTGCCGGCTCCTTGAAGTCATCAGCAAGAAGACCGAAGCCTGGAATATTTGCGGTCCAGCCGAAGCCCGAAGGCTCAAACTGGTGAATGGTGATTTTCAGGACATCGCCCGGCTTGGCGCCATCGACGAAGATGGGGCCGGTAACGGGATTGACCTTGGAAAAGTCCATCGTCGACACATCGGCGACCGTGCTGCCGCGATGATAGTGGCCTGCACCGCTGTCCAGACATTCGAATTTCAGGGTCGAGCCGGGCGCGACCGTTTCAACCGGCTGGAACGAGTTGTCCCAGCCGAAATGATGATGCCGACCATGAATGGTATATTGGCAATTATTGCACATCTTTTGCATAAACCTCGTCGTAATTGACCGGAATGTGGACAGGGTCGACGAAGATCGCGTCGGGGCCGCCCAGACGTTCAGAGCGAACCGAGAAGCGCTCCTCGTTGAAGATCGGCGCCCACGGCGCGTCGTCCATGATCTTCAGATAGATATCGCGCCACATGGCTTCGCGCTCTTGCTTGCGGGCCGGGTCGACGATGGCGTCGGCTTCCTGCGCCTTCTTGTCCAGCTCTGCATTGCAGTACCATGACCAGTTCCAGCCGCCCTGTACCGCGCCGCTGCAACCCAGGATCGGGCCGTAGAAGTTGGACGGATCGGGGAAGTCGGCAATCCAGCCCATGCCGCCGGACCAGATCATCGGTGCGCCTTCGGGCTCGCCGCCAGCCGCGATGACATTGGCCTGCGCCAGAGACTTGATCGAGGCCTTGATGCCGATGGCGGCCAGATCCTGCTGGATGGCCTGCGCAATGCGCGGCTGCGGATCGGTATTGGCGACGAACAGTTCAGTTTCGAAACCATCGCCCACACCGGCTTCGGCAAGCAGCGCCTTTGCCTTTTCAGGATCGTAAGGATAGCCCTTATAGTCCTTGGCATAGCCCGGCATAGATGGCGGCAGCGGCTGATTGGCCGGAACGGCGCGACCGTTGATGATACGGACGATGCGGTCCTTGTTGATGGCCATGTTGACGGCCTGACGCACCTTCACATTGTCGAAAGGCTTGATCTTGACGTTCATGGTCACGTAGCCGGTGTGCAACTGGCCGCCCTGAATAATCAGGTCCTTGAACTTAGGATCTTTGGTAACTTCGATGAATTTCGCAGGCGGAATGCCATCACCCGGAATGTCGACTTCGCCGTTCTGCAAACGCAGAAGGGCAACGACCGGCTCCTGACCGACTTCAAAGGTAATCTGGTCGAGCTTCGGCAGCGACGGATTGTAATAATCCTTGAAACGTTCGAAGACGATGCGCTGGCCGAGCGTCCATTCGGTCATCTTGAACGCGCCGGAACCAACCGGATGCTTGCCGAAATCTGCACCGTATTTCTCGACTTCTTCCTTGGGCACGACGTGGGCGAAATTCAGCGCCAGCACATGCAGGAAGGTCGCGTCCGGGCGACTCAGTTCGAACTTGATCGTGTAAGGATCGACAACGGTGATGCCGGAGAGCGTCTCCGCTTTGCCTGCGGATGCATCTTCAAAACCGACGATGGAGCCGAAGAAACCAGCGCCGGGGCTCTGGGTCTTCGGGTTGACGACGCGTTCGATGGAATATTTGACGTCATCGGCGTTCAGTTCGCGACCATTGTGGAACTTCACGCCCTTCCGCAATTTGAAGGTGAAGGTCTTGCCGTCGTCGGAGATTGTGTAATCTTCCGCGATTTCCTTGCGCAGATTGGTGGTGCCCGGCTCGTAGTCCATTAGACCGTCGAACAGCGACTTGATCATCGACCAGTTCTGCCAGTCATAGCCTATGGCGGGGTCGAGCGTCGAAACGTCGTCCTTATAGGTGACGATCATCGAGCCACCCTGCTTGATGTCGGCGGCTTGCGCGCCGAACGAGATGGCGAGGCCAAGCGCCAGCGCCGATATGCCGGATAGAAAAGTCTTTTTCATCGGTGTCCCTTTCTCTGGAGTCTTTTGGTTTCACCGCAGCTTGATGCGCGGATCGATCAGTGGAGTGATGAGGTCGGCGATGAGATTGCCGAGAACGATGGCGAAAGCGGAGACAATCGTGACGCCCATGATGATGGGAATATCCACGCGTTGGATTGCCTGCCAGGCAAGCTGGCCGATGCCGGGCCAGCCGAACACGCTTTCAACGACGACAATGCCCGACATGAACAGGCCGATGTCGATGCCGATCATCGCGATGATCGGCAGTATGGCGTTGGGCATGGCGTGACGCAGCAGGATTTTCCAGCGTGCCAGCCCCTTGGCGCGGGCAGTGCGGATATAATCCTGACGAAGAACGTCGAGCAGCGAGGAACGCATCATGCGCGAATACCAGCCTGCGCCCAGAAGGCCGAGCGTCAGCGAAGGCAGGACGAGATGCATGAACGTTCCGTAGCCGCCAATCGGGAACCAGCCGAGCTTAACCGCAAACACGTAGAGCATCAGAATGCCGATGACGAATTGCGGTGCTGAAACGCCGACGAAGGAAAAGATCATTAGGGCATTGTCGGTGCGGCTGCCGCGCCGGGTAGCGGCAATGACGCCCATCGTGAGACCGATGGCGAGTTCCGAGAAGATGGCTCCGGCCATCAGCAGCAGGCTTGCGGGCAGACGCGACCAGATCAGCGATGCCACTTCGGTTTTCTGCAGATAGGAGCGTCCGAGATCGCCTTGAACGAGGCCCCTCAAATAACGCAGATATTGCTCATAGAAGGGCAGGTTGAGGCCAAGCTGCTCGCGAATATTTTCGACCGTCTGTGCGGTGGCGCTGCGACCGGCAATCTGGCGCGCCGGATCGGCGGGCACCAGATAAAGCAGGATGAAGGTTACGAAGCTGATGCCGATCAGGATCATCACCGTCTGGATGAGGCGGCGGGCAATATAGGCGAGCATCAGTGATGTCCCTGCTGTGTTGGGTCGAGCACATCGCGCAAGGCATCACCGACGAGGTTGAAGGCCAGCGCCAGCAACAGGATTGCCACGCCCGGAATGAAGACGAGCCAGGGTGCACTCGTGAAATAGGTCTGGTTTTCGAAGATGATATTGCCCCAGGAGGCCGTCGGCGGCTGCACGCCAATGCCGAGGAAGGACAGGGTCGCCTCCAGTAGAACGGTGGTGGCGATACCGAGCGTTGCCCAGACGATCATCGTGGAAAAGAGATGCGGCAGGATGTGCTTCAGGATGATGCGGGGCGCGCCCGCACCCATGGCACGCTCGGCCTCGATGAAATCTCGTTCGGAGAGAGACCGGGTTTCCGTGTAGAGCACGCGCGCAATCTGAACCCAGTTGACCATGGCGATCACCATTGCGACGATCCAGAGGCTCGGCTTGAAGATTGCCGCAAGCACAATGGCCAGCAGCAAAGCGGGGAAGGCCATCATCAGATCGGTAAAGCGCATCAGCACGGTTTCTACCCAGCCACGGAAATACCCGGCGCAAATGCCGACAGTCGAACCGATGAGCACGGCAATGCCGTTGGCCACGACGCCGATGATCAGCGATGTCTGCGCACCATAGATCAGGCGGGAGAAAAGATCGCGCCCGACGAGGTCGGTGCCGAACCAGAATTTCAGATTGGGCGCGAGCGGCGCGCCTTCCAGCGTCAGCCCGTCGAAGAACTGTTCGTTCGGATCGAAGGGGACGATCCAGGGCGCGAAAATGGCGGCGGCGACAGTGACGACGATGACGACAAGGCCGAAAGCGGCCAGCGGTCGGCGGATGATGCGGCCAAGAACGCCGCGTTCGGCTTTTTTCTGGCCGACCGGAAGAGTGTCAAGCGCGCTCACGATCGTTCCCTGTCTGCTTTTCGTTCAGAAAGCGCCGGGCAAAGGCCTCGACACTGACGCGCTCCGCCATCGCGGCAAGGCGCAGTTTCTGATAGGCCTGTCTGGCGGAGATATTGTCTGCTAACATTAGGATTGCCGTGGCCTGCGCAATGGCTTCGCGCCCGGCAAGGCTTTCGCGCAGTTCGCCAATTTCGGTTGCCAGCGCATGGCGACGCTGGAAATTATGCATGGCGATGACCAGCGCGCTATAGACGCCCGCATTGCCGATTGGCTTCAAAAGCTGCGCATCGGCACCCTGATTGAGCGCCCAGCCGATCCGGCCCGGCGCTTCCGAGCCGATCAGGGCGACGGTGGGCACAGGCGCCTGTTGCGGCGGCCACGGAAACTGCTCGTCATATCCCATATCGACATCGAAAAAGACGACGTTGAACCGGGAGATGTCGGCGTGCTCAGGCAGGTCCGGCCAGCATTCCACAGCGTCCACGCCGATGCGGCGCAACTGCTGCACAATCGCATCGACATTGGTGTGGCGGCGATGAACGATCAGCGCGGTCCAGTTTTCGAATGCGCCCCAACTGGCGACGGTGAAGGCCGGGTCTGTCATAGTCATTTGACGAGCCTCAGAAAGCCGGGCTGGTGGCCGGGATTGACGGATGTTTGCAGATGCGTTCGCGCCATGAACGGGTCCGGTTGAATGGCGACCTCGGCCTCATGCACGATTTCAAAGCTGCAATCTTGTCTGGCCCGTCCGATATGCGCGGGCAGGGCGATATGGTTTGTTCGCGGCTCGACCAGCACATCGCCAAGCGGCGTGCTGGTGGGGTGCGTCTGGACGGCGGCAAGCACTTTTTCGACATCGTCGGTGCCAGCCCGCTCAATACCGGCGGCGATCATCAGGACGCTGGAATAGGCCTGGGCGAAGATGGCCGATAGGCTACCGTCAAAGCCGTTGCTTCTGACGGCTTCCAGAAAGGCGCGATTGGTTTCGCCCGGCAGCGTGCGGAAATAGCAGCTTACGCTATAATTGCCCGCGGCGGCATCGCCGACATGCTCCAGCTCGCTTTCATAGAGATTGCAGCTCAGAACCGGCCTGACATCGGTGCGGAAATCGCGGTTTTTGCGGCCCAGTTCTGCATAGGCGCGCAGGAACGTGTAGGACGATTCACCGATCAGATTGTTGAGGATGAAGTCGGGCTTCTTGCTTTCGATTTCGCGGATGAGATGGTTGATATCCGTGTCGCCGATTGCAATGGCGCGCTCTCCGAGAACCTCGCCACCCGCGGCATTCAGCATTTCGCGGGCGAGGCGATTGGTTTCCCAACCCCAGATATAGTTTGAACCGAGCAATATGGCGCGATTGCCGAAGCGGGGAACGATGAAGTCGATCAGCGGTACAAGATGCTGATTGGCGCAGGCCGCCGCATAAACGACGCGGTCGCTGGCCTCAAATCCCTCATAGACGCACGGATACCAGAGCAGTGTATCGCGCTTTTCGACAACGGGAATGACTTCCTTGCGGCTCCAGGATGTGGTGCAGCCGATGATGTGTTTAACACCCTTTTGCGAGATCAGTTCTTCGCTCAGCGGCGCATAACGGTCAGGGTTACCACTTGGGTCGGCGATGCGCGGCACGAGATTGAACGGAAGCGCACGATCATTGACGGCCTTGATCGCCGCCATAGCTCCGCAATAGCCCTCGTAACCCAGCTTTTGATAAGGACCGGAGTGCGAAAACAAGACGCCGACAGGGATGTCAATTTTGTTGTTTTGAGACATGCAGAAAGCCAAACAAAAAAACCCCTCCGGAATTTTCAGATTCCGAGAAGGGCCCAAATGCCAAGTAACAATTTGACTGAGAAATTACTGAATTTAGCGCAATTCCGTCAAGCTATTTCTTTTTGCCGGTATTTTGAGCAATATTGTTAATCGATAGGCAAATTCAATCCATGTCAGACGGAAAGACGCGACATTCCATAACGGAGGATGAGCCTCCAATGCGTGAGGCGGTTGAGCCGACGCGTCTTGTCCTAACGAATAAACTTCGACATGGAGATCGACGTGGCCGCGACTTGAACATGATGCGCCAATTCGGCTTCGACGCGTTCGAGTGACCAGCGTGTGGTCGGTGCGGCGATGTTGACAGCAGCGACAGCGCGACCACGTTCGTCGGTGACGGCTGCGGCAACCGAAATATCGCCGAGAACTGTTTCGTTGGCGACGATCGCATAACCCTTCTCAGCCGCCTCCTGAATGCGGGCTTTCAAGCGGCCTGTGTCCGTCACCGTATAGGGCGTCAGCGACTTCAGTACAGAGCGTTCGAAGACGTCTTCCTGTTCTTCCGGCGAACGGTGGGACAGAATGACCGTGCCCGATGCCGTGAAAAGCGCCGGCAGGCGACTGCCGACCATGATATCGACATTGACGAGATGCTGACCCGGAAAGCGTCCGACATAGACAATTTCGGTCCCATCCAGTTCCTGAAGGTTGGCGGTTTCGCCGACCGTGCGGCTGATCTCCAACAGATAGGGGGCTGCCTTATGGAGGACTTCATGGGCGGAAAGATAGTTATAGGCGAACTGTAGAACCTTGGAGGTCAGGGCGTAGTTGCGGGTATTGTGGACGCGGCGCAGAAATCCAAGCGTCTCCAACGTATGGACCAGACGTTGCGCGGCGCTGCGATCCAGCCCCGCCAGCTTTGCGATTTCCGAAAGCGGCAACTGCCGTTGCGGCCCGTCGAAGACCTGCAGAATCTGAAATGTCTTTTCGGTCGATCCGACGAAAAGGGATGAGCGCTTGGGATCGGCTTCCTCGCGGCCCGTTTCCCCCGACTTTTTCCCTGTATCCGCCTGCATCGACATATCGGCTCTTTCATTTTCCATGTGCTGCAAAAGCGCAGGACCGCAAAGCCCTGCGCTCGAAAGGTCGGATCGCGAACCCGACCTCAACTTTGTATTTGCCTAACTAAAGGCTCAAGAAGCAAGATCGACAGGCGATCTTTCGTACTTGTCCAGAAGACGTGCATATTCCTTCTTCAGCGCTTCGCTCAATTCCGGCTTCGGCTGGCGCAGTGGTGCAAGCATGGTGGGGGCGTTGACATCGATCAGATCCATCACCGACTTCATCGGTCCCGGATTGGTTTCCGCAAAGGCCAGATTCATCAACGGGATCATGTCGCGATGCAGCGCCAGCGCATCAGCGGTCTTGCCCTCTGCGGCGAGATCAAACATCTTGCGCCAGACGCGCGGCAGAAGGTTTGCGGTCACGACGATGCCGCCCGTTGCACCAGCTGCAACATGCAGCGGGAACAGGTGGTCTTCTCCGCTGAGTACGGCGAAAGATGCTGCATCGATGCCCGCTACCACGCGCAGATAGTGGTACATGTCGGTGTTGCATGCCTTCATGCCGATGATGCGCTCGTGACGCGACAGCTCGTGAATAACTTCCGGATCGATTGCGATGCGCGTGCGATACGGGATTTCATAGAGCAGGATCGGCAAGGGAGATTCGTCCGCATAACGAAGGAAATAGTCCCGGATGCCAGCCTGCGTGGGGTTGGTGTAGTAAGGCGTGATCACCAGCAGAGCGTCTGCGCCAGCCGCTGCAAAGTCCTTCGCCGAAGCGATGGCGTCGTGATAGCCGGGATCGAGCACACCGGCGACGACAGGGCCCTTTCCTTCCATCGCCTTGGCCGAAAGCTCGACAAAGCGGTTGCGCTCGCGGCGAGCCAAAGCGCCATATTCACCCGTTCCGCCAAGCGGAACGACACCGTCCACGCCCTGCTGCTTCAGCCAGGCGAACAGCGCATCGGTCGCCTTCAGGTCGATCGTGTCGTCGCTTTGAACCGGGGTGACGAGCGCAGGGAAAATGCCGCGAAGACTGGAAGAGTTGATCATGGGTAGTCCTTTCATGCGAATTCAATAATTGGTTCAGCGGGACATGCTGCGCTGGCGCAGGCGGTCGGCCACGAAGATCAGCACTGAGATAAAGACGAGGAGGCACGTCGATACCGCAGCGATGACCGGCGAGACCTGAAGGGTCACTTCGTCCCAGAACTGCTTCGGCAGGGTTGAGTTCAGGCCGCCCGACGAGAACAGCGCGATGGTCAGTTCGTCGAAGGAGGTCGCGAAGGCGAAGAGGAAGGCCGAGAACATGCCTGCCGCCAGCATCGGGAAGGTGACATAGGCAAGGCTCTTCACCGGGCTGGCGCCGAGGCTCTGGGCAGCGAGATCAAGACGCGTATCGTAGTTGCGCAGCACCGCCACCATGGTCATGACCACGTAAGGTACACACACCACCGTATGACCGATGATGAGGCCGAGAGATGTGCCGACCAGCCCGAGTTCTGCGAAGACATAGAACAGGCCGACAGCGATGATGATGCGCGGTGCGACGATGGGCGACAGCACGAAGGCGAGGATTGCTGCCTTGCCGCGAATATTGGCGCGGGCCAGCAGGAAGGCAGCGGGAATGCCGATCAGCATCGACAGGATGCCAGCGCCCAATGCCACGACCAGCGAACGCCACAGGGCCTGCGACCAGACGGGCGTGTTCCACATCTGCTCATAACATTGCATGGTGAAGCCGGACGGCGGCCAGTTCAGTCCAGCGGCGCTGAACGAGATCGGGATCATCATGATGGCTGGAAGGCTGATCATGATGAGCAGAGCCCAGACGAAGCCGCTCAGCAACTTGGGCGAGGTTTCGGCATCGGAGCTTTTGCGGCTGCCGGGAAAGAGCGCGATCAGTCTGTCGCTGATATCGCCAATGATGGCGAGAAACTTTGCACCGGCGCGACGTGCGGCGGTGTCGCGGTTCACATTGATTGCCGAGGTTTCGCCGGTCAGGCTTTCGAAGCCGAAAATCCGGTCATAGATGACGAAGACCGCCAGCACGACCACGAGAAGCAGCACGGAAATCGCTCCGGCCAGACCCCAGTTCAGTGTCTGCTGTACCTGATCGATGATGAGCTGGGTGATCATGGTTTCAAAGCGACCGCCCAGAAGCGCAGGCACGATGAAAAAGCCGATGGAGGTGACGAAGACCATGATGGCGGCAGCCGCCACACCGGGCATGGATAGCGGAAAATAGACCGTCCAGAAGGCTGAACCCGGACGCGCGCCCAGCGTGGAGGCGGCGCGCGGCAGGTTGCGGTCGATATTTTCCATGACCGACAGCATGGTCATCACGGCAAGCGGCAGCATGGCATGCACCATGCCGACCAGAACCGCGCCGAGGCTGTAGATCAGGTTGGCCGGACGGTCGATGACGCCAATGGCCAGCAGGAACTGATTGATGGCACCGTTACGTCCGAGAATCACCACCCAGGCGAAGGCGCGCACCAGAAAGCTGGTCCAGAAGGACAGGAGCACAAGGAAGATCAGCCAGCTCTTGGCTTTCGGGCCTGCGGTGGAGATGAGATAGGCCACGGGATAGCCCAGCACGACCGCAAGCGCGGTCGTCGCCAGCGAAATCTTCAGCGTGATCCACAGGACGTTGAGATAAAGACTGGAGGCGAAAAGCTGCTGATAGGCGGCGAGCGAGAATCCGTCGCGACCGATAAAGCTCAGCGACAGCAGCTTGCCGACGGGATAGACGAGGAAGGCCAGCAGAAGCACGATCAACGGCGCGATCATCAGCGAATGCTTGATCCACAGCGGCTTCGGCGGTTTGCTGGTACGGGTCGGAAGCGCGCTCATGGTCAGGCCTTCCCGTTGCCGGCAATGGTGACCGCGTCGGTGCCGTGCCACGAAAGTGCAAGCACGTCGCCGATCTGGAAAGCGCGACCGGAAATACGGGTGGGGAAAGCCGCAACCAGTTCGGGCAGGCTTTCGTCTTCTGCGCGCATATAGATTTTGGTGAGGCTGCCCGTCACCATCACATCGGTGACGGTGGCGCGGAGCGCCGAAGCATTGTTTTCGTCAGCAAGCGCCACAGAAAGGTTCTGCGGGCGGATCATCACATGGATGGAAGCCGAAGCTGCAATCGACCCATTGCTGAGCGCGCGCGCTTCGACGGATTTTGCGCCGATGCGGACTACGGCTTCATCACCCTCGATATTCTCGACCTTTGCAGGCAGCAGGTTCGATTCACCGAGGAAGTCGGCGACGAACAGTGTCCGGGGGCGGAAATAGAGATCGGCAGGGGTGCCGAGCTGTTCGATCTTGCCGGAATTCATCAGGCAGATGCGATCCGACATGGTCATCGCTTCTTCCTGATCATGCGTGACATAAACGATGGTCGCGCCGAGTTCGCGGTGAATGCGCTTGATTTCAAGCTGCATATGTTCGCGCAGCTTCTTGTCGAGCGCGCCGAGCGGTTCGTCCATGAGAATGATCGACGGGCGGTAGACCATGCAGCGGGCAAGCGCCACGCGCTGCTGCTGGCCGCCGGACAGTTCCTTCGGATAACGCTGCGCAATATGCGGCAGGCGGATCATTTCCAGCGCTTCGGTGGCGCGCTTGCGGGCCTCTTCTGCAGCCACTTTGCGCATCTTCAGCGGAAAGGCGATGTTCTCCAGAATAGTCATATGCGGAAACAGGGCGTAGTTCTGGAAAACCACGCCGATATCGCGCAGATGCGGTGCGCTGTAGGTCACGTCCTCATTGCCGATCAGAACAGCGCCGTTATCCGGTCGTGCAAGACCCGCGATTAGGCTGAGAAGGGTTGTCTTGCCCGATCCCGATGGGCCGAGCAGGGTCAGGAACTCGCCTTCCGGGACGAGAAGGTCCGTTTCGGCAAGTGCGATGAAGTCGCCATAGCGCTTGGCGAGTTTCTGGATGGTTAGGCTGGATGAAGACATGGCAATTCCGCTGGGCTAGAGCGCGTTTCGATCGGCTTGAACCGGATCGGCGCTCTAAATTTTTGTTTGAACGAACATCGTATCTGCTCGAAGTGACAGGCCCGGCTGATGCCGGGCCTGTTGCTCCGGTTAGCTCAGGAGCCAGCTATTATAGCGTTCGATGGCCTTGTCCTGATTGTCATACCAATACTGGGCGTTGATCTTGACGCCGTTCTTGATGTGATCCGGGAAGGTGGGGCAGTTCTGCGCGACTTTCGGATCGATGATGTCGAAGGCTTCTGGCTGGGTGACGCCAGCGGCGAAATATTCGACCAGCTGCGCCTGACGCTTCGGATCGGAGGCGAATTTGATGAATTCGCGGCAGGCATCGGCATTCGGCGTTCCGGCAAGGATCGCCCAGTTGTCGAGGCCCCAGATGTTCTGGTCCCAGACGATTTCAACCGGAGCGCCGCCCGACTGCGCCGACTGCGCGCGCGAAACCCAGGTCGGGATCATGTCCACTTCGCCGGAAATCAGCATCTGCTCGACCTGCGCACCGCTGGTCCAGAATACCGAAACGTCCTTCTTGATGCGGTCGAGCGACTTGAAGGCGCGGTCGAGATCGCAAGGATAGACGTCCGCATTGGCCACGCCCTCAGCCATCAGGGCCTGTTCGATGGTGTCGAACGGGTGCTTGCGCAGTGCACGACGGCCTTCAATCTTTTCCAGATTGAAGAAGTCGGCCCAGGATTTGGGCGCATCGCGTCCCTCGAAAGCATCAGTACGATAGGCAAGAACGGTGGTGTAAACATTGTTGCCTACGCCGTAGTCCGACAGATACTGCTTCGGCAGGCTGGCGATGACGGCTTCGCTTTCGAGACCATGCTTTTCGAGATACTTCTTGTCTCCCGCAGTGAGCATGAGGATGGCCGGTTCGCTGATCTTCGCCATGTCCCAGGTGTAGGACCCGGCATCGACCATTGAACGGATCTGCGCGGTTGGCTCCGCATTGGCCTGAACACCCACGACTTCGATCCCGGTTGCTTCCTGGAACGGACGGTAGAAAACGGCACCGTAAGCCTTGGTGTAGATGCCACCGTCATCGCGCACGACGATGCGCTTGTTCTGGGCCTGTGACGGCGTCCAGATCGCAGGGGCGGCAAGAGCGACTGCACCTGCTGCGGTGGTTTTTAGAAACTGGCGGCGTGACCAGGTGGTATTCTTGATTGTCATGTTCGTTCCCTTTCTAAAATGCTGAACCAGACCAATGGTCGGCTCTAACTCATTGTTTTTCGCATTATCCGACGCAAAGCCGCTTCACGCTTCTGCTGGAAATGCTTTCGATTTCAATGCTCCGCCCGTGCTGCTGGTATGAGACGGCCAGGGTTGAACAATCCTTTTGGATCGATGGCGGACTTCACAGCCCGCATCAGCGCCAGATCGGTGGTTGTCTTGTAACGCTCCATTTCCTTGAGCGAGATCTGTCCGACGCCATGTTCGGCGCTGAATGTGCCGCCCAGCGCAAAGGATGCGTCGTTGACGGCATGGCGGATATTGGCTGCGAGCGCGTCGCGGTCTTCCAGCGCCTTCCAGTCGTCGAAGGTAAAGAAAGGAATGAAATGGACATTGCCGTCGCCGAGGTGCCCCACAATGACGAGTGACGCATCGGGTGCGAGATCAAGCACGGCGGCGCTGGCGCGGTCGATGAATTCGGCGGTCGCGGCAACCGGTACGGCGCAGTCGGTGGTCAGGCCGACGCCCGCCTTCTTATTGGCTTCCGAAACGCTATGGCGCACTTCCCACATCGCGGCGCGCTGGGCCTCGCTGCTGGCGATCACGGCATTTTCGATAAGGCCATCCTCGAAAGCCTGTCCCAGCAGGTTTTCCAGCGCAGCGTCGAGATCGTCTTCGCCGCCACTGTCGGACAGTTCGATCAGCAAATGCCAATCATGTTCCGTATCGACCGGCGAACGGCGCTGCGGAACGTTTGCCACCACCAGATCGAGCTGGAGGCGGTTCATCAGTTCATAGCCGGAAAGCTTGGCGCCGTAGCGTTCCTGCACGGTGGTCAGAAGCTTGACGGCGGAATGGGCGCTGGGCAGCCCGGCCCATGCCACCACATGGCGGATGGGTTGCGGATGCAATTTCAATACGGCGGCGGTTATGATTCCGAGCGTGCCTTCGGAACCGATGAAGAGATGCTTCAGATCGTAGCCCGAATTGTTCTTGCGCAGGGCCTTGAGATCGGACCAGACCGAACCATCTGGCAAGACGGCCTCCAGCCCGAGAATGTTTTCGCGGGTATTGCCATAACGCAGAACCGACGTGCCACCCGCATTGGTGGCGATGGTGCCGCCGATCTGGCACGAGCCTTCCGCTCCAAGGCTGACCGGATAGTAGCGTCCGGCGTCGGTTGCGGCGGTATGGATATTGGCGAGCACGCAGCCTGCATCGACTTCCATCGTATTATTGACGGGGTCGACATTGCGGATGCGGCGCATGCGTTCCAGGCTGATGATTACCGGTGCCGGGCCATCCTTTGCCGGTACGGACCCGCCGACCAGACCCGTATTGCCGCCCTGCGGCAATACGGGAACGTCGTGGCGATTACAGCAGGCGACGATGGCCGCAACCTGTTCCGTATTCGCCGGACGCGCAACGCAAAGCGCCTTGCCACTATATCGACCGCGCCAGTCTTCGGTGGCATGCGCCATTTCGGCGGCATCGACGATCACCGCGTCAGCACCGATTAGCTCGATCAGTTCCGCAATCACTGGCACTGTCATTTTCCCATTTAATTGTTATGCGATTACTTCGATTGAAATATGATAGCGGATAATTTTTGTAATGCAATAATGAGTCTTTAATGCCGATAATTTCTCAAAATCTTTAAACAGGGAGCGGAATGAAAAGCGCAAAGCGATACTGCCTTTCTGGAAGCAACTGCAGATGCGCGGTGCAAAAAATTGGATACCCTGATCACGGGCCGCTGTGGGCGGACGTAAAAATTCGCGCGATCATTGCCGCGAAACATCGTCTAGTGGGCAGGGCTGCTCAACACTTATGACGGTAAAATAAACAGTTCAGCTTTTGTTCAAAAATTTGGATAGTTAGCGTTTGGGAGCGCGGCGAGAACGCGCTATCATCAATCAGTTGGCTTCATGATGTCAGTCGAGTGGATTAATTTCCAACATAGATTGAACTCGCCGCGGTTGGCGTTTTTCGCGTCCGTTTAGCCGGAGATTACTTTAACTTCCGTAAAGTCTTCCAGCCCCCATTTTCCACCTTCACGGCCATTGCCGGATTGCTTGTAGCCGCCGAACGGGCTGCCGGAACCAAGCGATGAGCCGTTGATCTGCACCATGCCTGCGCGGAGCTTCCACCCAAGGCGTTTGGCGCGCTCAACAGATCCGGTTTGGACATAAGCGGATAAACCGTATGGTGTATCATTCGCGATAGCGATAGCCTCCTGTTCATCGGCAAACGGAATGATGACCAACACCGGACCAAATATCTCTTCGCGCGCAATCGTCATATCGTTCCGTACATCCGCAAATATGGTCGGGCGGACGTAGTTGCCGGCGTTAAATCCTTTCGGATGACCGAGGCCACCTGCAACCAGACGTGCACCCTCATCAATGCCTGCTTGGATCAGACCTTGAACTTTGTCGAAATGCACTTTCGATGATAGCGGGCCGATATGATCTCCTTCGAGAGCCGGATCACCGACCAGCATCTGATCAGCGGCACGAGCGGCGAGCTGCACGACCTGATCGTAAACCGAGTTCTCGACCAGCAATCGGGTGGGGGCATTGCAGGATTGACCGGTATTGTTGAAGCACTCCGCAATGGCGCGCTCTACCGCGCTTTCAATGTCGCTATCCGCGAAAATCAAATTGGGGGATTTGCCTCCGAGCTCAAGTGAGACACGTTTGACTGTATCTGCCGCGCCGCGCGCGACGGCTGTGCCCGCACGAGTCGAGCCGGTGAATGACATCATGTCGATGTCCGCGTGACGTGACATGGCTTCGCCCACGACCAAACCTTCGCCGTTGACAAGGTTGAAAACGCCTTTTGGAAGCCCTGCCTCATGGAGAAATTCGGCAAAGAGCATTGCAGACATGGGCGCTATTTCGGAGGGTTTCAAAACTACCGTGCATCCGACCGCGATCGCTGGAATAACTTTCAAAGCAATCTGGTTCATTGGCCAATTCCATGGGGTAATCAGACCGCAGACGCCGATTGGTTCGCGCACGATGATCTCGCCGGAATTATCTGTTCGCTTTTCTTCAAAATCGAAGTTTTCCAGCGCCTGGATGAACGCGTTGAGGTGATACAAGCCTGCAGCGGCCTGTTGATCGCGGGCCATGGTGATAGGCGCACCCATTTCAAGCGAAATGGTTTTGGCCATATCTTCGAGACGCGCCTCATATATTTCTGCGATCTTGCGCAAGAAGCGGGCGCGCTCCTCAACCGGGGTTTCGCTCCAGGAAGAGAATGCCCTACGGGCGGCTGTGACCGCTCGATCAACATCCTGAGTTGAGCCTGCCGAAATGGTTGCATAAGGCTGCTCATTGGCGGGGTTGACGACGGCAATGGTGTCGGTTCCGAAAGGTTCGACCCAAGCGCCATCGATATAAATGTCAGTCTTTACGATGTAATTGGTGTTCTGGTCGGATTGGAGCACGATATTTCCCTCTCTGGTAATTGTTAGGTTTTGCAGGGTGACGTTGAATACAACGGTTCCCGTCGGACACGATCTCGTTTCAGTATCCGAGAAATTGAACCGGTTGCTTGTTCGGGAAGTTGTGGATGGCAGCCCGGAAATCATGCGTATAAGTGGCTTCCATGAAGGCTGCCTTTTCTGCCTCAAGTTGAGCCGCCAACGAAAGATCCGCGGCCAGCAATTGCTTGAACAGTCCAAAGGCTCGTGTTGGGCCAGAGGCAATTTTTTGTATCAGGGCAGAAAGCTGTTCCTGGTAACTGCTATCCTCAACCACGTCGTTGACGATCCCAACTGCTTTGGCCTGACTGGCATTGAGTTTGCCACCCTTGAGCATAAGGGCAAAAGCAGCACGCGGCCCCAGCTTTTGCCGAAGATACCAGCTGCCGCCGCAATCGGGCACCGTCGCCAGTCGATCATAAGCAAGAATGAACTCTGCTGATTGACTGCAGATGGCATAGTCTGCCGATAGAACCATGCTCAATCCGGCGCCAGCTGCCGGTCCGTGTATTGCCGCGATGACAGGCACTGGCAATTGCTGCAGGATTAACAAAGCTGGGTGCATGTGGCGCAATATGCGCTGCAAGACAAGATCAGCCCTATCAGGGTCGGCTGCAAAAGCCGCGACATCTCCACCTGCCATAAACGCTTTGCCCGCGCCTTTGAGAACGACGCAACGTATGCCCTTGTCCGATGCTATGGCTTGCACGGCCTCATGAAAGGCCGCTGCCATCGCCTCATCGATAGCGTTGTATTTTTCAGGGCGGTTGAATGTGACGGTGCTGATGCCGGTTGCTCTATTCATATCGACAAGGATTGGGGTCGTCATTTGTGGATCCCTTGATACAGTTCTGCGGATTCGGTTGGGGAATGATGCGGCTGGTTTTGATGGTCAATGTGACGCTGCCTAGAATAATGAACGTGCCGAGAATGGCATTGAGACTGGGATGAATGCCCCAGAACAGCCAGGTGACCGTAATCGACCAGATCAGCCCCGAATAACCGAAGGGGGCGAGGAGGGCAGGTGATGTCATGCGGTAGGCAATGGCGCTTAAACCTATGCCCATGCTGGAGAATGCCGCCGCAGCCCCAAACTGGGCAAGGTGTGGGACTTGCAGTCCACGCCAATGCTCAATGGCGAACGGGGCGACAAATAGCGCCGAAAAAAACGCGCCAAAGAACGAGATCGTCCACAGGTTATCTTCGGACGGAATCCAACGCGAACTGATCGCATTGATGGCGTAAAACACGCTCGATGTACCAGCCAGCCCCATAGCGTAATTGAAGTTGGATGCCCGTGGATTGATCGCCACAACCACGCCAAGGAAACAGAAACAGATCGACAGCCATGTGCGAAAACTGACATTCTCCTTGAGCAGAAAACGGGACATCGCAGTGATAATGACGGGTGTCATAAAGAGAATGACTGCCGCCTCAGCGACAGTCAGAGTTTTCAGGGAAGCGATGTATAAATAGGCGGCAATCAAGCCAAAGGCTCCCCGCAGCGCATGGAGCCCAATTCTGGCCGACCATATTTTGCTTCGCCCGGTTGTCCGCACATGAAACAGGTAAAGAATCGGCAATGCCATCAGGCTGCGGATCAAAATGATCGATGACACATCATAGTCGCTGATGAGAAACTTGGTCGTCGTATCATTCAGGGTAAAAGCAAGACTGCTTGTGCATAGAACGGCAGCGCCAAGGAAACGCAGTGGGATCATGCGGCCTCCTCAAGGTCAGTCGCGACCTGAAAATACTCGCAAGGACAGTGTTCAAGATGGGGAAGGGTTGTCGCGGTCGGTACATCATACATGTGGACGCGCCATGACCGCGACAGGTTGCCGCTCTGGAGACCACGCCCGAACTATCAGACCAGCCGTCGGCGACACGGGATTCGGGGCTCCTGCGTGCTGTTCCGGGGGTGGTGAATTCGAAGATACTGGGCGGTGATTTAGACTACGTCCTTGATATGGCGTGATCTTTCGCAGTTTCATGATGTTCCCCCTCCAATTGGCCCTCTTTATGGGGCTCCGACGAAAATCATCGTGTTATATCTGCATGTTAATAAAAAGTTGGACGTTCAGCAAATTTTTTGTTTGACTTCATCTGCGGCGAATTTCAGTATCTAATCATCAGGTTTGATTGCAGCAGGGAGTGGGGCGTGAAGACCCGAGTAACCGAGCTATTGAAAACGAAATACCCGATCATTCAAGGCGGAATGCAATGGGTTGGTCGTGCCGAACTTGCATCAGCTGTATCGAATGCGGGCGGCCTTGGAATCTTGACAGCACTGACGCAACCTAGTCCCAAAGCGCTAAGCGAAGAGATCGCTCGCTGCCGGCAGATGACCGATAAACCATTTGGCGTCAATCTCACGATACTCCCCACGACAGCGCCTCCACCTTATGAAGAGTATCTTGATGCGGCGCTACAGTCGGGTGTGAAGGTGATAGAGACGGCGGGACGCAGTCCAAAAGAGTTCATCGAGAAAATAAAGGCGGCTGGTGCGGTTGTCGTTCACAAGTGTACGGCTGTGCGTCATGCGCTGTCAGCGGAACGGGCTGGTGTGGATGCCATCTCCATCGATGGATTTGAAGCGGCGGGGCATCCGGGTGAGGATGATGTTGGCGGTTTGGTCCTTTTTGCCGCTGCAGCGGCGCAGGTCAAAATTCCATTGATCGCCTCGGGCGGTATCGGCACTGGCGAAGGCATGGCGGCAGCTTTTATGCTCGGTGCCGAGGGCGTGAACATGGGGACGCGCTTTTGTGCCACCAAAGAAGCTCCCATTCATGAGAACATCAAACAGGCGCTGGTCAATGCCGGTGAGCGCGACACCAATTTGATCTTTCGAACGTTCAGAAACACCGGGCGTGTTTTGAAAAATGCAATCTCCGATGAAGTCGTCGCTATCGAAGGTCGACCGGGCGGTGCGGAGTTTACAGATGTTCGACCGCTGGTTTCCGGAGAGCGAGGTCGCCACGCGCTGACAATTGGCGAACTGGATAGCGGTCTGGTCTGGGCAAGTCAGACGCTTGGGTTGATCAAGGATATTCCGAGCTGTCAGGAGCTTATCGAGCGTATGGTCAGTGATTGCCGCCTTGCCATGACAAGGGGGTTACGCGCATTTTCCAACTGACTTTTGTCAGCGGAATGCCGAATAAGGTGCTTTGGAGGAAGTGCCTTTGCCGGTTGTTGCATGCAAAAAAACGCGGCTAGTGGGTCGCATAGGGAGGAGGAACAATGAAAAAGACATTCATACTGGGTGCAGTGCTTGCCATGGCAGCCGGTTCGGCTGGGGCTGAAGAAAAGGTCAGTTATGCGTCCTACGGCGGCGCCTATCAGGAAGGCGTGCGAAAGGCCATTCTTGACCACTTGCCCCAAGACCATGGCATGACCGTTGTCGATTATGTACTGGCTGGCGGTATCCGCGATATCCGTACCAAGGTGCGTGCAAATGCGGTTGATATCGATGTGGCCGAACTCTATGGTGGTCTGTGTGATCTGGCCGGTAAAGAAGAGCTTCTGGTTCCGCTCGATTATTCAAAAATTCCCAATGCGGCTGGAATCCCGGAACACCTGCGCTCAAAATATTGGGTAGGATTCACCGCCTATACGTCGGTCCTTGCCTATAACAAAAACGTTTATGGTGACAAGGGGCCACAAAACTGGGCCGACTTCTTCGATACGGAAAAATTCCCCGGCAGCCGCGCTATCTCGGGGAATTCGCCAGCGACAAATATGGAAATTGCCCTGATGGCCGATGGCGTGGCCAAGGACAAGATTTATCCCATTGATATGGAGAGGGCGATGGCCAAATGGTCTACGCTGAAACCGAATATCAGTGTTCAATGGGCCACGGGCGCGCAGGCGACCCAGCTCGC
Organism: Ochrobactrum teleogrylli; assembly: GCF_037482325.1. Taxonomy (NCBI): domain Bacteria; kingdom Pseudomonadati; phylum Pseudomonadota; class Alphaproteobacteria; order Hyphomicrobiales; family Brucellaceae; genus Ochrobactrum; species Ochrobactrum teleogrylli. The sequence goes on from NZ_JBBHKQ010000002.1 coordinate 1,038,878, forward strand.
AACGTCCGAAGAGGTCGATATGTTATCGATCTGGGCAGCCCGCATAGATGCCGCCATCAAGGAAGGCGCACCTTATACCTATAAGCTTGACGACGCGGTGATGGATGTGGAATGCCTGGTCATTCCCAAAAATTCACCCAATCCGGAAGGTGCAATGCGCCTGGTCAACCATCTGCTCGACCCGAAATATCAGGCGAACCTGCCAAATTATATCGCCTATGGCCCGATGAACCAGGATGCCTTCAAACAAGGGCTTGTACCCGCCGACAAGGCGGCGAGCATTGTCACGAGCACTGAGAATCTCAAGAAGCAGCTCATCACCAACATGCCGTACTGGGCCGAAAATCACGAAAAGGCGCAGACCATGTGGGACAAGGCTATGATGCAATAGCTGGTTCTGGAAAGTTGGAGGCTTCGGCCTCCAACCCGGAATTTTCTTCATGGAGCCCAAGATTACAGTCTGTAGCTGACAATGCTGCGGTGTCCTGTTGTGCGCTGATGGAAAGCAGAGATGAAACACTCCTCGACGACGGCTTTGCCGGTTACGATCCAAGCACTGTCCAAACATTACGGTACGGTCCGGGCGGTTGACGACGTATCGCTGGCGATTAAAGCCGGTGAATTTCTCACATTGCTCGGCCCCTCCGGGTCAGGAAAAACAAGCCTTCTGATGATGATTGCGGGCTTTTCCCGTCCGACGGATGGTTCGATCAAGATTGGTACACAGGAAATCGTGCATCTTCCGCCCCATAAGCGCAATATCGGCATGGTTTTTCAGAACTATGCCCTGTTCCCGCATATGTCGGTATTCGAGAATGTCGCTTATCCGCTGCGTTTGCGTAAGATCGGTCGAGCCGAAATCGAGGAACGGGTCAAGAAAGTACTCGATCTGGTGCAACTGGGTGGCTATGGCGAGCGTAAGATCACCGAACTGTCTGGGGGACAACGCCAGCGTATAGCGCTGGCGCGCGCCATCGTGTTCGAACCGCGCATTCTGCTGATGGATGAACCCTTGTCCGCGCTCGACAAGCAACTGCGGGAAACGATGCAGATCGAAATCCGCAAACTGCATGACCGGCTGGACATGACGACCATTTCCGTCACGCATGATCAGCGTGAAGCGCTCACAATGTCGGACCGGATTGCCGTATTTTCGAAGGGCAAACTGGCCCAGATCGCGTCGCCGACCGATCTTTATGAACACCCGGAAAGCCGTTTTGTTGCGGAATTCATTGGTGAAACCAGTTTTCTGCCGCTCCGGCGCACTAACGCAGGTGTCAGCTATGGCGACCAGGACGTGAATTTGTCGGATGATGTAGGCGAACTGCACGACGACATGTTGCTGAGCATGCGCCCCGAGCGTCTGCGTTTTGCCACAGACGAAGCGGCGGCGCGCGCTTCGGGAGCGAACCTGTTTTCCGGTCAGGTCGTCACGGCCATCTACCAGGGTGAATGCCTGCTTTTCGAGGTCATGCTGGATGGTGGCCATAAGGTATTCACACGCATTGCCAACCGCTCGGAAAATCTGCGGGCAGTGCCAAAAGTTGGTGAACGCGTGGCGCTGCGTCTAGAACGGGCGGACGCGCGGCTTGTACGCGCGGAGGCTTGATGATGACAAAAGCTGTTGTCTCGTTTCCTGTTGCAGCCCCCAAACCAGTGATGCAAGCCGAACTGGATGAAAACCGCCGTGCGCTGAACCGCGAAAAAAAATACGAAAGCTGGTCGATGGTGCGCCTCACCATCCCTGCACTCGCTATTGTTGGCATCTTGATGGTGGCGCCGCTTTTGTGGTTGCTGTCGATGTCTTTTGTCGACATCAATGGAGAATATGGTCTCGGAAATTTCCGATTGTTCTTTTCGGAACCTGTCTACATCGAGATGTTTCTCAATACGTTCAAGATCGCGCTCATCGTCACCGTTATCTGCCTGCTGCTCGGCTATCCGGTTGCCTATCTGATGTCGATCCTGTCCCCCAAATGGGCGGGGCTACTGATGTTGGCAGTGCTGGTGCCCTTCTGGACATCCGGGCTGGTGCGTACCTTTTCATGGCTTATCATTTTGCAGCGCAACGGCGTGGTCAATAAGACATTGCAAGGCCTTGGCTTCATCAACCAGCCGCTGGCATTGGTCAACAACACCACCGGCGTTGTCATCGGTATGGTGCATATCATGATCCCGTTTCTGGTGCTGCCGCTTTATGCATCGATGAAGGCCATCGACGCCAATCTGATGCGTGCTGCCGCCAATGTGGGGTCGTCGCCAACGCACGCGTTCCTGCGCATCTTCCTTCCGCTTTCAATGCCCGGATTGGTCGCTGGCGCCATAATGGTGTTCGTCATGTGCCTCGGCTTTTACATCACGCCCGCACTGCTCGGCGGTGGCAAGGTAAAGATGATTGCGCAGCGCATTGAGGAGATGATCTCGCTTTACCCGACATGGGGTCCTGCGGCTGCCCTTGCGGTGTTGCTGCTGGCAATGACGGCTCTTTGCTTGTGGATCAGTCTGGTGTTGGTGCGCCGGCTGTCGTCGGATCGATAGGTGGTATGATGGAAGCTCACGTTTCTCACCGTGCACGTCTCTGGCTCTACATTCTCGTCGGACTGGTGCTGTTTTTTCTGATCGTTCCGACCCTGATCGTCATTCCGGTTTCGTTCAGTTCAACGACATCACTGGTTTTCCCGCCAGCAGGCTGGTCCACACGCTGGTATGCTTCATTTTTCGGTCAGGAAAAGTGGATCAGCTCGCTCTGGGTGTCGCTGCGGGTCGCATTTGGGACCATGATCGTTGCGACTGTCACCGGCGTGGCGGCATCCTACGCTCTTAATCAGGGACGCATCGCCGTTCAGGGTCTTTTGAAGACGGTGCTGGTTGCGCCGCTGGCAGTGCCCTCGATCCTGATCGCTGTCGGCATTTTCTTTGTCTATGCAAAGATCGGAATGCTGTTGAACACCATTTGGGGCATGATCCTCGGCCATTCCGTGGTTGCGATGCCGTTTGTGATCCTGACCATGCTGGCCGGTTTCAGCAGTTATGACTCATCGCAGGAAATGGTGGCACGCAGTCTCGGTGCCAATCGGCTCAAAGCCTTTCTGACTGTGACTTTGCCTCAGCTCAAGCTTTCGGTCGCAACCTCGATGCTGCTGTCTTTCCTGATCTCTTTCGACGAATTGATTATCTCGCTGATGGTGGCATCGGGGCCCATGTCGACATTGCCGCGCGTTACCTTCTCCACGCTGCGCGATGATCTCGATCCTACATTGGCGGCGGTTTCAACACTCATGCTGATTGTCACATCGCTACCACCGGTTCTGCTGCACATTTACAGCCAGCGGGCAGCAAAGAACGGTGGTTGATATGATTGCAGAACTTAACCGAGAAATGGATGGCTTTGTCCACCTTGAGAGACACGGATCCGTACTTGAGATCCGTATGGTCAAGCCAAAGGTCAATGCGATCTGCCGCAGTCTCAGCCGCAATCTGGAGAAGGCAGCGCTCTATTTGCAAGGTGATCCCGATCTGCGCGTCGGTATTCTGTCCAGCGGGTCAGAGCGTGCTTTTTCAGCTGGTTATGATTTCAAGGAAGGAACGGATCAGAACAGTGGTGCAAGCACCGAAGGCGCAAAAGAGGGTGGTTTCGGCGGTATAACGACGTTGTGGTCACTCAGAAAGCCGCTGATCGCTGCTATCAACGCCCCGGCCATTGGCGGTGGTCTCGAAATATCGTTGGCTTGCGATATTCTTTTGATGGCGGATGACGCCTTCATCCAGCTGCCCGAGCTCGAGCGGGGACTGCTGCCCGATGGCGGGGGACTGCAACGTCTGCCTCGCCGTATTCCCTATTATGTGGCAACCGCGATGATCTGGACCGGCGAACCCATGAGCGCGCAGGAAGCGCAGCGTTGGGGGTTGGTTTATCGCACCGCGTCACGAGAAAATCTTATGCCAATGGCATTGGAAATAGCCCGGAAAATTGCGGCATCTGCACCGCTGGCACAACAGGCGTTGAAAGAAGCGTTGCGTGCCGTGGATGGCATGTCAGACCGCGACGCCATGAGATTGCGAGCTGGCGATAATCCGGAGCTGTCCACCTTTGCCGCCATGTTGTCCTCGGAGGATATGATCGAAGGCCAAAAAGCCTTCCTCGAAAAACGACCGCCGCGCTGGCGCGGACGCTGAACCAATAACTGAATGACAATTGAGACTGCCCAACCCTTGTGGCTGGGCAGAAAGGGAGAGCTATGTACAAATTTCTGGAAATTGAACGTCATGACGCGGTGGGCGTTATTGCGCTCAACCGGCCGGAGGCGCGCAATGCGCTCGGTATGGGGATCACCATAGAACTGCGCAAGGCACTAAAGGAAGCGGCGGCTGACCAAACGCTCCGCACCCTTATTCTGGCTGGACGCGGTGGCGCCTTTTCAGCCGGTGCAGACGTGAAGGAATGGGCGGCGGGCAGAACGGATTGGCCGGACATGAACTGGGTCGAGGAGTCGCTGCGACTGGTTCAGCAAGTCCATGAAATGCCCAAGCCCGTTATCGCCATGATCGACGGTGCAGCCGTTGGTGCCGGTCTTGATATGGCTTTGGCGTGCGATTTTCGCTACGCATCGGAAAAGGCCAAGTTCATCTGTTCCTATACCAATGTCGGCTACAACCCGGACTGCGGCGGAACCTGGTTGATGCCGCGCGTGATTGGTCTCGAGGCGGCAAAGCGTTTTGCTTATACGGGTGAATTATGGACCGCCCAGATTGCGCTTCAAAATCGGCTCGTCAGCCACGTCAGCAGCTCTGACAATCTGTGGCAGGACACGCTGGCCTTCGCCCGGCAACTGGCAAGCGGGCCGACTGTCGCCATCGCGCAGACCAAGAAATTGCTGAACAGCGCTCATACGCGCAGCCTATCCGATCAGCAGCTGGAAGAAGTAGCGGCGGGCAAGGTCTGCGCACAGACCCAAGATCATAAAGAAGGCCTGGCTGCTGCCAATGAGCGCCGCGCACCGAATTTCATCGGCGCGTAAAGGGGGAACACCATGGATTTTGCATTAAGTTTTGAACAACAGGCGCTCATCGATTCACTGGAAGAGTTCTGCAAGCGCGAACTTTATCCGCACGAGAATCTCGTTGAGGAACTTCGCTACGTTCCTGAGGAAATCAAACAGGAAATTCAGCAAAAATCGATCCAGGCGGGCTTCGCCGGGATGAATCTGCCGGAAGAATGGGGTGGCCCGGGTCTCGACAAGCAGACCAAGATGCAGGCTGAACGCGTGCTTGGTAAATCGAGCGCCGCGCTCACCATGTGCATGAACCGTGGCGTTACCGGCATCCTCTTCAAATGCAAGGGCGACCAAATTGAAAAATATCTGAAGCCAGCTATCCGAGGCGAACGTAAGGATGCCTTCGCGCTCACGGAACCCGGTGCGGGGTCTGACGCACGCGGCATTACGACCAAGGCCGTGCGCGATGGGGATCACTGGGTTATCAACGGGGTGAAACAGTTTATCTCTCACGCCGATATCGCAGATTTCATCGTTCTCATTGCTGTTACCGGCGTGGATGAAACGCCACGCGGACCACGCAAGCGTTTTACGGCGTTTCTGCTCGACAAAACCCTGCCGGGACTGCGTGTAGAGCCGATGAAGTCGATCGTCACCCGTGGCTATAATCCGACGATGGTCTATCTCGAAGATGTTCGTGTTCATAGCGATGATATTCTGGGCGAAGAGGGCAAGGGCTTCGATACTGCCAATGAGTGGCTCTACGATGGCCGGGTTGCTTTGGCCGCCCATTGTGTCGGTCGTTCTGAACGCATCTTCGAAATGACCAAGGAGTGGGCCGGAACCCGCAAGGCGTTTGGCAAAACAATTGGTGAATTCCAGGGGGTCGGTTTCAAGGTTGCCAATATGGCGGTTGATATAAAGCTCGGTGATCTTATGGTGAAAGAAGCCGCGTGGAAAATTGAGAATCAGACGATGAACCGCACTGAAGCGTCAATGGTGAATTACTGGTGCTCGGAAATGGTGTTCCGGGTTGCGGACGATGCCGTGCAAATCTTTGGTGGCATGGGCGTTATGGAAGAATTCCCCATCCAGCGTTTCTGGCGAGATGCGCGTATCGAACGTATCTGGGAAGGTACGTCCGAGGTCCATCAGGATATTATCGCAAAGGATCTGTTGAGACCGTATCAATAATAAGTGTCGCCGTTAGTCATCGGCCTTCGAGAAGGTAAAGAATGCGGAAAGCTGTCAAAAAGAGGCAAACCAACGAAATCAGACGACAGGATCTGATCCTTGCGACGCTGAATTCAATAGTCAAACATGGCTATCTGAATTCGACGATCAACACGATCAGTGAAGAATCTGGTTTTTCACGTGGATTGATAAACCACTATTTTGACAGCAAGGAAGATCTGCTGACCGCAGCACATCGCTATTACCTTCAAAATGGGGACGATTATTACCGGCACCTTGTATCATCGGTGAAGACCGGGAATTTCGATACGCTATACTTTGTTGCCTGTGGGCCATTTTTCCACGGACGCGGATATCAACAGGTTCATATTCACTACAACAGTGCCGCCTGGATTGTTCCAGAGATCATGGCATTACATCGCGAACTATGGGGCAAATACCGCGCGTTTCTCGGACGTCGGCTTGCCAAGGTCGCGGCAGAAAAGAATATGGAAATTGATGTCCGTCTGGCGGCCATCGCTCTTACGCAACTGGCGGACGGGCTATGGCACGGCTGGGTCATGGAAGAAGCCTATTCGGCCGAGGATTGCTGTATCATCATCCGCAAATGGCTGTGCGATCTGTTTGGCGAAAATCCCGCCGATCATCCGCTGCTGCCCAATTTCGATGTGGAGAATTTCCCGACGTCTGCACCTCTTACCAGTCAAGCTGGAACGAGCGCTGCCGTGGAAGTTTGAGCCCGCTGGGCTGGCAGTGCCTTAAGTTAAGAGGCAGAGGAATATGCTACAGGTGAGTACGAGCGTGGAGGAGGGCCGTGTCAGCCCTACGCTGCGAGAGAATTTTGCGCGTCTTCTTGCGCCCCGCGCCATGGCCTTCATTGGTGGTGGTCAGGTCGAGGCAACATTGAAAACCCTGCGTCAGCAGGATTATGCTGGCGATGTCTATGTGGTGAATCCCAAACGCAGCGAAATCGCCGGATATAAATGCATTCCGTCGATTGCCGATCTGCCTGTTTCGCCTGATGCGGTATTTCTGGCCGTCAATGCCGATGCGACCATCACCGCATTGCGTGAACTGTCGGCCATGAAGGCGGGTGGTGTCGTTTGCTATGCTTCCGGCTTTTCCGAAATTGGCGCGGCGGGTTTTGAACGCAATCTGGCTTTTGTCGAAGCTGCAGGCGACATGGCGGTGGTCGGCCCGAACTGCTATGGCCTCGTCAATTACGTCAATCATGGCTCGATCTGGCCAGCACTTTACCCTAAGTTGCAGAACAGTCGCGGCGCGGCGGTCATTTCCCAGAGTGGCAACGTCACCGGGCATCTGGTTTCCAACGGTCGTTCGGTGCCTTATTCCTATCTGATCAGCGCGGGCAACCAGGCCGTTCTCGGCTTTGAAGACTATATTGATTACCTCATCGATGACCCGAACGTGACCTGTCTGGGTCTGTTTATGGAAGGCATACGTGATGTGGCCGCGTTCTCGCAGGCCGCCTTGCGGGCGCGTGCAAAGCGCATTCCGGTCATCGTCTGCCGTTCCGGGCGTTCAGAACTTGGTGCGGTGATGGCCGCCAGCCATACGAGTTCGCTGGCCGGGCAAAATGAATATTATGAAGCATTGTTTGCCCGTCTCGGCGTGATCGAGACCGATACGGTCCCGCAATTCCTCGAAATGATGAAGCTTGCTTCGATTGCCGCACCGCTTGAAGGCGAGCGCATCACCGTGTTTTCCAGTTCCGGCGGCGATAATGGCCTGGCTGCGGATTATTGTTCCTTTGCTGGCCTGCAATTGCCACAGCCAAGTCAGCAACAGAAAGCTATCATCAAGCCGACATTGCCTGATTTTGGTCATGTGTCCAACCCGCTCGATTTCACAGCAGGCTATTGGGGCAGCGAAGAACTGCTGACACCCATGTTCACCACCATGCTGAACGGTGATTACGATGCGGCCATGCTGGTGATCGATTATCCGCCGGTCGGATCGCCCTACAAGGATAAATCCGCGCATCAGGCTATGGACCGGGCTCTGGCTGCAGCTGGCAAGATTGCGGATAAGCCGGTATTTCATGCATCGGTGAATACGGAAAGCATACCGCCAGAAGATGCCGAAGCGCTGATCGCGCAAGGGATAGTCCCTCTGAATGGTCTGCATGATGCTGCGCAGGTTGTCGCGAAATGGGCGAATTATTGCAAAATGGTTGGGTGCGACCGGCGGCAGGGCGATGCTGCCCTGGAACCCAAAGTCCCGTTTGCAGTCACCGCCTTGCCTTCAAACGGCGTGACAGTGAATGAAGCGGAATCCAAGCGGCGATTGAGCTCCTATGGGTTGAATGTGCCGAACGGCAACATTTTGACCATTGAGACGATCCGCGAACTGCCGGAAACCTTCGACACCCCGATGGTTCTGAAGGTTCTGCACGATCAGCTGGCGCATAAGACAGAAGTTGGCGGTGTTGCTCTCAACATTCGTGGCCGAAATGATGCCATCGCTGCAGCCGAGCGCATGGTCGCATCGGTCAAACAGCACGATGCTTCAATCGAGCTTACGACATTTCTGATGGAACCGATGCAAGCGGCCCCACTTGCTGAACTGATCGTCGGCGTCAAACGCGACCCGCTGTTTGGGCTGGTTCTCGTCATCGGTGCAGGCGGTATTCTGGTGGAGCTGTTGAAGGACGCCACACCATTGCTGTTACCGGTCAGTCGTGCAGACGTTGAAAATGCACTACGCGGACTGAAGAGCTTTGCGCTTCTCGACGGTTTTCGCGGCAAGCCAAAGGTGCAACTGGAGCCGGTTATTGATGCTGTCATGGCCATTGCGGCCTATGCTGGCGATCATCGGCATAATTTGCTCGAACTAGACGTCAATCCGTTGATGCTGGGAACCGACAGCGCCATCGCTGTGGACGCCCTCATCATAGAACATCGTTAAAACGAAGCCGCTGGCCGCCGTCGGCGTATGGCGGCCATGTTCACTCAAGTCCGACTGGAAACATTATGAACAGACCGCATCTCACTGGAGCGGAAGCGCTCGTCCATAGTCTTGTTGCTGCCAAGGTAGATACCTGCTTTGCCAATCCCGGCACGAGTGAAATGCATTTTGTCGCGGCGCTTGATCGGATACCCGGTATCCGGTGTGTGCTGGGTCTGCAGGAGAATGTGGTGACCGGGATGGCCGACGGCTATTTCCGCGTCACGCAGCGCCCGGCGGTAACACTGCTGCATTGCGGTCCAGGTTATGCCAATGGCATTGCCAATATTCATAATGCGCGTCGGGCTGGCAGCGGCATGCTCAATATTGTCGGTGATCATGCAACAGATCATGTTGCGCATGACAGTCCGTTGACCGCCGATGTGGAAGCGCTCGTAGGGGGCAGTTCAGACTGGCATCGCTTCGGCACAAAGCCGGCATCAATCGGTGCCGATGCTATGGCTGGTCTGAAAGAGGCCTCTTTTGGCTATGGCCAGATCGCGTCTCTGGTCTTGCCCGCAGACGTGTCATGGAGCGAAGGCGGCGAAACGGCGGAACTTGGGGGCATAGAAGGGCCATCTCCAATGGACCCGGCAATCGTGACACAAGTTGCCGAAGCTCTGAAATCTGGCCGCAAGGCGGTCATCATCCTCGGTAATCCGGCTGTCGTCGAAGAGTTGCATCCCTTACTCAAGGGCATTGCCGACCAAACCGGCGCTGAATTGATGGGAAGTTCAACCATTTCCAACATGCCGAAGGGAAAAGGGCGGCTGGTGCTGCCGGTCGTGCCTTATGTGGTAACGGAAGCGCTACATTGTCTTGATCCTTATGATCTGGTCGTGCTGGTCAATTGTCCGCCACCAGTGGGCTTCTTCCGCTATCCCGGTCTGCCGAGCCTGCTGCATCGCGCCGATGCCGAGGTTCTGACTCTGACGACCGCTCATCAGGACGCGAAGGGTGCGTTGACTGCTTTGGCCACAGTGCTTGGGGCTCGTGAAAGCGACATCGCCATCCAGAATGGAGAGATCGAAGTGCCGGTGGATGGTCCGGTAACGTCGGATACTCTGGCCCAGATTGTAGCGCGTCAGATTCCGGAAAACAGCATCATCGTCAATGAGGCGCTGACCTCAGGAGGCGGTTTTGCTGCGGTCATGCCATTGGCTGCTCCGTGTGATTGGTTGACTGTGACAGGCGGTGCAATCGGTGGAGGAATGCCGCTCGCAACGGGCGCTGCCATCGGGGCGGAAGCGGTCGGCGACAAGGGACGACGGGTCATCGCTTTGCAGGCTGACGGTTCCGCCGCCTATACGGTCCAGGCATTGTGGACGCAGGCCCGCGAAAACTTGCCCGTCACCACATTGCTGCTCGACAATCGCTCCTACGCCATTCTGCTCGGAGAATATGCCAAGGTTGGTGCCGAACCCGGCCCGACAGCGCTCGACATGATGAGCTTGGTCCGGCCGGAAATTGACTGGGTATCGATTGCACGGGGCTTTGGCGTCGAGGCGGTGACGGTGACCACCAATAGCGAGCTGGATTTAGCCTTGACCAAAGCTCTGGCCAAGGATGGGCCGGTGCTCATCGATGTACGGCTGGACTGAGATCACGTCATGCAGAATCTGATAGCAAAAGTCGCGGGTGCCGAGACAACCGGAATAAAGAAAGTCGGGATCATCGGAGCCGGCGCAATGGGGGCGGGTATTGCAGCGCAGTTTGCCGATGCCGGTATTGCCGTTGAACTGCTGGATATTGCCCGTGGCGTCAACCGTATCGAACCGGCGGAAACCGGGATTTCCCGCCAACTTAAATTGGGCGGGTTTACGACGCCGGAGGCTGCAGCCCGAATACGCCCCGGCAATATTGACGATCATTTCGCCCGGTTACAGGATGCAGACTGGGTCATTGAGGCGGTGGTGGAAAAACTCGACATTAAACGCGAGTTGTTCCGGAAAATTGCACCCCATCTGAAACCGTCGGCAATTCTCTCTTCGAACACATCAACCATCCCGCGTCATGATCTGGTTGCTGATATGGAAAGCAGTCTTGCACGCCGCTTTGCCATCACGCATTTCTTCAATCCGCCACGACTGATGCCGCTTCTGGAAGTTGTTGTCGACGATCAGGCTGATCCTGACCTGCGCGATCAGTTGCATCAAGCGGCCAGATTATTGCTGGGCAAAACACCGATTGATTGCCATGACACGCCAGGCTTCATAGCCAACCGTATCGGCTGTTTCTGGATAGCGGTGTCGGTCACGGAAGCTTGTCGTTTTGGACTGGATATCGAAACTGCCGACGCTGTGCAGACGGTACTCGGAGTTCCAAATACCGGTGTTTTCGGGTTGCTCGATCTGATTGGCATTGACCTCGTGCCAACCATATGGGGCGGTTTGATGCAGGCGCTGCCGAAAGATGATGCCTTGCAGGACTATAATCTGCCGGGCAATCCGCTCATCATTGAATTGCTGGCAAAAGGGTCGTTTGGGCGCAAGGCGGGCGGCGGGTTCTACCGCAAGGCCGCCGATGGGCAGTTCGAAGTGCTCGATACTGACAAAATGCTTTATCGCGCCACTCGCCCGGTGCCGTTGCCTACGGAATTGCATGACCTGCTTAGCGAACAAGGTCCAATTGGGAACTATGCGCGTTCGGTGTTGCGCAAGCTGGTGCGCTACTGCGAGACACATCTGTCCGAGATTGCATCGGACGCTGGTGCAATCGATACCGCCATGCAGCTTGGCTATTCCTGGCGCGAGGGGCCCTTTGCACTCGCAGCCAGAGCCGCAGAAATCATCGATTTTTAATGTGATTTGCCCCAGTTCTTATCAACCAGACCATAACGCGATGTACGCATCGACGGGAGCCACCCAGTTGGCTGCGATTGTGTCTGGATCCGATGGAATTGGGGCAGCAAAAATTCGAAGGAGTCAGGAATGAAAGTCCTTGTCGCAGTAAAACGGGTTGTCGATTACAACGTAAAGATCCGTGTGAAGGGAGACGGTTCGGGCGTTGAGCTTGCCAACGTCAAGATGTCGATGAATCCTTTTGACGAGATTGCGGTTGAAGAGGCGATCCGTCTGAAGGAAGCTGGCAAGGTAACGGAGATTGTGGCTGTTTCGGTTGGTCCGGCACAGGCACAGGAGACGCTGCGCACGGCGCTCGCCATGGGTGCGGACCGCGCCATTCTGGTCAAGACCGATGAGACGGTCGAGCCGCTCGGCGTCGCCAAGGTGTTGAAGGGCGTGGTCGAGGCGGAAAAGCCGGACCTCGTCTTCCTCGGCAAGCTGGCGATCGACGACGATGCCAACCAGACCGGTCAGATGCTCTCGGCGCTCCTCAACTGGAGCCAGGCAACCTTTGCCTCCAAGGTGGAACTGGCTGACGGTTCGGCCAAGGTCACGCGCGAAGTGGATGGCGGTCTGCAGACCATCGATGTGAAGCTTCCGGCGATTGTCACGGTCGATCTTCGTTTGAACCAGCCGCGTTATGCGTCGCTGCCCAATATCATGAAGGCGAAGAAGAAGCCGCTGGACGAGAAATCGCCTGCCGATTTCGGCGCCGATATTGCACCGCGCCTCAAGGTGCTGAAGACCGAAGAGCCGGGTGGCCGCAAGGCTGGCGTCAAGGTTGGCTCGGTTGCCGAGCTGGTTGAGAAGCTGAAGGCTGACGGCATCATCTAAGAAATCGGAAGGGACGAGAAAAATGGCTATTCTTCTTATTGCCGAACACGACAATGCAACCCTTTCGGACCAGACGGCAAAGGCGCTGACGGCAGCTGCCCAGATCGGCGGCGATGTCGATATTCTGGTTGCAGGCAAGGGTGCAAAATCTGCAGCCGATGCAGCCGCCAAGCTCAAAGGCGTGCGCAAGGTTCTGCTGGCTGAAAGCGATGCGCTGGAAAACCGTCTGGCCGAGCCAACGGCAGCGCTCATCGTGGAACTGGCCGTCAATTACGACACGATCATCGCACCGGCGACGACCTCGGCCAAGAATATCCTGCCGCGCGTTGCAGCGCTTCTCGATGTGATGCAGTTGTCCGAAATCATGGAAGTGGTGTCGGCGGATACGTTCAAGCGTCCGATCTATGCGGGCAATGCAATCCAGACAGTGCAGTCTACCGACGCCAAGAAGGTGATCACCGTTCGCACGGCCTCCTTCTCCGCAACGGGCGAGGGCGGTTCGGCTGCCGTCGAGAACGCAACGGTGCCTGCCGATCCGGCGCTGTCGAGCTTTGTTGGCAATGCGCTGTCGGCTTCGGATCGTCCGGAACTGACCTCGGCCAAGATCATCATCTCAGGCGGTCGTGCACTTGGTTCGGCTGAAAAGTTCCAGGAAGTGATCCTTCCGGTTGCCGACAAGCTCGGTGCGGCGGTTGGCGCCAGCCGCGCGGCAGTCGATGCGGGCTATGCGCCAAACGACTGGCAGGTTGGCCAGACGGGCAAGGTGGTTGCACCGGAGCTTTACATCGCTGTCGGCATCTCCGGCGCGATCCAGCATCTGGCTGGCATGAAGGACAGCCGCGTCATCGTCGCCATCAACAAGGATGAAGAAGCGCCGATCTTCCAGGTTGCTGATTATGGGCTGGTGGCTGATTTGTTCCAGGCTCTGCCTGAAATGGCTGACAAGGTTTAAGGAAGACCAACATGAAACGTTCAGTGGTTGTTGCTTCCGGGGTTCGCACGCCAATCGGAGATTTTGGTGGCTCTCTTGCAGGTATTCCTCCGTGTGAACTGGGAGCCGCAGTGGCGCGCGAAGCGATCGCGCGTGCTGGCATCGAGCCCGATCAGGTTGAGCAGACAGTCTTCGGCAATGTCATTCACACCAGACCGGAAGATATGTATATTTCGCGCGTTGTTGCGGTTCGTGCTGGGGTTCCTCACACGTCGCCTGCGTTGACTTTGAACCGCTTGTGCGGTTCGGGCCTTCAGGCGGTCGTTTCCGCTGCCGAACAGATTGAGCTTGGCAAAGCCGATATCGTGCTTGCTGGCGGTGCGGAGAGCATGAGCCGCTCTGGCCATTTACTGACGCAGGCACGCAACGGTCAGAAGATGGGCGATGTGACCGCGATTGATATGATGGTGGGGGCTCTGACCGATCCTTTCGGTCATGGTCACATGGGCATGACCGCTGAGAATATCGCTGAGCGGTCTGGCATCGATCGGGCAAAGCAGGATGCTTTCGCGGTTGAATCGCACCGTCGAGCGGCAGCAGCAATCGCAGATGGCCGCTTTAGCGGCCAGATACTGCCAATTACCGTCAAGCAGGGTCGGACAGAAAAACTGTTTGATACGGATGAACATGTGCGCAGCAATGTCTCTCTGGAGGATATGGCCAAGCTGCGCCCTGCTTTTAGCAAGGACGGCACCGTAACGGCGGGCAATGCATCGGGTCTCAACGATGGTGCGGCAGCTCTAATTCTTATGGAGGAGGGTGTCGCTAAAGCCCATGGTGTCAAGGCATTAGGCCGCATCATCGCAACCGGACTCGGTGGCGTCGCACCCGAGGTAATGGGTATGGGCCCCGTTCCCGCCAGCCGACAGGCTTTGCAGCGGGCGGGTCTGACCGTCGCCGATATGGACGTGATCGAATCCAATGAAGCGTTTGCGGCGCAGGCCTGTGCGGTCAGCGCGGAATTGGAGTTTCCGGAAGATAAGGTCAATCCGAATGGTGGCGCCGTTGCTCTCGGCCATCCGGTAGGAGCGTCGGGAGCGATCATCCTCATCAAGCTTTGCTATGAACTGGAACGTATCGGTGGCCGCTACGGGTTGGCAACAATGTGTATCGGTGGCGGGCAGGGTATTGCGATGGTGGTCGAGCGGGTCTAAGAAGCAAGCCGGGAGCGAGGAGGCTTCTCTCAACGACGACCAGTTCTGGTCTGAAAGCGATCCATGACAGAAAAACACTCTCATCGCGGGCTTGTTGTCGCCGCGATCATGGCGAGCATGGCCATGATCGCCGTCGAGGCAACGATTGTGTCTACCGCAATGCCGCAGATTGCAGCACAGCTGGGACAACTCAATCTGTATTCCTGGGTTTTTTCGTCATTCCTGTTGACCCAGACCGCGACGACCGTCGTGTTTGGAAAGCTTGCAGACATTTATGGTCGCAAGCCCGTTCTTATTTTCGGTATCGCGCTGTTCCTCGCCGCTTCGGTCTTGGCAGGCTTCGCCTGGTCGATGCCTTCGATGATCGTCTTCCGGCTTTTGCAGGGCATCGGCGCAGGGGCGATCCAGCCTGCGGCCATGACTGTGGTGGCGGACCTTTTTCCCGGAGCGCAGCGTAGCAAGGTCCAAGGGTATCTTGCCAGTGTATGGGCTTTGTCAGCCGTCGTCGGCCCGTTGCTTGGCAGTCTCATCATTCACAATCTGAGCTGGGCCTGGGTTTTCTGGATCAATATTCCCGTCGGTATTCTGGCGGCATCTGGTTTTCTTCTCTTCCTGCATGAAGAGAAGCGGACAAAACCGGTCTCGGTCGACGTGCTCGGCGCGGCACTTTTCGCTGTCTCCATTTCGTCATTGATGATTGCGCTTACCCTGATGGAGAGCGCGGTTTCACTGGAAGGAATTCTGGCATTCATTCTCTTTGCCGTTTCGTTGATTGCCTTCATCTGGCAGGAACGCCGCACGAAGGAACCCATTGTCGCGCCCGACCTGTGGCTGAAGTGTCCTATAGCTTTTTCCAATCTTGCAGTTTTCCTGGCCAGCATGTCGATTATGGGCCTCACGACATTTTTGCCGATGTATGTACAGACGGTTCTCGACCGTTCTCCCGTGGTCGCGGGCTTTGCCCTCACTATGCTGCTGCTGGGCTGGCCCTGCGGGGCAACAATTGCATCGCGACAGTTTACGCGTTTTGGGCTGCGTCCAATCATGATCGTCGGAAGCATCTGTATTCCAATCGGAACCTCTCTGCTTGTCATGCTCACCCCGTCAAGTTCGGCAACAATGGCTGGAGCCGGTTCTCTGATCATGGGTTTCGGCATGGGGCTGCTTAACATCGGGGCACTAATCTTGACGCAGGACAGCGTAAGCTGGTCAGAGCGTGGCAGCGCTACGGCATCGAATGTTTTCTCGCGTAATTTGGGAAGCACACTCGGCGCGGCCATTCTGGGCGCAGTGCTCACCTACGGTCTTGCGAATGCCAACCACGGTGAAGCGATTACGTCAGAACAACTTCGTGACCTGCTGAATGGGGCGGAGATGTTGATTGATCAGCATGAGCTACGGCTGGCGCTTCAGCACGCGCTGCACGCGACCTTTGTAGCGATGATGCTTATCGCGGTGCTGATCGTGCCTGCCTGCCTCTGTGTGCCAAAGACCAAGAAGACATATGAGAGTGATTTACAAGAGGCGTGAGCCTCGCACCTTGAGAATAAGCGAACCGGTCTGGTTTCCATTTTGCGTTCGAGTCTCAACATCATCGGTGCACCGGGGTGTTGACTGCTTGGGCAACAGCAGAAGAAGACGGGCAAAGCAGGCCGTTTCAACATATAACTGCGCCGCAGAATAAATTTATCGCAATGCAGAAGATTTAAGTTGCCTGATCTTTGAGATTTCGTCCCGCAGCCGAGAAACTATCTGAGGCTGATCCCTAGACGTGCGCTTTGCGCGAAGGGGTCACCCGATGTAATGCTCAGCGAAAGTGGATGTACCGATGCCCTATCAGTTAAGTCTTCTCGACAAGAGTCCGGTAGCACAAGCGGGCAATGCGGAAGCCGCTCTTGCGAACACCGTATCTTATGCTCAGGCGGCCGAACAAGCGGGCTACAAGCGGTTCTGGGTTGCGGAGCATCATCACGCGGAGGAACTGGCCGGGCCTTCGCCGGAGGTGCTTGTTTCCTATCTTCTGGCATCGACAAAGCGGATCAGAATTGGCTCTGGCGGCGTGATGCTTCAGCATTACAGCCCTTACAAAGTTGCCGAAAACTTTAACCTTCTGGCTGCCCTTGGGCGCGGGCGCGTTGATCTCGGTGTCGGCAAGGCGCCGGGCGGACTTCCTTTATCAACCAGGGCGTTACAGCAGGAAACAGGCAGCGAAAAGCGCCTCGATTTCAACAGCAAGCTTGAGCAGCTCAGCGCGTTTCTTGGCGGTGGCAAGATCGCTTCCGGTCCGTTTGAAGGACTGGCGGCAACGCCTAAACCACAGGTTTCTGCGGAAAAGTTCGTGCTTGGCGCAAGCCCGGAAAGCGCGTTGCTTGCCGCACATTCCGGCTGGGATTTTGTCTATGCCGGTCATTTGAATGGTGATACTGCCAATCTGCAGAAAACGTTCGACGCCTATCACAAAGTGACCGGAAAGGTGCCGGTTCTGGCGCTTGGCGCAGTGGTTGCCGAGAGCGAAGACGCGGTTGATACTGCGGTCTCAAAAATCAAAATCTTCAAGGTGCATCTCGCCTCCGGACAATCCGTTTCGGTTGGCACACAGGAGGCCGCCGCCGAGTTTGCGCGGCAGGCTGGAGAGGCTGATTACCGGGTTGAAGAAAAGCATCCAAATGTGCTCGCAGGATCGGCAAAGCAGGTGAAGCAGAAGCTCGATGAACTGCACGAGCAATATGGGGTGGCCGAGTTTGTGCTCGAGTTCCCCGCTGTTTCTCATGAGCAAAGATTAGCTGCCATCGAAGGCCTGGCAGGCGAACGTCTGGCAATTGCCGCCTGATCCAAAGCCACTGGCGATAAGGAGTATCTAAAATGGGTTCCAAGCAGATCAGATTCGGTGTGATGCTTCAGGGTGCGGGCGGACATATGAATGCCTGGAAACATCCATCCGGGCCGGCAGATGCAAGCGTGAATCTCCAGTTTTTCATCGATACGGCGCGCAAGTCCGAAGAGGCTGGTGTCAGCTTCGCTTTCATCGCCGACGGGCTTTATATCAACGAGATTTCCGTTCCGCATTTTCTCAATCGCTTTGAGCCTTTGACCGTCCTTTCGGCGCTCGCAGCGAACACGAAGCGCATTGGTCTCGCAGGCACGGTTTCGACGTCCTATAGCGATCCATTTACGATTGCGCGACAGTTTGCATCGCTTGATCTCATCTCCGGCGGGCGTGCGGGCTGGAACGTGGTGACGTCGCCACTTGAAGGGTCGGGCCGCAACTATGGCAAGCCACACCCAGAACACGCGTTACGCTATGAAATCGCCGATGAATATCTCGAAGTGACTAAAGGTCTTTGGGATTCCTGGGATGAAGATGCCTTCGTTCGCGATCGCGAGAGCGGACAGTTTTACAGGCCGGAGGGCTTCCATCGGCTCGACCATAAGGGCCGCTTCTTCTCGGTTGAAGGGCCACTCAATATCCAGCGCTCGCCTCAGGGCCAGCCCGTCATCTTTCAGGCCGGCGCTTCGGAAGCGGGTGTAGGACTTGCGGGTAAACATGCGGACGCCGTCTTCACCAATGCCGGCACCATCAAGGACAGCCAAACATTTTATGCGCAGATTAAAGCCAGCGCTGTTGCGCATGGGCGCTCGCAGGACGATGTCGGCATTTATCCCGGCATTGGTCCCATCGTTGGAAGAACCGATACCGAGGCCGAAGAGAAATATCATGCGATCCGTAATCTCGTAAGCATCAACGAAGCTCTGTCTTATCTCGGTCGCTTCTTCGATCATCATGATTTCACCGCCTATGATCTTGATGCGCCTTTCCCGGATCTTGGTGATGTCGGCAAAAACAGCTTCCGTTCGACAACGGATCGTATCAAGCGCGACGCGGCTGCAAACAGGCTCAGTTTACGTGAAGTGGCGCTGAATGTTGCCACACCACGCACGTCCTTCATTGGTACGGCGGAAAAAATCGCAGACGAAATCATTCTCTGGAAAGAGCAAAAGGCAGCTGATGGTTTCATCCTCGGCTTCCCGGTGATTGCTGAAGGGCTGGATGATTTCATTGCCCATGTTCTGCCAATTCTGGAAAAGCGCGGATATCATGAAGGCAGTCTGAAATACGACACGCTGCGCGGAAATCTTGGATTGGAGCATCCGCAGAGCCGTTATGCGAAGCCCGTTGAAAACAATGATGCCGAAAGCCACCGAAAGGGTGCGGCATGAATATTCAACGGTCGCCAGACGTAAACCGCAAACTGGAAATCGAGGCGGGTCTTGCCTCGTTTATCGACGAGTTTATCGCTTTGCGTCGCGACATTCATGCTCATCCGGAGCTGGCGTTCGAGGAAACACGAACCTCTGCTCTGGTGGCGGATTATCTCAGTCAGTGGGGCTATGATGTTACAACCGGCGTTGGTGGTTCTGGTGTCGTTGGCACATTGAAACGCGGCAACTCCGGCAAGGCCATTGGTATCAGGGCAGACATGGACGCCCTGCCAATCATCGAAGCAACTGGCCTTGATTACGCAAGCAGCAACTCCGGTGTGATGCACGCATGTGGCCATGACGGACATACCACCATTCTGCTGACAGCAGCGCGCTATCTCGCTCAGTTTTTCCGGTGCGGTGCACCTGATTTTCCAGCCAGCTGAGGAGATCGGGGCTGGCGCCCGACGCATGATCGAGGACGGCCTCTTTGAGCGATTTCCGTGCGATGCCGTCTATGGGCTGCATAACTGGCCGGGCGTGCCCGCAGGCAAGTTCGGCTTTGTGACTGGCCCGGCGATGGCATCGGTGGACCGGGCAAGAATTCGCGTGAACGGCCGTGGCGGTCATGGGGCCGAACCACACAAATCGGTAGATCCGGTTGTGGTGGCTTCATCCATTGTTCTGGCCTTGCAAACGGTGGTCGCGCGCAATCTCGATCCGCTCGATATGGGGGTTGTGACGGTGGCCTCCATTCATGGCGGTGATGCGTTGAATGTCATTCCCGCGCATGTTGATCTTGGCATTACCATCCGCTCGTTTTCGCAAACTGTGCGCGAGGAATTGCGGCGGCGGATTGAAGCTGTCGCGCGTTCACAGGCCGAAAGTTTTGGTGCTGTTGCTGATGTCAATTATCAGTGGGGCTTTCCTGCTTTGATCAACGCAAAAGCCGAGACGGAATTTGCACGACAGGTCGCGCTAAGCACTTTCCCCACCGGCACAGTTATCGAAGATTTCCGACCGCGCACGGCGAGTGAGGATTTTGCCTTCATGCTCGAACAAAAGCCGGGAACGTATTTCTTCGTCGGCAATGGTGAAAGTGCCGGTCTGCACAGCCCCGATTACAATTTCAACGATAAAATCCTGCTTCCAGCCGCGTTGTTTTGGGTTCGGCTGACCGAAGCATCGCTGATCTGAGATTGCACGATTTCTTCAACATGGATGGCCCATCATGGCGGATGAATTTCTCTACACTTCAACGACCGATATTCGTGCAGTGCCATTGATCGAGGCGCTGACGATTGAGTATGACACGCGCTACGGCACCTATTTCAATGAAGAGGGTGCAGCCGCCGAAATGAACAGATATCCGCCGGAAGCTTTTGCGCCTCCGCACGGCAATTTCCTGTTGTTGCTTCGTGATGGCCAGACAATCGCTGGTGGCGCATTCATGCGCTATAACGATGTGACCGCCGAGTTCAAGCGCATCTGGACACATAGTGATTTCCGTCGACAGGGATTGGCAAAAAAGGTGCTGGATGAACTGGAAGCGCAGGCGCGTCAGCAGGGTTATAGCCGCGTCTATCTGACCACTGGTTTCCGGCAGCCGGAAGCCAGGGAACTCTATTTAAGAAACGGATATACGGCGCTTTTTGATGTCGCGGTCGATCCCGAAATTTACGGGACGTTGCCTTTCGAGAAAAATATCGAGAATATAGGGCAAGTTAATTTTCATCCTTCCGAATCCGCTTTAAAACAGGTGGTGTTTGGCTAAGTAGATGCTTGGGCGTTGTGGTGGGTGTTATGGAAAAAACATCCGCCACCGCCTGATTAAATAGACTTATTTGTTTTGAAACTCGACGCCTCATCTCCAAAAATGGAATCCGGTGACTTCAAAAGCAGGAATTCCTGCGGTGATTCATAAGTTGAACGGCTATTCGGAGCAGTGTTGATCATGGCTATCGCTACAGAGTTTGCGGGTACGGATAGAGAGACAGGCTCTCGCGTAAGTCCCGGCGATTTCAAACATTATCGCATCGTTCCGGCCCGTTATCCAGCACGCGTCGTTGGCACAGTCATCGCCGCAGGCCTGATTATCGCTGCGCTGCAATCGGTTCTGACCAATCCGAAATGGGGTTGGCCAGTCTTTGCAGAATGGTTCTTCTCCGAGCCTGTTCTCGTCGGTTTGATGCGGACACTGTGGTTGACAGCGCTTGCAACAGTGCTGGGTTTTGCCCTTGGAACCGCACTCGCGTTGGCTCGCGTTTCACGCTCGCCGCTGTTGTCCGGTCTTTCCTGGGCCTATATCTGGCTGCTGCGCTCCATTCCGCTGATCGTCCTGCTTCTGGTTCTGAACAATCTCGGCTATCTCTATGAAACGGTCAGATTAGGTGTTCCATATACCGATATCACCTTTGCCGAATATCCCACCGTTCAGATACTCAGTCCGTTTGCTGCCGCCCTTTTAGGGTTGAGCCTCAATCAGGCTGCATTCTCTTCCGAGATCATCCGTGGCGGCATTCTGTCTGTCGATCAGGGGCAGCTCGAAGCTGCCGCCGCGCTCGGCCTGCCACGGCGCAGACAAGCCTTCCGCATCGTGCTTCCGCAAGCCATGCGCACGATCCTTCCGACGGGCTTCAACGAGATCATCGGTCTCGCTAAAGGCACATCGATGGTCTATGTGCTTGCGCTGCCGGAACTCTTCTACACGGTGCAAGTCATCTACCGCCGCAATCTCGAAGTCATTCCCCTGCTGATGGTCGCAACCGTCTGGTATCTGATCATCATGACGGTCCTGTCGATCGCCCAATATTACATCGAGCGCCATTTTTCGCGCGGTGCATTGCGCAATCCACCACCAGCTATTTTGACACGACTTTTCGCTCGTTTCATTCCAGCAGAAACCCCGTTATCGACCAGGATCGAGCCTGTTGCGCTGAGCGAGCCTGATGCACGGATTGCTGAAAAAATTGCTGTCAGCGGGTTTACCGGTGTGCGACGCGGTGCGGTGGACATTCACGGTGTATCGAAGAGCTTCGGCAGCAATCTCGTTCTTGATAATGTAAGTCTGCACATCAAGCCCGGGAGCGTGACAGCGATCCTCGGCCCATCGGGTTCGGGCAAGTCGACATTGCTGCGATCCATCAATCATCTGGAGCGTGTGGATGACGGCTTTATCTCGATTGATGACGAACTGCTGGGTTATCGCCAGAGTGGCGACACGCTCTATGAGTTGAAGGAAAAAGACATTCTGAAAAAACGCGTCGATGTCGGCATGGTGTTTCAGAACTTCAATCTCTTCCCGCATCTGACCGTGCTGGAAAACATCATTGAAGCGCCGATGATTGTCCGTGGCCTGAGCCGGGATGCCGCGACCGTGATTGCAAAACGTCTGCTGGCGCGCGTTGGTCTCAGCGAAAAAATCAATGCCTATCCGCGTCAGCTTTCCGGTGGTCAGCAACAGCGTGTCGCCATCGCTCGTACACTGGCACTCAATCCCAAAGTGATCCTGTTCGACGAGCCGACCTCTGCGCTCGACCCCGAACTGGTGGGTGAAGTGCTGGATGTAATCAAGGAGCTCGCACGCTCTGGCACCACGCTTGTCATCGTAACCCATGAGATCGGCTTTGCCCGTGAAGTGGCAGATACGGTGGTCTTCATGGAAGAGGGCCGCATTCTCGAAACCGGCAGGCCGGAGCAGCTTTTCAATGCGGCAACGCATCCCCGAACCCGGGAGTTTCTAGCAAAAGTCCTCTGACGCCAGAACGTCCGTTTAACACCACACCCCGACAATCACGATTGCCCTGACGGGGCAATCGCCGGGGATTGTTTGTCCAAAATTCAGAACATTCTCAGGAGTTATTCAATGAAATCAGGTAACTACAAAAGCGCAATATTGGGCGGCCTTCTGGCAGTAGCAACACTGTTTAGCGCGCCAGCCATTTCCGCAGAACTCGATTTGAGCCCGGAACAGCCAAACCGTCTGCGCACGGAGAAAAGCGATGCCGTTATCAATGCTGTCCCCAAGGATTTCAAGTTCGTGCAGGATGGCAAGTTCGTCGTCGGCATCAATCCTTGGGTGCCCCCGATCAGCACTTATGCTACGGATGCAAAGACCGTGGTGGCCTTCGATCCCGATCTGATTCAGCTGGTTTCTGATACATTGGGGCGCGAGCTTGTGTTGGTGCCAATCGCCTGGGCCGATTGGCCGCTTTCACTGGAATCTGGCAAGTTCGACGCCGTGATTTCCAATGTGACCGTGACCGAGGAACGCAAGGAAAAGTTCGATTTCTCCACCTATCGCAAGGACGAACTTGGATTTTACGTCAAGGCGGACAGTGCAATCACATCGCTGAAAGAGCCCAAGGACATTGCGGGCCTGAAGGTCGTTACCGATCCCGGCACCAATCAGGAAAACATCCTTCTGCAGTGGGACAAGCAGAATGTCGCAGCCGGACTGAAACCCATCGAAGTACAGTATTATGACGATGATGCAGTCAAGGGTCTCGCGATTGAATCCGGTCGTGCGGATGCGGTCTTCAGCGTCAATGCAGTGCAAGCCTATGCCGCAGCGCAGCACGGCAAGACCAAGCTTGTCGGGACGGTGAGCGGTGGCTGGCCACAGACTGCCGAAGTGGCAATCACCACGCGCAAGGGCAGCGGTTTGGCTGACGCACTGACGCTCTCGCTCAATGAGCTTATCAAGAACGGCAAATATGGACAGGTTCTGGAACGCTGGAGCCTGAGTTCAGAAGCCGTTGACGAAGCCAAAACTAACCCTGCCGGATTGCCTAAAAGCGGATCGTAAGTTCCGCTCGTAACAAAGCGAAATGTAGAGAAATCAGGTCATTACACAGTGTTTTACACTCTAGGAGATGGGCATATGACTTATATCAGAAAAGCGGGATGTTTCACTGCGGGCCTGATTTCAACGGCTCTG
Source organism: Ochrobactrum teleogrylli (assembly GCF_037482325.1). Classification (NCBI taxonomy): domain Bacteria; kingdom Pseudomonadati; phylum Pseudomonadota; class Alphaproteobacteria; order Hyphomicrobiales; family Brucellaceae; genus Ochrobactrum; species Ochrobactrum teleogrylli. Next base: position 1,062,994 of record NZ_JBBHKQ010000002.1, read on the forward strand.
CTGATGACGAATGCGGCACGGAGTGAGGGTAAATTTGATCTCAGCCCAGAACAGCCGAACCGCTTGCGGGTTGAAAAACTCGATAAACGTATCGAGGAAGTCAAGGGCTTCAAATTCGTCAAAGATGGTGTTCTGACTATCGGCATCAGCACCAGCGGGCATCTGCCGTTGCATGACTATGCTTCAGATTCCAAGACCGTCATCGGCTACGATGTCGATCTGGCACAGATCATTGCCGACAGTCTCGGACGCGATCTGGAACTGGTTTCCGTTGCGTGGGCCGATTGGCCACTTGGGCTTGCTTCGGGCAAATTCGATGCGGTGATTTCCAATGTCACCGTAACGGAAGAACGGAAGGAGAAGTTCGATTTCTCCACCTATCGCAAGGATGAGCTTGGCTTCTACGTTAAGGCAGACAGCGCGATCAAGGAATTGAAACAGCCAAAGGATATTGAAGGGCTCAAGATCATCACCGATGCGGGCACCAATCAGGAAAAGGTGCTGCTGGAATGGGATCGGCAGAATGTTGCAGCGGGTTTGAAACCGATCGAGGTGCAATATTACGACGATGACGCGGTCAAGGACCTCGCCATTCAAAGTGGTCGTGCCGATGCGGTGTTCAGCGTGAACGCGACCCAGGCCTATTCCGCTGGCATCAATGGCAAGACCAAGCTGGTTGGCACGGTCAGTGGTGGCTGGCCGATCACCGCCGAGATTGCGGTTACAACGCGTAAGGGCAGCGGGCTTGCAGGCCCGTTGACCAATGTTCTCAACGATCTGATCGCGAGCGGCGCCTATACCAAGGTTCTGGATACCTGGAATCTCGGACCGGAAGCCATCACCGAAGCCAAGACAAATCCACAGGGCCTGCCGAAAAGCGGTTCGTGAGGGGTGGGGCTGGCACATGAGGGGATGCGTGTGCCAGCCCGCTTTATTCTACATAAATGGAGAATGGTTCATGAGAGCAGGTGCTCTGTTAATAGCTGCATGGGCGTTGGTTGGCGCTTCAACCCTGCCAGCGCTATCAGAAGATGATTTTGATTTGTCGCCCGAACAGACGGGCCGCATTCATGTGCAGAAAGATGCTAAGGCAATCGCCGCCATTCCCGCCGATTTCAAATTCGTCACGCCGGGCAAGCTGACTGTGGCCGTCGCGCCGGGCGGGCCGCCGCTGGCGGCCTATGCCACAGATGCCAAGACCGTTGTGGGTGCGGATGCGGACTATGCGTCCGCGATTGCTGAAAGCCTTGGGCTTGAACTCGAAAGCGTTACGGTTGCATGGATCGATTGGCCGCTGGGTCTCGCATCCGGCAAATATGATGCCGTGATATCCAATGTTGGCGTTACGGAAGAGCGCAAGGAAAAGTTCGACTTTTCGACCTATCGGCAGGGCCTGCACGGCTTCTTCGTAAAGGCCGACAGTGGCGTTACCTCCATCAAGGAGCCAAAGGATGCTGCAGGCCTCCGCATCATCGTGGGTGCCGGGACCAATCAGGAACGCATTCTCGTCAAGTGGAGCGAGGAGAATGAGAAGGCGGGACTGAAACCGCTGGAACTGCAATATTATGATGATGAGGCCGCCAGCCTTCTTGCTGTGCAATCGGGTCGGGCCGATGTGATTGTTCAACCCCATGCACAGCTCGTATTCATTGCCTCACGTGACAAGAATATCAAACGTGTTGGCACGCTCAGTGCGGGCTGGCCGGATCGTTCGGATGTGGCAATTACGACCCGCAAGGGCAGCGGACTTGCCAATGCGCTGACGATCGCCACCAATAGCCTGATCGCAAGCGGCGACTATGCCCGCATTCTCGACCGCTGGCATCTGGACGAAGAAGCTTTGAAACAATCGGAGACCAATCCGCCCGGATTGCCGAAGTTCAAATAAACTTCCGGTACAGTCATTATCGAAGGACATAATGTGCCAAAAACGATCGATTATTTCTTTTCCATCGGTTCGCCCTGGTCATATCTTGGGCTGGATACGCTTGAGGAACTGGCAGAGCAGCATGTGGTCGAAATCAAGCCTTACCTCGCAACCGTTATTGAGGAAAATGGCGGCATCCTCTCGCGCAATCGGCCGGAAGTACGTCGCGCTTATGGCACACAGGATCTCAAGCGTTGGGCCAAATTTCGTGGCAAGCCGCTTTTCATCGATGGCCGTCCAGCTTTGAGTGATCCCACACCTGCTTCCTTCAGTGTGATCGCGGCCCATCTTGATGGTCAAAACTGGCTGCAGCTGACACGTGTTTTCCAACATGCATTCTGGTCAGAGGCAAAGGACATTGGCAAGCCGGAAGTCCGCAGTGCGGTTGCGGATAGGGCCGGTTTCAACGGCGATTATCTGGCCGCACGTGAGAATGATTACGATGTTCAAGCCAAGTGGAAGTCGGATCGTGAACAGGCCGTGGCCAGGGGCGTCTTTGGTTTTCCAACCTATATCTATGATACCGAGACCTATTGGGGACAGGATAATCTGGGGTTTCTCGCGAGCCATCTGCGCGGGGAAACCTATTGAATTCGACTTCAAAGCTATTGCGAAGCCGCTGCGCGAGAAGGGAAATTGACCATGCCTCTTTCACACATAGAACATTTTGCCTTCCTCATTCCCGGTAGTCACCGGGAGAATGACCGTGAGCGCGACGAACAGCCCACTGCTTTCGGCGTTGACGGGATCGCAATAGCACTTTCTTTCAGAACTTCTGTTTTGCCCGCTTCGGCATAAAGTAGGTTCGGATATTGACGAGTGCTTCGGCGACGTCAGCAGCATCCTGGCGGGTCGCTTTCCGTTTTGTCTCGCCGAGCTTGCGGATGGGCGCAATGATATCGCCAGTCCCGGCATGACCTCGAAGAACCGGCTGCCAAAGCCTCGGCGCGTATCCTGTTGCCAGCAAAAAGCAGAGGTCCCAATCGAACGGATCAAAGGTTTGGTCATCGATCCTGGTGAACCTGGGCCTGTGGTCTTTCGGGGTTTCGGAAAGGTTCGCGGAGATACGGTTATATTCCGCAACGATCGTCTGCACGGCCCGATGTTCGGTTGTTTGCATCGGCAAGTTCAGGGCGTCCTGGCCGGTCAGTTCCGGGATCCACTTGCGTGGGTCGATGAACTTCGGGCCGATGATGAGAGCCGTAAGATAACCATCGAGACCGCTCATTGACCAGATTGGCGATGCCGGACGACGTGCCCTGATAAAGGCTTCGAACGCCTCGTCATCGAGCTTCGGTCGTGCCGTCGTCGCCTGGCTGTTCGGTGTCATGCCGCCCGTCGCTCCTGCTGTGTCATCGCTTCACGCTCAGCCTTCCAGGCCCACGGCAGGAGACTTTCCATTTCGTTGGCTTTCACTTTGCCGGAGATGATGCGCTCCAGCACATCGGCAAGCCAGACCTCGGGGTCCACACCATTCAGTTTACAGGTGTTGACGAGCGATGCGAGGACAGCGAAAGTCTTTCCACCCCGCTCGTTGCCCACGAACAACGAATTCTTCCTCGTCAGGGCCACGGATTTCATTGAACGCTCGACCACATTGGAGTCGACCTCGATCCGGCCATCATCAAGGCAGGCTGTCAACCCGCTCCAATGGTTGAGCGTGTAGCTGACGGCCTTGCCAAGTGCCGATTTCGCCGACACCTCGTCGCGCAGTTCGGTGAGGTGGGCCTTCAGCTCCCTCATGACTGGAGCTGCCTCCCGACGTCTCACGACGAGCCGGGTATCGGCGCTTTCGCCGCGCAGTTTTGCTTCGATCCGATAGATTTCCGCAATCCTGGCAAGGATCGACAAAGCCTCCGAAGAACCCGTCAGCTTGACGACATCAACGAACTTGCGCCGGGCATGGGCAAGGCAGAAGGCTAGCCGCATGGGTGCGACATTGCTCTTGCCCCGACGTTTGACCATGGTTTTATAGGCTTGGTATCCATCGACTTGAAGCACGCCGGTAAACGACGACAATTGTCCCTCGATCTCGCGGGCGCTGCGGCTTTCGGTAAAGATATAGGCCACAGCCGGCGGTGCCGGACCATTCCAGGGACGGTCGTCAACCGCCTGCGCCCATAACTGGCAGACCTTGGTTCGTTTGCGGCCCGGCTCGAGCCGGGGCAACGGCGTCTCGTCACAGAACACTCTCGGCTGCGAGCGGATAAAGGCGGTAAGCGCGTCATAGAGAAGCTCCAGCCACCAGGCGACCCGCATTACCCAGGCGCCAAGCGTGCCGCGATCGATGATGACACCGCAGGAGGCCAGCATTTGCGCCTGACGATTGAGCGGGAGATGCCAGGCAAACTTCGAAACAGCGACATGCGCGGCAAACGCAGTGGTCACCATGCCACCGTCCATCACGCGCGCCGGTGCAGGTGCTTGCACGACGGCACTCTCACAGGCCCGGCATGCATAGCGCGGCCGGATCGTCCGTTTGACCCGGACAACAGCAGGTACGATGTCGAGCGCCTCGCTGACGTCCGTGCCGATGCAATGCAGTTCGAACGAACAGCAAGGGCAAATCTTGCTCTCCGGCTCAATGATCTCTTCATAGCGCGGAAGATGCTTGGGCAAACGGCCGATATTGCGGGCAGGCGATCGCCGTGCCTGTGTTTTGTCTTCATCGGCCGGTGCGGCATCGTCATTGGCTGCAACGGGAATATCGCCTGGATCGCCCAGGTCGAGTGTTGCCTGGGCCGGATCGATGATCGTCATCTTCTCCGATTTCGTCCCGAAGAGCTGGCGCTCAAGGAAGACAATACGCGCTTTGAGGTCGGCATTCTCTTCGTCGAGCGAGAGAATGATCCGGGTCAATTGCGCAGCATCCTGAGGCAAGGGATCGGGTCGAAGCAGCATGACTGACCCTACCATATGAACCTGAATCTTCAAGCAAAACCAATAGGATCAGCCTACTTTTGAGGGTCGTCTCACCGCGTTTCGCTTGACCCGTGTCCAGTCAATGCCCGCCAGTAAAAGTGAGAACTCCTGGGCATTCATCTGCATCGCACCATCGCGGATCGGGGGCCAAACAAACTTTCCGCTTTCCAACCACTTTGTCGCCAGGATCATGCCTGACCCATCCCAGTAAATGCAGCGAAGTCGATCCAGACGCTTGGCGCGGAACACGAACACGTCGCCACAATAGGGATCGGCCGCAAGCGCTGACGCCACCAAAGCCACAAGACCATTCATACCGCGCCGGAAGTCGACAGGTTGCGTCGCCACCATGATCTTCACGCCACTCGGCGAAACTCCGATCACCGGCGACCTCGCAAGGCCGCCACCATCGCTTGCGCCAGTTCAGGTGCTACCGGGCCCATAACCGTCATGCGCGCGCCAGCAATCTCGATCTCAATCCGACCTGCGGCAACGTGGGCGACATCCGACGGCAAGCTTCCGGGAGGCGTTCGATCGCCAACCACCGTCACGGGCACGAACATCGCCTGCTGCGCACTGGACCTCGCAGATCGTTGGGAGGTCAGCCCAGCGTCCCGGCGCCAGACGTTCAGCAAGCCGCGATTGACGCCCCAGCGCCGGGCAACGGCCGAGATGTTAACATCAGGTTCCGCGCTTTCCGCAAGGATCCGCGCCTTCTCCTCGTCTGACCAATTCCGCCGCTGGCGCCGACCGGTGATCACCTCGATCCGACGATACTTTCCCTCATGCCTAGCTTCATGCATGCCTTCATCCATGACTTCAAGCATGGCATCAGCGCGTTCTCCAACCATTCCATTCCGCTCCTATCGATGAAGGAGCTTATCTCGCGGCCTCATTCACAAAAGAAAAGGTGGGTTGTTCGTCGCGCTCACGAATGACCCCGCACAAGGTTTAGAGGATACGCTTCAGCTTTTCGAGCATGGAGAGCGACTGGGATATGATAGCGCATGGGTGCGCCAGCGCCATCTGGAGCGTGGCATTTCATCCGCAGCCACATTTCTGGCTGCTGCTTCGCAGCGGACGAAACGCATCGGGCTTGGCACTGCGGTCATTCAGCTCGGCTATGAAAATCCATTTCGGCTGGCCGAAGATCTGGCAACTGTGGACTTGCTGTCCCATGGCAGGCTGAATGTTGGTGTTTCGGTGGGCGCGCCGCCTTTTGCGCATCTGATCGCTGATTTCGTTGATGCTGTTCCAACTGCTGATTACAGCCATACGCGCGCAGAAAAACTGGCCCAGGCGCTGCGCTCTGAACCGCTTTCCGGCGAAACCGAAGCGGGCAATGCCGCGGGGGGGCAAATCCCGCGTTTGAGACCTTTTGCCGAAGGGCTGACCGACCGCCTGTGGTATGGCGGCGGCTCGCAAAATTCCGCACGATGGGCAGGCCGGACCGGTTTCCACCTTTTGACAGGAAACATTGTCAGCGGTGAAAATACGGACGATTTTCTGACAGCACAGAAAACACTCATTAAACGCTTCCGTCGGGAATGGGGGCATGAACATGCGCCGCGTGTTGCACTTGGGCGCGTGATTCTGCCCACCGACAGTGCAAGTCCCGATGCGCGTCGTCGCTATGCGGAATTTGCCGCCGAGCGCGACAAGCGAACAGGTTTCGCCCATGGTCCGCGCCGCACTTTGTTTCTGCCCGATATTGTGGGCACGACTGACCAAATTCTGGAAACGCTCGCAACCGATCCTGTACTGCCGCAAGTTTCCGAGTTTCGGCTGGAACTGCCATACGAATTTCACGCGGAGGATTACGCGCAAATTCTCACGGATTTTGCGCGGCTTCTGCCTGCGTCGAACAATCCATTCGTAAATGCCTTTCCACAAGTGAGTGTCCTGACTGGCGTCCCCGCCACCAACTGATAATAGTCAGATGGCGTGGGCGATATCTGATGCTTCACGAGTTCAAAACTTGACTGTCAGTCCCGCGCGATAGGTGCGGCCTGGTGCTGGCATGAAGCTTTGTGCCAGCGCATCCAGATAATAGCGGTCCGTGATGTTCTGCACCGATGCGTTTAAAATAGCATCGTCTCTCAGCTTGTAGCTCATAAAGGCATCGAAAATTGCGACCGGCTGATAGACAAGTTGCGGCGTTGTCGCTCCGGTTTGCCAAGGTTCGGTTATTTCCTCTGTCGGACCAGATGTATAAGTCATTCGCCCTCCCAGGATCAGCTTCTCCTCAAAGAAGCGGCTGCCCAATGTCAGGTTTACAGCATATTTGGGTGGGTTCTGCGTATTGGTATAGGAGCCCATGAAACTGCCCGGCGTGCAGTCGGGTGTATTCTCGGTATGCTGATAAATCCCTGCGGTTTCACGCAAATAGGACGCGAATGTGGGGTCGCATGTCTCTGTCTTGAAATAATAGGTTGCCGACAGATCGGCAAATAGTTTGCCATTGTCGAATCTCGACTGAAACTCAAGGCCGCTCGTCTTGTAGCTTTCTGCATTGGAGAAGGTCATCACGCCGTTCGTATTCGGATCATAGTAGCGAGTGATGTAATCTTTAACATTGGTGTTGAAGTAAGCGAGTTTGAACGATGCTGTGTCGCCAGCCGTTAGCAGATTGTCGAGCGTGGTGCTGGCCCCGATCTCCCAGTTGCGCGAGCGTTCCGGCTTGAGTCCACCTGTGGGTTCCACCTGAAGCGTTCCCAAAGTGGTTTCGAAAAGCGAAGGCATACGCATGCCTTCGGCATAACTGGCATAAAGGAAGGTGTCAGGCGCGATCTCGTAATTTACACCAAAAGCAGGCGTGAAACCGCTATCCTTGGTTGATAGGCTCGGGCCCCGGTCAAAGCCAACAACCGTCTCCGACCAACGGGGGTCAAAAGCATGGGTATAGGTAGCACCAAATTCGTTGAATGGTACCCCATCGAATGGATTGTTGCTGTCACCAAAGAGCAGTCCATTGTTCAGGCGAGGGTCTGTCGCATCGCTAAACAGACCATTGGCATCCGGTCGCCAGAACATATAGCCAGTTTCCTTTGAGTTGGATGCATATATCCAGCGCCCAAAAGCGTCTTCCCATCGCGCTTTCGACATAGCGTTGCGGTCTTTCGAGCGAAACATACTGTAGCGACCGCCGCCCCAGAATTTGAGCGTATCCACCGGTCGATATTGTAGTTGACCTGAAAGGCTCATTTCTGTTCTGGAACCATTACGCAGAAACCGGTTGGTGTTAAGATCGTGCTCGGTAATAACAACGCCATCCTGTGGCTGAATCTCTTCATGTTGGAACGAACCACCAAGCGTGAGATTGAAATCGCCAAACCGTGATGCAAAATCCGTTTTGTTGGAAATATCCCCGCCAATGCGGCGATTGGACATTCTGACCCAGCTGCGGTCGCTTGCGAAATACTGTGACTTGGGACCTGTGACGCCATTTATCTGGCTGCTTTGGGCATCGGTCCACCACAGATTGGCCTTGAGATTTATCCAGTCATTGTCTTCAGGATCAAAGGCGTACCGTGCGGACGCCGAATTGATCAACATCTCACCTTGCGGGTACTGATAAATGCCAGCTGTTCCGGACCGGAAAATATCGGATGGCATGATTTCGCCGAAACGACCATCGAAGCGACGGTAGCTAAGTTCCAGTTCTTGTTCGTCTGTTGGCCGGATTGTCGCCTTCAAAAGAATGGATTCTGTCTTGGCGGATGTATTGAGAACTTCTTCGCCCGGCGCATAGGAGGTCGCCGCCGAATTCTGCTCGTAACCGGAATTGCTGAATATGCGGTATTTATCGTGGCCGTGACGTCCGGCGACGTAGTTACCCTGATTACGACGGGCATAGGCTGCGATGAAATCAAAATTGTCCTGCTGGAAGGCAAAAGCAGCGCTTCCTGACCTGGCATCCGAGTCAAACAGATTTTCTTTGCCTTCGTGGGGCTGCGCGAACAACTCCTTGCTGCTCTTTATCTGTGTGTTGCGATGCGGCGGCTTAATGCCGTTGTCCCACAATTCGCCCTTTAATCGGATGCCGATATTCTTGCCCGGGCTGAGAATGTCTTCGGGACGCAAGGTTGTGATCGCGACAGTGCCGCCAATTGCGCCAGCTGCGCCGGGCGCGAGTGCCGGTCCCTTGGTTATAACCATGTCACTGACGAGATCCGGGTCGAAATAGCTGCGCTGCTGCGTGCCTGCATAACCGCGGTAAACATTCAGAGCCTGCTGCGATCCATCCACTGTCACTGCCACGCGGCTTTGCCCCTGCATTCCGCGGATATTGACGTCCACGCCGCCGCCATTCCTGCTATCAGCGGCCTGAATGCCTGGTAGCCCCTTGAGAGTGTCCGCAGCAGAAATAGCGCCATAGCGATCGAGTTCCTCACCGGAGACATAAACACTGGAGCGCGGTGCTGAATAAACCGATGCCGCATCTGTCATTCTAGCATTGCCGACCACTATTGTTTCGAGAAAGGTCGTCCCATCCGTGGGCGCTATGGTGCCTTGACGATCAAAGATGCTCACCGTGCGCGCATCAATGAAACGATGGCGTAATTTCGAGTTCGACAGCATTTGCGTTAGGGCCGTTTCGGCAGACTGGCGACCGCTAACGGCATGGGATGATCCCTGGATCGGGTTGCCATCCTGTTTCACAATCTGGATGCCTGTCGCTTCGGCAAAATCAGCCAGCGCGGCCAGAAGAGGTTTCGACGGAATATTGAAATCGAACGCAGACGAATGGCTTTTCAAATCCATCTCCTGCGCCATGACGCCCGGCGCTCTCGCAACCACGAACGCGATCAGTGAAATGCTGCCTATCGCAAGCGCTGTTCTGAGTGTCTTTTCCATGAACCGTCCCTATTCAATTGCATGAGTATGAAGCCCTTCATGCAAAGAACGGACGAGACCGGCAAAACCCGTAAAAATAATGTGCAATTTCTATTAGAAATATTTCAGCGGTAGATAATCGTCAGCAGACCTGGAATTCTTCTGACTTTCAGGTCAAGTATTGACTGGAGTGCCGTGAATATTGCATCGGCATCATCCGTGCGGAAGACGCCAGAAAGCTGAAGATCTTTGATGTTTTCGTCCGACACGACAATTCGGCCTGTTGTATAGCGTGAAACTTCTGACAAAACGGTTCGAAGAGGGGTCTGGTTCATAATGATAAGCCCGCGCCGCCAGGCATTCATTGTGTCTATGTCGGCATTTTCGAGCTTTTGAAAACCACGGGACGAAACCGCCGTACCATTGCCCGCTCCAAGCTTGATTTGTTCGCCAGTTGCGGAGCGAACAGATACCGTGCCGCTCTCGACGCTGACCTTTGTTGAGTCATTATTTCCAATGTCGACGGTAAAGACTGTCCCAAGAACGCCAACTGTTGCGTTCTGTGTTTCGACATAGAACGGTCGATCTTCATCACGAGCGACATCAAACCACGCGCTACCGCGGATCAATCTAATGTGGCGCTCACCTGTCAAAAACGTCGTGTCGATGGCGCTGTCGCCGTCCATATAGACTCTGGTCCCATCCGAGAGCACAACTTCGTTCTGGGTTCCGGGCGATGCGGCATAGTCGGCAAATCGCCGGGCGATCAAACCTTCATCGCGCCAGATTGCGCCTGCGCCAACGACCAGTGCCACTACAGATGCAGAGAGCGCCCATTTCAAGGTCTGTTGAGAGAAAAAGCGTTCAACCCAACCCAAGCCGCGACGGCTTGATCGGGCTACAATTTGAGCCGGTGCTTTCAACTCGCCCCAAAGTTTGCAAATGCTGTCATAGGCGTCCCGGTTGGCAGGGCTTTCTTGAAGCCACAATTGAAACGAGCGCTTTGTATCGTCCGGTACTGGGTGGCTGCTCATACGGACAAACCACGTCGCGGCGTCATCAATCGCTACGTCTTTCGACTTTTCGTGGTTGCCAGATTCCAACATAGTCTTGCTATTTAAAGTTAGAAGAGATGAATCGCAATCAGCCATGTGACTGCTGCCACTTATGGCAAAAAGCTATGGCGGCAGCCATTTCTTTCTCGACGGTGCTGAGTGAAACGTGAAGTGTTTGGGCAATTTGTCCATAAGTCATGCCGTCTACACGTGCGAGCAGGAAGATTTTTGCACGGCGGCGCGGAAGATGATTGATCGCGTCGAGCAGAACGGCGAGATCATGTTTTGACGAAACGATGCGTTCAGGCTGAATGTGCTCCACGAAGACCTCGTCGCTCGCTGCCTTGCCGCCTGCGTCATGAACATTGCGAGTGCGAATGTGATCGATGGCCAATGTCGTCAGAGTGCGAACCACCAGGCCTCTGTCGCCGTCTGAAAGTTCGCGGGAAGAGAGCTTGATGTAGGTCTCTTGCAGAATGTCGTCGGCATCGTGGGCATTGCCGAGAAGTTTTATGGCAAACCGTTTCAGGCGCGAGCGTTCCCGTACAAAGAAACGTTCAAAAACGGCATTCAACGGAGACATATACCTGATCCAAAGACACATTCAGAAATATGAGTTCTTTAGTCATGTTTTATGGAAAGGGCAACTCCGAATGGAAAATTTGTGAAAGCATCCCACAAGGGCCGCTCTCAAATGATGGAGGGCTGCGCCTCCCCCATCATTACAGTCGTGTGCGGAAAATTTGCGCGCCCTGAAAACCTATGCCGAAAGATGTTCAACGAGGATGGACGTGCCCAAAGCACAAAGCACAACAGCCGCCGCCACTTCGGCAAACTTGCCGAACCTGGTTCCGATTACCTTGCCGATCATCAGGCCCATCGTGGACATGATGAATGTCGCAAGACCGATGGCCACTGAAATCACGATGATGCCCTGCAAGTTGATACCGATAAAGGCCAGCGACAGACCGACAGCCATGGCATCGATGCTCGTACCAAGCGCCGTTGCGAGCAGAACGAGGAACGAACCTCCTTGAGATGCCTCTCCGTCGTCATCCTTGGGCCAGATGACTGTATAAAGCATATGCAGACCAACTGCCGACAACAGCCCGAATGCAAGCCAGTGATCGACATGGGAAACCCAGTCGCTGGCGAGAACGCCAGCCACCCAGCCGAGAAACGGGGTGATGGCTTCAACCACGCCAAAGACGATGCCGGTACGCAAAGCCTCGGAAAGTCGAGGACGGTTCAAGGCAGTACCACGCCCAACAGAGACCGCAAAAGCATCGACCGACATACTGACGGAAAGAAATAATACTGTGATGGGGGACATCATGTCTGCTCAGACGGAGGATTGGCCGGGCAACAAAGGCCATCCGTCCGTCGGCGGATGGCTGATACCACGGTCTTGCCGGGCCGTTAAACGGCTGGTCGCGCCACGCTTTTCAGCGATTGTGTTGACGTGACCCCACTTGATCTTGGCATTGCCTCAATGGGCTGCACTTCGGTGGTGGCTACTCCCCGATGCGGATTTCCTATTTGCAACTGAAAAAATTGTCAAGCAATATCAATATGTTAAATGAATATGATAAGCATTTGCAATTGGAGAGTTTATGAAAATGTCAGAGAACATCGAAGTGGTTTTAATGTTTTGACGGAGATGACGCTCTCGCATTATAGGTTTGATGCCGACATATAATCTTTGAGTACGAGACCTTTAAGGTCGAAATAAAAGGTAAAAAATTAGCGGGTATGCTCCCTTGGAGAAGATAGTGGGGATGCATGGCTTGTTTGGCACTCAACCACGTTCGCTTGGTCATTCACCTAATTCCTGCTCTGAGGAATGCTTGCACAAATTGGCGCTGAAAAATCAAAAAGGCTATAACCAATGGCGCAATGACCATAATGGTCGCGGCGCTGATGGTTGAAATATCCACGCCGCTTTCAGGCGATCCAAACAGCGACAGCCTTACCGTAAGCGGTCTTTTTCCGGGTGTGTCGGTGACGATCAGTGGCCAGAGAAAATGGTTCCAGTGGGTGGTAACCGAGACCAGAGCATAAGCCAGGTAGGTGGATTTAGCTGCCGGTACGTAGACGCGCCAAAGGACGCCCAGCCACGCGCATCCATCGACCCGCGCTGCATCCTCTAATTCGGCGGGTACAGATTTGAATGTCTGACGTAACAGGAATATGCCAAAGACGCTGGCAATATACGGAATTCCCATGCCAGTAATCGTATCGGCTATTCCTAATATGGCGATCATCGCATAGTTTTCGACAATCAGAACCTCAGTGAGAATAAAGGCCGAGGCGAAATGTGCAGGTTATTACAAATAAAGATACAGTACGGAAATTATTCATGAAAAATTATATATAAAGTATTTCTATTATCTTAGAAAATGTATCTCGAAATGTAAATTACATAAATTTGATATTTGTTGTTTTCGGCATAATTTATTGAAATAATGTCTTAAAAGTCGCATTGCGCGAATGCGAATATCGTGCGTTCGCTTGAACAGGTGATATAGCGAAAATTGGACGACCTGCGAGAACGTGGGACGGATCGGTAGGCTCGCAAGTGAATCGACCGCGGGCCTCTGTCCTGCCAATCACCTGTCGTCTGTCTGGCTATCAACTCAAAAAAACAGCGGCGACCGGATGACGCGGTCGCCGCTGCTTTGGTTGTCACTGCATCGATGAATATATGACGTCTAAGCCTTCGTCATTATTGATCGCCTGTTATGACCTGTAGCTGTTTTCTCAGAAAACAGCTTAGAACGAACGCTGGAAGCGGATCGTGCCGCCCCAAGCATCATTTACGTTGTTGTCATTGACAACTGCTTCGTAACGCTTCCAATCGCCGCCGAACTTGGTGTAGGTGACTTCAGGCGTGATCGTGAAGCCAGGGACGAGTTCATAGGCTACGTTGGCAGCAACGGCAGTTTTACCCCAGTCGTCGGTTGCACCCTGGAGGTTGAACGTTGCCTTCTGCGTCAGTGCGTATTTCAAGCCGCCCCAGACAGCCCATTCGCCGCCCCACTGACCGTACATCTGATCTGGGCTTGCTTCCGAAGAGTAGGCGCCCTGAAGCCAGAGGCCAAAACGGTCGGTGATGTTGACGTCGCCGCGAACCTTCGTGGACCATTCTTCAATAACGGAGTCGTATGCTACGACGCCAGCGATCGAGCCCCAGCCGCCTGCATATTTCAGGCCGCCGACAACATGCGGCATGTAACCGTCAATTGCATAGCCACCATCGCGAGGAGCCGTAAAGCCACCATCGTTATCTCCGCCCTGTTCAAGAGCGACAACGGCCGAGAAGCCATTACCGGCTGCAAACGTGTAAGCGATTTTGCCGGTGCGATAGGCGCCAGCCGAGACCACGTCATCGTTGATGATGTCGCCGAGATAGCCAGTGAAGGTGTGGAATTCGGATTCGTCGATACCTACTTTGAGGCCGCCAAGCTCAATATAGGCCATGCGCAGTTCGACATCACTGCCGGTGTCGCCATAAACGCCATCGATGCCCGAATTGTTGGACGAATAGTTGAAGCGGGTTTCGGTGAAGGTCTTCAGGCTGCCAAGTTCGGTTTCCGAAGCCGTCGAGGTGCGCAGCGTAAAGCGCAGGCTCTTGTCCCAGCCTTCACGGTCAACGCCGGAATAAGGATTGTCGCCACCCTTTACTTCGTAGCGGACATAGCCGCTGATGCGCAGGCAGGTTTCGGTGCCCGGAATGTAAAAGTAACCCGCGCCGTAAGCATCGCAGACGCGAACATATTCAACAGCTTCAGGCTCTGGAGCAACGATTGCATCGGCAGCAAATGCCGGAACTGATGTCACGACCGCAGCGGAAGCAATCAGGAACGACTTTATTTTCATGAATTCGACCTTTCATTGTATGCGAACAATGATGCCAAAGAGAATTAATATCTCTTCCAGACAATTACCAAAGTCGATTTCGGTTTTGTTCTGTCGATCGATGTTGCACTGAAACATCCAACATTATGTCTGCTAATCGTAATATTTGTGAATTTATGTGACGATGCAATATGAAAACTAATATTTAATACAGTTAAAAAAAGCGACAGAAATAATCTGCCGCTGCTAGTTTATGTGATGAAATCATGATTGGAGGTCAGATTATCACGATTTCAATATTCATATTTATCTTGAATTTGTCAAACGTTACTTTCGTAATTATTACGATTCACGCCAAATAATCAGAACGAACGCTGGAAGCGAACCGTACCCTGAATGCCGTCTGATCCTACGAGACCAGCTTCACGCAGCGGATGATCGCTATCCCACTTGGTGTAGGCAATTTCCGGGGTGATGGTGAAGCCAGGAACCAGCTGATAAGCCACGTTTGCAGCAATTGCGGTCTTGCCCCAATCTTCGTAAGCGCCCTGGATATTGATTGTGGCCTTCTCGGTTGCCTTGAACTTCGCGCCGCCCCAGACAACCCATTCGCCGCCCCACTGGCCGTAATTCTGATCTGGGGTTTCTTCCGACGAATAGCCGCCCTGTACCCAGACCGAGAACCTTTCGGTGATGTTCACATCGCCACGAAGCTTCGCATTCCAGTCTTCGAGAACGGAATCGTAAGCCACGACAGCTGCGATCGAGCCCCAGCCAGCCTTGTACTTCAAGCCGCCAAGAAGGTGCGGAGTGTAGCCGTCAATCGTGTAGCTGCTGCCACCCTGCTCGGCTGCGATAAGGGCCGAGAAACCATTGCCAGCGTTGAAGGTGTAGGAGATCTGGCCCGTGGTGTAGCTACCAGCTGCGATAACGTCATCGTTGATGATATCTCCGAGGTAACCGGTAAAGGTGTGGAAGGCCGATTCGTCGATACCTACGCGGAAGCCGCCAAGTTCGATATAGGCGCGGCGATTGTCGACACCGCTCGACGCGGAGCCATACTCGCCATCCCAGCCGGAATTGTCCGCCGTGTAATTGAAGCGGGTTTCGGTATAGGACTTGAGCGTGCCCAGTTCGGTTTCGGTCGCGGTGTGGGTGCGCAACGTGAAGCGGGCGCCCTTGTCCCAGCCCTTGCGATCAAAGCCTGTATAGGCGTCGTCGCCACCCTTCACGTCATAACGGACATAGCCGCTAACGCGCAGGCAGGTTTCGGTGCCTGGAATGTAAAAATAGCCCGCGCCGTAAGCATCGCAAACGCGAACATATTCGACGGCTTCCGGCTCTGGAGCAACAATTGCATCGGCGGCAAATGCCGGCAAAGATATGATCCCCGCTGAGAAAGAAATCAGAAGTGTAGTGATTTTCATGATTCGTCACCTGAAGTAGTTGTATTTGCGAAATCAAAAAAACATCGAATACATTCATTTTCAATTATCAGTTTTATGACAGTATTAGTTCACATATAACCTGTTGCAATATCAACACATAACGATATGCACGCTTATTTTGATATAGCTGCAAATGTAATATTTAGGAAAATGTCGTCTGGGGTGGTTTTTTCTCATGCGAAGATTCCACTATTTAGCTTTTCGTCGCTTTGGAGTTTGGCTATGCGCTCGCGGCGATTTCCGCGTCCTGTATCGCGATCATGAAGACAAAGGGAACAATCGCAGCCGATGCGGACGCTCGTGCGTATTACTGCAAGTTTTTCAGCGCTGGAATTTATTGAGAAGTGTAGATGCCAGCACGAAGGCTAATCTTCGGTCAAATGTCTCTCAAGATATTCTGCAAAGCGTAGGGCAGCCGGACCGGGCGGTGCGTCAATGGAATGAACTGTGTGGAAGGGATAGGGCCTTCTATGCCATTCCGCCAGTTTAACCTCGTGCAATCGGCCTGCTGCAAGATCATCCTTGATGAGGCACAAGGGGAGGTTACCCCATCCAAGGCCAGACAGCGCCAACCAGTATTTGGCCTGGATATCCGAAACCCGGATTGTGTCTGGTGACAATACGGCAAAGTCCTGGCCTTTGGACATTTCCGAGCGGTCTGTCAAAACCAATTGGGTAAAAGCTCGCGCCTGCCTGTTGCTAATTGGTCCCGGCATTTTTGCAAGTTCATGGTTCGGTGCGCACACAGGGATAAGACTGGTCTGACCGATACGAACCTGATCCAGCCGGTCGATACGATAAAAAAGCGGTCCACTGATTCCGATATTGGCTGATCCGTCCAGAACGGCTGCCGGGACACCACCTAGAACCTCCGTCCTCAACTGCACAGCAAGTTTGGGAAATTCGGCGCGCAGATCGCGAAGGGTGGCCACAAGAGCAGGTCCGGGAAGCATGGCATCGACTACAATGGAAAGCTTTGGCTCCACACCGGCCAGTAGCCCGTCCATCCGGGCATTCAAACCATCCACTTCTTGCGCGATGCGCCTCGCATCGATCAGCACCGCGCGCCCGATTTCCGTCAGTACGGGACGGCGGACTGTCCGATCGAACAGCGCGACGCCGCCCAATTGGGCCTCAAATGCAGCAATCGTATAGCTGACAGACGATTGCTGCCGATGCAGCCGCCGTGCCGCCGCAGAAAATCCGCCCGCTTCGACAACGGCCAGGAACACATTGATCTGATCCAGGGTGGGCTGTTTTTTGGTTCTATCGAATGGACTGTTCATAATCATCAATATTATCCGAATTGTCAGATAGATCAAACGGGCGGTAGCTTCCGGCCCAGTAATGTCGGGCCGACAACCGCTGTTCAAGATGGGCCGCAATCAAACTCAGGACAATTCAGTATCCGCAGATACCCTTCGCCGAACACCTCAAGGGGATAATTGATGAAACTTTCTTTGACTAAACTCGTGGCGCTGCTCTTGGCTGTTATGACCGGCACGGCTGCGCTGGCGGCCAGCGATGATGCTGTCGTTCTCGATCAAACGCCCTATGCCAATCGCGCGGTTCTTCCCGATTTCACCGGCGCAGCCTGCCCCGATACTCCTCGTAGCCTGGAACAGGTCAAGGGTAATCTCTACCGTCATACGACCGGTGCAGGACTGGCTGTCCATAGTGGCCTGGTTTTGGTTACCACGGAAGGCGCACTTGTTATCGACCCCGCGATGAGCTGCACGTCTGGCTGGCTCAAAGACGAAATCAAGAAGCGATTCAATGTGCCGGTGAAGTATCTGGTTTACACCCACGCCCATGCCGATCACGTCAGTGGTGGACAGATTTTTCAGCAGGACGGAGCCACGGTTATCGCCAACCAACGGGCAGTCGAGCCCATCGTTGGCGAAAAGCTTCCGACGGCGGTGCCTGACAAAGTTTTCGATGAGAATATGACGATCACATTGGGCGGGGAGGAGGTGCGTTTGCACCGCGTCGCGCCAAGCCATTCCAACAGCATGGTGATGGTCTATTTCCCTGGCTACAAAGCTCTGCAATGCACGGATGTCTGCGAAAGCAAGTCCATGCCATACAATGACTTCCTCGATTTCTATTATGATGGATGGGTGGAGACCCTTGATTGGGTCATCAAGCAGGACGTCGATGTAATCGATGTCGGTCATTACAGCCCGGCGAAGAAAGAAGACATCGTTGCAGAACGCAATTACATCGTCGATCTTCATCGGCAGGTTCTCGACCTCGTGCGGGCTGGACAGTCCTGGGATGAACTTTATCGCAACGTCAAATTCAGTCCGGAGGTTCAGAGCTGGACTGCATTCAGCACGATGAAGACGTTGAATATTCTCGGCATGTATCGCTGGGTTAGCAATCACCGCCGTGGTGCCTGGTAGCAGTCTTTCAAGGCTGCGGTGGCAAGCCGTTGGTCCAAACACAGGATACAGAACATATGAATCACTCAAGACGCAATCTCTTGCAAGGAGCCGGCGCGGGTTTTGCGCTGGCTGCCCTGTCCGGCGCTGCCCATGCGACCGGGAATACCCGCAAAGCTGCAGCCGCTGCGAGCGGAACAAAACGGTCGACGGACAAAAAAATTGATATCGTAAACTTCGACCTGCTTGAGCAACGCGCAAAAGCCATCATGAGTGAGCCTGCTTATGCATTCATCGCCCATGCATCGGGCGATGAATGGACACTGCGCGAAAACCGTCGTGCCTTTAACGACTACCCCATTCGAACGCACCGTCTCGCTGGTGTCGCGGCTGATAATGTTGATCTTGGTTTGGAGCTTCTGGGCCAGAAACTGCCGTTTCCGATCATGGTGGCCCCGATGGGCGCGCAAATTTTTGCTAATCCTGAAGCCGAGATTACGGCTGTCGCTGGCACCGGAGCGGCTGGTACGCTTTACCAATCGTCGGGTGCATCCAACCGGCCACTCGAAGAAATAGCCAAGGCGACCACAGGACCCAAATGGTTCCAGCTTTACTTCAACGCAGACATTAATGTGACGCAAAGTCTGCTTGAGCGTGCACGAAACGCTGGCTATTCCGCGATTATCATCACAGCAGATGCTCTTGGGCCCGGCGCGAGCGATGCGTTCATTGAACTGGGCAAGCCTTTCCCACCCGGATTCAGCTTTGGCAATCATGATCCGCGTTACGGCGGAACTGGTAATTTCAGAAATCAGAAGATCGATCTTACTCCCGATGACATTCGTATGGTCAAATCAGTGTCCAAACTGCCGGTCATCGTCAAAGGGATTATGCGCGGAACAGATGCGGATACGGCGATCAAAGCGGGTGCGGACGCCATTCAGGTCTCCAATCACGGTGGACGCCAGCTCGACGGCGTTCCAGGTGCCATCAGTGTGCTGAAGGAAGTCAGCGATGCGGTAGGCAACCGCGTGCCGGTGCTTTTCGATAGCGGAATCCGCCGTGGTATTGATGTATTCCGCGCCCTTTGCCTTGGAGCTTCTGCTGTGGCCGTTGGGCGTCCTGTTCTCTACGGATCAGCAGTGGGTGGAGCTGCGGGCGTGCAGAGTGTGCTTGAGCACGTGCACCAAGAGTTGAATCTCGTCATGCTGTTGGCGGGGGCGAAATCCGTCAAGGATTTGTCGCCTGAATACTTGAAAATCTAGGCAGCAGGTCTATTTCCTCAATTGAAATGGCAAGTAAACGGCGCAATGCGTCCGAAAAAATTGTGGCATCGACAATAATAGGAGTATTCCATGATTAATAATACACGACGAGTGAAAGATGCTGCCGACATTCAGCTTGCCATTCACGAAAATGCGAAGAGCATTGAGGTCGAAGGTGTCATCGATAATCTTCCCAGCCTTAAATTGTCATCGGGAACGCTGCTTCGTGGTGTTGATGGCACAGCCGAATTGCGTTTCAAGGAAGGGCAACCGGGCCTGATCTTGAGTGCGAACCATCGGATCGCTGATTTGCGGATAGTGACGGATGAAACTCAGATCGCCATCGGTCTGGCTGATGAAAACACCGATCTCGGTACGATTACGGTTGACAATATAAGAACTGTCGGCCGTTTTCATCTGGAAGCAGCCGGCGCATTAGCAGCGCATATCAAGCTTGATGACATTCATGTTGAAAGGGCGGACGCCCGAATTGCCGCGCATCGCCCTTCAGGATTCGGAGTCGAAGTTCTGCTTGGCGGATTGACGGTCCTCAACAACTCGAAGAATAAAGCGAGCCGCTGGACACTGGAAGCCCATAATCTTTCGGGCGGCAGCAAAGAAAATCCTCTGCGGGGCAGTGGTATATTCATATTCGGTGGAGCGTATATTCCTTTTGATGCCGACATGGCTAAGGCTCCGGCTCCAACCGAAGCTGGCGGCGTGATCGAACTCACCGAACTCACCACGGGAGAAATCCATTCGGACGGTGGAATCCCAAAAGGCACCGGCAATCTGATTACGGGTGGCGTGTTTGTGGGTTCCGGCGTCAACGCGTTGAGCGTTATCAATCAGGATTCGGTGACGACTTATAGTCCTAATGATATGGTTCTCGACAATTGGGGAGCTGTCGATTCCTGGGCGGCAAAAGCCCCGATAACTTCCTACGGTTCAAGCGGCATTGGGTTCGTGAATTTCGGTGATATCAACGCGCTCAAGATTCAAGCTCCTATCGAGACGCATGGTCTGGGTGCGCGGGGATTCAACCTTTATGACGGTACGCTGAACCATGCCGAATTCCAGAGCATCACAACCTTTGGTGATGGCGCAATCGGCGTCCAGCTGTCAAAGCCGTTTGGTACCATCACGGTTGATGGGGATATAAGGACGAAAGGCGGGGAAGGGGAGAGCCTCGTACGCGGAAAAGTAGTTCATCTCAAAGCCCATGCGTTCAGCTTAAAGCCGGGAGCGAGCGGCAAGGAGTTCAAGGTGTTGGGGCAGGCAATTGCGGAGAACGAGACTGTTGCCGACTTTGATTTTGAAGCACCGGTGGACGTGATTCAACGCTGCGAGATAGCCGGGAAGAAGCTAGGGGCGTCTTGAGCGTTTGTTGCCAGACTTAAGCGCGGATACGGAAGTTCTGACTTGTGGGTGCTTTAAAACGTTGAGTCTATCAACGCATCTTGCTGCTTGCTTGTATGGGCGAGATTGTTTGCGGCAATCGGGCGCGCCGAGATAAACTTATAAGTTCGCGTTTAAATTGAAGCCAGCTGTCAACTCGACTGACACATTAATCATCTTATAAATAAAATTTGTCTTCTCAACTTACGGTGCTCTCCGTTGGCCGGGTAGGTGCTCAGCCGCCGGTGCAAGCGATCGGCGCAGCCAGGCCTATGGTCCATGAGAGTCGACCATCTACTATCGCCAGTGTCTGCTGGCCGTCGGAATAGGTCGTTCCATCTGTCCCTTGGGAGGGCAGGTCGATGGCGGGTTTGCCGTTGATAGATACCGAAGCGCTCTCTCCGAGGAGACGAACAGCCAGATGAGTGCCGTCTTTGCACACGTAATCGCTGACAGGGTGGGGATTCCCTCCGCCTATCGACGCGCCTGACGCGGAATTCACCAAGCTGATAAGTAACACCACACTGGTTGCTGCGACTGAAATCTTTTTTTGCATGGCTATTCTCCCAAGAAATGCCCGTACCACTATGGTCGCAAACTTAATAGCATCGTAATCTTTATTGGCGATTAGTATTCTATACCGTAACAACAATATTGGAAGTCAAAAAGAAACGGGGCACCTTTAAGATGGTTACGATATTTGCGCTCTCCGTCCAAATGTCTCTCCTTGCGTTTGCTGCATTAGGGGGAGCGTTTTTTCTGTTTGGGCGTCTGATGCTGCATATATTTGCAAAATATGCCGAACGTGACCCTCTATCGATACCAGTCGGAGCATTTGTCGCTACAGTGGCGACGGCTTGGGCACTTGCACTCGGATTTGTCGCGGCTGACATATGGGCCATTACCGCAAAAGCAAATCAAGCCACACGCGATGAGCGCTCCGCGATCATTCGATTGATTGGAATTGCCGATTCTCCAGAAATCGATGCACCTCCTCTGCGAGAGGTATTGATCCGCTACAGGAACGCTGTCGTAGACGATGAATGGGTGAAGAACATAAACCTGCAGCCAGCTGGCTCGGTCGAAAAGTCCCTGCAGGACATCCGCGACGTGATATTGAAAATGAGCAAAGAAAACATTCCAGGTCCCGTAATTTCGTATTTATTAAGCGATCTTGATATTCTGCAAGATGCCAGAAGCATGAGGCTTTCTATTGGAACGACGTCTGTAGATTCCTACAGATGGTATTTGGTTATTTCTCTCACTATCATGACAGTAATTGCGATTTCTTCAACACATTCAGACAGAGTTCGAGCCGGAATTGTGGCTCTGCTTATATACACGGTCAGCGCAACTTTATGTCTGTGGATCCTGGCGATTCATGCAAATCCATATCAGGGAATTGCTAAAATCGAGCCCACGATTTTAATGTCACCCCATTGACCGGTTCGTAAGTGGTCACGGTAACAAAGTTAGTGGTCTGATCGGGACATTTATGTGCCTTGATACGCGTTAAAAAGCTTTAACCAAAAGTAGATTATCCGAGCATTCCTGCCGTCTAAATACGACACCTGCCGTATATCATTGCGTTTCAGCCAAGCCTAATACTCCTGCCATTGGACCATGGGGAGGAGCCATTATGTCGTCGCTGGACTTATGGATACCGTTTGCTGTTGCGACGTTAACATTTGCTTGCGTGCCAGGGCCAGCAATACTTTACATGACCGCGCAAACCCTTGCGCACGGTCGCAATGCTGGCCTGATGGCGGCTCTTGGTGTTCATCTGGGATGTTACGTGCATATCGTTGCTGCCACGATAGGCCTTGCATCGTTGATGGAACACGCACCGATCATCTACGCAATTATAAGGTTTGCCGGTGCCGGATATCTGATCTGGTCGGGGTTCGCCCTATTCTTTAATTGGAATAGAGAAGGCGATCAATCCGGAAGTCCGGTATCAAAAACGTTTCGCGACAGTATCGTGGTTGAAGTTCTCAACCCGAAGACAGCGCTGTTCTTCCTAACTTTTCTGCCGCAATTCGTGCAGCCGGCGACCGAAATTCCGCTCTGGCTTCAGTTCCTTGTGTTGGGCATCGTCGTTAACCTGATTTTCTCAACGGCCGACGTTGCAGCTGTCGCTATTGCGTCTCTCGCCTTTGGACGCTTCCACAGTAACAGGATGGGTTGGATGGTGCCAAAGGCGTGTGGCACGATACTGGTGGGGCTGGGTGCGGCTCTCGTCAGCCATCATTTTTAGTGCAGACATGTCGTGGACGCGGCGGAAGTTAGAGGTTGTGGTTTCTAGACTGATGATAAGAGAGGGGATTGCGCTCAACCAAACTGGAGCACTTGGACTCAACGAATGTGCTTTGTTTGCGATCAGTGGTCCGCGATGGGTTGCCGCGTTGTAATGCCACTTTATGGCTGGCCATCGCTTGATTTTGCTGCGATATATCCAAATGAAAGGCGATTTGGATGGTCCAGAAGCAAGTCATTAAAGCGAACCTGTCGGAACAGATTTATCGCAATCTGCGCCTCTCTCTCATGGAGGGTGAATATCGTCCGGGGGAGCGTCTCACGATTAGCGGTGTGGCCGAACTTTACGGTACATCGATTACGCCGGTGCGCGAAGCTATCATGCGTTTGGCCTCGGAGCAGGCCTTGAATTTTGTTGCCGCCACCTCGGTCGCGGTGCCTGTTTTGACGCCGCGCGATCTGCGCGAGATTGTGGCTATTCGCAACAATCTGGAAGGTATGGCGGCCTACCGCGTCGGCCAAACTGCTACAGGTGAGATTGTAGAAGAATTCGAGAAGCTCAATGCGAGTTTCACCGCAGCGGCGGCACAGGACCCACGCGAGGCCGCTCAGACAAATCGTGAGTTTCACTTTCTGATTTTGCGCCGCGCCGAGCTGCCCTATGTCGAAACGATTTGCGAAAACATGTGGACACTGATGGGGCCGTTCCTGCGTACATTTCACGAGGAAATGCCGGTCAGGCAATTGTCCGGCGAAGATCATCAGCATTTCCGCTTCATTGAGGCTTTGCGCCGCAACGATCCTGACGCAGCACGCAATGCGATGCAGGCTGATATTCAATGGGCGAATGAACTCGTCGCCCGGATAGAAGAAAAGAACAGCGAGAACGCTCGTTGAGTGGTGTTGTGCCGTGCCCCGTAATGGACGAGGCACGGCCTCTATCATGCGATGGAATAGCCGCCGTCCACCGGGAGTAGCGCTCCATTGATATAACGCGCGGCAGGTGAGATCAGAAAACCGATCACCTCCGCGATTTCTTCAGGCTCCGCCCAGCGTCCAAGCGGAATACGTGCTGTGATAGCTGGCTCGCGCGATGGATCGTTTTTAGCGCCTGCTCCCATCCGCGTGTTTACCCACCCCGGAGCAATGGCGTTGCAGCGTATTCCCTCACGTCCCCAAGCGACGGCAAGGGAACGCGTCAGTGCAACGATGCCGCCCTTGGATGCGGCATAAGCGGGCGCGTTGGCCGAACCGAACCAGCTCCACATGGATGCGATGTTGACGATACTGCCTTTTGCGGCCAGCAACTTTTCCCGCGCTGCGGTCGCTGCTGCCAGAGAGGCGGTGAGATTGACCTCAAGCACCTTATGGAATTCAGCTGCCTGCCATTCGCGCGCCTGCCGAATGATACCAGCGCAATTGATGAGCGCATCAATTCGTTCGGCACTGTTCATCAACCGGTCAAGATCATCGGTATTGGTCACATCCGTTTGGATGAACTCAAGCCCATCGGGCAGGGGCTCTTCCTTGTCCATGCCGCCAGCGATCACCCGCCAGCCCTGCGACAGCAGAAATCTGCTTGTGGCCAGGCCGATACCAGTGCCGCCGCCTGTGATGACTGCCGTTTTCATGCCATTTGACCTTTGCGAATGAAGGATTCCGCGACTTGGCGAATACCGGCCCCATCAAGTTTATAATGTGCGTAAAGATGCGTCGGCGGCGCGATCAACGCGTATTCGTCATAAATGCCATGGCGCTTCAGGCGCACGCCCTTGCCCTCGTCGGCAATCACTTCTGCCACAGCCGAGCCGAGGCCCCCGAGCACATTGTGTTCTTCCACCGTCATGATGCAGCGGGATCGTTCTGCGGCTTCAAGAACGGCATCGCGGTCCAGCGGCTTGATCGAAGCCATGTCGATGACACCGACCGAATGACCAGCAGCGTTGAGTGCGACTGCTGCTTCCAGCGCAGCATGAACGGTAATGCCGCAGGCGATAATTGTCAGCTCGTCCCCGAGAGAGTGAACATGCGCCTTGCCGAACTGGAAATTCGCGCCGTCACTATAAACCACCGGATCGCGACCGCGCCCGATACGGAAATAGATCGGCTGATCCCAATCGGCTGAAGCTCGGATTGCGGCTTCCAACTGTGCCCCATCGGACGGCGAAACCACGGCCAGATCGGCGATGGAACGCATCGTTCCGATATCTTCCGTCGCATGATGCGAGGTGCCGTAGAAGCCCAGCGAAATACCCGTATGATGGCCGACCAGCCGCACCGGCTGCGCGGAATAGGCGACATCCATGCGGATTTGTTCGCAGGTCAGAAGTCCGAGAAAGGATGCGAAAGTCGCCACAAAGGGCGTAACGCCGCAGGTGGCGATCCCTGCTGCGACAGAAACCATGTTCTGCTCGGAGATGCCGAATGAAATATATCGGTCGGGATGGGCGGCGGCAAAACGGTTCAAACCATTGGAATATTGAAGGTCGGCGGAGCCGGCGACTACATTATGCCCCGCTTCGACGAGTTGCATCAGGCCATTTGAAAGGTGGTCGAGGCCGGGATTGACCATATTCAGGCCGCGATACTGCCAGGAATTAGGGGATTTAGGGCTGCTCATATCAGATTACCTTCGATTTGATTTCGGCTACGGCTGCGTCTGCGTCCTCGGTGTCCAGCCAGCCCAAATGCCAGCCCGGTTCGGTTTCCATGTAGGAAACGCCTTTGCCTTTCACTGTTTTGGAAATCACCACGACGGGGCGCTCGCGGGTGTCGTCTGCGCGCAAGCGGCGCAACAATTCCGTGACAGCGGTCACGTCATGACCGTCGACTTCATGGACTTCCCAGCCAAAAGCCGACCATTTCTGGTCAAGCGGCTCGATGTTCATCACGTCGTCCACTTTGCCGTCGAGCTGGTAGCCGTTGCGATCGACAATGGCGATAAGATTGCTCATCCGGTTCTGGGCTGCAAAGAGTGCCGCCTCCCAGACCTGACCTTCCTGCATTTCGCCATCGCCCATCATGCAGAAGACCTTGTAGGATTTGCCGGTCCAGCGCTGCGCGAGGGCGATGCCGATAGCATTCGATAGCGCGTGACCGATAGAGCCGGACGAAAAGTCCACGCCTGGAACCTTGCGCATGTCCGGGTGATCGCCGAGCGGACTGCCGAGCCGCGTGTAATCATCGAGCCATTCTTTGGGGAAAAAGCCGAGATCCGCATAAATCGGAAACAGGCCAACGGCTGCGTGGCCCTTGCCAATCGTGAACCGGTCGCGTTCGTCCCAATGCGGCTCGCCATGACGCAGGTTCATCACGTCGTAATAAAGCGCTGCGAAGGCTTCTGCCGCCGAGAAGACAGAGGTGTAGTGCCCGGTCTTTGCAATATCGATTAGTCGAATGGTTTCCAGTCGAATGAATTGCGCGCGCTCGCGCAGAAATGAAACCGTTTTCTCATCGGGCATATAGCTGTTCGCGCCGGGCGATGCTCCAGCGGATGACATTCCGATGGGCGATGGCAGGGTCATATTGTTCTCCATGGGTGGCATATGCGCCGCAAGGGCCAATCCTGAAAGCGGGCGTCATGTTTGCGTCAAGGCGGCTCCTTCCGACCAGACGAAAATATGTATATTGACTCTTCGAGGATACATCAAGCATCATATATGATATGCAATCGCAAAAAATTCGACGGGGTGGGCATTCGCTCGAAACGCCGGGGAGGAACGCAAATGATAATTTTTGGATCACCATCGCGCTATGTACAGGGTGCAGGCGCTCTGAAAGAGCTTGGTCCCGAACTTGTTCGACTTGGCGGAGATGCAGTTCTGGTCGCCGACCCCGTGCTGTGGGAACAGTACGGAGACATGATCGAGCAATCGTTTCGAAACCAGCAGATCACAGTCGCGGTATTGATGTTCGGCGGTGATTGCACCGAGGCCGAAATCACCAGGTTACATGATGCGCTCGCCGGCGTGCCTTCTGTCGTTGCGGCAGCTGGCGGCGGCAAATGCATCGATGCGGGCAAAGCCTTGGCGCATCGCTTGAACGCCAAAGTCGTAACAGTGCCAAGCATCGCATCGACGGATGCGCCGACCTCGCACAATTATGTCATGTATGACGATGCCCATCGCATGGTGGGCGTCAGCAAACTCCCGCGTAATCCCGAGCTTGTTCTGGCCGATACGGCGGTTATCGCGAAAGCTCCGAAGCAATTTTTCCTGGCTGGAATAGGCGACGCGATCGGGAAAATTCATGAAGTAAGATGCTGCGCCAATGCGCAGGGCAAGAACATTTTCGGTGGCAGTTCCGCCTGGACAGCTGTGGTTCTGGCCGAAGCGTGTCACGCAATATTGCTGGAACATGCCGAGGCCGCACTCGCCGCATTAGACAGGAAAACACCGACGCCCGCGCTGGAGCGCGTCGTGGAAGCGACAATCCTGATGAGTGGCCTTGCTTTTGAAAGCGGGGGCTTGTCTGTCGCGCATTCGATGACGCGTGGGCTGACCGCAGTATCGCCTTTCGCGGAAAAAATGCATGGCCTTCAGGTTGCCTATGCAAATGTCGTTCAGATGCACGCCCAAGGGGCGCAGACGCCTGAAATCGATGCCTTTGTTGCCTTTTCCCGTCGTGTTGGCCTGCCAGCCACCTTGATCGAACTCGGTGGACGCGCTGCGGCTGACGACGAGATCGGAGAAATCGTCAGCAGAACGATGACTGCGCCGCATATCGGCCATCTCCCGCGTCCGTTGGATGCGGATGGGCTTGAGGCGTCAATACGGTGGGTCGAGTCCCGTTATACGGCAGCCTGAGAGAGCAATGGACATGCCTGCTCCCCATAAAGCCGCACAGGACGAGGCGAGAGTATCAGTCTTTCACATGTGCCAACAGTCCGGCGCCACCGCCTTCAATATCCATGTTCAGCGCTTCATAGGCGGCGTCGGGATCTCTGGCGCGGATGGCTTTCACAATGCGCACATGCGGATGCGGATCCCAGTTCAGCGGTACGCCGCCATCATAGAGATGAGAGAGCAGGGGCCCGCAGCGGACCCAAAGATTGGATACCATTTCATGCGTGACCGGCAGGCCCGCAATCTCACAAAGTTTCAGGTGAAATTTGGTGTTCAGCCCGATGGCGGTAGGAAAGTCATCGGCATCCTGGGCTGCACTCAGCTTATTATGAATAGCCTCAAGCGCATCGACTGCCTCTGGGCTGGCATTGAGCGCGGCTTCACGCGCAGCGTTTCCTTCGAGAAAACCGCGCACTTTACGAACTTCAATCAGCGTCGCACGGGTGAGGTGAGGCACGGAAATACGGCCACGTCCATCGATCTCAAGCGCATGCTCGGCGACAAGCCGAAACAGCGCTTCGCGCATCGGCGTGGCGCTGATTCCGAAGCTTCTGGAGATCGGACGCAACGGCAGGTCTTCGCCCGGCTTGAGTCGGCCCTCCATAAGCGCCTCACGCAGATTGGTATAGGCAAGCTCGCTAAGGTTTTGTCTTTGAATGGGTTTTATCCATTCGGTCGCTGTAGCTTCTACCATTCATCACCCCTTTGATCGGCAATCTTGCGGTTCTCAATTGACTCAGTGTTATAACATGTGGCTTATAACATATATAGACATGGCGCGATACGGTTGAGGAGCCGGTGCGCCGGAGGAGGATTTAATGCTAGCCTTGCGCAAGCGTCTACCCGCTCCGGGTGCGGAGTTGGTAGAATGCGATCGAATTGAGGCCCTCTCCACTGGAGAGATTGCCGTTAAAGTTCATGCTGCGGGCATCTGCGGCAGCGATCTCCATGCGCATGCATGGGAGCCTGCTTACGGCTTCATGGAATCCTTTCTGCCGCTTACCCTTGGACATGAATTTACGGGGATCGTGACTGGCCTCGGCGCTGGCGTGAGCCAGCTTGCCATCGGCGATGCCGTTGTGTGCTGTCCAACCGTTGCTTGCGGAAAATGCAAATCCTGCCGCAATAGCCTTCCGGGCAGTTGTGAAACGCGCCGCGTGATTGGTCTCCATCGGGATGGTGGCTTCGCGGAGGAGGTGCGTATCCCCGCTAAAAATGCGCTGTTGCTGCCCAATGCGCTGCCGCTGGACGTGGCCGCACTTACAGAACCACTGGCGGTATCGATCAATGCCGTCAATGTCGGCGAAGTCTTGCCTGGAGATCGGGTGCTGGTATTGGGACCCGGTCCGATCGGAATGGGCGTCGCGATTGTCGCCAAAGCGCGCGGCGCGAAGGTGATGCTTGCTGGTTATGATGATGATGCACGCCTCGAGCTGGCGCGTGCCATGGGCATCGAAGCTTGTGTGGACCTGAAGCATGTGAATTTGGCGGATGCTGTGACGAGCCACTTCGAGGGCGGGCTCGATATCATTTTCGAAGCAACCGGGCGCGCTGAAAGTGTGGCTTCCGGATTGACCCAGCTTCGTTCTGGCGGCGTTCTGGTGGTTGTCGGTATCCATGCCGAACCACTCACTCTTGATCTCAATGTGCTGGTGCGCGGCAAAAAGCAATTGCGCGGCAGCCACGACGCCACACCGGAAGCCTTCGCTGAAGCCGTTGAGCGTCTCGCTGCGGAGCCTGAGCTTTATACCCGCATGATCACCCATCGTTTGTCTTTGGCTGACGCCGAAGAAGGATTTGCGCTCGCCCGAAAGCGGGCCGCGCTCAAAGTGATGCTGTTTCCCGAAGGAAATCCCAATGTCTGATATGACGACGCTTTCCGTTATAGCTGCCCGTCCGGGTGGCCCTGAAGTTCTCGAACTTGTTGCGCGTGAGTTGCCCGCCCTGAAGCCCGGCGAGATGCGCGTACAAGTGCATGCGGCAGGCGTCAATCGGCCCGATGCCATGCAGCGTGCCGGTAACTATCCACCACCGCCCGGTGTGACTGACGTTTTGGGGCTGGAACTGTCGGGCGTGGTCCTTAAGACGGCGAATGACGTCACGCGTTTCCGCGTGGGTGACCGCATCATGGCGCTGGTGGCCGGTGGCGCTTATGCTGAAGAAGCCGTGGTGCAGGCGGATGTCTGCATACCGGTGCCAGCCGGTCTGTCGATGATTGAGGCGGCGGGTATTCCCGAAACCTACTTCACGGTTTGGAGCAACCTTTTCCAGCGCGCTCGCCTTCAGCCCGGCGAAACGGTGCTCCTGCATGGCGGCACGTCCGGTATCGGCGTGACCGCGACATTGCTGGCCAAGGCCATCGGCGCACGCATGATCACCACATGCGGTTCGGACGACAAGTGCCGTGCATCCGAAGCTCTGGGCGCGGTGGCCTCGATCAATTATCGCACAACCGATTTCGTTGAGGCCGGTCGGGCATTGACCGAGGGGCGTGGACCGGAAGTGATCGTCGATATGGTCGGGGGCAGCTACATGCAGCGCAATCTGCAATTGGTAGCCGAGGATGGACGCATTGCGCAAATCGCCTTCCAGCAAGGATCGCAGGCCCAGATGGACATGGGACCTTTGCTCTTCAAGCGCCTCACGCTCAGCGGTTCGACGCTCCGCGCGCGCCCGTTGGCGATGAAGGCGGTATTGACCCGCGCGGTGGAGACCGAGGTCTTGCCGTTGATCCTCGACAAGGGGGCTCGTCCCGTCATCGATTCCGTATTCAACCTTGCCGATGTGCGTGAAGCCCATGCTCATCTCGAAGCCTCAGCACATACGGGCAAGATTGTTCTTAAAACGACTGCCTGCGGCGAGGAGTAAGCGCAGATGCTAGATGTTCAACGACGTTCCAATCGTACCGGCGCTCATATCTTGGCAGGCGCGTTGCAGCGCCACGGTGTTACCCGTGTCTTCGGACAGTCGATCCCTTCAGCGTTCTTTCTTGCCGCGCCTGATTTCGGCATTACGCAGGTCGGCTACCGTACGGAAAATGCGGGTGCGGCCATGGCCGATGCTTATGCCCGCGTCTCTGGGCAAGTTGCGGTCGTAACCGCTCAGAACGGTCCGGCAGCAACCTTGCTGGTTCCGGGCCTCGCCGAAGCACTCAAGGCTTCTATTCCGGTTGTGGCAATTGTTCAGGATGTCCATCGCCAGTTTACCGACAAGAACGCTTTTCAGGAGCTGGATCATCTGGCGCTCTTTGACGGAGCAGCCAAATGGGTTCGTCGCGTCAGCGAGATTTCGCGTATCGAAGACTATGTCGATATGGCCTTTACGGTTGCGACGACCGGTCGTGCAGGCCCGGCTGTTCTTCTGGTTCCGCTCGATGTTCTCGATGAACTGGACGACGGTGCATTAAAGACTGCACGTCAGGCTTCTCTTGGCCATTACCCTCTTGATCCGGTTGCGCCAGATCCGGCACGTGTCAGCGAAGCTGCGGCGCTGCTTGCGTCCGCACGTCAACCTTTGGTTATTGCTGGCGGCGGCGTGCACAGCGCGCGCGGCTATGAAGCTCTGTCTGCGCTGCAGGCTCTCGGTTTTCCTGTCGCGACCACGGTGATGGGCAAGGGTGCAATCGACGAAACCAATCCGCTTTCGCTTGGCGTGGTGGGCTATTTCATGGGGCCTGGCGCGCGTGCGGGTCAACTCGCGCCGATGGTACAGGACGCAGATGTCATATTGCTGGTCGGCAATCGCACCAATCAGAACGGCACCGACAGCTGGCAGCTTTATCCGAAAGACGCGCGCTATATCCAGATCGATATTGATGGCACAGAGGTTGGCCGCAACTACGAGGCACTGCGCCTTGTCGGCGATGCGCGTCTTGGGCTGGAGGCCCTTGTTGCAGCACTGAAGCTGCAAGACCTGTCTGTTCGCGAGGCGCAACGCCCGGCCACTGAGACACGCATTCGCGATGGCTTGAAGGATGGCGCAAAACTGCGCGAGACCAAGGCGGGTTCGGATGCGACACCGCTGCGGCCCGAACGGATTGTCGCGGAAATCGACCGTCTGCTTACGCCCGATTCCATTGTCGTGGCGGACGCGTCCTATTCCTCGATCTGGGTTGCCGATGGTGTGACCATCCGCTCCGGCGGACAACGGGTCATCACCCCGCGGGGCCTGGCCGGTTTGGGCTGGGGACTACCGTTTGCGCTGGGCGCAAAGGCAGCTCGCCCGCAGTCGCCGGTTATTTGCCTGACGGGCGACGGTGGCTTCGCGCATGTCTGGGCCGAGATCGAAACCTCCAAGCGGATGAATTTGCCAGTTGTGGTTGTTGTGCTCAACAATCAGATTCTGGGTTACCAGAAACATGCGGAACTCAGCCTCTTTGGTGCATATACCGATGTCGTGCATTTCCAGCCGGTCGATCATGCGGCAATTGCGCAAGCCTGCGGTGTCAACGGCATGCGGGTAGAGCGGGCTGATCAACTTGCCGCTGCACTTGAGACGGCTCTTCGTTCCAATGTTCTGACTGTCATTGACGTCGTCACCGACGAACGCGCTTACCCGCCTGTCACCAGTTTCACCGGAAAACAAGCACTCGACTATTAATTCTTCAGGGAGAGAGAGA
>NZ_JBBHKQ010000003.1:0-209806 GCF_037482325.1 Ochrobactrum teleogrylli
GGTGTAGGGCCCAAAGTTCTTTTGAACGCCTGGGCGAACGCGCTATGTGAATGGTATCCGACAGCTTCGGCCACCGCCGCCACTCTCTCGCCCGTCCCGAGCATGCGCTGTGCGAGGATCATACGCCATGTGGTCAGGTGGTCGAGCGGAGGTTGGCCCACGCGGCCGCCGCCGACAATCGACACCTCGTCTCCCTGGCCGAGTTGTACCAGATCCCCGCCCGGCGGCGCGTAGAGCGCTATGCCATCTGCGGGCTCGACAGCGGGATCGCTCGCCACCGTGTAGCGCGTGTCGCTCACTAGGGCGACGTCGCCCTGGGGCAGCGCTAATGGTGTCATGGCCGGAACAATCAGCCAGCCTTGTCCAAGGATGACCGCGACGACTTTCAACCGCGCCCGACCGTCGAACGAGAGCGCCCAGTTACCGGAGGCATCAAGGCCGTGGCGCGGATGTCCCGCGCGCTTAGCGCGCTCAAGACGCTGGAGAAGGGATCGGACATTGTTTCGGCGGATCGCGATATAAACATGGCTTTCCTAGCATAGATCATCCGCTGATCCGCACATAGCAACAAGCTCGGAACATCATGGAGAATGCACATGCCTCTGGAGAACCAGGTCGTCGCAGTGACGGGTGCCTGACGCGGCATAGGTGGTGCGACTGCCATCCATCTTGCTGCTCGCGGGGCAAAGCTCGTGCTTGGCGCTCGCAGCGCGGAGGAAATTGCGGCGGTCGTGGGCGAAATCGCTGCCACCGGGGATAAGGCCATTTACCGACCCACGGACGTGACCCGGCGGGCGGACATGGAGGGGCTGGGTCACTTGCCTGCGAGCGTTTCGGAAGGCTCGACGTCATCGTTCACAATGCGGGTATAGTCCCCATCTCCCGTTTCGATGCGTTGCGCGTCGACGACTGGGACACGATAATCGACATTAATCTGAGGGGTGCCCTTTTCGGCATCGCCGCCGCGCTACCCGTCTTCCAGCGGCAGGGCGCTGGACATATCGTCAACATCATCTCGACCGCCGGGCTCAAGATCGTGCCGACCAAGCAGTTCCTCCGCTTTCGGCTGGGGCTTCGGAGCATCTTCATAGATCAGCACTTCGGGTCCGCCGAATGCGTGCAGGCGTATGGCTTGCATCATGTCGTTCATGGGGCTGTTTCCTCGGTCTATCTCGTTCCTTTCACATCTATTACGAAGATATGCAGTTGATTATAGGGGAAGCTGTCGGTTCAATAGTGCCATGAAGGAACAAATGGCATTGGAGCGGTTGACCGGGCTCATCGCGTTCGCTGACGCTGACGCGAGAGGGACGCAGCCTGCATGAGCGCGCGCTTCGGCTGCTGCGCGATGCTGAAGAAATCGAGCAGATAGCGGCGAGCGCACGTTCAGAGCCCTCCGGCACGCTCCGAGTTACCGCGTCCTTGCCGATAGGCATTCACGTGATCGTGCCGGCACTGGCGGCATTCCGCAGGCGGACCTGCGCCTCAGCGACCGGATTGTCGATCTGGTGGAGGGGGGAATCGATGTCGCCATTCGCATCGGCGATCTTGCGGACTCGAAGCTGCTGTCGCGCCGGCTTGCTCCATACCAGCTATGCTGTTTTGCATCGCCCGACTATCTGGCGCTATGCGGGACGCCGGATAAGCCTGATCAACTCACCGACCATGATACGGTCACGCTTCGCTATCAGAGTTCCGGGCAGATCATGCGCTGGCCCTTTCTGATCGGAGGCCGCCTTCTGGAGATCACGCCAGCTTCGGGCATGACGGTCGATGCAAGCGATGCACTGATTGCCGCTCTGGCCGCGGGCGCGGGCATAGGAATGTGCCCAACATTCGTCACGGCACCTTATGTGACCCGCGGCGAACTGGTGCCGGTGCTCTCGGACTTTGCTGTCGAGCGCCATAATATTACGGCGCTGTGGCCAGAAAGCCGACGCGCAAATCCTGCTGTCCGCGCGTTTCACTCAATGCTTCAAGAGGCATTTGAGAAAAATGATTGAAGCGGGAAAAGGCAGTCATTGGCGGCGGCAGATCTCGGACACGGATTGGCCCGACCAAGATGGCTGGGAAAAAACGGATAGCCATGAGAACTATATCTACTCCATATCCCTCCATGGCACTTCAAATTAGTGCAATTGTCGCATTGCAAATTGGGATGGTTGTTTTGCCTGTCTGCTTTTGGCCGACGAAGCCATGAAGGCGGCCATGTCCAAGCGCGCCATGCTTCGGTGGTAGACCAGATTATCCGGCTCCTCCGGCTTTAGAGCACCTTCAGCACATTCCGACGCCTTGGGGCCGGTGGACATTCAGCCAGTAGACCGAGTTTGCCGCAAGCCCCTCTTCAAGCCCGATCTGCGGCATCAGACAGCGGCACTCGTGACTGATTCCTCGGGCTTGCCGACAAGCTCTTGTATTTCCAACCCGTCCAGGGTCTCCTTCTCCAGCAGGCGGCGGGCGGTGCGCTCGAGCTCGTCCCGGCGTTCCGCCAGCAGGCCGACGGTCCGCTCGAACGTCTCGTCGACGATCCGGCGCACCTCCTTGTCGACGGCGGCGGCCGTCTCGTCGGAATAGGTGCGTTCCTGCGGGCCATAGTAGGGCTGGTCGGTGGCGAGGAACGAGCGCCGGTCCTTCTCCAGTGCGATATGGCCGAGCCTCTCCGACATGCCGTAGCGTGTGACGATGGCACGGGCGATGTCGGTAACCTTGGCGAGGTCGTCCGCGGCGCCGGTGGACAGATGGCCGAACACGATCTTTTCCGCCGCGCGGCCGCCGAGGAGCACCGCCATCTTGTTCCCTAGTTCCTCCAGCGTCATCAGGAAACGGTCCTCCGTCGGCCGCTGGATGGTGTAGCCCAGCGCGCCGATACCGCGCGGGATGATCGAGACCTTGTGGACCGGATCGACGCCCGGCAGCGCCATGGCCACGAGCGCGTGGCCCATCTCGTGATAGGCGACGATCTCGCGCTCCTTCGGGTTGAGCAGCCGGTTGCGCTTTTCGAGACCCGCCACGATGCGCTCCACCGCATTGTTGAAATCCTCCATCGTCACCGCGCCGGCCTTGCGGCGGGTGGCAAGCAGCGTCGCCTCGTTGACGAGATTGGCGAGGTCCGCGCCGGTGAAGCCGGGGGTCAGCGCCGCGATCTTTTCCGGCTCGACGTCCGGCGCGAGCTTCGCCTTCTTCAGGTGCACGTTCAGGATCTGCACGCGGCCTTTTCTGTCCGGGCGGTCGACGAGAACCTGCCGGTCGAAGCGGCCGGCGCGCAGGAGCGCCGGGTCGAGGATTTCCGGCCGGTTCGTGGCGGCGAGCAGCACGAGGCCGGTCGAGGGATCGAAGCCGTCCAGCTCGACAAGGAGCTGGTTGAGCGTCTGCTCCTTCTCGTCGTGGCCGCCGGCCATGGGGCCGATGCCGCGGGCGCGACCGAGCGCGTCCAGCTCGTCGATGAAGATGATGGCCGGTGCCTTGGCCCGGGCCTGCTCGAAGAGGTCGCGCACGCGCGCTGCGCCGACGCCGACGAACATTTCCACGAACTCGGAGCCCGAGATGGAGAAGAACGGCACGCCGGCCTCGCCCGCCACGGCCCTTGCCAGCAGCGTCTTGCCGGTGCCCGGCGGGCCGACCAGCAGCACGCCCTTTGGCATGCGCCCGCCCAGCCGGCCGTAGCCCTGCGGATCCTTGAGGAAGTCGACGATCTCCTTCAACTCGTCCTTGGCCTCGTCGACGCCGGCCACGTCCTTGAAGGTGACGCCGGTGTCGGACTGGACGTAGACCTTCGCCTTCGACTTGCCGATCTGCATGAGCCCGCCGCCGATGCCGCCGCCCATGCGCTTCAGCGCGAACATCCAGATGCCGACGATAAGGAGGACGGGCACGATCCAGGACAGCAGGTCGCGCAGGAAGGTGCTTTCGATCTGCCCGGTGACCACCACGCCGCGCTCCTGAAGCTGACGTGCGAGGTCGGGCTCGACGCGGGTGGTGATGAACATTGGCCGGCCGTCGACCGGCTGTTTGAAGGTTCCCTGAATGAAGCGGTCCGATACTGCCACTTCCGCGATCCGGCCTTGGCCGAGATAGGTCTCGAACTGGCTGTATGGGATATGCGCCACCTGAGTGGCGGTCGTGAACAGGTATTGGAATGCCATCAGGAGGAAGAAGGCGGCGATCCAGTACCAGATGTTGAACTGCGTTTTCTTGTTCATTTCCATTGTGGCCGCTCCTGGTTATCTCACAACCAGCAGAAGGCGACCGCCATCGCGAAACAGTTCCAGCGCCAGGATGGCACGCTGGCGCGCGATCGCGCTGCGCAAATCAGCCAAGGAAGAAACAGGCGACCGGTTGACCGCAACGATCAAGTCGCCCGCTCGAAGGCCAGCACGCGCAGCCGGACTGCTCGGCGTGATGCTTTCAATCAAAATGCCTGGCGCGCCGGCTTGCCGCGCCTCGTTAACGGAAGCGGCGCGCATGTGCGCGCCATCGAGCGGGGTGCCGGATAGATCGGCGGATGCACCAGTTTCTGAAGCGATCTTGGCGCTGACGACCCGCTCGCTACTACCACGCTTGATTGTAAAGCTGATCGTGCTGCCGACTGGCGTGAGGCCGATGCGGTTTCTCAGGTCTGTCGCGCCCTGAACAGCACGCCCGCAGATCGCGGTGACCACATCGCCCACCTGCAAGCCGGCGCGCTGTGCCGGCGAGCCGGGCTCGATGCTGGCGATCACAGCTCCGCGCAGTTCGCCAAGCTTGAGCGCCTCCGCGATATCCGGCGTAAGGTCCTGGATACCGACGCCCAGCCTGCCGCGCCGCACTTCACCGTGTTCGATCAACTGCTTCATGACGGTTACGGCCATGTTACTAGGCACCGCGAAGCCGATGCCGATGTTGCCACCCGCAGGCGTAAGGATCGCCGTATTGATGCCGACTAGCGTGCCGTCTAGGGTCACCAGGGCACCGCCGGAATTGCCCGGATTGATTGAGGCGTCAGTCTGAATGAAGTCCTCGTAGCCGTCATTGCTGATGCCGCTGCGACCGAGCGCGCTGACAATACCGGAGGTTACCGTTTGTCCCAGGCCGAAGGGGTTCCCGATCACGACCACATAGTCGCCGACCTTGAGGCGATCCGAATCGCCGACCTCCAACGCGACGAGATTTCTGCTCTTGACCTTGAGCAGCGCGATGTCCGTTGCTTGATCGGAGCCGACAAGCTCGGCACGCAGGCGTTGCCCGTCCTTCAGTGTGACCGTGATCGTGCGAGCATTGGCCACCACGTGATGATTGGTCAGCACATGACCTTTGGCCGCGTCGACGATCACCCCGGAACCGGCGCTCATGCGCTGTTGCGGAGGCGGCGCATGCGGAAGATCAAAGAAGCGTCGGAAGTAAGGATCGTTGTAGAGTGGATTTGATGCCCCAGGTGTTTCTGAGACAACCGAGATGTTGACGACAGCCGGCGTCACCCGTTCCAGCACGGGGGCAAGGGTGGGAAGCTCTCCCGCAACGCCCGGCACGGCCTGCCCGATTGTCGCGCACGGTAGCCCCGCGAAGGCGAGGATGGCGCATAATGTGATGATGGGCGGACGCAGGGCTATGAGATTCCTGAACATGAGCGATCTCCGTTTGGCCAGTCTGTTGGCTCCTCTGTTCCGCCTGAGGTTAGACGGAGAGTGCAAGAAAATGGCCCGGCGCGTGCCGGGCCACGTTGCAAAATCATGCTGTCGAAAGAGGTCGGTTTGTCGTGGACCACAGGCTGACCGCAGCGAGCACGGCGACGACGAGGCCGGCGACCACATGCACCCACATCGCGGCTGGGAGGGCAGAGAAGCCCAGTGCCCAAGGCGCGATTACGGACCAAAGGCCGAGCGCCACGTTGGTCCATTCCTCGACCTGATGGAATGTGTAGAGCGCAGCGACCGCGATCAGCGTCACGGCAGCACCGACGATCCAGGCATTCCATGCGGCATAGGTTTCAGCCGCATAGCCG
This sequence comes from Ochrobactrum teleogrylli, assembly GCF_037482325.1. Classification (NCBI taxonomy): domain Bacteria; kingdom Pseudomonadati; phylum Pseudomonadota; class Alphaproteobacteria; order Hyphomicrobiales; family Brucellaceae; genus Ochrobactrum; species Ochrobactrum teleogrylli. The sequence continues at coordinate 5,978 of NZ_JBBHKQ010000003.1, forward strand.
AGATACCAGGGCGAGAGCAGAAGACCGAGACCGGCAATGATGTTGACGACATCGAAAGCCGCCCGGTTATCGGAAGACAAAGACTTCAGCATCGTTCATTCCTCCGTGTCGGTTTGCTTGCATCTTCAATGAACGGTCTTTCGCGAACGGGAGGCGGGTGCGGCGGCGCTTCCGCCACCGCCATCGCGAAGCCTGGAAGCCGGATCGGGCGGAGGCAAAAGCTGCCTTTCATCTGCTCCAGGCAGAAACGGTGCGAGTTCATCCCGCGTGAACGCGCCCGCCGCGATCTCGTGCAGGGCAAGATCGCCCACGCTGCGATCGACTGCGTCGAGCCTCGGTTCCGCGCCCCGGGCGAGCGCCCGGATGCGGGAGGCAGCGGCAAGCGTCAGCGCGAACCGGTTCGGCAGAACCTTCTGGCAATCGAAAACGACATGCGTATCCATCGCTGCACCTCATGCTGCCTTTCGTGTGCCTGAATCATCCCGATCATCCGCGAACTCGCGTTCAAGCGCGAGCAGCGCCTGCTCGACCTCGTAGAGGCGCGACGGCCGGCCGTTCTCGGGCATGCCTTCGTTGGTGGCCTGGTCGATCAGGTACTCGGTCCAGGCCCAGTTCATCAGGATCGCGCGCTTCGCTTCCAGCGTCAGCGTCGGATCGCTGACCACCTTCATGGGCGTCGTCCAGCTTTCAGGATCGGGCGGGTCGTTGCGGTTCGCCGCGCCGTCGAGCGCAAGCCCGTAGGTCTCCCGAAGGGCGGCGAGCCCGAGCCGGTCGAGCGTCGCATCCGAGAAGGCGTGCGTTGATTTTCCTACACACGCCTGCTTCTCATCGGCGCGCTGGCTGCGGCCACTGCCTGTCGTCTGCCGGGGCGGTGTTTGGACCATATAGGTCAGACCCTGTCGCTCGGCGTAGCGGATGGCCGATTGCAATGTCGGGAAGCTCAGCTCGACCTGGGTCAGCGTATCGTCGCCGCCCGTGTAGCCCATCAGCGGCTCGATGAAGGGCGCGGTGCGCCGCTCGAACACAAGTCGCCAACCCTTCGTGCCGGCCTTGCCGGAGGTCGTCACCGCGCGGGACGGCTTGTAGATGCGCGCAACCGCGCCATCCGGGAAGACCGAGCGCCCCATCGAAAGGGGCTTGTGCCGGTTGTCGTTCGACGGCCACTCTTGCGGAATTGAATTTCCAGTTGATCTGTTGATCTGTCTCGTCATCTCCATTGTTCATCCCTCCCTCTCTGGCGAAGGATGCAGCCGACGGCGGCCAGATGGCCCGCCGCCGGCGCCTGCCATGCGTCAACTCTTGATGGCGATGCGCTTGACCTGCGACTGCGCCTTTTCGCTCTTGGGCAAGGTCACGGTCAGCACGCCGTTTTTGAACCGCGCGTCGACCTGGTCGTCCTTGACCTCGTAGCCAAGCGGAATGCGACGCTCGAAGCGGCCATAGAAGCGCTCCGAGAACCGTCGGTCCTTGTCCTCCGTCTCGGAGCGCTTCTCGCCCCGCAGCGTCAGCACGCCGTCGTCGAGCAGGACCTCAATGTCCTTCTCTTCGAGGCCCGGTACCTCAGCTGTCACCTTGATTTCCTTCTCCCCGTCCGAGACCTCCACGCTCGGCCAGCCGCCGCTGAAGGCGGAAGCTCCCACGAGAGAGGGCAGGTTCGAGCCGAAGCCGCGAAAGACGTCGTCGAACAGCCTGTTCACCTCGCGATGCAGCGAAAGGAATGGATCGCGATCGCCATCGCGCAAGACACTGGGAACCTGATTGCCGTTGCTGCGGCCCCAGGGAATCAGATCACGGACACTCATTATTCTTCTCCTTTCTGTTCGTTCGATTGACAATGCTTTACCGTCGGCGCCGGGAAGTGCCCGGCGCCTTGCGCGAATTACGCTGAGAGAGCTACCTCAGGCGGCCTGCTTGTCGGCCTCGATCTGCCTGGTCTCGACCTTGGGCAGCGCCTCGCCGGCCGCGATCTGGATCTTGCGCGGCTTCATCTCTTCGGGAATCTCACGCTTGAGATCAATCGTTAGCAGACCGTTGACGAGGCTAGCGCCCACAACCTTCACGTGGTCGGCCAGTTCAAAGCGACGCTGGAATGTGCGCGCGGCAATTCCGCGATGCAGATACTGGCTGTTGTCCTCGCCAGCCTTCTGACCGGACACCACGAGCATGTTCTGCTCCTGGGTGATGGTCAGTTCGTCCTGCGTGAAGCCGGCCACCGCCATTGTGATGCGGTAGTCGTCCTCGCCGGTCTTGGCTATGTCATAAGGGGGCCAGCTGTCGATGGTCTCTACGCGGCTCGCAGCTTCGAGCGCGTTCAGCATTCGGTCGAAGCCGACGCTCGACCGGAACAGGGGAGTAAAATCGAAAGTGGTTCTCATAGCCACATCCTCCTTGTGAAGCAATATGGGTACAAGTTTCTATTTCCGTCAGCGATGACATTCATCGTTTGACGGGCCAGACCCCAATGGGCGTCCGGCGACTGCGATTTAGGTTTGGCAATTTGCCTGTTCAAGAGGTTGCCGAGCGCACCGTGACACTTTTTTCTGTGATCGCGCCGCTTATCTAATAGCCAGATGGATGATCGGAATAGCACCCGAAATGCAGGAGGTAACTAAATGACGCTGGATGAAATTACTTCTGTCCTCGGCCCGGTAGACTCCAGTCTTGTTGCGGAAATCAACCGAACCGGCGCGTCAGCGGCTGAACTCGCCGAAGCTTGGGCCTGGTTTAATGCTGACGAAGCGTTGGTCAACGAGGGACGATCACTGCCGTCAGGAAAAGTCGCAGAGCTTGTTGGAATACTGGAAGTGGCAGAATTGACCGAGGATACTTAAGGAGGGAAGGGCGCCGGAAGTTGAAAATCTCCTTCGCGATCAGCGCTCGCTGTTTAACTGGGCTACGAGGTTTTTATTCGGCGCCTTTGAATCCGGGAATCTCAAAACCAAATCAGTTGCCGCCAGTTGCTGAAGACAGGGCTGGTCTTGCCTGAGGCGCCGTCGAGCAGCGCGGCAGATACATCCATGTTGCTTCAAGGAGAATATGGCTATGGCGACATCTTACAATTTCTCTCCTCTGTGCCGGTCGAGCGTCGGCTTCGACCGGGTCTTCAATCTGCTGGAAAACGTTCAGCGCGCGCGATCCGTGAGCGACTGGCCGCCCTATGGCGCGTGAAGACGGGAGACGACAGTTATCGTATCTCGGTCTCGAGGCTGGCTTTGCGCAGGACGATCTCGGGGTCACTTTCCAGTCGAATCTACTCACCATAACCGGCAAGACGCAGGAGGCACCTGACGACAGCTACTTGCACCGCGGCCATTCCGCGTGAACTTTCGCATGCGCAGGGCATCCAACTTGCCCGCGATTTCGTCCAGACCGAATTTGTCGATCAGGGCATGATTGCCGACCTGAACGTGCATTGGGATTTTGCCGAGGACGGGAGCCCCAAGCCACACGCCCATGTCATGCTCACCATGCGCTCGGTTGACGAGAACGGTTTCGGCCAGAAGGTGCGGGACTGGAACCGCACGGAGATGGTCGAGCGGTGGCGCGAACGCTGGGCCGAGCATGTAAATGAACGGCTGGCAGAACTCGACATAGACGCCCGCATCGACCATCGCAGTCTTGAGGCGCAGGGCATCGAACTGGAACCGCAAAGCCAGATTGGTGCACCGGCGCAAAGGATTGAACGGGAGGGGATCGAGACACGTAGTGCCGGCGACGGGATAGAAGCCGCCGACACCGTTGCGGATCGGGCAGAGATGCACGGGGAGATCGCCCGCAACACGGCGAGCGGATCATAGCCGATCCTTCCGGCTTGCCCGCATCCCCGGCCTCAAACCGGATGATGTGAATGCGAAATCGCGAGCATTGCAGCGTACTCCGTCATAGAGCGCCGTCCCTTGTCGTACCGTTTCGTAGTCAATCGCAGATCATGCGGCGGGAATAGGGGACAATGGCGTAAGAATACTTGAAATTTGCGGCGGGCGAATCCCCCTAAATTGGAATAGTGTCGCATCCTCAGTCTAGTGATCGCTCCAGCGCCGACATGACGACGGATTTCTGGATGAACAATCGGTTTGGCCGATGCGGAAAGCGCTGGAAACCGTAGCTGGCATAAAACTCCGCCGCCTTGTCATTCTTGGCGTCCACGATGATGACGAACAACTGCAAGGTCTTGCTTGCATCAAGAATGCGGCTAAGCGCATCTGTCAGAAGCACTTCACTAACACCCTTGCCGCGCACCTGTTCATCCCGCGCCAACCGACCGATCAGCGCAACTGCGGTATCGCAGTTCACTTAACGATCCGACGCACCATTGTTAGTTCCATAATGTAAATTATGCGATTTACATCTATAACAGCAATATACAGATGCGACAGATGGGCAAGATAGAGATGCGACATTTTTAGGTCGCGTGCCCTGTTCAGATCGAACGAGGAAAGGAAGACTGGGCGGCTCTTCACACGTATCCGTTTAGAGAGTTGCCATGTCTTGTTTGATTACGATGTCGCAGAAAGAACTCAATAGATTGGAAGTCATTCAGAAGATTCGAGATCGTCGTCTGACGGTTATCCAGGCGACTGCATTGCTGGATCTCAGCCGCAGCCAGATCCATCGTCTTTTACAGGCTTACGACAAGCTTGGGCATTCGGGTCTGATGTCGGGACGACGCGGACGCCCGAGCAATCGTCGTTACAGCGAGGATTTCCGGAATGCGGTGCTTGATTTGATCCGGGCTTATTATCGGGATTTTGGGCCGACACTGGCCTGTGAGAAGCTTGTCGAACGCCACCAGCTTTCGGTCAGCAAGGAGACGCTGCGGCAATGGATGACGGCGGCGGGTTTGTGGACGTTACGGCGCGAACGCAAGCGACAACTGCATCAGCCGCGCGGTCGGCGTGATTGCTTTGGTGAGCTGGTACAGATCGATGGTTCGCATCATTGGTGGTTTGAGGAGCGGGGTCCCAAATGCGCCCTCCTCGTTTATATTGACGATGCCACGGGCAAGCTCCTGCATTTGCGCTTCGCTGGATCAGAGAACACGTTTGATTATTTTCATGCGACGAAGGCCTACCTGCAGCAATGGGGCAAGCCGCTGGCCTTTTACAGTGACAAGCATGGTGTGTTTCGCACGACCCATGGTTCGCAGCAGGATCGCACGAGCGGTCTGACCCAGTTTGGCCGGGCGCTTTATGAACTCAACATCGACATTATCTGCGCCAATACCCCGCAGGCCAAAGGCCGTGTCGAGCGGGCAAACAGAACTTTGCAGGATCGTTTGGTCAAGGAATTGCGACTGCGCGGCATTGATACGATCGAAGCAGCCAATGCTTATGCGCCGGAATATATTGCAGACTTCAATGCTCGTTTTGGCAAGGAGCCGCGCAATCCTAAGGATATGCATCGACCGCTGGCCGCGCATGAGAACATCGATGGTGCGATGTGCCGGAAGGAAGTACGGACACTGTCGCAAACACTGACACTGCGTTACGACAAGGTGCTGTTCATCCTGGAGCCGACGGAGTTTGCAAAGCGGCTGGCTCGACAAAAGGTGATTGTCTGCGACTATCCGGATGGCCGTCTGGAGATCATGTATGGTACGGACACCCTGCCCTACAGAACATTCGACAAGCTTCGTTCTGTTCATCGCTCGCCTGTTGTCGAGAACAAGCGACTGGATGACATGCTTTCGATTGTGGCCGAGATGCAGGCAGGCCGGGAACTGCAACGCAGCCAGAGCGGTCCCCGTCGCACAGGTCAGACGAACCATTTGTTTGGCGTGCCTGATGGCAGTGTCGGGAACGGGTATCAGAAGCGCGAGCGCAAATCGCGCGCCGCTTACATGAACGATCCTGACGTTATCGCGCGCCGGGAGAAGGCACTGATGAGGCGGACAGCAGCCGAATAATGATCGTCAATGCACCTCAATGTCGCTTTGGGTATCCGATTCCAGCTGCAGGCAAGCTGCCCAGAGCGGCGAAGAAGCTTCAGCTGGCGGGTGATGTCGTGCATGACCCAAAGCGACGGAATGATTGTTACTAAGAAAGCTAAAGCCGAAGGGCACCTATCGACCCGCCCCCATTCCTCGCTTGCAACCCTGACCAGCCTCTCGGAATGGGGGCTGAACGTCAGCACCTGTCGCATCTCTATCTTGCTGGAGATAGCGCATCCCTATCTTGCCAAAACAACATCTATAACAGGGGTGGGTTCCAGCGTAAAGTGCGACTTGCGATAGATACCAATGGGTTATCACTGGCAAGGAATGCTCAAGAGACGCACCTCCCAGATCGATATGGATGAACGGCGCAGGATCGCACGCTGGCGAGCGTGCCGGCCTGAGCGCCACGGTTATCACCGAGAAACTCGGCCGGCATCGTTCGACGATTTTCCGCTTGTACGGCATACCCACAAATGAACGGGCTCTTTAACTGTTGGTTCCGTAAAACGCGTCTACTTTCTGCATTTGTGGTAGTGGGTGCAGCACTTTGTTTTTATTATATTTTCGCCGCCCAAAGAATTGAGTACACCACGGTTAATGCTGAAACAAAGCGTTGGGGACCGACAAAAAATTAATCTTTGATGCCCCCGCGGGCGGGATCGAACTTATTCCGGATCCCCGGCCGTCGCTTTTCACGGTAGGCCGTTCGAGTGGCGCCGTCGTGCCGTTCCTGGCAAGCGAGCGGCGCATCTTTTACTATGACATGTTGGGGTGAGTTCTAGTCTGGAGTGCGACGGCTTATGTCACCTTCAGCTATTTTGCTCGTGGTGCGTAAAATGTACCTTCAACTTCTACAATGTCGTCCTGATTCAGTCGATCTACTTCGATGATCGTCCTTGGCGGGTATGGCTTATTGGACCACAGCTCGGCTTGAACTTTGTTGACGATCGGTCGATATCGAAACATATCGCTGACATATACGACCAGCCGAACAGCATCCTGCAGGTTTGCACCGCCTGATTGGGCTACGGATTGCATGTTGAGAAATGCTTGTCTGATACGGGCTTCATCGCCTTCCACCAGAGCGTTGGTTTTTGGATCAATGCCACGCATGCCAGCAACAAAAATATAGTCGCCTGCACGGCTCGCCAAGCTCCATGTACCAGTCGATTTAATGCTCCCAACCGGAGCAAGTGTCTCGACACCGTCGGCCAGACTTGGCTGGTGTTCGGCAATCAGCGCAGAGATTCCAACAACTAATCTCCCAAGTATTTTCATCACTTTCAGTACCCCATCTCGGTTATGTCAGGTCGAAACGTTTTTAGCCCCAGAACGGCCGTGGCAAGACCACGGCTGACTTCACTTATCGTATTGATCGAGGCTGCGCCGCTCATAATGGGTAAGAGTTTCAGCGCGAGCTCCTTACCGAGTTCGACGCCCCACTGATCAAACGGATTGATTTCAAAGAGTTGCGCCTCCACGAAAACACGGTGTTCGAACAGCGCTATGAGCTGCCCGAGCGTGTGAGGATCGAGCTTTCGATAGAGAAGCGTGATTGACGGACGATCCCCGGAGAATTGACGATGCGGTGCGATGGCCTTAGCCTCAGATTCCGAACGCCCCTCAATATGAAGTCGTTCAAAAGCCTCCTGCAACATCCGCCCCTGCACAAGCGCCTCACCCTGAGCGAGACAGTTTGCGAGCAACAGGTCCTGGTGCTGCTGAAGGTCTGGTTCGTGCGATTGAGCCCCGATCAGGAATTCGACCGGAATAGTGTCAGTACCCTGGTGCAGGAGCTGAAAAAAGGCATGCTGGCCATTGGTGCCCGGCTCGCCCCATACGACGGGACCGGTCGGGGTGCGCGCTGGCTGTCCATCAAGTCTGGTTGCCTTGCCGTTGGATTCCATGTCGAGTTGCTGCACATAGGCTGGAAACCGGGCGAGGCGCTGATCATAGGGTATCAGTGCGCGTGAACCATAGCCCTGCGCTACTCGATGCCACCAGCCGACAAGTCCAAAGAGCACCGGCATGTTTTGCTCGATCGGCGCATGCCTAAAGTGCTGATCCATGCTGCGCGCGCCAGCGAGGAACTCTCGAAACGCGGCGGGACCGATCGCGATCATCAAAGGCAGTCCGATGGCCGACCAGATCGAGTATCGTCCACCGACCCAGTCCCAGAAGCCGAAACTTCGGTCGCGAGTTATACCGAACCGCTCGATCTTGTCCAAGGCGGTGGAGACAGCGCAGAAGTGGTGTGCAACGGCTTCCTCGCCCTGTGCGGCGACAACAAACCTGCGGGCAGTCTCGGCGTTGGTCATCGTTTCGATCGTGGTGAAAGTCTTCGATGCGATGATGAACAGCGTTGTTGCAGGATTGACCTTAGAGAGAACGCCGGTGATATCGGCGCTGTCGACGTTCGAGACGAAATGAATGCGCGGCCCGTCGTGATAGGGTGCGAGCGCCAATGTTGCCATTGCCGGGCCGAGATCGGATCCTCCTATTCCGATATTGACGATGTCGGTGAACCGATCGCCAGTGCTGGAGACGATCGCTCCTTCCCGGACGCCCTCGGCGAAATCCGACATCCGGGTAAGCACACTATCGACCTCATGGGCGACTGGAAACCCATCGGCTTTATAATCGTCAACGATGCTTCCGCGCAGCGCGACATGCAGCGCCGGCCTATCCTCTGTTATGTTTATCCGTTCTCCCGCGAACATACGATCACGGCGAGCCTCAATCCGTTTGGCATTGGCGAAGCGCACCAAACACTTCAGATCATCCCGCGACAGAGCGGTCTTCGAATAATCGAGGACAAGATCTTCATGGATCAACGAAAAATCGTCGAAGCGCGCGCTGTCACCATCGAAAAGCGTGCGTATGCCACGCGCAACCGCCGCTGTACCTCGATCATACAATTCCTCTTCAATCGATTTCAGACCGGGCGCAGTTGCTGACATCACCCCTCTCCTTTGAACAATCAATTTGGCGCGCCGAGTACCTCACGGCCACCGATCAACAATGGGAATCCGCGCGCCGTGCATTCGTCAAACGTCAGCGCGTTGGAACTGGTTTACTATCTACCTGCGAGTTTCAATGCCTCGGCGACGACTCGATCGGCTGTGATTCCAAAATGGGAATAGAGTTCCGGCGCCGGGCCGGATGCACCAAACGTTTCCATTCCGATGAAGATATCTGTCGGAGTGAGGAAGCGGTACCAGGACATTCCCACAGCCGCCTCGATCGCCACGCGCGGTGCGTTTCCAAGAACTTCGTTGCGGTAAGCTTCGTCCTGCTCCAGGAAAAGCTCGTGACTCGGCATGGAGACAACCGCTGCTGCAATACCTCTTGCGCGCAACGTTTCGGCAGCCTGCACCGCGATTTCAAGCTCGGAACCGCTAGCGAGCAAGGTGACATCCCGGTCACCTGCCACATCCTTCAAGATATAGCCTCCTTTGCGGGAGAGGTTTTTCTCCACGGAACCGGTACGCAGAAGGGGCAAATTCTGGCGCGAGAGCGAAAGAACAGATGGACGGGACTGATTGATTGCTATCTCCCAGGCTTCGACCGTCTCTATCGCATCGGCCGGACGAAACACCAGTAGACCCGGCGTCGCGCGAAGCATGGTCAGATGTTCTATCGGCTGATGTGTCGGACCGTCCTCGCCAAGGCCGATCGAGTCGTGTGTGAGCACGTAGATCACGCGCAATCCCATCAACGCCGAAAGCCGCATGGCGCCGCGCATATAATCGGAGAAGACGAGGAACGTGCCGCCGTAAGGAATGAAGCCGCCATGCAGCGCCAGTCCGTTCATCACCGCAGCCATGCCGTGTTCGCGAATGCCATAGCGGATGTACCGCCCCTCGTAGCTGTCGGCCTGCACGTCGCTGATACCCTTGGTCAGCGTGAAGACGGAGTGCGTCAGATCGGCCGAACCGCCTACGGTGAGCTCAGTCGCCTCGTTGATCACTCCGAGAACATCTTCCGAAGCCTTGCGGGTGGCAATCTTCGGCGCGTCGGCGAAAACCTTTTGCCGATATCGCTCCATCGAACCGGCAAAATCGCCCGGGAGGTCACCGCGGATCGATGCGTCGAATGCCGCTCGCTTCTCCGACCCCTCATGGCGCAACGTCCATTCCCTGCGCTTCGTCTTGCCGCGCTCTGCAGCGGTAAGCCAATTACTGCGCACGTCGTCAGGGATGACGAAAGGCTCAGTGCGCCAGTCAAGGTTCTCACGGGTCGCGGAGATTTCCTGTTCGCCGAGAGGCGCGCCGTGCGACTTCTCAGAACCGGCAAGCTTTGGCGAACCGTAACCGATCACCGTTTTGCACGCGATCAATGTCGGCTTGTCGGACGACCGCGCTGCCGCGATCGCCTGACGAATCGCTTCCTGATCGTGGCCATCGACACGCGTGGCATTCCAGCCGGAGGCCTGCACACGCTTGACCTGATCGGTGGACGTCGCCAGCGAGGTCGGGCCGTCGATCGATATGCCATTGTCGTCGAACAGGACGATCAGTTTGCCGAGCTTGAGATGACCGGCGAGATCGATGGCTTCCTGGCTGACACCCTCCATGAGGCAACCGTCGCCACAGAAAACATAGGTGTAGTGGTCAACGAGCTCGTCGCCAAAGCGGGCATTTTGTATGCGCTCTGCAAGCGCCATGCCGACGGCTGTGGTCAGGCCCTGTCCAAGCGGACCCGTCGTCGTCTCGATCCCGAGCGCATGGCCATATTCAGGGTGACCTGCCGTCTTGGAACCCAGGCGCCGGAACGACTGTAACTGCTCCATAGTCATATCTTCGTAGCCTAGCAGGTGATGCAGGGCGTAAAGCAGCATCGATCCATGTCCGTTCGAAAGAACGAACCTGTCGCGATCCGGCCAATCAGGGGCTGCGGGGTCAATGTTGATGAAGTCTGAAAACAGCACGGTCGCGACATCCGCCATGCCCATCGGCATCCCCGGATGACCGGAGTTCGCTTTCTGGACGGCGTCAATGGCGAGAAAGCGCAGGGCATTCGCCATGTCTGTGCCGCGATCGTCACGTGTTGTTGTCGAGAGCACGTTGAGCGAAGAGAGATTTTTCATTCCGTGGATCCTGTTTTGTCGGGCCCAAAGCGGGTGTTGCTACGGGCATGCCGGTATCGTTGAGGCTGCGCAGGCAGACGCACGCCCGACATCGCACCGCTCTCAAGCGATCAATGAATGGAGCGATGACCTGCAGTGAGTGATGCCAAGAGCCACCAGCAAGCAGATCAACTCGCTTGCTGGGCGAAGAGGCGGGCGGCAGAGAGCCAGCCCAGTCCTGCTTCGGTCGTGGCAGCCGGGATGTATTCGCACCCCAGCCGCCCTAGGTAGCCTGCTTTTGTCAGCGAGCGACAAATTGCAGGGAAATCGAGTGTCCCCGAGCCAGGCTCATGGCGACCCGGGAAATCGGCAATATGAACATGGGCAATCAGTGCTGCGTGCTTCATGATCTGCTGATGGACATCAAGTCCGGCACTGACGGTGTGAAACACGTCGAGGAGAAGGCCGAGATTATCGCCGCCCGCTTCAGCGATCGCATGGGCGGCCTGGTCCGGTGTAGAGATAAAATAGTCCGGCACGGCGCCTGCGCTCATCGGCTCGACGATAACACGAATGCCCCGCTTCTTTGCCTCCTGAGCCGCATAGGCGAGATTCTCGACATAGCAGTCCCAGTGGATATGGCTGCGTCTATCCGGAGGCAGCACACCAGCCATGGCATGGACCATCGAAACATTGATGGCCTCTGCATAGTCGAGCGCGTCTGCTACGCTGCGGCGGAACTGATCACGCTGATCGGGAAAGATGCCGATACCCTTTTCGCCCTTGTTCGCATCGCCGGAATACAGACCGAATTGTGTGTAGGATAGCCCTGCGGATTTCAGCCATTTCGCCATCTCTTCCGCCGGAACTGCATATGGCGCCGGGTATTCCACGGCATCAAAACCAGCACGCGCGGCAGCCGCGGCACGCTCGGAGAGCGGCAATTCGGAAAAGAGATAACCGATATGGGCGCTATAGAGAAAGGTCGACATCGTTTTCTGCACTTCTTCCTGATCGATCCCGGCAAAAAGCGGTCCTTGGCCAGGCGCCGGTATTATGGGCGCGCCTGGCCTTTGCCTGTTCGCGTCATCGGCCGGCGATGTTCCATCCTCGGCCGTGATCACCGAAACCTTCGCAGCCAGTGGCCGTGATGGCGACCGTGTCCTCAAGCTTGATAAAGCCGCGCTCTGTATGGTGGAGTTCCGTCTCGATGGAGATCACCATACCGGCCTCGAGAGGCTTTTCGCGATTATGAGCGGTGTATTGCGGGAAGGCCGTGCTCATGAGCCACGGCGCTTCATGGCTGACGATGCCCATGCCATGTGCTGAGAAGAACATCTTATTGCTGGCCGAGCATTGCGCCAGCGCCGCGTTGGCGTTCTCGAATATCTCTGCCCCGATCGTGCCGGCCTTGAGGTTCTTGCGCGCCGTCTGCTGGACGAGTTCGACCTGACCAAGCAAATCGACGAGTTCCGAGTCTGGTTCTTTCGTGTAGGCCATACGGCATACGTCACCGATATAGCCCTTGTAGTTGCCGCCGGAGTCGAGAGCCAGTGTCTCGCCGTCTTCCCAAATCTTGTCGTAAGGAGCACGGTTAAAGGCCGTGCCGACGTTGGTCAGCGCATACTCGAACTTCAGGCCGCGGGCCGTTTCTTCCTGGCGCAGTGCCTCGAAGAGAGTGAGCTTGCTAGTGCCGGGCCCGTGTTTCGAGATCACGGCGAGCATTGAATCGACGACCTTTTCGGACGCTTCTTTCAGAATCTTAAGTTCGGCCGGCGACTTCAGTGCACGCAGATACTCTAGCGTGTAGGTCGCATCTACCAGCTCTACCTCGTGAAGTTCTTCTTCCAAAACCCGGAATGCGTCGATCGGCAGGAAGCCTACTTCGATGCCGACCCGGCCCTTGGCGCCCTTGACCTGTTTCAGGAGATCAGCTGCGGCCTTTGCATAACCGGTGCTGACCTGGTTCTTGAGGTTGAGATTATGGACCCAGAAACTGCCGAGCTGCTTCTCATAGCGCTCCATGGGCGCGCCGACATAGCCCGAATCCAGCGGCCTTCCCTTCACATACACGAAGAACGGCAGATAACGACTGAGGCCATGCGCATCCATATAATCGTAGAAAAAGAAGCGATAGCCGCCGAGCAGATACTGAATGCTGTGCTTTGTGTTGACGAGAAGCGCGTCTAGTTTCGCTTCCTCCATCAGCCGATCCAGGCGGTCTGTATCAAACGGCGGCTTGCCTAGCCTGGAAGTATCCTCGACCGGATTTCCTTCGGAATATGCGAAACTCATGACGATGTCCTTTCAGTTCGATCAAAGCTTGGCTGTCGCGCCCGAACACCGGTCGGGCGTTCAATTTTTGTTGGATGGTGCTGTGGAGAGGGCTCAGTAGGTTCCGGCGCGCTGTGGCGTTCCTATCGGCACCGTTTCCGCACGCTGTTTCTCGTCGGGCATCTCGCCGCAGTCGAGGATCGACTGCGCTCGTTCATTGTCAATGGCACCGACCCAGCGACCGACGACAAGCGTAGCAATGATGTTGCTGGTCAGGTTTGTCGCTGCGCGGATTTCTGCCATGAACCGGTCGACGCCGACGAGCAGGGCAAGACCGGCCACCGGGAGCACTCCAATCGATGGCAGAGTTGCAGCCAAGGCGATGAACCCGCCACCGGTCACACCTGCCGCACCCTTCGAGGTAAACAACATGATCAGCAGGATCGTCAGCTGGTGCCACAAGGTAAGCTCAGTGTTCGTCGCATGTGCAATGAACAGAGTGGCCATGGTCATGTAGATGGCCGTGCCATCCATGTTGAAGGAGAAACCGGTCGGCATCACCAGGCCGATTACTTCCTTGCGCACGCCGAGATGCTCAAGCTTCGCCATCGATCGCGGAATCATCGTCTCTGCTGATGTCGCAGCGAACACGACCAGGATTTCGTCCTTGAAGTAAGACAGGACCTTCCACAGACTGAACCCGGCAATGCGCAAGAATGCCCCGAGCACGATAACGACAAACAGGATGCTGACGACATATACCGCAAGCACGAGCTGTCCTAGTTCGAGCAGCGAACCGAGGCCGTATTTGCCAATGGTGAAGGCCATTGCACCTGCCGCACCGAGCGGCGCGAAGCGCATGATAATGTTGACCATACCAAAGAGCGCATAGGATGCGGTCTCAAGCAGACTGATGAGTGGCTTTGCCTTGTCACCAATCTTGCACAGTGCAAGGCCGAAGAGCACGGCGACAAACAGGACCGGCAGGATCTCTCCGCTGACGAATGGCGACAGAAATGTCTGCGGTATGATGTTGATGAAGAAATCAACGAGCGTAACATCATGGGACTTTTGGACGAAGGTCGAAACGGCACCCGCGTCGAGCGTTGCGGGATCGGCGTTGATGCCGCGGCCGACAGGCCAGATGTTGCCGACCGCTAATCCGATCAAAAGCGCAATCGTGGAGGCCACCTCGAAATAGATAATCGCCTTGACGCCGATGCTGGCAACTTTGCGCATGTCTCCGATCGTGGCGATGCCGACGACGATCGTCAGGAAAATGATCGGGGTCACGATTGCTTTAATCGCGCGGATGAACACGTCGCCGAGCGGCTTCATCGCCACCGCAATCTGCGGCTCGAAGTAACCGATCGTCGTGCCAATCAAAACGCCTATAATGACCTGGACATAAAGTTTGCTCAGCCAGTGCAGGACAATACTCTTCCGCGCTTCACCGTCTGAGTTTGTTGAATGCAGTTCACGTGCCATGTTCTCCTCCCAGGAATCGATAGCCTCTATTTGGAGTGCACGGGGCCGGCTTCCCTCATCCCAACCGGCCCCGTACTTTTCTTCTGGTCCGATTATTCGGCGGCCTGCGCGACAGCCTCCGATCGCTTGTTTTTCACCACCACCTTGATCGCATCCTCAACACGATCCTTGGCGTAGCGAAGCGCCTCGGGAAGGTTCTCCATGTCGAAAGTGTGGGTGTGGATGATCCGTGCATCGAAACGCTTCTGCCGCATGAAGGCCTCGGCCCGGTGGGTCGCTGACTTGCCTTCTCCACGAATGCCGTAGAGGTAGATGTTGTTGCGGACCAGATATGCGACGTCGATCGGAACCTCTTCGCTGGGGAAGGCGGCAAGGCAGATCTTGCCGCCCCGGTTCAGCATGCGTGCCGCCTCATTAACGGCGTTGGGCGCCCCAGAGCATTCGACAACATAATCGACGCCCTTGCCGTCAGTGAGACGGCGAACCGCCTCGACGGCATCTTCCTTGCGAACGTTGATGACGTGGTCTGCTCCGAGCTGCTTGCCGATCTCCAAACGGTTGTCGCGGGTACCGGTCAGGATCACCGGCTGCGCGCCGAGCGCCTTGGCCACCGCCGCGCCGAGAAGTCCGATCGGACCCGGCCCACTGACGACGACCGATTCGCCGGCAACAAGGCCGCCAAGTTCGGTCAGACCATACATCGATGTGCCGGCGGTGACGACCAACGTCGCCTCCTCATCGCTCATGGAATCATCGACGTGGATCAGTGTGTTGACGTTGTTGACTTGATACTCGCAGAAGCCGCCGTCCGTGGTGAAACCATTGGCGCGATGCCCCTTGTCGACGTCACCATAATTCTTGCCGTAGTTGTGGCAGGAGGTGTACATTCCCTGGCGGCAGCGCTTGCATTGGCCGCACCCGGCATGGATCTCGACCGTCACGCGATCCCCGATATTGAATTCATCGACGCCTGGGCCGAGGGCAACGACCGTACCCATATATTCATGACCAGGCGTGAAGTTCTTGTTGAACGGCAGGCCGCCCTGGATCTGAGCCGGCGGTCCGTGAGCGATGATCTCAAGATCGGTCGCACAGATGGCAACAGCGTCGATCCGCACCAGGACCTCGGCCTTCTTCGGCGCGGGGACAGTCTTCTCGACCAACGTCAACTCCCCGGGATCGCCCAAAACCCATGCTTTCATTGTTTCCGGAACCGGAAAGTCGGGGTGCGTTTTCACGTTTGCTGCTTGCGACATACTTCTCCTCCTTTGGGAAATATTACTGAACAGACCAGTATAATTCTGTTCATTCAGATGAATAGCTACGAGATACCGTTGATAAACCCGCTTTATCCTTATTGCTGAAGCGATGTCTTCGTTAGTACCCGGTTTGTTTCTAGCAGAATCCTCCTGCGGCCTGTCATCGTCAATCAAACAGACCGCTCTTTCCCTATGTGAAAATCACGCTGCGGACGCGTCCGCTTGTTCAGCGCCGGCATAGGCAAGGATGGCGTCGACCTCATTGCGGGAACCGAAGACAAACGGCGCCCGCACATGTAGTCCCTCGGGATCGATTTCGAGCATTCGTCGGCGACCATCGGTGGCCGCCCCGCCTGCTTGTTCGATGCAGAACGCAATCGGATTCGTTTCGTAGATCTGACGCAGGCGGCCGTCCCTGTAACCTTCGCGTCGATCACCGGGATAAAGAAACACCCCGCCGCGCTGCAGGATCCGGTAGGTATCGGCAACGAGCGATCCTGCATAACGCATGCCGAAATCCCGTCCGCGTGGCCCATCCTTGCCGGCCTCGGCGTCCTCGATGTAGCGCCGGATCCCCTCGGCCCAGTGACGACGGTTAGACGCGTTGATCGAGTACTCGCGTGTCTCTGGCGGAATCTCATGTCCTTTAACCATCAAGGCAAAACCCCTGCCCTCCCCGACATGAATAAAGGTTTGGGTCCCCAACCCGATGGTGAGCACGAGCAGCAATTGCGCGCCATAGATGAAGAAGCCGGCGGCGAGCTGGTTAACGCCTGGCTGCTCGAATGCCGAGCGGGGGCCCGTATTGCCGTCTGCTTTCAAGGGCAGCAACGAAAAGATCGTGCCGACGGCAGTGTTCGTTTCGATGTTGGAAGAACCGTCCAGTGGATCGATGGCCAGCGCCAGCTTTCCAACGCCGCCAAGGTCGATGGGCTCCCGCCGCTCTTCGGATCCGTACACACGCACTGGCGATTGACTAGCCGCAGCGCGAAAAGCCTCGTCGGCGAAGACATCGAGAGGCTTTTGCACCTCGCCGCTAGGGTTGGATGTGTGATCATCTGCAGGCCGCAATTCCGGAACCCGGCCAGTAGCGATCGCTCGATGGACCGCTACCGCAGCGGTCGATAGGCGCAACACGGTTTGCCCGACTTCGCGCGATAGAGCCGACGAAGCATGCTCGTCGAGGTAGTCTGCGAGAGAATGGGTCATATGAAACTCCCTTGCGTTGAGGTCACGAAATGGCTCACTCCGGCTCGTGCCAGGTGCGACCATCACGTTCGATCAGCGCGATGGCGCTGGATGGCCCCCAGGTACCGGAAGCATAGCCCTGGACCTTCTGTTCGGTTTCCTGCCAGGCGGCGAGGATCGGATCGACCCATTCCCAGGCGGCCTCCACTTCATCGCGGCGCATGAACAGGGACTGGTCGCGGCGGATCACGTCCATCAGCAGGCGTTCGTAAGCATCCGGCTGGCGCACGCTGAACTGTTCGGCGAAGCTCATGTCGAGCGACACTTGCCTCAGCCGCATGCCGCCCGGACCGGGGTCCTTGATCATTAGCCATTGTTTGACGCCCTCGCCCGGCTGCAGACGCAAGACCAGGCGGTTTTGCGAGATATGCCCGCTCGACGCATCGAAAATCGACAGCGGAATGGGTTTGAAGGTGACGACGATTTCGGAAGCGCGGGTCGGCATGCGCTTTCCCGTGCGAAGATAGAAGGGCACGCCCGCCCATCGCCAGTTGTTGACCTCGGCCTTCAGCGCGACGAAAGTTTCCGTATCGCTCGCGGGTCCGCCAAGGTCATCGAGATAAGCTTGAACCGCGCCACCGTCGCCTGCCCCAGCCCGGTACTGACCGCGAACCGTCATTTGTCCGACATTCGCCGCGGTGATCGGCTTCAGAGCCCGCAGCACCTTCAGCTTCTCGTCACGGATTGCGTCGGCCTTGAATGTCGATGGCGGTTCGAGCGCCACGAGCGCAAGAAGCTGCAGGAGATGGTTCTGCACCATGTCGCGCAGCGCGCCCGCGGTGTCGTAGTATCCGGCCCGGCTGCCGAGACCGACGCTTTCGGCAACGGTGATCTGGACATGGTCGATGAAGGATGAGTTCCATACCGGATCGTAGAGCGTGTTGGCAAAGCGCAGCGCCATCAGGTTTTGCACTGTCTCCTTACCGAGATAGTGGTCGATCCGGAAAACCTGATCTTCATTGAAGTGGCGGGCAATCTCGGCGTTCAGGTCGCGCGCCGAAATCAGGTCGCGGCCTATCGGCTTCTCGATCACCAACCGCGTTCTGGTGTTGATGAGGCCGAAGGACTTGAGCTTGGCGGCAATGGCCCCGAAAATAGACGGCGCTACCGCGAGGTAGAAGGCACGGATCCGATCAGAGCCCCCTTTCTCGAGAAATGCTTTCAGTTCCTTCCAGCCATTCGCGCCGGTCGCATCGACGCTGATGTAAGACAGGCGTGAAAGAAAGCGTTCGAGCACATTGCTGCTGAGGTCGGCGGGCGTCACATGCGTCTGTAAAGCTTTGCGCGCGAATTCGCGGTAGTCGTCATCCGTGCGTGCAGTGCGGGAGACTCCGACGATTCGCGCGGCGTCCGGCAGGTTGTTGTCGCGATCGCGATGAAAAAGTGCCGGCAGCAGCTTGCGTTCGGCAAGATCTCCGCCCCCTCCGAATATGACATAGTCGAAAAGGTCGACTGTCGTGGTGAGACTGCTCATCCTTCCGCTCCCTCACACTGCCGGCCACTGATGATGGTAAACACCTTCGGCATCGAGGCGTCGGAACGTATGGGCGCCAAAAAGATCACGCTGCCCCTGGATGAGGTTTGCCGATCCCCGCGCCCGACGATAATCATCGAAATAGGCGAGCGATGCCGAAAGCGCCGGTATGGGGATGCCCGCTTTCACGGCCTTTGCGACCACACTGCGCAGCGCTTGCTGGCCTTCGCTCACCCGCTTCGTGAAGGATGGTTGCTGGAGAAGATTGGCAACTTCGTTGCCTGCCTCATAGGCTTCGGTGATATCCTTGAGGAAGACCGATCGAATGATGCAGCCAGCGCGCCAGATTCGGGCGATCTCGCCCAGCGGCAGATTCCACGCGTACTCACGTGATGCGGCCGACATGATCGCATAGCCCTGCGCGTAAGCGATGATCTTTGCCGTTTCCAGTGCCGCTTCAAGCTCATCGAGGCTCGTTTCATCAACAACGAAGGCGTCAGTGGCAAGGGCCATGTTCGAATAAATTTTGCTGGTCGAGAGCCTCTGCGAGCGCAGGGACGACAGGCTTCGTGCCGAAACCGCGGCTTCAAGCGTCGTCGCGCCAATGCCCAGCTTCTGCGCCTCTATAACCGACCAACGACCTGTTCCCTTCTGGCCGGCCTCATCAACTATGACATCGACCAACGGCTTGCCGGTCTGGGAATCCTGCTCAGCGAGAACCGTCGCGCTGATCTCGATCAGATAGGACGACAAACCCCGCTTGTTCCAATCGCGGAAAACGGTCGACATTTGCGAGGCGGGAAGGCCCATGCCGTCACGCATGATGCTGTAGATCTCGGCAATCATTTGCATGTCGGCATATTCAATGCCGTTATGGATCGTCTTGACGAAATGGCCGGCGCCATCGGGACCAAGCCAGGCAACGCAAGGGCTGCCTTCATACTTTGCAGAAATCGGCTCGAGCAGAGGCTTCAGTCTGGACCAGACACGCTGATCGCCACCGACCATGATCGATGGGCCATGGCGGGCACCGAGCTCGCCGCCAGAGACACCCATCCCAACGAAATGGAAACCACGATCATCCCATTTGCGATTGCGGGAGACCGTATCATTGAAATCGGTATTGCCAGCATCGATGACGATATCGCCTTCTTCCAGCAATGGCGCCAGCACCTCAAGTTGCTCGTCTACTGCGGCGCCTGCGTTAACCATCAGCACGATCACGCGCGGAGAACGCAGAGAGGCGACGAAAGCTTCAAGGGAGCTTTGAGGATAGAGGCGATCGGCAAGATCCGGATTATCCGCGCGCAGTTTTTCCGCCTTACCGGCCGTTCGATTGAAGAGCGCGACCTCGGACCCTTTCTCGGCAAAATTGAGCGCGAGCATGGCGCCCATCGTTCCGAGACCAACAACACCCAAGTCTGCTATTTTTTTAATCATCACTTCCTCATAATCGATAGATGGTGTTCCATCATCAATACATCGGAAGTTTTTTTGCGTCTCTTTTCGGTTTTCTTATTTTACATTGTGAAAATAAACCACAGAGCAAATTAGTATACACGTAATTTGTTGCTATATTTACATAACGATGCTTAAAGGCGGGGCAGGATTGAACACTGTCAATCCTGCCCCGCCAACAAGCAGCGGCTCCAACCATGGCGGGATAGGCCGCAAATCAGTCACGACTGACCGAGATCAGGCAGCTGCGAGCCGCAGCTCCTTTTGGACCATGTGGCGCAACGTGCCGAGATCCCTGGCGAAAGCACGGATGCCTTCCGCGAGCTTTTCCGTCGCCATCGCATCTTCGTTCATCATCCAGCGGAAGGTCCTCTCATCGACACTAATTCTGGCCATCGGCTTGATTGTCTCCGGCGAAAGCTTGCGCTCCAGCTTGCTTTGATCGTTCGACAGTTCGTCGAGCAGGTTCGGAGCGATCGTCAGACGATCGCAACCGGCCAGCGCCTCGATTTCGCCAGCGCTGCGGAAGGAGGCGCCCATGACAATCGTCCTGATGTCGTTGGCCTTGTAGTAGTTGTAGATATCGCGGACGGACTGCACACCCGGATCTTCATCAGGGGTGTATTCCTTGCCGGTCGATTTCTTGTACCAGTCGAGAATGCGGCCAACGAAAGGCGAAATCAGGAAGACCTTTGCATCGGCGCAGGCAACGGCCTGGACCTTCGAGAAGAGAAGGGTCAGGTTGCAGTCAATACCTTCTTTTTGCAGCACTTCGGCGGCTCGTATTCCCTCCCACGTCGAGGCAAGCTTGATTAGGATCCGATCCCTGTCGATACCGCGCTCCTTGTATGCGGCGATGATCGACCGCGCCTTGGCAAGCGAAGCTTCGGTATCGAAAGACAGGTCGGCGTCGACTTCCGTCGAGACGCGACCTGGCACGAGCTCCACGAGCGCAGCGCCGACAGAAATTGCCAGGCGGTCGGCAACGGCTGCCGAAACGGCTTCGTGGCTGCCGCCCTGTTTCCTTCCCCAGGCAACGCCTTCCTTGATGGCCTCAGCAAACATAGGCGTGCCGAGAGCCTTAAGGACGATACTCGGGTTAGTGGTGCAATCGACCGGCTTCAGCCGTGCAACCGCCTCGATATCGCCGGTATCGGCAACCACCGTGGTGATGTCTCGGAGTTGGTCGAGTTTGGATTTCATGGCGATACCCTTTCTAGTGCGGATCGATTATGGCCTCGATCGCCTGAGCTTTGAAATATTGAAATCATAGCCGAGCGCGCACGCCGGATTGCGCCCGCCCAGGCGAATTACAAACGTCGTGGCGGCACTATACGAAACAGCCGGCCGGCATCCGCCCCGACAAGTCTCGAGCACATTCGACGACCGTGCGAGCGATATGCTTGCGATATTCGTCGCTGGCGCGTTTTCGCGGTATTGTAGCACCAATGGAGCAGACAACTGCGCCGGACTTGTCGCGAACGACAGCCCCATAGCCGACAAGATCAGTGCGAAACTCGCCGTCATCCATTGCGAAACCGGACCGGCGAACAAGTCGGAGCTCTTCTATCAGGCTTCCCAAGGACGTGATCGTCTTGTCGGTAAATGCCGTCAAACCATTGTCAGCGACAACTCGAGCAAGTTCTGCCTCAGGGAGCCAGGCGAGGATAGCCTTGCCGGGAGCCGACGCGTGGACCGTATGAAGTTTGGTGTACTCCCTGAGATCCAGCTGAGGCGTGATATGCGAAGGCAGCTGGATGTGCGTGACCAGTGCAGCCCCCCGCAGTACCGCCATCTGGACCGCCTCGCGAAGATTGACGTTCAGTTCCTGAAGGTTCGCCCGAACAAATTCGGCCAGATTGTAGTCCCGCGACGATTGTCGCGAGATCGTCTCAAGACGCGAACTCAGGGAATATCCGCCACTCCTTCCGCCATAGACGACATATCCCCGCTTAACCAAGGTTTTCACCAGATGATGGCATGTCGAAAGGTTTATTTCGGCAACCTTGGCAATTTCGTTGAGCATCAACGGAGCGTCACGCAACGACAATGCTTCGAGAATGGAAAGGGCTCGATCAACCGATTGTATGCTTTTTGCGTCGCTCTTTTCTGAATCTGCTGTCGCTATCTGATATTGGCCCTGACGAGTCTGCGCCTCTCGCCATACCCTGTGACTAACGGCTCCCATTATGCTCCTCCAGCATAAGTTCCATGACAGAGAGTATGAAGCTTGGTGGTCCAACGTCAACACAGCGAATAGGGCAATTTCATAATGTGAAATCCGCGTCTGCTTACGCAAAAGGAACCCAGCGTCCCCGTTTCAACGTCCGGTAGATGAGATAACCGGACAAAATATTCGATTTCATTTTCACCTGATGAAATCCGGATTTTCAACATTGACCCGGTCATGGCCGACATCTGTAATTCAGGAAAAGGGATGATTGGGATGATGACGGACGAGAACCGCTACCCCGCCGTCCGAGCAGGAGGAGTTAGTACATGAGGGATGGGCTGAAGGTCATGAGTACGCTCGCTGTCGAGCTGGCGCTGAAATCGGTGCTCCTGCCCTCGTGGCAGACCGAAAGTAGACGAGTTGCGGTCGACTGGAACCCAACGGGCGTGCTGATCGATCGCGTTCGCAATGGAGAACGAGGAGATGTCCTGATCGCGATTGATGAACCGATCTCGAACCTCGTCGAAGCCGGCATATTGCGTGCCGGATCGGTTCGGCCGATTGCCCGGGCGAGTTTTGGTCTTGGTGCGCGGAGTGGTGCGGCCGTGCCTGACATATCGACACCAGAGCGATTCAGGCAGGCGCTGCTATCAGCACGATCCGTTGCATACTCGCAAACGGGCGCCAGTGGTATCCATTTCAGACACGTCCTCGAACGTCTGGGCATCACGGACGCTATCAACGCGAAGGCTACCATCATCCATGCCGGCTTCACAGCCGACAAGGTCATTTCGGGCGAGGCGGACCTGGCCGTGCAGCAGATCAGTGAGCTGATGTCGATTGTCGGTATCCACTTGGTTGGGCCATTTCCGGATCCCTATCAAAAGCATACCGATTTCTCGGCCGCGATCTTCGCCGAAGCCCGCAATCCCGAAGCAGCCGAAGCCTTCGTCGATCATCTGAGCAATAGCAAGGCGGCCGCGATCTACGCGCGGTCAGGCCTTCTGCCGCGGCTACAGGTAGCGTCGTAGGATTGGAGGGTAACATGACGAAAGTTCCGCCACGCATCGTTCTCTTCCATGCAACGCCGGTCGCCATGGAGCCTATCGCCGCTGCCATGGCAAGGCATTGGCCGGAAGCAGAGGCCGTCAACCTGCTCGACGACGGCTTGACGATCGATCGCGCAAAGGAAGGAGCGGAGATTTCTGAAGAGCTGATCGATCGCTTTGTTGACTTTGGCCGCTACGCGCAAAGGATCGGGGCCGATGGCATCCTGATCACATGCTCCGCTTTCGGGCCTGCGATCGACCGCATGGTCAAGGAACTGCCCCTCCCAATCCTGCGCCCCAACGAGGCCATGTTCCGTGAGGCCATCGCATCCGGCAGCCGCATCGGCATGCTGGCGACCTTCGCGCCGGCCGTCTCGACCATGGAAGAAGAGTTCCAGCAATTTGTTGCAGAGACCGGCGCGGCGAGCACTCTGGACACGATTGTCGTTCCTGATGCGATTGATCTTCTGCGGCGCGGCGATGCGACAACTCACAATCGCCTCGTCGCGGACATGGCACCGCTTTTTGCCGATCGGGACGCGATCATGCTGGCTCATTTCTCTACCTCCCGGGCGGCAGAAGAGGTGCGACGCAAGGTTGACAGGCCCGTCCTTACCGCGCCCGACGCCGCGGTCATGCGCATGAAAACACTGGTCATGGAGTAAGCGATGCTGCTCGGCGTAATTGCAGACGATTTCACCGGAGCGAGCGATATTGCCAACACGCTCGCCAAGGGCCTTCCCGGACAGGGTGGCCTTGCTACGTCACAGTTCATGGGGGTGCCGGCCAGCGATGCGGCGCCCGATATCGAAGCCGGCGTGATTTCGCTGAAGTCGCGCTCCGTACCCGTTAAGGAAGCCGTCGAACGGTCCCTTGAAGCGTTTCACTGGCTCAAGGCACAGGGCTGCCACCAGTTCGTCTTCAAGTATTGCTCGACGTTCGATTCCACCCCGGAGGGCAATATCGGACCCGTTGCCGAAGCACTTGCCGACGCACTTGGGGTGAAAGGGGTCGTCGCCTGCCCTGCTTTTCCAGCAATGGGCCGCACAGTCTATCAGGGGCATCTTTTTGTTAATGACAAGCTCCTGAACGAATCCGGAATGCAGAACCATCCGCTGACGCCTATGACGGATGCGAACATCCGCCGATGGCTGCGGCAGCAGACGCGGTCCGAGGTGGGACTGGTCCCGACCGCTATCCTTCGTCAGGGCGCCGAGGCTGTAGGCCACGCTCTGCGGACCGCCGCCGATGGCGGCGAAACGCTCGTGATCGTGGATGCCGTCGATGACGAGGATCTGGTGACCATCGGCCGCGCCTGTGCGGACGCCCCTCTTCTGACGGGCGGCTCGGGGATCGCGCTCGGGCTCGCCGCAAATTTCATCGCAAAGGGACTCGCAGTCGGCAGACGCGGCAGCTTCAAAGGGGTCAGCGGTCCGGAGGCAATCCTTGCCGGGAGCTGCTCTGGCGCGACGCGCGGCCAGGTCGACGTTCACACCCGTAATCATCCAGCCATGACGGTGTCGGTCGACGACGTAATGAATGGGCGGACGAAGCCGAGCGACCTCGTCAACTTTATTCAAGCCAATCATGGCAAGGCTCCACTGGTCTATTCATCGAGCGGTCCCGAGGATGTAGCGGCCGCACAGGCTCGTTATGGTCGGCATCAAGTCTCCGAACGGCTCGAAGGTCTCTTTGCGTCTGCCGCGCGTCAACTAGTGGACAGCGGCGTAAGCCGCCTTGTCGTCGCCGGTGGCGAGACCTCTGGCGCAGTCGCCCAGGCCCTTGATCTCGGCGATCTGGCGATCGGACCGGAGGTAAGCCCCGGCGTCCCGGTGCTTGTCAGCCGCCGCAAAAACCTGGCGTTGGCATTGAAATCCGGCAATTTTGGCGGACCCAATTTCTTCGAGGAAGCCCTGTCCGCTCTTTCTGGAGGAACACGGCAATGAACGAGGAAGCGGAACTGCGCAGAAAGCTCGTGCGCATGGGAGAGCTACTGTATACGCGCCAGCTTGCCCATGGCAGCGCTGGCAATCTTTCGGTCAAGCTCGACGATGGTTGCATCCTTGTCACGCCAACGAATTCGAGTCTCGGCTTCCTGGAAGAGGATCGCATCTCGAAACTCTCGCCGGACGGAAAGCTGATCGGCGGCGACCAACCGTCGAAGGAATATTTCTTCCACCTGGCGGTTTATGAAGAAAGACCGGCTGCGCGGGCCGTCGTGCATTTACATTCGACCTATTCTGTTGCCGTCTCCTGCCTCTGCCATGAACGGACGGACGATGTCTTGCCGCCGCTCACCGCTTATCATGTCATGCGCGTCGGACGGCTGCCGCTTGTACGCTATTTCCGGCCGGGCGACCGGGCCTTGGCAAACGAAGTGAAGAAAGTATCACGAGATCACCGGTCCATGCTGCTTGCCAATCACGGGCCGATCGTCTCCGGGGCAAGCTTGGAAGAAGCAGTCTACGCCTACGAGGAACTTGAGGAGACGGCAAAGCTCTTCTTCATCCTTGGGGACAGAAAGACTTCGCCGCTGCGCGCCGAGGAAATTGCCGAGATCAACAGGACCTTTCCCAACTGAAGCCCCCGACGAACTCGGAGGCAATGGACCTGCGGTCTTATCGTTACATTTACGGGAGGATATCATGACACTCGCAACTATGCGTCAAATACTCGATCACGCTGCTGAACGCGGCTATGGCGTACCTGCCTTCAACATTACCAATCTGGAAACACTTCTTGCGGTGCTCAAAGCTGCCGAACGCACGGACAGCCCGGTCATCGTCCAGGCGAGCCAGAGCGCGCGAAAATACGCGGACGACATCCTGTTGAGCGGTCTTGTCAAGGCGGCGGCGCAGCGGTTTCCCAACGTGCCAGTCTGTTTTCATCAGGATCACGGCTCGACGCCGGAAGTCTGCGAAAGCGCTATCGCGCTGGGTTTTACCAGTGTGATGATGGATGGCTCCTTGGAGGGCGATGGCAAGACACCGGCAAGCTACAGCTACAATGTTGACGTCACCGCCAGGACGGTAGCTTACGCGCATGCCCACGGTGTCTCCGTCGAAGGCGAGATAGGTGTACTCGGCTCGCTCGAAACTGGCGGCGGCGAACAGGAAGATGGTCACGGCCTCGTTGGGACCCTTGACCGTGAGGCCTTGTTGACCGATCCGCAGCAGGCCGCGGATTTTGTTGCCGCAACCGGTGTTGACGCACTGGCGGTGGCAATCGGCACATCACACGGAGCCTACAAATTCTCACGCAAGCCGACTGGTGATATCCTGGCAATGGATGTCATCGCTGCGATCCATCAGCGCCTGCCCTATACTCACCTCGTCATGCATGGGGCTTCCACAGTACCGGACGATCTGCAGGCACTAATTAACGACAACGGCGGCCACATGCCCAAAACGTTTGGAGTGCCGCTTGAGGAAGTAGAGAGTGCTATTCGAATGGGCGTCCGCAAGATCAATATCGATACCGATCTGCGGATGGCGTTAACGGGATCGGCTCGGGAATATCTGAAGGCCAATCCCGGCTC
Source organism: Ochrobactrum teleogrylli (assembly GCF_037482325.1). Lineage (NCBI taxonomy): Bacteria > Pseudomonadati > Pseudomonadota > Alphaproteobacteria > Hyphomicrobiales > Brucellaceae > Ochrobactrum > Ochrobactrum teleogrylli. Next base: position 32,942 of record NZ_JBBHKQ010000003.1, read on the forward strand.
ATTTGATATTCGTGGCATGTTCAAGTCCGGTATCAGCCGTATGGAAGCCGTCTGCGTGGAGCGGTTCGAACGATTCAGAGCCGCAGGAAATGGATCGCAGATCAAGGTTCTGCCATTGGAATCGATGGTGCGATTTTATGCTTAATGCACGACTGATAGTGAACTTGTCGGCGAGACCGAAAATCCCGTCGAAGGTTTTGCAATGATTACTCTAAAAACGGCGAAACTAACGCCTTAGTCCCAGTAACACGCGCTCCAGAGGTGTTGCGCTTACTATCGTCGCCTTAATGAACTGCAATTCCGGTGTTTAAGAGGAAGAAAGGGCTCTGCCCTCTCTCCCCACAAGCACCGCCTCGACCTTTCGATGCAGCAAGTCGGTCGCACCGTTTCAGGTGCAACCGCGTTGCGCACCATCAGGCAGGGCGGGCTTTGCCCGCTCTTCGCCGCTGCTTGCCCCCTCTCTCCCGGTCCTCGCCGGACAGGCAGAAGGGCAGGATGGAACCTGCCCTTCGCCTTCAACTGGAAGGCGGGGCGCTATCGAAAGGTGAGAGCGAAATGGTGAAATGTGGCGAGGAAATGCCTGTCAGGCTCGTGGTGGCTACGGATGCCCACATGCGGACCTTTGGAAAGAGAAAGGATCAGCGGGGCGCTGGCGAGAACAGGGTTGACCTTTTCGATGCCGAGCATGCAAGACGGCTTCTGGAGCTGGCGGCCGCCGAAACGAACGCGCGGAGCGTGGTCATAGACTACAGGCCGGGAAATGTCGCTGACGCGATCGATAAGCTGGTCTATATCGCCGCTTTTCTGATTTCCGGTCGAACGACGCTGGCAAAGGACGAGATGAAAAGGGTGTTGAAGAGCGTCGAGAACTTGGATTGAGAATTACAAAAAAGCCCGCTCGCGGCGGGCCTTGTATCACCGATATTTTTACCTTCAATGAGACGGTCAATGCAGAAACGATATCATCATCAAAATCGTACGATGCATCCAGATACGGTCGGCCTGTGGCGGGGTTGACGATCTCATTAGAAACTTCGCCTCCTGTCAGCACCCCTATCAAGCCCCCAAATCGAAGTTCTACGCGTTCATTTGGCGTGTAGGATGCTCCGCCAGCGAGCGTCCAGGTATCGGTCTGGTTGCCGATCGTGGTAGACGCGCCGCGATCCCACGAGATCTGGACCGCACCGCTCCACTCGTCGTTGAATTTATGGCCTATGCCTGCCGATACCGTCCAGCCGTCGCGATAGAGCAAGTCCAGTGACGTTGCCCGCACGCCCTTATAATAAAACGGTATATCCTGCAGTACGTTCCAATCGGTCCATTTAAGCGAGCCAAAGGCGAGCCACCCCGGCGCAATTCCCGACTGCATTTTCAATTCAACGGACTGTGGAAGTTTGGCGGACCCGTTCACGTCCCATGATCCGCCTGCGAGCGGATTGCCGCCAGCTCCTGGCGGAAGACCCTTGTGATTGAGCGTTCCGGTGATCTCATCAAGCTTGACCTCGGAATTATAAACGAGGCTGGCCCTGAATGAGTATTCCGGGATTTCATATGCAACGCCGCTGCGCCATCCCCATCCGTCGGCTTCGAGGGTTAACCGACCGATTCCGTTCCAGCCAAACGGATTAGTAGGAATTGGGGCTACCAGTTGCTCATTGAAACCGTCCATTGCTTGGTAAAACACGCCGCCGATAAGCCGAAGCTGGGCCTTCTCGCTGACGTCGAATTTATAAGAACAGGTTCCGGAATAGCCATCGCTGTTCATTTTTGTTTCGGTGTTATCGTTGGCGCCAGCCCAGTTTCGACCGGGATTTGTATGTGCGCCCCATGGCTGCGAATAGTCGAGAAGGCAATCAAGGGAATCGGTGATACCGACCTTGAGACCGATACGAGGAACCCAATAAGCCTCAGATTCCTTAACACCGTCGGTTCGTCCCCCACCGACAGGACCATCCCATGGGCTGCTATCCTTGACATTGTTCAATTTTCGGTTTGGCATGACGTAGATGGTGGTCGCTTCGGTAGCGAACCGATCCGGATTAAACAGCAGATCGATATTATAACCGCCACGTTCCAATCCACCGGCGTAGACCCGTCCAGCGGATGCGATAACAGCGCAGCTGACGCAAAATAGGGCCTTCAAAGGCAGTTTGACCATTAATTCCCCTCCGAGAATGGTGAAAGTTATCCCCTTTGAATAGGACAAGCCCCCTGCCCTTGATAATGAATATTATCAAAGTCTAGGTCACGTCCGACGATCTAGACTGCCAGACTGCGACAAAAACCGTTTTAGATTTACTCCGGCGACTAAAATGTACGGCGGAATGGCAAGTGAATAGTGACCACAGTTTAATTGCAGAACATTCGGATTCACGCCAGCATTATTCAGACTTTCCAACAGAGCAATTGACAATTCTGGCAGTACAACCTTGTCTCTTTTGGCCAAAACAATCTGAATATCCAATGCCGGTCGGGCGAGACTGTAGGCGTAATTTCCCAGATCGAGCGGTGCCCAAGCCCTGTGCAGATGAGACAGGTCTATTGTAGGCTCAAAGCTCTCGCGTATGGCTCGCGTTGCGCGCCCGGTCCAAACCATACCGGCAAGACTACCGGCTGTGAGAAACAGCGAGGCTTTCTTAATGTTGGCGTCATGGGCTGCTACCAATCCTGCGACCCACGAACCGAGGCTCATTCCGAGTACGGAGATTTCTTGATACCCTTCGCTTTTGAGCCAGCGGATGAGCTTCTGTCCATCCCACACGGCCTGCCGTAGCGACTGAACCGTTCGACCGAGATTCGCGCTAAGCATATAATCAGCATAGTGGGACCCCGGACGGCTGCGTTCGAAGTGATAGGGCATAGCAATCTCAACGACCGTGATGCCCCTTTTGGACAAGTAACCCGCTATTTGTCGGTTGCGGGATCGTGCGTTCCAATGATGAAATATCACCAGTGCCTTGTCCGGCGAGCCGCTATCGGTGATCTTCGACCAGACCAGGTTATTTTCCTCAACGTCTGTCAAAATGTCAGATGGAAATTTGAGAAAATCGCCTGCCCGCTCGAAATCGTTATCGTTGCCGAGCGGCGCTCTGAAGAACGATGGCGTAGCGGCGGCCTGCACCCCGAGCTGGCAGAATTCCTCGAGATTGGTGACATTTTCAGAGCCCGGAAACGCACGTTCTGCGTCCAGAGTAACGGCTGTTGCTTTTTTAGCATCTTCTCCGCGTCGTGCCCGTTTCTCATCCCATTGATCAAGCCAACTATGAAACACTTTGATTACTTACCTCATTCGCACGCCGGGGCCCAAAAGCCGGATCAAATAAGCCATAAATAGCGATTAAGAGCCCGGCAAACATCAGCACCGTAAAGCCGGAAAACGCGTCGATAGATAAATAGCTTGCGAATAGAAGCGCCACAACCGCGGTCATTTTCCACAATGACACTTTGAAAAGATTTCCGGCCCCTGCGCGGATCACTCCATATATAAAGACAAAACTGGTCGATATGGCGATAAGCAGGCTGCTGTAGTGCGTAGGCATTCTATAGCTAATGCGGCTTTGCGCCTCTGGACGCTCGTATAAGATCGATGAAAGATCGCTAATAACCCAGGCAACGATACTCGTGCCATTTGAGGCCAGATAAGAGCTCTGCAGCTTCATAACGGTAGCGATAAGCAAGCCTAAGACCGTGCAGCGGAATACCCACCGCATGACCCAAAAGCCAGTCTCGCTTGGATTGTTCCAGCCGGAGTTGGTCTGCAATTTTGCAGCCTCGCGGATTTTCGATAAGTCATTGATGACCGAATAAATCAGGATGAGACCGGCGAAAAAGAGATAAAAGGATAGGCACATATACAAGTAGGCGAGCGCTGTAAAAATGATCGCAACAGGTCTCGTTACGATTTCAGGACGAACTATCGCGATAGTGCCCCAATCCGTTGCGTAATTACCTCCTCCGTAGAGGAGAGGCATCAAACAGACACCGATCCACTGAAAAACACCTGCAAACAACAAGCAAATTAGGAAAACAGCCCAGAATGAACCCAATGACGCGTCAATAATTCGCGGCCATCCTCGGTCGCTGTCCGCGAGTGCGCCATCGATGAGCGTTCTCCGTTTTTCGTGCTTCCATGAATTCACCAGTTCGAACACGAAAGCGAGGAAGAGCGGTAGGAAAACCATGAACACAAGCGTCCAGTTAGCCGCCCAAAGGAATCCAACCTGCTTGATAACGCCATCGGTACGAGTGAATTTTACGTTGTGAATGCCTATGATGAACGACAGGAATCCGAGCGCCGACATTCCAGCAAAAACCGAAGCAGACAGATTCAGCGGAGATCCTTCGCTGAATAACTCCTCCGTGCGCCTGGCAAGAGTTCGTCGCTCGCCTTGCTTATGGCCCACGTCTAGCGGTTTTACATACGCGGGTCCAATTTCGGCGGCGTCCTCGGTCGGCTGCGACGATGTAACACGATCGGCCTTCTTCAGTTCGCGTCGTTTGGCGACTAAGCGGGATTGAGAAGCACTGAGCTCTATAACCCATTCGCTTGTGGCCGCCATATCACCGCAACTCAAAACTCTGGCCAGCAAACCGATGTTAGTAGCACTAATTCCTTTCTCGTTCTCCTGAAACCAGAGCTGCACCGTTCGAAGATCCACGCCGGTTCGCTTGGGATCGACGAGAGTTATGGCTTGCGCGAGAAGTTCGGGCGTCCATGGGCCTGCAGGAAAGTTATCCTTGCCGAGCGGGCGACCAGCTCCGGCAGCGACGATGCGCTTGAACAATTCCTTGAAATCGCTCCCGTCATTCGGTGGGGGGAGAAAAAACTTTCCGTTCTTAATCAATCGCTTATCGGCTCAGATTTCATTTCGCTTCGCAGTGTTTCGTATCCTATCGTGCGATATACCTTAATCAACGTTTTTATCATTTGGATTTTGGAATGACTGTTTCGTCAGAAAACTGGTGCATGGAGGAGAGAAACTAAGCGTCGGCTAGTAAGATTCATCTAGAAATGCAGTTCTACTGAAGAACCTGCTTTCTACGATCGTACGCCGGGGATTGGTATAGGGATTTGCACTTATAATTCTCACCCATGTTCTGAAAATGACTTTCGGAGGCCATCATGGATGCAATTGGAAATGCGTTGGACTGGCGGGATGAAAGCAGCGTCGTGGACCTAAGCGATGCTGGCCCGACTAAACGCCTGCTGGAACTGTCATCACTGGCAGCGGACCCGCGCCGGATCGTTGATTATGAGCCGCAAGATGTGGATGACGCTATAGGAAAACTGGTCTATCTCGCCGCGTCTCTTATCTCCGGGCGGGTTACGCTCGCACAGGGCGAAATGGCGTCAGTTTTGAAAAGCGTCGATAAGAATATTTAATTGCTTTGGAAGCCCGCTAGCGGGCTTCATCTATTTGCGGTCTGTCGCAATCCATTCGCCGGATGATTGATCTTTGGCAAATCCAACCGTCCTCGCAATAGTTTGCGCTGACGGATTTTTTTTGACGTTAGTAACGCACTCGACCATGCCGTTGGCACCGTCAACAGGCCAACAATTCGCTAGTGAGACGGATAGCTTTTCAAGTTCACTCCTATCCCACAATAGCGGATTTTTTTCTTCCAGCTTCCTCACGGCAAGCAATGCTTCAGCTTGAGTTGGCACATCGAGCTTGGCGCTCGCCGCTGGCTCATCGGGAACGGGACAAAGTGTAGGGTCGGCGTTGATCGCTGCAACGATATCAGCTTTTGCAATGGCTGTTGCGTTGCTCGAAGCGTTGGAGACTACAAACCAAGTACCGCCCGCGCCAACAGCCATGCCGGCGCTTGCTGCCAGTGCGAGAAGTGCGTTCTGATTCATTAGAGCTTCTTAAAGTTTCAAATTGAACCAATAGCGCCCCTTCAAACCTTGATAATCGGGAATGTCGAAAAAGTAAGGGTCTTTTCGCATTGGACGAGCAATGGAGACGACCTTTCGACAACTATTTCCGCGATCCGAGTTGCCAATGTCTCGATATTGAACATCCTTGTACTGCTGAAGCTCTTTGTTCTGTTCCCTGATCTTGTTGGTGCAGGTGTTGATTGTCTTTTCGCAGCGGTTGGACAGCATTGCGCCGCGATCGCTCATATTGCTGGCTTCCTTGAATCCAGATGGGCAATCCTCGTAAAGCTGATATCCGGGTTTGCCAGACTTAGCTTCATGGCAAATGGGCCATGAGAAACCCGGTTTTGCCATGGCCTTGATCAACTTTGTCATTGGCGGGACGCAATAAGGGACACCATGCCACGAAGGGTTTGATGATGCTGCGCACAAAAGGACCTGGCAGCCCCAAGATGGCGTCCCTCCCGTGTCCTGCGCTATTGCAGCGGATGGCATCACGGCGATAGTGCCAAGGCCAGCGAGTGCAAACAGAAACTGCTTCATTTCAGGTCATCCTCATACTGTAGCGGTTGAATTGTGCCGAGTGGGCAATATGGCTTGATCGTGTAAGGGCGACCCTGTGACGAGATCTCCGGCCGCATAACTGCACAGGGCGATAAGTGTGAATGCGCAGAACCAGTAGATTCCAACGCGATAGACCAGGAGCTGATTTGGAATGTCGCGGCATACCGCGGGATAAGCAAAAACGCCGATCAAGAATGCGTCGAACGACATTTGCCGCTGCTCGTGGAAAAAGAGCGACGTCGTCAGTAACAGCGCCGCGATTATGCCGTGGACCCACCAGATTTTGGACGACGGGATGATAAGCAAAAACGATAACAGGATGGCCAGCAACAGACAGGCCATGGGATCGCGCGCGAAATTGAGCGCAATATGAGCGATTTCCGACAACTATCGGTCTGTCCTTTTTGGCTTTCTGCGTGCATCGGCGAAAGGGGGGGAAATCTCGCTTTTGCGCTCGGCGAGCAAATTGAAATCCGCAATTGGTTGACGATCGAGCGTCCTATCGACGGCCTTTCGCCGCCATTCGTTCATATCCAGAACATAAGTCGCCCACATGCCATATCGCGCCGACATAGCGGCACGCTGATAGCCCATATATTGAGGATGAGTGAGGTAGGGCGAATCCACCCGTGCCCAACCGACGCGGAGCATTTCAAGAGCCAGATCATGTCCCCGTGACGTGCACCTGGCTCTCGGCATGGCTTCATCATCATAACCGACGACGGCACATGTGACGGCGGAAGATCCGATCGTTCTTTTGAGCCAGGCTTTTGCAAAGGGACCACATGGTACAGGCGGCGGTGCCTTCGTGACCTCCCTGTTCGTCCATTTGGGATCGAGCGCCCATTGCGGCAGTTCACACGCATCAATATCAGCAAGGCGAACTCGTTGTGCATAAGTCGGGAACCAAAGAGTCCGACCGTCCATAACTGCGACACGACCTTTGAAGATTGGAAGCGTGACCGGCTGGCTAGGGTGCACCGGGAGGCTGACCGCTGGCGTGCGTTTAATAACGTCGGCTGCGAATGCTGACGTGGATGCGAGTGCAATTGATGCTGCTAAGATAAGATGTTTCATTGTTGGGCATTCCTCGTCCGTTCGTTCGCCGATTTGCTCAACATGATGGCAGGGTGCTGAACGTCTTCGAATTGCCAGAGGCCTGCCCGCTTCTCGCGCGCATCCTGTTCGGCAACCGCGTATGCGGGATAGTAGGGAAGCCCGTCAGCCTTCAGCGCTGCGAAGGCATAGCCGCTCGTAATCAATATGGTAGCAAGATCGAGACGATTTCCGCCGATTGTGGCGTAGCAAATGACATAGGATGTCTCGGCAGTTTGCGCGACGGGAGCGCACACCGGTTTGGTGTCCTTGATGTATGCAGCGAACACGGCAAGCGATGCCTCGCCGCAGTCCTTCTTATACCCAGTCCTGTCGGTGAAAGAAGTTCCCCGAAGGCATGACTGAACACCGTAGAGACGATAGCGCTGACCTTCTGCCACCTATGTATCGCCAGATTCTAATGTAACGCCCGGTTGGAGGTCGAAATATCCCTCTGGCGCAGCAATTGCCGTTGGCGAGAATAGGGTCAGACCTAGCGTTATAAGCGCGTGCTTCATTGGCCTTTCACCCGCGGATCGGCCCACATTCCATAAGAGCCGTCTTCTCCGATCTTCTGCGCCTTCACCAGATCCGGACGCTCCAGCTTCCCATCTTTCGTTTTTGCGATGCGGAGCGCGCCGAGAGAAAGCATCTGCTCCTCAAGCATATCAACCGTGTCTAGGCTTCCGGGATAATTGTAATATCCGTAGCACGTGACGTTTTGCTTCGGCGCACGCTCCTCGCTTACGAAGGCCCGACAAAAGAGGACCTTCGGCGATTGCAACATGATCTGCAGTTGCTGCTGTGCATAGTCAGCGCAAGAACCAGCATAGTCATCCTTACGGTTGACCATTTCGCCCTTGCAGGATTCCAGGCCGTAGAGATTTAGAACGGTCTTGTCATCAACACGGAATTCCGTTGGCGAAGTCGCCTTGTAGCCGGAAGCTGATGCAAATCCCTTTCGAGCTGTGACCTTCCCGTCCCCGTCATAATATTCAATGACAAGCACGGTCTTACCCGGCGACGCCAACGACTTGATGTAATCCTTGTTGATGGCTGGCGCTGCGATTGCGGCTGTTGCCAGCATACAACTGCTCATTGCGATTGCGATGGTTCTCTTCATTTTCTAGCCCTTACCGTCTTGCTTATTCGTTTTCCCTGCTCATAGGGGGTTTATGATTTGCAAAAAAGCATGTATCACTTAGCCAAATCGGTATCATGCTATTATGAACTTAATCGGTTTTCGCCGCAATCTCAACAGCGCACGTGAGGTCGGCGACAAGAGCTAAAAGGGCTAGAATGGAAGGGCTATCAATCAAAGCGCTACTACTAAGCGCCGCACTGTACGCTCCGCTCGGGATTGCCGCCGCTTGCGCAGAAGAAACCGGCGGAATTGCGCCATTTGTGCAAGATAATGGCGACAAGCCGTCCACCCAGAAGGCATCCGGATCGCCATCTGTTTTGACAGTTTTCAATCGCCGCTGGCCAAGCGAAAGCAAAGAATTTGTTGTGGGCGCCGATGGCGTCGTCGCCATCGAGGATAAAAGCGGAAACGAGCCCAAAACGAGTAACCATATTGGCAATATACAGAGCGCCTATGTTTCCACTGGCTCTCTATCAGAGATTACCAATACGGATATTTCTAATTCGAATGAATCGTCCCGTTTGGGTAATTTATCCCTCGATAAACAGGCCGCAATATCCGTACCGGAATGCGGCCCCTCCCCCCTAACGCCTGACGAAATCAAATCACTCGTCGAACAGGCTGCTCGTCGACATCAAGTTGACGTTCTGTTTGCGACGGCAATCACTTGGGCGGAAAGCCAATTCGACCGTTCTCGCAATTCAGACAAGGGCGCTCGCGGTCCGATGCAGCTCATGCCGAAAACCGCTGAGCGTTTCGGCGTCCGCGACGTCTGCGATCCGGCGTCGAATATTGAAGGCGGCGTTAGGTACCTACGTGTACTTTTGGACGAGTTCCAAAACCCGCTTCTTGTTGCCGCCGCTTATAACGCAGGCGAAGGCCGCATCTATGAGTATGGCGGCGTTCCACCCTTCAAGGAAACAGTTGGCTACGTGGCCAAGGTCGTCAATTACCAACTCGGCGTGGCTATGCCAGCGCCGAAAAAGAAGCCCGTGGGCGGCGGTCGGAGATCCTCGCCGGTCATAGCGAGCGAATCTGAATCCGGGGTCATTGCAGTCAAGAAAACCGGCACCTTCGTTGGTGGCGTGATGCATTTTTAAAGGAGAGAAGGATGATCAACGAACAAAATATGGTTTGGCATATCAGCGCTTCAAAGCTGGCTATTTGCCTTGGTTTGCTGGCCGCGGCGCAAATTGCCGGGGCAGATTTGGCGATGGCACAATCAGGTGGCGTTGGCGGTGCCTTCGCGCCGGTTCAGACCGTGTTCCAAGCTATCGTTGATTTCATTAGCGGCCCTATCGGACGCCTGTTTGCAATCATAGCCGTCATGGCGCTCGGTTTCCTCGCCTTTGCAGGCCGACTGTCTTGGTTTCTTGCAGGCGGTGTCATCCTCGGCATTGGCTTGGTTTTCGGCGCTCCGTCAATCGTCGACGAGCTGATCAGCACGGTCGGAAACTAGCGATGGCCGAATACGAGGATGTAAAGCCGCAACTGACCCCGTTGGTGATCGGACTTACCCGATCTCCTACCATGTGGGGTGTTCCGTATATGGCGGTCGTCGTTGTTATCGGGATCACAATCATAGCATGGCTGGTCAGCAAGTCCTTCTGGACGCTGCTGCTGGCCCCGATCAGCTATGTGGTCCTGTTCTCCCTTTGCGCCTGGGACAACAAAATCCTCGATGTTCTCGAAGTCACCGCGCGCAAAACGCCCCGCACACGCAACAAGTCCTTCTGGGGAACTGATTCGTACGGACCATAGCAAATGTTGAAAGTCGTCAGGGAAGAACTCGGATTTGGCAAGGTCGCTCACAATGAGCGGCCTATGGCAACACATATCCCGTATCTGCGGCATCTGTCCGATACTGTGATTGGCTTGGAAAACGGCGCTCTAATGTCAGTCATTAAGCTAGATGGCCTCTTTTTCCAAACGGAAGATCAAGCCGAACTCAATATGCGCTCGAATGTTCAGAATACGATCATTCGAGCGCTTGGATCGAGCCGTTTTTCTGTCTGGTCGACTGTAATTCGCCGACAGGTCGATTCCGAAATTGGTGGCGCTTTCGATGACCCGTTTTGCGATCAACTAAACAGCCGGTATATGAGCCAGTTGCGCCATAAACGCATGTTCGCCAACGAAATTTACCTCTCCATCGTGCGAACCAATATGCGCGGCGCCCTCGGCCTCAGCGACGTGGTAAGCCGTGCTTTCACGCGATCCGGCGGGGCTGAGGTTCGAGATCAGCAAACGCGGGAAATAGTGACCGAGCTCGAAGAGCTCGTCGCCAATATGACCCGTGAGCTGCAAAAGTATGGCGCACGTGAGCTTGGTATCACCTATCGCGATGGGGAGCCATATTCTGAACCGTGCGAATTCATCAACACAATCCTTACCTGCGGTGTACCGCGCAAAATGCGACTGCCGCGGATGGGGATTCGAAATTACGTCGGAACATCACGCCTGCATTTCGGCAAGCGAGCAATGCAAACACAAGCTGCTGTCGATGAAGACAATCGCTTTGGCGCAATGCTCTCCATAAAGGAATATCCGCCGTACACCGGTCCGGGAATGCTGGACGGTCTGCTACAGGTAAATCACGAGTTTATACTGACGCAAAGCTTCACAATCTCGGACAAGCCGATTGCGCAAGAGCGTATTACCCGGCTTCAGCGCCAGATTGCCGCGTCGGATGAATCCGGTAGCGCGGTCGAAAGCGATATCGACTTTGCTCTGAACAGTCTCATGAACCAAGAGGCTGTTTTTGGCATTCACCATTTCTCTTTGCTTTGCCTGTCTCGCGACCTTGACGGTTTGAGCAAGGCAGTTTCCGAGCTCGGTAGCTGCCTGACAGATATGAACATCAACTGGCTGCGGGAGGATATGAATCTTGAAGCGTCCTTCTGGGCGCAATTGCCAGGCAACCACAGCTATCGTGCGCGTAAGGCCATGCTGTCATCGGCTAATTTCTCCGGCCTGTCATCGATGCATAATTTCGCGACCGGGCAATCGGACAATCTTCATTGGGGCTTGCCGATCACGATTCTCGAAACCACCTCGCAAACACCATACTGGTTCAATTTTCACCGTCGCGATATTGGCCATTTTTTGGTCACTGGGCCAACTGGCTCCGGCAAGACCGTCGCTCTGACATTCTTGCTGGCCCAGGCAATGCGTGTCAGTCCAACGCCGAAAGCTGTCTTTTTTGACAAAGATAGAGGTGCCGAGATCTTCGTGCGGGCGATGGGAGGAGCTTACGAAGTCCTCTCACCGGGAGCACCTACTGGTTTCAACCCGCTTCAGCTGGAAAACTCCGGCCCTAATCGTGATTTTCTGCTTCGCCTTTTGAAATCAATGTTGCGTTCAAGCGATCATCGCGACTTCAGCCAGGAGGACGCAGATACGCTGGAACGGGCGATTGCCCGTATCATGGAAGAGCCTGCAGCGCAGCGCAACTTGCCAAACCTGTCGGGCCTGCTGGTTGGACGTTCGCGTGCGGACGCGAACGACTTGGCGTCAAGGCTACGTCCTTGGATCGACGGCGAAAAAGCATGGCTCTTCAACGCGCAGCATGATGTGCTGTCGTTTTCGGGACGCAATGTTTTCGGCTTCGATATGACGAGCATTCTCGGCAACGAGGATATTCGGACGCCCGCGCTGATGTACCTCTATCACCGTCTCGATGAGCTCCTGAACGGCGATCCAGTCATGTTCTTCATGGATGAGGGCTGGCAGCTGCTTATGGACGAAACATTCAGTCATTTCATCCTCGACAAGATGAAAACCATTCGTAAGCTCAACGGCATTGTCGGCTTCGGAACGCAGTCAGCCGCCGATATTGCCAAAGCCAAAGCGTCTCACACCCTTATCGAGCAGTCGGCCACGAATATTCATTTCCCGAACCCGCGGGCGGATGAAGAGAGCTACATCAAGCGCTTTGGCCTGATGGTTAAAGAATTCAATTTCATCAAAAACACCCCGCCTGAAAAGCGCACCTTCCTCGTCAAACACGGGAATGACTCGGTCATTGCCCGTCTCGATCTCTCAAACATGCCGGACCTCGTCAAAGTGCTGTCTGGTCGAAAAGAGACCGTCGAGGAATGCGCAGCCCTGCGGGAACGATATGGCGATGAGCCTGAAAACTGGTTGGCTGACTTCTGCGGATGGGAGAGGAATGATGCATAAGAAGTCTGCATTATGCATATTTTTGGCGTCAGCAACCATGCCATTGTCGGCGTGGGCTGGTGACGTTCCGGTCATTGACGGATCTAATTTGTCCGAACGAACGGTCCGGGATCAAAAAACATCGGAAATCGAGAAAACGGATAAAGACCGGTTTTCGCTCAACAAAAGTGTGACCTGCGCTGTCTATCGTCCGGGGCGCAAGGATGATCCCGTTGCAGCCGCCAAAGCCAATCCGGAAATTTCCGGGTTGGTCAAACGAGTGGCACGCGAAGAGGGTGTAGACGAAAATCTATTTCTAGGGCTCGTTTATCAGGAAAGCCGCTTTAATCCATGCGCGAAATCGGGCGTGGGGGCTATCGGTTTGGCACAGTTGATGCCTGATACCGCAAAAGAGTTGGGCGTAGATCCGCATAATATTGAACAGAACCTGCGCGGTGGCGCTCGTTATCTTAAACAGCAGCTCAAGCGTTTCAACGGCAACGCCAACCTCGCCCTTGCAGCGTACAATGCTGGCGCTGGCAACGTTAAAAAATATGGCGGCATTCCACCGTTCAAAGAAACGCAGGGGTACGTCCGGAATATCACGCAGAAATGGACACCGGCGTTCGGTGGGTCAAAGGACCTGCCCATGAACTACGGCGGCGGTGATACAGCATATTCCGGTATGCGGGATTCGACCATCATTTCTATGGCAACGACGCAGTCAACACAGGAAAGTACCGCCAACGTCGCTTCGTGGCTTCAGCAGCTTGGCGGCATGCAGTCCGGCACAATTCAAGACAGTTGGGATCACAACGCCGGCGCTCGAAATGCGAATCTCGAAATGGTCAACCAGGTGATTGTCCTCAGCAATTCGTTTGCCCACCTGCTCAACAGCCGCAATGCAGTTTCAGCCAGTGGCATTTCGGGCGCATCTCAATCGGCTTCGTTCAAGAAGAAAGACGACAAGCCGAGAGAAACGACCGGCGTCTGCGATCCCCGTACCGGTCTCGAATGGAATGCTGAAGAAAAAGCCTGCGTTCAAAAGCGTGAACGCGAGGCGAACACCAAACTGAACCTTGATCCTCAATAAGGGAGACTAACAATGAAACGACTGATCATTTCGGCGTCAGCGATTGCCGTGGCTCTAGCATCGTTCGCTCCCATGGCGGCTTTTGCAGGTGGCGTCCCTGTCATCGACGCTGCCAATTATGAAGTGGCCAAGCAAACCTCGGCTACGACCGACAAGATCCTCGGGACAAACAAGGAAATCCTGACGACGGTCGAGGAGACATTGAAGGCCGTTACCGGTGATCGCGGCGGCGATGCGAACCAGATGCAAAACCTGGCCGTCGGGAATGGCTTTAGCGTATCATCAATGCCCTCTTTCAACAGCCTTATGTCCGGCGGAGTGCCAAATTTTGGCAGCATGGGCGGTGACATTGCCAAGGTGGCGTCCACTTTCATCAATGGGCTTCAGCTCGTTAAGAACTTGTCGGGGCAAGCAAATAGCAGCTTCAGCGGAGACAAGTCCTATGAACAGATGGTCAACACTGTGCTTGGTGTCGCCGCACTCGTAAATGGTTCGCAACAGGCAGTAACGACGCGCCGAAGCGCTTTTGAACAGGCCGGGCAGAGTATCGGTCAGGCAAAGGACATTAAAGGTTCCATCGACCAAAACACGCAGCTGCAAGTCCAAGCAGGACTGACCATCAATGAACTGATCGGCGTGATGAACGGAGCCGTGTCGTCATTACAGGCCGATAATCAGCGCCGCCTCACCGACATTTCCAATTCCAAGAAGGTGTTGACGTACAGTGCAAACTAACATCGCTAACAACTTCCTGAAGTGTTTTATCTTTGCTGCCATCGCAGCCGGCGTTGCCGGCTGCGGAACGGTCAAGGAAAAGACTGCTCCTTGCAAACGTCCCGCAAATCTCACGTCATTTGCCGAAGACATTCGGCAAGACTGTGGACCTATGGCCTTTGTTAATGGCGATCCAGCGACTGCCATTGCTGCGATCAATTCAATAGCAACGGAATAATCGGGGGCCGCTATGCATGATTTCTTGAGCGATCTTTTGGAGAGAATTGATAGTTCCGGCGAGAATTTTTCATCGCAGGCTTACAATATTATTGGCTCTGAAATCACGCCGCTGCTCAAGGTGATGTTTATCGCCTATGTTGGATATTACGGTATCCAGGTAATAATGGGGACTTCGCGGATTAGCGTGGCCGAAATTGTTACACGCGTATTCCGCATGGTCTTCATTCTGGCATTGATCAGCAATTGGGGATACTTCAACGATTTTTTCTATAAGTGGCTGAACAATACCCCTGAAGATGTAGGTCGTGCCATCCTGACCGCCACCGGGACGGGAATTACCGAACCGACAAATGGTCTTTCCATGATCTGGAAAACCGCGAATGAGGCGGCTTCCGCGTTTGCCGAGCAATCGGGCTATTTTTCCGTTTTGCCTTCTATGGTTGGCTTTCTCATCATGGTCTGCGTGGCAATCTTCATCGCAGTTGCCCTCGCAATTCTCGTATTAGCCAAGGTGATGTTATGGGTTCTGATCGGAACCGCACCGATTTTTATCGCCTGCATGTTGTTTGAACAATCGCGCAGCCTTGGACAGGCGTGGTTCCAACAGGTTCTTCTATATGCACTGATCCCGTTATTCGTGTTTGTCGTCGCCGCCTTCCTAATCGCTGCAATGGACCCTGAACTGACGAAGGTATCCGCTGCCGCCACGGAGCGACGCCTTACGCTGAGTGATATTTCAGCTTTCCTCCTGCTTTGTTTCGCCGGGGCATTTGTCCTGTTGAACATCCAGGTCCTCGCTCAGGGCATTGCAGGAGGCTTGGCCGTCGGTATTGGCGCTGCCGCCACACGGATTGCTCGCATGACCGGTGTCACCGCTCCAATGCAGATTGCGCGTGCTGGCTTCAAGGGGATCGGTGCGAGCTATCGCGGCGGACGGTCGCTTTACAATCGTTTTGGAGGCGGCGGCGGTGGGGGTTCGATTTCCCCGACAAGCCAGGGCGCAAAAGAAGCAATGCAAAACCGAATAAGCAGCAACAGTCTGCCTCGCTGATGCTTGCAGGTTCATAAGAGGTAAAGGGCTAGATCATGACGGATGCCAAAGAAGCTGCATTGAGAAGTTATTTTCAGGACGGTGATCGTTGGGAGAACGAAATCGTCCGGAAAGCAAAACGTTCAAAGGCCGTGGCATGGTTCGTAACCATCATATTCGGGCTCGTCGCGCTTTTCGCATTGCTCGCGCTCGTTATGCTGGTTCCGCTAAAATCTTTCGAGCCTGTGATTGTCGTCGTAGACAAGGCTACCGGCTACATCGAAACCAAAAGCGGACTGACAAAAGCGCAAAATCTGACCGATTCACGCGCAATCACGCAAGCCAACGTCGTTCGGTATATCAGGACACGCGAAGGCTATGATCCTTACGCGATAGACACAAACTTTGGCACGGCGGCACTATTGTCGACAGGTGATGCCGCTCGCGAATTGCAAGAGCAATACAGCACTGCCAATCCGAACAATCCGGCCAAGGTCTACGGGAAAAACAAGCGTGTGCTTGTCGATGTGAAGTCTGTCACCTTCCCCAACGATTCAACCGCTCTTGTTCGTTTCTCAACCACTGAGAAGTCCGATACCGATGTCATCACCAAACACTACATAGCTGTCGTGCGCTATCGCTACACGGACGAACCCGCCACAAATGAATGGCGGTTTGAAAATCCCCTCGGCTTCCAGGTTTACAATTACCGGCGTGATCAGGAAACCGTCACGGAAGGGAGCAAGGGATGAAAAACCGCTTCCTACTTGCGGCGGCGTTCTCCGCCGCCATCCTTTCGCACGCCCACGCAGCACAGACGCCAAGGGCTGGATCGCTCGATTCACGTGTGACCAGTGTCGTCTACCAGCCAAACAATGTCGTCAAAATCTCCGCGACGTATGGCATATCGACAATGATCATCTTCGATGAAGATGAAAAGTTTGAGACGATTTCACTCGGCGATACAGAGAGCTGGCAGGTTGCTCCAACCGAAAAAGGCAACATTTTGTTTGTGAAGCCGACGGCTAAGAACGTCGTTACAAACATGAACGTTGTCACGACCAAGCGTATCTATTTTTTGGAACTGCACGATTATGCGCCCGATGCGGGCAGACAAGTCTTTGGCGTCCGTTTCATTTACCCCGAGAAGGATTTGAATGCAGCGATGCGCAAAGAGGCTGAATATCGCGCTGCCAACCCGAATATCTCTAAAATCGACAAGGCTAACGTCAATATCGACTATTCCTTTACGGGCGATACGAAACTGAAGCCGTCAATGGTTTTCGATGACGGCAAGAAAACCTTCTTCAAATTCACTGGTCGGACGCCAGCAATCTTTGCAGTAAACAGCGATTTTTCCGAAACATTGCGCAACTTCCGCAAGGAAGGCGAATATCTGGTCGTGGATGGAACGGCAACTCAATACACCCTCCGCGACGGTGATCAGTGGATCTGCATCTTCAACCTTAGAAAGCCGGATTTTGGCGCACCCGATCCCGACATCATGGGTCCTGCGCCTGATCAAGTGGCAACCAAGCGGAGAAGGAGCGGCAACTGATGAAACAGTCTCCCGAACTAGAAGCACTGGCGTCTGCCGATGACGCCGGAGTCAGCAACAAGAATGCAAAGCGGAATCAGACGGCTGCGATGGCGGTATTTCTGCTGGCCGGTGTAGCTATGGCTTATTTCGTTCTCAAACAGCCTTCCGAGAAGCCGCGCGATCTTGTGCGCGGTGACGAGGAGTTCAGCACCACGTCGTTCAGACCGCCGTCTTTCGTGCGCGACCAGGATCAGCCTACTGCTGCGCCCGAGCCCAACATCATAAATATCCCGCCGCCTCCACCGCCACCGGAGCCGGAGAAAGTCGACACCACGACGTTTAATGTCCCTCCCCCGCCTCCGCCGACGGTCGCAGTGAAGGAACCCGATCAGGCACCCACGCCGGAGATCGTTGAAGAATTTCCAGACCGGTTCAAATCCAAACTTATTCAGATGGATCAAGCGCGATCAGGCGGAGCAAATGGGGGACTTGGTGGCGATAGTGGCGAAGGAACACCGACTGTTGCTGGCGAAGACAGAAACAGCAAGTTTCTGGCAACGGCCTCGGCAATGGCCGACCGTAATGCCAAGGCTACGAAAATCAAGCGCATCGACGCGGTTGTGCCGGAAGGCACGATGATACCCGGTATTCTCGAAACCTCGATTGTAAGCGATCTACCAGGCCAGGTTCGCGCTATCACGTCAGAAGACGTCTACAGTTTTGATGGTCGTCGCATTCTGATTCCGACCGGCACCCGCCTCATTGGTGAATATCAAAGCGACGTCATGACAGGCCAGACCCGCGTTTTCGTCGTCTGGACACGCTTGCTTAGAGATGATGGTGTAAGCGTGCGCCTGAACTCCGTGGGAACCGACAGCCTTGGCCGTTCCGGCCTGACCGGCATCGTCGACAAAAAATGGCGTGAAAGGTTCGGCGCGTCCATCATGTTGTCTGTGGTGGGCGCGGGCGCTAGCTATCTGACTGGTTTCGGCAGCGGAGAAGCCTTCGGTCGTAACAACGATGATGCGAAACGGGGTGAAGAACTAGCCCGCGAAACAATCGCCGAAACATTCTCTCAAATGGCAAATACCGCTCTGAGCGAGAACTTGCGTATCAAACCAACAATCAGCGTCCATCAAGGCGAACGTATCTTCATATTCGTGCGTCAGGACCTCGATTTTTCGGCCATGTACGACGATCCCGTAACAGAAGCGATGAAGGAAATTCAACGTGTACGCAGGGGCAAATAGTGCGGCAGCAGCCACACAAAGCAGATATTACTTTTTAGATCGAGCACTTGAGCCGCTGCGGCCATTTCTCAACGATCCAAAAGTCGTGGAAATAGCTGTCAACAAACCAGGTCACGTCTATATCGAGCGACTTGGTGCCGATCACATGGAGTTCCACGAGGTTCATGTGCTTTCATCGGCGGAGATTCAGAATATCGGTGAGCGCGTTGCGGGTGCGACTGATCAGTTTATCAGTAAATCCGCGCCAATCCTGAGCGCAGCGCTTCCGACTGGCGAGCGCATTCAGGTGGTTCTTCCACCTGCTGCACCGGATGGCGGCTCGATATCGATCCGCAAGCAGGTCGTTAGCAATTTCAGCTTGGAAGAATACAGGGATAGCGGTTCGCTGGACAAGGTTTCCGTGGCTGTTGGTGGGCTTAGTGATATTAACCGACTGCTGATCGAGCATCTGAAGCAAAACAGAATTTTCGATTTCATCAACACGGCCATTACGCAACGGGTTTCGATCCTGATTAGCGGCGGTACATCATCGGGAAAGACTACCTTTCTGAATGCCTGCCTGAAATCTGTCCATCCAAAGGAACGAATTATCACGCTGGAAGACACCCGCGAGCTGTTACCGCCCCAGGAGAACCGCGTTCATCTGGTAGCCTCGAAAGGTGGACAGGGCACGGCTGACGTTACAATTCAGCACTTGCTTGAATCGTCCCTTCGTATGCGTCCTGATCGTCTGTTCGTTGGTGAGATCCGCGGCGCCGAAGCATTTTCATTTCTTCGTGCCATTAACACCGGTCATCCAGGTTCTATGTCGACTGTTCATGCTGATACTCCGCAAGGAGCCTATGAACAGCTTGCCATGATGATGCAACAAGCCGGGCTTTCAGGCGGATATTCGAAGCATGACCTCATGTCGTACATTCGAATGGTTATCCCCATTGTCATCCAGTTGCGCCGAGACGGCGGAAAACGAGGCGTATCGGAGATATTTTTTGCGCGAAACGAGGAGCCATGAGCAAAGGATACAAAGCGGTTTATCTAATATTCTGTGCTGGCATCGCATTCTTGGTCTGGACCTTGGCTTATGGAGTCGTACTCGGAGTCATTTATAAAGACAGCCGAATTTTGAATATTACCATCACCGAGAATCCTTTTGCTCCGCTTCAGCAAGTCTGGGCCTATGCGTCCAACTCAACTCTGCAGCGCGTTGCCATCGGGGCCCTATTGCCTGCCATCGCAGCCACGGTCTTTGCGGGCTATCTTGGTCTCAGAAGCTACGAAAACCCCTTGGGCGATGCAGCTTTTCAGGACGTCATGGGCCTTCGTCGCGGCAAGTGGTTCCGCAAGAAAGGGCATATATTCGGTCGGTTCGGCCGAAATGTGCTGCGAGCGGCCGACAGTCGCCATCATCTGATTATCGGCCCTACACGATCGGGAAAAGGAGCGGGTTATGTCATTCCAAACGCTCTCATGCATGAAGGGTCAATGATCGTATCCGACTTGAAGGGCGAAATTTTCAAAGCGACAGCAGGGTATCGCAAGAAGAACGGTAGCCAGGTTTTCCTCTTCGCCCCCGGCTCTGAAACGACAAATCGATATAACCCTCTCGATTTTGTGCGCCCCGAGCGGGGTAATCGCACCACGGATATACAAAATATCGCCAGCATTCTCGTCCCTGAGAATCTAGGCTCTGAAAATTCAGTCTGGCAGGGCTTAGCACAACAAGTCGTAGCCGGGATTATCAGCTATGTTCTGGAGAGCCCCTATTATCACGGACGGCGCAACCTCGGCGAAGTCGTTTCCTTCGTGAACAGTGGTGTTGATCTTCAGGCGCAGATCAAGTTCATCAAGGAAAGAGAGCCGAACCTTTCAAAATATACGGTCGAAAGCTTTAACGCATTTCTTGCATTGTCAGAGCGGGCGGCGGCATCCGCGCTACTGGATATCCAGAACGCGCTTAGACCCTTCCGAAATGAACGTATTGTAGCCGCGACAGAAGTGACCGACATGGATATCGCCGCCATGAAACGGCGGCCTATCTCCATTTATCTCGCACCCAATATTACCGATATTACGATCCTGCGCCCACTTCTCACTTTGTTCGTGCAGCAGGTCATGAACATTCTGACTCTGGAACACGATCCCAATTCTCTTCCCATCTATTTTTTGCTGGATGAATTTCGACAGCTTAAAAAGATGGATGAGATTATGACGAAGCTTCCCTATGTGGCTGGTTATAATATCAAGCTAGCTATCATTATTCAGGATCTCAAGAATCTCGACGAGATTTATGGCGAGACTTCCCGTCACTCCCTTCTCGGCAACTGTGGTTATCAGCTGGTGCTAGGTGCCAACGATCAGGCCACGGCGGAATATGCATCCCGTGCACTCGGAAAAAGAACCATCCGCTACAAGTCGGAATCCCGCACCATCGAGATTCTCGGTTTACCTCGGCGCACAAAAGTTGAGCAAATCCGAGAACGCGATTTGATGATGCCGCAAGAAGTGCGGCAAATGCCAGAAAACAAGATGATCTTGCTCGTTGAAGGACAACGACCGATCTATGGCGACAAGCTGCGATTTTTCAACACCCAACCCTTTAAATCCGCTGAAGCTTATTCGCAATCGCACGTTCCTGATGTGCCTACGATTGAATATCTACCTCATAGGCCAGTTCCAGCACTGACGAGCGAATACGCGAGTGACGGGCAACAGGCCATTGAGCACACAATTACGCCCCTGCCCTCTCGTCCTCAAAAGCATGAGGAACCTCCACATGAAGCGGACGCAAACAATTCTCCGTCAATTCCTAACGCTGATGACAGCAAAAAAACAAATAGCAGAACGGTCAATCTGAGCGTCAAATTACCTTCAACAGGCAGTGAAACGAAGTCGGCAATTCCTCCCGCTGATATCCATGATCGAATTGAAGAAGTCGAAGCGCAGCTTAAACCGAGCGCAGAACGATTATTGAAGGCTGTGAATGAAAAAGTCGAAGCCTCGGGCGCACCCCCTCGTAAGCGAAAAAGTTATCTGGACATATTCAATGCTACTGTGCCAGACCCGGAAGATATCGGCCTGATGACCAATTCTAACTAACTCTTACGAAAAAGCCGGGTCGCAAAAGCGCCCGGCTGATTTTTCATTCTCTTTACCGTCAAAACGGCAAAAATCCTCCAAGGAAACTGATCACATCACTTATCCATGCAACGGCTGCGTTGAACCAGTCTCTCACGACAGTAGCGATGTACACGATCGTAACCAGTCCCAGGACGAGCCAGAACAGAACCGCAAAGAATTTTGCAAAAGCATCGTCGGCCTTCGGGTCGGGAGGTGAATTATAGATGTAATCGTGCCGCATCGTCCTTTAACGCTCGTGTTCGTCGCGTTCCTTCTTTTGCTGCTGCTCTTGCTCTAGTTCCTGCAATCGTGGAACCTGTTGTTGCGGCGGATCTGTACGGGCGGTCTCTCCATCCCGCACGACGTCCTTTGTTTCCATACTAACCCGATTATCGAGTTGTCTGGAATCTTCAACTTTTCCATCTGTCCGATCCCGCTCTTCAAGCACATTCGCTTCCCATGCCCGGCGGTCGACCATTTGTTCGACACGATGTTTCTGTCCGTCGATCTCCTGTATAACGGTTTTCATGACGCGTTCCGTACCAGTGGACCGCAAATGAATTTCATCGCCGATATCGGCTCCGGCACGATGCAATGCATCGGGTAATCCGACACCCCAAACCGTGCGATTGCCGTTAGCGGTTTCAAGAACAACAAACGGCGATGGCTCGTTCTTTTCATTATCCTGATAGGGCTTCTCGCCTGTCTCGACGAGGATACCCTGAACACCCTCCTTATAGTCGACGGTTTTGGTGTGCGGCGTTCCGGAATTATCTGCATTCTGTTGCTCTTTATCGACCTTGCTCGACTGAACCGAACCTGCAGATTGCTCCTGATCCCGGTGAGCCGCATCCAGTGCCCTTCCCTCGATGGGAGTAATTTCATTACGCAAATAGGACTGCTCCCGGCGAGCCAGATCTTGCCAATCCAGTTCGGTCGGCTGATAGCCCTTGACCGAAATTCCGTGCGCCTGGCCCTCCAGCCAAGTTTCACGGCGGAACTGCTTGCTCCCCGTTATCTCGATGCTCGTCCAGCCTCGATGCGCTGCTGTTTCGATCATCAATCGAACGCCCTGAGCATCGAACGATTTTGCGCGCAGCTTCTCTCCATTGTCCTGGAACACTTCGCGCTCACCCTTTGAATCGGCAAAGACTCGCTGCGTCCCGCCGTGATCCTCACGAATATAATATCGGCTCGTGATTTCACTCGGGAATGAACGATCCATTTCGGCCTGATAAGATGCTGCCGCCGCTTTCTCCTCGTCATCCATGCTCGAACGAGGTTCGTTGGCATTATCTGCCGATGGCCGACCCTGCTCTGCTTCCGCGACAACATGCGCTGGCTTTGCAATTTCGGAATCGGGTTCCCGAGCAATCTGCATCGACGAGCTATCCTGCTCGCTTTCACGCGATGGGGTTTCGACGCTCAATCCACGCCGTTCCGTCAATTCCATATGCTCGCGCATTAGATTGACATGCTCGCGCGTATACTGCGCTACCTGATCCAGATCGGCTTTCTCCTCCGGTCCGAGATTGCGGCCAAGCCGGAACAAAGCTGTTTCAACTTCTTTCTCATATGCCTCAAAATCGCTTCTCGACATTTCGCGCACTTTTTCACCCTCCAATATGATGTTTTGCAACTTTACCAAATTGGTGCGGTAATGCGACCCGAAATCTGCATGAACGATGTTAGAAGTTTTCGCTTCTGGTTGGAGCGAACTGGTTGATACTACTATGTCTCTTTGTTGCATGGCGTACGTGGCAATCTGACGATCGCCGCTTGCCATTGCTATTTTCTCCCAACTCTGAGTTACCTTTACGGTATATTCACGGCTTCGGACGCTTCGCGCCATGCTCCGCCGACCTGAGCGCTTGGCGTCATAGCGCGACTGAGCCGCCTCGCTTGTCCCTTCATGTTGTGTTCGTCCATCCCGACTAACCGGCCGAACCTGATTGCGCGTGTAGGCTGGAGCATTTGCGAACTCGCGCCTGTCCGTCATTTCCATTGCGATTCCGTGTTCGCGCGCCTTTTCGGCCATAAGTTCGCGCCACTGGCGAAAAACCTGTGGCGAGGTTTCCACCCGATCACCAGCATCCGAACGCATGGCGATAATAGCATGAGCATGTATATGCGGTCGCTTTCCACCCTGCCCCATCTCCTTCGGGTCGCTGAACGGATCATGCATCGCAAATATGTAGCGATGCCCTTCGAACTGCGCGGCCAAAAAATCCCGAACAGCGCTTTCGAAAGCTTGAACGTTGGTGCCAGCTTTGGCAGACATGATGACATGCATCACATCCCTGCCCTTGCGGCTGTGCAACTCCCGACGCCACTGCTTTTGCACCAGATCGCCGGCGGAACGCGCATCTGAGACAACGCGCCCCTTATCATCACGAACGTCGCCCTTATGATCCTCGACCAGACTTCTCAGCTTGGCGGCGCCATATTCAACGCCATTTCCATACCCGGTAAAACGGAACCGCGCCCTCCCGAGCTCGGACGCTGCGCTTTCGTTGTAACGCCTCTGAATAATGTCCGCCGCCTTCGGATCGCCGGTCAACCGCTCCCCTTCCATGCTGCGCAACACCACCACACCGTCAACCTTTAAAACGCCATGTGATGGTTGCGAAACGGCATAAGCAAAGCTGCGATTACCGAATGCGCTAGCCAGACTATCGCGCACGTGCTGCTGCAAAGCTTCTTCTGTTGCGAACCCGGCAGCTTCGATCGTCACCCGGAAAGTTCCAATATCCCTGCTCTCAGCCCGATTTTGAAACAATGGCTCCCAATCTCCGCGTAAACGGGCCAGCTCCTCGCGACCCTGAAGGCGCTCACCGTTTTCCTTTTCGACGCGTATTTCCCCGCCACGCGATACGTAATTGACCATCGCGCCGAACCGCGCACCGCCACCGTACGACGCCAATTTGACCACAGCTGGTTGACCACCGGCTGCGATTGCGGCCAAACGTGTTTCCATCGGCCTCGCGACAGCAACCTGTTTGTTTGATGCGCTACCTGCGCTTGTCATCGCTCTTGAGGATGGCCTGCGCATTTTCGGCACGGAAACACCACTTGCTGCAGCGGCACCACCTGCGATCTGTAATTCGCGCAACCTCCGGCGCATTTCTTCCTCGGCGCTGCTTGCAGCCCTCGAACCAAGTGAAAGCTCATGCAGCAACGCCGCCCGGCGCTGCTCCCATTCGCTCTCAAAAGCCCCGAGAAAGAATTCCATGGTCGCTATTCCTTGCTGCGGTGTCTGTATCCTGACCGCTTGGTGACGCGTCTCAATTCAGTCAGAACCGCAACCTGCAACTTTTGCACGTCACCCACCACCATGCGGATCTCGCTATCTGAAACCGATTTGCCGCTATTCAGCGCTCGAGCAACCTGATTGAGATTGATGCCTATCATGCGCATATCCTCAAGCAGGAGTGACAAAAGCGCCCTGTCTTCGTCATTGAAGATCGGCTTTTTCCCTGCCCCTTGTAGCAAAACGGCCTTGAAAAATGCGCTTATCGTCATGTCAACCGCCTTCGCGGCGCCGTCGATCGCGTCATATTCGTCCGCCGAGACACGGCTATGAATGGTTTGCGGCTGGGGTTTTGCGACCCTTATATCCTCTGAAATTGCTTCATTCATAAGCGTTGTTAGCTCCAATTCAGCGCAGCAATCGACAATCGCGGACGTGTTTCGCGATTGATCAGAAAAAATGTAGCACATTTTTCCGTATCCTGCCTCACCTATTGTCGAGAGAACCATTCTTATTCGTCGAATATGGCCCCGCTCTGCCCGCCCTTCACAGAATTACGCTCACCAGGGTTCACCCCCAGGGCCGCTTAACCGCCCTTGTGTACCCCTCGTACTCGCCAGCAAGGGACGCTACGCTCTTCGCCCTTGCCGGACTGCGTGCGAGCGGCACAGACGGCTCTTGCGCGGCTCCAGGGTCTTGCGCCGTGTGGGCAGCATTTGCGGACGCTTCGGCAATAAATAAACGCAAAGAACACCAGCATTATCCAGGTACAGGAGGGCCATCGTGACACTTCGAATATCATCGGTAAGTGGCAAAGGCGGAGCGGGGAAGACGACCGCAGTCATTTTGACTGCAGGTGAACTCGCACTCAAAAATCGACGAGTGTTGCTCATTGATGCCGATCCACGACAGAACTTGGCCGAGTGGTGGAAGCGGTGTGAGGCAAAGGACAATGTACCGGCGTCGATTTCACTGGCGACGGCACTTCGTCAGAACAATATAGAGAAGTTAATGGCGTCACAGGAGGACAACTGACGCGCCGGGCGTCGATAGTGTTGTGATGGATACGATAATCGACCATTCAGATATTGTCATCACACCCATTCAGCCCGCCCAGGACGAGATTAAAGCAGTTGGTGAAGCAGCGGAAGCAATTGCGACACGAACAGACTTTCTTGACCGTAATATCCCTCAAGCAGTTCTTCGAACACGCATCACCATCGTCAATCGGCACCTCGAAGAATACCGGATCATTCGCCCTTTCGTCCAAAATCTCAGCGAACACGGGTACAATTCCGTACTTCTCGAAACGGAATTAATCGAACGAAATTGCTATCGTGAAATCCGCAGCGGTCTTGGCACACTACAAATGCTCGAACCGAGTGAACCGGTTCTCAAGGCCAGAGCGGAGGTGAATGCATTCGTCGAGGAGTTGGAGCAACTTAAAAAGGAACACCGCGGGGAGACTATCAATGGCTAAGGGAAAAATCTCTCTTTCTGATTTCCCTGTCGCGGAACGTCGAAAACGTTCTGTTGATCTGGGTAAAGACACTGCCGCCCCGCCTATTTCTCACGTGCAAGAAGAAGGCGCTGCAAACGTTGGAAATGAATCGGCGTTCGTGACATCAAGTCAGAAAAAGCAGGATAAACCTCTCGAGAAAACGCCGGAACAACACCGCGCAAGTGCAATTGAAAATGCGAACCGTCGAGAAGACTCCCGTAACCGACTGCGCGAGCTTCGCAAATCCCGTGAACGCGAAAGCAAACATTTCGTCAATGTTTCGCTTGATTATGAAACCAAACGTCGTCTTGAGAACGCTGCTCATGACAATGGCCTCAAAATGACGGTCATTCTTCGTGATGCCATTGATCAATATCTTAAAGATAATGGATACTGACCGTGTTCGGCCGTAGTTTTCTCGTCGGGATAGCGCTCGGAATTGCCATTGGAATCTATATTGCTCCATCGCTACACACCAAACCAGATATTCACAATGACGAACCGACGATCGCTCGTGTGGCAAAGCAAAGCTACGATGCCATCTGGCCTGATGACGAAACAGCCAAGACAGAGCTATTTCGATTATCGAACTGGAATTACGCCGGATACGGCCATTCTTCCAAAGTGTCAGTGCTACGTTGTATTCTAATTAAAGAGCAGACCGCTGCATGCGAATTGTCTGCATCGCTAAGCTGGCTGAACGAGACCAAAGTTATCGAAGCAGTCTTCGAGGGCGCGGCCAATGATTGGCGCCTTGTGGCGGTGAAATCCAGATAACCGAAGTGACAACGTCGGCATTGGAAGCCCCGAACAACATAACGCCGAAATCGCTCTCCTGCTTCATTTCAATATAAACGCGCGCTGAAACAAGCGAACACCACCTCTGGAGTGCTGCAATTTTCAGAAAATGTGATAATGATCGCTGTTGTGGCACGGCAGGCAAAAGGGGTTTCCGCGTGAATCGTGAGGCATTGGATTTCGCTAACGAACATTCTTTGGAAAAAACCAATGATCCTGAGATCGATAAGCCAGTCTTCAGGCGTCCGGGCTTTAATGGAATAAGTACGTTTGAAGAAATCGATCAACGGCTTGCGAAATACCTACGTGATGCACGCGATAGCGCCGGCTTGAAACAAGCTGATTTTGCTCCGCTCATGGGACTTTCTACGCCCGTTTATGGTCGCTATGAACGCGCGTTTTCAAAGCTGCATGTCACTCGCATGGTGCATATCTGCGAAGTGCTGAACATTATGCCCATCGAAATGCTTTACGAGGCAGCACCTCATTTGTGGGGCAAAAGTGAGGAGGAAGCCAAGGATCGCGTCGAACTTGCGAAACTGGTGGCTGATCTCCCGCACAGCACTACGCGTGACTTGCTTTCGTTGGTTAAAAAAATGGCTGACCTACAAAGCCAAGTCGACGCCAAAACGCAAAGCTCAGATTGAATCAAATAATCAAAGCTGGCAATGGCTATTGCGAATAGCCGACAATTGCTTGAAATGCGCGAGCTAAGAACCAATCACCGATTGGAGGATAGGGTTCGCTATTGTACTACCTCACTTAATATGGTACTAATTTTCATACCTAATTTGATATGGACTTGTTATGCAACGTGTGGAAGCAAATATAGCGGTTAGCGTTTCAGACCTAAAAAAAAGTCCGTCCGCCGTAATGGACGAGGCTAATGGCGAGGCTGTGGCCGTTCTTAATCATAATCGAATTATGGCTTATATGGTTCCCGCTGGCGTCTATGAAGCCATGCTCGAACAGCTGGATGATATTCGCCTCACTGAGATAATCCGGAATCGAGCCGACGAAAAAGGAATTTCGGTCGATATCGATGCCTTATAAGCTTGAATTCTTGCCATCGGCCCTCAAAGAATGGAATAAACTCGGCGCGACGATCCAGCAACAATTGAAGAAGAAACTTCGCGAACGATTGGAAACGCCGCGTGTCGTGAGTGCTTCACTTCATGGTATGCCCGATCATTATAAAATCAAGCTTCGCCAGTTGGGCTACCGACTTGTTTACTCCGTCAATGACGATACCGTTACGGTATTGGTCATAGCGGTTGGAAAACGTGAGCGTGGCGATGTTTACAATACCGCTCGCACCAGATCACAGTAATATCTCATCTGTCAGACCCGATGCAGCGCAAAGAGACCTGCTGGACCTCGAGGTCGCTTACGCGACCTTCGTTCTGTGTATCGATACAAATCCATGCAGATAATCGGCAGCCGCCTGTGCTTTGGCTGCTGCAGTGATAATGGCGCGTTTGTTGGCCTTCAGGACGGCCAGCCAATTATCGATGTAAGCGGCTGTGTTTTCGCGAGGATCATGGGCCACGCCCAGGTCAGCGCAAAGGAAAGCTGCGGATAGTTCGGCAACGAGCTCTTCAAGAGCATAAGCGTTGGTGCCGAAGCGGCCAGATAGATCGCGATCAAGGCGATGATTTGCGCCTGACCAATGACCAATTTCGTGCAGAAGCGACGAGTAAAGATGGACGTCGCTTAAAAATCGCTCCCGGTCGGGCATGAGTATGTCGTCAGGTCCAGGACGATAGCAAGCCTGCGTGCCGCCGTAGTGAATGACGGCTCCGGTCTGGCGAACGAAGGTGTCGACGGTTTCATTGTGGGGCACGGGCGCCGTCGGGATAGATTCGGCTGGGCTATAATATTCGGAAGGCAGGTTTTCGATCTGCTCTACGTTGAAAACCGTGTAGCCCTTGAGAAAAGGGATTGAACGGTCGTCATCAGCGTCCTGATCCTTCGGGGTAAAGGTGCCATACTTGACGACGAGCGATCCACGTTCGCCCTTCCGGACTTGACCGCCGAGATCCTTCGCTTGACGATAAGTCATCCAAGTGGTGTCCTCGTAGCCGTTCATCTGCGATGCGATCCAGAGCATGAGAACATTGATGCCGCGATAGGCTTCGCCGCTTGATCGGCGGGGGATGATGGAGGTCGGGCGGGTATTTCCGCGCCATGGTCGCACCCAAGGTTTGGTGCCGCCTTCCAGCTGCTCGATGATGACGTTTGTGATGTGCTGATAGGTGTCGCTGACGTTTTTCATGGCCGTCTCCATTCGTTGGTTGACGGCAAGAAACGGAGATAGCCGAGACGAGCCTATGCACCCTTTGGGCCGCAACGGGAGCGGAGGACCGCGAAGCGGTTGCATGGGGGAGGGGCTATCGCAGCTTGTCCGTCAATCAGCCAACGGGTGAGGCGGCCTAAATGTCGTTCACCGAACCTAACGGAACGGCCATCGAAGCGGCTGATGTGCCACTTATCGTTCGCGGTCGTCGGAATCCCGCTCGGGATGCTTGTGCGCCGACAGCTCTGCAAGCCGGGATGGCGCCGCGGCGCTTTTCTGCTCTGGTGGCATTCGCTCAACGGCGGAACCATCTGCATTTCTGACGTGATCCGGGCGCGACAGGCGGGAAAAGTCAGAACGAGCCGTGAATGTAATTTCGATATCGTCGTCGGGCAACCGTTCTGGAAGGTCGGCGCGATCGACGGCAACAATCCCGTGATCGGTAACAAGGCTAGCAACACGGATATCGTGACCGAGAACCTGACCTGAAATCTGTTCGCCCGGCCTGGCGGTGCGCACGTTGTGCTCGAAAGCATTCTCACCGCGCATTTCCAAATCGACGAAGGCAGCTCTTATGGAGGGATCGTTGGTCGTCGCTTTAGATGCTTCAATCATGCGCGGTTTGGTGATGACAGTAAAGTCAACCTCATGACCATGTTCGCGACCGATGGCTGTTAGCAGTGCCTCCTGGGCCCGCCCGTTACCTTCTCGGAACGGGTGCACATAATTCAACTCTGACAACACTTTACCTGTGTCAAATGACACGATATTTGGCCTTTTTGGCCACTATGTTGCCTTTGGGTCAGGATTGCTGACCTTTCCAAACGATCCTCTGGTCAAGCCGCTACTATTCAATGGAGGATGGCCGTGCTGCAACTCGCCTGAAATCCACTTTGCGACTTCCACGCCCCCGCACGTCAAACAACGTGACAGCTCCTTGACAGTTTATCGACTGACAATGACACCAGGTCTGGAAGCAGGTCTTCTACCCGCGTGCTTAAGGGAAATCGATAATAGACCCAAACCGCATAGGCGATAATTTCATGCGCAAAGCGAAAGCCTTTCAGACAGGGCATAGGGTTTGGAATGATCATCTCAAAGTGATAAATCAATGCCCATCAGACAACTTGGCAATACTGTAAACTTCGCGCCGATATTCAGAATGCCCCAACGCGAGGTAATCGTGTCGGGGCTACTCGATACATCTTCGTGTGCCGTTTATGACAAGAAGCTAAAAGGAGATAATCGTTAAGAGAAATTACAGCGGAACCCGCTTGCTTCCTGTGGTTCTCCGAGCTTCACCTGCCTCAGGGACAGGTTTTATTCAATCATGGCTTTGTTCGTATCGACTTTTTCAAAGTGATTTTCCGATAAACGCGCTGAACGTCGTCGCCCTCTCAGTATTTCGATTCGAATAATCGAAATCGAGGGTGCCGGAAATCCAATAACCCTTATCCGCCAGGCCTGAATAGGTAAAAGTCGGTCCTACCCTCCCGCGTTCCGACCTAGCATAATCAGAGTCGGTCAGATTGTAGATGTCATATTGGTGATGGACGCCAACGGCCAGCGTATCCGTCAGCTGATATCCAAACGCGATATCCGCCAGATTGAGCGAAAGGCCTGCCTGCATACGCTTCCGGCCTCCCGTTTCCAGGTCGGTATAATTTTTATCGCGGAAGAGGTAGTTAATATTCGTGGGCGATATGCTTAGTTGCCATTTGTCATAACCAAAGAAGTTATTGACGCTCGCGCTGATGGAATACTGGTTCGCGCCAGCACCGTACCCGCTGGATTTATCCGATCCGTTAGGAAAGTTCATGAATATCGTAGGGCTGATCCACCAGGCTCGATAACCTTCTGTGTTTGGTTTGGCTTTTGTGGCTGCGACCTGATAGTAATATTCGAATCCTAGTTGAGGAGATGTAACACCCCACCGTGAGTCATCACCCTCAAAATCGCTTTTTTGGTAACCACCATTAAAACCTAGCCAGAGTTCAACCTGGTCCTGCTTTGTGCCGGTCAGTCCAGTTTCGCTGAACCAGGCCAGCTGGAAAAAATTTGCTGCCGTTTGGCTGTTATGTTCCTTCGTATAGTAAGGCCACAGTTGAAGCGCCCAACCCGGTGTCCCGGGTTGGGCGTTTCCCAAGAAATTTCCTGCGTACGCACCATTTGGAACGAATGAAAGAGCGATCGTTGACATTAGTAAGCCAGCGATGCTCATTTTACGAAAAAGTAGCATGGTATTCCCCTTCTTATTGGCATACTTGCGTAGGCATAGTATTTTTACATTTCGTAGATCAATTTGTGACGTCTATTACGATTTTCCCATGTGAACTCCTGGTTGATTTCATATATTTCCAAGCTTCGATGTATCCATTCATAGGAAATAAGCGGTCTATATTCGGAATAATATTTTTTAAAGTTAGATTTTTATTTACATAATCCACGCCTCCCTGTCTCATTTCTTGATGTTCAATATAGTTGAATACTGAGTACGCCTGGAACGTCACGTTCTTTTGAAACATGTCTCGCAAAGGAAGTTCGGGCGGCTTTGTGTCCAGAGTGCCGTAAAAATAGACATGCGCATCTCGCGCAAAGGCAGGACTGTATTTGGAGATCAGTCCCTCTCCGATTGGATCAAAGGCGACATCAATTCCCTTACCGCCGGTCACCGCCAGAAGTTGTTCGGCAATTGAAGTCCCGTCGCTATCGGTCACGATGACATGAGAAGCGCCTCTTTCCTGCAGATAGGGAACGTTGGAGGGAAACCGTGTCGTGCCGATTATGGTTGCGCCGAGCATGCGGCCTATTTCAAGTGCTGCTGATCCGGCTGTCGACGTGGCAGCGGTAGCGAGAACGAAACTATCCGGCCCAACCTTCGAGACTTCAGCGAGGGGATAATAGGCAGTCAGGTACTGCATCCATATGGATGCGCTTTCTGGGGCCGACAGTCCGGGAGGCGCCGGTGTTATATACCGTGCATCGACAATGAGTGTCTCTGTGCTGGCCCCACGATTGTAATAGAAATAGGGCAAAGTACAGTAGCGGCTTCCGATGGTTATTCCCTCAACCCCGTCGCCTACGGCCTCAACAATGCCGGCCGCCTCAATTCCGACACAAGCTGGAAAATGGTGGAAGCTGAATGAATAATTATCCACCATCAGATCCATATCACCCCAATTGAGAGCAAATGCCTCAATTCGAAGCCGAACTTCTCCGGGACCTGGTTGCTCAATAGGAACCTTGACAAGTCTCAGTCCCTGATAACCGTCATAACCATTGATGACCCATGCTCTTGCTGTGGCGCCCATATCAGCCCCTCGCCATATGCACGTCGCGCGGAAGCGCGGAGAGGATTTCCGGTCCGTATTCGCGCAGGATCACAATATCCTCTAGGCGGATGCCGAACCGGTCGGGCAGATAGATGCCAGGTTCGATGGAGAAGACCATCCCTTCCTCCAGCACCGTTTCGGAGGTTGCAGTGATATAGGGCGGCTCGTGACCATCGATGCCCATGCCGTGGCCGGTACGGTGCACGAAATATTCGCCATAGCCCGCATCGGCGATGACGTTGCGAGCCGCTGCATCCACCTCGCGCGCCATGACGCCCGGACGAGCTACTTTCAGCGCCGCCTGCACGGCCTTCTCGACGATGGCGTGGATCTCGCCATAACCTTCGGGCGGCATGCCGACGACGGCCATGCGGGTGATGTCAGAAGGGAACCCCTGCTTGCGTCCGCCAATGTCGATCACCACCGCGTCCCCTTCCTG
This sequence comes from Ochrobactrum teleogrylli, assembly GCF_037482325.1. Classification (NCBI taxonomy): domain Bacteria; kingdom Pseudomonadati; phylum Pseudomonadota; class Alphaproteobacteria; order Hyphomicrobiales; family Brucellaceae; genus Ochrobactrum; species Ochrobactrum teleogrylli. The sequence goes on from NZ_JBBHKQ010000003.1 coordinate 66,387, forward strand.
GATAACGCGATCGCTAGCAGAATGGTGCGGGAACGCGCCGTTGCCGCCCGCGCCCACAATCCAGAAGCGCGGCTCGGCACCTTCCGACGAAAAATGTGCGCGGATTTCCGCGGCAAGTTCATTCTCGGTCATGCCCGGCCTGATTGCGGTGAATGCCGCTTCCATGGCGCGATCGGCGATGCTGGCATTCATCTTGAGTTTTGCGTATTCATTGCTGTCTTTGCGCATGCGGAGACCGCCGAGCGTTGCGGGCGTAAAATTGCGACACGTATCTGCAGGCAAAGCATCGAGGAGCAGTAGCGCGAAGTCAGCGCGCATCGTTTCATCAAGCGTGACGAGGCCGGGTGCTTCCGCCCCGATGGCCGATAATGCTGCTCGCAAGGCGACGTCGGGGCCTTCATCATCAGCCCAGGTGTAGAACTTGATATTCGTGAATTCCCGGCTGCCCTCCGCATTCAGCGCTGGCATCAGGAAAGCCTCCTTTTCCGGGCCAATGAGCAGCAGGCAGGGGCGCTCGTCGGGATGCGGGTGGAAGCCCAGCACCCAGTCCATGTGAGAACCGGGTGCGACGGCGACGAGGCCCGTACCTGCTTCGGCCATGCGCTGTCGCAGGGCTAGAAGTCGGGAGGCGATCTGTTTTTGCATGGTCTTGTCCTCGTTCACGTAGCTGGAATGATGATGCGGCTGCCGAAGATCGGCTCGTCGTCCGGAAAGGCTTTGAACGCGGCAAGTTCGGCTTCAGAAGGCGATTCACACGAGCCTTTCCGGCTTGGCACCCAGCCGCACTGGCGCTTAAGGATCGCTGCATATTCCGCCCGCTTCAAAGCGGCGATGGACGGATCGATGACCGGCACGCCGAGCTCTTTCTCGATTTCCTTGTAGAAGCCGACCTCCATGGTGCAGCCGAGAATGAGCGCTTCCGCGCCACCTTCCTCCACCGCCTTGCGACCGGCGGCCAGCAGGCGTCGGTTGGTTTCCGCATGATCCTTCTGGAAATCATCGACACCGAGGTCGACATCATAGAAGCCCGCGAGACGTTCCGCGTGGCCATACCCGTGCACGGTGGACTGCATCTGGTGCACCCATTTGCGCCGGCCGACGATGATGCCGAAGCGGTTGGCAAGGCTTGCGGCGATCTCACAGGAGGCAATGCAGGGAGCAGTGACGACCATTTGGTCCGAAATCTCAAGAGCATCGTGTAACGCTGTGTCGTAGAAGCAGCCAATGGCCAGCGCATCGAAACCTTCCCGTGCTGCGGTGCGCACCGCCCGCATGATGCCGCGTGTCACCAATGCCTCATAGGTGCGGAATTCGATATGGGAGAAGCCATAGCTAGCCTTCGGCAAGGCAGCGACGTGGACTTCCGTACCCGGCAGTTTGTGGTCCCGCGCCATGTCGGCAAAGATGGCATCTACTGCATCGTTCGCAGCAAAGGGATTGAGATACATGATCTTGAACGGTTCAGGACTCATATTGCTATTCTCCTTAGTAGTGTCGTTGCGATCCCGACGAAATTGTCGGAGATCAGACCGATCTCTCACTCTCGACTCATAGCTTTCCCGTTCGCGTACAGCCCTGAATTGGCTGATACGCGTCAGAACAAGACCTTGACCGGGAGCGGCTATCCTATCCTGTTTGTCGTCTTCACTCAGGAAGCAGGAATGATGATGCGACTGCCAAAGACGGGTTCGTTGTCAGGGAACGCTTTGAAGGCAGAAAGTTCGGCTTCGGAAGGTGCTTCGCAGGAGCCTTTCCGGCTAGGTACCCAGCCGCACTGGCGCTTGAGAATCGCAGCATATTCCGCTCGCTTCAAAGCGGCGATGGATGGATCAATGACCGGCACGCCAAGTTCCTTCTCAATCTCCTTGTAGAAACCGATTTCCATCGTGCAGCCGAGGATGAGTGCTTCCGCGCCGCCTTCCTCCACCGCCTTGCGACCGGCGGCTAGCAAACGGCGGTTGGTTTCCACATGATCTTTCTGAAAATCATCTACCCCGAGGCCGACATCGTAGAAACCGGCAAGACGTTCCGCATGGCCATAGCCGTGGACGGTCGACTGCATCTGATGTACCCATTTCCGTCGACCGACGATGATCCCGAAGCGGTTGGCAAGGCTGGCGGCGATTTCGCAAGAAGCGATGCAGGGCGCGGTTATGATCATCGAGCCGGAAATCTCGCGCGCATCATGTAAAGCGGTGTCGTAAAAGCAGCCGATCGCCAGTGCATCGAAACCTTCGCGCGCTGCGGTGCGCACCGCACGCACGATGCCGCGTGTCACCAACGCTTCATAGGTGCGAAATTCGATATGGGAGAAGCTGTAGCCGACCTTCGGCAACGCAGCCACGTGTACCTCTGTGCCCGGCAGTTTGTGGTCCCGCGCCATGTCTGCAAAGATCGCATCAACTGCGTCGTTTGCGCCGACGGGGTTAAGATACATAATCTTGAGCGGCTCAGTGCTCATTTTGTTATCCTACTCTACAGTTTCATGATGATCCCCGTCGATACCGTCGGAGATCAGTTCGATGACTCACACGTTCGATCCATAGATCGCGCGCGCACGTTCCGCCGTTACGTACTCGTTGCGGATGTCTTCGAGCACGAGGGCTGGATCACGTTCTTTCGGATTTCCGAACCCTCCGCCAGCACCCGTGATCACGCGGATCACGTCGTCCTTGTCGACCCTGATGCCGGAGGCGAAGGCGTAACGCTCCGATTCCCCATTCTTGCGCAGGACGAGCGCATAGTTGGCCGAGCCTTCGTTGCCACCGTCGAGTGACCATGGAAGGATGCGCGAGCGGGTATAGCCGAGCGTCAGGAAGGAATCGTCGCGGCGGATCCGGTAGTCGAGCCGGATGCCGCGGCCGCCGGTCCATTTGCCTTCGCCGCCCGGATCGGTGTTCAGCTCCATGCGGTCGACGACGAGGCCGTTGCGTGCCTCGGAGATCTCTGCCGGACAATTGTAGGTCTCGCCGTGCACGCCGGAGAAGATCGCCGAATTGCCGTCGCGCCCATCCGATGCGCCCCAGCCGCCGATCTGCGGCTCGATGATCGTGTATTGCCGCCCCGTATCGGGATGGATGCCGCCGATGAAGGTGCCGGCGATGGATGAGAAGTGCCCGGCGGGCAGCTTTTCTGGCATGTGCGGGGCAAGGCAGCGCCAGACGAGATCGTAGCCGCGAATGCCGATTTCATAGTAGAAGCCGACGGCCGCCGGCTCCTTCGCATGGAAGCACGACCCCTCGCGCGTTAAAACCTTGAGCGGGCGGAAGGAGCCTTCGTTGGCCGGCGAGGTCGGGTCGGTCAGCGCCTTGAAGATCACCTGCATGCTGACGAGCGTGTCGTCGTAGCCGGCGTTCGACGGGCCGCTGTCCTGGTCGGGGTTGTCTCGTAGGTCGATGACAAATTCCGTTTCCGATATCGTCACCTTGACGTTGAACATGCGCTCGTCGTCCTGCTCCTCCGTCAGCTCGAAGGTGCCGTGCGGGAGTTTCGCGAGCTCGGCGAGCGCGATCTTCTCGCCATGGTCCATGAAACCTGCCATCGCCGCCTCGAAGGTGGCGACGGTGTATTTCTCCGCAAGCTCGGCAAGGCGCTTCGCACCGATGCGGACGGAGGCGATGGCGGCCCAGAGGTCGCCTTCGAGGAAGTCCGGCATGCGAGAATTGACGGTAATGATGTCGAAGATGCCGGGAATCGCCTCGCCCTTCGATATCATCTTGATGGCCGGAAGGCGAAGACCTTCCTGGAAGATTTCCGTCGCATCGGCTGAGAGCGAGCCCGGCGACTTGCCGCCGACGTCCGAATTATGGGCGATATTGGCCGTCCAGGCGATCAGCCGGTCGCCGGAGAAGACCGGCATGCAGACGACGAGGTCGTTAAGATGCGTGACGCCGCCGTAGTAGGGGTCGTTGGTGATGAAGACGTCGCCGGGCTGGATGTCGCTTGGTTTGGAGAACTTCTTCAGGAGCACCTTCACCGACTTGTCGAGCACGCCGATGAAGCCCGGAATGCCCGCGCCCGAGGAAGCGAGACGACCTTCGGCGTCAGTGATCCCCGTGCCCATGTCGAGCACTTCGTAAATAATGGAGCTCATCGCCGTCTTGCGCATGGCCGCGAACATCTCGTCGGCGGTGGCTTGCAGCGAGTTCTGGATGATCTCGAGGGTGATCGGATCGTGGGAAGCTGTCGTCATGTTCCGCACTCCTCAGGCTTTCAGGTGGATGTGAGTGTTACCGAAACCGTCGATCTCGACGCGGTTGCCGGGGTGGATGACGATCGTCGTGCCCGCATCCTCGATGATCGCGGGGCCGTTGAAGGCCATGCCGGGCTCCAGCTTTTCGCCATCGAAGATCGCGGCCGGATGGATGCCTTCTAGCGCATAGTCGACCTTGCGTTGGCCCTTCTGCGCGGCGGAGGCCGGCGTCGCGGAAAGCGGCTTTTCCTGCATCTTAAGCTTGCCGACCTCGGCCGACGCGACCAGGTGGATGCCGACCAGCTCGACGGGGGCGTCGAGGCGGTAGGTATATTCCCGCTCGTAGGTCTCGTGGAACGCGGCCTCGATGGCGGCAAGGCTCGCATCTGTGATCGCGTCCTCGATAAGAACTTCGGTCGTGTGCTCCTGGTTCTGGTAACGGAACTTGCCGTAACGCAGAAACCGGACCTTCGCCGCTTCGACGCCTTCCTCGCCGAATTGCTGGTGGGCCAGCGCCTCGGTTTCGGCGAAGAGCGCCTCAATGGTGGCTGCGGCGCCGGCATTGAGGTCCGCGAGCTTGGTGACGAAATAGTCGCGACGCAGGTCCGACATCATCATGCCCCAAGCCGAGAACACCGAGGCGCCCGCCGGGATGACGACCTTCTTTACGCCCAGTTCCGTGCCTAGCGCCACCGCATGCATCGCGCCGCCGCCGCCGAAAGCGACCAGGGTGAAGTCGCGCGGATCGAAGCCGCGATTTAGCGAGACGAGCTTCAGCGCGTTGACCATGTTGTTATTGGCGATGCGCACGATGCCGCGCGCGACGTCATCGGTCGAGACACCGAGTTTCTCGCCGACCTCCGAGAGTGCCTTTTCCGTCGCCGCCATGTCCGCGACGACTGAGCCGCCACAGAAATAATCGCGGTTGATGCGGCCGAGCCAGAGATTGGCGTCTGTGGTGGTGGCATTGGTGCCACCGCGACCATAGGCGGCAGGACCGGGCATGGCGCCGGCCGACTTCGGGCCGACATGCAGCTTGCCGAAGTCGTCGACCCAAGCGATGGAGCCGCCGCCATTGCCGATCTCGACGAGATCGACCACCGGCACCATAATCGGATAGCCGGCGGAGGTGCGGTCGCGCTCGATCCAGTAGTCCGTCATTATGCGGACCTGGCCGCTCTCGATCAGCGAACATTTCGCCGTCGTACCGCCGATATCGAGCGCCAGCACGTTCGGCTCGCCGATCAGCTTGCCGAGTTCGGCCGCGCCCCAGAAGCCGGAGGCCGGGCCGGATTCGACCATGGTGATCGGGATTTTCTTCACCGATTCAAGCGAATCCACACCGCAGTTCGACTGCATGACGAAGAGGCTTCCGTCAAACCCCTTGCCGGTAAGGCCGTCGTTGAGACGCGACAGGTAGCGCTCGGCCGTCGGCTGCACATAGGCGGACATGACGGTCGTATTGGTGCGCTCGTACTCACGCCATTCGCGGGTGATTTGGTGCGAGGCGACGGTCGCGATCTCCGGCCAAAGACGTGCGATCTCCGCGATCGTTGCCTGCTCGTGGCTGGGGTTGGCGTAGGAATGCAGGAAACAGACGGCGATCGCCTCGACGCCCTCTGCACGGAAGTCGTCGAGGATGGCTGGCAGGCCCGAAAGGTCGAGCGACTTCATCTCCGTGCCGTGATAGTCGAAGCGCCCAGACAGTTCACGGCGCAGATAGCGCGGCACGAAGGGTTCTGGCTTTTCATAATTCAGGTTGAAGAAATCCGGTCGGTTGCCGCGGGCGATTTCCAACGAGTCACGAAAACCTTCCGTCGTGATGAGGCCGACTTTGACGCCCTTGCGCTCGGTCAGCGCGTTGATGACGACGGTGGTGCCGTGGGCGAGGAAGTCCACGGTCTTCGGATCGACGTCGCCTTTGTCGAGGACGTTCAGAACGCCCTGTTCGAAATTCGGCGGCGTGGTGTCGGACTTAGCCGTCGTGATGCGGAACTGGCCTGTCGCGTGGTCCGTCTCGAAGCAGACGAGATCGGTGAATGTTCCGCCGACATCGGTCGCGACCCGAATGGTCTTCTGGCTCATTGGTTTTTCTCCCTCTTCTGCCGGTCGTGCAGAAGCATGCAAACGGCGCCGGGCAGTTTCAGCGCGTCGGCGGCTCGGATGCGGTCCTCGGTGTAGTAGTCACGATCATGGAGGCAGTTCAGCGTACCGACGACTTCACCGTCGATGATGACTGGTACGTTGATGACTGACTCGCAGCCCAGTGAAAGGATCAACTCGTGGTCGTCAAAAACTTTGGCGATGTCTTCGATCGTGTTGGCGACAAAGGTGTCTTTGCGGTTCAGCGTGATTACCGACCATTCGGTTTCGTTATAGGGTTTGGTCCCGGAAACCGGGTAGACGTCGGGCATGCTTGAATAGATGCGTTCCGCCTGCTTGTCGGACGTATCGGCTGTCATGATGGTGAAAAGCTTGGCGCCAACAATGCCTTTCACCAGTTGCTCAAGTGCGGCGTAGGCCTTCTCCGGCTGGCTGCCAGCGTCGGCAACAGCGTGTACGAAGGCGGTGAAGTCAGGTATTTCCATTCTGCAGTTGCTCCATGATGTGATCCCGAAGCGCTGCTTCCTCAGAGCTGACGACGGGAACGGCGCCGATTAGCCGGCGCGTGTAGGGATTTTCGGGGCGGGTGAAAATGACGTCGGTCGTGGCAAATTCAACGAGCCGGCCTTTCTCGAAGACGGCGACGCGGTCTGCGATGTTACGAACGACGGAGAGATCGTGGGTGATAAAGACGTAGGTTAACCCGCGGCTTTCCTTGAGTGCCTTCAGAAGTTTGAGCACGCGCGCCTGCACCAGAACGTCGAGTGCGGAGGTTGGCTCGTCGAGCACGATGAGCTCCGATTGGCAAGCAAGGGCGCGGGCTATAGCAACGCGTTGGCGCTGACCGCCGGAAAGGGCCGACGGGGCACGGTTGCGAAGCTCTGCCGGCAATCCGACTTCCTCCAGCAGTTCGCCAGTGCGCTTGGCGCGGCCCGCCTTAGCGCCGATATTATGGACATCAAGCGCGAGGCGCAGCGATGCCCCGATTGAACGACGCGGATTGAGCGAGGAGAGCGGATTCTGTTGCACGAGCTGGATAGCCCGGCGATGTTCCTGCGTACGTCTTGCCGGCAGCGCCTCACCCTTGAAGGTGAGGTTGCCAGTGGTCGCGGCGTAGATGCCGAGGATAATGTTGGCGATGGTTGATTTGCCCGAGCCGGATTCCCCGACCACGGCGAGGCATTCGCCCTTTGTGACACTGAAAGAGACGCTATCGAGTGCTTTGACCGTGCCTCCATTGACCTCGAAATTCTTGGAAACGTCGGAAACGGAAAGAATCGTGCTCATTTGAGGAGTTCCTTTTCGCTGAAGCCTTCATGAGCAACTAGTGGGGCGAGGAATTGCGCAGGATCGTCGTCGAGGTCTGGAATGCCGCCGCCGGTGATGCGCGGCACGGCCGAGAGGAGCGCACGCGTATAGGGGTGGCGGGGATCCTCGAAGAGCGCGGCGGTCGGGCCCTGCTCGACAATGTTGCCCTTGTAGATGACATAGACCCGGTCGGCGAATTCGCGCACTACTCCGAGATTGTGCGAGATGAAGAGCACGGAGGTGTGGTGTTTCTCGACAAGCTCGGACATCAGCTTGAGCGTCTGCGCCTGCACGGTCACGTCGAGCGCCGTGCCAGGTTCGTCAGCCAGCAGCAACGCCGGATTGTTGGCGAGCGCCATGGCAATCATGACACGTTGGTTCATGCCACCGGAAAGCTGGAAGGCATAGGATTCGAGCACACGCTCCGGGTCATGGATCGCAACGTCTGCAAGTGCTGCAAGGGCCTTGCGGCGAGCCGTCTCGTAATTGATGTTAGGTTCTGTGCGTTGCAGGACTTCCCGAAACAGCGTGGATATCTTGTAGACCGGATTCAGCGACGAGGTCGGGTCCTGAAAAATCATCGACATGGCGGTACCGCGCAGCGCATGGCGCGAAGCGGATTTTAGCGTTTCGAGGTCAATGCCTTCGAATTCAACCGTGCCGGAGATGTGAGCTGTGCGCAGGTGCTGAAGCATGCCCAGCACAATGCGCGCTGTCACAGATTTGCCGGAACCGGACTCGCCGACAAGGGCGACACGCTCACCTCTGCGGATATGCAGAGAGATGCCGTGCAGCACGTCGATCATCCCGGACCACGTCTTGAAGCCGAGCCGGAGGTTATCGATCTTGAGTGTAGGGGCCGTCATTGATCCACTCCCAGGAATTCACGCAACGCGTCGCCGATCAGGTTGAATCCGAAGACGGCGATCAGGATGGCAAGGCCAGGGAACACGGTGAGCCACCAGCTGTCTGGAAGGTACTTCGCACCTTCTGCAACCATGGAGCCGAGGTCGGGTGTCGGCGGCTGAACGCCAAGACCGAGAAAAGACAGCGAGGAGGCAATGAGAATGACGAAACCGAAGTCGAGCGTCATCTTGGTGATGACTGAGGGAACACAGTTCGGCATTATCTCGCGGAACATGATATGCCGTTTCGAGGCGCCGATCACCTCCGCCGCCAGCACATAGCCCTCTTCTTTCTCAGAACGGGCGATATTGTAGACAAGGCGGGTGTACCAGGGCCACCACATCACGGTCACCGCGATCATACCATTGGTAAGGGTTGGCTCGAGGAGGCCCATGATCGACATGGCGAGCACCAGTGGCGGTATTGACAGGAAGACGTCCGTAAGCCGCATCAGCAAATATTCAGTCCAGCCGCCAAGATAGCCAGCAGCAAGACCGATGGCGACGCCGACCGGAACGGCGATGATGAGCACGACAATGCCGAGGATCAGCGAGATCCGGTAGGCATAGACGACGCGGGTGAAGAGGTCGCGGCCAACGAGATCTGTGCCGAATATATTCGGCCAGTGTGGAGGTTGGTTGAAGTTGGCGAAGTCCACCACAGCGCCGACATGTTCAGGGAAGGGCGTGATGAAATCGGCGAAAATCGCCGAGAACACTACGATTCCGACGAGCACCAGCCCGATCAGCGACAGAGGATTGGCGGCGAGGATGACAAGGGTCTTCTTCATGACGCTCTCTGCGAAAGGCGGATGCGTGGATTTACGATAGAAACCAGCAAGTCCACGACGATGTTGACGATGAGGAACATGGCCGAGATGACCAGAACGGTTCCCACGATGGCGTTAAGGTCCTTACGCAGGATGGCGGCCACGCCGTAGCGCGACAGGCCGGGCCAGGCATACACGGCTTCAACAAGGAATGCGCTACCCAGCATGGCGGCAAAATCGAGACCAATAATGGTAAGAGAAGGGATCAGAGATGGTCGGAAGGCATAGCGTCGAGCGATGCGCTTTTCCGGGAAGCCATATGCCTCTGCCATCTCGATGTAAGGCCGTTCGTAAGTCTCGACCATGTTCGATCGCACGAGGCGGGCGGCCTGTCCGATACCGGAAAGGGCCAGAGCGAAGGCAGGGAGGACCAAGTGCCAGACGGCATCTGCAAACGCTTCGAGATTGCCGGCAAGCAGCGTATCGATCAGCATGAAGCCGGTTACGTTCTGCACAGCGATACTGTCTGAGAGCCGACCCGCAATCGGAAAAAGCCTTATGAAGTAGGAGAAGACGAGCAGCAGCACGACTGCCCAGACGAAGGCGGGCGCGGAGACACCAAGCATAGTCACCAGCCGGATAGCGTGATCTATCCATTTTCCGCGGTAATGGGCTGACAAAACTCCGAGTGGAAGGCCGATGCCGATCATCATCAAACCTGCGACCATGACCAGCTCCAGCGTTGCGGGTAGAAACTGGGCGATGTCGGCCGTAACAGGGCGATTTGTGTACAGCGAGATGCCAAGATTGCCGTGCATAAGATCGGCAAGAAAATAGCCGTACTGGACGAAGAAGGAAGCATCGAGATGCAATTTATCCCGCAGGGCGGCAATTGCTTCGGGCGTCGCGTTTGGTCCGAGCGCGATGCGCGCCGGGTCGCCGGGAATTACCCGAGCGATAGCAAATATCAGCACTGATACCCCTATGAGAACAAGCAAAGAGGTACCTAGCCGCTTCGCTAGGAGGCGGATGAACGGTGACATAATCAAATTCCGGTTGAAAGGCGGGGCCGCTAATGAACGACCCGGGTTTCGTCGGTAACTACTGCTTCATTTCCATCAGGCGGAAACTCATGCCGAACCCGGCTAGCGCGAAGGCCTTGGACGGATCAGTCAGCGCCGGAACCAAAACTTTGTCAGAAGCGGCGAAGACTGAAATCTGATCCTGAGCGAAAATCGAGGGGGCGATTGCGAGCAGCCGCCTATTGAGATCTTCATAGATATTGGCACGCGCTGCTTCATCAAGTGTTGTACGAGCCTTCTCCAGCAGAGCGTCGACTTGTTCATCTTTCAGATGTTCTGGCGACATCCAGGTACCCGCAGCGCTCGAATGATACATGTTAGATAGGAGAGTATCCGGATCACCCGTCATGGTGTTCACGAAGACCTGCGAGACAACGGGTGTACGTTCGGCCTTTGATACCTGATCGGAGAATAGAGCCCAAGGCACCTTGCTGACTTTCGCCTTTATGCCAATCTGCGAGAGATTGGCCTGCAGCAGGAGTGCGAACCGCTCCTCTATTGGAACCTCACCCGTCCAGGATATATCGATATTCATATCCTCGGGCTTATATTTGCACGCGCTGAGATATTCTTTCGCCTTGGTGAGGTCCTGCTTGAGGGGTTGTTCATTGGGAAGAGCTCCCAACATGCCGACCGGGAGTGGTCCGGTAGCAGGACTGCCCAGGGAAACATTGTCTGTGATGGCCACCATCTTAACGCCCGTGCCATAATCAAAGGCGTAGCTTACTGAGAGGCGGCAGTTAACGTCGTCGAAAGGAGGCTTCGTCGTATTCAGCTTGATATAAAACCCGGACGTTCCCCTTTCTGTGAGCAATTGGGCTCCATCGGCAGCGAGCGACTTGAGTACTTCCGGAGGCAGCCATTGCGAGGAGATTTCGTGCTCGCCCTGCGCAATCAACGTGCGTACAGTGGCTGCTTCCAGGCCATAGCGCAGACGCACCTTATCTGGCGCTGTAGCGGGCACTCCGAGAAAATAAGCCGGGTTCTTGGCCATTATCGTCTCTTCTTGCGGATTGTGCGAAATGACGGTGTAAGCACCACTGCCAGCAGCATGGTTCGAAAGAAATGCCTGGCCCCAGTCCTTCATAGGACCATTGCCATCCCCCAGATTGGCCATTACGAGTTTCCTGTCGACAATAGGCAGACGCGTGAGTGCCGAAATGAAAGGGGCATAGATTTCTTTCAAGGTGAAACGGACAGTTGAAGCATCTATCGCCTCTGCCTTTTCCACTTTGTCGAAGAGATATGACAGCCCTTGGCCAAGGGCGCGCATGCGATCAAGCGAAAAGACGACATCATCTGCGGTAAGCGGATTTCCGCTCTGAAATTTTACATCGTCGCGCAATCTGAACGTAAAGACCTTGCCGTCAGTGCTTTCCCATGATTCAGCAATAAATGGCTCATAGCCAGGCTTTCCCTGTTTGGGAACTACCAGTGCATCATAGATGTTGAACATCAGAATGGAGTCGGCGTAATCTGAAGCCTTGGCGGGATCGAGTTCGCCAACGGGCGACTCATCAAGCCTGAGTACGGTGTCTGCGGTCGCTTGATTCTGGATAGATGTAGTGGCCAAAAATGCGGCCAATAGCAGTTTGATGCCAGATCTCATTTTCAGTTCCCCTATTTGTTATTATTTTGGTGCACCACGTCGGTTGACAGCTCTTGTTACAGCAAGGACATTTTCCGAACCGGTCCCCTGATTTTCGTCACCGAACACGTCCATTGTGCATGTGTGAAAAACGATCGTCGTGTCGCCTGTATGATTCCAGGTGACGTGTGTCTGGGAGGACGGGAAATGTGCGGTATCGCCCTCGTTCAGGATCGTAATTTCGCCTTCCAGCTCAAGCGTCAACGAACCGCGAACGATGTAATAGATCTCTTCCCCCTCATGAGATGTCGGTTCACTTCGAAAGCCCGGAGGTTCGTGGATCAATGTCGAGCGCAGAATATTGCCGGGAAAGGCCGCCGATAACCTCTCGTAAGTAACATCTTTTCCCGTCAATGAGCCGAGGCCATAAAGCGGTCTATTATCTCGACGTGTAATCGGCCCCTGAGGCTGAGACTTCTGGAAAAAGGTTCCCACATCGACGTCAAGCACCCGGCAAACGGCAACCAGTGAAACGAGGGAAGGCACGGCAATGCCGCGCTCGATTTGAGATATGAATCCTACTGACAGTTCTGCTTGATCTGCAACTTCCTGAAGCGTTAGTTTCAACGCCTTTCGGCGGCTACGCAAACGCTTTCCTAGCGGCTGTTGATCAGCCTCGATAATTTTGGCGAGATCGCTCATTGTCCCTCTTTTTTAGTATTTATTCAAAATACAACCCACTTAGCGAGTCATGTCAACATTTTTTTAGTATGACTTCAATTTTAATATAGAGGTCGGACGCCTTTGAGCTACTCAAATGGCACTGCATATTCGCAATCCGGAGGCCGATAGGCTCGCGCGCGAGCTTGCGCGCATTGACCGCACAAGCATCACCGATGCTGTAATCGTCGCCCTTCGTGAAACCGTCCGTAACCGGATGAACCAGGAGAAGCCATGGGAGACGGCACAAAAGATCCTTGCCAAACATGGCCGATCTTTTCCGCCAGATCGAAAGCCCGTTCCTCCAGAAGCCTATCACGAGCTTGACCACGATTTGACGGGTGACGAATAGTTTGCGTCAACAGGCACCGCTGTGCCAAAAATCCTGATGCCAAAAACCCGTTGTGAGGTACGCCTTTTCCGGATCGCGAACGCCTTTATTATTTCAAGGGCAGAATATCGTGACAAAAAAGGCAAAATATCTGAAACCAGTTAAATTTGACATGTTTGTTTTCAATGACTTAGAATAACATCAAGGGCCAAAATTCGTGTCACTCGACATTACCGGCGATTTCGGCGAACCGTTCGACCGACGATCCGCGCAAAATTTCGGGATTCCGGATCGGTCTAAAGGCTTCATCCAAGCCCATCTCGATACGCGAGCCGTGTAGGAACGAGGTTCCGCCTTTCGACAGATTGCCAATTGGCTCCACTCTCTGGCCATCGACAACGGGGCTTTCATTGCGCGTATGACCGGCCCATTCATAAATGTCTTGGAAAATATGACCATGTATGGCCTTCAGATGTTGCGCGTTGAAAGTCCCTTTCGGGCCGTCTCCTTCGGCAATTTCAGCCATCCGGAATGCTGCCGCGCGATATTCTTCGACGCGTAGTTCCTTATGCGACTGAATCCCAAGTTTGTTGCGCAGCACATCCCTGCGGTCCGGATCGCCCGATGTGTTCGGATATGTATAGGAACCGTTGGATTCCGTTTCAGCCATGGCGAAAACCAATAAAAAGCCGCCTGCCCTGGGCAGGCGGCATCAAACTAAAAATATTGAGGTTGAACTACTGCGGTTTGCGGACTACGCGATCTCTGTATTCGTCACGCGTGATATCGCCGGCGACATAGGCCGCTGTTGCCTCTTCCAACAGTGGATCGTGGATATAGCCCTGTCGCATATTTGCGGCGCGCGCCTGATTCGTAGCTTTTTTGCGCCTGGCAACAGCTTCCGGAGATCGATCCGGACGGGGGGCATGAACGTTCATCTTCAAAACTCCTGTTGCAGTTAACGCTAGCGCAAAAAGCACGCAAAATCCAGAAAACAAAGGGATTTTCGCGACTTTCGGTGCGTTGCGCCCGGCACTTGGCCGGGCGCTATTGGACTATCAACTGCGCGGATCCCATTCGAGAACGGCCTGAAGGCTTGGGTCGTCCTGTCCGCCGAAGCGACCGAGGTTGGCGTTGTAATTCAAGCGGCGGATCGAGAGATTGCGCTTAAAGCCTTCGCCGTCGGCCTTTGCCTTTCTCCAGATCCCGCCAACTTCGATATTGAAGCCACGTGGGGATTTGGCGAAAACGCGGTGCGTCGGAGCGTCCGGGTTTTCCGAGTTGAAGGGCACGACCTCGATGTCGATGTCGTCGGTCAGCGTCGAGATGCGGCCTTTGCCGGATGCGGTGTCGAGGTCTTCGCTGTCGAACTGGATGAAGTTGGTGATTTCGTTGGCCATGGTATTCACTCCTCTATGTGGTTGCGATGATCGTTCACTGGCACGGCGGTAAGCGGTGTTGCACCCTTGGGCCGGAGCGCTACGGAGGAAGCCGAGGGCCGAAAAATTTGTCGCGCGAGGAGCCGCAGGCGGGGAAATTTTTCAGGCTTCAGGCTTTGCGGCAACCGCGTCGACTTGCGAACGAGCGTCAAAAGCAACCGAATTAGAGGTGTACTCTATGCGCCAATATGGCAATTCGTCTCGTCGACACAGACAGTAGACACAATACCGAAATTATCACGCATGATAGCCGGATGCAGCGCATTTTCAACAGGATTCGTGTAATCTTGGCAAATTTGGATAACCGGATCGGTTCTCTACGCTGATCATCCTATAATGCCAATCTGGTTATGCACGGGCGGACTTATCTGGAGGCATGGACCCGTTGACAGAGATGCGGGCTCTCTACGTCCTCCGTCCAGATTAGAAGCAACCGCTCGCGTGCTACATTCTCGGCATACCCGTATTCGGCAATGTTGATGCCGTGGTTTCGCGGCAAGTAGCGCAACATCGCTTCAGCCTGATCGGCGAGCAACCAGGCTGCATGCCCACGTCTTGCCGCTCAAAAAGCCGCTCTCCTCCCTTTCGCAAGCGTCGATTGCGGCCATAAGGCCACCGCTGCGGCGAAAACGTAGCGAAAGATCATTGCGTGCCTTCCATTCCATGGCGGGCAGCAAGCCCGAAAACCGAGCGCGCAAGATGCAATTCGCCAGCGGCCGCGCGCTCTGTCATGGCGCGCAAATAGCCGCCCGGCGACTTCACTTGCCTCTCGTCGAACTTCTGCAGCGTGATCGCGATGGCAATGGCGGCGGCCTGTTCTCCCATCTGATCGATAGCGCGGCGGCGTGCATCTTCGGAAATGCCCGCTATGCGGCAAATTTGCGGGGCGAGCCGGGCCAATTCAGTCCAGGTGCGAGGGCGCGACACTCCGTAAGTGGTCAGCGCCGGTGTTGCCCGTATCAGGTCTTGCAGAGCCACTAACGCTTGTGGGGAGTAGAGCGGTTGATTGACCTGGCTCGAATTGCGCCCCAAGCTCTTCTCGAGAGCTGTCTTACCGGCGAAGCCGATTTTAGGGAAACTGAGTTGTTCGGCGTATGCCGAACGCATTTCATTCTTACAATATCCAAGGGAATAGGGGTTTGTAATCTGGTTGTGCATGTCGTTTTCGACATATGGGCGTGTCGAATCTTCGTTTCTAGCGGAAGGTTGCTCACCGTGAGGCAGCTGCATTACCCTCTCGATGATCCATTCGATTAAGCCTGTTGCGCGACGAAGAACGGTACTGGATGCTTTGGTCGCGATGCCTACGGCATCAAGCACACGCGCGAAACGCTGCTCGATCATGGCGCGCAGCCGCGCGGGCAGATCCTCCATAGAGGCGAGTGCGTAACGCAGATTGCGAACAGCACCGCGATAGCGGCGCAGGTTCGCATTGAGTGCTTTCTTTTCCGCCTTTGCCTTCCGGACCATCCCATCAAACTCCGGGAAGCGAGCTATAAGAATGCGCAGATCGATGCCACAGGCGTCGGCAATACTGCCGCTCCCATTACGGACCGGATAGCGCTTATAGTTGCCGCTATCCTGCATTGTTATTAAACCGGCATCGAATAGCCGTGATAACATGCGGCTCACACGTCCCTCGGATCGTCCGATCTCGAAAGCAAGCGCCGCATTGGATTTGAACACGATCGGTCGGCCACCTTTGTCATAGCTGTCTGCTGGAGCCGTATTGATCAGTACAACAAGCAAGTGCGCCTCTGTGCCGTTGATGAGGCCAAGGCAAGGGAGTGACTGCGCAAGTCCGATCAGTTGGCCGCGTGTCACCGTTCCAATTTCCGCAGTCTGAGCCAGCCGCCGAAACTCGGTTCGTTGTGATGTCTGTTTGCGGCCGACCCGCCGCACAGGCTGTAGGGCTTCCCCCATACTCCTCGTCTCCTCTTAGGGACCAGGCAAAGCTTTCCCGTTCGCCGAAAAGCGTTTTGTATTGACTTTGGAAGTTGGGAGTGCGACTTTATTTTTACGGAATATTTGAAATTTGCACCCCGCTTCCGGATTTTTTCGGGAGCGGTTTTTCTTTTAAGGTCCGGACAGAAATCTCCTTGAAAAGGTCAAGCATTACTTCGGCATCATGTTACCGATTTGGTATCGTCAGACAACCCTAAATTTCTCGTTCATTCTTCCTAAACGGCATTCAAAGGCCTTAGCAGCTGATAACTGGCATCTAACCCCGGTTTCAATATTACCATTTAGGGTATCTATTGGAACGTAGCGGTCAAGAAAATTGCCATCATTTGAATGAGGCCTCCGGCAACCCTACAGCGCAAATTAAAAGCGCGGGTGCCTCCGGCCTGCTCCCTTCGCTACGCTCTCTTCGCAAATGAAGTCCTCGCATTGGAACTACCGCGTAGGCGATTCATTATTTCGGGCTAAAACACATATCGATGCTATACGTGCATCATCGTTGGGCTACATTTCTGCAGGTCAATCGCAAAGCTGCACCGGTCATCCATCACCCACGGTTGTCACCGGTAGCAAAACTCTCAATGTTGTGAGCCGCTCGATATTCTGTGCGGCTAGAGCAGGTGTTCATAACATTGTCTGGCTTGCCACACCAGTTTTGACGTCGGTTCGACTTGATTCATCTAGTCGACGGCTGTAGGATTAAATCCTACAAAGGAGGTATGCACCATGCGCCGCTCCACACAACAATTCAGCATTACCCTGCCCAATGAAATGGCCGAAATGGTCAGGGCCAAAGTTGCAGCAGGCGAGTATGCCACCGAAAGCGAGGTGTTCCGTGACGGCCTGCGCGCACTTGCAGCCCGCGACAAGGCCGTCGAGGCCTGGCTGCGCAACGAAGTCGTTTCGGCTGCCGCCGCCCTTGACGCCGATCCGGGCCGAGCACTTAGTTCTGTGCAACTGCGCGCCCAGCTAGCTGCCAGGCGCACCAGCAGGAAAACCGTCAGCCCGTGAAACGCTTCGCTGTCGAATATGCCCCCGAGGCCCTTGATCAATTGGCGGCCATAGAATCCTATATCGCAGAAGCGGGTTCGCCGGAAGCTGGCGAACGTTTTGTTGATGAAATCGTTTCCCATTGCGACGCTCTGGAAAGTTTTCCTGAGCGGGGTACAGCGCGTGACGACCTGTTGCTAGGTTTGCGCACTCTTGGTTTCCGCCGCCGTGTCCTGATCGCCTACACGACTGATCGCACAAGTCAGACAGTTCGCATTCTCGGTATTTACTACGGTGGTCAGGATTACGAAGGTCGGCTTGTCGAACAACAATCTGATTAAAACCAATCATTCAACAAAAGCCGGCGAGTACCGAATTTCGCCGAGAACTAACCTTCCTCTACTCCAAGCAAAGGCGGCAAAATTAGCGCTAATCTGGACGCAGCGCTCCTCGCTTCATACATCATTCCTGCCCAGCCGAAACTGACCCGCAGGTGTTATCGCGCACTCGTTGGCCCTATATTGGGTAAACAGTGACCTCGATCAGAAACCGACCCCAGTCTGAACAATGTGTGGTGTGTCCCGCGGCCCAGAAAGAGCCGCCGGGGATTTTGTTTATTTCAGCGACGCCATGCACGACCCCACTCATGCATATTGGGAGCGGTAATTATCATAAAGGCAATTCGATAATCTTTGGCGATCGTTGATCGACATAGATTTACGACCATTCCGTCGTCAGACGGTGGCGGGTTGTAAAACCGTGAACAGCGCCCCACCGTCCCGGTCCAGATCCTGAATATCCAGTAGTAGAAAGCCTCCGAATTCAGGCACAGCGAGTTCGGTCTTGGTAGCGTTCAATGCTGCTCCAACTGCTTTTTTGTTTCCCCACACTTTTCCACGCCTGATCACATCCGGACCATCTGCAGGACTAGCAATGCTGAATTCAACGCCGCCCACATCAACGCCGTCGCAGATGAGATTTCCAGTGCCGTGCAACAATGTAACAGCCATCACTATTCCCTGTGTCTTAATCCAAAATCATCCGAAGTTTCGCAGCTTATCGGTTTTCAGAACCACCCTGCTTCGCTTCTAACCGCTCATTCAACAGGAGCTTGAGCCGGACATTTTCCGCTTCCAGCTCTTCCAGTTCTTCGTCTGTCACCGGTCCGTCTTCAGCCTTGGGGCCCAGCTTTCCCACGTGCCGTTGCTTTTGCGGTGATTTGAGAACGGGAGGCGAAGCTAGAATTTCATCTATCCCCTCCTCTTTCCGCTCGGGCTCCACAACAACTGGCGCTTCTTGAGGGATCTTCGACTCTTCAGCGAGTGATAACCCCTTAGAAGAAGCGACGGGCTCGACCTTTTGGGCTGCTGCCTTGCCATGTATTTCATCAGGATCTGTGGTCGTTACTTTGATGGATAGTCGCGTTGGCAATATAGGTTCAGGCTGCTCAGAGCTTTCGCCGACTGTGGGTTCAGCATCTGGCTTTTCGTTCGGCAAAGCCGGCCTCTTCCGCGATCGCCAACTCTTCAACCGCGCAACGAGACGTTCCCCCAGTGACTTCATCGTGATCGACCTCCCTATCTGCTGTGCCGAGATGCTGTCAGCTTGAGCCTGACAACACAATAGTTTTGGCAACCATAACCGTTACACATGTCACCACAACGCGTGAACAGATTAGTTATGAGGCCAGCAGAGCAGTCTTAGCGACCGTTTCTCTATTGCTTTTCCAATCGTCGAAGCATTTTGAGCAACTGTCTGTTCTCCATGCGCAATTTGGCGGCCAGTTCACGTTTCAGATCGGCATTCTCTATTTCAAGAGCTGACAATTCAGCCTGAATATCAGGCTCGGCAACCACCCGATTTGCCGCTTCGTGTTTCTGCGGAGCTGATTTCTTCTTACGACGTGGAACAGACGGCTTTTTCTCACTGACAACAGGATTTCCCGCCATGTTTGCCGTTTGCAGCTCTTCCGTTGCAAGGGATGCTTCCTCCGGTTTCGAGGCGTCCATGTTGGAAAGTTCTGGCTCGCTCAGAGCCTCTTCAACTTGCTCGATGACCGGCTCAGCATGAGCCACAACTTTTGTAGTGGCGTTCTCGGTTCTGCGCTCGATCAGCTTGGATAGATCAGGCTGGGCCCGAACCTCCACTGGAGATTGCGGCGCATCGGCCTCCACTTGCCGGGCAATCGACTTCAGATCCAGATTTCCCCACAAAGATGACGAGCCCTTGCGAGTACGCTTGTTCTTATATTCAACGACAATATTACGGTTTGGATTTTTCATCCGTGAGTAGCTTTCCAGAGGAGATTTGAAGGTACGCTCCGCGCGCGTCAAAGGGCTTTTAGCAGTAGCTACATATTATGCGGCGGATTTTCAACACTCAACAGAATGTCCGACCTGATCGATATGTCCTGAAAGCAAGTTCATCTCATCTTGAACACATGATGTACACGGCCTTATTGTTACATCAACCATTGACCTGTATTTTTGACGCCTAAATGAATTTCCAAACATTGATCTGGAGAAGCATACCATGGCAGACGAAACCATTGCAGCAGTAAACGAGACACCAGTTGAGGTGAAAACCGCCGAGCCTGTGGATGCCACGAAGAAAACCCGTGCGCCACGCAAAAAAGCTGAGCCTAGGCCCGCAAAGGCGGCTACAGCACCTGCCGCTAAAACTACCAGGGCCGCATCCAGACCAGTGAAAGCAGCCGAAGCTGCTTCAAAAGCAGAACCCGCTGCAACTCCACCGGTAGAGAACAAGCGCAACAAGTATACGCCGGCCCAGCGCGCCTCCATCCTTGCTTCGATCGAAAAAGCCACAAAAGATGGCAAGACCACTCTCAAGGCTGCATTGCAGCAATCTAAAGTGAGTGAGCAGACCTATTATAACTGGAAGAACGCTGCTACAAAGAAAGCGCCCGCGCCGTCGGCAGGGTCGTCCAGCGATGATCTTTCCAGCTTGGTTGCACTGGAAGCAGAGAACCTCAAGCTACGCCAAGAACTTGCTGCAAAGCTGCGTGCTGAGAATGAAGAGTTGCGTAGACGTCTGGGTCGAACCTGAGGCGAATTGCTCCGCAGCATCTGCACCAGGGTGCTGTCAAAACAGATGACTTCCTACGTGTAAGTCATCTGTTCACCTTTCGATGATGAAAATTCGAAGCCTTTGTTCTCTCCTTCCAATGGCTCTCTAATAAAGCCAAGAGCGAGGGTTACCATTCCGCACAACTTTTGGTCTGGATTAGTGCATGACGACCGCCAAGCGTCACGGGCAGGATTATGCTGATTGCCAATACCAAGATGGAGTCACATCATGATTTTGGGTCCCGCTCGGGCCGAGGCACTCTACAAAGCGATAAAAGCCCTGAATGAAGGGGGCGGCCAGCTACTTAACGCTTCCTTTGATGCATTCGTCCACGGTGAGGTAATCATTGATGTTTTTACCCACCCTGATGATCGCATCGAACTGCGATCTGCCGGCAATGTAACGGAAGTACACGACGACCTATCCATTTTCGCAGCTGCCTATCGTTTGCAAGCGCTGTGATTGCTCAAGCGAAGGATGACACTGCGTTTGATTTCAGTTTTTTATCTATGAAATCTTCGTACGGTCCGATCGATTGAGACTTAACAGAAGACAATTGAATAATGCGCTTAAACCATAGACCGGGTCATCGCCCAATGACGTGCTTTTTTGCTATTTCCAAGGCCTTCCGCGCATTGTTCTCAGCGGTCTCCTCGGTCGGCGCAACCGACTGGATTGTGAGCCTGTCTCCGGCTTCTACGACAAAAATATTCACCCCCTTCAGGCCACCTACATTCGGAAGGCGGATAAGTCGTCCAATCGCAGGGGACACATCGATTTTCTCGATCTTGAAACCGATTTTTTCGGAACTGACGTCCAGCTCTGTGAGATAACCTTCGTCCGTTCTGTTTTCTTGCCCTTGCTCGTCGACATGGCGATCGATAGCGATCATCAAATGCTGGTCGTCATCTGTTCCGCAGCAGGACATCCGAAAGTTAGTCGGTTCTTCCGCATGATGCGCGGAGGCATCGAAAATTGACCAGAACTCCTGCTTGATGGGCGTCAGCTCATGGATTTTGAAACCGTCGGCCCGCACGGGGACATTAATTCCGGCAAGTGCAATCGCGATGACGACCGCTATGAAAGATCTATTTTTCATTCAGGGCACCATTACATTAAGTTAAGCACGACCACAGTGAATCTGGACCGCTACGCTTGAAAATAAAGTCAAAACTTGCGTCATGATAGCGTTCGTGCAGCCAAATCAGTTCAGTCACAGTGGCCCGGCGCAGGACAGTTCGACGCGGACATCTTTACCTGCAATCAGATTCTGATCCGATGCGAGGATCACTGTTCTATCGCCCTCTCGTGCAAGTGAAATGATGCCTTGCTGCAGCTTCTGGCGTATGCCGTTGACGTCCACGCTGGCGGTGTAATTGACCAATGCAGACATGCATCCACACATTCCGATCGACCGGTGCAAATTAAACCTCGCGTCGAAGGAAACAATGTTCGCCTGCCTCCTCACCTGCCCGGCCTTCAGATCGACGCAGGCCGATAGTCCGTTCTGCAAGTCAATCTTGACCGCTTCACTCGAAGCTGCGTGTACCGTGGAAATGGCGCAAAAGAACACAACCACGAATGATCTGAATAGGGGCCATCTTCTCCTTGCAGAAATCCGGATGACTTCGTCTGTTTCAGGAAGCTTTTGACCCGAACCACTAATCATTTTTCTTGTTGATCCGTTCGTCGTTAACCTGATCTGTCTTTAACGGAGCGGTCTGCTGTTTCACAGTGCCGATCAAACCAGTTTCCCGCCACGCATCTTTTTCTGATTTCAGTCCGTCGTCGTCTGCCAACGCACTTAAGAGCGCCCTGGTCTCGTAATTTCCACCATGTGCATCTCCCGTAACCAACACTGTTTTTCCTCCGTGAGACGCAGCGTCCCTTAGCGCCTCAAGCCGATTGATTTCCATCATGAACGCCATGGCGTCCGCATCTGTCAGTGTCGTATCCGCTCGAAACGCGGCAAGGGCTCGCGCATTGCCTTCTGCGATAATGCTGCGACTGGCTGCGATGCCCCGCGCCGTTATCGACATGGCGGCAGCAGACGCTTCCGCACTCTTTGTCCGCTTAATTTTCTCAGCCTCTCCATCATTGTGTGCCGCTTCCAATCTGCGTTGAGAAGCAAGCACTTCGTTGAAGGCTGAAATCATCTCCGGCGTTGGCCGCGGGTCATCAATCAACACGGCACGGATCTCATAACCATATGCATTGATAGCTTCGTCCAGAGATTCACGGACAGTGCGCGTGAATTCGTCTCGATCAGTATAAAGTTGGTCGAATGTTCTCGCCGCAGCGACCGCACGTGCATCTGTTGCGACGTAGGATTCGATCTGCTCTTCGGGATTATGTAACTCGTAAAAGGCCGCCTCTACTGCAGCAGGAATAACCCGATATTGCAGGCTGATCGGCATGGTGACGAAGGCATTGTCTTTGGATTTGACGCCCAGCTGAAGAGATATCTGTTTCGTCTGCAAGGAAAACGGCGAGCGAGCGCGCTGAAATGGCCAGGGAAATTTTATCGACAAACCCGCTTTACGATAGCCAGTGTAACGGCCGAAGGTTTCAATAATTCTCACGTGCTGCTGGGGTGTCATGACAAAGAAGCTCTTAAGCCAACGCAGTCCCAGATATATCGCCAGAATGGTAATAATAACCGATACAGGCGTTGTAATAATGGAACTGGAAAATTCAAATCCAAGAAAATTAAACATTCCAACCCTTCTTAATTTCGAATTTCACTATTTTCAGTTTGCTCACTGAACGGCACTGTTCCTCATCATTCAACCACAGAACATCATGATTGGCAGCAATTGCTATTTTAACCAAAGCTCTTTGACTGGCAAGTCGTTCTGGTATGTGTGTCATCGACGCCTGCTTAATGCGATAAATGACTTTAATGACTGGCGAAAGCTGATCATTCCTACAGAATTGGACGCGACAGGCTGCGACATATATTGGATTTGGACAATTATGCTGGCGGCACGGATAACAATATCGGCACGTCAAACTCTGTTCACATTCCCTCAATAGGACAGCAAACCACCAGAGCGCGGGGAATAGGAAGCATGAACGAAAAGTCGCAAATCAGATCGAACCCTGTCCTTGCCACGGATAAGGATATTCGAAGAGCAACGGCAATCGCCGATTTGCTCGTGCAGCCGCTCGGCGTTCTACCCGACACCGTTGGCGATCCTGTTCGACCGGTCTGAATCGGCATCCCGCAGACTTGTAGCCAGGTCCACCGCTGCATTCTGGCGGCGGGCGGCCTACGCTTATATTTCTGATCTCCCTGTTCAGCGGTACTCCATACGCGCCTTGCAGGGAAGCCATTCAACGAAACCGAGACGCCCTCTTCTTTTGGCGATCATCCGCCAAACCGCTTATCGTTATTAAAGCCCCTCGCCTAACGGCTCGAACGTCGGAAAAAGGACAACCAGTGCGATAAGCAAATCAACGCCAGACCGGCCACAAGAATGACGCCGAGCGCAAAAAATCCACTTAGCGCCCAAAATATGATCGGATTATCGCTCATGTAAACGTCCGGCCCTCGTCTGTTGACGATCCTCCCGTTCTGTATGACGCCTACTAGACCCTGTGCACCAGCCCAGACCAGCCAAGAAAGCAGTCCCGCGACAAGGCCCGAGCCCAGAATTTGGCTTATTCTCGATAGATGTTTCCAATTCATGGCTGTGCCTTCAGAACCGGGCCCAAGCAGTCTCACATCGAGACGAGACACCCACTTGCCATCATTTCCGAAAACAGGAGCTGACGGATTGAGAAGGTCCCTCCCCTCGCCTTCTGTGTCAGAGATCGTAGATATCCGCCGGGCGAATTGATGGTTGATAGTTTCTGCAGGATCCAAGCAATAGCCGTCGAAGCGGTTTCTGGCCCCATGAAACGGATCGCTTCCTGATAGGCTGACTGACTGATACCGAGAAAGCGTGAGACAATACGCGAGGCATCGAGAAGCTCACGCCATGACGTAATGCCATTCGTACAATACTCGCGGATGTCTGGACATGATCGCAGCACCTGGTCGAGAGAAATGGATGGCTTTAACTGGCCTGAAGTTCCTTCCTTCAGCTTCACAGAAACGGGTGTTTCCGCGGAAAGCGCATTCAAATCAATCTTTTTGCCATTTTGAGATTCAAAAAGGGATTCTGGCAGGGATTCACTATGCTGCCGCTCATATTGAGCGACGCTGCCGCTCATTTCCGGAACAATCTCTATTGTTTTCAGAGCGATAGCCAATTCACCACGAATGGCTTCAAAACTGGCCCTGATTGCGGACAGTTCATCAAGAGATGCACGGCGAGGAATAGCGTCGACAATGGCGCGGAAGCGAACAAACAATGCTTCGATACGTTCACCAGGTTCACCTGCTTCGTGAGCCTTATCCGCAAAGGCTGCCGCGATATCTCGGCGCATGACCGACACTTCGTCGCGAAGACGCTTCAGTGCTTTCTGATCGGCGAGAATTTTATCCGCGATAGCAGCAACGTCAGAGGCGCGATCGAGCAAGGGCGCAAAGGAAAAGCCGAAAGCAAGCTCGATGCCGCCTTCTCTATCCTTATGAGCATAACGTTTACGCGTCGGACTATCCTTGCGCGCAATGATCCCGGCTTCGATCAGGGACGTCAGGTGTCGCCGCAGTGTAGATTCCGGCATGCCATGGGCGCGCAGCGAAAGCTGTCGATTGGATGGGAACACGACGAGACCGCTTTTCTCATCCAATTCATCATCGGGTAGAAATGACAACAGCGAGCTCAGCACAGCAAGGCAACGATCATTCATACCGAATTCTGCCTTAGCGACGCAAAGCTGTTTGTAGAGCGCCCATCTGTTTACGCCCCTCCCCTGCTTGGGCTTCTCTTGCCGGCCAGAATTTTGAGCAAACACCTTCATTCGCCCACGCAATGCGGACGTGTCAGTCTTCAGAACTTGCATTCCCTCTCACCTTTCAAAAGGCAAAAGAAATCCACCCGCCAAAAAGACGCTTACGACTCTTGACACTGATTCATGGAAATGCGATTCTCAGTCTGCTAAAACATCGAGAAGGGCTTCCACGACGGCAACGTTTGGGGGCCTTTTTCTTTTGCGGCTTAATCTCCATTCTTGGTTTCTGATTGCTTGAACTCCTCAAAAAGGATTTCAAGTCGCTCGGATAACCAATCGCCGAACGGTCTAGCCTTCTCGCTTCTGAAAGAGAAATCGACCCGTTTCGGCTTTTGACTCATCGTAATTGCAAATTCGCTATATCCCCACGACTTTGCCGTTGGTGTGGTTCGTTCCTTTTTGACCGGCTTGCCTTTGGCATTCGCCGCAGCGAAGACCCGATTGAAACGCTCGTCGCTATCTATTGAACCAAAATCTTCCGAAGTTACGATTTCGGAAATCGCAGTGGCCTTACGTTCGACCAGAAGGCTTAGTTCAAGCCAGCGTTCGCGCCCCACCCCGGGGGCTGATCCTATAACATTGATGAGTTCCGGCGAAATACGGGACGTTACGGAAATCATCTTGGAAACCGCTGCCGCATTAGCTGCAAGTGCTGAGGAGATTGTTTCACGGTCATATCCGAGAATCTCAAGATTTTTTGCGAAAAGAGCTTTCTCAATGAAGCTGAGATTTGCTCGAGCCGAATTTTCTTGCCCTTGCGCGATAATATGTGTTTTGTCGTCAAGTGCCTTTACAACTGCTCGAACATTGCGTCCGAGCTCGCGGGCGACCTTTACACGGCGATGACCAAAGACGATCATAAAGCGACCATCTACGCTTGGATGAGGACGAACGAGTATAGGGCTGTTCTGTCCGCGTTCCTGAATAGCTTGCAGAAGCTCCTGATATTCTTCACCATCAGTGCCAAGACGATCAGATACAAAAGAACTGTCTATAACATTTGGATCGAGGTCGACTACTTGCTCACCTTCAAGGAAAGCGTCAGCTTGACGTGCAAGCTCATTAACAGAACGGATCATGGATTTGGATGCACCACCGATCCGATAATTGGACGTCACTGGCTCTTCGGTTGACTCCGTAAGTCCCGCGAGAAGATTTTTCCTAGCCATTTCAGTCTCCGTAATCGCTTATCTCACTGAATTTGCAATCATAAATGCTGGATTTGTCAGCAGACAAACTCATCTGCCCCAAGATTCGTGGATAAGGCCTTCAATTTCGCCATTGACGGCATCTAATGATTCAATTGCACGTTCATAGGTCGAACGCGTCATCGCGCTTTTTTCGACCTCATAGAGAGTTTGCTTTGTGATCCCAGCATCCGAGACAGCGGTTGATTTGACCATCTGGTTCTTGAGGATAAACTCGCCAAACAATGTCTGCAAAAAAGCCACCATCTGAGCCTGTGGCTGATCTGTTGGCTCGTATCTTGTTACAAGGTAGCGATACCATTCCAGATTTACCTCTGCGCCAGCAGCGCGGATAGGCTCGAGAATATTGCCAAGCATCAGGAGGAACTGGCCCATCGACATCACATCCAGCATCTGGGGATGTATCGTGATGAGAACTGCTGTGGCTGACGTGAGCGCCGTTATGGTCAGATAGCCAAGCTGTGGAGGGCAATCAATGACGACGATGTCGTATTGGTCGTCAACTTCTTCGAGCGCTTTGGAGATGCGGGTGAAGAATGATTTACCAGCATTAGAATTGCGGTCACTCATTGCGAGCGGGGTATCATATTCAAATTCCTGCAATTCTAAATTTGCAGGCACGATGTCCAGTCCAGGAAAGTTGGTGTTCTGAATAATTTCAGAGAGCGGCTTTTGCCCTTCATCATATCGGATCGCGTCATAGATTGAAGGGACCTGATCCAACTCCGGTTGAAACCCGTGCAGTGACGAAAGTGAAGCTTGAGGGTCGAGGTCGATTGCCAAGACGCGATGACCAGTAAGGGCCAGATGTTGAGCCAGATGGGCGGTAGTTGTAGTTTTCCCAGAGCCGCCCTTGAAGTTTACGACCGCTATGACCTGAAGATGTTCACCTGGCTTTCTGTGAGGGACGTACTTACGTGTTTCCGACCGACCGTTTTGATCAAGATACTGGCGAATGTCGTGCATCTGCTCTGCGGTGTACGAACGCCGACCAGACGGCGAAGTTTCAGGAGCGGGGCCTTTGCCTTCCAAATGAAGTTTCTTAAGATGGCTCTGACTTACCCCTATATATTGTGATGCTTCTGCAAGAGAGAATGAACGAAGCGTCTTCTTTCCAGAATCAGGGAAGTTCTGAACGCTGAGCAAATGCAACTTCTTCGAAATTTGATCCCCTTGATCGAGGATGTGTTTTTCGAATTTAAGCGTGGCTTTCGGCTTTTTGAGCGAGATCTCGTTCATTACCCATTGATTTCCATAAAAACGATTTTTAGCCAGAATGGCCAATCTAACCGTTATTATGTCCGATTCTTAGGGATGCGCAACAAATTTAAAGTTAATAATAAGTTAACACCGTCGCAGGGTCTATAGCTCTTGCTCTTGTAGATTATCATATTGATTTAAAGCAATATTTTCCAACTTTTGTCAGCAGACAAAATGCTGAGGTTGGTTTAATCTGGGAGCGAAACGTCACAAAGTTAAATGCAGACGAATAGTCAAGAACGATCGTTTCGCCAAAGGCGTCGGAATCAATGCGTCCTATAACCTAATGCCACGGCCGTTGGCTGTGCGAGTTATGACGTCTCTCCGGAGTTGCCATAGGATGAAGTTCACTCAACAACGCCGCGATTGCGATGTGTGTTCCCGCGCGCTCCTGCAATAACGTGAATACGCAATTCCTATCCACCGATTTGCAAATAACAAATCCTGCGTCTAAACACCGTACGCGCCCCTGGGAGGACGGGCCTGTGTTGTTTTAGAAGATGGATGGAAGAATAATGATTATTGTTTGGCGTGGATGGGGTTTTCTCTCCATCTTTATTATCGGAGCGGTGACGGTTACCACTTTGCTCGGCACACTTTGGGTGACAGAAACCTTACAGTTGCCGGACTGGACAAAAGCTCTTGATTTTGCGCTCTCCTTAACCATGGCCGGTGTCGTCAACTGGATAGCTGGCCGATATCTCAACAAAGCGAGCAAATCCCGGTTTGTGCCCAACGGAAACACCAGTCGCTCATCTGGCGACAGCGCGGTCGGGCACGATCTGTTCTTCATAAAGATGGAGTACTGGTCAGTCCCGCTCATTGTTATAGCAGCCTGGTTTACGGCAGCTGCTTTCTTCGCCCGTTAGTCTGGGCTCATAAACGCGATTGGTTGCCTGCGTTTTCGACGCAGATACCGCATGACGGATTCAAACCAGTTATCAGACCCAGTCGAAACAATTCCAATTCCGAAAAAAAGGCTCGTTCACGCATTAGTGTGACGTTAAAGTAGCATGACACCAATTATGAAATCGCTTCTAACTGCGTTATTCCTTTCTGCAGGAGTTTGCCTTGCAGGCTGCAATGATCAAAAGGATGAGCAATCAACGGCGGAGGTTGAACAGTCTTCAGCCCAGCAGCAGGAGATTGCGAAATACAATACCTATATTGACGCGGCAAACGGCAGCGCGTCTTTCGCAGCCAATCTCGCTGACCATCTGAAATATTATCAGGAGACGCTGGAAAAGGGCCGGGAGCTCAAAAACTATTCCGTCGAAAGTCCGTATAATATCAAACGTATGCGTGAGACGCTCGACAAGGCTTTGGCGTTGCCGGCGGAACCACCCGAGATCGACGAGGCTGCAAAAGCCCTTACTGCGGCGTTGAAAGAAGTTGAACCGTTGAATACGGAACTGGACAGCTACGCACAGGCGAATGGCTATCTCGCAGACAAGGGAAAAAAGGCCCGTGAAAAGGATGGCGATTACGTTGCCGCAATGGCGAAAGTCGCAGCCGCAGAAAAAGATTTCTATAACGGTATCAGCAAGCGAGATGAGGTGAACACCCGTGCTGCGTTCGAGCAGGCCCAGAAGGACTCTGTCGAATATTTTCGCGCAGGCATAATCTTTTATTCAAAGCAGACCGCGCGACTTGCCGATGAATTCTTCCAGTCGAAGGGTGAAGAAAAAACTGCACGGGCCTTTGGCGACAGTCTCAATCAGGTCAATAAAATGGCGGAAGGCTTTGATAAAAAGATCCGCGAAAGCAGGCCGGATGGTTGCACGAGCATGATGCGTTCGATCAACAGCGTCCTGGCACGCGGACGTAATGCCATTCAGCGTGCTGAGCGAGGCGATTACAAGGGCCATGAGTTTAGCAGCCTTTCCGATCCGGTTGCCATGGATGTCCGCGCGTTCAATCAGGACTTCAACAATATGATCAACGACTTCAATCGCGATCGATGCTGAAACGGGGAGCCATTCAATGAATTTCCTTCATAGCTTTGGTTCCGCCATGTTGTTATCGCAGTTTGCCAGCCGTCAACTGGAGGGCCTGCATACGCTCATTGATCGGAAACGCATTCCGGTCGAGAAGTCTGATGATTTTTATCGACAGGCACTCGCTCTCGACAGGATTGTGGGCGAGGGGAGGTTCGGCCGCTGTTATCACCGATATTCTTTGACCAGAAAGGTCACGGTCGCAGCGGCGTCGATTATCATTGTTCCGGCGTTGGCTGTCTTTCTGTTGTCGAAAGTGCCGTCGTTTGGCGGCCCGATAAACGAAATGACGGCATTGCTCATGTCAGATTTCATGCGGTTCGTTTATATTGTGGGCACGGCAAGCGGAGTGCTGCTTCTGGTGCTGGCTGTAGGCCATTTCTATTCGCGCGCGCTTCTGAACAGGCTTTTGGGGCCGGAGCTTGCTCAACTGTGGCAATCAATTATTCGGAAGTGGGCTCCTGAACTGCAGCATCAAGATGCTTTAAGCCGTAACGACCCTGACGAAATCGCAGCTTTGATCGTGAACTGCCAGCGTTGAGACCTAGGCGGTTTCGCTGCAAAACCGAAGACACAGTGTATTGATGTCTTGAAGTAATAAGACATCCGGAAACGGAAATTGAGGGGAGTAGTGGTGCCAACAGGAAGATCGATCTGTATTTAGGAATTGTTGAATCAAACAATTGATGAGGAATGTTATGAAAGCATATCTTTTGGCCGCCGCACTCGTAGTTGCAGCTACTCCTTCTTTTGCCTGCACGGCCGAAGAAGCGACTGCAAAGGCAACCGAGGTCTCGCAAAAGATGCAGGAACTAGCAGCAAAGGACCCTCAAAAGGCTGCAGCCGTTGCTCAGAAGATGTCGGCTGCTCAAACGCAGGCCGCGACGGATCTCGACGGAGCCTGCAAGGTCTATGACGATATGCTCGCTGAGCTGAATTAATTTTGATGCTTGATGGCAGCGCCTTATGGGGGCTGCCATCGACTTGTCCCCAGACAATTGCTGACGTCAGGACTTGGTGTTTGCGTCTTCCGCGAGCCGTTCTTGGCTAAAGGTGGCGAAGTCAAACAGAAACCGTTCGGCAACCTGCCGGTTGGAAGGAATCTCGAGTATTTTCAGGATCTGTTCCGGCGCCTCATTCATGACAGCAAGCCGGAAGAAAAGGCTCTCGTTGAAACCAGAGCTTACAGTCGAAAGCACTGTTCTGAGCGTTTCCAGCATATCGTCTCCACGATGCGAAGCATGGACGAGTGCAATAGGCTTCGCGATCACCTGATCGCCGGAAACAAGCCAGTCGATGGCGTTTTTCAAGCCGCCTGGGAGACTGCGGACATATTCGGGGCTTGATATGATCAACCCATCACTTTCCGAAACAGCCCGTTTGAAAAGCCGCACATTATCGGGCTCGTCGGAACCCTCGAGGTCGGGCGAAAAGACTGGCAAGTCTCCGATACCATCAAACACATTGATGACGACATCCTTCGGAGCAATCGATTGCATAGCTCTCAATAAAGCCGTGTTAGTGGACCGTCGGCGTGCGCTGCCTGAAATTGCAAGTATGTTCATGATCGAAAATGCCAATCTTTCTGATCGTCGGATCTAACCTGGCCGCGGCTGCGTGGAAAGTCTGACAAAGCGCACATCCGGTCTGGATGGAAAACACCTCACGACAAACGGAGTATAGTCCAGTTCGAAATACGACATTATGCTGATAAACAGATTCTTGCAGAATAACGGTTTGTAAGAGGGAGTTTATGCGAAAATCCCGAGTTCTTCTGACATTGGCCACCATATTGTTTGCCAATGTCAGTCTTGCGGAGGAGGTGGACCAAAAGTTGATAGCAGCTGGTTCGGCTCAATGGGTTTCTAGTAGCGGGGACAAGTCACCGACGGATGCGATGATAGACATTGGTTCTATGCGTCAAGTGGGAGATGCGCTCGAGGTTATTATTCGCTGGCCTTACCTGCCAGCGTCTTATGGCCCTGAAGCAGTGGAAAAAGATCGCATCATCTGTCGGGCAGATGGAGCGTTGTCATTCAGCGTGGAGGAGGGGCACGTCTCGCCGGATGGAGATTTTCAGTTCAAGAATGTCTACGATCCGGCAAGTCAGCGAGCCGAAGCTGAAAAGCGAGCTTCTCAAACGGCTAAAATCGGCAACGGGGTCTCGTCTTATGGTTCCGATCCGCGAAGCCTCGCATGTTGGGCAGCAGCCCGCAAATGCGCCAATGAAGCATTCACCTGGCCTCCTCCACCGAACCGAACTCCGCTCGAATATACGGAACAAGCCCGTCAGATGAACGCAGATTATAACCAGATGTTTGTCCCGACCTGTAAGCTGGATTGATCGACTTCCGGTTGGCAACGCTGACAGAAAGGGCCTTCGACGTCATTGCGGCCGCATATCGTCAAGAATGACCCTCTTGGAGTTGTCCCGAACATGGCCGGAGTTGGCGCAGATGTCGGGAATTGAGCGACGGGAGAGACAGGAAGTCGACAGTAAAACCAAACTTTAAACAATGCTGGAAAGTGAAATGATAAGGAAGTTGGCGGCTATCGTCAGTGCAGTTGTCTTGACGTTTTCGATCCCTACGAAGGCTGATCGACTTGTTTGTTCCGAGTCAGAACATCTGCGCTACATGAAAATGGTCGGCGAGGTTGGTGAGATGGGGATCGATCTTAGCCCTGTGGGACAGGATCGTACGGCCTTCGAACGGTTGATTGCGGCATATGAAACGCTCAACCCGAAGGGGGCGAAGACTTCACTTTTCGTCGCATATGTCCCCACCGGTCAGATTTATAGTCAGACATGTGCGAAAGAGCGCTGTACGATGGAAGAAATGTCAGCACCAGAGCAGGCCTGTTTGATCGATCACATGAATCAATGTAGCTATGTCGCTCTTCGCTTCCGGGATGAAGCGTTCTGTTTGCTCCGTTCGCCGCGAAATTAGATGCTTGATTCATGCAATTAAGTGGAATAGCCCCTTAATTGCCCGGACAGTTTCTGCCACTTAAATAAGTGATAGGACTACTGTTCACATTATGACTGGTAATAGCATTAAGATGGAAATTCTTTCCGGCCCTGAGCGGCGTCGACGCTGGAGTACCGCGGAGAAACTTGCGATTGTCCACGAAACCTACGAGGCGGACGCAACGGTCAGTCTGGTCGCCCGTCGTCATGGCATTGCGCCTAACCAGCTGTTCGCGTGGCGCAAGCTTGCGTCACAGGGTGCATTGGTCGCAACGGCAGCCGAAGAGGAGGTTGTCCCTGCCTCGGAATACCGGGCGCTTCAGGCTCAGGTGAAGGAATTACAGCGCCTGCTGGGCAAGAAGACGATGGAAGGGGAAATTCTCAAGGAGGCCCTCGAAATCGCCAGCGGCCCAAAAAAACGCATGCTGCACTCAATCTCGCTGCC
The DNA here is from genome assembly GCF_037482325.1 of Ochrobactrum teleogrylli. NCBI lineage: Bacteria > Pseudomonadati > Pseudomonadota > Alphaproteobacteria > Hyphomicrobiales > Brucellaceae > Ochrobactrum > Ochrobactrum teleogrylli. The sequence goes on from NZ_JBBHKQ010000003.1 coordinate 99,644, forward strand.
GAAGGACGTTTTGCGATGAAAGCGGTATGCGAGACGCTAGGTGTTGCCCGGTCGAATATCGCGGCGCGAGCCACAGGCACCCTTTCCAGAGCCCGAGGGAGACCTCCGCTTCCCGACGCTGATCTGGTTGCTCAGATCAAGGCGATCATTGAAGAAATGTCGACCTATGGCTATCGGCGCGTTCATGCCGTTCTGCGGCGCAAGGCCCGTGAACAGGGGCGTTCATGGCCGAACGCCAAACGTGTTTACCGCGTGATGAAGCAGCATGATCTGCTCCTTCAGCGCCATACCGGAGCTGCCGGTGAACGCAGACACGACGGGCAAGTCACCGTCGAGCGCTCCAATACCAGATGGTGCTCCGATGGCTTCGAGATCACGTGCGACAACAAGGAAAAGGTCCGCGTTGCATTTGCGCTCGACTGCTGTGATCGGGAAGCAATCGCTCATGTGGCCACGACAGAAGGCATCAAGAGCGAAGATGTGCAGGATCTTGTCATCACGGCGGTAGAAAACCGCTTCGGGCGCATCAATACGCTGGCAGAGCCCATCCAGTGGCTTACCGACAATGGTTCATGCTTCATTGCGAAAAGCACCGCGTCCTTGCTCCGGGATATCGGTATGGAACAGTGCAGAACACCAGTGCGCAGCCCGCAGTCAAATGGAATGGCTGAGGCTTTCGTCAAAACATTCAAGCGCGATTATGTCCGGATAAATCCGACGCCGGACGCCGAAACTGTCATGGCTCAACTGCCATCATGGTTCGAGCACTACAACAATCTTCACCCGCACAAGGCTTTAGGATATCAATCTCCACGAGAGTTCCTGAGCCGAAATGCTCAATTCTGAAAATGTCCGGTTTTTATGGGGCAACTCCATTAAGGGAAAATAGGCTGGTCGTCCTTCCCGACCAGCGTTGATTTATTGTGAAACTTGAAACACCGTGCCAAAAAGTATATTCTGCGATTGCATCAACGAGTGATAAGTGTGCGTTACTAGCCGGCCAGGCCTAGGTCGAAATCAAGCGTAGACATTGACCTCAATCAGTTGATTAACTACTTGAATATCAGTTCAATAATTTTCATAAGAAACCTATATCGCTGCTCAGTTTTGTTACTTTGACGCTATTCCTCTTTTACAAGCCATCAATTTGAATTGGGTATTCGTTTGACGAATAGTCAAGAACAGCCGCTTGTGGCTTCGTTGAGTGGGTAAGAACTATGGCCACTTTAAGGGTGCCACAGGGCATTGCGAGGTGCCGTAGAGAAACCTTTGACCGCCACAAGCCAATTGAATTTTTTGGACCAAAGTTTGGAACAGGTGCTTTGCGTAAAACGACAAGAGTGGGCGGCTTGACTGGTATTTAAATTCAGGAAGTTCGAACTATGATGCATAAAAGGGGAAGATTCTCGGGGGGCACAATGTACCTGTGTGGTGAAGGTATTGATGAAGTATTGATCGATCTCTATCCCGTTCTGTTAAAGGAAGGGGCAATGAACACTGGTACTCGCGGCGATATGCGAGAAAAATTGGGAGTGTCATTTCGATTATCAAACCCCCGGGCACGTATCAGCAGATCACAAGACCGTGGAAAGCCGTTCAGTGCTCTAGGCGAGTTACTTTGGTATCTAGGAGGACTGGATACACTCGAATTCATCCAGCCGTACATTCCGGGTTACACCGAAGATGCCGAGGAGGGCATACTTGCTGGCGCTTATGGCCCCCGTATTCATACAATGCATGGACACATAAATCAGCTCGAGAACGTCACTAGATTACTGCAAGCGAAATCCACGTCCAAGCGAGCCGTAATTCAGCTTTACGATGCGGCAGACATAGCAACTGATCACAAGGAAATACCCTGTACGACGGCCTTGCAGTTTGTGGCCCGTGACGGACGACTCCATATGTTTGTAACTATGCGGTCAAACGATGCGTATAAGGGGCTGCCGCACGACGTGTTTTGTTTCACAATGCTCCAGGAAATGCTTGCGACGCGTCTAGAGCTCGAGTTGGGCGAATACGTCCACTACGCTACCAGTATGCACGTTTACGAGGAATCGATCCTAGCGATGAACCAATACGTGGATGAAGGACATCAGAAAACAATACAGATGCCACCCATGCCACAAGGTGATCCATTTTCTGTAACGGACACTTTAATGCAAGCCGAGGGTGATGTCCGAGCAGAAAAGAGCATTGACGCCGCAGATTACGCATTAGAGCCATACTGGGCAGATATAATTCGCCTGTTACAGGTCTTTTGGGCGACAAAACGTCGGGACGCCCCGGGTTTTAAGAATCTCGAACGGTTGAAAGCCGAGTTTCATGACCAAGTTTATCGCACTTATCTTGAACGAAGGCAAAAGATCCGAATTCTGAGGGACGCTAAAGCAAATGGAGCAGCCTAAGATGTGGCCGAAAAGACAACAGCAGCATGAGCACCTTTTTAGTTCGCTACAGGCCCATTCGGAAAATGTCCGCGGTCTCCCTGGTATTGTAGATGATTTGGCCCGAGAAACGCTCTCGATGCAGTTCGTCGCGAGCTTAAGGCGCGAAGATTATTATAAACGAGTTCAGGAAAAGCCTATTGCTGCAAGGAGAGCAGACCCAAATTCGGGCTCATTCGATGCCGAGCGCGCTGTTGCTTATCATTTACAAAATGAAAATATTGAAGAAGCTGCTTGGCTTCTTTTTCTTATGACCCATTTCGCTCGACCGGCAACTTCTGGCTGGCTTCGTTTACGGCAGGTATATGGCCGCCTCGGTGAGGGGATATGGGACTGGCAGACTGTTTCACACAATCCACAAGGCATGATTTCCTGGCTCGCCGAGAATTGGACGAGCATCGGAGGAAAATTTGGTAACCATCGGAAGTACGAAAGTCTACGTCCGAATTCTAACAGAAGTTTCGGGGAGGTTTTGCTCAGCTATCTAGCTTGGATAGGGCCAGCAGGACATCAAGCTTTCTTCTCAACGGCTGTGCAGCAAACAGGCAATGATCCGGCGACGATATTCGATGCACTGTATAAGAACATGAACGTAAAGACATTTGGGCGTCTCGCTAAGTTTGATTATCTTGCCTTAATCTCACGATACGGTGTCGCTCCAATCGAACCGGGGAGTGCCTATTTTAAAGGCGCCACGGGTCCTACTTCAGGTGCAAAACTCCTATTTACGGGTTCACGAACGGGACCCGCAACGGAAATACAGCTGCAGAGTTGGGTGGACGAGCTAGATAAAGCCCTCGGCGTAGGAATGGCTGTAATGGAAGACGCTTTATGCAATTGGCAGAAGAGCCCAGCAGCATTCATTCATTTCAGAGGATAGCGCCGCTAGACGGTGGCGGGTTTGATTTGGCTCCAATCCCAAGTTCGCTTCAAATAATTCAATTTGTCGGGCTGTAGCATTTGGCGATGCTGCATCTGACCAACGGTTAGACCTGGTGCTACGCCAATCGAAACGCTGAAGCGTACGATATCGTCTCGTTTTGGTTCGATACGCCTGAACTCGGACTCCCGGAGGGGTGGGATAATGCATTCTGCTGCAAATTCATTGGCTTCATTCTCGCGGTCAATATCTCCTGGTTGAGACTCATCTTCTAAGAACGTGTTCGCCTTGTGGAGCACCAGATGGCCGATTTCGTGGAAAAGGGTAAACCAGAACTGATCATCCCGCTTGTAGCGGAAGCTTAGTAATAACATTGCTTTGTCAGGGTCGACCATTCGCACCGCGCCGCTGGCACGGCAGCCAGTCGGAGCCTTGACAACGACAAGCGCGACACCCGCTTCTGCGCATAATGTCTTCAACCTAGGAAGAAATAGTTGCGGATGCCGGATCATAGAAAGTCTTCGGATTTCCTTCAACCGATCCATTAGATTTCCGGAATTCCACGCGCGTGTCTGGATCATGTCGGCTTCTAACTCGCCACGCCGAAGCCATAAAAGAGTGGCGTCTTCTTTTGTAGCGAATGCTTTGGAAATCCGATAGTCGGTTTCGCCTACCAAGCGTCCATATCGACCAGACCATGAAGCCGCATCCGGCACGTTGTAAAACACCAATCTCTTGCGAATTTCTGTAGCACGGCGTTCGAGGGACATCTTGCCGCGCACTTTTTCACCCGGAGCTGGGAGGCGCAGCAGTAGATCTTCATGACCTGAGTCTTGAACTTGAGCGACGGCGCGATCTACCGCTTCTTCAAATTTTTCTTGTCTCTTCAGCCAAAATTTTACTGAAGCTCCCAACGCCGCAGAAAGCGTTGTCGCTATGGATTCATCGATTGGCCGCGAACCGTCTATTAGACCCCGGACAGTATCAATTCCGTCCTCAAATCGTTCAGCGAGTTCATGCACCGTAACGTTCCGTCGCTGCATAGTCGTACGGATCGAGTCACCAGGTTTTGAAAACCAATTGGCGGTGGCGTTTTCGTGATTCATGGTACTTCCGATATAGATGTGATCTTCACGAATTCAACGCTAGTCCAGTCAATACGATCGGCTGATGTCTTGACCGCGTTACGATCTACGCTGACGAAGGTAGCCCTATATCGCGTACTGATCAGGATTTCAAAGCTGTCATCTCCGTTGATTGTCACGTTGCCCCCAAGAAATTCATGCCATTGCGACACGTTTTCGAAAGCTTCGGCATCTGCAAGCTCCGTGATCAATTGGTCTGCGTAGGTTCTTCCGAACCGTTGCTCCGCGACGTCCCAGTTTAGACAACATTGTTTCAAATCGGCGGTATCATATGAAATCTGCATGCACGACTCAGCGTTCAGTTGCTCGATACTAGCTTGCGTGGCTTGAGCCGCGCTGACCCGGCGTCAGAGATTTTCATTGCGGAAGTGCAGACCCATGAGGCTTCGCCGCTTGTTTTTGACGGATTCGGTCGATTCGTGCCCAGTTCCTGTCGAGTTCGAGCTCTCCTGCGTCATTCATATCTATTTCGACAGCATTACAGAGTGCTGCTAAAGTAACCATCACACCGCCTGCTTCTTGCCGGGGATCGCCAGATGGTCGATCAAACACATACCCTACTAATTGGTAGGCTTCTTCCTTCGTGCAGCCGTTGGCTTGGGCAAGCTCTAGTGCTTCTTCCAAGAACCGATGATTTCGCTCGCCAATGTCGCGGTGAGCAGATTCTGGAAAGCAAGCAACAATCCATTGCCAGACGCGGCGTTGAAACGAATTAGACGGCATTTTTGCTCCTTAGAGTTTAGCTAAGAAAGCATTAATTATAGAATGAATTCAAGTTTGGTGATGGAGCACGAAGTACGGGTGTTACTAAAGGTTGTGCATAAACTGCACTTTCCGTTCCTAGTAAAAGAATGTCTACGATAAAGGCTCGAGAAAAACGCCGTGTCCTTACTTACTGCGCCCTCTATAGCAATCTTGACGCCCGTCCGCTGCGTCGCTTGGCGTTGTTGTAATAGTCGGACGCCTGCTGCACGGAGCGATGACGCGATTGTTCCATGGCTTCGGGCAATGGAATGCCACGATTGGCCGCTTCGGTGAGATAGCCGGAGCGGAGGCCGTGGGCGGAGAATTCTGTGGCATCAAGGCCCGCCATTTGGGCGCGCTGCTTGACGATCCGGTTGATGGCGCTGGGTTCCAGGGCCCGCACCGACACATTGCCCCAGCGATCGACTTTTCGAAACACGCTGCCCTTGTCGATCTTGGATGCTTCCAGCCAGCGGGTGAGGGCTTCGACGGGGCGGCCGGTCAGATAGACGATTTCGTCTTGATCGGTACCACTGGTTTTGGTGCGACCGAGATGGATGCCGAGCGAGGAGAGGGGAGGGCCGTCCTCATCGGTGACAGGGGCCTGTTTGACCAGCTGGTCTACGCGCAAGCCGGCGATTTCGCTGCGCCGGCGCCCGCCCGAGGCAAAGGCTACCATCAGGATAGCTCGATCCCGTAATGCGGTTAGATCCTCGCCGGAACAGGTTGCCAGCAGCTTGCCCAGAATATCGCCGGTAATCGCATTGGCACTCTTGCGGCTGCGCGGCCGGTTCAGGGCACGCACCGCAAGCCGGATTGCCGATTTGACGGAAGGCGATGAAAAAGATCCTTCCAGACCGCGCCAGCGGGTGAGCGTCGACCAATTGGCCAGACGCCGGCGGACGGTTGCCGGTGCATGCGGTCCGGATACGCGCAAAAAGCCTTGTCGGCGCAATTCATCTTCTACGCCGGCCGGCATGCCGTGATCAGGTTCGATCTCGCGTTGCTGTGGCCGCCACAAATGATGCGCGATGAATTTCAGCAACAGGGCTTCCGGCGCGGGAAAGGGGAGGGGGCTGCCGGTTGCGGCCATCGACCAGGCTTCGAGATAGGCCAGATCCGAAGTCAGTGCGCGCAGGGTGTTTTCGCCCATGCCTTCATTGATCAGATGGCGCAGCGTTTCGACATCCTGATCGGTCAGAACCTCGACCAGCAAATCACGGCGGTTCATCGGCAAAACGGCGGCGATAGTATCAAGTGTTTCGGCGCGCCGTTCGATGGAGGCATCCGCGATCATGGTTATGCCGTCGATGATTGAGGGTGCAGTTTGAGATCGGTTTTTCCGAAATCCTGTCCCTTGAACAGAAGCGGCGCCTTGGCAACGGATGCCACGGCGTAGGAAAAACAGTCGCCCATATTCAGCGCGGCGGGATGACGGCCTTTGCCGAACCGGTGGAAGGCACTTTCCGCCGCGCGATAATGCACCTGATCGAAGGCAATGGCCGTGGTGTTCGGCAATTCAGTGAGTTGATCGACAATGGCGGCGGCATTCAGAAAACCTTTGCCTGTGAGAACCATGCGCAGTTCCAAAAGCGTTGGCCAGCCGACGATCACCACATCACGGCGCACCAAGCTTTCGAATTGTTCCGCTTCAGGTTCGCGCAAAGCCATGGCCAGGATGACTGACGTATCGATGGCGATCATCGCGGCAGTCCGTGCTCATCATAGAGATCGTCATGGGCAGAGGTAGTGCCCTCTGGCACATCCCGCCGGCCTTCTGCCATCAAATCCAGCAGCGCGTCCATGGGCGTGAGCGCCTGTTGCTGGCGCAGTTCCTGATCGTAACGCTCCAAGGCCCGCTCGACGAGCTTGTTGATGGGTTGGCCGGTGCGTTTGGCCAGGGAATGGGCGAGATCGCGTGCTTTGCTGCTACGTACGGACAGCTGTGATTCGGACATGGCCTTAATCCTCATTGAATAGGGCGCAATATAGCAATTGACGGCGAAGATGGCAACTGTAGCGCATTAGATGGCTAATATTCGATAACCTATACTTATCGATGGTGATAAGTATAGAAAAATACCGTCGATGTAACGAAAGCAAAAGGATAATTCAGTTTCGTATAGCAATAATAGTCATACGTTTCCAATAGTTTGCCTTGATTAATGCGCTCGCCAGTTCAGCGCATATCGGGTGAATCGAAGCTGACCACTGCGCGTGTCGTTTTCCGTTTAAAATTGCAATTGCAGTCGTTAACGGAAAAAATGCACTCCATAATCCAAGTGACTGGTTGAAATAATTTACGTTTTTCAATGGGCCCACTTTTCTTATGAAGGGCCGCCTGGCACTATCGAAGCAACTTCAGTCCGATCAATGTGATGGTCGCCCAGCCAACCGTTAGCGTCAAGATGAATAGGCTCCAGTTCACACCGATATTCTCTATGCCGAAAGCCATCGCGAATGGCGCAGTGGCCGAAATGATTAGTCTGGCTGACATGATCTTGCCTTGCATTGCACCGTAGCCGTCACTGCCGAATAGTGACAGCGGCAACGTTCCGGAGACAATACTGAATAGACCGTTTCCGAAGCCAAAAAGACAGGCAAACATCATCGTCGCAATAATGGATGGGGCTCCGAATAGCAGAACAATGAGGGCTAGCCCCATCAAGGAGGCAGAGATTACTGCCAGACTGATCGGAGCGAGGTTTTTGCCACCGAGCATGTTGATCAGGCGGCTGGCTACCTGAGAAGGTCCGAATATCGCGCCAATAAATGCTGCAGAACCTGCAAGACCGAGCGCGCTCAACATCGGCACCATATGGACCAGAATGGCCGCTGCAACGAGAGCCTGCGTCGAGAATGCTACGAGTACCAGTACGAAACCTTTGCGCCGTTGATGGGCAGGCAGATCACCTGAAAAGGCGGTTGTGACTGTTTCATTCGTTGATCGTTTCCGACCACTCTTTGCAATAGAACGCGCGAGCAAAAGGTGTACCGGCACGCAGAGAAACAAATGGAGGCAAGCGAACAGCAAATAGGTCTGTTGCCAGGTAAGCCAATGTTGAAGGGTTGTTGTAATGGGCCAGAAAATTGTCGAGGCAAAGCCTGCAATCAATGTCAGATAGGTGATGCTACGCTGGGCAACATTTGGAGCTAATTGCACCAATAATGCAAAGGCTGTTCCATATTGGACGAGGTTTGCGGCGATTTCGATGATCGTTAGCGCACCTGCAAACATCAAAGCATTTGGAGAAAGCGAACACAGTATGAGAGAGACGGCGGCCAGTATCGAGCCTATCGTCATCATGCGACCTGCGCCGTAACGATCAATCCATTTGCCTAACCAGGGAGCCAGAAAGCCCCCGGCTAGCAGAGCAACCGACAGCGCTCCGAAAATCCATTCGTTGGAAACGGAGAAGTCCCGCGCCATGGTTGGCGCGAGAATGCTGAAAGAATAATATAAAGTGCCGTAACCGATATTCTGGGTCAGTCCGAGACCGGCAATGGCCGCAATGGGAAGCCGTTCAGCGCTCATATTGATTTCAACGAAACACGCTTTTCGAGTTTGGCAGCTTCTTCCTTGCGCTCGCTATAACGGTCTGTGAGATCATCCGAGATGCCACGCGTCAGAAGTGTAAACTTCATTAGTTCTTCCATCACATCGACCACGCGATCATAGAACGACGAGGGTTTCATCCGTCCAGCGTCGTCAAATTCCTGCCATGCCTTTGCGACGGATGACTGGTTTGGAATGGTGATCATTCGCATCCAGCGCCCCAGAATGCGCATCTGATTGACGGCGTTGAAGCTCTGCGATCCGCCTGAAACTTGCATCAATGCCAAAGTTCGGCCTTGCGTCGGACGAATTGCTCCACCCGGCAAAGGAATCCAGTCGATCTGCGATTTCATGACAGCGCTCATGGCTCCATGACGTTCGGGACTGGTCCAGACTTGGCCTTCAGACCAAAGCATTGCCTCACGCAATTCCTGAACCTTCGAATGCTCTGCTGAACCATCGTCTGGCAAAGGAAGACCATTGGCATGAAAGACACGCGTTTCAGCACCCATCGCATCGAGCAGACGCTGCGCTTCCAGCGTCAGAAACCGACTATAGGAACGGTCACGAAGTGAGCCATAGAGCAAAAGGATACGAGGCTTATGCTTTGGAAAGTCGGCGCGTAATGCATCCAGGTCAGGCAATGCGAAGGAATTCTGATCGAGGTTCGGCAGGTCCATATCAGCGGGACTTTCTTTGATAGGTGATGACTTCTCCGTCCTCTTTGGTGAATGACGACACCGGGTTTTCCAGAATGTCGAGAACCAGTTCTGACGGACGGCACAGTCTGGTGCCAAGTGGCATTTCCACGATTGGACGATTGATCAGGATAGGATGCGCCATCATGAAGTCGACCAGTTCATCATCGGTCCATTTGGGATCGGACAATCCCAACTCGGCATATGGTGTGCCTTTCTCGCGAAGGCGGATTTTGTACATATTCAATGACGACAGGCTCTTCGCCGCTGGCACGGATCAAGGCCAATGTGTTGCGAGAGGTGCCACAGTTCGGATTGTGATAGATCGTAACTGACATCAGAGTTTTCCTGTTTCCGTGACTGGCTTTTGATTGGCACCGCGTTCGTACCAGCCCTTGGAGCGGTTCACGATCCAGACGACCGAGAGCATGACGGGCACTTCAACAAGAACGCCAACCACTGTTGCGAGTGCTGCGCCAGAGGAGAAGCCGAAAAGGCTGATTGCGGCTGCTACTGCCAGCTCGAAGAAGTTGGATGCGCCAATCAAAGCCGAGGGACCGGCGACGCAATGTTGCTCGCCTGAAATGCGATTCAACAGATAAGCGAGGCCAGAGTTGAAATAGACCTGGATGAGGATCGGGACGGCCAGCATCGCAATGATCATAGGCTGGGCGATGATCTGCTCTCCTTGAAACCCGAATAGCAGAACAAGTGTCGCCAAAAGCGCAATCAGGGACAGCGGCTGTAGCGTTCTGAGCATTGCATCGAAAGCTCGTTCTCCGCCACTGGCGAGAATACTTCTGCGCAGGATTTGCGCGATAATCACCGGAATGACGATATAGAGGACAACCGACAATACGAGCGTATCCCACGGGACAGTAATTGCCGACAGTCCGAGCAGTAGCCCGACGATAGGGGCAAATGCCACAACCATGATCGCGTCATTCAGTGCGACCTGCGACAGCGTGAAATGCGGCTCGCCCTTGGTCAGGTTGGACCAGACGAACACCATTGCCGTGCAAGGGGCGGCTGCCAGAATAATCAGTCCAGCAATGTAGGAATCGATCTGGTCTGCAGGCAGATAAGGGCGAAACAACCAGCCGATAAATAGCCAACCGAGAAGCGCCATAGAGAATGGTTTGACGGCCCAATTGATAAAGAGCGTGACGCCAATGCCGCGCCAATGTTCGGTAACCTGTCTCAAGGCGCTGAAATCGATCTTCAGCAACATGGGGATGATCATGAGCCAGATGAGAATGGCGACTGGAATGTTGACCCGAGCAAGTTCAGCAGAACCTATGGCGTGAAACACAGTTGGAAAGAAGTGGCCCAGAGCTACGCCTGCGACGATGCACAGAGCCACCCAGACAGTCAGATATCGTTCGAATGTGGACATCAGTTATTCTCCACATTTGTCTGTGTGCTACCTTCCATGGTGCCGATTTCTTTCAGATGATTTTGAAGCGCCAAGCGGTCTATCGTGGCGTGGGGAAGGCTCAGGAATGCTGATATCCGGTTTTTCATAAAGCGGGCCGCCTGTGCAAAGGCGCGCTGTTTTTCTGCGTCATTTCCTTCTACGGCGGCAGGGTCTTCGATGCCCCAGTGGGCTGTCATGGGATGGCCAATCCAGACAGGGCAGGCTTCTCCCGCAGCATTGTCACAGACCGTAAAAATGAAATCCATCTGAGGGGCGTCGGTACCTGAAAACACATCCCAGCTTTTTGAGCTCAGGTTCTCCGTGGAATAGCCAAGAGCATCCAGTTCCTTGATTGCGAGAGGATGAACGTCGCCTTTTGGCTGACTACCAGCCGAATAGGCGTGAAAACGTCCTTCGCCATCCTTGTTCAGAATTGCCTCGCCCAAAATTGAGCGTGCGGAATTGCCCGTGCACAGGAAGAGCACGTTGTAGACCCGATCCGTCATTTTATCAGTCCGTTTGTGTAAGGCCGAATTCAGCGGCCTTGTGTTACTGGGCGACCGTCTTTGGTTCGCAACAGGGTGTCAGGCTTTTTATAAGAGGTGCACAGAGCTCGGCACTGCCGCCACAGCAGTCCTTGATCATGAAAAGGGTCAGTTCTCTAAATCGGTCGAGATCAGCGCGATAGATGATCGAGCGGCTCTGACGTTCGCCCTTCACAAGTCCGGCACGAGACAATGTCGCCAGATGCGCAGACATTGTGTTCTGCGGAACATCCAGAATGCGTGCCAGTTCCCCTGCCGGAATACCGTCAGGTTCATGCTTCACCAGCAGGCGGAATGTGTCGAGCCTTGTCGATTGGGCGAGGGCGGCTAACGCCGTAATTGCTTCTTCATTTTCCATACATCTAGAATAATCGATATGAAGAGCCTGTCAATAGGCAAAGCTGTTTCGACACATTGTCGCCAGTTCGTAAAATTGTCCGGCTGTCTAGCTCCCAAGTCGCCCGGAGGCGTATTGCGCAAGACCTGGGGAATTCACAATTGATAGTTGGTACAGCAGCATTCATACATTGGCAGCATTGTTGATATGGATAGCCGCGGACCGCTGTTGAGAACCGCAGATTATATGACCAAGGAAGCATTTTTAGCGAAGCAGCCAGTCTGAGTTTACAGCAATGGAATTGGAGCCTTATTTGCTTTCTCCTTACATAAAGCGCATGATGATTATAACGACAGTAATTGAAACGGGTGCTGTCATTTGGGCTTCAAATGCCTGACCCGCAACTAAGGAGGACGAAATGTCTTCCATCGCGTTGAATTCCAGAAACATCACTATGATTTCGCGACTTCTAAGGGAGGCTCGCAAACCCGGCGACACACAAGATTTGCGCACTGATGCTGCACGTTATCTGACACGTCGATTTCAGGAGGGAACACGTGACGAAGGTCGGCTACAGATCGCCCTGACACAGTTTATCAAGAAACATCGAAGAATGGCAAAGGCCGCCGATCGTTTGGATGACTAAGGCGGCGCAGTAAAAAGCGAAAAGTAATGGCCCTTTCATTTCCAAACCCCAGCAGAAGTTTCGATGATCTTGAGGTGGGCGTGCGATTTGTCGGCTACGATGGAATGACCTCCGTCCCATTTCTATTCGATAAGCCCGCCCTGGAGAAGAATGGCGCCATTGCAGCGACGGAATCATCGCTTCTTGCTGCCTTCGACGCCTCACGGAAACTGATCTACGATGCTGCTCGCGAGGTCTATTCAAAGGCTCGGCAAACTTCCTATCGCATCACCGTGGAGGACATGAAGTAGCTTTTTATGCAATGATTGTGCCGGTCTGCCGTCGCAATTCAGCCTCAGTTGCTTTGCTCAAATTTAAAGCGCATGGTGCATGTCTCGACAGCTTTTGAAACGGGCGCTGTCGGTTGCGAGTGCATACTCCAGCCCCAATACAAGGAGGACGAAATGTCTTCCAAAATTATCAAGCCCTACTTTGGACCTACCGACTTTCGAATGATGCGTGAAATACTGCGACGCGCCGGCTATCGGCTTTACGATACCGCAGAAAACCGTGCCGCTCACATATTCGCAGCAAGGCTACTCATTCAGGAATTTCAATCTGGACGCTCACCATCGTGAGGGATGCCGCAGGTTTCTCGGCAACATGCCCGTAAGAATGTGGAAGTATCTCCAGCGGTGATTTGAACCATCACTGGATTGGTCCGGTAAAAGAATTAGTTAATTCCTCAAAAACAGGAAGTTTTCAAAATGCCCCGTGGTCAGAAAAGAAGTAACCGAGAAATAAGAAAGCCAAAGAAAGATAAGGTCAAGGAGAAAACTGCGTCAACAGATGTTGTTGCAGGTCGCTTTCCTACTCCTGCCAATGACTTGATCAAAACCAAACGGCATTAGTTATAGCTGTGTCTCCCACTTTGCTTGGTGAGGAGACACAACCCGTATCGGGGTGCAATCATGCCAACATCTAAATTTAGTTCAATAGGCAATTTGTATTGCGAAGGAAAGAACCTCGGTTCTGTTAGCTACAGTATTTCCATACTCACGGAAGGCGAGAAGACGTTTACAAAGGGCGTCTTGTGGGCAAGCATGGATATACTCCGGCAGGCTTATCTAGGAGATCTTGTTCAATTATCATCGGAAAAAGGTAACGGTTTGCTGAACGTGGACGTAAAGAACGTCGGCACACATGGAAATGCTGACTTCATTATAGTTGGAAAGCAGACGTTTTAGGACGTTGCATACCAGTACTTAATAGACGTAGGAACCGAGCACCCACGCGACCAATCCGATGTCGATGCATATGATGAGAAACGCGATCAGATACACACTCAATTTACGATCCAAAGATTTTTGGGCTGACATTTTATCCTCGCCAGATTGATCACGTGTCATTGAGACGATGCCAGCCCGGTAAGCTCCTCGTGAAACAGGCCTCTCGATGCTTACTCGAAGTCGCCATGTTCAGCTCGACGTCAGGAAACGCGGATTATCAGCCATGGGCCAACCTCAATCGGAGCCGCTTTCGAGGAGGCCATCGCAAGACCAAGGATTTTGCAGTGACTTGCGGGGCCGTATAGCCACCCTCATTCTCCCAGGCTTCCAGTTCTCTTTGATTGGATTGTGATAGCCGTTGGGCGCGGATTGCCAAAAGCATATCCAGCATCTGCACAGGATCATGGCTTCCGTCGCTGAAAATTTCACAAAGGTGTTTGGCGGCTTCCAGGCGAGTCTCTGGTTTTTCGCAACCCTCCAGCGAATATCCGGAACGTTGCAGGAAAGCACGAAGCGAAGGGAAATCTTCTGGGCCAAAGTAGGATAGACGTGAAGCGGAAGACATCGCGTGTCCCCCTTCATTTTGGGGCAGGAGATTATTCTCTCCCAACGACAGCGCCCGTTTCAACTGCTGTGCATAATAAACAGTGCGCCTTTTCGACCTAAAGCGCAAGCAGACATTAGGGGGCGGCCCAAGCAAGGATATCTTCACATTTTTGCCAACAGTTTCCACTGACCCGGAAAACGGCGATACCCTATTGGTCGAACGGGGGGATCGCACCTCCTGAACTGATCCGCGATCCCTTCGAAGCGCCGCCGAACGAACTCGAGGAAGCAAGAGTTCCCAGGTAGGTAGAATTCGTGCAAGCTATTCAGATAAGAGTGGTATAATCCATTTCAACGCGCAATAAGGCGCGTTCGATCGTTGAAGATCGGATTTCATCATGAAAAATGCCCAATGGATAAATTCCGCTTTTGGCGGAGCGATAGTTGGTGCGATTGCAACAATGGCTGTTGGCTTTACCTTCGGCGGCTGGGTCACGGGAGGGACGTCAGAACGTCTTATCGCGTCCAATATGTCTGACGGTGTGGCACTCGCGCTTACACCATACTGCCTGGAAAAATCGAAGAATGATCCCGAGGCCGTAAAGGTGATGGCCGAATACAAAGCCGCACCGGCCTATTCGCGCCGCACGCTTATCGAAAAATCCGGCTGGGCCACGCCGTTGGGAGCGGAACAACCGAATGCTGCGCTCGCCACAGCATGTAGCAATGCGCTTGCTAAAGCGCTTTAGCGCGAATGCAAGCGTGCATTAACAGGAGGCTGAAATGAAAAAGGAGCGTTCATCCCCATCGTCCGAACACAATCAACCTGTACGTCCGCGCCATGAAGAGGATCAGGCAGCCAGTAAAGGCGACCTTAGAAATGCTCATCGGCAGATGAGTGAACCCTCCCGGGATTGGACCAGGCTTGCAAACATCTTGCGACGTGCGTGCGGTGGATTTTCCCGCTCGCGCACGGGACGTCATGGACCGAGAGGTGGTAAACCCGATGAGAAATGATACAACCGCGCTCGAACGGAAGGTTCTGGCTCACGAACAGATACTTCAGGTCCTTATCGGCCATCTGGCTGAGACTGAGCCCAAGTTTCTGGATCGATTGAAGGCAGTGTTTACCCGTCATCATAATCTGGGAGTAAATGAGCAGGACTATTTTGACACAGCTCAATATGCAGAGCAATTCATTCGTGAAATTGAGAAAATGCAGGAATACAAGGCAACAAGATAATCCTCGTTGGTTCATTGGAATTTAAGAAAAATTCGAAGGCAATTACTATCGACTTTCAATCACTGCTGGAAGCATTATCGCGCTTAAATCCTGGACTTGCTTATCGCGCTCCGCGCACGACGCTTGTACCGGGCTATTCGGCGACATACACGGAAGGCAATTAAAGGCGGCACTCCAAGAGCGCAGAGCCTAGTTTCGTCGAACAGAGCACATTGCCAACCCAAAAATGCGGAGTGTTGGTTGGTGGCCAGTATTCGAATAAAAAACGTGTGCCGACTGCCAATCGAACCAAGCGGCTCCTTTTTTATCTGCCATCCTCAAACAGGATGAGAACACCATCGTTTATGGTCCTTCTATTAAACCTGACAGCCTCATAGAAACGCCCGGGAGCACTTCAGCTCACCATCAATTGCTCCGGCAAACGATAAGAAAGGGAATGTAATGATTGTAAACGTTGGAGCCGCAAGGCGCGAATGGGCAGATACAGCCACAATCTATAACGAAGCACTCAGAGTATCTCATACAGAAGCTACATCTGATGGAGGGCTGCAGATCAGTTTCGTAGCATGCGCCATTCATGGTCGAGAGCGTGGTTCATCCCATTATCGATATACCGTCATCCTTACATCAAGCGAGTTGGCGATCCTAACTGCACAAACTAAACTTGATTGAGCGAGACTGTGAGCCTCGAAGGAGCCGGCCACTAATTGGTATAAACGTTAAACGCTGGACTGATAGCAGGCTCAGTTCTTGCCGCATCGTTCCTGACTGGCAATTAGCGCATCTCAATAGCAGGGCCAGCGGTTCAGACCCCTGCACGGTATTTGAGAATTCTGGAGTGAGGGCAGGGATCAAGAATCTTGACTTTGAATCAGAAACAGAAATTCGCCACTCAATTTGCTCCGCTTACATAACGCGTGAACCGCAACTGGCCGCTGCGCGTCAGGGCGCCTTTGTCGACCATATCCTGCAGATCGCGGGTGGCGGTGGCACGCGAGGTTTTTGTAATGGCCAGATAATTGTCGGCGCTCAGACCACCAACAAAGCCTTCGGGCCCGGCTTCAAACAACCGTGCTACAACCTTTTCCTGTCGCGGATTGAGGACACCGCGAAATCGGCCATAAAAATGCGCTTTGGCGATATAGAAGTGCACCCGTTGCAGGGTGAGCTGCTGCGCTGCCAGCACGGTTTGCCCAAACCAAACCAGCCATTCTGTCACATCAAGCGTGCGCTGATGCTGTTCCAGTTGCGCGTAATAGGCTTTGCGGTTCTGTTCGATGGCAAAACTCAGCAGGATCAGACTGGGCTGGCCCAGCGATTGGGCGAGGGCTTTTTCGGCCAGTGCGCGGCCCAGCCGCCCATTGCCGTCTTCAAAGGGGTGAATGCTTTCAAACCAGACATGGCTTAGCGCAGCCCTGGTCAGCGCGGGGAGGGGCGTACCGCCGGTCAGAGCGCTTTCGTTGAACCACGATATGAACCGATGCATTTCGTCCGGTACCTGCGCTAATGGCGGCGCCTCGAAATGAATCGTCGGAAGGTCCAACTGGCCAGAGACGATCTGCATGGCGTTGGAATGGCAGCGATAAGCACCGATACTTTCCAGATGTCGGCTGCCTGCCATCAACATGGTATGCCACCGAAACAGAGTGGCGTCATCAAGTGGCAGGGCATAGGTGCCATAAACGTCGACCGTCATTTCGGCGATGCCGTGTTCGCGCGGTTGCACTGCACGCCGATCTGTTGCCAGACCCAACTGCCGTCGCAGCGATGACTGCACACTGAGTTGGTCCAGCGTTTCGCCCTCAATCGCGCTCGTTTTGATCGCTTCATCGCTCAAAAGTTCGATGCGCAACAGATCACGCTCATCCGGATGGATGTGGCGCACGGAACCAATCACCTCGCCGGAGGAGAGCAGGAATTGCTGCTCCAGACTGCGTAACGCCGCAGCATCGTAGCGGAAATTCGGCCAGTCAGGTTGCGCCAGTTCCAGATCATGAGCGATAGTGTCCTTTGCTATAGATCATCTATCTTAGTATACTGAGTGATAGGAGCGTCTCTTATCGCTCAGGAGCGCTGCTCGTCAAATTTCTGCCTCGCAGTCTCAACTGTCTGAAGATTGGCCTCTGCCCAAATCCAAACGCCGCAGAACGCCGCTCCTAAACTCATACCAAGATCAGTCAGTCGGTAGTCCACGCGTGGTGGTACAACTGCATGCACTGTGCGCGACACCAGTCCATCACGTTCCATTTGGCGCAGCGTCTGGGTCAGCATCTTTTGACTAATGTTAGGGATATGACGCGCTAGCTGCGTAAAGCGTAACTCTTCATGCTCATTGAGTATTTCGAGAATAATCATTGTCCATTTATCCGCGACCCGACCAATGAGATCATTGACCAGTGCCTCGACTTTTGGATCAGGCGCTCTTGCGTGATTTTTCTCTGGGAGACTTGACGGTGTCGTGTGTTTCAAACCGGACAATACTCTCTTTTTGGTAAGTATAAATCTTTCAGGTGCCTTCTTTCCTTTAGATAGCAATAAGCTCATTTAAGAACCAGTGGTATTAGAGCGCGGTTCGATCTGACAGGAACAAATCGTTGCTCTCACGAGCTTTTCTAACGCGCATTCCTGAAAGCCGTTTCATACTTTCGGGATGCACTCTGACGGAGTAAGTCGCATGAAAACAACTGGTAATACGATTCTGATCACCGGCGGCGGGTCAGGTATCGGGGAAGCATTAGCGCACCGTTTTCACGATTTGGGCAACACTGTCATCATTGCCGGGCGGCGCAAGGGTGTGCTTGAGCGAGCATGCATCGGACGTGACAACCTGCATGCGATAACGGTTGATGTAGAAAGCGACTCAGACATCTCGGATTTTGCGCTGGATGTGATCACGCAATATCCGAGACTAAATGTACTTATTAACAATGCTGGTATCATGCGGTCTGAAACTCTGGATCGTCAGCGAGATCTCACTGACGCTGAAGCAATGATTACGACAAACTTGCTTGGTGCTATCCGTATCACCAATGCGTTTATCAATCACCTTGTGGTCCAGCCTGATGCGGCAATGGTGAACGTCAGTTCCGGTCTTGCTTTTGTTCCACTGTTTAGCGCCCCGACTTATAATGCGACCAAAGCAGCAATCCATTCATATACCATTTCATTGCGCGAAGCTTTGAAAGGCAAGATTGAAGTCATTGAACTCGTCCCACCTGCTGTTCAGACAACACTCACGCCGGGGCAGGAAACACGTACGGGCTATCAGCCATTGTCTGAGTTTACGGATGAGGTCATGGCGTTGTTTTCACAGAAACCGACGCCGACAGAAATACTTGTCTCGCGCGTGGGATTCCAACGCTTTGCAGAGGCCGAAGGACGTTTTGATGAGGCGCTTGATAAGCTCAATGGTATGGCGAGAAAGTTTGGGGTTGGCTGAAAATCAGAGGCCCTTCTTTTTCATGTTCAAAATGATGTATGAGTGCCTGTACTATTGATATGACTACCAGGCCTTTAAAGAGCATCCTCACTGAACATGTGCGGTCCCTTCGCCATTCGCCATCAGGGGATTGTGCCGGATTGGCAGTGCATTAAATCCAACATCGACTTTTTGCTTGCGTGAAGTACCTCGCCCCATGTCGGCTTTGCGTCTTCATTGCAGACGTTACTGTACAATTCACACGCACTCCAAAGCGGTCATTCCGCTTTTTCTTGCTGCTAACGACCATTATGGGGTGGAAAGCTAAATGACCGCTTTTGGCTGGCGTGGCAAACAACCGGACGGCGCGCGCGACTCCACAGGCCTCATCGCAAATGAACTGGCGAAGTGCCGTCTCCGATGTTCGGCCAAGACCGGACCTTTCCGGGGCGCACGTATCAATTCAAAAAGATGCGCGGCTCGGGCTGCCGGCTTGTGACTTGATCACTGTTTTGGTTCTTGAGCCAGAATTCGAACAAATCGAAGCCTGCGTCGAGTTTTTCGATATGAACGACCTGGTTGGTTTCCTCCTCATCATAAGGCGCAGCAAGCCCTTCAATGATCGAGGCGTCGCCGACCACAACGTAGTCGAAGCGCTTCAACATTCTTTCTGCGATCGTTCCATGGCCGCCGGTATAGATGAGGGCCGCCTTCGGCTTAACTCCAACACGGTAGATCTCGGGACCAACTACCTCGTAGTAGACCTGATCACCCATCGGGCGATGGATAAGCAAGTGCGGCGGAGCCAAAAGACTGCTCGCCACATTTACCTGCAGCCGTGCGGTTCGAACAGTTGTGTTCTCACGGTAGACAGTCAGCTCGAGAGTTTCCTCTCGAGGGCGGTTGGACGTCGTTTGAAATCTAATGACCCCATCAGAGGACATCGCAATACGACGCAAATCCTCATCTGACTCTATGGCGGGTAAGCTGGTCAAATAGACGTAGGCGACGTTTGCTAGCTCCCTCGTGCCCTGCAGGTTCCACCGGGACGACCTCAGCTCCTGGCTGCCCACAATACTGGCGAACGCCTTGGGATTGGTAATGTGGGACAGACGAAGATCGAAGTCATTGTCCGCTCGTGGCCGACATGTGCCTGAGGCAAATCGCGTCAGCCGCTTCGGCCCGTTAATGATGCACCGATAGAGCTGCGCCCCGTCGTCATAGCGCCTCACCAGACCATTAGATCGCACTTCCACAATCAGCCGTGTTAAAATTGTCGCGCGCGGGCTGCCGACGTCCACAGAGAAACGCGCGACATGAATATTCGGACCAACGTTGAACCCAAGTATTGGCGGGCCGAAGAAGCTCAATTGAAAAAAGCGCCAGTATGGCCGCTCGAGGAAGATCAGCTCTGGCAGCAGCACGCTCCCGAAAGTCGCATGCCCGAGTCTCAACTTCACTAGGCCGTGAAAACGGTTCTGAAGGCTCTCATCGAGTGCGGGAGAATGACGGACTAGCGGCCCGGCGAGTCGCCAATCAAACGACGTGTTCAATTCCTGATTCTCCAGTGGATCATGTGTTTTCGTGAACGAGAATGCGAATTGGTGTCGCTCCAGTCGGTGAACAGATTATCAGCTCGGAGCCGTAACATTACGCGCCGATCAAGCGCTGATGAGCCATTGGGCTCGTGAAGCACCGCCCCGCTGCGCGTAATCCAACCCGTAGATCATAAGATCGGCAAGATGCGTATCCACAGCACCTTTGGATATTCCCGGCTGAACGCCGAAGACTTCGAAGGTCAATCCTGTTGGAGGTGCCTCTTCCAATGTCTGCCTAAACGTCTGGAAGTCGCCGATCGCAAACCGGGAGGGACTGCGGTGACGTCCTGCA
This sequence comes from Ochrobactrum teleogrylli, assembly GCF_037482325.1. Lineage (NCBI taxonomy): Bacteria > Pseudomonadati > Pseudomonadota > Alphaproteobacteria > Hyphomicrobiales > Brucellaceae > Ochrobactrum > Ochrobactrum teleogrylli. The sequence continues at coordinate 120,424 of NZ_JBBHKQ010000003.1, forward strand.
TTTATGCGGTGCTCGATGTGCTGGACCAGTACAGCGGCATCACAATAGGTGATGGATTTCAGCATCTGCCCCGAAACTTCGTAGACGTCGTTGACGCGTCCGCCGGACGGGGCGCCGCCAGCGCCTTTGCAGTGATATAACCTGACCACTACGGTGTTATCGGGGTTTTGTATCGCGGCGATGTAGTCCGCCGCCTCACCGCTCCGGTGGTCATAGACCAGCGCAATGGTGTTGGGTACGGCCATCAGATGTCGCTCAAGCCATCGATGGACGCTCAGCCTCCCGTCCGGTTGATCTGGTCCGAACTCCAAATCGATCTTGCAATTGTGCCAGTCAAGAGCCTCCGCATCACCGTCGCGCAGCTGGGTCGCGACTGCTGTTGCAGCTGCGATCAAGTTCACGCCCACGAAGGAGGACTTGTCGGCCGCGTAGAAAACCGGCGGATGCTCGGACAGCCATGACGCCAAGTCCGACCATTCGTCATAGCCAGTATGGATCTCGACATCCTTCGCGCCAACTTTCGTGAACAACGCACCACCATCGATACCGAAGCGGAAGCTCTCGTTGAAATTGTCGGAGATGATATCGAAGGTCATGGCGGACCGCGAGCCATTCACCTGCCAATTGCCCAGCTCTAGGTCCGTTATATTGCCATAGGACCACGGTTCGCCCGCTTGGTTTCTCCATCGAATCCGTGGCGCGATCCGGTAAGCCTGTTTGTGCCAGCCAGCGGCGATGATCCGGTCGGGAAGCTGTCGAAGGGTACGGGCATGCTGAATAATGTCTAATTGCGAGGCCGAAATGCCGCCCCCTCCGCCGAGTCTTCCGTTGAGCTCGGTGATCCATTCGATGTATTCCGCGACGGTCAGGCGCTGATTGGACCAGATGCGAGAACTGCTGCTGGCGCCGATCGTCTCGCGGACGTCTTCATCACCGACACCGCTGCCGAAAAAGTGCCCTTGGGAATAGGCTCGGGCGTCACCGCTCGTTATCGCGCGCTCCGCAGCCGGACCTGTCATCACTCGGTAAGACTCAGCCTGAGAATTAACCGCAGTGTTTCTCAGGCCGACGTTGTAGAATCTTAGGCTGTTTAGTCCGCTCAACGCACGGCGCGTTCGCTCATAGCTAATAGGCCTATGCTGGTCGGGCAGCGCGGTCTGAATGAGGTCCTGATAGATGCGTGCCGTTCGGCGAGTCGAGCCGATGAAGCACAGATGAGAGGCTTGATTGTAGGCCAGGAGGAAGGCGTCATGGCGCACGTTGACCAGAACGTCGGACGTCGCCCAACTCGGCGGTGAAGTGTCGACGGTTAGCAGTAGCGACATTAGCCCGTCCTCCGATGACCATTGCTTCACTACCCTCAGATCACGGCCTATGGTATCGCCGAACTGCGAGAAGTCCGGTTTCGCGTGGCATTCGAAGATCTGCGCGTGTGCGTAAAGCTCCAACAGAAGCGGCGTCACGGAATCGTAGTCCGAGTCTGTCTGCTTTTTGATCTTGAGCAGGTCCAGGACCTCCCGATCCGCTTCTGCATCCGCGATCTGCGCCCGAGCGACTTCATCGATCAACTCGGCGACGTCGATCCCTTCCTTGAATAGCTTCAGCGACGCCGCCTTAAGTCGCGAAAGTGGCGCCACCAGCGTAGCATCGCCGGTCGCAGCATCGCTCGTCCGTGCGAAGCGGCCGATGAACTGCAATGTAGGCACCAGGGAACGATGGGGCGCGTGGAGGGCCGCGATCTTCAGCTTGGGAAAATCGTACCCCTCACCGAACATGTCGACGCAGACCACACCATCGATCTCTCCTGCGAGCAGTTCCATCTCCGCCGTGTCCTGGGCACGCTTAGAAGCGTGGCTATCGATGGTCCTGACGCGGGCCCCGGCCTCGGCATAGACCTCGACCAGCTTCCGCGCAGACGCGATCGTCGCCGCGCGGGCAAAAATGCGATGGTCAAAGCCAATCGCTTGGTCGGCACGCAGCCGCGCGACCGCAGTTCGGGCAACCGAACGATCGATCTCCTCGTCATCGTTTGCGTTCTGCACTGGCGCCGAAGTGAATGTCACACGACCGAATGCCGACTCCTTTGCGGCCTTCGATACCGGATAATAGTAAGCCATTCGTCCCGGAATTACCTTTCGATCACGGCGGAACGGCGTGGCGGTCAGGAAGACGAACCTCGCGTCCGGGTAGTGCGCAAGGAAGGCCGCCCATGTTTCTGCGGGTGCATGATGCGCTTCGTCGAAGATAATGACGTCGAACAAATCCGCTGGCGCCTGCGGCGCGATGGCTGGTGAAAGGCTCTGAGGGGTAGAGATCACTACGTCCTGTTCTGCAAGCTTCGACCACTCGGCCGCATCTGCAGGTGCACCTTTCTGACTGTAGACCTTGGGGTTGGGCGTGGTCTCGGCGACGACCCGGAGCCGCCGAAGGACGGAAAGCTCCTTGAAATGGCCGGTAGTCTGCCGCCGCAGTGCGTCGGACGGCTCGACGACTAGGAGGCGCCGTGCCCTCAGCGAAAATGGCAACGCCATCAGGAGAGCCGTCTTTCCGTAGCCAGTGGGCAACGAAATAATCGCCGGTTCATCGTAGACCGAGAAATGCGCCAGCGAAGAATGCAGGGCGCCCAACTGTCCAGGGCGAAAACCCGTATTGGGCGCACCTATCAGGTTCAGTGCGAGATCATTGTCTATGAAGTATGGCATCAAATCCCCCTGCAGCATTGGACTACATTCCATTTGATCTCGCAAGTCTCGCCTTTTAAACTGAAAATGGTGCCTTCACGAATGACCGCTTTCGGGACGCGACAATAGGTCATGGAACGGCCGATATGAGGGTCGCAACCGGCCGATCGGCAATGCGCCTTCCTTTCGGACGTAAACGTCGTTACCGCTCATGCCGAAGAGCGGACACAACTCCATGGCGGCGTCACGTCGCCTTTGCGCCAAGGGCGGTCAATCCGTCACTACTTAGCGCACTAGGAGGGTGGTGGTAGCTAAAGCACCGGCACCAGGAGCGGCTGGGCACCCTCATGCCGCAAGGAAACGAGATGTCTACATAGTCTACGCGTTGGTTTCGATCTTCACTTCAATAGCTCGTTCCACCCGAAGAGCTTTCAATTTGTCGGCAAGGGCACCCCGCGCCTGAGCAAAACCCTTCGCCCTAGGCAAGCCAAGCCCGAAGTCTCCCTCCGTGCATTCGAGCGTTCTCTTAAAGAGCGTCGTCACACGCCTGGCACTCATGTCTCGAACACGCATTTGCGTGTCTTCCAATACTGTCTTTGCGTTCAAGACCCTGACACCCCCCGTTCCATATACGAAGACATATGATGCATCGGTGATGCCCAACAATTTCGCGCAAGCATCGCGCAGTTCACCCTCAGCTCGATTAAGATTGCGCTGCAACTTCGCCTGCACCAGAAAGCCTTTGCTTTCCCTTCTTCCACCGTCTCCGACGACCTCGATCCCAACATACAAGTCCGCACCGATGTCCTTCTCAAGTGCACCTTGCCCTCGGTCGGGGATATCTTGTGTCATTATCCGGATATGATTTCCCAAGATGTCCTTGCCGTTAAGTTCACTTTCGAGCATCTGTCCAATCCGCGCGGTTAGCGGCGCCTCTTGTGTCAATCCAGCGATGTGCTCGCGGACTGCGGCGTCTATCGTTTTTCCCAAAGCCGAAGCGATGAGGTCTCTCGCAATTGGATCGTGGCCAAGCATCTCTGGGTCCTTTGTCGCGGTACGAGGCGGTTTCGAGGGCCTCAAGGCTGCTCAATTGGTCGGTCAAGCGCGATCTCTACACCTGCCCTGGCGGCGAGGATCTACTTTCTCGTCAGACAACCTACAAAAAGGGAGCGTTCATTTGTCGACGAGACTGGCGCGAACCAGGTCTGCTTCGCGCCTCCCACTCGGTCATTTGGCAAGTCATGGCATAACTTGTAAGCGGACATTCTCACGGCAACTAGCCTGCCATAGTCCGCAAGGAGCTTCAGCATCCGCCAACGATCGAAATAGTACGCTGTGCATATGTCCGGACTTCGTCGTCTACAAAAGCCGCATTTGGATCGTGGTGGAAAGGCGCCGTGAACTGATTGATGTCGTCCAAGTCGTTATACTGCGGCGTTAGAGGATGGCTGGCGTCCGCGCGAATAATCGCCAGCATGTCGCCCAGCCATTTTCCGTCTAGGATTTGGTTGGGAAACCGGTAGCGGATGTATTTTTCCAAGAGCGGCCGCATCGCAGTCCGCATTTCCCGCGCGTTGTTGTTGCGGCCCTCGGCGAACTCCTGAAGTAACATATGGTCTTGAAGATAGCCTTCCTTTACTTCCCACTCGATTTCCCAAGGCTCGATTGACGAGCCGGTGGAGGTCCCGGAAATTTGTATCGTCGTACAGGCCACGCTGTGGATCAGGACGCGTACAGCGTCGAGGAAGAACTTATCGTGGCTCAGGACGATCGTCTGAGCTGCCTCGCCGCCTGTCCTGACGATCTCCTTCGCCGTCATGGCGCGTCGGAAATCGTCGAGGCTCGTGAAGGGATCGTCGAACACTACGAGCTTGCGGGAAAGATCCGCGTCTCGCTTTAGCTGCGCGAGGAAGAAGGCCAGCGCGAAGGTATTCTTGTCGCCTGTGCTCATCGTCGTGTCGAACCCCGGATCGTTTTCGCCATTCCGTGTCACGTCGACGTCGTTGGAGTCGAACCGCAAGCAGTAGGTCGACTGCGGCACCTTCCCGATATAGTTTTTGCCGCACTTGGCCAGCCGGAACCCGGCCCCGAATGTGGCTAGGATCTTGTTGATGTCGACCTCATACGCTCCAAGAATTGCCTCGTCATAGATATCCAACTCCTTCTTCTTGGCGTCCTTTTCATCGACCAAAGCATTCTTTTCATCCAGCAGTTTCTGGTAGCCGGTTGCTAGCGTGAGAACCGGCTCGACATGCCGCTTCCGGACGGCTTCAAGCCCCGCCAAGGTCGCCTCCACCGCGGCTTTATTTGCCGCGGCGCTTCCCTCCTTCACGGCCTGGATAAGCTGATTTGCTGCGGCAACCTTTTCTGACGCGGCGTTGAGTTCCTTTACGGTTAAAGACCATTTCGCATTTGCTTCGATGAAATCGGCAGACTCTGGCACAGCTTCCAGAGGAACTTCTGTCTTATGTTGTAGAACGGCCTTCGCCGCCTGGAGGAGATCGTCAATCTCGGCAACTATCCGAGTCGCCGCTTCCGGGCCCTGGTATTGGTGGTCGCAGTAGCCTCCCCAGAAAGCCGCATCAGCCTCCGCGTCCTTGAAGGCCTGCTCGCACTTGAGCGCTTCCGCTGCCGACAATGCTCCAGTGAGCGCCTTACTCATGTCGGCAATTGTATCCTTGTGATCCGCATAGGCCTCGCTGAAATAGCCGCGATAGGCATTGATCAGGTCATTGTTCGACATCGTTTTGGCGCAGAATGGGCAATTTTCACCAGTGGTATGTTTCAGCCCCTGGGCTAGCCAAGTTTCACCACCCTCGTGAAAGTCGTGAGCCGCGATCTGTTGTCTGACGCGCTCGGCCGCATCGGCCGTGATCCCGTCAACACCCTTGGCAAGAAGTGCGGCGAAACCTTCCGGCAATGCTGGCAACTCTGGCACGCTCAAGAGCTTACGGGATTTGATGGCGTCTAAATCATTGATGGCCTTCAGTTTAAGCGTAGCATCCTCGATCTTCTTGTCGACTGTGGGATCAGCAGCGAGCTTGAGAAACGCTTCGAGCTTAAAGCCCTTCGGCACATGCTGCTCAAGCACCTTTTTCTCAGTCGTTATCTCGGCCTGCTTCGCGGTGGCGTCGGCATCTAACTTGTCAACCTCCTCCGCAAGAGCTACTCCGGTAGGACCGACGACAATGCGATAAAAATTGCGGCGGTGCTCGACATCCACCTGATCATCGCCATGGACGTTTTCGTTAACAAACTGCTGGTCGAAGATGTGAATGTCTGGGCTGGATCCGCTCCAGGCACCGTTCGAGAACCGTACCGGACCCGTGTCGAGCAGCAAGCCAATCGAAGGATCGGATGTGGCTTTGAACGTTTTCCGGCGCGTGACGAGCTTCGGGTCGTTGAGCCGAAGGGACCGAAGGATTGCGCCTAGAGTTGTTTTGCCGCGGCCATTACCTCCATAAATCAGCGTGAACGGCTCATAGTTGCCTCCGCCGATGCGCGCCGATTTGAAGCGGCCTACATTCTTTATCTCGGTTATTTTCTTTAGAAACAAACCCGCCCCTCCTCACCATTGGGGCTTCCCGGCCCACCTTCAATTGGCGAAAGCTACTATTGCGCGAGTAATTGATTGTTGCAACACATCACGTGCCCAAGCAAACAGGTGATACTCTCTTGAGCATTTTTAGAAGGCGAAGATAGGATTGCCCTCCACTATTGCGCTGTGGGAACTGCAAACTTCTCCCCCCGCTTTTGGTATAGCGTAAGTGGGCCAGATCCTATTGTGTGCCTCCGCCGGTAATGTCAGCTTTATATGTGGGATGCTCCAACAGCGAACAGTCCGCTCCCGTGAAGGGTTTCGGGCGCCGTTAGGCGTACGAAAGTCCCCGGGGACGGAACCCGCGGACCACAATCAACGGTTATGGGGATTTTTCTTTTTGGCTGATGTCATTGATGTTGCGCAGCCGGGAGGTGGTCCCATTGCTGCAGTCGGACAGCTTTGCGGTGTGTCCACATGGGATCGTCGACATAATGGTCGGTGAGCGCCGCTATGCCGCCGGTGATGATCATGCTCAGCACATGCGGGTGCGTTGCCGAAGATCGAGCGCTTTCGGCTGAATGTCGAGCTATGCCATGCCGGGTCATGGCGAGTTCTCCCGATTTGTTGTGGGTGTGTTTGGCGGCCCGCGCGGTTGTCGCCATCGCTCGAACACTTCGATGACGATCATGCGCCCTCCACAGCAAGAGCATGGCGGGCGGAATTCATCAGGCTCCTTCGACTGATCATTCGCCGCCGTTGGCGTGACAACGTTCAGCAGTTCGCGCACTAGCGCCAGGCTGATCTTGCGCGCGCCGCTGGCGAGCAAGCCATAGTGGCGGATGCGATGGAAACCGCGCGGCAGCACGTGGAGCAGGAAACGTCGAATGAACTCGCCTGTAGCCAGCGCCATGACCTGCTGGCGATCAATCCCGTCGCGGCGATAATCCTTGTAGCGGAATGTGACACTGTCATTGTCGAAGGCGATCAGGCGATGGTTCGAGATCGCGACCCGATGCGTGTAGCGTGAGAGATAAGCGAGAACGGCTTCCGTACCCGCGAATGGGGCCTTTGCATAGACCACCCAGCGCTTGGCTAGAACAGGCTTAAGGTGATGCAGGAAAGCGCGCCGGTCGGTGAGATGCGCCATCGATCCGAAGAAGACGAGACGGCCTGCATCGCGCAGGGCGTTGAGCCTTGTGAGGAACAAACGGCGAAACAGCTTGCCGAGAACGCGCACCGGAAGCAGGAAGGCTGGGCGTGACGAGACCCAGCGGCTTCCGTCAAGCGAGATGCCGCCGCCCGGCACGATCATATGGACATGCGGATGATGGGTCATAGCCGACCCCCAGGTGTGGAGCACGGCGGTGATGCCGATGCGCGCGCCGAGATGTTTTGGATCGGCAGCAATCGTCAGCAGCGTCTCCGACGCGGATTTGAACAGCAGGTCATAAACGACCGCCTTGTTCTGGAAGGCGATGTCGGACACCTCGGTCGGCAGAGTGAAACGACGTGGAAGTAGCCGACAGGAAGAAGGTCGGCGTGGCGCTCCGCGAGCCATGTCCGCGCAGCAGCGCCCTGGCACTTCGGACAGTGCCGGTTGCGGCAAGAGTTATAGGCGATCCGCCACTGGCCGCAGTCTTCACAAGCTTCGACATGCCCGCCAAGCGCTGCGGTGCGGCAGTTCTCGATCGCCGACATCACCTTCAACTGGTCGAGGCTCAGATGCCCGGCATGGGCGATCCGATATTCAGGACCAGCAGCATCGAAGATATCGGCAACCTCAAGCGAGGCCTTCATGGCTCAGCTGTCAGGCGCAGACCCTTCCGCTTTGAACAAACCAAGTCGATCCAGCGGACTCGTCACTGAGCGCACAGTGCGTGTCACAACCTTGGTGTAAAGGGCCGTGTTGTTCAGCTTGGCGTGACCGAGCAGTACCTGGATGATGCGGATATCGACGCCGTCGTCCAGAAGGTGGGTGGCAAACGAATGGCGCAGCGTGTGCAGTCCCACGCGCTTGTCGATGTCAGCCTTGCTTGCAGCTTCGACTACAACGCGGTGCAGTTGGCGCGTGCTGATGGGCCTCAGCGTGTTGATGCCTGGAAAGAGCCAGCCATCCCGCCGCATGACGCCCTGCCGGTAGCCGGCTTGCCACCATTGGCGCAGAAGCGTGAGCAGATCTTCTGACAGCATGGCGTTGCGTCCATGCCCGCCCTTGCCGCGCTCCACTCGCAGAAGCATGCGCTCGCTGTCGACGTCGGCGACTTTCAGCGAAGCCACTTCCTATACGCGCAGTCCCGAACCATAGGCAACGGCCAGTGCCTCCTGATGCTTGAGACAGGTTGTGGCATCAAGAAGACGCGTCACTTCCTCACGGCTCAGAACCACCGGCAGTTTGCGCGGGTGCGCCAGCCGCACGAGACGGCGGGCAAGGATCAGGGCGATCAATCGTGGTATTGAAGAAGAACCTCAGCGCCGACACGACACTGTTCATCGTAGGCACCGGGACGCCCTCGCTTTGCTGCCATATCTGGAAGCGGCGCAAATCGTCCACGGACGCGGTATCGGGGGGCCTCCCGAGAAAGCTGGCAAGTCGTCCGATGTCGCGCAGATAGTTGCGTTGAGTCTCGTGCCCGAAGTGGCGCAGGTTCATGTCGTCGATCAGGCGTTGACGAAGCGGGCTGATCGCGGGCGAATTCGGTTGGTTGTGCATGGTCAGGCTCCTGGTTGAAGAAGCCAGTCATTCTCTGCTCGCTCCGAGCGACACTCAACGCAGAGTGCAATGGTCGCTCTGTGCTTGTTACCTCAGTCGCACGCGCCTTCCTGCGAAGCGGGTTCGTTCTCCGGCCCCATTCCGGTCGTTAGGATCTGATGCCCGTTGTTTGACAATCAGCAAATCGCCCAATGACATGTGCCAGCGGTTCATATCCCTTCAAGGCGTTACGGAGCTAAATTGCTGCGGGTGAGAAGCAGGCCCCAGAATCTTGACTGGCGATCATACGGATCGCTTTCGAACTCCGACCGTCAACAACCGCCGCGAAAAATTTCTCAATTCGCAGCGGTGACTCTCGTCCGTTCATAATATCATGGATGATGCATGATATTTGACTCTACGTTCTCAATCTGATACAGCCTTTTGTGGTGGAGAACTAAGGGAGGGTGAAATGAGTGGTAGGAACGCACTGATTGTTGGCGTCACCGGCATCGTTGGTCGAAACTTGGCCGAGGAATTGCTAAGCGATGGCTGGGTGGTTTATGGGCTGGCGCGACGACCGGAATCTGCGCCGGCAGGCGTGATCTCACTGAAAGCAGATCTCAACCATTCGGAAGAAGTCCGCGCCGCCCTTGCTAAAGTCCCGGTTACTCACTTGTTTCAAGCAGCATGGACGCCAGCCGCCACGGAACAAGAAGCTTCAGACGTAAACGCGCGTCATCTAGATACGGTTCTGGATGCTATTCGCGCCGGCGCTGGACGGCTCCAGCATGTCGTGCTTGTGACTGGTGTTAAGCACTATCTTGGGCCATTCAAGGATTTTGGGTGTTATCTCCCAGAGACGCCTTTTCGGGAAGGCACCCCACGTTTGCCGCTTGAAAATTTCTACTACGCTCAGGAAGATCGATTGTTTTCGTCCGCCGAGCGCGATGGCTTTACGTGGAGCGTGCACCGTCCCAATGCGATTGTCGGGTTTGCAGTCGGTGCGCTCATGAATACGGGTGTGACACTTGCCTGTTACGCCACGATCTGCAGGGAAACAGGAAGGCCATTCGCTTTCACCGGCGCCGAAGAGCAATGGAACATGCTGACCGAAGTTAGTGACGCGCGTCTGATCGCCAAGCAACTTGCGTGGGCGGCGGTTACGCCTGCGGCGCAAAACATGGCCTTTAATACGGGCAATGGTGATGTGTTCCGCTGGCGTCGGATGTGGCGCGTAATTGCCGATTATTTTGGTCTTCAGGTTGCGCCCTACGAGGGCATTCAGCAATCCTTGCAAGAGCTGATGGCAGATGCAGGACCAATCTGGCGCGATATCGCCCTACGCAACGGTCTTGTTGAGCCAGATATCAATCGACTCGCGACTTGGTGGCACAGCGACGCCGACTTCGGGCGAAAGGTTGAATGTATTTCCGACATGACCCGTAGCCGCAAGGCAGGTTTTCTTGAGTACCAGTCATCCGATGAGACTTTTATAGATCTCTTTCGTCGGCTCCAGGTTGAGCGGATTGTTCCAGCCTACTGATGCAGCCAGTATCCCAAAGGTAAATAGGAATTATGATCGTCTTCGGTTCTCCATCGAGATATTATCAAGGGCCCGGTTGTCTTGACCGTATCGGTAGTATCGTTCGCGAAATAGGTGAACGCATTGTCGTTCTGGCGGATGCGTTTGTGTTGTCAATGCTAGAAAATCGGTTGCTCAAGAGTCTTGAGCAAGCTGAGCTTCAGGTACAAGTTCTGCCATTTTCAGGCGACGTCACATATGCCGCAATCGCAGATTTGGTCTCGGCGGTTAAGACAGGTCAATTTGGCGGACGAGTGGATGCGATCGTCGCAGTTGGTGGAGGCAAAGCTATTGATACAGGCAAAGCGCTCAGTGATCGGCTGCACTGTGCGATTGTCACCGCGCCAACGGCTGCAGCCAATGATGCGCCGACATCAAAAAACTACGTTATTTATGACGAGAACCTGGTGCTTGTTGAAGTCGCACATCTTGCTGCAAACCCGCGCGCGGTGATTGCAGACACCGAGATTATTGCGAGCGCGCCGCGCACTCTTCTTGTCGCGGGGATTGGGGATGCGATCACAAAAGCCTTTGAAGCGAAGCAATGTTACGAGGTTCAAGGCAAGACGATGTTCGGTGAGCGTCCTTCGCTTTCCGCATTGAGACTGGCCGAAGCGGCCTATGAAACGGTGCGCGAATACGCAGTGGACGGACTGGCGATAGCGGGAACCCAGCAGCCTGGTTCAGCGTTCGAAAAGCTGGTGGAAGCACTGTTCGTTATGGGAGGGCTCGGGTTTGAGAGCGGGGGTCTTTCAATCGCTCATGCGATGACGCGCGGCTTATCGCGTGTTCCAGAAGCGGCGAAAGCAATGCATGGACAACAGGTCGCCTATGGACTGCTTGTCCAACTGACACTTGAGGGGCGTTCGGATGATTTTCTGACCGATCTGCGCGCTTTCTATGAAGATGTCGGATTGGCAAAGTCACTATCAGCTTTGGGCGTCGCCGACGTCCGCGCTTCTGATTTGCAAGCAATCGCCGGGCCAACACTTGCTGCACCGCACGCCAGTAACTTTATTCGCACTTTAACCGAAGCCGATCTCATTGACGCAATGCGTCAAGTCGAGATCGCCGGTCGGTGCTCTTAGCAATCAAAACCAGGAGTACTATAATAATGGCTTCAATGGCTGGCGCATCGACAGCGCACAAGTCCAACAGCTTCGAACCGTCGGATGAGACAGTTGCAATGCTCAAGGAGCGTGCACAATTTATCCGTCTGGAAACAGTTCGAATGATTGAGATCGCGAAAACGGGTCATTATACGTCGGTATTCTCCGCGGCGGAGATATTCGCCGCACTCTATTACGATGTGATGCGTATTCGACGTGGCGAACCGAACTGGGCGTCGCGTGACCGGTTCACAATTGGCAAGGGTCATGCAGCGGTTGGACTGTTTCCGATCTATGCGGATCTCGACTTTTTTCCTACGGACTGGCTCGACAACTATACCCGTCTTGGCAGCCCGCTCGGTGATCATCCCGATATGCGCAAGGTTCCAGGCGTGGATTTTTCGTCCGGCTCAATCGGTCATGCGCTTTCAAATGGGCTTGGCATGATATTGGCGCAGCGCTGGACCGGCGAAGACTACAAAGTCTTCTGCATGATGGGTGATGGGGAAATGCAGGAGGGCCAGGTATGGGAGGCGGCTATCGGTGCTGCCCAACACAAGACCCGCAACCTGATCGCCATCATCGACCGTAACGGTTATCAGCTCGACGGTAAGGTCGATGATATCATGAACGTCGAACCACTGGATGAGAAATGGCGCGCCTTCGGCTGGGAGGTTCATGTCGTTGATGGACATGACGTGGCGGCAACGACCGAGCTACTACGGCGCGTGCGCGCCGATGACCAACGTCAGGTTCCTTGCTGCATTATAGCCAGGACCATGAAGGGCAAGGGCGTCTCCTATATGGAAACCGAGCCGGGCTGGCATCTGGGTTATCTCGATCCATCGGATGCCGAAGCCGCCATTGCTGAAATCAAGTCGCGGGAGATCTAACCATGAACCACACCCTTTCTCCCAATTCCTGGCAATATCGTGGCTTGAACGCAGCAAATCCCGGCCTTGATCATCTCTCGAACGGTCTGATTGATCTTGTGAAGGCTGGTCACAACGTTGTGGCGGGTTCTGCCGATCTGCAATATTCGAACGGCCTCAATCGGTTTGCATCGGTTTACCCTGACCGATACATTTCCTTCGGCATATCCGAACAGAACATGGTGAGTGTTGCAGCTGGCATTGCTTCCTGCGGTGTTACGCCGTTTGTCGCGACTTTTGCTTCTTTCATCGCACTGCTCGCCTGCGAGCAGATCCGCATGGACGTTGCTTACTCCGCGCAACCGGTGCGAATGATTGGCCATCATACTGGTATATCGCTGGGCTTCTACGGGACGTCGCATCACGCAACAGAAGATATAGCAACGATGCGCTCGATTGCCGATCTTTCCGTCGTCTCGCCTGCGGACGGTGCTCAGCTCGAAGCAGCCATTCGCGCGTCGGCCAATCATGATCGACCGATTTATTTCCGTATCGGTCGGGGTCGAGATCCAGTTGTTTACGACAAGGATACGACCTTCGTTTTCGGCAAGGCGCATGAACACATCCAGGGCGAAGAGCTGACGATTATTGCTTGCGGTATGGCTGTTCACGGGGCGCTTGAAGCGGCCCGTGCGATGAATGCCAATGGTCGCTCTATCGGGGTGATCGATATGGCTTCAATCAAGCCTCTTGATCGCGAAGCTATACTTTCTGCTGCTTCACGCACGAAGAAAATGATGACTGTTGAAGAGCACAATGTTCTGGGCGGGCTTGGCGCGGCTGTAGCCGAGGTTTTGGCTGATGAAGGCGCTGGCGTCAAACTCAAGCGGCATGGGATCTACGACGAGTACAGTCTCATTGCGCCACCGACCCATCTTTATGCGCACTACAAATTAGATGGTGCCGGCATTCGTTCAGTTGCCGAAGAGTTTTTGAATTCTTGAGGTTGAGCACGAATGTGCTGAAAGGAAACGACATGAAAACGGCTATTATTACGGGCGGTGGCACGGGTATCGGCCTTGCTACGGCAACGCAATTGGTGGCGCATGGCTATCGCGTCATCGCTGGTGGGATGGACCGAGAAGATGAGCTGCCGGAAGGCGTGGAGTTTGTAAAAACTGACGTTACAAGCATTGAAGAACTCGACAGCTTGATGCAACGCACGGATCGCATCGATGCCCTTGTCAATTGCGCCGGTGTACTCCGCCACGACAAGGAATGGGAGATCGACGATTTTCGCTTCGTTATGGATATCAACCTGACAGCCAGTCTTGCGGCGGCTAAAGCGGCGCTTTCGGGATTGGAGGCTGCAGGCGGTTCCATTGTGAACATCGCCTCTATGTGGAGTTTCTTTGGTTCGGCGGGCTCCCCCGCTTATTCTGCGTCGAAAGGTGCGATTGTTTCGCTGACGCGCTCCATGGCTGTCGCTTGGGGCAAGAAAGGCATTCGAGTGAACGCCGTGGCTCCAGGGTGGGTCAATACGCGTATGTCGTCGAAGGCCAAAAACGACCCGGAACGCGGCCCGCGTATCGCCGCGCGTATTCCGCTGGAACGTTGGGCCGAACCCGATGAAATCGGTAAAGTGATCCGTTTCCTTGTTTCTTCGGACGCATCTTACGTGCACGGCGTGGTTCTACCTGTCGATGGTGGCTACTCGGTCGCCTGATCGAAATTAAGATATATCATGCATCATGCCTTGAAAGACGCGTCGGTCTATGGCAATGCTGCAAGTTGGAGCGAGTGCTTAGGGGAGGCAAATGACAAACGGGTTCGCAATCAACCGTGAAAGCCGCGTCTGTGAAGTGATGCGGCGAGCGCTATTGGCGATCGTCTCGACGCCCGCTTATCCCGCGCTTGTATTGTTGTTGGCTTGCGCGGCGGTGCTGCAGCCGCGTTTGCTGTCGATCCCCTTTATGTTGATCGTCTTACGTCAAGCTGCTCCGTTGGCTCTGGCGGCGATCGGTCAGAGCTTGCCCATGATCGGTCGTTCGATTGATCTTTCAGTTGGGGGTGTTATGGCGCTCTCCAATGTCGTGCTCGCGTTACCGATGATATCGAAGGGCGCGCCCATATGGTCGCTGGCGTTGCCGCTGGCAATTGGCGCTATTGTCGGCTTGGCGAATGGAATTCTGATTGTCGGCATGCGGGCTTCCGCCGTTGTAGTCACTCTTGGAATGTCGATAATTCTCGTCGGGGCAAGTTATATCGTTAGTGGTGGCGCACCTGGCGGTCAGGTAAACCCGATCATTCGATATGTGGCTACGGGACGCATTGGCATTTTTCCCTTGGCGGGGCTCGTACTGATTGTGGTGGCTGTTATAGTCGCCGTCATACTGCGGCGTTCCGTATTTGGGCATACACTTCGATCCATCGGTAGTAGTCATTCCGCTGCTAGGCTTGGTGGCTTGTTAGTGGTGCCGGGACTTTATCTTGCTCATGTAATGAGTGGGCTCCTGGCGGGAATCTCCGCGATCATCCTGACGGGATATATCGGCACAGGCACGCTCAATCTTGGCTCAGACATTGTTCTGGCTTCCGTTGCGGCGGTCGTACTTGGCGGTACGAGTTTCGGCGGTGGCCAAGGTGGCGTGATCGGCATTTTTGTTGGGGCTCTGACGCTGACATTTCTCGCCAACTTGCTTACCGGTATTGGCATGCCGCAGCCGGTCCAACTCATTATTCAAGGTGTAATCATCGCAAGTGCTGCGGCTATCGCCGTGCGCCGCAAAGGCTGAAATATCCGGACAACCGGAGTAAAGGGCGCAATATGCGCATAGTGGGAGGAAGAAAATGAATTGTCACATATTGGGAATTCTCGCCGCCGCGAGCCTCATGGCGTCTACTGCTATCGCCGGAGCGCAGTCTGGCATTGAGTTAAGTCCCGCTCTTCAGGCGGCGGAAGGCGCGCAAACGCAGACGCTGCAACCGTCCAAGAAGGAGAGTTTTGTCATCGGCCTTAGCAACATCTCCGTCGTCAACACCTGGCGCGTGCAGATGATTGAAGAAGCAAAGTATGAAGCCAGGCAACATTCCGAAATCAAGGAAATGGTGGTTACTGATGCTGGGGGTGATACTAACAAGCAGGTTGCCGATATCGAGGATCTGCTAGCGCGCGGGGTCGATGCGCTTCTCGTCGCGCCGGGTTCTGAAGTGGCCTTAAACGGTGTTCTCGATAAAGCCTATGCTTCGGGAATTCCCGTGGTGATTTTTTCGTCCGATGCCGGTTCAAAAGATTACACCGTGAAGATTCTGGGTGATGATGTTGATTTCGGTCGCGCTGGTGCAGAGTTTCTTGCCAAAACATTGGGTGGAAAAGGCAACATTATCGGGATCCGTGGCATTTCCGGAAATTCGATCGATAATGATCGATGGAAGGGGGTCGAAGAGGTTTTGAAGAACTATCCAGATATCAAGATCATTGATACGGCCTTTGGAGATTGGGCTTATGACAAGGGCAAGAGAGTTTGTGAATCGCTTCTGACGGCGCACCCTGACCTGAATGGCATCTGGTCTTCCGGCGGCGCCATGACACAAGCTTGCGCGGAAGTGCTCAATGAGAACGGTTTGCCGCTGGTTCCGATGACGGGCGAGGGTAATAATGGTTTCTTGCGCATTTGGCAGGAAATGGACCTAACCAGTGTTGCGCCACAATACCCCACATGGTTCGGCCAGCAGGCCGTCATCGCGGCACTTCGCGTGCTGAAGGGAGAACCAGTTGCAAAGGACTATTTGCTACGCCCGGCACCGATCACCAAGGATGAAATATCCAAATATTATAACGCTGATCTGAGCGATGCATATTGGGTCGGTTCAAGCCTTCCAGAGGAAACGCTGAAAAGCATTTATGCGAAATGATGTGGGTAGCGGATTAAACGCAATGCTTCTGGAAGCAATAGACATAAAGAAGTCGTTTGGAAGAGTGGAGGCGCTCAAGGGCGTCTCGCTCCGCCTGCGCCCATCCACCGTTCATGCGGTGCTCGGCGAGAACGGTGCGGGAAAGTCGACTTTGATGAAGATATTCTCAGGTGTCTTTAAGCCGTCATCAGGCACGCTGCGGATAAAGGGAGAAGACGTTTCCTTGGCGCATGCCGAGCAGGCGCGCGTTGCTGGAGTGTCTACGATCTTCCAGGAGTTTATCCTGCTGTCCAATCTGTCCGTGGCTGAGAATTTATTTCTCGGCCGCGAATATCGAACACGGTTTGGCGGCCTTGATCGCCGCAAAATGGAAGACGAAAGTGGGCGCGTGCTTGAAGGTCTGGGGTTGTCAATCGATCCGGCGATCGTAACATCACGACTGCGCGTTGCGGATCAACAGATGGTGGAAATCGCCAAGGGGGTCATGCGAGATGCCGACATCTTTGTTTTCGACGAGCCAACGGCAGCTCTGGGAGACCGCGAGGCTGAACAGCTTTTTGGGTTGGTGCGAACTCTAAAGGCTAAGGGCAAGGGTATTCTCTATATCTCGCACCGATTGCCTGAGCTATTTGACCTCTGCGATGAGGTTACAGTCCTGAAAGACGGACAATTCGCCGGTCATTTCCATGTCGCTGATACGAACCCTGACCAGTTGATCTCTACGATGGTTGGGAGAGATTTAGGGCAGCTCTATCCGTCGCGCTCAGAAGAAGCATCTGCTCATGTGTCGCCAGCATTGGAGTTTGTAGATGTAGCTACAGAGGGTCTCCCGGGCCCGGTAGACTTTTCGGTGGGGGCGAACGAAATTATCGGACTGGCGGGGTTGGAAGGGCAAGGACAGATCGAAATTACGCGAGCTCTATTCGAGGGATGGCCCACAACTTCCGGTGAAATCCGGCTATTTGGCGATGCTATCCGTCACTCAGATCCCAGGGGAGGCATTCGCGCCGGCGTTGGCCTGATCCCGGAAGACCGGAAGGGAGACGGCATCTATCCAACGCTGGGCGTTGATCGCAATATTGCTGCCAGTCTGCTGCCAGGACGCGGATTGTTTCGTCTGGCGCCAACTCCCAAGGATGAAATCCTTAAACAGATCGGCAAGCTTAATATTCGCCTTGGTTCACCGTCGCAGCCTATCGGGGAGCTTTCGGGGGGCAATCAGCAAAAAGCGCTACTCGCAAGGTGGCTTCTGCGTGGCGTGAAGTTGCTGATATGCGAAGAGCCGACACGTGGCGTCGATATCGGAGCAAAATCGGAAATTTATGCGCTACTCCGTAATCTTGCAGACCGCGGTGTGCCCGTCCTTGTCACTTCCCGGGAACTTCCGGAGCTGATCGGCCTCTGTGATCGTATCATCGTTGTTCGCGAAGGCGCGACGGTTGCCGAGTTCGACGGAAAATCGGTGACAGAAGAATTGATTATGCAAGCAGCCGTCGGAGGACGAACGCAATGAACCTGCTGACATCTCATTCGGCGATTGCTTTGCGGCGGCGGTCCGCTTGGCCTGTTTTGGCATTGCTATTCCTCCTGGTCATCGTTCTCGGGGTAATGTCTCCGGGAATATTGTCGCCGCTGAACCTCACCAACATTTTGAATCAGCAGGCCAGCCTCATTTTCGTCACCATAGGGCAGGCGATCGTTGTGCTGACCGGAGGGCTGGATCTCTCCGTCGGGTCTGTTGTTAGTCTGACGACTGCGATCGTAAGCATGAATAGTCCTTGGGCGGTGCCGCTTGCCATTCTTGCCGCGCTCGTCACCGGCGCATTCAACGCCTATGGCGTAGTGTGGTTGCGTGTCCATCCGATCCTGATGACGTTGAGCACGATGACCGCGCTTCAGGGCGTAGCGCTTCTGCTCCGTCCCATCCCCGGCGGAGCGGTTCCTGGCTGGTTGGTCACCTATTCGAATGGTAATCTCTACGGCGCGCCGTATCCGGTCTGCCTTGCGGTTCTCACCGTATTCATTGCTGGATTGTCGCTGGCGCGCAGCCGGTTCGGTCTGCATCTGCTTGCCAGTGGCTCTAATCCCGACAATGCCCGCCTCGGCGGCGTAAATTCCAACAGGGTTGTAGCGGCCGCCTATGTCTTCTCCTCGTTGTTGGCTTGCGTCGGCGGAATTAACGTGGCCGGACGTCTTGCCAGCGGCGATCCGCTTGTCGGTTCGCAATTTGCTATTGATTCCGTTGCTGCAACCGCGCTCGGTGGAACACTATTATCAGGTGGGCTGGGAGGCGTTTCTGGCCCTGTCGGTGGCGTCCTCTTTCTGGCATTGCTCGCTAATGGGCTGAATTTTTTGAATATATCGACTTACTATCAAATGATCATAAAGGGCGTTCTCCTGATCGTCGCGGTCAGCGCCCACCGACGCAAGAGCCCCGGGCTCTGACATGGAAGGAATTACAACGATGGAAATCAAGGCGATCGTCGATTGCAAAACCATTTTGGGCGAAGGACCGTTGTGGGATGTTGGCGAACAGAAGCTTTATTGGATCGATTCTTATGGCGCTAAAATCTTCCGTAGCGACGAAAATGGTAGTGGCGTCGAAAGCTGGGACGTGCCGCAGAAAATTGGTTCGCTGGCGTTGCGAGAACAAGGCGGAGCGATCCTTTCGCTCGCCGATGGCTTCTACACGTTTGATTTCACAACGGGAGCGATCAGCCTTATTCAAAACGTGAAGCACAAAGCATCTACAGTTCGAATGAATGACGGCAAGGTCGATGCTCGTGGGCGCTTCGTTTCCGGCAGCATCGAAATCACAGAAAAGGGCGCCGATGCGGAACTTTACAGCGTTGGCGCTGATCGAACAGTTCGGATGATTGATGATAACATTGTGGTCTCCAACGGCCCATGCTGGAGCCCGGATGGCCGTATTTTCTATTTCGCTGACAGTCGCTCACGGGCGATTTGGGCGTATGACTACGATCTTGATAGCGGAAATGTCAGCAATAAGCGAAAGTTCTGCGAATTCGGTCCGGAGGATGGCTTGCCGGATGGCGCTACTGTGGATGCGGAAGGGCATGTCTGGAGCGCAGGCGTTTATAAAAGCAAGATCCATCGGTTCAACCCAGCGGGTGACAAAGTGTTAAGTATTGATATGCCCATTGTCTGCGTAACCAGTGTTATGTTTGGCGGACGTAATCTTGATCGCCTCTATGTTACTTCCATGAAAGAAGCGCCTGTTCCAGGTATTAAAGAAACCGGCCCATTGGCTGGCTCTCTTTTTGCCGTTGATGGTTTGGGCGTCAGGGGTGTGCCTGAGTATCGATACGGTGGATAGTGGATCTCGCAGGGGTTTCCATGCTGGTCGGAACGCGTTGGAAGCATTATAACCTTCCCAAATTAGTTAAGAGGGCTAGATGCAAACCAAATCATTGTCCCGAGCAAGCCTTTCAACGCAGCTTTATCAAGAGCTGCGACAGGGATTGATGGATGGATACTTCCGTCCAGGCCAGCGATTGACGATCGCGGCCTTGGCCGAGCAGTATGGGACGAGCATTACCCCCGTACGCGAGGCGATCTTTCGCCTCGTCAGCGAAAAGGCGCTGGAAATGAGAGCGGCGACATCGATCGTCGTTCCAAAGCTGACCTCCCGCGATTTGCGGGAGATCATTTCAATTCGTG
Organism: Ochrobactrum teleogrylli; assembly: GCF_037482325.1. Taxonomy (NCBI): domain Bacteria; kingdom Pseudomonadati; phylum Pseudomonadota; class Alphaproteobacteria; order Hyphomicrobiales; family Brucellaceae; genus Ochrobactrum; species Ochrobactrum teleogrylli. The sequence continues at coordinate 140,497 of NZ_JBBHKQ010000003.1, forward strand.
TCGAACTGGAAGGTATCGCAGCGCAGCGTGTTGCTGAGATCGTAACCCCGAAGCAGATCGAAGATTTTGTTAGTTTGAACGAAAGCTTCATTAAAGCCGCTGCAACTGATCCAGAGCTCGCTAGCCGCATCAATCGTGACTTCCATTTTCGAATATTAACGCTGGCAGGACTGCCCTACATTGAATCCATATGTGAAAGTATGTGGGCGTTGATGGGCCCGTTCCTCCGAACATTTCACGAGGAGATACCTGTTCGTGAACTCTCCGGACGCGACCACAAGCACTTTAATCTCATAGATGCATTGAAGGACCATGATCCTGAAGCCGCCAAACTTGCCATGCAGCAAGATGTGCGATGGAGCTACGAGCTCGTTGCTGAGCAGGAGAGAGCTGAAAGCCGAAATTGAATATGGCTACTGCATTTCTGTTACTCGATAAAAATGTGCTGACCATTTATCGATTGCGGCGTTACTGTAGCGAGTCAATTTGATGGCCAAACTTCACAGGATACGTTCTCGCGATATTAAGAAAGACTCGATTTTAATTCGAACCGTGCCGACCGCGATTGTCATTCAATTTTGTGCAAAGACAGAGAGACGCAATTTGTTCTAACTCGTTGAAGAATTGTGGTTTATTGGGAAAGGCCGATGTTCTTGACTGGCGATCAGTAAGCCCTCTCAGTCGCTCTAGACAAAACTATACCCAGCGGACGGCTCTCGATACGAAGGGCCGAATCTGGCAGGAGTGTTGGTTTGAACTCAGTGTAATCTGCACATTGGACCAGACTTTTGCTGGCAAGAAGAGGGTTCGAGTCCGGTTGGATACCGGAAACGGACGGAGCAAGCAGTTCAGTCGCCGTTTACGCACTCAAGTTGCCCGTGGCTTTTCTGGGTTCTCTTCCACGCGAGGCTATGGAACAGATTCGCGGGCTGTCCTCCACGTGCTCATAGCCTGACAAGCGGCAGGTTAATAGGCGAACGACAAACTTGTCTCAGATCCAATATATCGCAGAACTCTGTCGCAACTTTTGAGAATATTTTCGTTCTATCTGATCCATAAGCTCCATCAGGTCCGCCAAATCCATGTTCTCCTCCTCTATTTTTGAAGACGCGATGTAATCCGTCGTATTTAGATATATACGAACAAATTACCAATTTGCTTAAATCTGGTACAGTATTCGTGGCTTTGGGAAGTGCTCATTCAATCTGGTATTATGCGAATACGTATATTTTGAAGTGTGGTTTCCAGATACCTAGCTGCAGCTTGTACTCGAATGAGGGTCCCGAAAACTTCGATGAGCCCGTATGCCTGCAGGCGAGTGAATGATATATGTGTCACGTTGGATTGAGCAAAGTCGGTGACACGCCGCCGTGAAAATGACGATTGAGATAGATGAGCGGTTCCATTTCCGCATCAGCCATCTGAACGTCGAGAATCTCACCAAAAAATATAGTATGGGAATAATAGGCTATTCGATCCGAGACGCGACAATCGAACGATGCCAGTGCCCCAACCAGAACGGGTGCTCCGGACTGGAGTGTTTGCCACGTACCCTTTGCGAACCTTTCGAGCCTCTTTGCGGAGCTTGAGAATTGGTCGGCTATGTCGATATATGCCGATGGTAGAATATTGACACAAAAATTGCCGCAGACATCAATGATGCTATGTGCCGAAGCATTCTGGTTGACACAAATCAGAAGTGTTGGTGGTTCGGCTGTAACCGAATTGACCGCAGTGGCGATCAGTCCGCCGCGAGTATCGCCTTGTCCGGTCGTGATGAGCGAAACTCCCGCGGCAAGGCGGCGCATTCCGGCTTTATACTGGGTGGTTAGATTCTGTTCCGGATTGGTCATTGTCGTTCCCCTTTGCTTTTTGATCGATCAATGATTGAAAGTTCTGGGCGGTGGCATTTTGCATCGTCCGCGTCGCAATGATGTTGCTGTTGCGCCATGACTGGCGAAGCCCGAAGTTTTCCTCTGGTATTGTTTGAAGCAGCTCGTTGTGAATTTTGGTGGCTAGGGAATCCGGCCAGTCGTAGTCAGTGCGCGCCTCCTTGCCCATTTTGCGCATCATCGGGCCGAGGTGATTCACAAAACCACGGAAACCATCGGGCGAATTCAGATGTGCAACTTCGAAGGGACCGATCGTCGCCCAGCGCAGGGCCAGCCCTTCGGTGACGACACGATCTATGTCGGATGCGGAGCAGTAACCCTCACCGACAAGATGCAGTGCTTCGGCGACGAGCGTGTATTGCAATCTATTGAGCAAAAAGCCGTCGATTTCCTTATTCAACGTAACTGGCGCCATTCCGAGCGATGTCATGAAAGCATGAGTCCGCTCGATTGTTGCGGCGCTCGTCGCGGGCGTTCCACACAATTCCACGAGGGGAATGAGAGATGGTGGATTGACCGGATGGGCAACCAAAGCACGTTCGGCGCTTTCGATTGTTAAAAACTCCGATCCTTTGATGGCGGAGGTGGAAGAGGCCAGAATGGTATAAGGCTGCACCAGCCCTTCAAGGTGGGCGAACAGTTCGCGCTTGACGTCTCTGTCCTCCTTGGCGGATTCCTGTACGTGATCGACCGTATCGACGGCATCGTCCAGCCGGTCATGATAAGAAATGCGTGCCATTATGGACCGAGCGGACTCGGCGATCGAGCCGCTCTCTTCCAGTAACATCAGTGTTTCAGCAATCAAGCTTCGGGAGCGATCATAGGCATCGCTTCCCGCCGCATCGAACATGGAAACATCACAGCCGCCTCGGGCAAAGGCGACAGCCCAGGCAGAACCGACAAGACCGGTTCCGACACATGCCACTCTCGTCACAGTAACCTCCCACTTATTTGCGCGCCCATTTGCGCTCGAACGCCCAGACATCCTCGAATCCGATCAGGGAGTTGAATTCCTTGAACGAAAAGAGATCGAGATTGGGCGAATTAGATGTCCCTTCCGCCTTCAATACGCTGAAGGCGATCTCTGCTGCACGCGCAGCAGCAAGCCCAGTTGCCGATGGAAAGATCGCCATGTTGTAGCCCAACTCCTGCAATTCCTTTGTTGAGCGGATCGGCGTCAATCCGCCATCGGCCATGTTTGCCATGGTCGGACGGTTCAGACGACGGCAGGCCTGACGCATTTCGTCTTCGCTTTCCAGCGCTTCGACGAACAGGATGTCGGCTCCCGCCTCGCCATAGGCTTCCATGCGCTTCAGAGCGCCTTCGAACCCGTCGGTCTGGCGCGCGTCGGTTCGAGCGATGATCAGAGTTTCGGGGCTGCGACGCGCATCGACTGCTACTTTGATCTTCTCGACCATATCTTCGACCGGAACCACGCGCTTGAATGGCGTATGGCCGCATTTTTTTGGAAACTCCTGATCCTCGATCTGGATTGCCCGTACGCCCGCTTCCTCATAGCCGCGCACCGTGTGATGCACGTTCAGAAGGCCGCCATAGCCAGTATCGGCATCGGCGATGACACCGGCCGAGACCATGGTGCAGAGCGTCCTAACCCTGTCAACCATCTGGGTGTAGGTTGCGATGCCAGCGTCGGGGAGGCCATAGGCAGAAGCAGTCATCCAGTATCCGGATGCATAGGCGAAGTCGAAGCCCATCTTGTTAAAGACGGCTGCAGTGATCATGTCGTGGATTCCAGGCGCCACGACAAACTGGCCCGAGGCAAGGGCGGCTTTCAGGGAAGGTTTGGTCATATCAATTGTTCCATGATTTCATATAGGTGATAACGTCCGTTTCATTGACGACGTCGCCATATTTGGCGTCCATGTCGAAGAGGTTCGCTTCGTGCGGCGCCGAATGGCGATCACCGACAGCATCGCGAACGATGATCGGAATGAAGCCGTGCGACGAGCAATCCACACATGTGGCGCGAACGCAGCCGCTGGTTGAGAGGCCGGTGTGGATCAGGGTGTCAATGCCGAGCGAGGCAAGTGTCGATGCAAGTGAGGTGCCGAAGAATGCACTCGGATATTGTTTGGATATGACAATTTCGCCCGGTTGCGGCGCAACGCCCTTGGCCCACGCGCCCATTGGACTGCCCTTGATGAAATTGTGTAACGTCATTGACTTTTGATAAAAGCGCCCACCATTTATGCCGCCATCGGCGTAGACCACGTTGGTATAGAGGACGGGAATACCGTTCGCCCGGGCCATATCGACGAGGCGAACGGCCGAGGCGAGCGCGTCTTCCACGCCGGCATAAAGCGCACAGTTCGGATCGAAATAGGCTTCAACGAAGTCAATGAGGATCAAAGCCGGTTTGCGACCGTAACCGAGGCGCTTGCCGAAAGCGCGTTTGTAATTGGCGTCAAGGTTTTCCTGGTCTGCCAAGAGCGGTCTCCCTTTCCAGGTCGTTAAAATATGAAAGTTGTTCAGTCGAAAGATAAAGCCACGGCGTCTTTTGCCGCTGGCCTTGTTCAAAGGCAGCGATATCATCGGCATCGTTTGCGAGAATGGACCCGATATCATCGAGTCCGCGCAGAAGCGCTTCCTTGCGATGCGGGGGGATATCGAAGCTGATTACCGGGCCTGAAGTGAGTGTAATCGATTGCGTCAACAGGTCGACGGTTAGCATCTCTCCAGCTTCCGCAGATGCGCGGATGCGCATAAGGTCTTCTTTGTCGGCTGCGATGGGCAGAACCCCATTCTTGAAGCAGTTGGCATAGAAAATCTCACCAAAACTTTCAGCAATAACCACACGAATGCCGAAATCTGCAAGCGCCCAGACAGCCTGCTCGCGGCTCGATCCCGTGCCGAAGTTTCTGGCGGCGACGAGGATTTCCGCCTTGTCGAACGGCGGCAGGTCGAGGACGAAGGGCGCTGTATCCGGGGCCGCGCGCCGTTCGTGGAACGCATGCTCTCCCAAACCCTTCTTGTCGAGAAGCAGCAGGAAACGCGCGGGAAAGATTATATCCGTGTCGAGGTCATTTTCATTGATGCTGGCCGCGACGCTTTGAACGTTATCAAACGGTTTCATGATAGACCCCCCTTGTCGCGAACGTCGGTGAGATGTCCCGCCAGAGCAGCGGCGACAGCCATAGGCGGGCTCATCAAATGCGTTCGTCCACCTTTGCCTTGTCTTCCCTCGAAGTTACGGTTGGAGGTCGATGCGCAGCGTTCGCCCTCGATCAGCCGGTCGTCGTTCATTGCAACGCACATGGAACAACCGGAGGCGCGCCACTGGAAACCGGCATTGATGAAAATGCGGGCAAGGCCTTCAGCTTCTGCCTGACGCCGCACGGCATCCGAACCAGGGACCACGATGGCTTCGACATGACCGGCAACCTTTCCATTGCCCACCACCGCTGCCGCTGCACGCAGGTCTTCGATGCGTCCGTTTGTGCATGAGCCGATAAACACGCGGTCGATACGAATGTCGGTAAGGGGGGTGCCGGGTTTGAGTCCCATATAGGCAAGACTTCGTTGCATGCGTGCCTGTAGCGCCGGATCCGTTTCCCGGGCAGGGTCCGGGACAAGGGCGTTGATGGGGGCGCATTCTTCAGGCGTTGTTCCCCATGTCACAAAAGGCGAGAGCGTAGAAACGTCGATCTCGATTTCCTGATCGAAAATGGCATCTTTGTCTGAAGGGAGGCCCTTCCAGAAAGCGATGGCTTCGTCCAGAACTTTGCCTTTCGGTGCTAGCGGCCGATCTTTCACATAAGCAAATGTCTTTTCGTCAGGTGCAACCACGCCGACCCGACTACCGGCCTCTATCGACATGTTGCACAGTGTCATGCGCTGCTCCATGGACAGGGCGCGCACAGCCGACCCGGCATATTCGATGGCATAACCCGTGCCGCCACCAACTCCTATCTTGCCGATGATGGCGAGGATCAAATCCTTGACCTCGACACCACGGGGGCGATCGCCCTCAAGGCGGATGCGCATCGATTTCTGCCTGGCTTGGCGCAGCGTCTGCGTGGCAAAAATGCATTCGCATTCACTGGCGCCGATTCCAAAGCCGATCGCACCGAAGGCGCCGTGAGTGCAGGTATGGCTGTCACCGCATACAACCACGGTTCCAGGCAAGGTGAAGCCGAGTTCGGGGCCGATGACGTGCACAATGCCATGGCGGCGGTCTCTCATGGGGATATAAGGCACGCCGAAGGACCGGCAATTTTCCTCAAGTCGTGCTACCTGTCGCGAGGCAAGCCCCTCCGCGAGAATCTGATCGCGGCGCGTGGTCGGAACGGCGTGATCGGCAACGGCAATATGCGCCTCTGGCCTGCGGATGGGGCGTTTCGACGCTTGCAGGCCAGCGAATGCCTGCGGGCTTGAAACTTCCTGCACAAGGTGTCTGTCGACATAGAGAAGCGAAGTTCCATCCGAATAGTTCTTCACCACATGAAGGTCCCAGATCTTTTCATATAGCGTACGCGGCCGAGCCGAATTTCCACTCATCAATACGATCCTGGCAGTCTCGCCCGGCCGTTTCGGTGGGCTGAAAACAAATTGAAGTTGCTGTTCTGAAAGAACTTGCGTCTATCGATTAGCTGGCACTATAGTGATTTTGCATGCGCATGCAAGTTCTTTCAAAATTTGTTCGGCATGCGTCAATAAGAAAGGAAGATCGATGAGACTCGGAGTCGACGTCGGGGGAACATTCACTGATTTGCTTCTTCACGACGATAAAACCAAGCGCACATACCAAGCCAAGACACCTTCCACTCCGGAAGATCAGTCTGTCGGCGTCGCCAATGGCGTAAAGCTGATTTGCGAGAAGGCTGGCATTGCGCCCAGCGACATCTCGCTGATCCTGCATGGAACGACGGTGGCCACAAACGCCGTTCTTGAAGGAAAAGGCGCAAGAGTGGGCCTTTTGGTGACAGAAGGCTTCGAGTACACTCTGCATCTCGCCAAATCCTGGACGCCCGGTCCGCTGTTCGGCTGGATCGTCATGGACAAACCCGATCCACTTGCTTCGCTGGCCGATACAAGGGGCATCCCAGAGCGCCTCAATGCGCGGGGTGAAGTCGTGCGCGAGCTGGATCGCGAAAAGGCTGCCGCACTCATTGATGACCTGTGTTCATCGGGCATTGAAGCGCTGACCATCTCACTTATGCATTCCTATGCAAACCCGGTTCACGAGCGGCTGCTGGCCGAGATTGTGGCTGAGCGTTTTCCGCATATTCCAGTCTCTTTATCATCGGATATTCTTCCGGAATTCCGCGAATATGATCGCGCCATCACGACGGTGATGAACGACTATGTCCGTCCGATCATGACGCGCTATCTTTCGCGTATCGAAAAGCGCCTGAAGGAAGACGGCGTTAGCGCCCGTCTGCATATTGTCCGTTCCGATGGTGGCTTGATGAGTGCTCAAGCAGCTTCCGAACGCCCGGTTCACACGGTGCTGTCCGGTCCTGCAGGCGGCGTGACTTCCACGGTCATGGTTTCTCGCCGAACTGGGATCAAAAAACTGCTTGCCTTCGACATGGGCGGAACCTCTACCGACGTTTCGGTCATCCTCGACGGCGAGCCGACGATTTCCCGCTCAACAGAGGTAGGGCCTTTCCCGGCTAAGGTGCCGACGCTGGACGTCCGCTCGGTCGGCGCTGGCGGTGGTTCCATCGCCGAGGTTTCTGAACTGACCAAATCGCTGCGTGTCGGCCCGCGTAGCGCTGGCGCCAGACCGGGACCGGTCGCCTACAGCCGCGGCGGTACTGAACCAACGGTTAGCGACGCCAATGTGGTGCTTGGATATCTGCCGCCCGTCCTGCTCGGTGGCGATATGAAACTCGATGTGGAAGGCGCGAAGAACGCCGTCGCAGGGATAGGCGAAGCTCTCGGACTTTCAGCAGAAGACGCGGCTCAAGGTATTATTGACATCGCCAATGAGGTCATGCTCGGTGCGTTGCGCGTCATCACCGTGCAGCGCGGTCTTGATCCGCGTGATTTTGGCATTGTTGCTTTTGGTGGTGCGGGGCCATTGCACGCGAACTCGATGGCAGAATTACTGGGCTGCTATCCGGTTGTCGTTCCAGCCAATCCTGGTGTTCTTTCGGCACTGGGCTTTCTCGAATCGGAGTTCAAGAACGAATTCGTTCAGACTTTTATTCATTCCAGTACCAATCTTGTCGCGGAAAACGTTTGGAGCCGCTTCGATGAACTGGAAGCCAAAGCATTCATCTGGCTTGAAGAAGAAAAGGTGCCAGCAGCAGACCGCACCCTGAAATATTCCCTTGATCTGCGTTACGAACAGCAGGGATTTGAAGTCACGGTCGACCTTGATGAGGCCGTGCTGCGAGGTCGGGGAAGCTTCGAGAGTGTCTTCGAGAAGTTTCATGCTACCCATGAGCGGCTGTATGGCGTTCGCTTTCACGTCCCCGTTGAACTGGTCGCGCTGCGTGTCATCGCAACAGGCGCTACCGTGCCAGTGGAAGAAGCCGCTCCTGCTGCCGCGGGCGATGGCCAGAGCAGCGCGCTTATTGAAACACGTCGAAGCTATTTCAAGGGCCGCTGGATCGACACTCCAAACTATGATCGCTCGAAATTGAGCGTCGGCGAGCGCGTGGCCGGACCGGCAATCATCCGGCAATACGACACGACGACGGTGCTTCTGCCCGATCATTATGCCGAGGTCGATGCGCATGGAAATCTGCTGATCTGGCCGAATATCAAGAGGAACTGAGATGACCAAGGTTGATCCAATTACGCTCGATATCATCGAGAACGCTCTGAAGAATGCGCGTTATGAAATGGATGGTGTTGTCGTCCGTATCGCACTGTCCCCGGTTATCCGCGAGCAGCACGACGAATTTCCGATGATCTGCAATGCACGCGGTCAAATGGTCGTCGGTCAGTTTGGTTCCTACATTCCCGCGATTGTCGAACAGTTCAAAGGCGATTTGAACGACGGCGATATCTTCGTGTGGAACGATCCCTATGCCTGCAAAGGATCCATCTCGCACAATAATGACTGGTGCGTGATGCTGCCGATCTTCCATGAAGGCGTGCTGGTCGGCTTTTCCTCCATTTTCGGCCATATGGTCGATGTGGGCGGCAAGGTGCCGGGATCGATGCCATTCGATGCGCGCACCATCTGGGAAGAAGGTTTGCGTATTCCGCCGGTTCGCATCTATGAGAAGGGCGTGCTCAACAAGGGCGTACTCGACATCATGCTCAACAACACGCGCACACCGGATATGAACCGCGCCGATCTCATGGCGCTCGTCGCCGGTTGCCGCACTGCGGCGCTGCGCGTGCGCGAAATGTGCGATCGCTTCGGTCGTGAGACCTATATGGAAGCGTGCGACATGCTTCTCGATCGTACGCGCGACGCCATGAGCGTGCTGATCGATAAATATATTACCGACGAACCGGTTTCGTTTACAGACTATGTCGACGATGACGGTGTCGGCAACGGTCCGTTCAAGATGACATTGTCCATCTACAAGAAGGACGGAAAGGCGGTTTTCGACTGGACCGGTACCGACCAGCAGGCGGAAGGGCCGATCAACTTCCATATCCATGAGGGCCTCTGCAAACTTTTCTTCGGCGTCTATATGATCATGGCGTTCGATCCATCGATCCTCTTCAACGAGGGTTTCTACGATCTCTTCGAAGTCATTCTTCCAGAAGGCAGTTTGCTCAACCCACGATTCCCGGCAGCTCTTTCAAACCGCCTGAACACGCATACCCGCTTTTTCGATTGTCAGGCGGGCGCGCTCGGTCAACGTGCGCCGCATCTTTCGATGGCGGCGGGTTACGGCACCAGCCCCCACTTTATCTATACGGGACACGACAAGAACGACAAATATTTCCAGCTCATGGAATTGTTGTTTGGCGGTGTTCCGGGGCGTCCACGCGGCGATGGACTCGACGGTCATGCATGGTGGCCGCTATTCTCGGCTACACCCATCGAGTATATTGAGAACTACTACCCGATCCTCATCGACAGCTATCGTCCGATCAAGGATTCTGGCGGTCCTGGTCTTAACCGTGGCGGCGCTGGCATCGAAAAAGTCTATCGTATGCTAGAGCCCGGCAAAGTTTCCATCCATGACGACCGCGAGATTGTTCCGCCATGGGGTATCAATGGTGGCCTTTTCGGCGGAACGTCAAGCAAATGGCTTATCCGGAACGGCGAGAGTAAAGCCGAACGCATTCCCTCCAAGATTGACAATCTGGCCGTGAATGCCGGGGATGTAATCGTCTTCAGGACGGCGGGCTCCGGAGGTTGGGGAGACCCGCTTGACCGTCCGGCAGATCTCGTGGCGCGCGATGTCCGCTATGATCTGGTTTCGGTCGAGCAGGCTTTCGAAGGCTATGGTGTCGTGGTGACGCCGGATGCTCAGGTTGATGAAACGAAGACCGCAGCTCTTCGGGCAGAGCGCAAGCGTGAGCGCGGTGAACCTGAACCGTTCAGTTTCGGGTTTATTCCGACTGCGCAGGCTGCAGAATAATCAAAACCAGCCGCAGAGCCTCAAAGCTTTGCGGCTGGTTTTTTCTGTTGTTTTATTTGCTGAAGATGCGCGGGATCGTTGCGCGCCAGAGCATTTCGCCGGGAACCGCGACATCCTTTTGGAGGTCGAATTCTTTCTCCGCGTTGTCGAGCTGGAGAAGTTGCAGAGTCTCGAAAACCATGCGTTGTAAAGGCTGGCACACTGTTGTCAGCTGGTAGGGTGGGCGCCCGCTTTCCGGAATGCCATCGAAGCCGGCTACCATCACATCTTCAGGAATCCGTTGCCCATAGCGCAGTCGCAGCGTGTCCATGGCACCCATCGCCATGATATCGGCGATGCCGAAGATTGCATCGGGCATGTCGCGCCCGCTGGCGAAATGCCGATCGATTGCAGCTGCGCCGCCTTCGTAAGTGGAGCCACCGGCATATTCGAGAATATTTTCACGCCGGATCCCGTTTTCTAGAAGCCGCTCGGCGAAACCTCGGACACGGTCCTGACTCGTCGAACCGGTTGGGTCACCGGTGATCATGAGAAAAGTACTGGCGCCCGCAGCAAGAAAGGCTTCTGCAATAAGACGACCGCCCGCCACATTGTCGCAACGCACGCCATATGTTCCGCTGAATGGAATATAGCGATTGAACAACGCAACAGGAATTCCGCGATCCTGACAAAGATTGACCATTCGTGTGGAAAGCTGCGCAGAAGTGAGGATGACCGCTTCTACCTGATACTGAAGAATTTTCAGAATGGCATCGTCGGTGCTTGTTCCATCGCCGAGCGCGAAGGTCAGGGCTTGCCGCCCCATTTTTTGCAGTTCGAAGCTGAAGGTTTCGAGAACATGCACATAGAACGGATTATGCAGATTGCCCAGAATGAGAGCGACCATATTCGATCGATTGGTCGTAAGACTGCTGGCGATCGAATTTGGCACATAATTCAGCTTGCGTGCCGCTTCGATAATTTTCTGGCGTGTCGATTCTTTGATGCTTGATCCCGGTGTGAATGCACGCGATACGGCCGATTGCGAAACGCCCGCCAATGCAGCCACGTCAAAAGATGTCGTTCTCAGGGAACGTCCTTGCATAAAAACCTCTCGCAACCATACGCATCTCGAAGGCACTCTGGGTATAAGCGGTGGCGCCGCAACTTACAGTTTACAGTCGAGCACCCGTACCGACTATTTGCAACTCATCTCAAATTTTTGAGGACTTTGCAACGGAGAGCTCTGCACAACATTTCGTTAAAAAGTATAATAATTGCATGCGTATTCATTTTTTGCGTCTGTTCTGAATCAGGCTGCAGTCCAGCCGCCGTCAATTGGCATGACTGTACCGGTAATAAACGACGCCTCATCACTAAGGAGGTAGCATGCCAGATTTGCGACCTCCTGCGCAGTTCCAAAGCGCCCGAGAGGATGGCGCAATCGCGATGCTTCGATAGCCTCAGGAGATGTGTGTGAAAAGACCCGGTCCATCATGGGTGTTTCAATAGCACCGGGCGCAACCGCATTCACACGGATATGGAATGGTGCGCAGTCCAGGGCGAGGCTCTTGCAGAACGAGTTTATCGCGCCTTTTGACGTTGCATAAGCGATGCAGTTTCTGCCGCCAGATATCGAAAGTTGTGTGGAACAAAGGAGAATATTACCACCACGAGCCCTTTTCAGATCGTCAAGAACCGCACGGACAACATTGACACTTCCCATGAGATTGACCTGAAAACAACGCATCCAGTCAGCGTCTTCTACAGTTTCAATAGCGCCGGAGCATTCGATACCGGCAAAGGCTGCAACCGCGTTGAACGGCCCTCTGTCTGCTCGAACCGCATTGACACACTCATCGACCTGCGCCCGGTTTGTGACATCGACCGTGTAAAATTCTACGCCGTGAATGCGTTCTGACGGAACTTGCCGGTCGAGTCCAATGACTTGCGCCCCTTCCTGTACAAGCTGAACGGCTGTTGCGTAGCCAAGGCCGGATGCCGCGCCTGTAACCACGATACGCTTTCCGGAAAAGCGCTTCGCGTTCAATAGGGGTGCTCCTTTAGCCAATCGATATAAGCCGCCAAACCCATATCGAAGCTCACGGCCGGTTCCCAGCCGAGATCACGTTTGGCCGCATCGATTAACATATGGCCTTGAACATCCGTATCCTGTAGCAGACCGGTACCGATGGCTGCACTGATCTGCGGCAGCAGGTGGCGTATCTTCTCCAGCATATCGCCGACACGGACGAATTCACGTCCGTTGATATTGTATGCCGTTTTCGGCAGAGATGGAGCAGCAAGAGCCATTCTGATGGCTTCAGCGACATCATCGACGTGAACGAATTGGAGGTAATGATCGGCGCCGGTCGCGAGTTCGTATTTTTTTCCCAAAGCCGATCGAACGATTGGCTGGATCAGCGCATCAGTCATGCGCCCTGGCCCATAGACCCAGCCTATGCGCAAAGCAACAGCGCTAACACCGCGCCTTTCTGCAAAACTTTGCAGAATGAGATCGGTGGCCGCTTTGCTTGTTCCATAGAAAGTGGAAGCTGTGAGAGCGGCGTCTTCGTCCATCGCCGACAGGTCCGTTGCATTGCCATAGGCCGAAACCGATGACATTGCGATGAAACGGCGAAATTTCAGTGCCTCCGCCAGGGAAAGGAGCTGGGTTGTGCCACGGATATTGATATCCAGCACTTCTGCCGGATTGTCGTTGAGCAGCATCGGTCCAGAGATACCGCCACAATGAACGATGCTTTGGCATCGTCCGGCGATTTTGCCGGCATGCAGGCCGATATCGCGAATGTCGGCAGCGTAAAATTCAATACCATCCAAAAAGGGCTCTCGTGGCGAAACCGTATCGGTGGCGATCACTCCATACCCGGCCCGAACCAGAACTTCAGCAGTTTTACGACCGATGAAGCCAGCTGCTCCGGTGAGGAAGACAGTTTCGAATTGTTCCATCATCTCCAACACCTCACGCGATATCCGACTCTTCGCGGCCACGGGCGAACTGCGACACGGTGACTGCCAGGATGAGAGCTGCACCGTTGAATGCGCTCGTTACCCAAAGCGGAATACCGAGCATGGTGAGTCCGGTGATGCCGGTAGCTAGAAAATAGACGGCGATCACTGCACCCCAGGGGTTGAAACGTCCCGGCATAATTGCTGTGGCGCCAAGATAAGCGGCCGCGAAGGCGGGTAGCAACAGGTTCAGGCCGGAGAACGGGTCTGCTGCACCGAGCAAGCCGGCATAGACGATGCCGCCGACGCTTGCGAGGACGGAAGAGGCTATCAGGCATCCGACGCGCACACGCGAAACGTCGATACCGGAAAGTCGCGCCACTTCACGGCTGCGGCCGACGAAGAGGATACGCCGCCCGAGTGGCGTGAATTCGAAAACAAACCAGATTATGAGCGCAATCAGAATGACATAATAGAACGCATAGGAGATGCCGAAAAACTTGCCGCGAGAAACAAGGTTGGTGAGAATTGGCGAAATGCCGCCAATCGTGGAAGAGTTCGTCATCCACTGTACGATGCCTGTGAGTACTGATGTCATACCAAGTGTCACGACAAGCGACGGGATACGGACGAAAACGATGAAAAATGAATTGATCGCACCGATGATAATGCCGATCACGAGTGCTATGGGAATCACCGCTCCAATGGGCAACTGGTAAATGACGTTCAATACACCAATCGTGACAGCGGACATGGTCAGCGTCGCACCGACCGAGAGATCGTAATCGCCTGCGGTCAACGGAATGATCAAAGCGAGTGCCAACACCGCGCCCGGTGCCTGTGTGGCGAAAAGAATCGAAAAGTTGGTCCAGGACAAGAAAATGCCCGGAAGAAGGATCGAAAAAGCGACGATAATCAGAAACCAGACCCCGACCAACGCATAGCGTTCGATATTGCGGCCAAAGCTAAGCGTCGTGGACTTTTTTTCATGCTGCATTGATACTTGTGTGACCATAACAGGCCTCCGCAATAGTGTCTTTTGTGATTTCGCTGCCGCTCAATTCGGTGGCGACCCGGCCTTTTGAGAACACAAGAACCCGGGTACAGAGATCGGCAAGCTGTTCGAAATCTGAACTGGCGCATATGACTGCGGCACCACCCTCTGCCGCTTTCCTTATGACGTCGAAGACCTGCTGTCGGGTGCCCACATCGACGCCTTGCGTCGGTTCATCCAGCATCAGGAATTTTGGAGAACGGATCAGCCATTTGGCCAAAAGAACCTTCTGTGCATTGCCTCCGCTGAGCGCGCCGAGATTGAGATTTGGATCATTGGGGCGTACCTCATATTGCACACCGAGTTCCTTTGACCTCTTCACCATCTCGGCTCGTCGCAGGCCAAAACGCCCCATGAAACGACCGAGGCTCAACACTTGCATGTTGTCGGTAATCGAAAGCGACATGGCTCCGCTCGCTTTCGGTCTGTCTGCGGGAAGCAAAGCCATTCCTAGGTTGACGGAACGTTTCGGAGACGCGCTTGTGAGATTTATTTCCTGGCCATCCAGTACAAGTGTGCCGCTGCCGGTCTTCGTCGCGCCGAACAGAAGATAGGGGATCTTCTCGTAGCCCGATCCAATGAGTCCTGTCATGCCGAGGATTTCACCCTGGGCAACGCGCATTTCGGGAACATTCAGTTCCGGCTCCGCAATATCCTTGATATGGACGCGAATGGCGCTCGGCCCAGACGCGGGCAACGCTGTCGTGGTTCGCATAACGCGGCGTCCAATAATGCTTTCGACGAAGTCGTCATGACCGGCATCTTTTGTCACCAGGGTCCCGGAGACGAGCCCATCTCTCAGGATAGTTGCGCGATCCGTGATCTCCCGCACTTCGTCAATGTCATGCGAGATGAAAATGACGCTGTCGCCATGTGCGGAAATCCGGCGCACCAGTTTAAACAGGCGCGCGACACCCTCCTTAGGCAGGAACGGTGTTGGTTCATCCAGAACGAGGATGCCGCGTCGACCACTCTGCTCACTGGCAATCCGCAGGTCTTCCGCTGCTCGCACGATAGCAATCAGAGCGCGATCGGTTTGCGACAAAGCAGAAATACGACCTTCGAGGTCCATGTCGATGTTGAAACGCTCAAGCGCCTCACTGGCGGCTTTGCGCTCGACACGCCAGTCGATCCACGTATTCTGCCCAGTAATTGTGGCAACGCGCATATTTTCGAGAACAGAAAGCGAAGGCACCAATCCGAGATGCTGATGCACGAAGGCCATCTGGTAATCGCGGAAAGCGCCCGCGCGCATCGGCAGTTCCAGAGATCTGCCGAAAACGGATATCGAGCCCCCCGCATCGGGCGCGTGGAAACCAGACAGAATTTTCACGAATGTTGACTTGCCGGACCCGTTTTGTCCCAGAAGTCCGTGAACCTCGCCGGGGGCAACGGAAAAATCGATGCCTTTAAGGGCGCGTGCGCCCCCAAAAGTCTTGGCAATCTTTGAGACCAGCAGAGCAGGTACCACCGCTTGCAAAGCCTGTTCCGGGTTTGCTTCTTCAGGTGCTATCGACATTGCGATCACTGCATCTTCCAGGTCTCTTTGAAACCTTTCACATAATCTTCGCCATAGCCTTTGTTCGGTTCGGCCGGCACGCCCGCAGATTCAACGTTGGATGCGTCGAAGATGTAGTAGGGTACGCCGATGTCTTTAGGCATAGGCAGACCGGCGAGCTTGCGCATGTATCCGTCGATGGTGGCGCGGGCCACCCAGTCGAGACTCTCACCGATGTCCATCTCGACCTTGCCCTCACGAATGAAGTCGAGAACAAAGGGCGTTCCGTTTGAGGTCGCGATCTTTACCGCCTCACTCTTGCCCGTGAGGTCGATTGCCGGCACGACAAATTGCGTCATGCTGTCATAGATCGGAATGACGTAGTTAGCGTTCGGCTTGGCTATCAACGCTGACTGCACCGATGGCTGGATTTTCGTACCCCACTCCGTAATGCCAACATTGATTTCCTGCACGATGGTGCATTTAGGGCAGTTCTTCTCAAACGCGTCGTGAATACCCTTGACCAGCGGTGCGGTTGGAGGAACCTCATCAGACTTTACCACGATTGCGTGGGCATCGCCCTTGGTCTTGTAGATCATCCAATTGCCAAGCAGCCAGCCCTGACCGTAAAAGCTGACCGGCAAGTCGCCTTCCAAAAGTTTGTTTGCAGGTTGTGATGGGTCATAGAAATGCGAGGTGAAAACCTTGACGCCCGCATCCTTCGCCGACTGCAATTGCGGCTCAACCACTGCCGGGTTTACTCCGGAAATGAGATCAACGATATCGATTTTGTTCTGTATGGCATATTCGATACCCTGTACCCACTGATTAGGTTGACCCTGATTTTCCCACTCGCGGACGTTCAGGCCGATCTCTTTTCCTACAGCAATTTCTCGAGTGATGATCCCCTTGAGAAACTGGTTCGAACTGGTGTTTGGGATCGACAGCATTGACTTGCCTTTGGCAACGGCTTGAATGTCGTAAGCCTCACCAGCAGGTGTGTAGACGGGCGGTTTGCGGTGCGCCTCGATGATTGCCGTCGCGCGGGCCACCCCGTCGCTCGTTTCGTCCGCCCGTGCCAAGACCGTTGAGGCCATCGAAAGCAGCAGGAAGCTCGCGGTTACCAGCAATGCCTTACGTCGATCGTTTATCATTCGAAGTTCCCTCTATTTCCTGTAAACCAGGTTTCTTTTCGCATACGTATTCATTCATCTGCCGCTTGTGCTTGTCAATATGTTTATTTCGCTATGTTACGGGCTGCACTTGCGGTCACATTCGAGTAATATCGTCAGTAAATTCAATTTAATCATTTGTTTTATAAAGATAAATCGCTACGCTTGATGCTCTGTTTGAATATTTCTCATGTGGCTTGACAAGGAGCAGATTTGCCCAAATTCTGAATACGTATGCCAAAATGAAGGGAACAACCATGGCCAAGCATCTCGAACTCGGTTTATTTCTGCCCAGCACCAGCGGTGGATTGATTATGGCCAAGGGAGAACCGCCGCAGAACAAAGCAAGTTATAAACTCAATCGCGACGTCACACTGGCGGCGGAAGCGGGGGGCATCGAGTTTGTTCTGTCCCAGGTAAAATGGCGCGGCTATGGGGGCGAGTCCGGTCATTGGGATGCCGCGCTGGAGTCTTTTACCCTGATGTCGGCTTTGGCCGCTGTCACAAGCACGATCAAGCTTTACGCTTCGGTGGCTGTCCGCACGATGAATCCCGCTGTGCTTGCAAAGATGGCGGCGACGGTTGCCGATGTTTCCGAGGGGCGCTTTGGTGTCAATATCGTGGCAGGGTGGAACAAGTTTGAATATGCCCAGATGGGCCTTTGGAGTGACGACGACTATTATCTCAACCGCTACGAATATGCTGACGAGTATCTGAGCATTCTCAAGCGTCTTTGGAGTGAGGAAAGTGTGACTTTCGAAGGCAAGCACTTTAATCTCACGGACTGCAAGTCCTGGCCCAAACCTTCCTATCCGCTGCCTGTCGTTTGTGCAGGCCAGTCGGAAGGCGCGCTGAAATTTGTCTCGAAACAGGCCGATTTTTCTTTCGTTGGTCGGATGAACGATACACCCGAGCAATTACGCGACGTTGTCGAAAAGATTTCGGGACTTGCTGCTGAGCAGGGGCGGACAGTTCGCTCCTACACGCTTCTCAACGTGCTGGCTGCACCGACTGACGAGGAGGCTGAGCGCGAACGCGGTCATTATCTGGCAAATAAGGATGACGTTGCAATTCAGGAATTTTTGCGCGTGTCGGGTATGGACGTCAATCGCGCCGACTATCTGAAGCTTGATCCCGCGACGGTCACCTTCATGTCGATTCCTTACATTGTGGGGTCCTACGCCAAAGTGGCCGCTTACCTTGATAGTCTTGCGGAGCAAGGGCTGCACGGTGTCTGTCTGACTTTCCCCGACTTCGCGACTGACGTCCCCGATTTCATCGCCAATGTGATGCCGCTCATGAAATCAAGAAACCCGAACTGATAAAAGCCGACGGGTGGTACTTTTGTCACCACCCGACCTCGGTTGAGTTTCATGTTGGAGCACAGCCCAAAAAGTGTGAAACGGTTTTCGAAAAAAGCGCGTTCTAATCGGCAGTCCACCCGCCGTCGATCATGAGAGCGGTTCCCGTGACCATCGATGATGCGTCGGACGCGAGATAGAGCACGGCCGCCATGATGTCCTCCACCTTGGCGAGGCGACCGAGTTTGATCTTATCCTCAATCCAGCGTACGCGGTCTGGATTGGCAAAAGTTTGTTCGGTGAGCGGTGTGCGAACGAAGGTTGGGCAGATGGTGTTGACGCGGATATCGAATTTGCCCCATTCGATGGCCATGGACTTTGTGAAGCCTTCGACCGCGTGCTTGGAAGCGCTGTAGACAGCGCGGTCTATTCCTCCGACCTGCGCCATCTGGGACGAAATATTGATGAGTGATCCCGCTTTGCTTTCCTGGATCAAACCTTTGGCGACTGCTCGCGTCAGAAAATAGGAGCCGCGAACATTGATGCCGAAAACAGCGTCGAAATCGGCAATAGTCGTTTCGAGTGCTGGCGAATGACACGCGAGTCCCGCACTGTTAACAAGAATATCGAACGGCCCATGGAGGGCGATCTGGCGTTCTGTTTCTTCGCAATTTGCGATATCCAGCGGAAGGGCCACGGCTGAATATCCTTGGGCACGTATGGCATCGACCGCTTCTGTGAGTTTGTCGACACTGCGAGCGGCCAGAACAACGTTAGCGCCAGCTTCCGCCATGGCAACAGCCGCACCGAGACCTATGCCTGACGAGGCGCCAGCCACAAGCGCGCGCTTGCCGTCCAGTCGAAACGAAGGGGTTTTCGGAAGTTTCATCGGATCTAGCCTCGACTTTAACTCAGGGATGCGCGGGCGGCGTTGCGCCCGCGCTTAGCACGCTATTCGGCGGCGACGCCATAAGGAACGTTTTGACCACCATACCGACGCACACGAATATTCGCCTGTTCGGCATGGCCGACAAAACCTTCCAGCATGCAAAGCCGCGAGCAATAGGCACCGATTTCGGCGGCGGCGGCGTCGGTGGTGATACGCTGGTAGGAATGGGTTTTCAGGAACTTGCCCACCCAGAGCCCGCCCGTATAACGCCCGGCCTTCTTTGTCGGCAAGGTGTGGTTTGTGCCGATAACCTTGTCGCCATTCGCGACATTGGTACGCGGCCCGAGGAATAGCGCGCCATAGGAATGCATGTTTTTCAGAAACCAATCGTCCCGATCCGTCATCACCTGAACATGTTCCGAGGCAATATCATTAGCTACTTCGAGCATTTCCTCGTACGTGTCGCAGACGATCACCTCACCATAATCCCGCCAGGAAATGGAAGCCGTTTCTGCCGTCGGCAAGAGGGTGAGCAATCGATCAATCTCAGCTATTGTGTCGCGCGCGAGCGTCTCCGAATTGGTGACAAGGACGGCCGGAGAATTATATCCGTGTTCGGCCTGACCAAGGAGGTCCGTGGCGCAGATTTCCGCGTCGACTGTTTCGTCTGCAATGACCATTGTTTCCGTAGGGCCAGCGAAGAGATCAATGCCCACACGACCGTAAAGCTGCCGCTTGGCCTCGGCCACAAAGGCATTGCCAGGACCGACCAGCATATCGACGGGTTTGATTGTTTCGGTGCCAAGTGCCATTGCCCCAACTGCCTGCATGCCGCCGAGAACATAGATTTCGTGCGCGCCCGCCTTGTGCATCGCGGCGACGATAGCAGGATGCGGCTCGCCCTTCTGCGGTGGAGCGGACGCCACGATGCGCGGAACGCCCGCCACGGAGGCGGTCAGTACCGACATATGAGCAGAAGCGACCATCGGGAATTTCCCGCCCGGTACGTAGCAGCCGACGGACTGGACTGGAATATTGCGATGCCCGAGAATGACACCCGGGAGTGTTTCGATTTCGATATCGCGCATGGACGCCTTTTGCGCTTCGGCAAAACGTCTGATCTGCGCTTGAGCGAATTCTATATCGGCCATGTCGCTTGCCGAAACTTTACTCATCGCCGCTTCAATCTCAGAAATGCTGAGGCGGAAGGACGGAGGTGAGAATTTATCGAACTTTGCAGACAGTTCGCGCACTGCACCGTCGCCGCGTGTTTCAATATCTTTCAGTGTCGTTTCTACGGTCATTCGAACTTTAGCATCATCCTCGGCTCGCTCGGATGCTGGCTTGCCTCGCTTGAGATAGGTAATGCTCATTGGCTAGTCTCCCTTTGCACCAACGTTTTACCGTGCTATTTACTGGGCCTGCAAGTTTTCATCAGTAGACTGAAAAATTTTCACGAGAGAAGACGATGAAGCCAACCGCCAAGCAAGTCGCGCATGCTGCAGGTGTGTCGCTCTCTGCTGTTTCGCGTGCCTTTACTCCGGGTGCGCCGTTAGATGAGACTAAACGCAAACGTATCCTGATGATTGCCGAGAAACTTGGCTATATCAGTCCGGCTCGCCGTACGGCACAGGCCATCGCCAAGGACACGGTAACACTTGTTGCTGGCGATCTGCTCAATCCCTTCTATCCGGTGGTTCTGGATACGCTTGCCCGGCAGTTGCAATCGAGTGGGCGTCAGTTGCTGGTTTATGCCGTACCAGCACGGGAAGACGTGGATGCCCTGATCGCGCAGATCATCGCCGCCCGGCCCTCAGGTGTGATCGTCACCTCGACCCGTCTGACCTCCGGTATGGCGCGCGCCTGCCGTCAGCACGGGATCAAGGTGGTCCTCCTCAATCGTGTCCAGCGCGACGTTCGCGCGCACACGATCTCGTGTGATAATTATAGCGGCGGTCGTGACGCAGCGCGTCTCCTTCTCAAACGAGGCCGTCAGCATATTGCTTTCATCGGGGGTCTTACCAATACCTCGACCCATCAGGAGAGGGCGCGTGGATTTCGTGATGAGCTCAAGGAGGCGGGATTAAACCTTTATGGTGAGGTCTCAGGTGACTTCAATTACAATGTGGCCTATGGAGTCACCCTGTCCCTGCTTATCAAGCCAGGGTCCCCCGACGCCATTTTCTGCTGTAATGACATCATGGCGCTCGCTGCAATTGATGCAATCAAGGAACGTGGTATGGTTGTCGGAGAGGACATAGCTGTCGTAGGATTCGATGATATTCCGATGGCAGCGTGGACATCTTATCGCCTCAGTACAGTTCGCCAGCCCATTGAACGCATGGTTCAGGAAGCAATTCATATTATCAGCGATGATAGTCTCAGACCGTCCGACGATGGCTTTAGCCGCTTGTTGCCCGGGAAGCTAATGATCCGCGCCAGTGCATGACCAGCTTTGGTATGCATAATTTCTAGTGACGTTAAAGTTAGCGATAGCTTTTGTGAATCACCAGAAATGCTGTGTGTAAGAGCTATACTTGGCTCTCCATACAAACAGATGAAAACGAGCAGCCGATCCTCCAAATCAGGTTATTTCCTGCCCGCAGTAGCAAACTTCGTACCGTATGAAGTGATTCTGACTGGCAATCAGATCAACCAGACTTCTCCCCTGTCAATTGAGAATCCTGACGTGATTTCAGGAATCGGTAACCGGACAGAGAGCCTTAGTGCAAACAACATGATCTTAGACGTGGGTTCTGGTGCCGATGCCAACATAATCGAGATCTTGAATGATCTTGCGTATGATCCGGCTCACGGCGATCACCTTTGTGTCCTCGACGCCTGTTCTGGAAGCGATGAAAAGGCGACCGTTCTCTACGGGCGGATGGGTTGCGACCATGCGCATTCCACCGTCTTTCACATATCGTTCCGCCATGCGAACAGGGAGTATTGCCGCGCCCAATCCTCCGGCGACAAGTTCTGCGATCACGGCAACGCTGGTACAAATGCTAACCTGTGAGGGAAACAGGGCCTCGGCGGCGAACCATCCGGTCACCTGTCGATACATCGCGGAAGGTGCCGGATTGGTGACGACAGGGCGCAACCATAAATCCTTTGGCGTCACGGGCTGAGATATATGCCACGCTGATGGAATGACCCATGTGGTGGGTTGCACACCCAGCGGCTGCAGGGTCATTTTCTCATGCCCTGTGGGGTTGAGAATAACAGCCAGATCAAGCCTGTCTTCCAAAATTGCAGCTTCCAGGCCGGTGCTGATGG
Organism: Ochrobactrum teleogrylli; assembly: GCF_037482325.1. Classification (NCBI taxonomy): domain Bacteria; kingdom Pseudomonadati; phylum Pseudomonadota; class Alphaproteobacteria; order Hyphomicrobiales; family Brucellaceae; genus Ochrobactrum; species Ochrobactrum teleogrylli. The sequence goes on from NZ_JBBHKQ010000003.1 coordinate 163,053, forward strand.
ATATGCTCCATTCTGGAGTTAGTTGTGGATGTTCCTGTTGCAAGGTATCTAATAGTGGCGGAAGACAATTGACGGCAAAGCCTTCAGCCAGTCCAACGCGCACGGGTCCCACTAAGGGCAGGGCGGTATTCTTTTGTCTGATCTCAGCAATTTCGTTCATGATAGTGGAAATATGTGGGAGCAAGGCCTTGCCGTCCGGCGTGACGACGAGCCCGCTACCATTCCGCTCAAACAAATCCGTTTGTAACGCGTCACGTAATTCCTTCAGACGGAGTGAAGCCGTTGGCTGCGCAATATTCAAGTGATTGGCAGCCTTATGAACTGAGCCAAGTTGTGAAACCCAGTAGAACGTTTCCAGCTGAGAGAAAGTCAATCGCATCATTTGAAATCCTGATATTACCTCCTCAGATATTCAGATTTGATCAGATATAGCAATAGTTGCTATCGGTCTGCTTCTGTCTCAGGAGGAGAGGATCAATGACAACTGAAAAAGCAGTCATCAGAAAAGCGGCATGGCGAATCCTGCCCATCATCATGATATGTTACTTTGCGGCGTTCCTGGATCGGGTGAATATCGGGTTCGCTTCGCTGACCATGAATCAGGATCTGGGGTTCACGGCAGCCCAGTTTGGCTTCGGGGCAGGCATATTTTTTCTTGGCTATATTGTATTCGAACTGCCGAGTAATCTGGTTCTCGCGAAAGTCGGGGCGCGCCGCTGGATTGCCAGAATTCTGATCACGTGGGGAATACTTTCCGCAGCAACTGCCTTCGTTTGGAACCCGACGAGTTTCTATGTTGTCCGCGTTCTGTTGGGTGCTGCGGAAGCTGGGTTCTTTCCGGGCATCATCTTTTTCATGACACTCTGGTTTCCAGCAGAATATCGTGCTCGCATGTTTGCGACGTTCAATATTGCCGTGCCATTTTCTTCCGTCATCGGCGCGCCACTGTCGGGCTTTATTCTCGAATATATGAACGGCGTTGCAGGTCTCAGCGGCTGGCAGTGGATGTTCGTCATCGAGGCAATCCCTGCCATCGTGATGGGCTTTGTGGTCTTCTTGTGGCTTCCAGATTCACCTGATAAAGCCACTTTTCTGTCAACTGACGAAAAGAGAATACTGAGTTCTCGCATCGCCAAAGAGCGCGACGCACGCGAAGCGACCGAGAAATTCACTATTGGCAAAGCCCTGCGCGATCCACGTGTTCTCCTCATGTGCCTTATCGCAGTGGGTCTGGTCATGGGAACAACCGGTATTGCGATCTGGATGCCGCAATTCGTCAAATCATTCGGTCTGAGCAATCTGCAAACGAGCTTCGTCGTCGCTATCCCGTCGATTTTTATGGCTGCAGCCATGATTCTGGTCGGTCGCAGTGCTGACCGTACCGGCGAGCGCGTGTGGCATGCAGCCGGGCCATTCATCGTCAGTGCTTTCGGCTTTGCGCTGGCCGCTTTTGCTACATCGCCCGTGGTCAACCTCATCGGTCTTACCATCGGCGCGGCGGGTATCGGTGGAGCATCGCCGAATATCTGGATTTTCCCCTCGACCTTGCTGACCGGAAGTGCAGCCGCCGCAGGGATCGCATTGATCAATTCAGTCGGGAGCACCGGTGGCTTCTTTGGTCCGACAATCATTGGCTGGGTCAGGGATACAACGGGCGGCTTCCAAGGCTCACTGCTGTTCCTTGCATTTGCGATGGTCGTGACCGCAGGCGCTATTCTGATCCTCGGCAAGTCCATGCGTGAAATGCTGCACGCGTCGCAAGCTCAACACGGTACGAGAGAAAAAGCGTGAAAATCAACGAAATTCGACTTTACCATCTGAGTGCACCCCTCGCTGAACCGATCGGTAATGCCAAGGTGTTCTTCGACCGGCGAGAAACGCTGCTTGTAGAAGTAGTAGCAGGCTCGGATAGTGGCTGGGGCGAAACCTGGGCATTGCCAACCGCCGCCGCCAGTCTGATTGAAGTCAATCTGGCCCCGCATGTACTTGGACAAGATGCGCAGCACTATCGTCGTATCTGGCAGGATATGTGCCGGCCATTCGAAACGAGGAGCGGCGTCGCCATGATGGCGATATCGGCTCTCGATATGGCAATTCACGACCTTGCTGCCAAGCAGCAAGGTATTCCTCTCCATGTTTTGTTGGGAGGCGCGCGCCGGGATCGGGTGCCGACTTACGCGAGCGGGCCTTTCTTTAAGCCCGGCGGGCACCCTTATCGGGATTTCGAGCGTGATGTGGAAAGCTACCTCGCCGATGGCTTCAAGTCGATTAAACTGCGGAGCGGCTATCGTCCTGCAGACGATGCGAGTGCAGCCCTGACTGTTCGCAAAATGATCGGCGGCGACGGCGACTTGATGATAGATTTCAACCAATCAATCACTGTCCGCAATGCGATTTCGACATTTGAACTGCTTGCTGAGGCTCAGCCGCTCTGGATTGAGGAGCCGACGGTGCCAGTTGATCTGGCAGGGTACAAGCAGGCATCAGCGCATATTAAATGTGCCATAGCGGGCGGAGAAACCTTTGCTTCGGCTCGTGATTTCTTGCCATTTCTAAATGAAGGCGTGATGGATGTTCTGCAACCGGATATTGCCATCTGTGGCGGCTTCAATGGCGTCGAGCAGGTTGCCGTTCTAGCCGATATCTATGGCCGTCCACTTATACCGCACGTATGGGGTAGCATCGTGAATTTCCAGGCAGCCTTGCATCTGACTGCGACACTCCCGGCCTACCGAGGAGGCAGAACTGCGTTTCCGTTCATGGAATACGATGTCGGTCCAAATCCTCTTCTGGATTTGGTGGGGCGACCCCGCGTCGGGGCTGATGGCACGTTGCCAGTTCCCAGTACGCCTGGTTTGGGTATAGACATTTCCCAAGATCTAATCGCGCCATATATTGTTCGAAGCTGTCAGGTCGCCTAGCGAAAATAGAATAGAATTGTTATGCGGACAATATTGGGTGCTCATCTGGTGATAAGCATCCCAATTGGCAATGTTCAATCGCGCTATCGCATAGTGACAGCGGGAATGGAAAAGAGACCAGATTCAATCGAGAGACTATCAAACGTCCGATCTAATCTTTGCAGCAAGTTTGGAATTAAGCCTTAGTTGCATCTTGTGATCCAGCACATAAGTTACTATTTCTACTAGCGAAATTCTTGCCGATTTTCATCACGAAGGAAGGCGAAAAGAGTCTCTTTATATCAGTTGTAGGATCGCCCTCCACAGTGATGATATCGGCTAATTTCCCAGTCTCCAGCGTTCCGGTGTCGATTTTTGTGCCCAATACTTCTGAGGCTATGGCAGTGCCAGCGTAAATCGTACACCACTTTTCAAACCGAGCTGGCAATCGCGCAGCATATATTCCCAGTGGCGTTCGTAAACAGCCCTTTCCCAATCGGGATAATGGAATTTTTCATAAGCCTGTCGATGGAAGTGAATCTGCGACAAGGTCGTCACCACGATCTTTCGCTCATGCACCAATCGCTGTCGCGTGTTAGATGATGTCAACGCCGCCATCCAACGCGAGCTTTACCGCACACCAACAGCGTGTTTCATTATTCAAGAAAATAAAGCGTACTTGTAAGGTTAATTTGCAACAAAACCGATTTTTTTACCTACAATACTCAGTCTTGTATTGCCCTTGAATCAAAGCATTCGTAACAGAAAATCGTAAAACCTCATGTCCTGTGCTCGGGACACGTTAATGCGGATGCCTCTGCCCAGGGGATTTTGTTTGTCGATACAAAACACGCTGCCAGGTGCTATGAAAATGCTTTCCTTAGCGCCCGCTCGGGCCAATTCGATATCGCTGACGCCTGCCGGCAAAAGTAGATATTTGTAATACCCCCCAAGGCTATCTGCAAAACATTGCCAGCCGGCTTGGTCGATTCTATGCTGGAATGCGTGTGAAGCCGTCTCAATCCTCTGCCAAAGGCGTTTCAAATGCCGGTCGTAATGGCCGTCTGCAATCAATCGGTGAAGCAATCGCTCGATATGACCCGAACTGTTGACTGTGGTCAGCATCTTCAATTCGGTGAGTGCCACGATGATATCCTCTCGCGCGACGATAAAACCTGAACGCAAACTTGCTGACAATGTCTTCGAAAATGTCCCAACCGAAATAACGCGATTGACTTGATCAAGAGTGACCAGGCGATGTGCCGGAAGCGGCAAGTCACAAAATGGATCGTCTTCGACTATCAGGATATCATGGGCACTCGCCGCGGCAAGTACCGCATGGGCGACCGGTAAGGTAATCGAACCGCCCATTGGATTATGCCCCAGCGATTGGGTGAAGAACATCTTTGGTCGCTCTGATTTGAGCTTCTCGTTAAAGTCATTGACGTCCGGTCCTTCGGGTGTGCGGCGTACACCCACCATACGTATCTGCGCCAAGGCAAGTTTAGCAAACAGTGGGTAATAACCCGGATCGTCAACAAGGACTGTATCCCCAGCTGATAGAAGTCCGCGAATGATAAGGTCTAGCGCATGATTGGCGCCAAAACTCAATAATACATTTTCCTCGCCTGCGCGAATGTGCTGGTTTTTCAGTCGATGGGCGATCTTTTGCCTTAACAGCGGAAAACCCAGCGCTGATCCGTAGGCATCGGAATCGGTGGTCAATGACCGGTCATGGATTGTGAGGTGTCGTTTGATTTCCGATTGTTCTGTCCATGCTGGCGGCGGCCGTCCGTCTCCTACCCGAATTTGAAAGCTCTGATCAAGCTGAGCGCTAAGAAGAGAAGCGATGTCCACCGCTTCCGCCACATGTTTCGGGCGTTGGTTATTTGCCGTATCAGGCTCGAAAACAACCGTAAATCCAGATCCCTTGCGTGCGGCAATGAACCCTCCGGCGACAAGCCGGTCGTAAGCCTCCACAACTGTATTTTTTGACACATTGAATTCGTCCGCCGCCTTGCGAACGGAAAGCAGCCGACATCCATATGGCAAAGCGCCGGAAACTATCTGTTCCTTCAAACGGGCAGTGATTGTTTCCACAAGCGTGACCGCAGAGGTGCTCAAGCCATTTGTAGAGGGCATGCTATCTCCATGCTGGTACAGTTGGTGACAATAATTAAAAACTGTACCTTTTCATAAGGGTAACAAATTGCCCATAAAACTTTCAAGAGGAACTTCTTCCGGGAGGCAGCATTGGCTGATTTAAACGTGAAAGCATCGCGACAGGACATTAATTCTCGTTTGGAGAATATGCGGAATCTCTCTCCCGCCGCACGATTGGTCAAAGTCGCGGATGCAGTGTCGCTGTCGAATGAGGAGGCGGACGTCTTCTCACATGCCGGCCTGCCGGTCGATCTCGCCAATGGGATGATTGAGAATGTCATCGGCGTATTTGAACTGCCGATAGGTGTCGCCACAAATTTTACCATAAATGGACGGGATTACCTTATCCCGATGGCAGTAGAAGAGCCATCAGTCGTTGCGGCTGCGTCCTATATGGCGCGGATAGCACGCAAATGCGGTGGGTTCCAGACCTCAAGCACTGGCCCACTCATGCGGGCCCAGGTGCAGGTACTGAAGCTGAGCGATCCGTATAGCGCGCGAATCCGGGTGTTGCAGGAGCGTGAGGCGATTATTACGGTGGCCAACGCGAAGGACAAGGTGTTGATTTCGCTCGGCGGCGGCTGCAAAGATATTGAAGTTCATATCTTTGAGGACACGCAGGTCGGCCCTATGGTTGCCGTTCATCTGATTGTGGATGTTCGCGATGCAATGGGTGCGAACACGGTCAATACGATGGCCGAAACCGTGGGGCCGCTGATCGAAAAAATAACCGGCGGTGAGGTCCGACTCCGTATTCTTTCCAATTACGCTGATCTCCGTCTGGCGCGTGCAATGGTGTCCCTGACGCCGGAAGCATTGAAAACCCCTGAATATGGTGGCGAGAGAATCGCCAGAGGTATTGTAGAGGCTTGTGCTTTCGCAGTTGTAGATCCCTACCGCGCCGCCACCCATAATAAGGGGATAATGAACGGTATTGATCCAATCGTCGTCGCCACCGGAAACGATTGGCGTGCGATTGAAGCTGGAGCTCATGTATGGGCGTCGCGCTCGGGCCGGTACACTTCGCTCACCCACTGGGAAATCGATGCAGCAGGGAACCTTATAGGCACACTTGAAATGCCTATGGCGTTGGGCTTGGTAGGGGGCGCTACCAAAACGCATCCCGCCGCTCGCGCGGCGCTAAAAATTCTCGGCGTGCAGACCGCTCAGGAATTTGCCGAAGTCACGGTGGCAGTCGGGTTGGCACAAAATATGGCCGCGCTTCGGGCTCTGGCCACGGAAGGCATCCAGAAGGGGCATATGGCATTGCATGCCCGCAATATTGCAATTGTTGCCGGAGCGATTGGCGAGGAAGTTGACAAGGTTGCGACCGCTCTCGCCGCTGACCATGATGTCCGTGTCGATCGTGCTAAAGAATTGCTCGAAAGCATGCGCAACGCATGATGGCGTGGACAGACGAATCCATGCAAATGGTGCGAAGTGCAACGAGCCAGGGACCAATTTGATACGCGCCTGGCAGATATGGAGGCCCCAATGAGTACTGATCGAGAAAACAGCCCTGTTCTTGCTAAGAGGACTGGTCCTTTGTCGGGGGTAATCGTTCTCGATGTGACACGGGTCGTCGCGGGGCCGTTTTGTGCAATGCTCCTGGCGGACATGGGCGCGACCGTTATCAAGATAGAGCATCCCAGCGAACCGGATTATGCTCGGACGTTCCCACCATTTGTCTCTTCTGGAGAGGCGCAGTTAAGCGCATTCTTCTCACAGTACAATCGCAACAAACTCGGTTTGTCGATCAATTTGAAATCTGAAGACGGAAAACGCCTGCTCAAACAATTGGTTGAGCAGGCGGACATATTGATCGAAAACTTCCGTCCCGGCACCATGGACAGGTTGGGGTTGGGGTACGACACGCTTGGCACCATCAACCCCAAGCTCGTTTATACCGCCATTAGCGGCTTCGGCCGGTCGGGTCCCAACTCATCGAAGCCTGCATATGACAATACAGGGCAGGCGGCGGGTGGCTTGTGGTCGATGAATGGCTATCCTGATCGGCCACCCGTACGAGTTGGCACTATCATCGGCGATCTGGCTGCATCGCTTTACGCCGCTATTGGGACAGTAGCAGCTCTGCGAGAAGCTGAAAAAACCGGCAGGGGTCAGGTCGTGGATGTGTCGCAACAAGATTCTATCCTGACTCTGACTGAAAATGCAGTGGTTCGCTACACGACTCAAAAAGAGGTGGCCGTGCCTCTGGGTAATGATCATCCGTTCGTTAGCCCTTATGGTCAGTTTCCCTGCAAGGACGGTTACGTGTTCTTTGGAGGTTATACAGACAAATTCTGGTCCATCACGTGTGAGTTGTTCGGCCAGCCTGAAAAGGCCAGGGACCCGCAAATCGACACTATGGAGAAGCGGTTCGATCCAAAGATTTCGGAGACAGTCGTCAAGCCGCTCCTCAATGAATGGTTTAGTCAATATACCAAAGCCGAACTTGAGGAAATGGCGGGAGACCGGGTTCCCCTAAGTGCAATCAAGACCATCGCAGAGGTTGTCGAAGATCCTCATATTGCAGCGCGTGAGATGATTGTTGACGTTCCCATGGGGGACCAGCTGGTCAAAATGTTCGGACTGCCAATCAAGCTCTCTGGCATGGATAGTCTCCGGTATGAGAAGGCTCCGTCGCCCGGAGAGCACAGCGCCCGTATTCTGACAGAACTTCTGGGCGTTTCACCCGAAGAGGTGGCCCGATTGAAAGATCAAGGTGCAATCTGATGGGGACGATCGACTTCACGAAGGACGGTCACGTCGCGATCATCCGGATTAACCGGCCCGAAAAACTCAACTCACTGACGCTGTCGATGTATGACGATCTAGGCGCCGCTTTTCAGCGCGCCAATACAGATTCAGAAATTCATTCGGTGGTTCTGTGTGGCGAGGGAACGCGCGCCTTTTGTGCAGGCGCGGATCTCAAGGAATCGATTCCCGCTCTTGCATCTGATCGGTTCGATATTTCGGCCTGGGACCCGGCACATATCAAATATGCGGGGTTTAATAAGCCGATAGTAAGCGCGGTCCAAGGTGTCTGCATGGGTGCGGGTTTCGAACTCATGCTGGCTACGGACATACGGATAGCTTCGCAGGACGCCGTGTTTCAGCTTCCTGAGGTCCGGCACGGGTTCGTTCCGGCGGGAGGCACTCTGGTCCGTTTGGTGCGTCAGATCGGATATGCGCATGCGATGGAGATAATGCTCGCTGCGGAACGCTTTTCTGCATCGGATATGCGTGAACGGGGCATCGTCAATCGTATCGAGCCTTCCGATGATGTTGAGGCAACCGCTATAGATATGGCTCGTCGTCTGGCCAGCTTTAGTCCGACTGCGGTACAGGCCATAAAGGAAGCGGCACTAACATTGCCGGATCTTCCTATCCTCGATGCTTTCCGCGAAGAAGCAAGAATTGGGCAGCGTACCTTTACCAGTGACGAAGCCAAGAAGAGCTTGGCGGCTTTTGCCGCGCGGGGAAAGGATAGTTGATGGCTGACGTCACGATAGTTGAGGTCGGCCCCCGCGATGGCTTGCAAAATGAAAAGCGTATCGTGTCGATGAAGGAGAAACTGGAGCTTATTTCCTGTCTGTGTGCGGCCGGGTTGACGCGGCTGGAAGTTACGGCTTTCGTTTCCCCGCAATGGGTGCCGCAGATGGCGGATCATAAAGCTGTATTGCGTGGGACTCCTCCGGCGGAAGGATTGGTCCGGTCGGTGTTGACACCAAATGAGCGTGGTGCCCATGCCGCGTTGGAGATAGGTGTCGAGGAACTTGCGGTATTTACGAGCGCGTCGGAGAGCTTTGCCAGAAAGAACATAAACTGCTCAATAGATGAGAGTATCAAGAGGTTTCAACCGGTTGCCGACCTGGCGCGCAACAGTGGCGTGCGATTGCGTGGATACGTTTCCTGCGCCGTTGAATGTCCCTTTGAAGGCGCGGTTGAGCCGCACGCGGTCGCGGATATCGCGGGCAAACTTGCGGATTTGGGCTGCACCGAAATCTCCCTGGCAGATACGATTGGGCGAGCTTCGCCAGATAGCGTTCATAAGATGCTATGGGTTGTCGGCCAGAAACTTCAACCGCAACAACTCGCTTGCCACTTTCACGATACATATGATCGAGCACTTGAGAACATCGATGTTGCGCTTGAACATGGGATCCGCGTTTTCGACAGCGCTATTGGCGGTCTTGGGGGATGTCCATACGCACCGGGAGCAGCTGGAAATCTAAGCACATTGTTGCTGGTCAATCATCTGGAGAACAAAGGTTATTCGACGGGCCTCGACGTTGCGGCCTTGGAGCGGGCGGAGCAGCTTGCGACGAAAATCCGAACAACTTCGATGTGTGTTTCCGATTAATAACTAGAATAATATGGGAGGAACAGTATGCGCGTTGATAGACTTAAGAAGCTGGCAAATGGTGCGGTCTTCCTGACGGGAATACTCGCGGCATCCAATGTCTTCGCTAAAGATGGGATCAGCGATCAGGTCGTGCGTATCGGGCTCATTGAGGATATGAGCGGAGTCTATGCCGACATTACCGGCATGGGTGCGGTCACCGCTGCGAAAATGGCCGTTGAGGAGTTCGGTGGAACCGTTCTGGGAAAGCCAATCGAGATTGTGTCTGCAGATCACCAGAACAAGGCCGATATCGGTGGTGCGATCGCGCGAAAGTGGTTCGATGAAGACGGGGTCGATGCAATTCTCGATGTCGCGTCATCGTCGCCGGCGCTTGCGGCTTTGGAGGTCGCAAAGCAGAAGGAAAAACTAATCGTCCTGAGTTCGCCCGGCTCGTTGCGCATCACGAATGATGCATGCGGCCCTTACGTTGTCCATTGGGCATACGATACTTATGCGGTTGCGCATACCACGGGTCAGGCACTCGTCGATCAGGGACTGAAGAGCTGGTATTTTATTACTGCCGATTACGCCTTCGGTCATGGTCTGGAAAAGGAGACGGGCGATCTCGTCAAGGCGAGGGGTGGTGAGGTTGTGGGCAGTATCCGTCTGCCCATCGGGACAGCCGACTTTGCGTCGGCCCTTCTCACAGCGCAAGGGTCGGGTGCCGGCGTGGTTGCTCTGGCGAATGCCGGTGCGGATACGATCAACTCGGTCAAGCAGGCCGCGCAATTCGGTCTTACCCAATCGGGGCAGAAGCTCGCCACGCTTGGCGGTTTCATCAATGATATTCATGGAATGGGTCTCGCAGAAGCGCAAGGTTTGACGATTGTCGAGGCCAGTTACTGGAACCTGAATGAACAAACACGTGCATGGTCGCAGCGTTTCTTCGCCGAAAGAAAGGCCATGCCGAACATGCTGCAGACGGGTGTTTATTCATCCGTGCTCCACTATCTCAAGGCCGTCAAGGAAGCAGGTACGGATGATACCAAACAGGTGGTTGCCAAGATGAGGGAACTGCCGATCAACGATGTTTTCTACCACAATGGTTCCATCCGTGCGGACGGTCGCATGATGCACGATATGTATCTGTTTGAGGTCAAAAAGCCGGACGAATCCAAAGAGCCTTGGGACTACTACAAATTGCTGGCTACAGTTTCCGCTGACAAGGCATTCCAGCCCTTGGCCAACTCGCAATGCCCGTTGGTGACGAAATAAGATCTGTTGCGCGGAACACGTCCGACATCTGATTTGGCGCAACATCTCAATAGCCGTTCAATAGGAGAAATAATATGACAGGGAACATGAACCGGCGAGAGTTTAATCTGTTTTTGGCTGCAACGATCGCATGTGCAGCCACGGGTGGCACGGCCTATGCCCAGGCGAACGGCGAAACGCTTACTTCCATTGTTTATCCCGAGCCGCCTATTTTGAACCTTGGATTGAACCAGCAGACCCCCACCGGCGTGGTCGCAGGAAAACTCTATGAGGGCCTGCTTTCTTATTCGAGGGATTTGACACCACAGCCTTTGCTGGCAGATTCATGGGATGTTTCGCCGGATGGCTTGACCTACACCTTTCATCTCGTAAAAAATGCGAAATGGCACGACGGTCAGCCGTTCACATCCGCAGACGTTGTCTTCTCCTGCAAGACGTTTCTGCCGGAGGTTCATCCACGCGCGCGCGATGTTTTCAGCCGCTGCGCAAGCATTGAGGCACCCGACGACTACACGGTGATTTTCACACTCAAGAGGGCTTTTCCTGCGTTTCTGATGGCATTTGAGACAGCTTCGGCGCCGATGCTGCCGCGCCATCAGCTTGAGGGAACGGATTATCGCAAGGTAGGCGCGGAACAGCCACCTATCGGCACCGGCCCTTTCCGTTTCTCGGAATGGGTGCGGGGTTCACACATCCATTTGACTGCGGTGGACGACTATTATCGTCAAGGCGAACCGAAACTGCGCGAAATCTATTACCGTGTGATCCCTGATGCCGCGTCGCGTGGCGTCTCATTGGAGCAGGGTGATGCTCAGTTGGCGCAGTGGCAGGACATTGAACCCTTCGATGTGGCGCGTCTGGCCGCGCTGCCGCATCTTGAGATGACAACTGAGGGCTACGAGTATTTCTCGCCGATGTTGTGGATCGAACTGAATTGTCGCCGCCCACCCATGAACGACAAGCGTTTCAGGCAAGCGCTGATGCATCTGATCGACCGAGAGTTCGTGCGCGACCGCATCCTGTTTGGGCTTGCGAAAGCGGCCACGGGACCAATTGCATCTTCGATGCGGTTTTATAGCGCCGATGTGCCGACTTATGAACCATCGGTCGAGAAGGCGACGCAACTGCTGGATAAAATGGGTCTGAAGGCAGGTTCGGACGGCGTGAGAGCTTCACTCAAGTTCACGATGGTGCCTGCTGGTGAGACGTGGACCCGCATCGCGGAATATGTGCGACAGTCTTTCGCCAAGGCAGGTATCAAGGTCGAGTTGCAGAGCAACGATCTGGCGGGTTGGGTTGAGAGCGTCAGCAATGGTGATTTCGATATCAGCGGCAACCAGCTTTATCAAAACGGCGATCCCGCCCTGGGAGTAGCCCGCACCTATATCTCGTCAAATATCCGCAAAGGCGTCATGTTCTCCAATACTTCGGGGTACTCCAACCCCAAGGTTGATGAATTGTTCGAGGCTGCGGCAGGTGAACTGGATTCCGAAAAACGCCAAGCCTATTACACCGAGGTTCAACAACTTCTTGTAGAAGAAATGCCCGTCCTGTGGCTGGCGGAACAAAGATACCCGACAATTTATGATAATCGGTTGAAGGAAGTGGCGGCCTCAGCCACTGGCGTCAATTCCAATTTCGGTACGGTCAGTTTCGCCTCGAGCTAACCGTTACAGTCGCCCGTTGAGAGCCTGAGCGGAACTACCGCCAGTGTTGTTCTCGACATCATTCCAGATTGAAGGTGGTCGCAAGCGGCGACCAGAAGAAAGGCTGTTGTCAATGCTATCCCCTATTGACGATAAAGAGATCGCTGTTTTGCGTGACTGGCGCCATAAGCTGCATCAGTTTCCGGAGGTTTCGGGTGAGGAAGTCGAAACAGCGCGAGAAGTGGTATCTTTTCTGTCCGACACCCAACCGGATCAGGTGATAACTGAATTGGGCGGTCACGGTGTGGCGTTGGTTTATGAGGGTGAGCAAAGCGGGCCAGCGGTGTTACTGCGTTGTGAGCTTGACGCATTGCAGATCCAGGAGATCTCCGATCTTCCCTACAAATCCCGCAACGATGGAAAGGCGCATATGTGCGGGCACGATGGCCATATGACAATGATGGCAGCCGTTGCCCGTCAGTTGCACCGGAAGAGGCCATTACAGGGTCGGGCCATTTTGCTTTTCCAGCCGGCAGAGGAAACCGCACATGGTGCGGAGGCGGTCATTGCCGATCCCAAGTTTGCGTCAATCAAGCCGGATTATGCTTTCGCTATCCATAACATGCCGGGTTTGCCACTGGGGCATATCGCGGTAGCGCCGGGGCAGATCACCTGTGCGTCGATGGGGCTATGTATCAAGCTGACGGGTAAGGTTTCTCATGCCTCCGTGCCCGAAGCGGGCATTTCGCCAGCAATGGCGGTATCGCGTATCATCGCGGCCCTTCAACGACTTCAAGCCGGGGAGATTGTCGAACCGGGCTTCCGGCGCCTGACGGTGACTGGCGTAGAAATGGGTAAACGCGTTTTCGGCATCACGCCGGGCAATGCGGAGATACGCATGACCCTTCGCACGCCTGAAAGCGACGCCATCATGGGGCTTCTGGAAGAAACGCTCGACATGGCGCGCAAGATTGCCGCCGAGGAGCGACTAACGCTGGATTATTCGACACATAATTTCTTTCGAGCCTGTGTGAATGATAATGACGCCGCGGCGATTTTCGACAATGCGGTCGAGCGCATGGCACTGTCCCGGGTGACGGATTACCTGCCTATCAGGGGCGCGGAAGACTTCGGATTGTTCGGCTCTTGTTCAAAATCGGCGTTGTTGTTTATAGGCTCGGGAATGGATCACCCCATGGTCCACAATCCGGATTATGATTTTCCAGATGAATTGATTCCGCAGGGAGCGGGAATATTTCTCGGTGTTCTCGACCAATTGCTTGGTTCCACGCACCAAAAGCCAACAGAAACTCTAAAGACAAGCTAATGTTCGTTCTTTCCCGATTATTGGCGAAACTGGCGGGGATCGTGTTTACGATCCTCGTTATCGCGATAATAAACTTCGCCGTCATTCATTCAGCGCCGGGAGATCCGGCATCGGTGATCGCCGGTCAATCCGGCGCTGCGGACGCTAAATTCATCGCGCAAATCCGTGCTGATTATGGACTCGATCAGCCGTTTTTTAACCAGCTTGTTACGTATGTCGGTAAGGTTCTGCAATTCGATCTGGGTTACTCCTATCGGCAGCGGGCAGCCGTCAGTCAGTTGATTGCCGAGCGGTTGGGACCAACCTTGCTGCTTACACTTTCCGCTTTCTTCCTTTCGTTGATTGGCGGCGTCTTGTTCGGTGCAATCGCCGGAAAGCGGAATGGTTCGTGGGGTGATCTTGCGATCTTGCTGGTTTCATTGCTACTTTATGCGACGCCGGTCTTTTGGCTCGGACTGATGCTGGTACTGGTCTTTTCGATTCAACTCGAATGGCTACCGGCATTTGGCTATGCGGATATTCGCGCTTCGAGTTTCACCATGGGTCAATATATGTTTGACGTGGCGCGCCACGCCATTCTTCCCGTGGTTACCTTGGCCGCAATCTATATGGCCGTCTACATCCGACTGATGCGCTCCTCGTTGATCGAAGTTTCGCACGAAGATCATGTGCGAACCGCGCGTGCTAAAGGTCTGAATGAGGCGCAAGTCCTGTCTGGCCATATGTTGCGCAACGCCGCCGTTCCCGTCGTGACTTTCGCGGGATTGCAAGCGGGCGCGCTGATCGGTGGGTCCGTGGTTGTGGAAACGGTATTCTCTTGGCCAGGTCTTGGACGATTGACCTACGATGCGGTGACCGCGCGCGATTATCCCGTTTTGCTGGGCTTGTTTCTTATCATGTCGATGCTGGTTATCGCCACCAATCTACTGACCGATTTTCTGCATCGGATTATCGATCCTCGTGTGAAAGGCCGATAGGAGAAAAGCTATGAGGGATTTCATACGAACATTCATGAGCAGGCCAGCAGGCCTCGTTGGCCTCATACTTCTAGGCTTTATCTGCCTGGTCGCCGTTGTCGGGCCGTGGTTTTATCCGGCTTCGCCATGGGATATGGCTGGTGTGCCTTTCAGCGCGCCCGGAGAGAACGGCATGCTCCTCGGCTCCGACACGTTGGGGCGGGATGTAGCGGCAGGCATCGTACATGGGGCACGCGTTTCCATTCTGATAGGATTGGCCTCCACTCTAACCGCACTTGGTATTGGAGTGATACTCGGTTGTGTCGCCGGCTATGCTGGCGGTATGCTCGATACCGCTATTGTACGGCTCACAGAGATATTTCAGACCATACCGAGCTTCGTGCTTGCAATCTTGTTTGTCGCTATTCTAACTCCTTCGATCTCCACAATCATCTTTGCGATTGGCTTGGTGAGCTGGCCACCTTTGGCACGACTGACGAGAGCGCAGGTAAAAACGATCTCACAACGTGAATTCGTTCAAGCCGCCCGGTGCCAGGGACAGTCCATGCTGTCTGTCGTTGTCCGGCATATTCTTCCAAATGCCGTTTCGCCTATCATAGTCGCCGCGTCGCTAACGGTGGCGGCGGCGATCCTGATCGAGGCTGCATTATCCTTCATGGGGTTAGGCGATCCCAATCTGATGAGCTGGGGCTATATGATTGGCGCCGGTCGAACTGTCATTCGGCAGGCGTGGTGGATGAGCGTCTTTCCCGGTGTTGCAATCCTTTTAACCGTGGTTGCAATCAATCTCGTCGGGGAAGCGCTGAACGATACACTCAATCCGAGGATATCCAGAGCATGAGCGAACCGTTGCTATCCATTCATAACCTTGTGCTCGGCCTGCCTACGGGCGCCGATCGCAGCCATGCTGTCGACGGCGTTAGTTTCAACCTCAACAAAAACGAAATCGTATGTCTTGTCGGTGAGAGCGGTTCCGGTAAATCGATGACCGCCCACGCGATCTTGGGCCTGCTTCCGACCAAGGTAAAGGCTCTGCAGGGTGAGATCGGGTTTGAGGGCCGCAATTTACTTGACCTTGGGCCAAAGGAAATGCGGACCTTGCGGGGCAACCGGATCGCTATGGTGTTTCAGGAACCGCTGACCGCACTTAATCCTCTACAGCGCGTTGGGGCGCAAGTCGCGGAAGCTGTTTGTGTTCATACGTCGATGCCCTCAAATAAAGCCCGTACGCGGGTTGTGGAGCTGTTTGGGCAGGTTGGCTTGCCCGATCCCCAACAGCTTCTATCCGCTTACCCATTCCAGTTATCCGGCGGGCAGCGTCAACGCGTGATGATTGCTATGGCGCTTGCCAATGACCCGAAGCTGCTTATCGCGGATGAACCGACAACCGCATTGGATGTGACGACGCAGCGACAGATACTGGATTTGATCGTCGACCTGCAAAAAAAGCGCGACATGGGAGTGTTGTTTATAACGCACGACATTGGTGTAGTCGCCGATATAGCCAATCGTGTTGTCGTGCTTCGTCATGGCAAAGTCGTTGAGCAGGGACCGGCAGCCACGATTCTGAATGCGCCCAATGACTCATATACAAGAGATTTGCTGGACGCTGTTCCAGGGCGTGGATCGGTGCGTTCAGTAGAGGGCAAAAGCCAGCCGCTATTGCAGGTCAATGGCCTGCAAAAGGTATTCGTGACCAAACAGGATATGTTTGCACCACCTCGACGCGTTGTCGCTGCAGATAATCTCAATTTGGTTTTGAACAAAGGCGATACGCTGGCGGTCGTGGGTGAAAGCGGTTCAGGCAAGTCCACGCTCGCACGAATGGTCTTGCGTTTGATCGAGCCGGATGATGGCTCGATTATTTTCGACGGCGCACCCGTGCAGAGAATGCGTGGAGAAGATCTGCGCCAGTTCAGGCGCAAGGTACAGATCGTGTTTCAGGATCCGTATGCGTCACTGGACCCCAGATTGAAGGTCGGCGAAAGCATTATACGCGGCCCGATGGCGTTCGGTGCCCCTCGTGCAAAGGCGCTGTCTGTCGCGACGCATTGGTTGGAAAAAGTGGGATTGGGAGCGCATGCGTTGGATCGGTATCCTCATGAGTTCTCCGGTGGGCAACGGCAGAGAATCTGTATTGCACGCGCGCTGGCGCTTGATCCTGTCTGTTTGATTGCAGACGAGGCGGTCTCCGCGCTCGACGTTTCCGTTCAGGCTCAAGTCCTCAAGCTTTTGTCCGAGCTGAAGGCGGAAATGGGGCTGACGATGCTTTTTATTACGCATGATCTGAGGGTCGCTAGGGAAATCGCTGACCGCATCGTGGTCATGCAAAAAGGGAGTGTAGTCGAAGAGGCTAACGCATTGGATCTCTTCGAAAGACCGCGCGCCGATTATACACGGCGTCTGCTGGATGCGGTTCCCGGACGAGATTTCTTCGACCGTCGCAGTGTGGGCGAAGCAGCTCTGTAGCCTGATTGACACGAGCGCTGGCTATTCGCGGTCGGTGACGGGCTGATCGAAGCCGAAAAAAGGAGAACACAAATATGAACGACACTGAGCGCTCCTATATCGAGAAAGCCACTTTGCTTTTCATCGCTTCCCGCAGCGCTGAGGGGGCCATGGACGTCTCTCCCCGTGGCGGCCAGCCTTGTGTTGTCAGGATACGTGCGGATGGAAGCCTTCTGCTTCCCGATTATGTCGGGAATAAACGACTTGATACAATCGGCAACATACTGAGCAATCCCAATGTGGCGCTTGTGCTGCTCAATAAGCAAACGGATGTTTACCTGCACGTCATCGCCCACGCAACTTTTTCGCAAAGTGAGGACGATATTGCAGCGTTTCCTGCTGACGACAATCGCCCATTGAGCATCATGGTGCTGAAGCCGTCCAGAATGGAGTTCATTCAAAGCGACGCATTTCGCAAGAGTGGATTCTGGATCGACCCAACCGAACGGAAGCCGCCGCTCGATGTGTTGGAAATTTATGCACGTGACAGCAAATGGCAGATGGAGAACGGGAACGGACCAATAATTCGAGACACCGAATCCGAGCACCGTCTTGCTCAAGCCGGGTTACGGGAGTTTTACGGGACACCGAGCCCAATTGTGCAGACTAAGGCCTATAATATAGCAGGCCCCGGCTTTATGTCCTTTATCGATCAGGCGGCCTTCATCGTCTTTGCTTATGAGACCGAAAGCGGTGAGATCGTGATCGAACTGGTCGGTGGTAAGCCTCTGCATGCCGACTACACCACCAATCGACAATCTTTCCTGCTCGATATGAGTGGCCGTCATGGTACACAAGGAAAAGCAATACCCCATTCAGGCAAGTATGCCGTTCTGGCCGCGGAGCCGGGTCGATGCGAGAATATAAGGCTGAATGGCGCTTATCGCGAAACAAACAATGATATCGATGAGCAACGAGCGCTGAGCATATCTGCCGAGGAAATCTATTTTCATTGTTCCGCTGCCTTTACCAGATCGCGGATATGGTCGGATGCCCGTCCCACCGCATGGACCGGTAAGCGAAAGTTCTGGTGTGCCGAACGCAAGCGTGAAAGCGCTGATGTGGTGTCCTTCGTCTTGAAACCAGTCGATAGCGCTCCAATCGGCCACGTGGCGCCAGGACAGTATGTAACCGTCTCGCTGCCCAGGGACGGTGATCACAGGATAGCTCGCCAGCGTTGCTATTCGATTTCGGGCATACCGGAAACTCACTCGCTACGCATTACGGTGCGTCGGATCGGAAATAACGGTGTCTCGGATATGCTTCACGACGAGATAGACATTGGCGACGAATTGTTGCTTGGGCCGCCGGCGGGACATTTCGTTTTGGAGAGCGAGCCTTCGCGTCCGGTTATCTTGATTAGTGCAGGGGTTGGGATAACACCGCTTTTGCCAATGGCCGAAAAACTTGCAAGAGAGCAGTCGGGTCGCGAGATATGGTTTGTGCATGCGGCGCGGAGCGGGAAACACCATTCCTTCAAAGAGGATATAGAGCGTCTGGCAGACGCTAATCCATCACTTCGTCTGTTCACAGCGTATTCAAGGCCGGAAATAGGCGACGTTTGTCATCACAACGGTCGGCTCAATGCCAGTATCATTGGGCAATTGACGCCTGTCGCAAAAGCCGATTTTTATATTTGCGGTCCTGATACTTTCATGTCTGAAATAAGTGAAGGTTTGAATGCTTTAGGCGCATTACCTGCCAGCATCAAGAAAGAAGCGTTTGAGCAAAAAAGCGGTGGCCCCACACTTTTAGCGTCGCAAACTGTCGCCACACGCGCTCCTTGTTCAGTGACATTTGCCCTTTCGGGCCAGAAGCTCACGTGGAAACCGGAAAGCGGAACTCTGCTCGATCTCGCTCTGGCCCATGAAATAGATGTGCCGTTCTCATGTCGCACTGGAGAATGCCAATCCTGTGTGCAGCGTATCGTTGAAGGCAAAGTTGATTATCTTATAGGCGAGGAACCGATCCTCGCGCGTGGACGCGTCATGCTCTGCCAAGCAACACCGCTTGGCGATGTCGTTATAGATTGCTGAATGAAACGCCGCATAGCGGAGCGGTGTCGGTGGGGTTTCGCGATCTGGACGGAACTCCAGACATACGCAGGTACAGCAATATGGCGGTTGATACCGGGAGTATCTATTCATGTCTATAAATGTGATAGCGGATCATCCTGATTTGGTGGAGGAGTTGACCCAATGGCGCCATCATCTGCACCGCAATCCAGAACTCATGTACGATCTTCCTTTAACGGCTGGGTTCGTAGAGGAAAAGTTACATCGCTTTGGCTTTGACGGGATCGAGAGGGATCTCGCACCGAGCGGAGTTGTCGGTGTTTTGCACGGTCACAAGGGCCCGGCAACCTGTAAAGATAAGTCTATTTTGCTTCGCGCGGATATGGACGCCCTTCCTCTTCTGGAAAAGACGAATGTAGAGCACCGTTCTCAAGCGACTGGAAAAATGCACGCCTGTGGGCACGATGGCCATACTGTCATGCTTCTGGGAGCTGCAAAATTGCTCGCGGAAACACGTGATTTTGACGGAACAATTATATTCTGTTTTCAGCCAGCCGAGGAGGGTGGGGCTGGCGCGAAAGCCATGATCGATGCAGGATTGTTGGAACGGTATCCGGTTAAATCAGCATTCGGTTTGCATAACTGGCCCGGAATGCCGATAGGGTCGTTCGGTATCACGCCGCGCGCCATGATGGCGGGGGCCGACGCGCTTTTCATAACAATTGAAGGCAAAGCCGCCCATGCAGCGCAACCCCACCGTGGGCGGGATCCGATTACAGCGGCCGCTTACCTGATAACTTTATTGCAGACCATTGTTTCCCGAAAGCTCGATCCTCTTACACCTGCGGTTATTTCGATCACTTCCATAAATGGCGGCGAGGCGTGGAACATTATTCCTGACACTGTTCAGATGCGCTGCAATATCCGAACGTTTTCTGATGCTGTGGCTGAAACCATTCATCGTGAAATCAACAGCATTTGTCTTCAAGTCGCCAATGGTTTCGATCTGCAGATTGAGGCGTTGCGTCCAGAAGGCTGTATTCCTTATCCCCCGACGATCAATCATCCCATCGAAACCGCAATCGCCATCAAAGCTGCTGAGATGGCGTCGGCAAAAACACATGTGACAGACGATCTCGAACCAACAATGGCCGCTGAAGACTTTGGCTTCATATTGCGGGAAGTTCCGGGGGCGTTCATGTTTATTGGAAATGGAGACAGCGCATCGCTCCATAGTTCAGAATATGATTTCAGCGACGAGGCTATCCCATTCGGTGTTAGTTATTGGCTTGCAGTGGTTCGTAATTGTTTGGTTCAATGAAGTGCCCGGGCAAAAATACGCGAGCATCCAGTTATTTGAATCAGCTACAGGTATTGCTATAACGATCAAACTCGCTCACAAGCTCAAAACGCATCCTGTCAACTAGCGAGATAAACCGGATAACGTGGCGTCAATGTCTGAAGCCCCCACAACAGATTTCTCATCCGATAGGCTCGAAGCGCTTGATATCGATGTTTCCTATGGTGACAGGCCGATCATTGAGGATTTGTCTTTTCGCGTTCCCGATGGAAAATTCACAGTCATCGTCGGACCCAATGCCTGCGGCAAGTCGACTTTGTTGCGCACACTTGCCAGAATTATCAGGCCGAGTAAAGGCTCGGTTGTACTGGACGGCAAGCAGATCGAGCGCATTCCCGCCCGTGAAGTAGCGCGCACATTGGGTCTGCTGCCGCAAAGCTCTATTGCTCCGAATGGAATTACGGTCGCTGACCTTGTTGCCCGCGGACGCTATCCGCAAAACGGGTGGCAGATGAGATCTCCGATCGCTTCGGCGCCATCGATATCTATTTTGCAAATGCCGGTGTCATTGACCTTAAAGCGTCTGAGGCAGTAACTGAAGATATTTATGATCGACATTTCAACATCAATACAAAAGGTGTTTTCTTCGGTGTCCAGACACTATCGCCACTCATAAATGACGATGGCACTATTATTGTCACCAGTTCTCTGGCGGCAACCAAGGTTCTTCCTGATCATACAGTCTATGCCGGTTCGAAGGCGGCTGCGATGGCATTTGTGAAGAACTGGGCTCTCGAATTCAAGCACAGGCGTATCAGGGCAAATGTTATCAGCCCAGGACCCACAGATACTGAAATCCTGGGCAAACTAGGAATCTCAGATGTCGAACGCGAACCGTTTCTCAAATTGATGGCCGAAACCATTCCCGCAGGCAGACTGGGAACAACTGATGAACTGGCACGAGCCGCTCTGTTCCTGGCTTCACAGGCGAGCAGCTTCATCAATGGCGTTGATCTCCACGTCGATGGCGGAATGTCGCTTGTTTGAAGGATCTGGCGTTATGACACAGAATAATTCTGAAATTGCTGCTTTTGTTGAGAAACTGGCAGAAGTGGGCAGCCATTATCGCATGGACGAAATGGAAGAGTTGTATTCGGAAGATCTGGCTTTCCTGGTGTTGACGCCAGATGGCGAAACTACGCCATCTTCATTACATCGTGGTGAGCGCCAGGAACGGCAGTTTCAGCGCCGCCGCGAATGAACTCAATGTCAGGCAACCGATCGTCAGCAAACGAATCAAGGAAGTCGAGGACGAACTTGGTATCCCTCTGTTTGACCGTGCTTCGACCGGAGCACGTCTCACCCCGAACGGCGAGGAATTCATTATTGGCGCGAGGCGTATTGTCGAGGACGTTCAACGCCTCAAGGAACGGGCTAAAGCGAGCAAAGCCGGGAAACTTGGCCGAATTGTCGTGGGCTTTTACAAGTCACTTTCCACCGGTCGTTTGCGCACGACCTTCGTGAATTTCGCCAAAGTCATCCTTCCCATCGGCGTCGAGCTGGTGGAGATGCCCTATATCGAACTTAGAGCAGGAGTATTGGCGAGTGCTATAGATGTGGCGATCATCCTTGGAGAACCGGGCAGGGTTACTTTGCTGAATACTCTTGCACTCGGATCGGAGCAACTCGTTGCGGCGCTGCCGGAGAACCATCGGCTTGCGGAAAAATCCATCATCTACTGGCCTGAACTGAAGGGTGAGCGCTTCCTTGACGTGCTCCCGTTAAATTAGAGCGTAGACTCATAAACTGATGCACCAGATGCGGACAGCGATCAGTTTGACAACAGCGAGGAAATTGTCCGGGTTCTTGTCGTAACGCGTGGCGATACCGCGATAGTGTTTGATGCGATTAAAGAAGCGCTCGACCAAGTTTCTCTGGCGATATACCCATGGCGAGAACGCGAAGACGTCCTTACGGTTGGATTTGGGAGGAATATTGGCCCAGATTTTTCGTTCTGCTGTTGTCTTCCGGATCGCATCGGTATCATAGGCCTTGTCCGCAAGCAGGGTGCCGCCTGCTTTGATGCGTTCAATGAGGCCCTCGGCCTGGGAGCAGTCAGCAGCCTGACCGCCCGTCAGGCAAAGATTGATCGGGTGGCCTTCCGCATCAACAATCGCGTGGATTTTGCTTGTGAGGCCGCCACGGGAACGCCCCATGCCACCATCGTCGGCATCCCTTTTTTTCCTGTGGCTCCGTGCTGGTGAACACGAACACAGGTGCTGTCGATCATCACGATGTCGCCATCATAGGCCTCAGAGACAGCCTCAAGCAACCGATCCCAGACACCGGCACGACGCCAGCGAACGAACCGGTTGTAGCAGGTCGTTGCAATACCATAGCGTTCGGTGATTTCTGACCATGATGACCCGGTGCGGAAGCGCCACAGAATGCCATTGAGCACCATGCGGTCGTCAACCCGGGGCACGCCACGTGGTTTGCTCGGCAACAGCGGTGCAATAATTGACCATTCTCGTTCTGTGAGTCCATAGCGGCGACGTGACATCAAAGACCTCCAAATCCGAGGCCTCTAAATAACTAATCCGTTCAAATAGCTAGCCTATTTATGAGCGCACGGCCTAGGCATTCGACGGATTAGCTGCGGATTTTGCCGTGCATTCTTCGATACGTGAGCGACTCTCCCTTGCCGATCAGACAGGTCCAGCGTCTTCAGCGCTTCGATGATCTCGTCATATGAGACGGCCTTATCGGTTCCAGGATAAAGGCGAAGGGCCGGACTGGAATCGATGGCAAAGATGTCGGATGCCCACGACGCAAGAATGGCGCGTTTCTCGTCTATGTCGATATCGTCGGCTGCAAGAACGTCTCGGGGATGACCGAAATGTTGGGCCGGATGATGCAGATGCTCGGCGCTAATTGCTGCTGGTTTCTCCGGAATCGAATTTTCCAATCTTTCCTTTCTCATAGCTTGACCCCCTTTGATGCCAGGTGGATGGTTTCGGTTGCATGTGGCGCAGGTCGTTAGTGCGCCCGGTGATCGAACACGCCTCGCGCGGCCTCGACCATTGTTTTTAGATGGCTCGGTTCGCGAACACCTTGCCTGTATAATTCCACAGTGATGGCCGCCATCCGCTCCGCTTCCTCAGTCTCCTTGGTAACTCCAGCTCTCGATCGAATGTCATCGAAAACCCTCTGACAGACAACAAGGTCTCTGGAATAGAGTGGTTGGGGTGAGCGCTTGATTGTAGTCTGAACCATGTTTATCTCCTCATTGGAGGCTCGCCCCCAGCGGGGGGCGAGCCAAAGACAATCGCTTAGAAATCCATGCCGGCGCTAGCCGGCAGGGCTGGAGTGGCTTCCTTTTTGGGCTTCTCCGCGATCATCGCTTCCGTTGTCACCAGAAGACCGGCAACCGAGGCTGCGTCCTGCAGCGCAGTGCGCACAACCTTGACCGGATCGATGACACCCTGAGCATAAAGATCACCATATTCGCCGGTCTGGGCGTTCCAGCCATAGGAGAAGTCGGTTTTTTCACGCAGTTTGCCGACAATGATCGAACCTTCGGCACCGGCATTTTCGGCGATCTGGCGAACAGGTGCTTCAATCGCCCGTCGCACGATCTCGACGCCGACACGCTGATCGTCGTTCGCGATCGGAAGGCCCTCGAGCGCCTTAACGGCACGCAGGAGAGCGACACCGCCACCCGGGAGAATGCCTTCCTCTACCGCGGCGCGGGTCGCATGCAGCGCATCGTCGACGCGGTCCTTTTTCTCCTTCACTTCGACTTCCGTCGAGCCACCGACGCGGATGACGGCAACGCCCCCGGCAAGCTTGGCAAGACGTTCCTGTAGCTTTTCGCGGTCGTAGTCGGAGGTTGTCTCCTCGATCTGAGCCCGAATCTGGGCAACGCGGCCATCGATTTCCGCCTTGGAACCGACGCCATCGATAATGGTGGTGTTCTCCTTCTCGATCGCCACTCTCTTCGCCCGGCCGAGCATGTTGAGGGTGACGTTTTCCAACTTGATGCCGAGGTCTTCCGAGATCACGGTTCCTCCCGTCAGGATGGCGATGTCTTCCAGCATGGCCTTGCGGCGGTCGCCGAAGCCAGGAGCCTTGACGGCGGCGATCTTGAGGCCGCCACGCAGCTTGTTGACGACGAGCGTTGCAAGAGCTTCCCCTTCGACGTCTTCAGCGATGATGACGAGCGGTTTGCCGGACTGGACCACGGCTTCGAGAACCGGCAGCATCGCCTGCAGGTTCGACAACTTCTTCTCATGGATCAGGATATAGGGATCTTCCAGTTCCACCCGCATCTTGTCTTGGTTGGTGACGAAGTAGGGGCTGAGATAGCCGCGATCGAACTGCATGCCTTCGACGACTTCGAGTTCGGTTTCAGCGGTCTTGGCTTCTTCGACCGTTATCACACCTTCGTTGCCGACTTTCTCCATCGCCTCGGCAAGATAACGACCGATCTCCGTATCCCCGTTGGCGGAGATGGTACCAACTTGAGCAATTTCGGAATTGCTGGTGATCTTGCGGGCGTTGGTCTTCAACTCCTTGACAACCGCATCGACGGCGAGATCGATGCCACGCTTCAGGTCCATCGGATTCATGCCGGAGGCGACGGCTTTGGCGCCTTCCTTAACGATGGCCTGGGCAAGCACGGTCGCGGTTGTCGTGCCGTCGCCGGCGAGATCGTTCGTCTTCGATGCCACTTCGCGCAGCATCTGGGCGCCCATGTTCTCGAACTTGTCTTCCAGTTCAATTTCCTTGGCGACGGAAACGCCGTCCTTGGTTATACGAGGGGCACCGAAGGACTTGTCGATCACGACATTGCGGCCCTTTGGACCGAGCGTGACCTTCACGGCATTGGCCAGTACGTCGACTCCCCGCAGCATGCGTTCACGGGCATCGGTGTGGAACTTGACTTCTTTCGCAGCCATTTTCTCTAACTCCTCAATAGGCAGCTATTTGACTGATGGGTTGGATTGACGGGTTATCGCCTCAGGCAGCTTTTTTCTGCTCTGCCTGGGTTTCGATGATGCCCATGACATCGCTTTCCTTCATGATCAGCAGGTCTTCGCCGTTGATCTTGATCTCGGTGCCGGACCATTTGCCGAACAGGATGCGGTCGCCGGCCTTGACGTCGAGCGCCTGGATCTGGCCGGCATCGTTGCGCGCGCCGGGACCTACGGCGATGACTTCGCCTTCCTGCGGCTTTTCCTTGGCGGTGTCGGGAATGATGATGCCGCCCTTGGTCTTTTCTTCGGATTCGACCCGGCGGACGAGAATGCGATCATGAAGCGGTCGGAACGACATGTTTTCCTCCGTTGAGCAAAAATGATGACGTTGTTCCCTCTGGCCGGACCGAATGATCGGTCCGGGCGGGTGCAAAACCTCAAGTCGAGCATCTTGCGCAAAATGATCTGGTTTTGAGATTTTTCGATTTCAAGAGGGAGAAACGAAAAAATTGGCACTCGTCTTCTGATGCTACTAACATACTGGAAAGGAACAATAAACGGCGCGATTGCGTTTAAAAATCCGTTGATGGTCGTGAAATTTTGCGACACACTTCACAGTGTCATGAAACGGAGATGAAGCATGCAATTCTCATCGGATCTGGAACGTCAGCTCAATGGCTACGGCCTCACCACCGCGCACATCCTCTATCGCATTCCTGATTTCGAATCCGTGCTGCAGACCTATGTCTGGCAGGACTACGATCTGGCACCCGATTTTCCTGAGATGCACAGGTTCCTGGATTTCTGGCAGTCCAGGCTTGAAGGCCCGCTCCATTCTGTCCGCTATACGCATCAGTGCTTGATCGGACCGAATGAATGGCGCCGCGTCGAAGGCGAGTTCAAGCTTCACTGAGGTCTTGAACAGAAATTTCCTCTATACTAGCTCTGTCGTGACCGAGGCTTGATGAGATCGGTCAATATCCCACGTCTGTTCAGAGTGAGACCGGATAGGGAAGAGAAGATAAAACTCATCAAAGACCTCAGCATCAAGGAACGCGAAGAGGTCTTTGCCGCCGTCGCGCGTGTCCTGCAGGGGGCCGCTTGCGAGGCTTATGTCGAAGGCAGCCGCCATTAGACGCACGCTTTCCCACTTCGATCGGGTGTCTATTGGCATTTGGGAAATCGGGAAGATCGGTGCGTCGGTGGCTTCGGGAACAGATTTGCAGGCGACAGGTCACGTCGTGGTGAGCGATCCGCAAAAAATCTCTTTTATTGACGAACAAAACATGAACATGTATCTTCGCTCACATGGTGAAAAAGAGCCTTCAGGATAAACTTGCCATCCTCTCAGATGCAGCAAAGTACGATGCATCTTGTGCGTCAAGCGGTGGTGAGAGACGCGACGCAAGGAGGGGTGGTGTCGGATCGTCGGGAGGGGCAGGGATTTGCCATGCTTACACTCCGGATGGGCGCTGTATCAGCCTGCTGAAAATTCTTATGACCAACTTCTGCATCTTCGACTGTGCCTATTGCATAAACCGGGTCAGCTCGAACGTGGAACGGGCGCGGTTCTCAGTCGAGGAAGTTGTCTCGCTCACGCTGGAATTTTATCGACGCAATTACATCGAGGGCCTGTTCTTGTCCTCGGGCATCATCAAGTCCCCCGACCAGACCATGTCCGATATGGTACGCATCGCGCGGACATTGCGGGAGGGTCACGGCTTCCGCGGCTATATCCATCTCAAGACGATTCCCGATGCAAGTCCGGACTTGATCCGGGAGGCCGGGCTTTGGGCTGATCGGCTATCGATTAATGTCGAATTGCCGGAGGACGCAAGTGTGCGCAAATTCGCTCCGGAAAAACGCCCTGAAACGATCCGTGGTGCGATGGCACAAGTGCGGCTGGAAGGCGAGGCGGCAAAAGATAAGACCCATACCGGGCGTAAGCCGCGCCGGTTTGCACCGGCCGGGCAAAGCACGCAGATGATCATCGGCGCGGATGGGGCAGACGATGTGACCATCCTCAAAATGTCGACACGGCTTTACAGTGGTTACAAGCTGCGACGGGTTTATTATTCAGCATTCTCCCCGATCCCGGACGCCTCCACAGCTCTGCCCTTGATCCAGCCTCCGCTTCTGCGTGAACACCGCCTATATCAGGCAGATTGGCTTTTGCGTTTTTATGGTTTCAGCGCCGAGGAAATCGCTACCGGCACGAAGGCTGGTCATCTTGATTTGGAACTGGATCCAAAACTTGCCTGGGCCATACAGCACCGTGGCCTATTCCCTCTGGATGTAAACGGTGCAAGCCGTGAATTGCTGCTGCGTGTTCCTGGTTTTGGCACCCGCACGGTGGATCGCATAATCGTTGCGCGCCGGAACCGCGGTTTAAGATACGAAGATCTGGTGCGGATAGGTGCCAACATGAACAAGGCACGCCCCTTTATTATGACACCTGGCTGGTCGCCGGGGCGGCTCATCGACAACGTCGATTTACGCGCTCGATTTGCACCTCCCGCTGAGCAACTGCGACTATTATGATCTATTCCGTTAAACTACCCGACTGCGGCATCTTCGATGCGTGGCGTGAGATGGCGCGCATCGCGATATCACACGGTATCGAGCCAAATGATATCGATTGGATCGCCGCGAATGGATTGTTCGGGGGCGCACAGCTGCCCAATGCTGCGGGTAAGCATCAAGCGCGCGTACCGCCGGCATTTTTAAAACTTGCGCAGTCAGTCATCTGGCATTCAAATCCGGAACGGTTCGGACTGCTCTATCAGGCGTTATGGCGGCTTGACCGCGATGCGGGAGACCCTTTGAGCCCGGCCGATCCGCTTGGGCGGCAGCTGCATCTCATGGCAAAATCGGTTGGCCGTGATATCCACAAGATGCATGCTTTCGTACGGTTTCGCGAATTACCTGAGACTGGATTGCGTCGTCGCTTTGCTGCTTGGTTTGAGCCGGAGCATAATATAGTCGAGCCGGGTAGTTCCTTTTTCGCAAAGCGTTTCGCGGATATGGACTGGGTGATCGCCACGCCAAGGCTTACAGCTCGATTTGAGGCCGGCAGACTTAGTTACCACCCAGGCGGTACACGCCCTGACTTATCGGAAGATGCCACCGAAACGCTTTGGGGCACCTATTTCGCGAACATCTTCAATCCGGCACGGGTAAAGTTGAATGCGATGCGCTCTGAAATGCCGAAGAAGTATTGGAAGAACCTACCCGAAACGCGCCTGATTCCAGATATGTTACGAGATGCCGAGTCGCGAGTGGAGCGAATGCGCGCGGCCGCAGAAACGTCACCAGCGGCTGGCGCAGTCGCGATTTCGACCCGTTATCGCGCTGCAATGCCGCAAGCGGCCGAACTCCCCCAGACAATGATCGAAGCGCGAGCGGCTGCCAGACATTGCCGTCGATGTGGATTATGCGAGGCCGCAACTCAGACTGTTTGGGGTGAAGGGCCGGAAGACGCTGAGCTCATGATTGTAGGAGAACAGCCGGGTGATCGTGAGGATTTGGAAGGACGTCCCTTTGTCGGTCCAGCCGGTCGTCTCCTGCGCGAGGTAATGGTTGCGGCACAAGTGGGAACCGAACGTGTCTGGCTGACAAATGCAGTCAAGCACTTCAAGTTCACGCCGCGTGGCAAGCGCCGCCTGCATCAAAATCCTGACCGGCAGGAAATTCTGCATTGTCGCTGGTGGCTTGGGCTTGAGCTGGCTTTCATCCGTCCACGCATGGTGGTTGCGTTGGGGGCCTCTGCGGCGTTCGCTCTGACGGATAACAACGCTCCTCTTACTTCGCGACGCGGTCAGGCTGAAATCGGGTTACATGGTGGACCGGTGCTGATCTCCTGGCATCCATCCTATATCTTGCGGTTAAACGACAGTGTCGCGAGAGAACGTGCAAGGCGTGAATTGATCGAAGATATAATCCAGGGCGCTCGCATGGGCGTATCTGTCTGACCCGTCAATGTTTCAGCTTCGATCAGGAGAGATCAATAAAAGGAAGCCGCCGGCGCGTTCGGTGTGTTAGTTCACTGACAGCAGTGGCCATTGCTGCTCCAATGTCGGCACTTGCCGTAATTCCCTGCACGAAAGGCTGGTCGTGCATCAGATACGGCAGCGCGCCGAACGCAATCTTGCCACATGCAACGTCCGGTGCCAGCAGAGTGTAGTCGTCTGAGACCTCCGGAATATCCTCTCCGACCGAAACGAGTTGCCGGCGCAGTGACGGAAACGGCAAATCCTTCGTCTTGAGTGGCTTCTGGCCTCGGGCGTCGATGAACACGTCGAATGTCCGTATTTCCGAGCCAATGGCGATGATGGTGTGATCCTCCCTTACGTCCATGTCGTAATCGTGCCCAAGTTCGAGGACGTCTATCAGGCCGGCCTTGCGCAGCGCCAGTAGCCTGCGGATCGATTCCGACGGGATTGCGGCATAGTTGTCGACGAAGACCTTGCAGAGTCCTGTATCGAACCGCTCGCGGTCCCCTTCATTAAGATGCGGGATGATCTCCTGTACCACCTCGTGCAGACGAAGGATCGCATAGCGCCAGGGGACGGTGTGCTTCTCCCGCTTGTTGCGTTCGACTTCTCTGAGGTTGTATTCTGCCCAGCGGAACGCATCGTGCTTTTGCCGGTCGGCAAAGTAGGCATCAGCGAAGCCGTCAGCGTCGAGCTTCGAAAGCGAAACACGCTCGCTCCACACCGGATCGGCCTCCTCGATTTCGCGCGCGACCAAGGCAAATATCCTGTCAAGCAAGCCACTGGACCCCCTCTCGATCTCCCTGTTGATCGCCTTCTCTGTGGCAATCTGCAACGGCTCATATGGGATCGGGCAATAAAAATCCGCTTCTGGAAGGATGCCAGAACGGGACATAAGCGTTATCGCCAGACCTTTACTGTCCGGGTCAAGGTCGAAGCGCAGGCTTTCGTCTTCTTCCTCGATGAAGCTTCCATGTTGGGCAACGACCGCCATCGCTGCGTCGATGGCGCTGAGCGATGTGCCCATAATGCCCACTTTGCACGCCGGTATTCTGGCTTCGATCAGTCCAGACCAGGGGCTGGGAAAATAACTGCGCGTTGCTTCGTCGTCGTCGGGCCAGACGTGGCCGGTGGCGATGACGACGAGATCGAAGAGTTTCGAAACCAGCTTGCCATCAGACCAGAGCTTTACGCCATCGGCGGTGGCTTCGATATCCGTGACCTCGCAGGATTTGTGCACTTCGACTTCAAAGCCTTTTCGACGCGCTGCCTCGACAAGAGCCAGAAACTGATCCCGGAAATATTCGCCGAGCAGAATGCGAGGCAGGAATTGTCGATCGTGAAGACCTTCCTTGTCGACCCGGTATCGAGCGAGACGCGTCTCGTCCTGCTCGCGCAGCCAGTCCAGATAGGTCGAGGTAATCGGCGGAATCTCGATGCTGGCGATGTTGGCCAGCATCATCCGGCTGTTCTCATCGTCATTATAAGGCATGCCTACGCCAGCTTCATCTTCCTTCTCGTAGATCGAGATGGACATTGGCTCTGCGAATTTGAGCAGCGAAAAGAAAGTATAGATCCCGGTCGGACCCGTGCCGACGATAGCAATGTTCTTCATAGGCGATTACCAATTTCTCCACATTCCAATATGCGCGGTAAACGGCCCGGCTGGGCCGGGCCGCTTGTGTTTGCACTTCGAACATCTCTTCACATCAATTGTATGCTGCGAGATCAGAGCTTGACGGTATCTTCACGCGCCCATAAGCGGAGCTTACGGCAAGACGCGACGAAATCGGTGGCCGCCCTTGCATTGTCGAGCGGGATCATCCCTTCGTCCATTTCGGGCTCGATACCGGCCTTGGCGAGCAGCGGCATTGCGCCTGCGGTAAAGCCAATGAACTTGCAGTGGGCAAAAGCATCTGCAACAAAGTCTCTTGCCGCGCACTCGCCGATAAGCCGGTTGGCCGCTTCTTCAGATAACACAAGGGCTACAGCATCAAACAATACGGATGGACCACCGTCAATCATATGGTCGGCCTCTATCCAGTCGCCGCTGGATGCTTGGAAACCTCCGACCGACGGCGCAACCAGTTCCACCATTGCGCCTTCTTTCTCCGCGGCGTTCCGGATACCCTTGAGCACCTGCGCATCAGTGCCATTGGCGACAAGCACGCCGATCTTTCTGCCCTTGAAGCTGCCGGGTCCGTTCTCAATAATGCTGAGTGCAGGAGACGGAGCAAGATCGTCACGTACGGGCACCATCACATCCGCAGCCTTCGGCATCTTGCGGATGCCGAGCTTTCCGGCGACCGTTTCCGCAAGATTGGCATCGATGTTGAGCAGATGAGACACAACACGCTCGCGGATCACAGGTGTTTCCACCTTCGACAGTTCGAAGGTCAGCGCCATGGCGATATGTTTTTGCTCCACAGCGGTCTGGCTCAGATAGAACTGCCTCGCCTGGCTGTAATGATCGGCGAAGCTCTCCGGTCGGAGGCGAACTTTCTGTCCGTCTTCCTGCGCTGCAAACGGCCGGAACCCGCGTTTCGGGTCGGGTCTCGCTCCTTCGCCCCAGGAGTTGGGCTGGTAGTTTGCCCGCCCGACAGGATTGCGCATGGCCATATGCCCGTCCTGCTGGAGATGGTGGAACGGACACTTCGGCGCATTGATCGGGATGTGGGTGAAATTCGGACTGCCCAGCCGCTTCAGTTGCGTGTCGAGATAGGAGAAGTTGCGACCCTGCAGCAGGGGATCGTTGGAGAAGTCGATGCCGGGGGGGACGTTCTGCGTCATGAATGCGACCTGCTCGGTCTCGGCGAAGAAATTGTGCGGCATCCGATCCAGCACCAGCCGTCCGACCGGTATTGGCTTGATGACTTCTTCCGGAATCAGCTTCGTCGGGTCGAGCACATCGAAATCGAAACTGTCGGCGAAGTCCTGATCGAAGAGCTGCACGCACAGTTCCCATTCCGGGAAGTCCCCGGCTTGGATGGCGGTCCACAGATCGCGCCGATGGAAGTCCGGATCCGCACCGTTGATTTTCACCGCCTCGTTCCAGACAACCGATTGGAGGCCGAGTTTCGGCTTCCAGATGAATTTGACGAAAGTCGACTTGTCCTTGTCGTTCAGGAAACGGAACGTATGAACACCAAACCCCTCCATGAAGCGGAAGGAGCGCGGGATGGCGCGATCCGACATGACCCACATGATCATGTGCATGGATTCCGGCGTCAGGCTGATGAAGTCCCAGAAATTGTCATGGGCTGACTGGGCCTGCGGAAAAGCCCGGTCAGGCTCCTCCTTGACGGCATGGACCATATCCGGAAACCGGATGGCGTCCTGGATGAAGAACACGGGAATGTTGTTGCCGACAATATCCCAGTTGCCTTCCTTGGTGTATATCTTGACGGCGAAGCCGCGCACATCTCGGGCAAGGTCGAACGAACCCTTCGAACCGGCGACCGTGGAGAAACGGACGAAGACTGGCGTCTTCTCGCCAACCCGTTGGAAAATGTCTGCGCGCGTATATTCGCTGAGTGACTTTGTCGTCTCGAAATAGCCATGCGCACCGTAGCCCCGCGCATGAACCACGCGTTCGGGAATACGCTCATGGTCGAAGTGAAAGATTTTTTCCCGGAAATGAAAATCCTCAATCAGCGTAGGACCACGCTGACCGATCTTCAACGTGTTGAGGTCGTCTGACACCGGCCCACCCTGCGCGGTGGTCATGGCAGGTGTTTTGTCGTTGGCAATCTGATAAAGATCTCCGCCTGGGCCGACTTCGAGCTTTTGGTCATGAATCTTGAGTGATTTCTGCACATTTGCGGCTTTGTCGGTGGCTGACATAGCTGGCTCCCGTCCGTTATGTGATCTCTATACAAATTGGCAAGGGTGCCGAGTGGCACCCTTGCTTCATGATCACGCAGCCTTGGCGCGTTGGTTGGCCGAAGCATCCGCAAGTTTCGTCAGATCGCTGTCCGTTTTCGACTCTTCCTGAAGCGTCTGATCGAGAAGCTTCGCCGCATCGCTCAGGCCAAGTTCTTTTGCCCACCGCTTCAAAGTTCCATATCGGGTGATTTCGTAGTGCTCGACCGCCTGCGCGGACGAAATCAGGCCGGCGTCGAGCGCCGCTGTATCCTTGAACTCCTCCATGATCTCCTCGCCTTCGGCGATGATCCCTTCGATCGCGTCGCAGGTTTTGCCTCTCGCTGCCTTGCCCATGATCTCGAATACCTGGACAAGTCGTTCGACATGGCCCTCCGTCTCTTCGCGATGCTTCTCGAAAGCAGCCTTCAGGTCTTCCGACTGCGCCGCACGTTTCATCTTCGGCAAAGCCTTCAGGATCTTGCGCTCAGCGTAATAGATGTCCTTGAGAGTGTCGTGGAACAGGTCTTCAAGGGTCTTTTCCTTTGCCATGGTACTTCTCCTCTCATGAATTGTCGGATCATATTTGAAGCCCCGAAGGCCGCTAAGTTCGCGGAAAAATGTGAGAATTAGCCAGTGTTCCGGTTCAAAGCGGGCATCTTCACCCGTCTTTTAACGCAATGTGATAGCTTAAGTTCCGTGGCTGGGGCACACAGGGGGCTTGTTCGAAGGAAGATTACAGAGCAGATATTTATGATGCTGCTGTAAATGCTAAAACTCGATGATCTTAAATAGACAATTCAGTATATAAGGACATCTGCCACCTTTGCTCCAAGGTCTAGGCTGACAGATAAGTTAAAACACAGCTATGTCGAATGGACGAGCGCCGAAACGCATTGTAGGTTTGAACTGAGCGTTTGATGGAGGGACAATGCCGGAGCACCTGTTCGCCCGGTTCAGTGAGGGGCATGACGAATTCGCGAACCCGAGCGTCATGGTGAGGAACATCCGTGCCTTCGACTGGTCTCGATCGTCGGCGGGGCCGATCTATATCTGGCCAGAAGAACTCAAATCAGCCGTCCGACTGATTTTGCTTTCTGCTGCACCCATGGCAGTTCTGATTGGTCGCGAGGGCCTTGTGGTTCAGAATGATGCCCTGCAGGAGATGCTCGGTGAGCGCTATGCAACTGCACTCGGGCAACCGATTACGAAAGCGTTGCCCGTCGCGGCCAGCTTTTTCCGTGATGCGATCAGTTCCTGTTACGACGGCAAAGGCGTGCGTTTCCGCGACCAGCCAGTCAAGTTGTTGCGCGACCGGCAGTTGGAAACGGCCTGGTTCAGCCTCGCGTTGACACCCATAGCCGACACCCATGCCCACATCTATGGCGTTCTGGTGGTTGCCAGCGAAACGACCGAACGAATGCGGGCGCTCAAGGCGCTGGAGTGGTCGCAACAGCGGATGGAACTGGCACTTGATGCCGGTGGTATCGTAGGAACCTGGGATCTGGACGTTCGCAGTAACAGGGTAACCACGAGCGGCTCCTTTGCCGGCCTGTTTGGTATTTCCCAGGAGGAATCACGGCGTGGCGTCAGGATTGATATGCTGTCGCCATCTGTTCACCCCCAGGATCGCGACCGAGTCTTTGAGGGTTTGCGCGCCGCAATCACGTCGGGTTCGGATTATCGCTGTCACTATCGCGCAGTAACCAGCAAAGGGGACACCCGCTGGTTTATTGTTTCCGGGCGCCCTGTCTGTGACGACAGGGGACGGATCGTCCAGTTCGCAGGTGTTGTCATTGACACAACTGAGCAGAGCGAGATGGCGGCCGCTCTCGAACAGAGCAATCTTCGGTTCGACCTTCTGGCGGAATCCATACCCCAGATAATCTGGAGCGCGGATGCGGACGGACGGCACGATTATTTCAACGGACGGTGGACGGAATTCACCGGCATCGCCCCGGAAAATATCCAGCCGACAACCTGGCAGAAACTCATCCATCCTGACGACCGGGATCGGGTTGCCGAAACCTGGCAAGAGTGTCTGAAGACTGGCAAGACCTACGACATCGACTACCGCTTTCGTTATCATGACGGCAGCTATCGTTGGCTCTGGGTCGTTGCCCTTCCGCTCCGAAATGCAGACGGCGAGATCATCCGCTGGTACGGGACGTCATCGGATATCGATGCGCCTAAGCTGCTGGAAGAACAACGCGAGATGGTATCTCAGGAACTCGACCACCGGATCAAGAATCTGTTTGCGTTGGTTAATGGGTTGATCGCCGTGTCTGTCCGAGAGCAGCCGGAACACCGGCCGCTTGCAGAAACCTTAGGAGCCCGTCTGGATGCCTTGCACCGGGCCCATGGGCTTATTCGCGCCGGGATGAAGCAGAACTCCGCTTCACTGCGAGGTTTGCTGGAACAATTGCTCGCTCCCTACATGGGCGGAAGCAACAATCGAATCACTATTGATGGTCTGGACGTTACAATTGACCCGGGAGTGGCGACATCGGTTGCCTTGGTATTCCACGAACTGATCACCAATGCCGCGAAATACGGGGCGTTGTCTCGGGCTGCGGGAGCCCTTCATGTCACGGTGAGCACGGACGGCGATCACCAGATTATCGAATGGAACGAGAAGTTCAGCGGCTGCGTGAATGGCGAAGCCGGAGAGGGGTTTGGTTCGCGACTCATCAAAACCATGGTTGAGGATCAACTCCGCGGACGAATAACCCGTGACCTGTCGGCGAAGGGGCTGACGACACGCATCGCAATTCCGCGTTCGATCTTTGCTTCACCTGCTGGACGATAGCTGAGCGCATCCCGACCGATTTTTGCTTCGCATTCAATTCCCTGTGTAGCCACTGGACGGTGCGCGCGGCCCCCTTGGAAAGCAACCGCCTCGGAGTGTAATAACCATTGGTTATTTCACTGAATGGCTTTGTAGGTTATGAGGCGTCGGCGGTATTCTTCGGCTTGAGAATGACGAAACGGAGGACTGCGTCTACTCCGTAACCCTATAAATTGATGCCGCCCGCAAGTTGGGTGTCGTTGGAGGAGGCCTGCCGATTACTTCATGGACGGGGGTGTAGGGCCCAAAGTTCTTTTGAACGCCTGGGCGAACGCGCTATGTGAATGGTATCCGACAGCTTCGGCCACCGCCGCCACTCTCTCGCCCGTCCCGAGCATGCGCTGTGCGAGGATCATACGCCATGTGGTCAGGTGGTCGAGCGGAGGTTGGCCCACGCGGCCGCCGCCGACAATCGACACCTCGTCTCCCTGGCCGAGTTGTACCAGATCCCCGCCCGGCGGCGCGTAGAGCGCTATGCCATCTGCGGGCTCGACAGCGGGATCGCTCGCCACCGTGTAGCGCGTGTCGCTCACTAGGGCGACGTCGCCCTGGGGCAGCGCTAATGGTGTCATGGCCGGAACAATCAGCCAGCCTTGTCCAAGGATGACCGCGACGACTTTCAACCGCGCCCGACCGTCGAACGAGAGCGCCCAGTTACCGGAGGCATCAAGGCCGTGGCGCGGATGTCCCGCGCGCTTAGCGCGCTCAAGACGCTGGAGAAGGGATCGGACATTGTTTCGGCGGATCGCGATATAAACATGGCTTTCCTAGCATAGATCATCCGCTGATCCGCACATAGCAACAAGCTCGGAACATCATGGAGAATGCACATGCCTCTGGAGAACCAGGTCGTCGCAGTGACGGGTGCCTGACGCGGCATAGGTGGTGCGACTGCCATCCATCTTGCTGCTCGCGGGGCAAAGCTCGTGCTTGGCGCTCGCAGCGCGGAGGAAATTGCGGCGGTCGTGGGCGAAATCGCTGCCACCGGGGATAAGGCCATTTACCGACCCACGGACGTGACCCGGCGGGCGGACATGGAGGGGCTGGGTCACTTGCCTGCGAGCGTTTCGGAAGGCTCGACGTCATCGTTCACAATGCGGGTATAGTCCCCATCTCCCGTTTCGATGCGTTGCGCGTCGACGACTGGGACACGATAATCGACATTAATCTGAGGGGTGCCCTTTTCGGCATCGCCGCCGCGCTACCCGTCTTCCAGCGGCAGGGCGCTGGACATATCGTCAACATCATCTCGACCGCCGGGCTCAAGATCGTGCCGACCAAGCAGTTCCTCCGCTTTCGGCTGGGGCTTCGGAGCATCTTCATAGATCAGCACTTCGGGTCCGCCGAATGCGTGCAGGCGTATGGCTTGCATCATGTCGTTCATGGGGCTGTTTCCTCGGTCTATCTCGTTCCTTTCACATCTATTACGAAGATATGCAGTTGATTATAGGGGAAGCTGTCGGTTCAATAGTGCCATGAAGGAACAAATGGCATTGGAGCGGTTGACCGGGCTCATCGCGTTCGCTGACGCTGACGCGAGAGGGACGCAGCCTGCATGAGCGCGCGCTTCGGCTGCTGCGCGATGCTGAAGAAATCGAGCAGATAGCGGCGAGCGCACGTTCAGAGCCCTCCGGCACGCTCCGAGTTACCGCGTCCTTGCCGATAGGCATTCACGTGATCGTGCCGGCACTGGCGGCATTCCGCAGGCGGACCTGCGCCTCAGCGACCGGATTGTCGATCTGGTGGAGGGGGGAATCGATGTCGCCATTCGCATCGGCGATCTTGCGGACTCGAAGCTGCTGTCGCGCCGGCTTGCTCCATACCAGCTATGCTGTTTTGCATCGCCCGACTATCTGGCGCTATGCGGGACGCCGGATAAGCCTGATCAACTCACCGACCATGATACGGTCACGCTTCGCTATCAGAGTTCCGGGCAGATCATGCGCTGGCCCTTTCTGATCGGAGGCCGCCTTCTGGAGATCACGCCAGCTTCGGGCATGACGGTCGATGCAAGCGATGCACTGATTGCCGCTCTGGCCGCGGGCGCGGGCATAGGAATGTGCCCAACATTCGTCACGGCACCTTATGTGACCCGCGGCGAACTGGTGCCGGTGCTCTCGGACTTTGCTGTCGAGCGCCATAATATTACGGCGCTGTGGCCAGAAAGCCGACGCGCAAATCCTGCTGTCCGCGCGTTTCACTCAATGCTTCAAGAGGCATTTGAGAAAAATGATTGAAGCGGGAAAAGGCAGTCATTGGCGGCGGCAGATCTCGGACACGGATTGGCCCGACCAAGATGGCTGGGAAAAAACGGATAGCCATGAGAACTATATCTACTCCATATCCCTCCATGGCACTTCAAATTAGTGCAATTGTCGCATTGCAAATTGGGATGGTTGTTTTGCCTGTCTGCTTTTGGCCGACGAAGCCATGAAGGCGGCCATGTCCAAGCGCGCCATGCTTCGGTGGTAGACCAGATTATCCGGCTCCTCCGGCTTTAGAGCACCTTCAGCACATTCCGACGCCTTGGGGCCGGTGGACATTCAGCCAGTAGACCGAGTTTGCCGCAAGCCCCTCTTCAAGCCCGATCTGCGGCATCAGACAGCGGCACTCGTGACTGATTCCTCGGGCTTGCCGACAAGCTCTTGTATTTCCAACCCGTCCAGGGTCTCCTTCTCCAGCAGGCGGCGGGCGGTGCGCTCGAGCTCGTCCCGGCGTTCCGCCAGCAGGCCGACGGTCCGCTCGAACGTCTCGTCGACGATCCGGCGCACCTCCTTGTCGACGGCGGCGGCCGTCTCGTCGGAATAGGTGCGTTCCTGCGGGCCATAGTAGGGCTGGTCGGTGGCGAGGAACGAGCGCCGGTCCTTCTCCAGTGCGATATGGCCGAGCCTCTCCGACATGCCGTAGCGTGTGACGATGGCACGGGCGATGTCGGTAACCTTGGCGAGGTCGTCCGCGGCGCCGGTGGACAGATGGCCGAACACGATCTTTTCCGCCGCGCGGCCGCCGAGGAGCACCGCCATCTTGTTCCCTAGTTCCTCCAGCGTCATCAGGAAACGGTCCTCCGTCGGCCGCTGGATGGTGTAGCCCAGCGCGCCGATACCGCGCGGGATGATCGAGACCTTGTGGACCGGATCGACGCCCGGCAGCGCCATGGCCACGAGCGCGTGGCCCATCTCGTGATAGGCGACGATCTCGCGCTCCTTCGGGTTGAGCAGCCGGTTGCGCTTTTCGAGACCCGCCACGATGCGCTCCACCGCATTGTTGAAATCCTCCATCGTCACCGCGCCGGCCTTGCGGCGGGTGGCAAGCAGCGTCGCCTCGTTGACGAGATTGGCGAGGTCCGCGCCGGTGAAGCCGGGGGTCAGCGCCGCGATCTTTTCCGGCTCGACGTCCGGCGCGAGCTTCGCCTTCTTCAGGTGCACGTTCAGGATCTGCACGCGGCCTTTTCTGTCCGGGCGGTCGACGAGAACCTGCCGGTCGAAGCGGCCGGCGCGCAGGAGCGCCGGGTCGAGGATTTCCGGCCGGTTCGTGGCGGCGAGCAGCACGAGGCCGGTCGAGGGATCGAAGCCGTCCAGCTCGACAAGGAGCTGGTTGAGCGTCTGCTCCTTCTCGTCGTGGCCGCCGGCCATGGGGCCGATGCCGCGGGCGCGACCGAGCGCGTCCAGCTCGTCGATGAAGATGATGGCCGGTGCCTTGGCCCGGGCCTGCTCGAAGAGGTCGCGCACGCGCGCTGCGCCGACGCCGACGAACATTTCCACGAACTCGGAGCCCGAGATGGAGAAGAACGGCACGCCGGCCTCGCCCGCCACGGCCCTTGCCAGCAGCGTCTTGCCGGTGCCCGGCGGGCCGACCAGCAGCACGCCCTTTGGCATGCGCCCGCCCAGCCGGCCGTAGCCCTGCGGATCCTTGAGGAAGTCGACGATCTCCTTCAACTCGTCCTTGGCCTCGTCGACGCCGGCCACGTCCTTGAAGGTGACGCCGGTGTCGGACTGGACGTAGACCTTCGCCTTCGACTTGCCGATCTGCATGAGCCCGCCGCCGATGCCGCCGCCCATGCGCTTCAGCGCGAACATCCAGATGCCGACGATAAGGAGGACGGGCACGATCCAGGACAGCAGGTCGCGCAGGAAGGTGCTTTCGATCTGCCCGGTGACCACCACGCCGCGCTCCTGAAGCTGACGTGCGAGGTCGGGCTCGACGCGGGTGGTGATGAACATTGGCCGGCCGTCGACCGGCTGTTTGAAGGTTCCCTGAATGAAGCGGTCCGATACTGCCACTTCCGCGATCCGGCCTTGGCCGAGATAGGTCTCGAACTGGCTGTATGGGATATGCGCCACCTGAGTGGCGGTCGTGAACAGGTATTGGAATGCCATCAGGAGGAAGAAGGCGGCGATCCAGTACCAGATGTTGAACTGCGTTTTCTTGTTCATTTCCATTGTGGCCGCTCCTGGTTATCTCACAACCAGCAGAAGGCGACCGCCATCGCGAAACAGTTCCAGCGCCAGGATGGCACGCTGGCGCGCGATCGCGCTGCGCAAATCAGCCAAGGAAGAAACAGGCGACCGGTTGACCGCAACGATCAAGTCGCCCGCTCGAAGGCCAGCACGCGCAGCCGGACTGCTCGGCGTGATGCTTTCAATCAAAATGCCTGGCGCGCCGGCTTGCCGCGCCTCGTTAACGGAAGCGGCGCGCATGTGCGCGCCATCGAGCGGGGTGCCGGATAGATCGGCGGATGCACCAGTTTCTGAAGCGATCTTGGCGCTGACGACCCGCTCGCTACTACCACGCTTGATTGTAAAGCTGATCGTGCTGCCGACTGGCGTGAGGCCGATGCGGTTTCTCAGGTCTGTCGCGCCCTGAACAGCACGCCCGCAGATCGCGGTGACCACATCGCCCACCTGCAAGCCGGCGCGCTGTGCCGGCGAGCCGGGCTCGATGCTGGCGATCACAGCTCCGCGCAGTTCGCCAAGCTTGAGCGCCTCCGCGATATCCGGCGTAAGGTCCTGGATACCGACGCCCAGCCTGCCGCGCCGCACTTCACCGTGTTCGATCAACTGCTTCATGACGGTTACGGCCATGTTACTAGGCACCGCGAAGCCGATGCCGATGTTGCCACCCGCAGGCGTAAGGATCGCCGTATTGATGCCGACTAGCGTGCCGTCTAGGGTCACCAGGGCACCGCCGGAATTGCCCGGATTGATTGAGGCGTCAGTCTGAATGAAGTCCTCGTAGCCGTCATTGCTGATGCCGCTGCGACCGAGCGCGCTGACAATACCGGAGGTTACCGTTTGTCCCAGGCCGAAGGGGTTCCCGATCACGACCACATAGTCGCCGACCTTGAGGCGATCCGAATCGCCGACCTCCAACGCGACGAGATTTCTGCTCTTGACCTTGAGCAGCGCGATGTCCGTTGCTTGATCGGAGCCGACAAGCTCGGCACGCAGGCGTTGCCCGTCCTTCAGTGTGACCGTGATCGTGCGAGCATTGGCCACCACGTGATGATTGGTCAGCACATGACCTTTGGCCGCGTCGACGATCACCCCGGAACCGGCGCTCATGCGCTGTTGCGGAGGCGGCGCATGCGGAAGATCAAAGAAGCGTCGGAAGTAAGGATCGTTGTAGAGTGGATTTGATGCCCCAGGTGTTTCTGAGACAACCGAGATGTTGACGACAGCCGGCGTCACCCGTTCCAGCACGGGGGCAAGGGTGGGAAGCTCTCCCGCAACGCCCGGCACGGCCTGCCCGATTGTCGCGCACGGTAGCCCCGCGAAGGCGAGGATGGCGCATAATGTGATGATGGGCGGACGCAGGGCTATGAGATTCCTGAACATGAGCGATCTCCGTTTGGCCAGTCTGTTGGCTCCTCTGTTCCGCCTGAGGTTAGACGGAGAGTGCAAGAAAATGGCCCGGCGCGTGCCGGGCCACGTTGCAAAATCATGCTGTCGAAAGAGGTCGGTTTGTCGTGGACCACAGGCTGACCGCAGCGAGCACGGCGACGACGAGGCCGGCGACCACATGCACCCACATCGCGGCTGGGAGGGCAGAGAAGCCCAGTGCCCAAGGCGCGATTACGGACCAAAGGCCGAGCGCCACGTTGGTCCATTCCTCGACCTGATGGAATGTGTAGAGCGCAGCGACCGCGATCAGCGTCACGGCAGCACCGACGATCCAGGCATTCCATGCGGCATAGGTTTCAGCCGCATAGCCGAGATACCAGGGCGAGAGCAGAAGACCGAGACCGGCAATGATGTTGACGACATCGAAAGCCGCCCGGTTATCGGAAGACAAAGACTTCAGCATCGTTCATTCCTCCGTGTCGGTTTGCTTGCATCTTCAATGAACGGTCTTTCGCGAACGGGAGGCGGGTGCGGCGGCGCTTCCGCCACCGCCATCGCGAAGCCTGGAAGCCGGATCGGGCGGAGGCAAAAGCTGCCTTTCATCTGCTCCAGGCAGAAACGGTGCGAGTTCATCCCGCGTGAACGCGCCCGCCGCGATCTCGTGCAGGGCAAGATCGCCCACGCTGCGATCGACTGCGTCGAGCCTCGGTTCCGCGCCCCGGGCGAGCGCCCGGATGCGGGAGGCAGCGGCAAGCGTCAGCGCGAACCGGTTCGGCAGAACCTTCTGGCAATCGAAAACGACATGCGTATCCATCGCTGCACCTCATGCTGCCTTTCGTGTGCCTGAATCATCCCGATCATCCGCGAACTCGCGTTCAAGCGCGAGCAGCGCCTGCTCGACCTCGTAGAGGCGCGACGGCCGGCCGTTCTCGGGCATGCCTTCGTTGGTGGCCTGGTCGATCAGGTACTCGGTCCAGGCCCAGTTCATCAGGATCGCGCGCTTCGCTTCCAGCGTCAGCGTCGGATCGCTGACCACCTTCATGGGCGTCGTCCAGCTTTCAGGATCGGGCGGGTCGTTGCGGTTCGCCGCGCCGTCGAGCGCAAGCCCGTAGGTCTCCCGAAGGGCGGCGAGCCCGAGCCGGTCGAGCGTCGCATCCGAGAAGGCGTGCGTTGATTTTCCTACACACGCCTGCTTCTCATCGGCGCGCTGGCTGCGGCCACTGCCTGTCGTCTGCCGGGGCGGTGTTTGGACCATATAGGTCAGACCCTGTCGCTCGGCGTAGCGGATGGCCGATTGCAATGTCGGGAAGCTCAGCTCGACCTGGGTCAGCGTATCGTCGCCGCCCGTGTAGCCCATCAGCGGCTCGATGAAGGGCGCGGTGCGCCGCTCGAACACAAGTCGCCAACCCTTCGTGCCGGCCTTGCCGGAGGTCGTCACCGCGCGGGACGGCTTGTAGATGCGCGCAACCGCGCCATCCGGGAAGACCGAGCGCCCCATCGAAAGGGGCTTGTGCCGGTTGTCGTTCGACGGCCACTCTTGCGGAATTGAATTTCCAGTTGATCTGTTGATCTGTCTCGTCATCTCCATTGTTCATCCCTCCCTCTCTGGCGAAGGATGCAGCCGACGGCGGCCAGATGGCCCGCCGCCGGCGCCTGCCATGCGTCAACTCTTGATGGCGATGCGCTTGACCTGCGACTGCGCCTTTTCGCTCTTGGGCAAGGTCACGGTCAGCACGCCGTTTTTGAACCGCGCGTCGACCTGGTCGTCCTTGACCTCGTAGCCAAGCGGAATGCGACGCTCGAAGCGGCCATAGAAGCGCTCCGAGAACCGTCGGTCCTTGTCCTCCGTCTCGGAGCGCTTCTCGCCCCGCAGCGTCAGCACGCCGTCGTCGAGCAGGACCTCAATGTCCTTCTCTTCGAGGCCCGGTACCTCAGCTGTCACCTTGATTTCCTTCTCCCCGTCCGAGACCTCCACGCTCGGCCAGCCGCCGCTGAAGGCGGAAGCTCCCACGAGAGAGGGCAGGTTCGAGCCGAAGCCGCGAAAGACGTCGTCGAACAGCCTGTTCACCTCG
Source organism: Ochrobactrum teleogrylli (assembly GCF_037482325.1). NCBI lineage: Bacteria > Pseudomonadati > Pseudomonadota > Alphaproteobacteria > Hyphomicrobiales > Brucellaceae > Ochrobactrum > Ochrobactrum teleogrylli. Next base: position 207,104 of record NZ_JBBHKQ010000003.1, read on the forward strand.
CGATGCAGCGAAAGGAATGGATCGCGATCGCCATCGCGCAAGACACTGGGAACCTGATTGCCGTTGCTGCGGCCCCAGGGAATCAGATCACGGACACTCATTATTCTTCTCCTTTCTGTTCGTTCGATTGACAATGCTTTACCGTCGGCGCCGGGAAGTGCCCGGCGCCTTGCGCGAATTACGCTGAGAGAGCTACCTCAGGCGGCCTGCTTGTCGGCCTCGATCTGCCTGGTCTCGACCTTGGGCAGCGCCTCGCCGGCCGCGATCTGGATCTTGCGCGGCTTCATCTCTTCGGGAATCTCACGCTTGAGATCAATCGTTAGCAGACCGTTGACGAGGCTAGCGCCCACAACCTTCACGTGGTCGGCCAGTTCAAAGCGACGCTGGAATGTGCGCGCGGCAATTCCGCGATGCAGATACTGGCTGTTGTCCTCGCCAGCCTTCTGACCGGACACCACGAGCATGTTCTGCTCCTGGGTGATGGTCAGTTCGTCCTGCGTGAAGCCGGCCACCGCCATTGTGATGCGGTAGTCGTCCTCGCCGGTCTTGGCTATGTCATAAGGGGGCCAGCTGTCGATGGTCTCTACGCGGCTCGCAGCTTCGAGCGCGTTCAGCATTCGGTCGAAGCCGACGCTCGACCGGAACAGGGGAGTAAAATCGAAAGTGGTTCTCATAGCCACATCCTCCTTGTGAAGCAATATGGGTACAAGTTTCTATTTCCGTCAGCGATGACATTCATCGTTTGACGGGCCAGACCCCAATGGGCGTCCGGCGACTGCGATTTAGGTTTGGCAATTTGCCTGTTCAAGAGGTTGCCGAGCGCACCGTGACACTTTTTTCTGTGATCGCGCCGCTTATCTAATAGCCAGATGGATGATCGGAATAGCACCCGAAATGCAGGAGGTAACTAAATGACGCTGGATGAAATTACTTCTGTCCTCGGCCCGGTAGACTCCAGTCTTGTTGCGGAAATCAACCGAACCGGCGCGTCAGCGGCTGAACTCGCCGAAGCTTGGGCCTGGTTTAATGCTGACGAAGCGTTGGTCAACGAGGGACGATCACTGCCGTCAGGAAAAGTCGCAGAGCTTGTTGGAATACTGGAAGTGGCAGAATTGACCGAGGATACTTAAGGAGGGAAGGGCGCCGGAAGTTGAAAATCTCCTTCGCGATCAGCGCTCGCTGTTTAACTGGGCTACGAGGTTTTTATTCGGCGCCTTTGAATCCGGGAATCTCAAAACCAAATCAGTTGCCGCCAGTTGCTGAAGACAGGGCTGGTCTTGCCTGAGGCGCCGTCGAGCAGCGCGGCAGATACATCCATGTTGCTTCAAGGAGAATATGGCTATGGCGACATCTTACAATTTCTCTCCTCTGTGCCGGTCGAGCGTCGGCTTCGACCGGGTCTTCAATCTGCTGGAAAACGTTCAGCGCGCGCGATCCGTGAGCGACTGGCCGCCCTATGGCGCGTGAAGACGGGAGACGACAGTTATCGTATCTCGGTCTCGAGGCTGGCTTTGCGCAGGACGATCTCGGGGTCACTTTCCAGTCGAATCTACTCACCATAACCGGCAAGACGCAGGAGGCACCTGACGACAGCTACTTGCACCGCGGCCATTCCGCGTGAACTTTCGCATGCGCAGGGCATCCAACTTGCCCGCGATTTCGTCCAGACCGAATTTGTCGATCAGGGCATGATTGCCGACCTGAACGTGCATTGGGATTTTGCCGAGGACGGGAGCCCCAAGCCACACGCCCATGTCATGCTCACCATGCGCTCGGTTGACGAGAACGGTTTCGGCCAGAAGGTGCGGGACTGGAACCGCACGGAGATGGTCGAGCGGTGGCGCGAACGCTGGGCCGAGCATGTAAATGAACGGCTGGCAGAACTCGACATAGACGCCCGCATCGACCATCGCAGTCTTGAGGCGCAGGGCATCGAACTGGAACCGCAAAGCCAGATTGGTGCACCGGCGCAAAGGATTGAACGGGAGGGGATCGAGACACGTAGTGCCGGCGACGGGATAGAAGCCGCCGACACCGTTGCGGATCGGGCAGAGATGCACGGGGAGATCGCCCGCAACACGGCGAGCGGATCATAGCCGATCCTTCCGGCTTGCCCGCATCCCCGGCCTCAAACCGGATGATGTGAATGCGAAATCGCGAGCATTGCAGCGTACTCCGTCATAGAGCGCCGTCCCTTGTCGTACCGTTTCGTAGTCAATCGCAGATCATGCGGCGGGAATAGGGGACAATGGCGTAAGAATACTTGAAATTTGCGGCGGGCGAATCCCCCTAAATTGGAATAGTGTCGCATCCTCAGTCTAGTGATCGCTCCAGCGCCGACATGACGACGGATTTCTGGATGAACAATCGGTTTGGCCGATGCGGAAAGCGCTGGAAACCGTAGCTGGCATAAAACTCCGCCGCCTTGTCATTCTTGGCGTCCACGATGATGACGAACAACTGCAAGGTCTTGCTTGCATCAAGAATGCGGCTAAGCGCATCTGTCAGAAGCACTTCACTAACACCCTTGCCGCGCACCTGTTCATCCCGCGCCAACCGACCGATCAGCGCAACTGCGGTATCGCAGTTCACTTAACGATCCGACGCACCATTGTTAGTTCCATAATGTAAATTATGCGATTTACATCTATAACAGCAATATACAGATGCGACAGATGGGCAAGATAGAGATGCGACATTTTT